>NZ_VWXL01000054.1 GCF_009746625.1 Caproicibacter fermentans
CAACTGTTGATTTTTTCGCTCAAATCTGTTATGCTCTAAGAGCTTTTTATTTTCTTTCACAACTAAATTTTAAAGCAAAAAGCCGGAGCTGCCAATACCTTTTCGTATGGTTGCTCCGACTTTTTTTCGTGCCGTTTTGCAACGGCCCCTTTTCCTTAGAAACAGAGCCGAACGGGAACAATCATCAATTAAAAAATACCATACTGCCTCGCGGAATTGCCGTTCGGCTTCACACCGTTTTGAACCGTCAACTGAACGGAGGCGTGAGTCAGGCGTTTGTTTTTGCTGTCATAGACGTCGATCATCACATAGGTGAGTCCCGGTTTTACGCCGGTCGCTTTTACGTTTCCGGGCAATTACCCCGTTTTTGGGAGAAATGGCAGCCGCAGGGTTATCTCATAAAGGAAAGCCGGGGGAACTGTTCCCCAAGCTTCGCAATATCGGCATTTTGGCGGAAAAAGCCATGTTTTCCGTTACCGGCGGGGTAAATACGCATAAAGGTGCCATTTTCTCCATCGGTCTGCTATGCGCGGCGGCAGGTTTTCAGTTTCGGGACCAGGATCATGTGACGGCAGAATCGATGGCTTTCCTGTCGTCGCAAATCGCAAAAACCGAGATGGAGCGGGAATGGGACAATATCCTCCGTCGTCCCCCGCACACAAAAGGGGAGCGCTTGTTCTTAAGGTACGGAAACCGCGGGATCCGCGGCGAAGCGGCGGAAGGGTACCCTTCCGTACTGGCGGTTTTTCCTGAATTTGAAAAAGAGCTGGCGTCTGGCGCACAGATGAACGCCGTGAAACTGCAGACTTTGTTTCGATTAATGGCGATTACCGAAGACACCAACGTGCTGGCCAGATGCGGGACAGAAGCGCTGGCATGGATGAAAAAAACGGCAGGGCAGGTTCTGACTGCGGGAGGAGCTTATTCAGAAAAAGGCATGGCTTTGATCAAAAAGTTAGATGCAATTTTCACCGCGCGGAATATTAGTCCGGGGGGATGCGCCGACTTGCTTTCCGCCGTGCTTTTTCTGCATCAATTGGAACATCTGCAACCTATCTGAAAGATGTTCCCAAACCTGTCGAAAAAGTCCGGCGAAAGCTGGTTCTTCGTTACTCTCGGATGGTGATGAAACAGTCTTGAATGCTGACCTTTCGGAGATCAGCGGTGAGGCTCGGCATTACAGAGAAACCATCATACCGTTACACCGCGCCTGCATAGCAAGTCCGACGGCTAAATGTGTTTTACCGACGCCCGGCGGACCCTGAAAAACGGCATTTTCATCAGCCCCGGCATCAGTCCGGATGGTTTTATGCTAAGGCAAATCCGAACCGCAGGCTTTTTGAAATACGGTTAAGGAACCTCTGATTTAATCCGCCCCTCTACCGAAGAGAGGAGAACTCTGGTAAAATAGAACTATCAAGACACAGGCGGTGCAGAGAAATGAAAAAGCAACAAACTTTTACGGATATTGAATATAG
>NZ_VWXL01000055.1 GCF_009746625.1 Caproicibacter fermentans
CCCTGTTTTTTAAATTGCAAGGGCAGGGCTTGAAAAGGTTTGCCTTTTTTATCCAGCCAGTACGTTTATGGTGGCTTTTTTATCCGTTCCATTTGCACTTACCCTCTTGACTTCATACCATTAGACTATATACGAATGATTATTCACATTATTATTATAGTACCCGCATTGATAGATGTCAACAAAATGCGAATAATGATTCACATTTCATTGACCTGATTTAAAGTTCCAAGTATAATAAAAAAGAGGTGATATTATGAATGATGTAAGAGAACCCATTCAAAAACGTTCTATTGAAACAAAGAAAAAAATACTAGATGCCGGGTTTGCCCTTTTTTGCGAAAAAGGATATTATAAAACCAATACAATTGAGATTGCCAAACGTGCTGGTATCTCAACAGGAGCGCTATATAGTTACTTTAAAGATAAGAAACAAATATACATTGCTGCTTTTCACGATTATCTTGAAAATATTTCAGGCCATTTACTTGAAAAATTAAGTTTGCAACAACCTTTTTCACTAGCTAGTTTTGTCGAAAATTGGATCTGTTATTATATTGACTTATATGCCGATACCAGTCACGCTCTGGCTCAGTTAAGAATGATGATATCAGAAGATACTGATATCAATCGTCATTTTTCCAATTTTGAAAATGAATATTTTTTAAAAATTAAAGAGCTATTAAATAAAAATGGCATAACGCAAGATGACTTATTTGAAAAAGTTTACACTTGCTGCATTTTAATTGATGCTCTTAGACAGGAAAAATCTGCATTTTCACACAACGGCTTAGACTTCAATATTTTTAAAGACCAAGTAACCAAAACTGTCATTGTATTATTGTCAAGTTGATTTTTTATTAAGGGCTAATAAAATCGCAGAGCAAGTCTATTTTTCTGTATGGCAATTCAATTTGTCATTTGATAACTCTATCTATGTAATCTATCAAGGGGTGTAAATGAGAGACTTCAATTAATTCGGAAGCTCTTTCAGACGCAAAGATGGCGTAAGAAATTGCTTTCTTACGCCGGTATTAGCCACAGGTCTAGAGGTCAGGTCTTACCTTTTTCAACTTGTTCAGTTCCCTCGCAAACACATATCAATATTCCATTGTATTAGATAAGGACATTTTCCTTTGGAAAGCGTCATTATTATATCAAAATATACTCCAATCCAAAATCCTTCGCAAAAGTCGTAAACATCTATTAATCCTTCATATTTTCAGACTTTTTACTAAAAAACCATCTCATTCAGGAAAAGAAAGGCATTTGATACAGAAAAAAGGCAATAGCAGGTCCTATACACAGTGATATTAATGTTGTAATCAATTTTTTATGCATAAGAATTATAGCACAAATTAAAAATATTATCTCACAATACATATCATCATGATTACTGGACATAATTTGCAAAAGCATTACCGAAATAACACCTGCTGATAGTAATACCGCTAAGATATTATCTTGCTTTATTTTATGACATAAAACGGCCAAAAACGGCGATATTGCGGTAATTGTATACCAAATTAACATATAGCTATTAACATTAACATGAATCAATAAATGGTATATATGAAATGTAATATTTAGACTTAAGAAAAAAAACAAAACTCTAATTGCAGCTGAAATAGATTTTTCGCTTTTTAATGAAATAAATAATGCAATAAGGATCCATATACCAAAATTTGAAAGAATCGCATTTACATTTATTTGACCTAAGAAGAAATTGATATGGATATGCCTATTGTCTATATAGGCCGAAAAAAGACCTAATAAAACACCAACCACTGTAACGCTTAGTATGGGAATGACATTCTTTTTTGTTATTTTATTCAACTTTATAACCCTCCAAATTATATAAATAGCGAGTAATATCCATTCGCATTTTTCCATGATACATCTATTTATTTGCTAAATGAGATTGCAGTGTGTAACTGTAGCAATAATAATTAACGCAACGCCTGAACCAAACCATAACCCAACGAAATGGGACAACATCTGCTAAAGGCCCAAAAATCGCCATACCAATAGGCAAAAAACCGGAGTAGATTATTTTTGTATTCCATTGTTTTTATCCATATTTGCATTATACTTTGCGATGAACTTAATGGCAACCATAGCTCCATATATCTTGCCTCTGGAGTCGTATCATAGTACATCTCGGCAGCGAAATTACCGTAAATGCTTACAGTTTCACCATCATCACCGCACACAGACAGACATAATGACCACGTATTCACGCCGAAGTATCAGCGAAAGATAATCTATTATCAATTGAGGGACGACATACGGCAAATCATAAGAGATTTATGCAAAAGGAAGGGAATTGCGATCATAGAAGGACATATAATGCCCGACCATATTCATTTGCTTCTCTCAATTCCACCAAAATACAGTATATCGCAAATCATGGGATATCTCAAAGGAAAAAGTGCGATAATGATTTTCGATAGACATGCAAATTTAAAATACAAATTTGGTAATCGGAATTTTGGGGCGGAAGGATATTAAAAGCAAACCACAATTTTTGTGCCATTTTTGGGGCTTACGCTAACCCGCAAGCAGGGCAAGTGTATTGACACTTGCACATTTTTGAGATTTTCCCTTGCGGGAAAACTCAAAAATTGCTTGTTGGGGAGTGCCTTCCCCAAACCCTGCGACTTCGGGCCAATTTGGCCCAAAGTCGGCGCTTCGCACCTCATGTTGCGTCATGTTCGCTATCGTTCCATTTCCTTATTTTTCTGCACGTCCGTCAGGCCGAGCAGATGGTCTATATTGCTTTTTACCGTTACAATTTCCTGCATGGCCTTTTTTGTTTCCCGGTACTCCCGGTAAGCCTTCTTCTTGTCGGCCGACAACCACTGAAACTCTGCTTTGAGCGTATCCATTTTGGGGAGCTTTGCCCCGGACAGTAACCGCCGGAACGTGTCCTGCGCCGCCCGGTAGGCGGCAATATCCGCTTCATGCTCGGCAAGATATTTTTTGCTGTACTTCGCCGCCTTGTACCCCTCAAACACAGGCCGGGATTTCGCATAATCCACCACAGCCGCCTTTAGCTCTGCATTGATACGTATTGCGGTTTCGGTGGTTTTTATACTGTCTGAAAGCGTATGGAAACGGTCGGTAAGCTCTGTGGTCTTTTGCTCCAAATCCGCGTATTCCATCAGGCCGTTTTCCTGCAAATATTGTAAGGCTGCCGCCATCTGCTTGAGGTTGAATACCTTTGCCCAGCGTTCATAGGCCGGGCCTTTTCCGGCTTTCATACGGGCTTGAATATCCACAATCAGATTGAACTTGCGCCTTTCCTGCGGAGCAGTTTTGCCCTCAATCGCCGCTTGTATATCCTCCTGCCCGTATCCCTTGCCAAGCGTGGAAGTACGGAGCCGGGTAAAGCGTTCCTGCCCCTCTGCCCGAAAGCTGATTGTGCCGCCGCGCCCTTGCTTGATTTCATAACCAGCCGCCGCCATTGTCTGTAAAAAGGTGTCCATATCCGGCGGCTTCGTTGCAAGGCAAATATCAATCTGCGCCTTTAATTTCTCTTGAAATGTCGGCGGCTTGTGACCTCCCAACCATTCCCCATAGTGTTTGAATTTACCCTTGCTGTGGCGTTTGGGATTGGTGATAACAGACAGTCCGTTTTCAAGACATATCCGATCAGAGAGCCGCCGCACCGCACGGGCTGAACCGATAAAATCCCGGAATTTCCGGGTGCAGTCCAGCGAGGTAGAATTGTAGTAAATATGGCAATGGGGGTGGGGGCGGTCAGCGTGGGAAACCACGAAAAAGGCATGTCGGCCTTTCGTCCAGCGCATGGCAAAGTCATAGCTGATTTTAAGAGCGGTTTCGGGATCTGTTTCGCCGGGCAGGAACGACTGCCGGATTTGATAATATAGCACATCATTTTCCCGTTTTTGCTCCCGTCCTGTGATAGCTTTGTACTTTGCTTTGGAGAGTAAAAATTCTGCGTCAGCGGTGGCGGGGTCACATTTATAAGCAAGAATTAAATCGCCGTTGTGGGTCTTATCTGGATTTTTCCCGTAGTCAAAACCGTCTTTTAAAGTTTCCATAATAGTCATGCCGCTTCCAGTGTGACGGGTCATAAGGCGGGTGGTAGCCATGTTCGTTTCCTCCTTTCCTCGAAAAAACAACTTCGGGCCAAGTTGACCCGAAGTTGCCCGGCAATTCTGTTATGCTGCTGTTAGCTTACAATGAAAAAGCGAAGTGAATTGTTCAGGCTGTGCAGTCCGTCAATGAGGTATTCCGCAATGGCAGGAATACCAAGGGGAGAAATCAAAAACGACAGGAACAGGAACACGCCGAAGCCTAGCTTTTCACCACTTATCAGCAGGGCAATGCTGATAAGAACGCCTATCCCGGAAACTACCTGTAAGAAAGCGGCGGCATAGCAGAATACAAATTCAATCATGGGTGTTGCTATCGTCAGCAGAACCACAAACGGCGCGGCGATAATCTTAAATATTAGTTTGATAAACTTCATAAAAATTCTCCTTTCATTGAGTGGCTTTCTTATTGTATTCTACCTATATTTTACCATTTCAGGCAGAGTACAACAATGTTGTCGAGGCCGCACCGATCTTGTCCCGGGACTTCGGGACAAGTTGGCCCGAAGTTAGCTATATTTGGCTTGAATCTACAAGGAAAATTATGTATAATTAGAGAGAAAAATAAAATTTTAAAGCGAAACATGGGTTGCATTATAGTTGAGTGTTGATTTATTTGTATGAAGAACCTAAACAGTAGCTTTGCTTTTTCGGAAAGGAGCAAAAATGGACATTTCTATTCATAACTGCAATAATATTGACTCTGGTGATATACATATTGAAAATGGAAGATTAAATATTAAATATGCTATTAATGGTACTGGAAAATCAACGATTGCCCAAGCTATATCTTTACATATTTCAGGTGGGGCACTAACAGATTTACGTCCATTTAAGTATTTGAATGATGGAAAAGAAGACCATAACCCAAGTGTTATGATATCTGATGCCATTCAGAAAGTGGCTGTCTTCGATGAGAAATATATTGAAACCTATGCTTATCAAAAGGATGAGTTAGTAGCGAATAGTTTTGAGATATTTGTTAAAACGCCCAAATACGAAGAACATATGCGTAAAATTTCCGAGTTAATTTCTAGCATACAAACAGCTTTTCGTGACGACCCGGATCTAGATGCCCTTATTAATGATTTGACAACTTTTATCGACGGGTTTGGGAAAGCACAGAGCGGATATTCAAAAGCAGGCGATCTCGGAAAAAGTATTGGTAAAGGAAACAAGCTTGAGAATGTTCCCCCTGAACTTGCTGCATATGCTCCGTATTTAAGAACAGCAGGGACAAATCTAAAATGGCTAAAGTGGCAAACCGAGGGAAAAGATTATTTGGAAATCACTGATAAATGTCCGTATTGTGTTTCCAACATTTCAACACCTAAAGAAACCATCTTAAAAGTAAGCCAAGAGTATGATACTAAATATCTTTCTTCATTAAGCAAAATATTAGATGTATTTACCTCCTTAGAGGCTTATTTTTCAGAAGATACAAAAGCGGCTGTGCAAATTATTTCAAAAAATGCTACTGGTATAACAACAGAACAAATTGAGTTTCTTAAACGACTAAAAGACGAGGTAATTACTTTACGCGATAAGTTAACTGGTTTAAAATACTTAGGTTTTGCTTCATTGAGCAATGTAGATCGGGTAGCAGATGCATTACGCGAAAACATTATTGACTTAGCCTTTTACCGTCAGCTAGAAAGCGATTATACAAAATCTAAAATTGACAGGATTAATGCTTCGCTGAACGAAGTAATTACTGTTGCGGGGCAGTTACAAGGACAAGTTGCTCAGCAAAAAGAAGAAATAAGAAAGACTATAGAAAAACATAGTAAAGATATTAATGGTTTTCTTGAATCAGCAGGTTATCAATACAAAGTTTCAATCGTTCAATCTACAGGGGAAAGCTACCGCTTAATCTTAACGTATACAGAACAGAGCGAGGGTATCGGAAATGTAAAAGAACATTTAAGTTACGGTGAGCGAAATGCTTTCGCTTTGGTATTGTTTATGTATCAAGCGCTTAAAGAAAATGCGGATTTTATAATACTTGATGATCCTATTTCATCTTTTGATAATAATAAAAAGTTTGCTATTATGTCTATGCTTTTTAGAGGGACAAACTCTTTTCAAGGAAAAACTGTATTGATGTTAACACATGATTTTGAGCCAATTATTGATATTGTTTGCACCTTGCGTGATATTTTCTCACCGTCAGCGAAAGCATACTTTATTTCAAATATTAATGGAACGTTAGACGAACATGTAATTACAAATACAGATGTCAAATCATGTGTTTCGGTATGTGAAAGTAATATTGCTGATTCTGCCGATATAATCCACAAGCTGATTTATTATAGGCGGCTTGTCGAAATCAACGATCAAAAGGATATAGTTTGGGATTTACTTTCTAACGTATTTCACAAAGATAGAGATATTCCCCAAATCAAAGATGAAGACGGAAGTCTGCGGGATATGACTCCTGACGAAATTGTATTAGCTACCAGTATCATTCAACAAAAGATTGATGACTTTGATTATTCAACTGTATATGCGCGTACCAAAAATATCTCGGATATGGTAGCACTGTATCGCAACTCTGCAAGTGGCTATGAAAAGGTTCAAATATATAGGATGTTAAAAGATGGAGATATGGAACGGGGCAGCGCAATGAAAAAATATGTAGATGAAACATTCCATGTGCAAAACGATTATTTATTCCAACTTAATCCAAGGCAGTACAAGATTGTACCGCAATATGTTCTTAATTATTGTGATAATGAAATTTGCACTATTGAAGAAAGCCTTGTTCAAACAGTTGGGTAGTCCATACAAAAAAATAAAATATTTAAAGGGGACAGATTAATCTGTCCCCTTTATTATAGCTCCACTACCGCCGTAAGCTGTTTGAGTACCTCTGAAACCCGGCCCCATAACTCGGTATAATCTTTTTGCAGGGCGGCAATTTCGGACGGATAAACGCCGTAGGTATTGGCATGAATGGCAACCTGATTCAGATTGTTGGCACATCTGCGTTGCAGGGAAACCAGCTCCCGGACGGGGGCAAGGTCAACATTCAGCACATAGCCATTGAGCGCCATTTTGCGGATATAGGCGCTTAAATTCTGTGTTCCGGCTTGTGCCATACGTTCCTGAATGGCGGCGTATTCATCATTACTCACCCAAACATAAAGGGGAACGCCCCGCCTGCGTTTGGGGCGGCTCACCGTTCCTCCCGTTCCCGGCTCCTGCGCTTTGCCGGCGGCTCCTTTACCCTGTCTTTCGGCCTTTCCTCCGGCATGGCCTGCACAATAGGCAAAGGGGCATTGTTCGGAATCCCATCAATCATGTTGTAATTCTGTTCCGTGGAAAGCTCTGCATTGTTCAAATAGTTATCCTTTTCCATTATCAAAAACCTCCTTTTTGTGACTTCGGGCCAAGTTGGCCCGAAGTGGTTATCGGTCTTTCTCTGTTCCTTTTGCGGGAGCAGTAAGGGCGGCGTTGTCCCGTGCCACCTGTTTGGCTCCCTCTGCCAGCCGGGCGGCAATGGATTTACTTTTTTCCGGTTCCCTGTCGGGATTGCCGGGAGCCGCCCGAAGCTCATAGTCAGCCATTTGCTTTTCTGTCAGGGGCGCGTCATACACAAGATAGCCCCACGCCAGAAAGCGGTAATGTTCCACACTTTCCCGCTTATCAAAATTCACGAGATATAACGGGCCGTTCTCCGTTTTGGGGAATGTACCAATATCCACTGGCCTTTGTGTAGAATAATATCGGTAAGCTGATTTTGCGGATACGCCGTAATTATGCTGATATTCGGCTACACGGTTCTCATAATCCCTTGTGGCGGCGGCTTTATCGGCGGTATAGTGTCCCGAATAGTAATCGCGCCTGCCGCTTATGTCCTCGGTAAACTGCCATGTGGCAAAGGGCTGTACCGCCTGTGGATTTTCCCCAAGGGCAAAGCCCCGGTCATTCTCAAAGACAATGGCCCGTTTGATTTCATATCCTTTTACGTTATCGCTCATTTTCCCTCCGTTTTCACACATAGAAATGTCACGCTGTTACCCTCAAAAAGCGGGGGCAGGAAGCGTAGATACCTTTTCCTTGAAACCGGGGCCGGAAAGCCCCGGAAATCAAGGCTTTTTTAGGTGAACTTCGTGACACCTTACCCCTTGTTTCTGCGCCTGTGCCGCTGTTGGCGGCGGCGGTCTGCTTCGCGTTTTCCTTTCCGGCGGCAGGCTTCGGAGCAATAGATCTGACTGGTAACAGGAAGATAGGCCGTGCCGCAGACCGGGCAGGTCTTGCGGGAAAGCAAAGCGGGGGTTCCGGCTAAATCAGCTTCCAGCACCGGTTCAAGCGGAAGCACGGCCTTTTGAAAATATTTGCAGTATGCGCCCGTCCAGCATTTATCCAGCATATAGCAGCCGCCGTAATCAAGGGGCAGACAACCGTATTCCGGGTCATAATTGGCGCATATCCCTGTTACCAGCCTGCGGATTGAGGCGCGTTCCCGGCGGGTCAGTTCCCGGGGTTCGGCACTCATAGCTCTGACTTCGGGCCAAGTTGGCCCGAAGTTCCCTCTCTTTGCGGCAGTATCAAATCTCGGTAGCAAACGCCCACGCAGACAGAGCCGTTCCAATAACTGCAATCCCGGCAGGGAGAGCCTTTCGGCGGCTTGCGCGGTGGAGCCGGGCGGCAGGGGCGGGGCTTTTCTTTCATCATTTTTTCATAGGGGCTGTTGGTGAAATTCATACGTCCTCGTCCTCCCCATCTACTTCCCACGGCGGGGTATTGTCCTCCTGCTCGTCGTAAGGGTCGGCTTCGTATTCGTCAAATTCGTCCTCTGCCAAAGCGGCCCGCTCCTGCTTCGGGCGGTAAATCTTAAAGTAATATCCGGCTCCACCGCCGATTGCAACAACCGCCAGCACCAGCAGGAGCATGGTAGGATTGCTTTTTTGCTCCGGCTCCGCAGAGGTTTCTAAAGAAGTTTCAGAGCTTATGTCTGTTTCAGAACTGCTTTCCTGTTCGGGAGTGGTAATAGCGGCGGTTTCATTTTCCACGGTATCCTCGGACTTCTCCGCAAGGGCCAGCAGGTCTTTTTCCGTCACGGCGTTCAGAAAATACACATTGTCCGTTTTCCGCTGAAGGTCAATCACAAGGTAAAATACATTTTCGTCCGGGGTGGTGATGGTGTAAAACTGCTTGCCGTCCTCGTCCGTGGCGGTATTGACTACCGTTCCCGTTCCGTCAGGGGTAAAGGGATTGGGGTCACTGGTTGTTTTAGAAATCGCCGGAGCTTCCGTTACCTCCGGGGTTTCCTCACCGCCGCTGGCATAGGCCACAGTGCTAAAGGAAAAGGCCATTAAAAAAGCGGCGCATAGCACCGCCATCATACGAAATTTCTTCATTCTTCGATTTCCTCCTTTTCAGTTTGGGCGGGTACTGCGGACTTCGGGCCAAGTTGACCCGAAGTGGCGCCGCCTGCCTTTGCTGCTTTCAGCAGGTCGGCAAGGTCGGTCAGGGAGATATCCATGCCGCGCACCGCGTCCACAATTTCCAGATTTTCCAGCTCGGTTTTCTGCTTTTCCAGCTCCCGCAGCTTTGTTTGAAACTCATTGATTTTATCCTTTGTTTTCTGTATGTCCTTGCAGACACGTTCAATTTTTGCGTTCAAAAGTTACCTCCTTTTTGGTTATGGCAAACGTCCATAGCCTAAAAAATGACTTTGCCAGTAGTTTGTATTGATGGAAGTGTACTGTATGGGGGAGCCGCAATGAATCATCATGCCGTTTCCAACGTAAATTCCCACATGGCTTGCGCCGGAAGTGTCGTAGGTGCCTTGAAAGAAAATCAGGTCGCCGGGCTGTGCTTCGTCCGGTGGGATATGGGAACAGGAATTGAAAAGCCCTGTTGCGGTGGTTCGCCCCACGCTTCCCACGCCCGACTGATTGATGACCCAGCACACAAAGCCCGAACAATCAAAGGAAGTGGAGGGAGAAGAACCGCCCCAAACATAGGGGTAGCCTAAGTATTTCTCCGCTTCGGCAATCATAGCGGCAAATTCCGGGTCGGCCAGAGCTTGTGGGGGGATGTCGTAATCGGTGTATTCCCCGGCATGGGCGTAAATGTTTCCCTCAAACAGATATGGGCGGTTGCCTTTGGTCTTTTGGTAAATGGTATAGCGTTCCGTCTGTTCCGGGTTAAGATTGGAAAGAGCCACTGCTCCCAATGACTTGTTTTTCAAAGATACGTTGAGGATATAGTAATTATAGGGAACCTCGTAGGTGTCGGTATGGGTTTCGCCGTTTTCGTCCGTCCAAGTGTCGGTTTCCGTGCGGTAGCGCACCTCTACCGTTTCCGTGATGGTCAGGATATATTGCTGTCCGAACAGGGTTTGCAGTTCGGCCTGTACCTGTGCCGGGGTGTAGCCGCCGTATTTGGCAGTCAGATAGGAAGCCAGCTCAAAGGGGTCATGCCCGATTTCATCCACGGAATAGCGGTACTCGTCATAGCCGGGATAATCGCTTTCTATCTGGGAGAGCCGTTCCCGCAAATCCTTTTCCAGTGCGGTATAGTTTTCTTCGACGACTTCAATATCACTGTCCGACGAACCGTAGGAAGTGCCGCCCACCACGCTAATCAGGCCGTTGCCAATGGTGGTGATTCCCGCCATGCAGGATTGCAGAATCACAATCAACAGGAACAGCACCAGCCCAAGCAATAAAATCTTTGGATTGCGCTTTACAAAGGCCGCAACCGTTCGGGTTACTTTTTCAGTGAAGCGCACCGCTTTTTTGCCCTGCTTAGCCGCTTCTTTCGCCTGTTTTCGGTACTGTTTTTTTAACTGTTGCTTCTGCCAGAACCGGGAAACCGGGTTACTTTGCAAGCCCGGATTGTCCTGCACAAGCTGGCGGTAGGCGTAATCGGCTCTTGCGCTGATATGCCTGTTTCCCCATTTGCGAACCTGCCGGGTGGGACGAGTGCGGATACGGTGCTTGATAAAGCGTGTACCGCCCCGGGCAAGGTGTTCCCCGGCAAGTTCCGTTTTGTGGGCGGCTTCCGTTCCTGCATTTTCATGCTCTATTTGATGAATTTTCCCATGCACATACCGCCATGACTGATACCCGGCGGCACGGCTCACTTTTTTAATCGGGCCGGGCTTTTTCTGCGGTTTCTGGCTCTCTAATTTTTCACGGGCGGTATTCAGCTTTTCGCCGCTTTTTTCCATGCAGAGCTTTGATTTCTCCATACGCTTACCGTTCTGCGCCGCCTTTTTGTTGGCAGAGCCAGAATGTGAATCAGCTCCAGCAGTTTCACCACCGGGCGGTGGATCTCCGTCACGCCGCAGACGTTCCGAGGGTCGGGGCTTCTTACTGTCCTGTCGGAGCTTTCCCGACTTCGGGCCAAGTTGGCCCGAAGTGGCAAGGTCAGCAGATTTTGGCGGGATTGCGGTATCCGCGGCAGTTTCATCTTCAAATCGCAATTTCTGCTTCTCCATATCAGGCGGAGCCGGGTCAGAGCGATTACCTACAAGTGGCGAAGTTCCTGACGGGTCGGCGGTTTGCGGTGGTGTTTTCCTGACAGTTTCTTTTTTCGGTGTAGCCCGCTTTTTTGACTTCGGGCCAAGTTGACCCGAAGTTGCTGCCTGTCCCTTTGGCTTAAACCGCAAGTGGCCCGGTCTGCCTGTATCACGCATTTGGGGCCTCCCTGACGTCCTCAGGCCTTGTGGTAAGCAGATTGTAGATTTCACCACGGGGGAAACGGTCTACAAAGGGAATGGTGGTATTGCCGAAGAACAAAAGCCCCTCCCCGGAATTGCTGTGAGCGATATACGAAAGCTGATGTTCCGATATGCCAAGCTGTTTGGCGAGAATCGCCCGGTCGCCCTGTGCCTGTGACAGCAGTATCATAAAGTCGCTGTTTTCCAGAATATTTTCAATCTCACGGCTGGCTAAAAGGTCTTTTACATTCTGCGTGAGTGCACTCGGTACACAGCCCTTTTTACGAAGCATTTTCCACACACGGACAAAATAACTGGCAGAAAGTGCGTCCTGCAACAAAATATGAAATTCATCATAGTAACACCAAGTCGAAAGACTTCTGGAAAAGTTCTCGTCTACCGCTTGTGTCACCAGCTCGTTTGTGATGTGCATGGCGATTTTGCGTAGGTTTTCTCCCATGCTTTTCAACACGATACAGGTAATGCGGCTGTCGGTCTGTACGTTGGTAGGGTGGTTGAACATATTAAGGGAACCGATGCAGTAAAGCTCCAAGGCGGTTGCAATTCGTCTGGCTTCCGGTTCGGGCTGCTGGCACAAGGTTTCATATAAATCTTGCAGAAGCGGCATTTTCCAGTCCCCGATCCCAAGGGCAAGCTCCCGGTACACCAGCCGCACACAACGGTCAATCACGGTTTTTTCAATGGGCTGTAAACTCTCCTTGCCGCCGATAATCAGCTCACATAAGGACAATAAAAAATCCGCTTTCATAGAAAGCGGGCTGTTCTCTCCGGCTAAGTTCAGTTTTAAGTCCATTGGGTTGATGTGATGGGGGCTGTTTGGTGATATTTCTATGACCTCCCCGCCAAGCCGCCGGACTAACGGGGCGTATTCGCCCATTGGGTCTACCACGATAATGCGGTCTTTGGTGGCAAGGAATACGTTGATTAGCTCACGCTTTGCGGCAAAACTCTTGCCGGAGCCGGTAGAGCCAAGATAAAAACCATTGGCGGATTTCAGCTTTTTGCGGTCTGCCATAATGACGTTATGGGAAAGGGCGTTCATGCCGTAGTACAATGCCTGCCCGTCCATGCGAAGCTCCTGCGTCATAAAGGGAACGAAAATTGCCGTAGAGCTTGTGGTCATGCCCCGCTGTATTTCAATGCCATTCCAGCCAAGGGGCAAGCTACTCATAAAGCCCTGTTTCTGCTGAAAGTCCAGCCGTTTGAGAAAGCAGTTGTATTTCTGTGTAATGCCCGACACCGTGAAAATGTCATTTTCCAACTGCTGGCGGGTGGGGGCCGTATTCACCACAAGGAACGTGAGAAGAAACATTCGCTCATTGCGGCTTTGTAAGTCTGCCAAGAGTGCCGCCGCGTCCTTGCTGTAAGTGAGCAAATCCGGGGGAAGAATATCAATGTCATATCCGGCCCGGGCGGCTTTTTTCTGTTCGTCCATTTTCATTCGGTCTATGTCGGTCAGCTTTGCCTTGACCGTTTTCACCGCTTTGGTCTGGTCTACCGTCTGGATATGCAGGGTGATGGTCATTTCTGCGTCCACTTCCAAAAGCTCTGCTAACAGCTTGTCGGAAAGCTCAGAAGCCATAATCTGCATATACAGAGCCGCGCCCCATGTAGTCCCTACACGAAAAGCGCGGCTTTGGCGAAAGTCAAAGGACGTGGGAGCGATAAAATCCTTTGTCCCCATACCTGTTTTGGGTATCATATCCCACGAAAAGCGGAATGGCTCCCGCCCTCCGGGGTGTAGCTGGCTGTGCAGCACTTCCAAGCGTTCCCGCCCGGAAAGGGTTGCCGACTGTACACCCAGCTTCTTGAAGTTCCCCACAATATCCGCTTCGATACGTTCCAAGCGGGGGCGGGCCGCCCCGATCCCGTCTGCGTTGATACCAAATGTGATGTATTTGGAGCGGACAATGCCGTTGTTACTTTTGGCAATCTGATTTTCCAGCATGGCGGTAAATTCGCCCCGGATACTGTTGAAATCGTCGTCCTGCGGGGAAATGTTCACACTGTAACGGTTTTCCGGGCGGGAGCGGTGGTTGATAAAGGAAAGCTGAAAGGGCAAGGCACTGTCAAAGTAATTGAGGAAGCCGCAGTACCCGTCAAAAATGGTGCTTTGGTCGTCACTGGAAGCTACGGCGTAGTTAATATCCTCATAGGAAAGGGTCTTAGTGTAGTAGCCCTCCCGCACCTTGCAGATACCGTCTTTCAGCATTTCTTTGTAGGGAATGGTCTGCTGTGCCGACTGCGGCCCGCGTTTTTTAGGCTTTCCGCTTTTTGCGGGAACAGGCGGGCGTTTTGTTTTTTGCGCCATTGGGTGAAACCTCCTTTCCGGGGTTGCTTAGATACGCATAGAAATTCTGTGTCTGATAGGGGCGTGTGCGGGGCCATAGGAATTTGGAGCGGACAATATTTCGCACCACTTTTTCAAGCGGCTGTCCGTCACGCTCATACATGGCAATGAGAAAGCAAGGGAGCATAAGGGCAATCATTAAGAGCATGGCCCCGGTATTACCAATGGCGGTACGGGTAAAAAGATAAGTCGGAATACCGACTACCGCCGCCGCTCCGAAGCATAGTAGCTGGCGTTTGGTGAGATTGAACGCCACTTTGGTTTTTATTTTCGATAGGTCGTTTGGTACGCTTACATAGGCCAATGAAAAATCCTCCTTTCTGACTTCGGGCCAAGTTGACCCGAAGTTGATTATCG
Source organism: Caproicibacter fermentans (assembly GCF_009746625.1). GTDB lineage: Bacteria > Bacillota > Clostridia > Oscillospirales > Acutalibacteraceae > Caproicibacter > Caproicibacter fermentans. Next base: position 14,528 of record NZ_VWXL01000055.1, read on the forward strand.
TTCTGCATTGTGGATAGGAACCGTCTGCCGTGCCGGGGTCTTTTCCAGTCCAGCCTGCCGTACCCGCCAATAGTCCGGGTTATGTTCCCGGAGCGACTTATTGATGTTTTCCCCAAAAGCGGCCTTGTCTTTTATACGGTCTGGAACCGCCAACAGCTTTTTATCCAAAAGCTCCCGCAAGGCAACATCTTCCTGCGTATCTTCCTCGAAGCAGAGAAAACCGCTGTGACGAAAGCCGCACTTAATCGCGGCAGGAGAAAGCACCGCCGCCATATCCTTTGCAACCATTGTGCCGCCATGACTGGCGGTACTCACAAGAAACACGCCGGGGCAGAGAACGTCACAGGTCTGCACCTTGCCCCACGGTGATTGTTCCGGCTGTTGATACATAAAAACTCCTTTCCACTTCGGGCCAAATTGGCCCGAAGTCGCACTGTTACCTTTCTGCACTTTTGGCTTTACCTGCCTTTGCAGGAGCAGGACGGGCAGCGTTTTCCTGTGCCGCCTGTTTTGCGCCCTCCGCAAGCTGTTTCGGGATAGACTGCTTTTCAGGGGAAGCAATGGCAGCGGCGCGGGTCTGCAACTTTTCAAGCTCTGCATGGTAGGCCGCTGTCACGGCTTCGGTCAGCTCCGCGCGAAACTCCTTTGTGATGGGGCGGGACGTATCCCGGTAGCCGGTCTTGCTGGTCTTATCCGGCTTGCTCGGCATACCCACAAAAATGCCCTTGTCGCTCTGCAAAATCTTGAAATCGTCAATCACAAAGCAGTCATTCAGTTTCAGACTGGCAAAGCCTACAAGGTTGCCCTTTGGCTCAATGAGCCGGGCGGTAATGTCCAGCTTCAGCGGCAGAGCCGCCGGTTCGGGTTGCTGTTCCGTTTCCTGCGGAACTGTTGTGTTTTCGTTGCTCATAGTAAAAATTTCTCCTTTCTCACTTCGGGACAAGTTGGCCCGAAGTTGTCAGTGCGCTCCAAAAATAGATTTCGCAAGGCTTCCCGTCTTGAACATGGTGAAGCACAATAGAACCGTATAGCCGATTACTGTCCATATGGCTCCAATGGGGTCGCCGCCTACGGCGATACTCTGCACCAGCTTTGCGTAGATTCCCACACATACCAAAATCAGCAAGCCTTGAAAGCCCACGGCGCACAGGAATTTCAGATAGTTCTGGCCCATGCCTCCGATTTCCCGGTTGACCAAGGTTGCCATCGGCACAGGTGCTAAACTGGTGAGTAGGTAAATTTCAATCATTCTGCCGTACACAATGACAAACACAACAATGTTGATTGCTACGACAATAATCTTAATCAGAAAGGATTGCATCCACAGACCGAGCAGAGGGCCGATTTCCATTGTCATGAGATGGGCTTCCAAGCTGTCCAGCATATCGGGGCTTACCCCTGTATTCCCTGCAATCACGCCCCCTGCGCTGTTAATGACGCTTTGGGAAACATCAAATACCGCCATCACGATATTAAACGTGTTGGATAGAAGCAGTACCGCGACAAAGGTTTTGAATATCCATTTGAAGAAAATCCATGTATCAATGTCGTGCAGGTTGTTCCGGTCAATCAGCATTTGAATCAGCTCATAGCACATGACAAAGGTAAGCACCAGTCCGGCAATCGGCAAAACAACCGTTTCGGAAAGCTGCCGTATAAGGGAGAACACGCCGGGGTTCCAATTCCCCGGCGTGGTTCCCACCTGCGTTGCAATCTCTCCGATCTGGTCGTTCACGTTCTCGAAAAGGCCGCTTAAATTGCCCATGATACCGTCTACCAGCAGACCTTTTATCCATTCGTTAATCCAGTCGGTGAGAAAATCCATACCGGCCTACCTTAAAACAGGCTGGAAAGCATAGGTACAAGCGTTGTTCCCAGCAGGATAACGCCGCCCCCGGCCATAAGCTGTTTAATGCCTTGCGATTTCGCGCCCGGATTGTCGCTACCATACCCTTCCAAAAGGTTGATAACGCCCCACACGGCAAGGCCCGCGCCAAGAGCCACAACAAGGGTCTGTAAGGTACTAACTGCACTCGTAAAAAATCCCATAATCTAATTACCTCCATGTTTTTATATTGTTTTTGGGTACAAAAAAACCGCCATTTTCGGCGGCTGTCACTTCGGGACAAGTTGGCCCGAAGTTATGCAAATGCTTCCGGTTCGTCCACATCATCATAGTTGAGAATGTCCTCGTTCTCGTCTATGGCGGCGGTTTCCTCGTCAGCACTTACTTCATAAACGGTATACTGCTCATTAGGATTGAGCTTTTTCATGCGGCGGTTTACCAGCTTTGAAGCGTCAAAAGCGTTGCGCTTGTCGGCTTCGGCGGTATCCCTGTAATTGGGGTGCTGTTTCAAATCATATTTCGGGGAAAGGAACGGACGCAGGCCGCGAAGCTGTAAAATACACTTATTGCCCGGCATAGTGGTCAATTCGTCCATTGTCATAAGCTCACTGCAACATTGTCAAGGGGTAAATTAAAACCATAAGCTAAAACCGTGTCCAATAAATCACGGCTTTAGCTTATGGTTGTTATGTGCAATTTAATACTAAATTAAAACTGCCAGTACTGTGATGATGCGTTATGCAGGGAATTAACACCCAAAATAAGAGGTCGAACTATGTTGCTAAGAAGCAAAATAGTTTATTAGATATTTCTATTAAAGTAATTCTCAAATCCATTGTAATAAAAGTGTGGATTATTTCGTTTGAAAACATCTAAGGAACCTCTGATTTAATCCGCCCCTCTACCGAAGAGAGGAGAACTCTGGTAAAATAGAACTATCAATTCACAGGCGGTGCAGAGAAATGAAAAAGCAACAAACTTTTACGGATATCGAA
>NZ_VWXL01000056.1 GCF_009746625.1 Caproicibacter fermentans
CCTCCTCGTATAATAAGTTTTGTAGGGCGAAAACGCCCCAAAAATAGAATACCGGCAGGCTTTGAGATACCCGTGATATAATGCTGTCAAGTCGGCAGGGACAAGCTCTAATTCCTCCTGTTGGGCCGTAAGGCTGCTTCACAGATAGTCTGTTCCCCTGAGCCGGAAGTTAGCTGCAAACTCATTAGCTGTTTGCCGGAAGCAAGGCCGCCCTTTTAGCAGTGAGGGATATCGCATTGGCCTTTTCCGGAATGATTCTAATACGCGAGGTTGCTGATGCTCCGGTTATCATGGGTATCTTAAAACCTGCCGACTTGAAAATCCCACTGTGGGGGAGGTGATATTTTTGAATCCACTTTACGTTGGCATTGATGTGAGCAGCAAAAATAACGTCGCTTACCTCATGAAGCCGGATGGAACCAAACACAGCAGCTTTTCCGTGCAGAACAACCGTGGTGGTGCTAAACTGATGTCTGAGAGAATTGTGTCCGCACTTACCGCGATGCAGCTCAGCGACGTGATGATTGGCCTTGAGGCCACCTCCATCTATGGGGACTGCCTCGTTTATGCGCTCCGGGAAGATGGCAGATTGGGACGGTTTCAACGGAAGATCCATGTTCTCAATCCCAAGCAGGTCAGAAAGTTCAAGGAAGCCTATTCCGATCTGCCCAAGAACGATTTCGTGGATGCCTTCGTGATTGCCGACCATCTCAGATTCGGCAGAATTGCCTCAGAGGTTTACATGGACGATTATCGCTACAAGGCCCTTCAAACACTAACCAGAGCACGCTTTTTCTCTGTCCAGAACCTAACGCGGGAAAAGCAGCGTTTTGCGAATTACCTGTTTCTCAAGTGCTCTGGGTTGGCTCAGGAAAAAGTCCTTTCCCAAAATACCAGCGCCACCACCATTGCCCTGATGGAACGATTTGAGACAGTGGATGCACTGGCTTACGCCGACATAAAAGAGTTGACCGACTTCATCGTGAAATCTGGACGAGGGAGGTTTGCCAATCCAGAAGCTACCGCGAAGGCGGTGCAAACCGCCGCCAAAGGCTCCTACCGGCTTCCCAAAACCGTGAACGATTCTGTCAACCAGGCCATGTCGGTCTCGATCGCTGCCATGCGGGCATTGGAAAGCCAGATCAAGACGCTGGACAAGGCTATCGAGCAGCAGTTCGAGATCATCCCCAATACGCTGACCTCTGTCCCCGGTATTGGTAAGGTGTATTCAGCGGGTATTATTGCTGAGATCGGTGACATTCACCGCTTTCAGTCTCAGGCCTCTCTGGCTAAGTTTGCTGGCCTCGTTTGGTCTCAGCACCAGTCCGGAGACTATGAGGCTGAGAATACCCATCTAATCAAGTCCGGAAACCGATTCCTTCGGTACTATCTGCTGGAAGCTGCCAACTCTATGAGAAGATGCGACTCGGAGTTCCGGCGCTACTATGACCTCAAGTTCAAAGAGGTCAACAAGTTCCAGCATAAACGCGCACTCGCTTTAACTGCCAGAAAACTGGTTCGGTTGGTCTTTCGGCTGCTGAAAGTCAACCGCCTGTACATTCCACCGGAAGAGTATTAAACTCTGATGGTATTGTTGCCCTGTTTTTTAAATTGCAAGGGCAGGGCTTGAAAAGGTTTGCCTTTTTTATCCAGCCAGTACGTTTATGGTGGCTTTTTTATCCGTTCCATTTGCACTTACCCTCTTGACTTCATACCATTAGACT
>NZ_VWXL01000057.1 GCF_009746625.1 Caproicibacter fermentans
CAAATCTGTTATGCTCTAAGAGCTTTTTATTTTCTTTCACAACTAAATTTTAAAGCAAAAAGCCGGAGCTGCCAATACCTTTTCGTATGGTTGCTCCGACTTTTTTTTCGTGCCGTTTTGCAACGGCTCCTTTTTTCGTCTTCAGTGATGATTGAGACCCGAACACGCAGAAAGCAACTCGTCCGCTTCTGAACAGCAAAGCCGCCAGCAAAGGCAGAGCCGACGCCGTGCACATACACAGCCGATTCAAGAAGAACCTGAAACCCCGCAGCCCGAGCAGGAAAACCAGGGCATCACAATGGGAGGCCTATAGGAAACAGACTTTATTGATATCGTAATAGGGTGCAAGACAATCCATGCTTATTTCGGACAGCCGGCTGCTTTTGCCGGCTCCTTTTTTATGTTCAAATTTTGATTGTAAGCAGCAGGAGCCGACAGGTTGAACCGCACAAAGAGCCTTATTCCGCCGAGATCGATTGAACGCTGGAAGGGATGCAGAGCGCTGTTGGCGGACTGATCGAATTGATTGATCTGGAAAAATCCGTGACGCTTGTCTGCAATGAAGAGGCAAAGCTCATCGGCATGGAGGGCAATCGATCTTTAGGAAATGACATCATCGCGGGAACATTTTTTATTTCAGGCAGTGATGAAGAAGGAAATTTCACTTCACTGTCCGCCGATAAAATCAAGCAGTATACAGAAAAATTTCAGACTCCGGAAACATTTACTCCGGAGGAGATTGAGAATACAACCGGTATTTGGTTTATCAGCCTCTGAGCAGGAAGGAGATTTTGCTATGAGAAAAGAAACCTTAACGGTCCGTTTCAATTCGGAAAAGCTTCAAGCGATCAGGCAGTATATGAGGAAAAAAGATGCCGATCTGAATGGAGAACTGGACAGTGAACTGCAAAAGCTTTATGAAAAATACGTTCCGTCAGCCGTCCGGGAGTATATTGAATCTCGTGATTTTGGGGAAGCCGCCAAACATTCCGAAACGTAGGATGATTAAATGATGGGAAAAGAAGAAACCGTAATGTCTTTCACTCAGGATCAGGAAACCGCCTTGGAATGTATTCGAGGGCTGACTTATTATGCAATGGAGCGGCAGGCGGACAATCTCACGCATTTGAATCCTACCGAATTCCATATCCATCTGGAAAACAGGAACGCTAAGATTCGCAATATGATTATCCATCTCTCTCGGTTTTGGGGTCTTTCGACGAACCTTGAAACAGAGATTTTAAAACCTTTTGATGACAACATCTGTTCCGCGCATTGTCCGGCCAAGATTGAAATCGCGGGTGCGGACCATCAAAAAGCGGTTGTTTCAGGACTCTCCCGTTATGCTGATGAGCTGATGCAGGTGCGAAAGCTTTTGGAGAATATCGTTGCCTTTCTCCCATGGAATGTTTTCTATCAGAAGGCCGAGCCGCTTCGGGACCAAATTGACTTTTCCCTCGCTTCTGCCACCGCCCGCCAAAATATTTTATTTACCCATATCCTGCTGGGAGCAGAAACCGGACCGGCAGGCAGTGACTTTCTTTCCGGTGCCATGGAGGATGAGAAGGCATCAGGGGAACAGAATTATTTGAGAATTTAAAGACGCAACATCCGGAGATCCGGAATTGGCATACGATCTGTACGCTTTACCGCTGCGGAAATGGGCTTGAATTACCCAGGAATGCCTCCTGCTTGGATCTGCAGATCATGCGGGAAAAGGGAGAAAATTTTCTGGATCTGAAGGGAGTCACATGTTGCCGGATGCCCATTGAATTTGATATGTATCTCGACGAATTTCCAAGCTATGATTCCCATTCTCAGAAATTGAACATGTGAAATCTGTAAGAGATATTTTATCATATTAACGGGAACACCAGCACAACAGATATGAAGGCCCGTGTTGCCGCCCATGTGCCGTTTTGTGCCGCTTTGGGCTCAAGGGTGGCATCCCAATCCCAGTCTGCCCCTAAATCCCCGCGTTGGAGCTGTGTGCCAAAGCTTGCATTTAAGAGCTGCCGTGATTCTCTCCCCTTTTGCAAGGTGAAAGTCAAGGTCGAAAGTTGTGCGGGTTAAATCGCGGGTGGCTTTTACAAGCCTCCCGCACGGTTTACACCGACAGGCAAAGCCGTATGGCGGAGGCTCTGTTCAACCTTCTGGACAATGCGGTGAAGTACACGCCGCCGGGCGGCAAAATCTCCGTGAAGGCGGAGCGATGGGAAGCGGCGACTAAAATCGACATCTCCGACACGGGCAGGGGCATCCCGGAACAACACTACGCGCAAATTTTCGGGCGCTTTTACCGGGAGAACGAAATACATGATGTCAGCGGCGTCGGCATCGGCCTCTATCTTTGCCGCGAGATCATTCAAAAGCAGGGCGGCACTATTCAAGTGAAATCCAAAGTCGGCAAAGGCTCCACCTTCTCGGTGTTCCTTCCAAGCCAAAGCATGGCCGGTACGGAAGGATAGGCTTTGGCTTTATGAAAAGACAGCTTTGAGGGCTGCCTTTTCTCTTTCCTTGATGAAATGTCTCAAAACCGTGACAATTCATTTTTCGATTGAGACTTTTTGGTGACATTTGTCCTTTACAATGGAGAGCAACAAATCGAAAGCAGGGGGATTACTATGAGCATATTAGAAACAAGTGAACTAAAAAAGTATTATGGAACCGGTGCAAATCTGGTGAAAGCTTTAGACGGTGTTGCTCTAAACGTGGAGCCGGGAGAATTTGTGGCGATTGTTGGCACATCCGGCAGCGGAAAATCCACTCTCCTGCACATGCTCGGCGGGCTGGACACCCCTACTTCCGGCAGCGTGGAGGTAAGCGGAAAAGAATTATCTAAAATGAACGACGATCAGCTCACGATTTTTCGACGCAGGAATATCGGCTTTATCTTTCAGAACTACAACCTTGTGCCGATTCTGAACGTCTATGAGAATATCGTCCTGCCCATTGAACTGGACGGTGAAAAGCCGGACAAAACCTTCATCGACAAGATCGTAAAAATGCTGGGATTGACGGAGAAGCTGAACAATCTGCCGAACAACCTCTCCGGGGGTCAGCAGCAGCGTGTGGCAATCGCAAGAGCATTGGCAACCAAACCTGCCATCATCCTTGCTGACGAGCCGACCGGAAATCTGGACAGCAAAACCAGTCAGGAAGTGTTGGGACTTCTTAAAATGACGAGCCAGCAATTTCATCAGACCATCGTGATGATTACCCATAACAATGAGATCGCCCAGCTTGCGAACCGTATCGTGCGGATTGAAGACGGCCGGATTGTGGCATGAGGGGGCAAGACTATGCTTCAGAACAACAATAACTTCATCATTAAACGCTTAGCAAAAGCCACAGAAAAAAGTGAAAAGCGACTCAATGTAACAGCAACTGTAATGATTGTTTTGTCCGTGGCTCTTTCCTTCGCAATGTGTCTTTTTATGCTTGCGCAGGAACGCGATTACGACCTTGTAAAACAGAATATGCCACAAATCAACGTCCTACAAGTATCTGATGATATGATTCAGAAGATGAGCCAAGATCAGGCATTCTCTCAGGTTTCTGTTAACAGCAAAATCGACAACTATACTAACAAAGACTATTCTGTTGGTATCATGTATATGGATCGTTCTTATTTGAACGGCAAAGGGAAAGATATAGAGGGTCGTATGCCGGAGGCTGCGGATGAAGTATTGTTGGATTCCTACTATGCGCAACGTTTGAATGTAAAAACCGGAGACACGGTATCTTTGAAAGTCAATGGACAAGAAAAAGAATTTACTGTTACCGGTCTGCTGAGCGATGTTAAAAAAACCAGCAGTGATTCCAGAAACTATATAGTTATTGTATCAAAAGAATTTTTAAATCAAAGTTCAAAACCTGTGCTTTATAATGCGGGGCTTTATTTACCAAATGGCAGTCGGCTTACTAAAGAAGAAGTACAGAACGAGATGATAAGTATTCAGCAGCGTTACCATCTTTCTGGGGAAAATCTTAACCTGAATAATTCTGTCTCTATGAAGGGGAATTCTTTTCAAAGCCGCTTTTCACAAACCGGCGTATTGCTTGGCCTAACTATTTTTATTTTCATCGCCGCAGCGATTGTCATTTACAGCCTCTTTTATATTTCAGTATCTCAGAAAACCCGACAGTATGGTCAGCTGCGGGCAATCGGTACCACAAAAAAACAGATCAAAAAACTTGTCCGCTCTGTCGGGGTCTCGTTTTTAAAAACCGGACTTCCGCTCGGACTGGTGATAGGCGGTATTGTCGGTTATGCAATGGATCCCAACGGCTGGTATTGGCTTCACACGTGGATTGCAGCATTGGTGGTAATCTGCCTGAGCACAATCTGTATTTTGATTGCTGTTTCTGCTCCAGCGTCAAAGGCTTCGGAGATTACACCGATTGAAGCGGTTCGCTATTCAGGTTATGAATCTGCCAATTTAAAAGTATCCCAAAAGACGCACCGGAGAATCACCCCCGTATCTCTTGCCAAAATGAATTTCATAAGGGATCGGAAAAAAGTTGCCTCAACCCTTCTTTCACTGGCAATTGGAGGAATCCTGTTTGTGGTAGTTTCCGGGATCTCAGCATCATATGAGTGTTATATATTAGGAAAACCAACAAGCTCTGTTCGTGTGTAGGTGTCTTATCCTACCTGTAAATGCGAGTTGACTTCGATATACTGGATAATGCGGCGCAGCTCGTCGGCAAACTTAAACCGTATGCTTATGTCGCCGCCCTCGTATACTTTGATATGGTCAACCAGTTCGATTAAGATTTCTCTTGTCAGCTTGTCGATGTTCTCGTATTTTCGGAAAGTTGCTAAAAAAGGATTTTCGGTGTCAATGCCATTTTCCAGTTCGTCCCGCTCTTTTTTCAGATTGGCAATCACTGTGCCAATGGCTTCATTTTGCTGTTCATAATCTTCACTCATGTGGCGGTAATCATTATGTGTGATATGACCGTCTTTCCAGTCCTGATAAAGTGCTTGCTTGTACCGCATGATTTTGGTAAGCTCTTTTTCTTTTGCGGTAATCAGTTCATTCAGCCGTATCGACTGGCTTTTTTTGAGCGGAGCCAAGTTAATTTTTGATACAATGGCGGAATAGCTGACTGCAAGATGTACCTGTTGCCGGATTGCATAGAGTACAGCCGCTTCAAGCCTTGTGCTTTTAATAGAGTGCATAGTGCAGGCTTTTTTAGAAAGGCTCTTATATGTTCCGCATTGGTAGTAAACGTACAATTCCTTGCTTGCTATCCGCGACATTGCCCGGCCACAATCCGCACAGCGGAGAAAGCCGCTAAACAGATAAAGCTGTTTCTGTTTTGGAGAAGTGCGGGTGTCACGCTTTAGCAGTTGCTTAACCTTTTCAAAGGCTTCGCGGTCAATAATCGGTTCATGGGTATTCGGGACAACAATCCAGTCTTTTTCAGGTACAGCTTCGATTTTGTGTATCTTGTAGCTTTTCACACGGTTTCGCCCCTGTGCCATATCTCCAACATAGACGGGATTTTTCAGCATATTGCTGATAGTAATGGTACTCCACATGGGCTGTGTCTGTCCGTTGGGGCATTTGTACTTTAATCCCTGACTTTGCTTGTAAACGGAAGGACACATAACACCGTGGTCGTTCAGATGATTCACAATAGCCCTGACGGTCATACCGCTTAGACACATGGAAAAAATCTTCTTTACCACTTCGGCGGCTTCATGGTCTACCAACAAAGCGTGTTTATCATTGGGGTCTTTGATGTAGCCATAGGGGGCATAGGAGCCAATAAATTCGCCATTACGTTTCTTGTAGTCAAACACCTGACGGATTTTCTTTGAAGTTTGGTAACAATACTGGTCGTTCATTACGTTCGTTATAGGAACAAGAATACTTGATACGCTGTCAGGGTTCAAATAACTGTCTACGCCCTCTGCCAAGCTGATAAAGCGTACATTCATCTGAACAAACAAATTTTCAATCAGGCTCCCGGCGTCCGTATAGTTACGGGAAAGACGGGAAAGGTCTTTGACAATCACGCAGTTTACCTTTTTCGCGTAAATGTCGGCCAGCAGTCTTTGAAAATCTGCCCGGTTCGTGTCTGTACCTGTGCAACCGTCATCAACATAGGTTTCGGCGCTTTCAAATTCATCAAGGTGCTGTCTGTAATAATCATCAAGCAACTTTTTTTGATTGGTGACACTGTTGCTGTCGTCCTTGCCACGATTCAAGTCCTCTTTGGATAACCGGATATATTTTGCAAGATTCCACCGTGTAGGATTATACGAAAATTGAGAAACAGCAGTATTTGTTTCCCTGTTTTTGGTTCGTGCCATGCTTCCTCCTTCCTATCACATTACACTTACATTATACCATTTCAGCATAATGCGAACAATGTTGTCGAGGGCTTAAAAATACTGTTAGATAGCTGATATTACCGACTTCGGGCCAAGTTGGCCCGAAGTGACATGACCGATTACAGGCCGCTTTTCTGCCGTATAAGAAAGTTTGTAATTACATCCTGCAAGGGGGGGCCGTCCTCCGGGAACTCTACCTTTACCGCAGTATCTCCATGACGGAAGCAGTAAGGGTTTTTTACCTGCTTCAAAATATGTGCCGCACGTTCCCTTTGAGGCAGGCTGTTATCAAAGTCGATTCCGCTAACATCTGTCAACTGTGATTTATCCACTGTGGCAATATCCACATCTTGCATTGTGATGATCTGTTCCAGATTTACCATCGCTTTGTGCCTTCTTCTCAAATGAAAAATGTACTTTATGTTTCCTGCTGTCCTATGAGGAAACATAAACAGTCACCACTTTATAAGCAAAAGTGATGGCTGTTAATCTTTCCTCATACTTCGGGCCGAGTTGGCCCGAAGTCAATAGGGACTGTTCCGGTAATGCCCGTCTGCTTCGTGAATGGATTTGAAGTCAAATCTTTCGTTCAGTTCCATAACCACGCGCCGAATATCATCAGAGCTAAAACCACAGCTTTCCATTGCCCAAATGACATAGCCGCGACAAGCATTGTTGCTCCACGGTTCAGGCAGTATTTCCGATAAATTCATATCTTTTTCCATTTCGATTCTCCTATGCCAGAATAGGGGGAGTGCCGCGCCGGGAAAGAATGGGCTGTCATTAGACAGAAATGCCCGGCGCGGCCTCCTATATGGTAAATAAGAGGATAACCCGGACAGGCGGCGGCAACCGCCCTCATGGGAATTTCACCCCGCCCCATGCTGATGGCGCGACGGTCAATACTGTGACGCGTTCAAACCGTAAGTATCATTGTACCAATCAAAAGATTATCGCCGGGTAGATTGCCATATCTGCTCTGTCACAGTTGGTAGGAATCGCTCACGCTCCGTTTGGTTTTTCCCCCTTTCAACGGGCGGTTTTGGCGTACCCTGTGGCTTGGCTCCCTTTTGATTGAACGTATCCGGGTTATCTGTATTCAGTTGTCAAAGAACGGCAGATGGAGAAAAAACTCCTTCTAATAGCCGTGTGATTTGAAAGGCAAATTCGGAACTGGAAATTAAGACTTTTTCAAAAATTTCTCCATGCTTTTCAACCCTTTCTCAATAGCAACTCTGACGGCTTTTTCATTTATACCCTCTGCCCGTGCAATATCGGATTTACTCATACCGAGTATGTAATGGGCATAAATTCGTTTTCCTTGCTTGTCCGGCAAGTAAGCGATTGCGGAGTGCAGTTGTTCGGAAGTAATTTTACGCTCGTAAATCTCGCAAGGGGAAAGGGATTCAAAAAGAATATCCTTTTCGATCCCGTCGTCAGCGTCCAGCGAATAGTGGGCTTTGTTATAGAAGCGGCGGCGAATGTAGTTTTTCTCCAAACGTTCTGCTTCCAGCAAATCGTCCTTGATTTCATCTGATATCTCAACAAAAAAGTCTGAATTATAAAACGGGTAATAATCCCGCAGATTGATTTTTGCCATAAGGCGTTCCTCCATTTCGATTTTTTAGGGAATAGTGAATCGAAATGGAGCGGGAGGGGAACGACAGCGAGGTCGGACTTCGGGCCAAGTTGGCCCTGTTATCGCCGGAGTATAATTGACCGAGATCGCCGGCGGAATTGACCCACTCAAGAATAACGGCTACCATGGCATAAAGAAACGCCATGGAGGTAGGCCGGATGTTAAGGAGTGGAATGATACACA
>NZ_VWXL01000058.1 GCF_009746625.1 Caproicibacter fermentans
TCTGTAGCGTAGCCACTCCACTATGTTTTTAAGGCTTCATGATGAAGCCTTGTTTTCTATACCCTTTTTTAGATGCCAAACTGAGAAATTTTCTCCCGAAAAGGCTTGACATGTAATTAGCTGGACTATTTTAGCTAGCGGCTTGGGAAATGGAGGATTCCGATGTATCCAAAGCCGCATTTTCTTGTTCAGGAGGAGCTGACACTTGACAGTGTCGGCTGGATGTAGCAGAAGCTCTTCTTCATAATTTCAATAATTCATACCAATTCACAGGCGACTACTGCGCCCTTTTTTCATTCGACACCATTCGAGTAATTTTTCGGATTGGTGTTTTTTTGTACTTCGAGCCTCCGAAGCATAGCAGCCCCGGTTGCCGCTCTCCACCGCTCTCCGTTCATTACCCACTCACCCGCAAAAATGATGAACGGAGGAAAAACAATGGACAAGCCATTAGTAACAATAACATACAAAACCGCCAATGGAAGCCGGATTTGCGTTGAGGTATCAACTTCGGTGAAGGAACTGCTGGAACAGTCCGACCGACAAATCCGCTCCCAAAGGCGACAAGACAGGCGACATCTTGATTACATGGATTTCATAGACGGTTTGACAGGCGCGGCTATGAGCTATCCACAGGAGGACGCCGCCAATCTTCTGATAAGGATGGAAAGCTACCGCCAGCTTTATGCGGCGGTCAATCGCCTTTCCACAACACAGCGTCGGAGGTTACTTTTACACTTTTCGGATAATCTGTCTTACCGCCAGATTGCCGATTTAGAAGGTGTGAATCAGTCCGCAGTCGGCTGCTCGATCAAACGCGCCCTCCAGCAACTCTATAAGTACCTTTCCGACTAACGGCAATCTTGCCGGACGGCCCCGTCATTTTGGCGGGGCCGTTTGCTGTTAAAATTAGTTTATCAGAAAAGCACGGTATACGCAAGCGCGTATACGTTGAAGCGTATGGATTGATATGCTTATTCTGAAACTAACGGAAAGGCGGTGAGGGCATAAAGATTAAAGACGCTATTGCAGAGCGATTCAAACAACTGTGTGCGGAGCGCAATATTTCATATACGGAACTTGCGCGGTTGGCGGGAATAACGCCCTCAACTGTATACAGCATGTTACAGCCGGAACACAGGGATATAAGCGCGGTGACAGTAAAGAAGCTGTGTGACGGATTGGATTTGTGCATTATAGATTTTTACGATTGTGATCTGTTCCGAAATTTGCCCCCGGAAATTGAATAGCTCCCATATCAAAACGCCTTGCAGTAAAAACTGTCGGGCGTTTTTTTGTTGCACTTTTTTTAGCATCCGGGTGGTCAAAACGCTTTTCCCAGTCCTAATAAGCGAGAGGATAATTGCTTCTCACCTGATCTTTGACAATTTCATACCGATAACCCGGATACGTTCAAAGCATGAAGGAGCCGGGCCGCAGGACGCGCCATGACTGCCGTTTGACGGTACGAGCGACAAATGCCAACTGCGGCGGGGCGGGAAAGGTAAACCCGCCCGGCGACGATCTCACGCTTGATACAATGATACTTGCGACTTGAACGCTTCACAGCATTGGTCGCCGCGCCATCGGCATGGAGCGGGGTGGGATTCCCATGAGGGCGGTTGCCGCTGCCCGTCCGAGCTATCGTTTTTCATATATGAGGGTGAGCCGCGTCGGGAATTACTGTCTTGCGACAGGCCGAAACTTGCGGCGCGGCTTCTCCCGATTTTCATTTGATGAACGGAGTTTTCTTATGGATAAAGAATTACAGACATTGCTATATCAGCAATGGAGCAACGGCGCTTGCCGTGGCTATGTCATATACGCTATGGAAAACGGCGGCTTCTCTCCCGAAGATATTCAGCGTGTGGTGGGAGAACTCCACTACGTTTTCGATATGCGCGGCATAGAGGAAGCCGAACAGCATTACCAAAACAGCCCCTATTGACTTCGGGCCAAGTTGACCCGAAGTAGAGACGCACCAAAGGGCAGCACCTTTTAATGAGTGCTGCCCTTTGGCGTTTCCCTATGAGACACAGGGAGGCTTTCAGTATATCCGATTTCAACAAGGAGGCGCTTTGTATGGACGAGAAAACCACTTCTGCGGCTTCTGCGGAATATGAGGTCAGCGGTACAAAATATATCGTTACCCCTGTCTATAACGATAACGCACAGAAAGAGGCTCTTGAAGAAAAAATCCGGCGCTTAATTCTATCGGATAAGGCGCGGAAAGAGTAGGCGTGTCAGCACTTTGCGGCATCGACATCCTTAACATCACAGTCAGGCGAGGTATAATATAAGTGTAATAATCGTTTGTTTGACTGCCGGGAAGGAGGATTTATGAACAGCCAGTCAAACATTGTAACAGCCTTATATTGCCGCCTGTCCCGCGATGATGATGTGCAGGGCGACAGCAACAGTATTTCTAATCAAAAGAAGCTGCTTTCACAATACGCCAAGGAGTATGGTTTAACCAACACAAAATACTTCGTAGATGATGGGTATTCCGGCACAAACTTTGACCGCCCCGGTTTTATAGAAATGGCGGAGGCCATCGAAGCCGGATATATCGGTGCTGTACTGGTAAAGGATATGTCCCGGCTTGGCCGCGACTATTTGCAGGTCGGCATGTACACCGACAATTTTTTCCCGGAGCATAATGTGCGATTTATCGCGGTCAATGACGGTGTGGACAGCGCCGAGGGCGAAAACGAGTTTGCCCCGTTCCGCAATATTATGAACGAATGGTACGCGAGAGACATTTCCCGCAAGATACGCAGTTCTCAACGCTTGCGCGGCTCCGCCGGTGTTCCGCTTTCCCAACCCCTGTATGGGTACATAAAAGACTCGGAAAACCCAAAACGCTGGATAGTGGACGAGGACGCCGCCAAAGTCGTGCGCTATATTTACAAACTGTGTGTAGAGGGCTTGAGCGAATACCGCATAGCAGACCGCTTGGAAAAAGAGCAAATCCTTACCCCAACGGATACTGGAAAAGCAAGGGTATCCGCAGAAGCGGGAAAAAGGGCGGTTCGTTCAAAGACAGCCCCTACTATTGGTGCAAGACCACGATCAACAAAATCCTCAACGCCCGCGAATATATGGGGGATGTGGTAAACTTCAAGACCTACTCCAAATCCTTCAAGAACAAGCGCCGATATGAAAACCCGGAGGAAAATTATGCGATTTTCGAGGGCGTCCATGAGGCGATTATTGACCGTCAGACGTGGGAAATGGTGCAGCGTATCCGGGAAGGTACAAAACGCAGAGCGCCAAAGACGATGGAGAAGAATATGTTTTCCGGCCTTCTCTATTGTTCCGATTGTGGACGCAAGCTCTATTTCAATGTCAACCACCCGAACACCGACCTCAAGTATTTCAACTGCACCAACTATAAGGGCAACCGCGGCACCTGCAATTCTACCCATTACATCAGAGCGGACGCGCTGGAACAGGTGATGCTTTTGGAAATTCGGCGCATGACGGCCTTTTTGCAGGACAAAGAGGAAAGTTTTATCAAGCTCCTGATGGCTCAATCCATGCAGGAGGCCGAAAAGGACAGCAAGCGCAGGGAGCGGGAACTTCGGGCCATGTTGGCCCGCTGTGCCGAACTGGACAGCCTTTTCACCAAAACCTACGAGGACAACACAAGCGGAAAGCTCTCCGACGAACGGTTTATGATGATTACCAAACGCTATGACGATGAACAGCTTTCGTTGAAAAAGAAAATCTCCGCCCTGCAAGCGGAGATCGACGCGGAAGAAAAAAGCAAGCACAGCGCGGCGAGTTTTCTTCAGACGGTGAAAAAGTACACCGACATTCAAGAACTGACGCCAACGATCCTGAATGAGCTGGTTGAAAAAATTGTTGTCTATCAGGCGGAGGGAACGGGAAAGGGCCGGACGCAGCGGCTCGAAATCCATTATAATTTTATCGGAACCCTTGACACGCCGGAAGTGGCCTGTCTGCCGCAGAGTGTGATGATAGACACCCGACAGGGCGTAGCCGTTGAGTACATTACCCGCAAAGCCGGATAAAAAGAAAGATAGGAGCAATCTTTCGATTACTCCTATCTCCCGAATGTTCACTGTCCTTATGAACATTCGACATGGTGCGAGTGTTCTTACGGCATTTATTCAAAAAAGTCAGTAATACCAAGGGTTTACGGGCAATTAAGAAGCAGTATTTACCCCTAAAAATTGAATAACTTCATCATATTTTAAGGGCGTTCCGTGAAAAGGAACGTCCTTTTTCTATTTCAGCGGGAGGTGAAAAATCACATGACCAATGTAATTGCCGTTGCCAACCAAAAGGGCGGCGTCGGCAAGACCACGACTTGCGCCAATCTCGGCATCGGGCTAGCGCGGGAAGGAAAAAAGGTGCTTTTGGTGGACAGCGATCCGCAAGGTTCCCTGACCATCAGTTTGGGCAATCCCCAGCCCGACCAACTGTCCGTGACGCTAGCAACGATAATGGGTAAGGTGCTGAGCGAGGAACCCATTGACCCCGGTGAGGGACTTCTGCACCATGACGAAGGCGTTGACCTGATGCCCGCCAACATCGAGCTTTCCGGTATGGAGGTATCGCTCGTCAACGCCATGAGCCGTGAAAAAATCCTGAAGCAGTATCTGGACGGCGTGAAGCGCCAATACGACTACGTGATTCTGGATTGTATGCCCTCGCTGGGGATGCTGACCGTCAATGCGCTGGCCGCAGCCGACAGCGTGATCATTCCTGTTCAGGCGCAGTATCTTCCGGTCAAGGGCCTTGAACAGCTTTTGCAGACAATCAACAAAGTGCGGCGGCAGATCAATCCGAAGCTCAAAATTGACGGCATTCTGTTGACGATGGTGGACAGCCGCACCAACTACGCCAAGGAAATCAGCGCCCTGCTGCGGGATACCTACGGCTCAAAGCTGAAAGTATTTGACGTGGAGATTCCTCATTCCGTCCGCGCCGCCGAAATCAGCGCGGAGGGCAGAAGTATTTTCGCCCACGACCCAAAGGGAAAGGTTGCAGAGGCGTATCGGGAGCTGACGAAGGAGGTGTTGAAGATTGAAAAGCAGCGCCAAAAACATAAGTCTGAACAGCTACGATGATATTTTTTCCACGGAGGAAACCCGCGAGGATACCAAGCGGGAAAAGGTCACGAATATGCCGCTTTCGGAGCTGCATCCGTTTCCCGACCATCCGTTTCAGGTACGGGATGATGATTCCATGAAAGAAACCGTGGAAAGCATCAAGGAATACGGCGTATTGGTTCCCGCCATTGTACGCCCTCGCGCGGAGGGCGGCTATGAGCTAATTTCCGGCCACCGGCGCAAACACGCCTGCGAGCTGGCGGGGATTCCCACCATGCCGGTTATCGTCCGCGATCTGGACGATGACGCCGCGACCATTATCATGGTTGACAGCAACATCCAGCGTGAAAATATCCTGCCGAGCGAACGGGCCAAGGCATACAAAATGAAGCTGGACGCCATAAAGCGGCAAGGCGAGAGGACTGATCTAACTTGTACCCAAGTTGGGTACAAGTTAGAAGATGGCAAAAAGAGTGTTCAAATTGTAGCCGATCAAGCCGGAGAAAGTAGGACACAGGTGCAGCGTTTTATCCGGCTGAATGAGCTGACACCGCAGCTTCAGCAGATGGTGGACGATAAGAAAATTGCCATGACCCCCGCCGTGGAGCTGTCGTACCTCAAACCGGAGGAACAGACGCTTTTGCTCGACACCATCGAAAGCGAACAGGCCACCCCTTCACTCTCACAGGCCCAGCGGCTAAAAAAATTCAGTTCAGAGGGGCATTTGAACGAGGACAGTATGTTGGCCATCATGTCGGAGGAAAAGAAACCGGAGAAAAACGATCTGACCATCACGGGAGATAAGGTCCGAAAATACTTCCCGAAATCCTATACTCCCCAACAGATGGAACAGGTCATTATCCGGCTTTTGGAGGGCTGGCAAAAAAAGCGGCAGCGGGATCAGGAAAGGTAAAATAACCGTCGTTTCAGGCGTTCCGAAAGAAGCGCCTTTTTTCATGTCTGAATGAATGGAGGAAACCGCATGACAACTGAAAAAATCAACGAAAGCAAAGGTGAAAAGGAGGATAAAAAGCAAAAACGTAAATGGCCGTACATTCTTGCGCTTCTTCTGCTGTTACTGCTTCTATTGCTTCTCCTGTTGCGGAGCTGCGGAAATCAGCACCCTTGCCCAAACCCGCCGCCGTCCAGTTCCGCTCCTTCATCGTCCGCTCCGTCTCTGGACAATACCGGCAGTGCGGAATCGGGAAGCGGCAGCATCCCATCGCGGCAGGAAATCCTGTCCCGGCTTCAAAAGCAGGAAGTCACCGTCACCGACAAGGTGAGCGCGCAGGCTTCTTTTTCCAGCGGGGCGCAGGGCAGCACCGGCACATGGGAAGTGGAAAACCCGTCTTCAAACACCGTCATTATGCAGTGTGAAATTCTGCTGGACGGTAAAACCGTAGCGAAATCCGCACCAATCTATCCGGGACAGCACATCGACGGCCTTACTCTTTCCCAGCCAGTTTCATCTGGAAGCTACAGCGTGACCGCAGCAATCAAGTATTATAACAAAACAACTAAGGCATACCTCGGCATGGCTGACTACAAAATCCGTCTTTCCGTTTCGTAATCAGCCGGATGGTCCGGTTGATATAAAAATTTATAGGAGGCTTCTCAATGAAAAACAGGTTCAGAAAGATTCTTGCGGGCATCGTCACTTTTGCCATGCTCGGTGTGACGGCGGCAGTCCCGGCGTTCGCCGCCGACAAAACCGACACCGGCACGGGCATCGTCACGGGAGATGTGACGATCAACGGCTCCATCTCGCCGCTGACCATTTCCGTCACCCATCCGATCAACGTGGCCTATGCCATCAGCCCGGATGCCGAAACCTTTACCGCGCCCGACATCAAAGTGACCAACAACACCAAAGTCGCGGTGATCACCACAGTGGAATCCATGAAAGCTGCTTCGGGCGGTTCGCTGACTTTCATCGACGTTGATCCGTCCGCGAAAGCGTGGCGTTCTCTCAACCTCGCGGATTCCAAGAAGTACATTGCGCTCGGAATCTCCGCAAAGGCCAATTCCGGCTGGAACAGCGGGTACAGCACTTCCACCCATTGGGCGGTGAACGATTCGCCGTTGCAGGTCGGGACGCTGAACCAAAACACTTCCGGCACGCTGTCCCTCACGGCGGACTACGGTCTCGCGTTCGACGGGGCGTACACGGCCAACCATCAGCTCGTTTTCCAGTTCCAGCTTGCATAAAAAAAAAGCGCGGGAATTGGCCGGGATTTTCCCGGCCAACCTTCCACGCCGAAAGGGGGCTTCAATTTGAGGCAATCATTCAGGCGGCTTTTTCTCGTCCCGCTGCTTGCCGCCGGGATTCTGCTGTCCGGCGCTTCGCCCGCGTTCGCGGCCTCCGCTGCGCCGGTTCTGTCGCTGACCGCGATGCCGAATCCGTCCGGGAACTATGTGGCGCTGAACTGGACAAACAGCGACAAAAACCAACCGTACAGCTATATGCTCTATTCTAAGTCTGCACATGAATCGACCTTTCAGAGCATTCCCGCCAAAGACAGCGCGAAGGTTCTGAACATTTATCCAATCGTCGCGCCAACCGTTTCCTTTACGACATGGCAAGGCAAAAATTACACCCTTCCGAAGTCGGCATCCCTCAAAATGTGGATGGAAACGTCGAATGAATACGATCCCAAAGGCTACGGCAAGGGTCTCATTTCCGTGGATACCGTGTCGATTGCCGATTTCAACGCCAACCCGGACACTTACCTGAAAAATGCGGATGGCAGCTACAAATACGACGTTCTGTATTTCGGCGCGTGGGATGCTTTCGCAAGTCAGGATTTGTCCGCCGCAGCCGAAACCAAGGCAGACGCTTTTATCAAAACCGGGCGCGGCGTCCTGTTCGGGCATGACACGATGGTAGACAACGACCGAATTTCCATGCCGAATTTTTTCGAGCTCGCCCACTACTGCAATATTCAGACCATCCCCAAATACACGATACTCGGCGGTACACAGATCACAGTTGCCAAAAAGGGCCTGCTCACCAACTATCCGTGGAAAATCGGGAATGTGGGTACGGTCCTGAATGTTCCGATGTCTCATTCCAATCAGCTTGCTTTCGGGGATGTCTGGATGACGTATCAGCAGCCATACACCTATAGCGGCAGTACAGAAGCCAACGGAACGAACGGGCAAGGCACCAACACCTTTTATCTGACAAGCTGGTCTAACTGTGCCATGATTCAGACCGGCCATTCCGACGGCGAGGCCACGCCGGACGAACAGCGCGTTACGGCAAATACTCTGTTTTACCTTGCTCAGATTACAACCGACACAAGCTGGAACGACCACAAGGGGCAGGATCTGGATGCGCCGGACGAGCCGGCAATTTCGGGCGTTACGCACAATTTCGGCCGAACGCAGTACACCGTCAATTATTCTTCGCAGGACAATGCGACCGGCTATCAGTATTATGTGGAAGCCACCGGCCAGAACGACGGCGTGAAATATGATTCTCCGGTTATATCGACATCCCTAAAAACCGGGATGAAGGGTTATTCCATCGTGGTGGACAACAATCCCGATACCGTCCCTGACGGGAGCATTACCACGACATCCAGCAGTTACACTTTCCCTCGTCCGTCAGGGAGCAGCTTTTACATTCATATTGCCGCCGTGGACAACGCCGGGAACATTTCGGCTGTCACGCACTATCATACGGACGAGCTGGTATCCGTAACACACCCGATCAGTATCGGCTATTCCATTGACCCGAACAGCGATACGCCGTTCACCGCACCGGATATTCCGATTACCAACCATTCCACTTTCCCTATAAAGGTTTCCGTCGCGGGCCTGAAAGCAATTTCCGGTATCGGTGACGCCGCCCCCACGTCCTTTTCGGATTGGAACAGCCTGACGGCGGCACAGACCGGAAGCAGAATCGCGCTCGGTGTGGGGATCAGTAAAACCACCGGTTCCGGCTGGACGGCGGTTGACCGGGAATCTCCCGTTTACACGGGTGATCTTGTTTCGGAAGTGCCGTTGGGAACGCTCGGCGCGAATGGAGCGTCGGGGAATCTGGCGCTTACCGCCAAATTCGGTTTGGCATGGGCAAACGCGAAAACCGTTTCCCATGAACTGACGCTGGATTTCACGATTGCGGACTGAACCATCCGTACAGAAGGGAGTGATACAAAATGGCAGTTTTTCGTGTGGAGCGGACGCGGGATTACACGGTCATGAGCAACCATCACCTGAAAAACAGGGCCTTGTCCCTGAAAGCGAAAGGGCTGCTGTCCGTGATGCTTTCCCTTCCGGACGATTGGGATTACACCACGCGGGGCCTTGCCTCCATCTGCCGCGAGGGAGTGGACGCCATCGGAAAAGCGCTCAAGGAACTGGAAAACGCGGGCTATATGGAGCGCCGCCAGCTTCGCGGCAAAGACGGGCGCATCACGGACACCGAATACACCATTTATGAGCAGCCGCGCAAGCCGCCGGATACGCCTTTCCCGGATACGGATTTACCAGATACGGAAAAGTCGTATCTGGATAACCCGGATATGGGAAAACCGGATACGGAAAACCTCGCGCAATTAAATACTAAGGGAACTAATATTCCTAAAAAATCAAATACGTATGGAGTAAATCCTTATCAATCCAATCCGGTAGACCGAAAGCCGGAAGCCGACGCACCGGCTGATTCGATGGATGCGACGGATGCCTACCGCGAAATCATCAAAGAGAATATTTCCTACGACGTTCTGCGGCAGAGGTGCGACCCGGAACGCCTGGATGAAATCGTGGGCATCCTGCTCGACACCGTGTGCAGCCGAAAAAAGGAAATCCGGATCGCCGGTGAGAATATGCCCGCCGAAACGGTAAAAAGCAGGCTTTTGAAGCTCGACGACGGCCACATCGAATACGTGCTGGAGTGTCTGGACAAAAACACCGCCGACGTCCGCAATATCCGAAACTACATCCTTACCGCGCTGTATCAGGCTCCGACCACCATCAGCAGCTACTACTCGGCGCTGGTCAATCACGACATGTACGGAAACGGCCCACCCGGACGGTAAACGTCCCGCGCAGGCTGTTTTTGTACCCAACAAAAACCGGAAAGGAGTAATTTCACCATGAAACGACCCCTCGCATACATCACCGCCCCGTGGGGCGCGGATGAAATGAAAAACACCGAGGACGCGGCGCGGTACTGCCGCAAGGTCTATGACGCGGGCTTTTCGCCCATCTGCCCGGTCCTGTTCCTGCCGCTTTTTCTCAACGACGCCATTCCGCAGGAGCACAAGGACGGCGTTGACATCGCCTGCAACTTTCTGCGCCGTGCCCATGTGTTGGTGGTCTGCGGCAGGAACGTGGACGAAACCGTGAAAAACGACATCGCCACGGCGGAACGGCTGCACATCACCGTCACTACGCTGGACGGCGTCCTCACCGTCAAGGGACAGGGCCGGGAAAAAGGCGCAGAAAAGGAGCGGAGATAACGTGCCGGACTATCAGAAAATGTACCACTCGCTGTTCAACGACGTGACCGACGCCATCTCAAAGCTCCAGCAGGCGCAGCAGAAAACCGAGGAAATGTACATGGACAGCAAAGAAACCGTCCTCACACCGTTCCTGAAAAAGGGTGAGAAAAAAAGGCCGGACAGCCGGTCCGACGGGAAACCGGCTCCGGTAAAGAAAAAGCCGCCTTCCCATGATGAACGGTGACGGATGGCGAGTTTTCTCATGGCAGGAGGTGTTTTGATTGCAGGAAGAAATAGAAAATCGCTCCGTGACACTCATCATCAGTGGCACGAAGCTCACGGGCCGAGTGCTCAAAATGGCGATTACCAAGTATCTGGCTCACCGGAAAGAAAAGAAAAACTCCAAGGCCCGCACCGGTCCCGTGGTCCCCCACGGCAGGCAGACGGTGAAGCAGCTTGTCGGGCAGAACGCGGGCGTATCGAACATCGAGATTACCGACAGCAACATCCGCTCTTTTGACCGCGTGGCGCGGAAATACGGCGTGGATTACGCCGTCAAAAAAGACCGCAGCGTTTCGCCGCCCAAATATCTTGTCTTTTTCAAGGCACGGGACGCGGATGCCCTCACCGCCGCTTTCACCGAGTTTACGGCAAAAACGGTGAACCGGGCGAAAAAGCCCTCCGTCCTCTCACGTCTCCGGCAGTTCAAAGATCTGGTCAAAGCGAATACCGTTGACCGAGTAAAACATAAGGAACAGGAGCGAACGCGATGAAGACAAAAACAAATAAACTGCTCCTGATGAATCTTCCGTACCTGTTCGTCGCGCTTTTCGCCACCAAGTTCGGGCAGGCGTGGAGGCTGGCCGCAGGCGCAGACGCTTCCCTTAAGCTCCTGCACCTGATGGACGGCCTTA
Source organism: Caproicibacter fermentans (assembly GCF_009746625.1). Taxonomy (GTDB): domain Bacteria; phylum Bacillota; class Clostridia; order Oscillospirales; family Acutalibacteraceae; genus Caproicibacter; species Caproicibacter fermentans. Next base: position 11,449 of record NZ_VWXL01000058.1, read on the forward strand.
CCGCCGCGTTTGCCTCCCCACTGCCGAGCTTTCATCCGACCGACCTCGGTGTGGGCGTCTTTCTCGCCACCGCGCTCCGGCTGGTGGTTTATGTGAAAGGCCGGAACGCCAAGAAATTCCGCAAAAATGTGGAATACGGCTCCGCCCGCTGGGGCAAGGCCGAGGACATCAAACCGTACATCGACCCGGCGTTTGAAAACAACGTCATTCTCACGCAGACGGAACGGCTCACCATGAACAACCGTCCCAAGGACCCCAAAACATCCCGGAACAAAAACGTGCTGGTCGTCGGCGGCTCCGGTTCCGGCAAGACAAGATTTTTCATCAAGCCGAACCTAATGCAGTGCGATTCCAAGGATTACCCAACCAGTTTCGTGGTCACGGACCCGAAGGGCAGCATTGTCGTGGAGTGCGGGAATCTCCTGCGGCGCAGGGGCTACCGCATCAAAATTCTCAACACCATCAACTTCAAAAAGTCGATGCACTATAATCCCTTCGCGTACATTCATTCAGAAAAGGACATTTTGAAGCTGGTCACGGCGCTTATCACGAACACCAAGGGCGAGGGCAAGGAAGGAGATGATTTTTGGGTGAAGGCCGAGACGCTGCTTTATACGGCGCTCATCGGCTACATCCACTATGAGGCTCCGGTCGAGGAACAGAATTTCGCTACGCTGATTGAATTCATCAACGCTTCGGAAGTTCGAGAGGATGATGAGGAATTCAAAAACCCCGTGGATCTCATGTTTGAGGCGCTGGAAAAGGAAAAGCCGAATCACTTCGCCGTCCGGCAATATAAGAAGTATAAGTTGGCGGCGGGCAAAACAGCAAAATCGATTCTTATTTCATGCGGCGCAAGAATGGCTCCGTTCGACATTCAGGAGCTTCGTGACCTGACGGCCTACGATGAATTGGAACTGGACACGCTGGGCGACCGCAAGACCGCCCTATTCATCATCATCTCTGATACGGATGACACCTTTAATTTTTTAGTTTCGATGGCCTACACGCAGCTTTTCAACCTGTTATGCGAAAAGGCCGACGACGTGTACGGCGGACGCCTGCCTGTCCACGTCCGGTGCCTGCTCGATGAATTTGCCAACATCGGGCAAATTCCCAAATTTGAAAAGCTGATTGCCACCATCCGCAGCCGTGAAATCTCGGCCAGCCTTGTTTTGCAGGCGCAGAGCCAGCTCAAGGCGTTGTACAAAGACAACGCCGACACGATCATCGGCAACTGCGACAGCGCTATTTTCCTCGGCGGCAAGGAACGCACGACCTTGAAAGAGCTGACCGAATCGCTTGGAAAAGAGACAATCGACACCTACAACACCGGCGAAAGCCGGGGCCGCGAAGTTTCCCACAGCCTCAATTATCAAAAATTGGGAAAGGATTTAGCTTCGGTCGATGAGCTGTCTGTCCTCGACGGAGGCAAATGCATCCTCCAGCTTCGCGGCGTCCGGCCCTTCCTTTCTGACAAGTACGACATCACAAAGCATCCGAACTACAAATACCTGTCCGATTATGACCCCCACAATGCTTTCCATATTGAGAAGTTTCTGTCCACCAAATTGAAACCGAAACCGGACGATGTGTTCAACACGTATTCCGTTGACCTCTCCGGGGACCAGAAAGCCGCAGAATAGTGGCTTTTTTTCATATATACAACTTAAAAAATGGAGGTAATATTATGAGTTTCTTTCATTCCGCAATCGGCGTTCTCCAGACCCTTGTAATCGCCCTTGGCGCGGGTCTTGCCATTTGGGGTGCAATCAACCTTCTGGAAGGTTACGGCAACGACAATCCGGGTGCAAAAAGTCAGGGCATTAAACAGCTCATGGCAGGCGGCGGCGTAGCCCTGATCGGCATTACGCTGGTTCCGCTGCTCTCCAACCTGTTCGGCTGATGCCGACGCCAAAACACTCCGCGTCCCTATTTACGGGGGTGCGGGAAAGGAGGTGATGCCGTTTGGATTTCATTAAGCAGCAGATTACCGAATGGCTGAAAGAAATACTCGTCGGCGGCATCATGAACAACCTGTCGGGCATGTTCGACAACGTGAACACACAGGTCGGGCAGATCGCCTCTCAGGTGGGAACGACGCCGCAGGCATGGAACACCGGCATTTACAACATGATCCGGACTCTTTCCGAAAACATCATGATGCCCATCGCAGGCCTGATCCTCGCGTTTGTCATGACGCTGGAGCTGATCCAGATCATTACCGACAAAAACAATTTTCACGACATAGAAAGTGCCGTTTTTTTTCGTTGGATTTTTAAAACGGCCTGCGCCATCCTCATCGTGACCAACACATGGAATATCGTCATGGGCATATTCGACGTGGCGCAGAGTGTGGTCAACAGCGCGGCTGGGATCATCGTCTCCGACACGTCCATCGACATCAGCTCCGTCACGGCAAACCTTCAAACGCGGCTCATGGCAATGGACCTCGGCCCCCTGTTCGGGCTGTGGTTCCAGAGCATTTTCGTGGGCTTTACCATGTGGGCGCTCACAATCTGCATTTTCATCATCGTGTACGGCAGGATGATCGAGATCTATTTAGCCACTTCCATCGCGCCGATCCCGATGGCGACGATGCTGAACCGGGAATCGGGCGGCATGGGCCAGAATTATCTGCGCTCCCTGTTCGCGCTGGGGTTTCAGGGCTTTCTCATCATCGTCTGCGTGGCGATCTACGCCGTTCTGGTAAAAAGCATCAGCGTGAGCACGGACATCAGCAAGGCGATCTGGACGTGCATGGGCTACACAGTGCTGCTGTGCTTCACGCTTTTTAAGACCGGAAGCCTTGCAAAGTCCATTTTCAACGCGCACTGATTTTACGGCCAAATGACAAAACAAAACGGATGCCCCGCCGGGTCGATCATGGTTGTCCATTTATCTTCGCCGTATTGCGTCTTTGCTTTCACAGCGCCGCAGGAAATCGCATGCTGCACCGCCTGTTCCATGTGTTCTCCGTTTTTCACTGTAAAATCCAAGTGCGCCATTTGCTGCGGAGCATTCGGTTCTTCCGGCCATACCGGAGGAACATAATCCTCGTTGTGCTGAAAGGCAATTTTGACATTACCGATCGGAGAAGAAATATCAGCCCATTCTTCGCCCTCGTCGTAATTTCTTTTCCATCCCAACAGCCGAATATAAAAATCGGATAATGCGGCAACATCTTTGCAATCCAGCACAACGGCGTCCAGCGCAATCGGCAATAAATTTTCCGTGTTCATAAAGATTTTCTCCAATCTCAGTTTTCTTCCAGTATACCACAAGCCAATTCTTTTGTAGGAGGTGTTTTTTTGGCTTATGTTCCCGTCCCCAAGGACCTGACCGCCGTAAAAACCAAGGTCCTGTTCAATTTAACGAAACGGCAGCTTGTCTGTTTCAGCGGCGGCGCGCTTGTGGGCGTACCGCTTTTCTTTTTGCTCAAAGGGCCTGCGGGTTTCAGCGCCGGGGCCGCTTCCCTCTGCATGGTGCTCATCATGCTGCCGTTTTTCCTGATGGCCGTCTATGAGAAAAACGGCCTGCCGATGGAAAAAATCGTCCGCAACATTGCCCGTGTGCTGTTTCTCCGGCCAAAGCAGCGGCCCTATCAGACCAACAACTATTACGCCGTGCTCGCGCGGCAAAGCCAATTAGATAAGGAGGTGCGTCGGATTGTCAGTAAAAAAGCAAAAACCGGTCATGAGATCATTGTCCCGCGCCGAAAGGCGCCAGATCGAAGCCGCCGTCGCAAAAGCACGGCAGACCGATAAGAAAAAGCAGTCGGCACAGGACAGTATCCCGTTTGAGCGTATGTTCCCGGATGGCATCTGCCGCGTGACCGACAGCTATTATACGAAAACCGTTCAGTTTCAGGACATCAACTATCAACTCAACCAGAACGAGGATAAGACCGCCATTTTTGAGGGCTGGTGCGATTTTCTCAACTATTTCGACAGTTCCATCAAGTTTCAGCTCTCGTTTCTGAACCTTTCCGCAACGCGGGACAGCTTTGCGAAAAGTGTCACCATCTCGCCGCAGGGCGACGATTTCGACAGTCTGCGTTCGGAGTATACGGGAATGCTCCGGAACCAGCTTGCCAAAGGCAACAACGGCCTTATTAAAACCAAATACCTGACCTTCGGCGTCGAGGCGGACATTCTGAAAGCGGCCAAGCCCCGGCTGGAGCGTATCGAGATCGACATTCTGAACAACTTCAAGCATCTCGGCATAACAGCCGCTTCTCTGAACGGCGAGGACCGTCTGCGGCTGCTGCACGACATCTTCCATATGGACGCGCCGGAGCCGTTTCGTTTTTCGTGGGATTGGCTGGCTCCTTCCGGCCTGTCCGTCAAGGACTTCATCGCGCCGTCCTCCTTCGAGTTCAAAAGCGGAAATATATTCGGCATGGGGCGTCAGGTGGGCACGGTGTCATTTTTCCAAATCCTCGCGCCGGAGCTGAACGACCGGATGCTGGCCGATTTTCTCGATATGGAATCCAGCCTCATCGTCAACATGCACATCCAATCCATCGACCAGGTGAGCGCCATTAAGACGGTGAAACGGAAAATCACGGACCTCGATTCCATGAAGATTCAGGAACAGAAAAAGGCCATCCGTTCCGGTTACGACATGGACATTATCCCATCCGACCTCGCCACCTACGGCGAGGAAGCGAAAAAACTGTTGCAGGATTTACAGTCCCGCAACGAGCGCATGTTCCTTGTGACCTTCCTCGTCCTCAACGTGGCCGAGAACCGGCAGCGGCTCGACAACAACGTGTTTCAGGCAAGCTCCCTCGCGCAGAAATACAACTGCGCACTGACCCGGCTCGATTTCCGTCAGGAGGAAGGGCTGATGAGCAGTCTGCCGCTCGGTTTGAATCAGGTGGAAATCCAGCGGGGCCTGACCACATCAAGCACCGCTATTTTCATCCCGTTTACCACGCAGGAGCTGTTCCAGACGGGGCGCGAGGCGCTGTACTGCGGGCTGAACGCCCTGTCCAACAACCTCATCATGGTGGACAGAAAGCTCCTGAAAAACCCGAACGGTCTGATTCTCGGCACACCGGGCGCGGGCAAATCCTTCGCCGCGAAACGGGAAATCGTCAATGTGTTCCTCGTCACAAACGACGACATCATCGTCTGCGACCCGGAAGCCGAATACGGCCCGCTGATTGAGCGCCTGCACGGGCAGATCATCAAAATATCGCCCGCGTCCACCGATTACATCAATCCGATGGACATCAACCTCAACTATTCCGAGGAAGAAAACCCGCTGTCGCTCAAGTCCGATTTCATCCTTTCGCTCTGTGAACTGATCGTCGGCGGCAAAGAGGGCTTGCAGCCGGTGGAAAAGACCATCATCGACCGCTGCGTGAGGCTGGTGTACCGGGATTACCTGAACGACCCGCGCCCGGAGAGCATGCCGATTCTGGAAGATTTGTATAACGAGCTGCGGCGGCAGGATGAAAAGGAAGCGCAGTACATCGCCACGGCACTGGAAATCTACGTCACCGGCTCCCTCAACGTGTTCAACCACCGCACTACTGTGAATGTAAAAAACCGTGTCATCAGTTACGACATCCGGGAGCTGGGCAAGCAGCTCAAAAAAATCGGGATGCTCATCGTGCAGGATCAAGTCTGGAACCGCGTCACCGTCAACCGCGCCGTGGGAAAATCCACGCGCTACTATATCGACGAGTTTCATCTGCTCCTAAAAGAAGAACAGACCGCCGCCTATTCCGTGGAAATCTGGAAACGGTTCCGCAAGTGGGGCGGCATCCCGACCGGGATCACGCAGAACATCAAGGATCTTCTTTCTTCAAGAGAAATCGAGAACATCTTCGAAAACTCGGATTACATCTATATGCTCAATCAGGCTTCTGGCGACCGGCAGATTCTCGCCAAGCAGCTCGGCATTTCGCCGCATCAGCTTTCCTATGTCACCCATTCCGGCGAGGGCGAAGGGCTGCTGTTTTACGGCAACGTCATTCTGCCGTTTATTGACCATTTTCCGAAGAACACGGAGCTGTACCGTATCATGACCACCAAGCCGCAGGAAGTGGCGGCAACATGAGCATTCCTATTCAGCGGGACAGGAGGTGACTGTGATGGAAAAACGAGCGCCCCGCCTGCAATTCACGAAGGAGGAACGCGCCGACCCCACGCTGGAAAAACACATCCGGAAAGTGGACAGGACGGCGGTAAAAGCTGACCGCGCACAGGCAAAAATGCCAAAAAAGAAAGTTCTTTGCAAGCAGCGCACCTTTGATAAGCCTACGGGTAAAGCAAAGATGCGCTTGTATTTTGAGGAAGTAAACAAGAAAAAGCCGTCCAAGCTCACCCACGCCGTCCGGGACGCACCCGGGAACGCCGTCTTGATGCAGTTCCACCGGGAAATCCGGCAGTCCGAGGATGAAAACGTGGGCGTGGAGGCCGCGCACAAAAGCGAGGAAGCCGCCGAAACGGGCGGGCGTCTGGCGCGCAGCGCCCATTGCTCCCACAAATTGAAACCCTACCGGGAATCGGCCAAAGCGGAAAAACGGCTGGACCGCGCAAACCTCGGTTATTTGCAGAAAAAGGCCGCGCAGGATAATCAGCAGCCCTCCGGCAATCCTTTGGCCCATTGGCGGCAGAAGCGGGCCGTCAAAAAACAGTACGCCGCCGCGAAACGGGCCGGGCAGTTTACCGGTTCCGCAGGGAAAGCCGCCGGAAACACTTCTAAAGCGGCAAAGACGGCGGCGCGGGAGGGCAAGCGGGCGGCGGCTTTTGTCGGACGGCACCGGAATGGTTTTCTTATTACCGCAGGCATTTTTCTGGTGCTTGTCCTGCTTCTGAACATCCTATCTTCCAGCTCGGTTCTGCTGGAGGGGGCACTGTCCGGCGTTACCGCGTCCACCTATCCTTCCACGGACGACGCCATGCTCGGCGCGGAAGTCGCCTACGCCCAAAAAGAAGCAGATCTTCAGGACGAAATCAACCATTACGAGCAGAGGCACGGCGGGTACGACGAATATCACTATACGCTCGATAAAATCGGTCACGACCCGTATGTGCTGATCTCCATCCTGACCGCGTGGCACGGCGGCGAATGGACGCTGGATGAAGTCCGAGACACGCTTTCCACGCTGTTCTCAAAAGAATACCAACTGACGCAGACCGTGGAGACGGAAACCCGAACCCGCACGGAAACGGATACCGTGACGGACCCGGACGGCACAACTCACACCGAAACCCGGCAGGTCCCCTATACCTATACTATCTGTAGCGTGAAGCTGCACAACGAGGATTTGTCCCATCTTCCTATTTCGATTATGAACGAGAACCAGATCGGCATGTACTCGATGTATATGGCGACCCTCGGCAACCGGCCCGATCTATTCCCCACATCGGCCTATCCAAACGCATCCACTGTCAAAAAGCCAACGGAGTACGATATTCCCCCGGAGGCGATGGCGGACACACGGTTCGCCGCCATGATGACGGAGGCGAAAAAGTACATCGGCTATCCCTACGTCTGGGGCGGCAGCAGCCCAAAAACCTCGTTCGACTGTTCCGGCTATGTGTCGTGGGTGGTCAATCACAGCGGATGGAACGTGGGACGGCTGGGGGCGCAGGGCCTCTGCAACATCTGCACTCCGGTTTCTACCGCCGACGTAAGACCCGGCGACCTTGTTTTCTTTGAACACACTTATGACACCGACGGCGTGTCCCATGTGGGCATCTATGTGGGAAACGGCATGATGCTCGCTGCGGGTGACCCCATTGGCTACTCGAACCTCAACACAAGCTACTGGCAGAGCCATTTTTACACGTTTGGCAGATTACCGAACCCATAAACAGATTGGAGGAATGAACCGTGAATCCGAAATTCAAAAAAATCGACGCCGAGTATGAAAAGAACGCGGAAAAAATCTCAGCGCTGCAAGATCGGCAGAAGGAACTGGAAAAGCAGCGCCGGGAACTGGAAAATCTCGATATTATCGGCTTGGTGCGGGGTATGGGCATGACGGCGGAGGAACTGTCCGCGCTCATGAAAGCATCCCGCGAGAATCGCCCCGTGCTCGATCAGAACAAACAGGAGGAAAGTCATGAAGAAATCTAAAATCCGCATATTCGTCTGCCTGATAGCCGCCGTGTCCTGCACGGCGGCTTTTTCCGTCAACGCCCTCGCCTACAGCGAAGGGAAAACCTCTCCAACTTTGAGCAGTTCCAGCGCCGCGCAGAGCAATACTGCTTCGTCGTCGGCGTCGTCCCCAACGTCTTCCGGAACATCTCTCAAACCGCTGACGCCGGACGGCACCGGGACGGTGATCGACAACGTAACCAATGAGGACGGCAAGGAGTTTTTCACGATTACCACGCCGAGCAAGCACGTCTTTTACCTGATTATCGACCGACAGAAAAACGCCGAAAACGTTTATTTCCTCGACGCCGTGACGGACAAGGACCTGCTTGCGCTGGCAAAGAGCGACAACGAGGATGTTTCCGGTTCTTCCTCGTCCAAGACAGTTTCCAGCCCGGAGGTATCCTCCGCGCCGACCGCATCAACGCCCACGGCTTCATCCGCTTCCCGACCGGAAAAGCAGAACGGCAGCGCCGGAATCGCGGCGGTTGCCATTCTTGCGGCCGTTCTCGTCGGTGCGGCAGTCTGGTTTTTCAAATTCCGCAAGCCGGGTAAAAAAGATAAGAACAAACCTGACCCGGACGATTACGATTATACCGAGGACGAGGATGAGGAATCCGGGCAGGAAGTTCCTGATGAGGAAACAGAGCAGGAAGACGGTTCCGAATCATCCGACGATGAAACGGAGCGTGAGGGCGAATGACTTTTTTCACCGACAGCCCTTTCGAGCGGATGATGGTGCAGAAGCCTCAGTACAGGCGGGAGGAACGGCCTCCCGCCCCGCCGAAAGGCCAACCTGACCGCTCACATGACAGTTATCGCGACCTTATCATCACACAGAAAAGCATCAAGCCGGAGCAATAACGTTCCGGCTTGCTTCGGATAAGTCTGTGTGATAAAATATTCTATAAGGATATGTATTACTGACTATTTGTTTTGCGAATTCTTGATGCTTTTGAAATTAGGAGCATCGTTTGTTATAAGGAAGTGATGGTATGCCACCCAAGAATCGCTTATCCTCTGTACAAAAATGAAACACAAATTGTACAGAGGAGTGCATCGTAAATGATGAGACTAGATAAACCAGCTTTTTCAAGTGAAACAATTCGAGCAATGGAGGATATGTCGTTTTTTACCCATTCGCTGATTTTTGATGACCTGCTAATTATTGCTCAAAGAGAAACAAACTGCTTCGTATTAAAGACGGATGATGGATTGATTATCATTGATGCCATTTGGCCGTCGAAAAAAGCTTTTGATGCTATCGTAGCTGCGATTAAAGATGTAGGATGGAATCCGGACACCATTAAAAAGCTGCTTCTAACGCACGGCCATGTTGACCATACAGGATGCGGTAAATGGTTTGTTGAACGATATCATGTGGACACATATCTCTCCAAAGTAGATGATATTTTCTGGCAGGAACATCCGACAAAACCGGATAGACCTGAAACATGGAAAGATTACGATATTGATCACTATCTGCAAGATGGAGATACCATAAAATTAGGCAACAAGACAATATTCGTCTACAGTACGCCTGGTCATACCCCTGGCTGCCTGAGTTATATATTCCCCGTAACAGAAAGCGGAGAAAATCACATGGCAGCATTATGTGGAGGTACTACGCCACCTTGGACAAAGGCTGAAGTGAAACAGTACCTGAAATCATTGGATTATTTTGTAGATGTGTCAATGCGCAAAAATGTAGATGTGGCTTTAAGCAATCACACGGCTATCGATAATGGTCTGGAACGCATTGAATATTCTAGAAAAAGATTAGCTTATATGCCGAACATCTATATCATTGGCTCGGATGGATTTAAAAAATACTGCCAGGTCTTTCGGACAATGAGCCATGAAATGCTCGAAAGATTATAAACGTTATACGAAGCCAAAGATCTAGTATCTCAAAGTGAATAGTTGTTACCATGAAGGGCAATCGAGAAATCGGTTGCCTTTTTTCTATGTTTGCACGAAAGGAGAAAAAATTGAAACTTGTAATCAGTGAAAAGCCCTCTGTTGCCCAAAGTATCGCCGCCGTGATCGGTGCAAAGCAGCGCGGCGACGGGTCTCTGGAGGGTAACGGCTACATCGTTTCATGGTGCCTCGGCCACCTCGCGGAGCTGGCCAGCGCCGACACCTATGATAAAAAATACGCGAAATGGCGGCGCGAGGATTTACCCATTCTACCGGAAAACTGGCGGTTTGCCGTAAGCGGGGACAAACAAAAGCAGTTTGCTATTCTCCGCGACCTGATGCGCCGCGACGATGTGAGCGAAGTTATCAACGCCTGCGACGCTGGACGCGAGGGCGAACTTATCTTCCACACTGTGTACGACATGGCCGGTTGCGTAAAGCCAATGAAACGGCTCTGGATTTCTTCCATGGAGGATGAAGCCATCCGGCAGGGATTTGCCGATCTGAAACCGGGCCGGGACTACGACGGGCTGCATCAGTCCGCGCTCTGCCGCTCTAAGGCCGACTGGCTGGTGGGCATCAACGCTACGCGCCTGTTTTCCGTCCTTTATCACCGCACTCTTAACGTCGGGCGCGTCATGTCTCCGACGCTGGCACTCATCGTGCAGCGGGAAGCGGAGATTTCCGCATTTCAGCCAGAGCCGTTCTATACGGTTAACCTCGACTGTGGTGGTTTCACCGCAACCAGCGACAAGCTGAAAGCGAAACCGGAGGCTGAAGCGGTCGCCGCTGCCTGCAAAGGCAAATCGGCTACCGTCAGGGACGTGAATCGGAAGGAAAAAGCCGAAAAGGCTCCCGCGCTATACGACCTGACCACCCTCCAGCGCGACGCCAACCGTCTGCTCGGTTACACGGCCCAGCAGACGCTGGACTATCTGCAATCGCTCTATGAAAAAAAGCTCTGTACCTATCCCCGCACGGACAGCCGGTTCCTGACAAACGATATGGAAGGGACCGTCTCGGCGCTTGCTTCCGTTGCAGCCTCGATCTGCGGCGCGGATGTTTCCGAAAACCTCAACGCCGGTCAGGTCTGCGACAGTACGAAGGTCAGCGACCATCACGCCGTCGTTCCCACCTCCGGTGCGGGCAAAGCGAATGTTTCCGCGCTGCCTGCCGGGGAACGTGAAATCCTGCGGCTGGTTTCCCGGCAGCTTCTCTGCGCGGTCGGCAGTCCGTACCAATACGCCGAAACCGCCGTCACGCTGGACTGCGCCGGGTATGACTTTACCTCCAAGGGCAAGACGATCCTCATTCTCGGCTGGAAAGCCTATTTGCGGGAACAGGCCGACAAGTCCCTGCCAGAGTTGACGGAAGGGCAAAGTGTCCCTGTTTCCTCTGTTTCCATCAAGGAGGGCAAAACCTCGCCGCCCAAACACTACACGGAGGATACGCTTCTTTCCTCGATGGAGACAGCGGGTGCAAAGGATATGCCCGATGACGCGGAAAGAAAAGGCCTCGGCACCCCCGCCACCCGCGCGGCCATTCTGGAAAAGCTCGTTACCACCGGATTCGTGGAACGGAAAAAGGCCAAGAAAACCGTCAATCTTATCCCGTCTCAGGTCGGCGTATCGCTCGTCACCGTCCTGCCGGAACAGCTTCAATCCCCGCTGCTGACCGCCGAATGGGAAAACCGACTCAAACAGGTGGAGCGCGGCGAGTTGGAACCGGACGCCTTTATGGACGGCATCGCCGCGATGCTCCGGGAACTTATTAAAACCTATGCACCGGTCAAGGGCGCGGAAGTGCTGTTCCCCTCCGGGCGCGAGGTAATCGGCAAATGTCCCCGCTGCGGCGGGAGCGTGACCGAAAGTAAGAAAGGCTTTTTCTGTGAAAACGACGATTGCCAGTTCGGGCTTTGGAAGGACAACCGGTTTTTCGCCGCCAAGAAAAAGACGCTGACAAAATCTATTGCCGCCGCGCTCCTGAAGGACGGGTGCGCGAAGCTCAGCGGATGTTATTCCGAGAAAACCGGCAAGACTTACGACACCACGGTGATTTTGGAGGACACCGGGGAGCGCGTCAACTTCAAACTGGTATTTGATTCGGGGACGAAAAAGCGTGGCAGATCATGAAACTTACGAAATATGAGCGGGAGACGATCATCTGCTATAACGAGGAAGAAGCGACGGCCAGCGTTTTCACGCACAACAATCAGCTCATCAAAAAGCTCAAACGGCTGGCCGAGAAATACCCTGACAAGGTGAAGCCGGAGCGCCCGGAGCATTGCGAAGCCGTCAGCTATCTTGTTCCCAAACGCTGTATTTCCGTTCGGGAACCGTACAGCGACCGGCGGCGCGAAGCCGACAGTTTGCGGGCAAAAGCAACGAAAATACGCCCTCCCGGCAGGAGCATATGCTCCAAAAACAAATAATGAGTCCACTCCCGCGTAGGTTTTACCCCAGCCTGTGCGGGAGCGTGCTTTTTTCAATTCTATGATCTGCGAAAGGAGCAAAACTATGGCCGAAAAGAATAAGGAACGGCTGAAAGAAATTACCGACAGCATTGAACAGGGCATCAAAGACCTGTTCCAGAGCGACCGATACGCGCAGTACCTCCGCACCATGTCCCGTTTTCACCACTATTCCGTCAATAACACCATGCTCATTTATATGCAGAAGCCGGGGGCTACTTTGGTCGCTGGTTTTAATAAATGGCACGATCAGTTCAGCCGAAACGTGATGCGGGGCGAAAAGGGAATCAAGATCATCGCGCCCACACCGTTCAAAAAGAAAATCGAGGAAGAAAAGCTAGACCCTGAAACCAAAACTCCCATGCTGGACGCAGACGGCAAGGTCATCATGGAGAAAAAGGAAATCAAAATCCCCATGTACAAGGTGGTATCGGTCTTTGACGTATCGCAGACCGAAGGAAAGCCACTGCCGACGCTTGCAAATGATCTCATGGGGAACGTGAAGCAATATGAGATTTTCATAGAGGTGCTGCGGCGTTCTTCTCCCGTTCCGCTTACTTTTGAAACGATGGAGCCGAATACGGACGGCTATTTCAGCGAAAAAGACCAGCGCATCGCCATCCGGTCCGGCATTAGCGAAGTGCAGACCGTCTCCGCTGCCGTCCACGAAATCACCCACGCCACGCTGCACAACTACGAACAGGCTCGGCTTGACGCCGCTAAAGAGGATGGAACCGCCGAGCCTCCCAATCCAAAAGACCGGCGCACCGAGGAAGTGGAGGCCGAAAGCGTTTCCTATGCCGTTTGCCAGTATTACGGCATCCAGACCGGAGAAAACAGCTTCGGCTATATCGCCTCTTGGAGCAAGGACAAGGAACTGCCGGAGCTGCGGGCTTCTTTGGAAACGATCAACAAGACTGCTTCCGGCCTGATCTCCGACATTGACCAAAATTTCTGCGAGGTTCAGAAAGAGTATGACAGCATACTGGAACAATTCGCCGCGGACACATATCGGTACACAACTTCCGTCATGGAACCGCCGTTTCCTCTGAATTCTATTGAGGAAGAAATCCCGGCCACCGTGGAAGATTTGAAAAGCGGTTACGGAAAAGACACCCGTGCGGCAATCCTCAATGCTGCCAAGGTCGAGGGCGCGACGTCCCCGAACGAGCTTCTGCGGCAGTTGGACGAAATCGAAAAAATCTACCCGCCGAGGGAAACTGAGGCGATGTATCTGCTGGATAACGCCGCCTACCTTTATTTGAAGGAAAACGAGGACGGATACGGCTATACCCTTTACGATAAGGAAAATCTGCGGGAAACGGCAAGCGGGTTTGCCGATGAGGGCGTCAGTTCCATTCCGACCGCTTACGAACAGGCGCTTGCCCTTGAACACTTGGCCCCTGCAACCTCGGAAAAGGTGCCGCTAGACATTCTCAGGGATATTGCCGCCGTGCATGAGCAGGATGTACAGGAATATATCCGTAAAAATCATATAAGCATGGGTGATCATCAAAATCCCGTGCCAGGGGCACAAGATGCCCCTACATCTTCAAAAGAAGCCGGTATGCTGCCGGACGCACCGGAGCTGGCGCTCGACGAATACCCCATGCCGGATTTAGAACTGACCGTGGCCGATCTGGAAGCCTGCGGGTATCTGGATGGCGACCTGCTGCCCCTCTCCAAAGACCGGGCGCTGGAACTTTTTGAGCAGGACCTCACCGTTTACATGATTGAGGACGGCGGCGCAAGCATGGCTTTCGACCCGGATGAGATTCAGGCACACAGCGGCCTGTTTGCCGTGAGCCGCGAGGAGTGGGAGGAAAGCCGGGAGTTTTCATCCGCTATAGAGGACCGAATGAAGCATCAGGAGCAGCGGGAAGCCGCCTTTTTAAAAACCCCTCAGGACGCTTTCGCCATTTATCAGGTGAAGGATAAAGACGAACTGCGGGACATCCGGTTTGAACCGCTCAGTTGGCTGGAATCCAAAGGCATTTCCGTGGATCACGGCAATTATGATCTTGCCTATACCGCCCCTCTCACCGATAAGGGCAATGCAGAGGAAAAACTGGCTGTTTTGTGGGACAGGTTCAACAACGATCATCCCGCCGATTATCACAGGCCGAGCCTGTCCGTCAGCGACATCGTTGCCTTAAAGCAGAACGGCGTTGTATCCTGTCATTACGTGGACAGCTTCGGTTTTCAGGAGCTTCCGGCTTTTCTGAAACCGGAGAATTACCTGAAAAACGCGGAAATGGCAATGGAAGACGACTACGACATGATCGACGGCATCATCGACAACGGAAAAAATTCCACCGTCGCGGAGCTGGAACAGCAGGCCAAAGCCGGTCAGCCGATCTCCCTTCTGAAGCTTGCCGAGGCGTCTCGGCGGGAACACGACGAAAAGAAAAAATCCGTCGTGGAACAGCTCAGGAACCAGCCAATCAATCGGGAACACAAAAAAGCAGCGCCCGACAGAGGCGCGGAAATGGAGCGGTGATATGTTTGCCAACGACGAAATCAACCTGATGTGCATTTACAATACCGGGACGCGGGAGGGTCTGATCACGGAGCTGACGCAGATGCGCGGCTATCTCGGCGCGGAGGAAACGGAGCTTCTGGCCCTGACGGATTCCGCACTGGGAAAACTCCGGAATATGAGCGATGCTGAATACGCCGAGTTTGACCTGTTCCCGGACTTTGAAAAAGAAGATGAAAAGTAGTTTCAATTTTATGGTGACATTATACTGATAGATAAACCTGAATTTGTCTGAGTGAGATTGTTTGTATTTCCTACGCAAAAACTAATGTTGGCATGGCGGTATATTTTTAATATGAGAATATACTCTTTGTTTTAGTTTTCGTATAATGATGCTATATCATGTATTCTACGCTTCATTTCTGCGCGGATATGCAACGGTTCTAAACACTCGCATTTATCCCCAAAACTTAAAAGAATATCGTAGTAGTATTCTTTCTCTATGAAAGGAAAACTAACAATGTAATACTCATCACCGTCGGACGAAAAATCTTCATAAGAGCAAAAATCAAGCACTCTATCCATCACAGATTTATGAATACGGATTTTGATTTTTGTTTGCATAGTTTCCAAAATATCCGTAAAGTCTAAAGTCGGTTTTTGATAATCTCGTAGTGCAAAAGTTTTCTCTTGCATTTGTAGGTTCGACATGCGAGATAGTCTGAACAAGCGAAAATCATTTCTTTTATGGCAATACCCTTGTAAATACCAATGACTACTTTTCAATACAAGCTGATATGGCTCGACTGTTCGTGCGGTTCTGTTTCCGTGGTGAGCTATATATTCAAACGAAAGTAGCTTGCTTTCCTGCAAAGCCGTTTTGATAATTTCTAAGTATGGTTGTATGTTCCTGTTGCCCATCCACGGACTTAAATCTATGTTTATTTGATTTACTTTTAATTCAATGTCTTTCGCTCTGTCAGCGGGAATAAAACTCTTGACTTTCGCAAGCGCGTGTACCAGCTCATCACCTCGTATCATGCCCGAAAGACTGGAAAGTCCCATCAAGAGGGCGGAAAGGTCGGCAGTTGAAAAAACCTTTTTATCAATCTTGTATTTTTGCATGATTTCAAAGCCGCCGCCCACTCCCGATGTAGAGCGAACAGGAATTCCTGCCATGTTGATCGTGTCTATGTCGCGGTAAATTGTGCGGGGCGATACTTCAAACATATCTGCTAACTCCTGTGCGCCTATACGCTCTTTATCAAGGAGTATCATAATAATGCTAACAAGTCTCTCAACTTTCATCTGTTCACCGCCGTTCAAAATTTTTTTGATTATTGCCATACTGTTGTCAACGATTACATGGTACTATAAAAATGCAAACAAATCAATGAAACAATAAAACGGAGGAAGTTTATGTTTACAATCTATGTTTACGTTCTGGATACTTTAGCCGACTGGGAATTGGGGTATGTTACTTCGGAACTGAATTCCGGCCGATTTTTCAAAAAGGACGCGCAACGGGTATCACTCAAAACGGTCAGTGCTTCCAAAGAACCGATCAGGACAATGGGCGGGCTGACAATCGCGCCCGATTGCTTGATCGATGATATGGTTGTGAGCGAAACAAGCGTGCTGATATTACCGGGTGCAACTACATGGAACGACCCGAAGCATAGCGCGATCATCGAAAAAGCAGGCGGATTTCTTTCTATAGGCGCGACGGTGTGCGCAATCTGCGGGGCTACCGCTGCGCTTGCCAGCTTCGGGCTATTGGATAACCGCCCGCATACCAGTAACGGGCTGGGATTTCTTGAAATGGTTGCTCCCGGTTATAAAGGGCAAAGCTTTTATGTAGACCAGCTCTCTGTGGTGGATCATAACCTGATTACGGCAGGCTCCGCCGGAGCTTTGCTGTGGGCGAAACAAATTATCGGACATTTAGGTGTTTTTCAGTCAGACACACTGGAAATCTGGTATGAATATTTCAGTACCGGGAAGCCAGACCGTTTCTTTGCCCTTATGCAGACTTTGCCGTCTGGCAATGAAAACTGACCACCTTTGTCATAAAAAAATTTCGATTTATTGAGCAGATAAGATCATTTCAACAAAACGAAAAGAGCAGCCTTCGGGCTGTTCTTTTTTTGTCCAAAACACTGGAAGGAGGAATTTCAATATGCCGAGTAATGTGCAGGCTCTGGCGCAGATGGCCGACCGCGCGGCGACGCAGATCACCGCCAGTCATGAAAGCTGGACGGATTTTCTGAGGACAGCCGCGCGGCTCTACAAGTATCCGTACCATGAGCAGCTCATGATCTACGCCCAGTGCCCCAACGCGATGGCCTGCGCCGGTTATGAGGTCTGGAACGAAAAAATGCGCCGGTACGTCCGGCGCGGCAGCAAAGGGATTGCGCTCATCGACGCATCCGGCGACAGGCCGGGAATCCGGTACGTCTTTGATATTTCCGATACGGGCGGCAGGGAAAATTCCCGCCGCCCTTACCTTTGGCAGTACCGCTCGGAACATGAGGACACGGTTACGGCGGCGCTGGAACAGGAATACGAGGTTCCCGGCGAAAAAGGTCTTGCCGATCAGTTGGAGCAGATCGCCGGACAGTTGGCAAACGAATATTGGCAGGAGCATCAGTACGATATTCTTCACATCGTTGACGGCAGCTTTTTAGAGGAATATGATGAGTTCAACATCGGAGCGCAGTTCCGAAATGCCGCCTCTGTCAGCATCACTTACGCGGTTTTGTCCCGCTGCGGGCTGGAACCCGACGAATACTTTGAGCATGAGGACTTTCTGAGCATCTTTGATTTCAACACGCCGGATACCGTCGCCGCCCTCGGCTCGGCGGTCAGTGAGGCAAGCGAACGGGTGCTGCGGCAGATCGAAGTCACCGTTAAAAATTATGAGCGCGAACACATCGCGGAAAGGAGCGCTACACATGGAGAACAACCTGACTTACAACCGGAATGGGGATTACCTAATTCCGGACCTGATCATCACGGAGCCGACGGAGAGCATCGGGAAATACGGGAGAATGCGCAAGAATTACCTGAAAGAACACCGCCCGGTCCTGTACAGCAGCCTGCTGCTGTCGGAGGAACTGTACCCGCACCTGTTGGAGATCGAGCGGACGGCGACGGCGCGGCTGGAACGCATGATGCCGGAGCTGATGAAATCGGCGGGCATGACGGAGAGCCTGAAAGCCTCCGACCCGATGCGCTGGGTGGGCCTCATGAACGGCCTGAAAGCGCAGGCCGAGGAAACGATTCTGACGGAGCTTATCTACAGCTAAGTTTCTTTCCGTCGGAGCAGGAACAAATACAGCGGATTGATGAAGCGGAGAGCGAAAAGCCCTCCGCTTTTTCTGTGCCCGCACAGCAGAAGCCGGAAAAGCGCAGTACGGTCCAGACCGACATTGACGCCGCCCTTCAGGAATGGAACGGTAGCACTGATAGCAAAAACGCCGTTGTTGAGTATATGCGGGAACATGCCCGTGACAAGAACACGGCGGCATTTCTGCGCGCCGAGTACGGCGACGATCTCCCCGCTTTTCCCGTTACCGTTGGTCACACATCGACGGATTTGCCGTGGCCGAAGGTGCAGCGGCGCATCGCCCAGCTCATCCGGAAGAATCGTTTTTACGCACCGGAAGAACAGCCCGTGCCGCCCGATTTGAGCGGTCAGCCGATCGCCCGCACCGGCGACACCATAACCATCGGAAACGGCGTCGCTTCCCAAGAAGTGGATATAACGCTTTCCGACGAGCAGTGGGCGGTGTTACAGCGCGCGGTTCCCGACAGCGCCACAATCCAACTCCCCTACAAGGTAGGCGACACGGTATATCTGGATAACAAGCCCTTTGAGATCACCGACATCGGCACTTCCAATGTTCAGCTCCGCGATCCGGCGCTTGCCTATCCCATCTTCCGCGCAGAGAGCCGGGAGAACTTTGAGCGCCTGCTGCGTCAGGATTCCCGGAACGGCTCAATTACAGAGTTTCTGGCTGCAAATTTGGAACACACGGACGCTGATCTGCGCGAGGCCCTGACTTCCGGCCTGCTGGAACAGCGGGACAAGGAAAATATCGCGGGATATTTCCGCGAAAACGAGGGCAATACCCGCGTGGCCCAGCGCCTTTCCAAAACCTACGCCGGTACTTCCGATACGATGGAACTGACCACCGGCGACACGGCGGACTTCTTTGCCACCACCACGGGTTTCGAGGTCAATATTCACGACAAATACAACAGCAAGCGGAGCGCCCGTTGGGAAGAAATCGCCCCCATCCTCCGCACCCTGTATCAGCGGGAACAGGACGGTTTTTCCCATGAACCGGTCCTGCGGGAGCCTGTAAGTCTCGCGGGCGAACCGTCCTATCAACCGGGCGATCACGCGGTGCTGGATTACGGCGGGCAGGAGCTGTCCGGCACCGTTGGGTACGTCGGGGAAAAGGACGTGCGCATCGACACCGGCCCCTATTCGTGGAGCCATGAAGTGGTCAACCGCGACGCCTTTGAAAACGGCATCCGGCAGGATGAACGCAACACCGCCCTGTTTACGCCGGAGCAGCCCGCCGCCGAAAACTTCCGCATTACCGACGACCATTTGGGCGAGGGCGGCGCGAAAACCAAGTACAACTTTAATATCGCGGCCATCCGCACCCTGAAACAGATCGAGGCCGAGGGCCGGACGGCGACGCCGGAGGAACAGGAAACGCTCTCCCGCTATGTCGGCTGGGGCGGCATCCCGCAGGCGTTCGACCCGAATAATGCTTCATGGGCCAAGGAATACACGGAGCTGGTCGGCGCGCTGACCGCCGAGGAATATGAAATGGCGCGGGCCTCCACCCTGAACGCCCACTACACCAGCCCCACGGTTATCAAGGCCATTTATGAAGCTGTGAAAAATCTCGGCTTTCAGACCGGCAATATTTTGGAACCGGCCTGCGGCGTCGGCAATTTCTTTGGGTTACTTCCCAATGAACTGTTTGGAAGTCATTTATACGGAGTGGAACTGGACAGCATCACGGGCCGGATCGCCAAACAGCTTTACCCAAATGCCAACATCACCGTGGAGGGCTTTGAAACCACCGACCGGAAAGACTTTTTCGATTTGGCAGTAGGCAACGTACCGTTCGGCAGCTACAAGGTTTCCGACCGGGTTTATGACAAGCTCGGCTTTCCGATTCACGATTATTTCTTTGCCAAAACGCTCGATCAGGTGCGTCCGGGCGGCGTGATTGCGTTCGTAACCAGCCGTTACACAATGGATAAACAGTCTCCGGATGTGCGGCGGTACATCGCGGAGCGCGCGGAACTGCTGGGGGCAATCCGGCTTCCCAGCAACGCTTTCAAGGCCAACGCCGGAACGGAAGTCACCACCGACATCCTCTTTCTCCAGAAGCGCGACCGGCCCATCGACATCGAGCCGGATTGGGTGAATCTGGGCCAGACCGAGGACGGAATCCCCGTCAACAGTTATTTTGCCGATCATCCCGAAATGGTGCTGGGAACCATTCAATGGGACGATAAGATGCACGGCGATAAAAAGGAAACAACCTGTGAGCCATTTCCCGATACCGATCTTTCCGAACAGCTCCACGAGGCGGTTTCCCACCTTCAGGGACAGATGGCCGAAGCGGAACTGCCGGATCTCGGTGAGAACGAGGAAATCGACGATTCCATCCCGGCAGATCCCGAAGTAAAAAACTATTCCTATACCGTCGTGGACGGTAAAGTGTACTACCGGGAAAACTCCCGCATGGTGCGGCCGGAGCTGAACGAAACAGCCAAGGCCCGCGTCATGGGCATGGTGGAGCTGCGGGACTGTGTGCAAAATCTCATCAACCAGCAACTCGACGAATACGCCTCCGACACAGAAATCAAAAGAACACAAGCGGAGCTGAACCGGCTCTATGACGCTTTTTCCTCAAAATACGGCCTCATCAATTCGCGCGGCAACAGCCTTGCGTTCGCGGAGGATTCCTCGTACTATCTGCTCTGCTCTCTGGAAGTGATTGACGAGGACGGCAAGTTAGAGCGCAAGGCCGACATGTTCACCAAGCGCACCATCCGCCAGCGGAAAATCGTCACGTCCGTGGACACGGCGTCGGAAGCTCTCTCGCTCTCCATCGCGGAAAAGGCGCGGGTGGATATGGATTACATGGCCTCCCTTACCGGAAAAACACCGGAGGCGCTGGCCGACGAACTGCGGGGTGTCATTTTCCGCGACTTGGGCGAACAGAACCCGGCAAGCGTTCCGAAAGCATTTTATAATCTGGAGAAGATTCCGTTCGTCACCGCCGACGAATACCTGTCCGGCAACGTGCGCCGCAAGCTGCGGCTGGCAAAGGCCCTCTCGGAAATGCGGCCCGACCTTGCCGAGAAAATCGCCCCCAACATTGAGGCGCTGGAAGCCGCACAGCCGAAGGACCTCGACGCTTCGGAAATCGAAGTGCGCCTCGGCGCGACGTGGATCGACAAAGAGTACATCCAGCAGTTCATGGAGGAACTGCTCAACCCGCCGTCCGGTGTGCGGGACGGCATCCGGGTAAACTATTCCTCGTTTACAGCGGAATGGTCTGTTTCCAATAAAAACAGCGTCGGGTACAACAACGTGGCGGCTTACGTCACCTACGGCACCGACCGTGCCAACGCCTACCGGATTCTGGAGGATTCTCTGAATCTCCGGGACACGCGGATCTACGATACCGTGACCGACCCGGACGGCAAGGAACGCCGCGTCCTCAATTCCAAGGAAACCACTCTCGCCCAGCAGAAGCAGCAGGCCGTCAAGGACGCTTTTCACGACTGGATATGGAAAGACCCGGAGCGGCGTCAGGCCCTGACGAAAAAATACAACGAGCTGCTCAATTCCAGCCGCCCGCGTGAATACGACGGGCGGCATCTTGTATTCCCCGGCATGAACCCCGAAATCAAGCTGCGGGAGCATCAATTAAACGCCGTGGCGCACCAGCTTTACGGCGGGAACACGCTGCTGGCACACGTTGTGGGCGCGGGCAAAACCTATGAAATGATCGCCGCCGCAATGGAGGGCAAGCGGCTGGGGCTGTGTCAGAAATCCCTGTTTGCCGTTCCGAACCACCTGACGGAGCAGTGGGCCTCCGAGTTTCTGCGGCTGTACCCCTCTGCCAACATCCTCGTCACCACACGAAAGGATTTTGAGAAGCGCAACCGCAAGAAGTTCTGCGCGCGAATCGCCACCGGCGATTACGACGCGATCATCATGGGACACTCGCAGTTTGAAAAAATCCCTGTCTCTCTGGAACGCCAAAAGAGGCTTATTCAGGAGCAGATTTGGGAGATTGAAAACGGGCTGGAAGAACTCAAAGACAGCGGCGCGGAGCAGTTTACCATCAAGCAGTTGGAGCGCACGAAAAAGGGACTGGAGGCCCGGTTGAAGCGGCTCAACGACAACTCCCGCAAGGATGATGTCGTGACCTTTGAGCAGCTCGGCGTGGACCGTCTGTTCGTGGATGAAGCGCACAACTACAAAAATCTATTTCTCTACACGAAAATGCGCAACGTGGCGGGCCTCTCCACCACCGACGCGCAGAAATCCAGCGATATGTTTCTGAAATGCAGGTATCTTGACGAAATCACGCACAGCCGGGGCGTCGTATTTGCCACCGGGACGCCGGTCAGTAATTCCATGACGGAATTGTACACGATGATGCGCTACCTCCAGTACGAAACTCTGAAAGAGCGGAACCTCGTTCATTTCGACTGCTGGGCCTCGACTTTCGGGGAAACCGTAACGGCCATCGAGCTGGCTCCGGAGGGAACCGGCTACCGGGCGCGCACACGCTTTGCCCGGTTCTACAATCTGCCGGAGCTGATGTTGCTGTTCAAGGAGGCAGCGGACATCAAGACCGCCGACCAGCTCAATCTTCCTACACCGACGCCGGTGTACCACAACGAAGTCGCGCAGCCCTCTGAAATTCAGAAAGAGATGGTAAAAAAGCTTTCGGAGAGAGCCGCCGCCGTTCATTCCGGTTCCGTCGACCCACATTTGGACAACATGCTCAAAATCACGTCGGACGGGCGCAAGCTCGGCCTCGACCAGCGCGTCATCAACCCGATGCTCCCCGACAATCCCGGCAGCAAGGTCAACCTGTGCGTCAACAACGTTTTCCGATTCTGGCACGACGGACAGGACAAAAAGCTGACGCAGCTTGTTTTCTGCGACATTTCCACCCCGAAAGGTCACGCCGCCAAAGAAAAACGGGCGGTTCTAGCCGGTGGTAAGCTCGCGGGCGGCACGGAGCTTCACGCTTTGCAGGACGCCTTGCCGGAGGCCGACGCGCCGGAAGCGTTCAGCGTTTACTCGGACATCCGGGATAAGCTCATCGCGCGGGGCGTCCCTGCCGGTGAGATTGCGTTCATCCACGACGCCGATACCGAAGTGAAGAAAAAAGAGCTGTTCGCAAAGGTGCGCGCCGGTCAGGTGCGCGTCCTGATGGGCAGTACCGCCAAAATGGGGGCCGGGATGAATGTGCAGGACCTTCTGATCGCCTCCCACGATCTGGACTGCCCGTGGAGGCCGGGAGATTTGGAACAAAGATCAGGCCGTATCATCCGGCAGTACAATACCAACCCCGAAGGGCATATTTTCCGTTACGTCACCGAAGGGACATTCGATTCGTACCTCTGGCAAACTGTGGAAAATAAGCAGAAATTCATTTCGCAGATCATGACTTCCAAATCGCCGGTGCGCTCCTGTGAGGACATCGACGAGACGGCACTTTCCTATGCAGAAATCAAGGCGCTGTGCGCCGGGGACGAGCGGATTAAGGAGAAAATGGACCTCGACATGGACGTAGCGAAGTTGAAACTCATGAAAGCTAACCATCAGAGCCAACAATTCCGGTTAGAGGATAATCTGCTCAAATATTTTCCGGAGGAAATTGAGCGCAACAAAGGTTTCATCAAGGGTCTGGAAACGGATATGGCAACGCTGGAGACGCACCCGCACCCGAAGGACGGGTTTGCCGGGATGGTGGTGCGGGGCGATTCTCTCACTGACAAGGACAATGCCGGTGCCGCCATTCTGGAAGCCTGCAAAGAAGTCAAGGGGCTCGAGCCGATGGAGATCGGCAGCTACCGGGGCTTTACCATGTCTCTGTCCGTGGAGGGTTTCGGACAGGATTTCATCCTCACCCTCAAAGGGCAGATGACCCACCGCGTCACGCTCGGCAAGGACGTGCGCGGCAATCTGATCCGCATCGACAACGCCCTTTCCGATATGCCGATGCGGTTGCAGAATGTTCACTCCCAGCTTGACAATCTTCATTCTCAGATAGCGGCGGCAAAAGCCGAGATCGGCAAGCCGTTTCCGCAGGAAGCGGAGCTTGCGCAAAAGAGCGCCCGCCTCGCGGAGCTGAACGCCCTGCTGGACATCGACAGCCGCGCCCCCGCCCAGCGGCAGGCGTCGGAAGTTCTGGAGAAAAGCGAAAGACCCTCCGTGCTGGAGAGCCTGAAAACGCCCTGCGTCTGCGGGACGGGAAAAAAACTGAAACATGAATTGGCCCGATAAGAAAAGACTCCGGCACGGAATCATTTTGTGTCGGAGCCGTCATTTCGGGCGGCTGCGGCTTTTGCCCTGCGTTTCTGCTTTTGTTCGGATTTCTTCCGGCGCTTTTCATCTATTTCATGCAGCCAAACGCTGACCGGCGCTTTCCACGGCTCGCTTTTATTGGGGATGTTTTTGACGAGGCTGCGCGGATTCAGGCCGAGCCTTTTCGCCAGTTCAATGTCCTCGTTATTCAGGCGGCATTTCTTTTTCGCGTCCTGCCACATCTGTTCACTGTATGCCATTTGCACACCCCCATTTCCTATCGCAAATTATATCATAAATCAGGACAAAAAATCAGGAGGTTAAAAATGAATACGATACCCGTCTACAAATATCCCGCCGCCTATGCGCGGGAACATGGCGAGATAGAACAATACCGCGTATCCCACAAGGCGAACATTGCCTGCCGGGATGCCATCGACGATGCTATCCGAGACAATTACCGCAATAATTGTCTCGGCAGCGACAGCGCAAAACAGGTCATTGCCAAGTTTGGATTTGACCGCACTCTCTATGTGCTTGCGAACACTGTCCGCGAGAAAGATTGGGATGGGCGCATTGACCGCAGAAATAAGGATTGGGCGCGGACAATTCCTGTCTTTGACGATGAGAACGGCTTTGGGGATAATCGAAACCGGGAATTTATCGTAGATAGAGCGCATCCCGGTCTGGTAGACCTTTTCATCAATCAGGCGCGGCGCGAATATCTGTTGACCCAGCCTCTGACCAAAGAGGACATTCAGTCGGAGGCCGCGCGGCTGCTCCGGCGTCTGCAATCCGAACGTGAGCCGAACAGTCCCAGCGGGACGCATTTCATGGCGCAGATTTCGCCGGATTTTCTGATCCGCGCTTCCACCAAAGATCAAGACCGGCTGTTCGCGCTGCTGCCGTTCAAGTCCCTGTCGTTCTCCGCGCTTAAAGACCGGAAGGGAATTTTCGCGTTCATCCGAAAGGATGAAAACCGCGACCAGCCGCTTCGTCAGCACAAGCCGTCCGTGCGCAAAAAGCTGCAAAAAACACAGGTCGAGTCAAAGTCGCCCGCCTCGTCCAAGGGCAAGGAAAAGGAGCTGTGACATGGCGAATCGCAACCGGCAAATCCAGCTCAAGTTTCGCGTCACTCCGCAGGAGCGTGAAATGATTGAACAGAAGATGGCGCAGCTCGGCACGAAAAATATGGCGGCGTATCTCCGCAAAATCTCCATCGACGGGTATGTGGTGAAGCTCGAACTGCCGGAGCTGAAGGAGATGGTTTCCCTCCTGCGCCGGTCCAGCAGCAATCTGAACCAGCTTACCAAGCGGGTGCATGAAACAGGGCGCGTTTACGACGCGGATTTGGAGGATATCGTCCAGAATCAGGAACGGCTGTGGCAGGCGGTTAACGATATTCTTGCTGTACTTGCGAAGTTGAAATAGGGGCATATGCTCTGGAACGTGGGGCGGTTTACACCATGTAAGCCGCCCCGCTATTTTTTTGCCGCATCCTTGCAAAAAAACATATAAAACAGTATGGTGGTCTCAGAAATAAAAAAGGGGGCCGATTTTATGAGACTGATACTGAAAATACTCGTCGCTCCGGCCATTGTGGTTCTGACCGTTTTCGTCTGGATCTGTTCCGCTCTGCTGTACTGCTCGGCGTGGGTGTTCGGCCTTGCCGGAACGGTCCTCGGCATCTTCGGTGTGCTGGCGTTGATTACCCATCAGGTTACAAACGGGATCGTCCTGCTAGTAATGGCGTTCCTCGTCAGCCCATTCGGAATTCCAATGGCGACGGCGTGGCTGCTCGGCAAGATACAGGACTTGCGGTATACGATTCAGGACCGGGTTTACGGGTAAGACGAATAAGCATTGATTATAGCTATTTCATAGGCTTACTCATGAACAACATACTCCAATGGACGTATCATGCCTTCAATCATATTAATCTCATCTTCCGTGCAATGATAACGCTCATATAGCTGAGCATCAGTCCACGTATGTTTATAGTCAAGATATGGGACAAAGCGGAAATTGCTTTTTGAAATATTCATTGAAGAATAAGTCTCATGAAGTAAAAATCTTGGGAATTTCAAAGTCATATACTTCGCAAAATTTTCAGCTTCCAGTTTCGAATCGAAAGCTGATAACAACAGATAAGAATCCGTAAATGCTGAGTTCGGATAAAGAAGCTGTACAGTTGAAATAACGCGATACCCAATACTGGGATCAACGCCAACCTCACCGCCACGTGGAACGACCTTACCAATTATAACTTTATATTTTGGAAGCAAATCCTTTTGTTTTCCTACTTGGTCTTCATTAATATATGTTACTGCCATACTATTGCTTTTTTGGCTGCAAAACAATGCGATCGTATGCTTTGCATCAGGTTCGTCTTGTCCTCGAAAATCAGATGAAATTCTGAACACATTTCTGGTATAGACGTAATCACCCATTTTTTTATCTGAACATTCTTCTACACGTTTCATGAGCTGTACAGATTCATTATTCCGTATAAAAATATCGTATTCAGACAGCTTTCGGAACAAAGTTGTCACTTTATTACCGCGAACAGATACCACCTCGCAGTCACCATCATATGTGTTATCCCAAAGAAAATAATTGACGCCACCAACAATTGCAACGCCTTTAAAAAGCACTTCATTATCAGTGTAATCTACAATTTTTCGTAAGTGCATATCTTGTAGCATTACAGCTCGGAATTCATCAAGTCCTTTTCCACCTGCAAACCAACGGGATGGGGTAATCATAGACAAATAGTCAGGATTAAGATTTTTCGCCTGCTCAACAAACAATTGATATACAGGTTTTGCACTATATCCTTTTCCTCCGCCATCCATGACTTGATAGGGCGGATTACCTACCACTGCATCAAACTTCATATTTCCACCACAGTCCTTATTCCAGTATGTACATTTGAGAACTCTCTTTGTAAAGTTCTCCGGCTTATTTTTAAGCATGTTAATAAGGTCGTCGAAGTAGTGTGCATTAACCTTGGCATCCCTGTAGCCGACCAGTGTACGTCGCGTGATAAATTTTGCCATCGGCGTCTTACAGATAACGAATACATTTTCGCGCACAGTTTCATCCCAGAGTTTTTGCTGCAATTCCTCATCGAGTTGTTCCGCCGAATGTGCGGAGCATTTTGTTCGGTAAATGCTGTAGGTAACATAGAGGGGATACAAACCGGTTTTTGAATTAATCTCCAGTATCTGCGCTTTTGTATTGGAAAATGTGTCGGCTGTCACCTTACCGCGATCCACAAATCTCGGCTCGTTCAAAAGTTCCGTATGCGTTTCATTGTAGAAGTCATACCCACCGATGCAGTCGCTCATGTGCATATTTACAACACGCCATGGGGTCAGCACGGTTTCCTTATCCGGGTTTTTGAAGCAGGAGAACAGAGCGGTGATCTTCTTCACGCGCTCCAGAGGAGGAAAGCTATCAGCATTGTATGCTTCAGCTCTGATCTTGCGTCCGGCAGCAATAAAAACTTCCGGATCATAGTATTTAATAAAGCTTTTGAAAGTCGCTTTTGTAACTCCGGCAGGCATAAATTCATCCCATGATTTATCATCTACGATAGCGGTAAGCTGATTAATGGTGATATCTTCAGTGATGTTGATGTCAGCTCCATAAATCAGAAGCGGTATCCTAATGGAAATGCCGCGCAGGATAGAAATAGCGTCTGACTTCTGCTTGCGTTTTTCCTGGAGTTCCTTTAGTCTTGCCTCTTCCTCCGGAGAACGATCCTCTCTACTCTTTTTCTTGATACGTTCGATTTCTTCATATTGCTCATCAGTAAAGCCCTGATGGTTTATATCAATCTCATTGGTATTGGGCGCTGCTTTTGATACGCCCATAATACCCTTTAGGTCTTTGAATTTCTCAAGATCAAGCTTATCCAGCTTGAGAAGTTCATCATTGTAAAGATTGACGTCATCAAAGCCATTCTGCACAGCTCTCTCGGCATAAGCGCGCTTGAGTTGTTGCAGAAGCTTGTTTGTATCATATTGCCTCATCTCTGTGCCACTGACAGAAATCACTGGGCAGTAATTGAGGAATTCGCCCATAATGACCTTGTCCGATTCCGTGGCTTTTCCGGCTTTCGTCGATAGCGCAGCAGCCTCTGCAAGCATTTTCAGAGTACGGTCGGGAGCAAAGTCAAAAACAAAGCAGTTCTGCTTGACCTGTCCATCTTTTTTGCAGGGGGATTGCACGCGGAATATGGTCTGCAAGTAGCTCGACGCAGAGGTTGAAAAAGAGCCTGCAAGCATGAATACTGCAGTCCATTCTGGCACAGTCACACCGGTGGTCAGTTTGCCACAGGAGAGCGTGATGGTATAGCCATCGTCACCGGCTGCGGCGATAGCATTCTGAACCTTTTTTAGGGCATCCTCAGATTTTTCTTCCTCATCGCCATCTCCGGCAACATTCACAATATCAAATGCTCCGCTGCCGAATACAGGGTGCTTTTTCAGCAGTTTGCTGAGTGCCTTTGCCTCCCGAACGCCGGGAACCATCCAGAGCGTATGGCGAAAAAGCTTACGATATTCTTCGTTGGAATATGGATAACAACTTGTTTCGTTCTCCGTTGTAATCAGGTTCAGAAAGCTCCACACATCTTTTTCATGGTAAAAGTCTCCGACACTCTTTCCGGCTGGAATCCCGGCTCCGTCATGGTGCAGACTTCCTGTCCATGTGCGGAAGAATTCATGGAAATTGAAAGCCTTATCTTCTAATTCAACATAACGAGCCTCTGAAATAATCTGACCAAGATCATATGTGTAAATCCAAAGCTCCGGGAGTTCGTCATAAGGGTTGGAATCGCCGAAATGTTCAGCATCCCAACCTTTTTTGCTCCGTTGCTCCATGACATAATCCCATGTATAGATATTGTCATCATAGTCTTTTAAGATATTGAACGGAGTGCCAGATAGCGCAAGGAACTTCGTATTATATCCACTGTTCTCCTTGACGATTTTTTTGATGACTTCATCGCCAAGGGCTGTAGTCGTACCTTCATGAGCTTCGTCGACGATAACCAAATCCCAGTTCTGCGCGAATACCGTATCGTTCTTATCAAACTTACCGCCGACAGTTGCAGAACCTCTCAAATCTTGAATTGAGGCAAAATACACGAATTTCTTGCCACTTGATAGCAAATAGTCAATATCCGTTCCGGTATTTTTTGAGCCGTAGAGGTAATTGTCCGCACCGTGAAAGATTTTGCCGAAGTCCTCATACCAGCCTTTATCAACAACAGGGCGATGCGTAATGATAATCGTTTTGGAATACCCGGATTTCTTTACTACGTCGAGGGCTGACAGCGTTTTGCCGAAGCGCATTTTTGCGTTCCAGAGCATACGGTTGTTGGTTTTAAACTGCTTAATGGTCTTGAAAATGGCATCTTCCTGTTCCGGCCTGAATATGATCGGCACAAAATTTTCAGCACCCGTGTTGGTGAAATTAGGCTGATCTTTTTTGACTGCATCAATTGCTTTCTGTATGGTCTGAAAATCGGTCTCGAACCACTCTCTACTGGTCGAGTTTTTCATCTTCTTTTTTGGAATTCCGGAATTTTCAAGCACGCGATGAACATCATAATCGCGGAATGGTTTCAGTTCATAACTGCCTTTATCGTTTTTGACTGTGCGAACAGCAAGTTCCGTGTGCAACAAATGAGGCATCAATCCGGCAGTATTCGTGTATTGCCGGATTCGCTTGAGCGCTGCTTGATTCAATTCTTTGCTGTTGGGAGAAAGACTGTCGATTGGACTATCCGTGTAGAGCGAGGCGTCGCCCACCTTAAGCAGTCCCTTATGCGTTTCAGAGTTAATTTCAAAGACATAAATGACCTTATAGCAAAAAGCCGAGCCGAATTTTTTGCTCATGGTCTTGCCTCCTTCACCAAAGATTTATATTCCAGAATCACTTTCGAACGCCAATCTTTTATAAGACAAAGTTTAGCAAATACTTCATTCTGGGGTTCCATTGAACCATTTATATAGCCCTCATCAAACAGACTCAATTGATTACTGTCTTCTTTAGCTTCACCGTAAGGGATGGTATATGTCATGCCGTCCATTTGCCATAGATTCCATGAGATGATTGTGGCGATTGATTCTAATTCATGTATGGTCGGATCGCGTTGAAGTTTAAATCGAACGTTATCAATAAAGGTATAAAGCAAATTTTCTCGCGCCAACAGAAGATTGTCACCTTGAAATTCATAAGCATATACGCTTTGAAAGGCCCGTTTCGTCCATTTGAACCATTCTGATTCTTCGTCAGTGTTTTCATTGACAATGCGAAGTTTTCGGTCTAATAGTCCAATTCTTGATGGCAAAGCAATTATTTTTCCCGTAGTGGTATCGTATCTGCTTACCAGATATGGAGCTTCACCGCAGGAGATTTCCATGCGCTTTGCATCGACATACTTTTGCCATGTGCAGCCTTTTTTATTGGGAAATACAATCGGCTTGGTTTTTGCTACCCAAGAAGTGCCTCGCGGTGTATTGAATATATTTTTTCTGCCAAACCATGCCTCATCAATAAGGTTGTTCTGAGCATTACATATCCAGGACGGAGTGAATACCTCTGCTTTGTCCCTTGTACGAGAGATTTGATCTGTTTGTGCCTTAGTTATCCGGGGCTGTATAACCTTTGAGTAATTCCCTGTTATTTGCGTTGCTTGTATCGATTTTTTCGCCCCATATTCTTCACCGAATTGAGCGTAGTCTTCCGTGGCCCAAATGATATTTCTGCCCGTAGTATGGTCAAGGAGGATAATGTGAAGCAGCAAGCTGCTGTAATCAGCTATATCCCGTTCAAGAATATCAATTTCAGGATTAACTTGCACTTGCTCACCTTCCAATATAATTAAGATTAACTATTGTCAAATACTCTGCCGTATCAGCTCGTCGAGTGTTTTACCGTCCTTGCTCTTCCATTCGACCCAGCCGTTGTTGCTACCGCCGAGGACAAAATCAGCGGCCCCGCTGGGTGTTTTGAATCCTATTATTTTTTTGAGATAATACTTGCCGTCACTCTGCTTAGTAATAGTTCCATCACCAAGTAGCGCCTTGCGTCGAGCATTATAGCTTTCTAATTTTGCCGGATGTGAAAAGTCAATTTCAGAATTCGGTTGCACCTCAAAATGTTCACCAGTATAGACACCATAGGCAACCACTCCCCGTCTTGACGTGGTAAAGACATTTTGAGCATCAACACCACTCATCCGATAACCCAGTGTTGCCATAACAAATTCGATTTCCTCATAGATTTCCTCTATCAACGGAAAATCATATTCTGAAATTTTGTATTTTGGAACTGCTTTGTTATCCACGCGGTAACGATTAGCATCAATGGCACGTTGAATCGAATATTTTTCAAGTCCACTGATTATATTCAGCGTAAAATGTTCGTCGTTTGCCAGAAACAAAATGGCCTTATTCCAAAAATCTTTTTTTGCATTGTGATCGTCAAGTCTCGTAATGCCATTTCGGGTCTGCCCTATGTATATCTGCGTCAACGCTCCGGTTTCATCATTGATGAGGAAATATACACCGGGGTTGTCAGTGCCGGTCAAAGCCTTTGCTTCGTTGAGATACGGGCGCGGTACTACAAATGCTTTGATTGTGGAAAGTGGACGCATATAGATTCGGATGCCATCTGGTTCTCCGTTGTGAAAAATGATCTCTATTCTTTTTGCCTTACCCATGGTGCGCCTCCACTGCCGTCTCATCTTGAATTAAGTCTATAATATCGCCGATATTCACATGAAGCGTAGCACATATTTTTCCTAGTATTGCAAGTGAAACTTCTTCGTCACGACGCAGTTTCGTCATTGTATTGGGAGCAATTCCAGCGGCTTTCCGCAAGTCAGCTTTGCTCATCTTTTTATCCACCAACAACTTCCACAGCTTGTTGTAAGAAACGGTCATTATTGTGACCTCCAGTTTCATCGCTAAATCGCATAATATAACAACATTATACAATGTTTATTGCTTGCACTCAAGTTGATTTCGCATAATTTTGCGAATCTATCGCAATTTTGATGAAAACATCTTCACAGGGGATTCCTATTTTTGTAAAGGAGGTTCTGCTCATGGCAACAACGCGGCTGATGCCGCTGCATACCGGTAAGGGACGGGACGTCGGAACGGCAATCAGTGACATTATTGATTACGCAGAGAATCCGGAGAAAACGGATTATGGTAGGCTCATCACCGGTTATGAATGCGACAGCCGGACAGCCGACGCCGAGTTCCTTTTTTCCAAGCGTCAGTATGCCGCGCTCACCGGCAGGACGCGCGGCGCGGACGATGTGATCGCCTACCATCTCCGTCAGTCCTTTGCCCCCGGTGAGGTTACGCCGGAAGAAGCGAACCGGATCGGCTGTGAGCTTGTCAAACGCTTTACGAACGGGAACCACGCTTTCATCGTCTGCACCCACATCGACAAGCACCACATCCATAATCATATCATCTGGAATTCCACGTCCCTCGACTGCACCCGGAAATTTCGAAATTTTTGGGGCAGCACAAGAGCCGTGCGGCGGCTGAATGATACGCTGTGCATCGAGAACGGGTTGTCCATCGTGGAAAATCCCAAGCGTCACGGCAAGAGTTACAACAAGTGGCTGGGCGATCAGGCAAAGCCCTCAAACCGAGAGCTTTTGCGTGTGGCATTAGACGCAGCTCTTGCCCAAAAACCCGCCGATTTTGACGCGCTCCTGAAGCTCTTGCGGGTCGCCGGATATGAAATCAATGTAGGAAAAGTCCCCGCTCTGCGCGGAAAAAATCAGAAGCGGTTTATCCGGCTGGATACGCTGGGCAGCGGCTACAGTGAAGCGGAACTTCGTGCTGTCCTCTCCGGCGAAAAAGCACACACACCGCGTAAAAAAATCATCCGGCCCATGCCGGAAAAACAGGTCAATCTGCTGGTAGATATTCAGGCCAAACTCCGCGCCGGAAAAGGCATCGGTTACGAACGCTGGGCCAAGGTGTTCAACCTCAAGCAGATGGCACAGACAGTGAACTATCTGACCGAGCACAATCTGCTGGAATACGATGCGCTGGCCGCTAAAACGGCTTTGGCAACCGCCCGGTACAATGAGCTTTCCGCACAGATCAAGGCGGCTGAGACACGGCTGGCCGAGATTGCCATTCTGAAAACGCAGATCATCAATTATGCCAAAACCCGCGATACCTATGTTGCCTATCGCAGGGCGGGCTACTCTAAAAAATTTCTCGTAGAGCATGAGAGCGACATTCTTTTGCATAAGGCGGCAAAGAAAGCGTTCGACGAACTGGGCGTGAAAAAACTTCCCACCGTCAAGAGTTTACAGGCCGAATATGTGGCGCTTCTGGCAGAGAAAAAAGCGGCTTACGCTGACTATCGCAAGGCCCGCGATGAAATGAAAGAGCTGCTGACCGTGAAAACAAACGTCGATCATCTGCTTGGCCCCGACAGGCGCGAAGCGGAAAAAGAAAAAGAGCATGGGCAGCGTTGAGCTGTCCATGCTCCCGGAAGCGTCCGCAGGACGCGCAGCCGCGCAATTTATTGTGCGATCAGAGGGGATTGGGGGCCTACCACCAACAAGCAATTTCACGGTTTTCGCGGAAGCGAAAAATCGGGAAATGGGCATCGTGGGTACCACGATGCATTGCTTGCTGGTACAGTTGAGTTAGAATAATCAGGCTATGTTGAACCCGGTGAGCCTCTGTGTTAGCATTGAAAAAACGGGACTGAAAATACAAAAAATTGCTTGCTGGGTTTCCATGCATTTGGAATTACTCATAGTGTAGACTGTCCGTTCATCCTGTGAGGACAGCATGCAAACATTATTGTACTCTATCCGTTAAGGCCATTATTATTGGAAAAGTCTAATCATTTGAACAATACTTTTTCAATTTCCTTTTAACGAGGCAACCCATGCCTCGATTGTCTGAGCCAACATTAACTGTTGCTGTAGAACCGCCATACCAGTCTTCGGAATTTCCGGGACATCTTTTTTTGTGCGGAGGCTTTCCTCCAGCTCGGATCTGAGCGTTTTGACCTGAGCTTCGATATTCGACAGACAGGTCTTCTGCGCTTCCGGCGGAAGACTTGCCAGATTTACGATGACTGCGTTGAAATCCAAAAAAAAGTGAATGGGACTTTCGGAAATTTCTTCCATCAGATCCTCAAACTCTTTTTCTCCGGCAGCAGTTAGGGAGTAGATCGCTTTTTCCGGCATTTTACCTTCTTTGACAATACTGCTTTTGACATATCCCTTTTCCTCCAACTGTATAACCTTTTTATAAATAGATTGGGTGCTAATTCTTACCCATTTGGAAATATTGCGGTACTCCACTAATTTTTGAAGTTCATAGGCACTCCGGGGTTCCTGTTTTAGCATCCCCAATACGATCAAATCAATCGTTGCCATAAAAAGCCCCCTTTACTATCTTGACAAGTACTATAATTTATAGTATTATATGCTTTGCTCAACTTAGTGCTAGTAATTATAGTACTTAATTTTTCACTATCTGTCAAGAGAAAGGGGATATTTATGGACAGTCAAAACAAGAAGATGGAATTATTGGGGAACGCGCCGATACCGAAGGCATTGTTGGCAATGGGACTTCCCACCATGATTGGCATGATGATTAACGCCTTATACAATCTGGTGGATGCTTATTTTGTGGGGGGACTGGGAACCAGCCAAATGGGGGCGATTTCCGTAGCATTTCCACTGGGACAAGTCGTCGTGGGATTAGGCTTGTTGTTCGGAAACGGCGCAGCATCCTATCTCTCCAGATTGCTGGGACGCGGCGAAAAAGAAACTGCTAACAGGGTCGCCAGCACAGCTTTATACAGCAGTGTTTTCGCAGGAATTGTTATGATCTTATTCACTATAATCTTTCTGAAACCGATTCTAAGAGTTTTGGGTGCCACAGAAAGTATTTTGCCCTACTCGATGACTTATTCCAGCATTTTCATAATAGGTTCTATTTTTAATGTGTTTAATGTCACGATGAATAACATCGTGACAAGCGAGGGCGCTGCCAAAACTACGATGTGCGCCCTGCTAATAGGCGCGGTGCTGAACATGGTCTTGGATCCCGTCTTTGTCTATACGCTGCATCTGGGTGTGGCCGGTTCTGCCATCGCAACCGTTATTTCTCAGTTCGTTTCTACGCTGGTCTATTTAGCCTACATATTTAGAAAAAAGAGCGTTTTCAGCTTTAGGATAAGTAAATGCTGCTTTTCCAAAAGTATTCTATCTGAAATCTTCAAAATCGGTGTTCCTACGCTGATTTTCCAACTACTCACAAGCCTGTCTATTGTACTGGTCAATGCGCAGGCAAAAAGCTATGGTGATTCTGCAATTGCGGGAATGGGATCTGTGACCAGGATCATTGCTATGGGGAGTTTAATAGTATTCGGATTTATCAAAGGTTTTCAACCTATCGCGGGTTACAGCTACGGCGCTAAAAAATTCGATCGTTTGCATGAAGCAACAAAGGTTTCCGCAATTTGGTCAACTGTGTTTTGCGTTGTTTTCGGATTGGTCATGGCACTGTTTTCTACGGCAGTCGTGTCGCAATTCACGAAAGGCGATACGGAAATGATTCGAATTGGACAGAATGCTTTGTTGGCAAGTGGAATTTCTTTTATGCTATTTGGCTTTTCCACCGTTTACTCATCACTATTCCTTGCGTTGGGAAAAGGAAAAGAAGGATTCTTCCTCGGCGCATGCAGGCAGGGAATCTGTTTTGTACCAGTCATTTTGTTGCTCCCGACGGTTTGGGGAATCAACGGTATTCTTTACGCACAGCCAATTGCAGATGTGCTTTCTGCCATAATTACCGTTTTTATGGCAATGCGGTTGCACAAAGAACTGGTTCATGCAAAATCCAGTATGGATACTCAATACAGGGAAATCACAAAAGCAGACTAGGCCTTGTTTGAAAAATAAAAGTTGCACAAAAGGGTAAGATTATGTAAGCTGTGTTATGCTATTTATATCATACCGGATCTCAGTAGCTGCTTACCACAAACGGAAATAGGAACGAATTATTTGAACGTGAACAAGAGAGGGTGTTGTCATGAAGACATTGAAATGGATTATTTTATTAATTGTATCAGTAGGGGTTGGCTCGTTTATTGATGTAAATATATTGGAAAAGATAGATATAAACGTTTGGCTTTCCCGGGGCATTGGTTGTCTTGTTACTGTGATTATTGCACTTCTGATGCATCATTGCTTTTTCAGAAAAAAGTCTTCAAAATAGTATAAGCATAATATGCGCTTTGACCATATAGGCGGCGTCCTTACATACTTTAGATACCTTTATCACATAGTGTTTTAGCGTTTTCGTGTTAGTTCATCTGAAATAGCCTATTGACAAATAACGAGCCCTTTCATATAATTAAACCGGCAGACGGTTTAATTATATGAAAGGAGTATACCATGTCCAGATCAAATATTCACTATATAGAAAAACGCGACGAGTTGGCAAGAAGGGTTTTTGATATCTTTATAAAAAATGGATATGAGAACACAACACTTTCGTTGATTGTTAAGGAGCTGAGAATCTCAAAAGGGGCCCTCTATCATTATTTTACGACCAAAGAGGCTTGCGCAGACGCGGCCGTAGCTTTGTGTTCAAAAGACTGCTATGAAAAGGTCGTCTGTCAAATAGATGATAATATGTCGGCAGAGAGCAATTTTAAGAGCCTTATCCTTTCCTGTTCCACATTATTTCGGGACAATGAAAAAAGCATAGAAAACATCAACACTCCTTCAAATGCCATTTTCCATCAAAAACTGATGGCTGCTTTGGTTAAATCCTTGGCGCCTCTCTATGCGAAAGTCATTACGCAAGGTATCCATGAAAAAATATTTGACGCAGAATTTCCGCTTGAGACGGCACAAATGATTCTGACGTTGACAAACTTCTATTTTGACGCAGATATGTTTGGTTGGAAACCAGAGGAAATGCCCGTAAAATTAAAGGCTTTTGAAGGTTTCCTCACAAACGCATTGAAAGCGAAGCCCGGTTTGTTCTCATTTCTTCACAATTTTGAATAAGGAAGTATTACTATGAACGTATTGATTGTCGGCACCGGTGTGATTGGAGCGCTGTATGGCTGTGCCTTATCCCAAAAGCATCATGTTGTTCACTATGTCCGTCAGGAAAAGCTCACGCTTTTGGACCAAAAGGAAATCACCTTCGATTTTATTGATGAGCGGCAGGATAAAAAGCATCAAAACACAAACGGCAGTTATACTTATCATTGTGTAGCCAATGCGAGCGATAATTATGATTTGATTATCGTCCCCGTCAAAACCTTTCAGCTTGCGGAAGCGCTGCGGACGCTGACCGCGCAAGCCCCAAACGCAAATTACCTTCTTATGACGCTTGATTGGAACATGAGCGGCGAATTTGACAAAATACTTGGCAAAAGCCATTATGTTCTTGGATATGCAGGCGGAGGCGGCACTTTCCGCGGAAATCAGCTTTGGGCCAATTTGGGAAATGACGTGATGCTTGGGGCGGTCTATCAGGAGCAGCAACCGCTTCTGAACAGCGTGAACGAAATGTTTAAGAGCTGCGGTATCATTCCTAACATCGAAGCAAACCCATTGCATTGGCTGTGGGTTCATAACGTCGGATCGGCTCCATTGGGAGCAGCTCTTGCAAAATACCACGATATGAGCCGTCTGCTGAATGATAAACGCCTTATCAAAATATCATTCAAAGCTATGCGGGAGTGCTATAAGATCTGTGAAAAGCGAGGTGTGGATTTAAAGAAGTATGACGAGGTAAAAATGATGTCCATACCGCTTTTTGTCCTCTGCCCGATGTTCCGACTGAATTTCACCAAAAATCCTGCTATGCAAAGATATACTGCCCATGCAGTGGACAGCATTGATGAAATGGTGCAGAATTTCAAAGAAATTTTTGCAACGGGCTCCTCACTCGATGTCGATATGCCTAATATGCGGTTCTTGATGAAACTTGTTTCATTTGTCGATGGTTCTGTAAATACAAAGTAATATGCGGATGAAATTATGAATGATCTCATGATATGGGGCACGCAATAATAACAAAACAATTAACAGAAAATAAAGGGCTTTCATAATCTCCCACCACGAACTGAAGCGTCTACTTGGATATTAATTTCTCTTCTACTAAACTCTTCCAATAGCGGCAGCGTCCGGTGGCTTGCCAAAGAGAAGTATACATAAGAACAGCATCGATTTCTTATCAAGGAATCGATGCTGTTTATTTCCATGTCCATTTGTTCAATTTAAATACAGGTTAATCTTATCACAAATTTCTAAATCGGGAATATAGCTTAATTATTTCCCCAAAAACACACGAACCGTTTGGCTTACAAAAAGCTCACTCTCGTTCATCCACGGGCTGTGTCCGGAATGCTCGAACCATACAAGACCTTTTTTGGGGGGCAACAAGCGAATCGTAATATTGCTGTGTCAAGGAAACCGGAGCGTTCGCATCGTGCCTTCCAAGGAAGAAATAAACCGGAATTTTCAGCTTTGCATACTTCTTTCTCAGATCAATATCATAAAGCTGCGGGTACACGTGATTGAAGGTATGAATCACACCCCTAAGATAATTAACGGAGTCCACAAGGCCATATTCCGGTGACAACATATCCCTCAATGTATGATAACCGCCGTTGGTTATCTGAGGGTCTTTTTCCATATAATCAGACAGATAATTCAGATAGACAGCTGACTTCCATGTAACGTCTTGACCATAATAAGGCGGAATACCATTGGTAACCAGCTTTTGCACGGTTTTTTCATCGTTTCTTGCCTTTGCCAGCTCCATCACCTTTTTGTAGTCCGTTATTTCTGTCTCTTTAAAGTCTACCATCTGGCCGGTACCAATAAAGGCGTGATATTTTTCGGGAGCCGCGTCTGACAGAAAAATTCCCAGTGCACTGCCCCACGATTCTCCCATGAGATAGATTTTCTCAGTTCCAAAGCGTTTTCGCAAAAGTTCTGTAAGAGCAAGGCCGTCTTTGACATATGTACCAACCGTAATTGTTTCGTTTGAAACAGCGTTGT
Organism: Caproicibacter fermentans; assembly: GCF_009746625.1. Classification (GTDB taxonomy): domain Bacteria; phylum Bacillota; class Clostridia; order Oscillospirales; family Acutalibacteraceae; genus Caproicibacter; species Caproicibacter fermentans. The sequence continues at coordinate 51,140 of NZ_VWXL01000058.1, forward strand.
ATGACTTGCCGCTGCCCGGCTGATCCCAGTTCACGACGACAAAGCGTTCCTCCAATCCTGCAAGTGCATAGCGTGTTGCCGCCATCTGCGTCCCTCCGGGGCCGCCTGCCAAAAACAAAAGCACTGGATTGCTGCGGTTCTTTCCCCGAATGCTGATCCATTCCTGATGACCGTTCAACTCGACTTGATAGAGTTCCGCGATACTGTTTGCCTGTACCTTTCCATTTTGATCCAGTATCTGCGGCGTGTGGGCAGCAAATTGGCTGAGCGCAATGAGAATTGTCATTAATACAGCCAAGCTGGCTAAGAGGATGGCAGTTTTTTTCAAACGAACCCCCGCCGTTTTCGGCGAAACCCTTTTTCGCTTGCAAATTGCAATTTGAACAGCACAAACCAGCGAGATAATCAAGCTTATAACGACTGCTGCGAGCAGAATTGCTGCAATGATAGCCATAACCATTTCTTTTTCATTCCTCATTCCACATGTATCTGTTGTTCGACCGACGGTCGAACAATGAGATTATACTATTTTTTCGACCGCTGGTCAAGTATGCTTTTTTGCGTTATACTATGTTGTGGAAGGTGAAAAAGATGGATAAAGCAAACATCATATTAGACGCGATGAAGACGCTTCTGGAACAGGATGATGGAGCATCTTGTTCCGTAAGCGATATTGCAAAAAAAGCAGGCATCGGCAAAGGCAGCATTTATTATTACTTCAAATCCAAGGATGAAATATTTGATGCGCTGGTGGAAAGGGAATATCATCAAATCATTGAAAATTGCAGAGTTCTGATGAACCGCAGTTATGCCGATGCGGCTCAAAAATTCGCGCTGCTGTTTCGAAGCTACCGCAGTTCAACCAGTCTGCTTGCGATGGATCATTACTTGCATCAGCAACAAAACGCAGCCATTCATCAAAAATCGCTTGCAAAGATATTGTCTTCCCTTTCACCAATCGTAGCGGATATTATCCGGCAAGGAGTGGAAGAAAAATCATTCCGTTGTGAGAAGCCTCAGGAAACAGCAGAAATCATTTTATCGGTTTACTGCTTTCTATATGACCCCGGAATCTTCAAATGGACACCGGAACAGTTAAAAGAGAAAGCATCCGCATTGGCCACCTTACTGGAGAACGGTTTATCAGCGGCAAAGGGAAGTTTCCAATTTCTTTATCAAACATAATTTCTTCTGAAATCGGGGATTTTTCTTTATTTCAAATGCCCAAGCAGTTTGCGGCCTATTGACATCATATAAATATTTGATATAATGATAACATACGTTGCGCAACATAAGTTACCTATTTACGCACAGCTGGTTTCCTTTGGGAGCCAGTCTGATTATGGTACATCGTTATTCAAACGAAAAAGGAGTTTTTGAGATGCCGCCAAAGCCAACGACCAGCAAAGAGGAGATATTGAGCGCCGCTATTTCCTTGGTACGAGAATATGGCATGGAGAGTGTTAATGCTCGGAGCATTGCTTCAAAGTTGAACTGTTCGACGAAACCTTTATTTCGTATCTATGAAAATATGGACGCTCTAAAAAAAGATGTCATTGCTCAACTCGACCTATACTATAACACGTTCATGGAATCTCGAATGAGTGACGATAATCGTCTGCTAACGCAAGGAATTTCTTACATTGAATTTGCAAGACAAGAAAAAAATATATTTAATACTCTTTTTATGGATAAAAACTGTGCGGGAAAAAGCATTGAAGAAATCCTTGATGCTGATTGGAACCAACGTTCCATTATGAATGCCCAAAAAATAACGGGACTTAGCTTGGAAAACACTCGAAACCTATTCCGGGATGTATGGCTTTATTCGCACGGAATCGCAACTCAAATTGTGTCAGATGATATCAATTTACCATCAGAAGAAGTTGTTCAACTGATAAGAAATGCTTTTAAGCGATTTTCTATTGTAATGAAGGAGAATGAACATGAATGAAATGCCAGAAGAAATGATAACTTTCTTTAACACACGAGCCGAGATATACGACGCTCAGCAGATTAAAAATATCGACGGAGGTAAAAAATGCTATCACGAAATAGCTCAATATATCCCCGATCATGCAAAAACACTATTGGATCTGGGATGCGGGACAGGATTAGAATTGGAGTCTATTTTTAAGAGATTTCCTGAAATAGATGTAACGGGCATTGACCTCGCAGATAAAATGCTAGAGAAACTGGCTGCAAAATATTCAAGATATTCGATCAATTTAATCAATGGCAACTACTTGTCTGTGGATATGGGTGCAGGAAAATATGATGCGGCGATATCAGTTATGTCCTTTCATCATTTTACTCATTCGCAGAAACTGAAGCTCTACACCAATATTTGCCGCTCGCTAAAAAGCAATGGAGTTTTTATTGAATGTGATTATATGGTTGGGTCCAATGACAGTGGCATAGAGGCACATTTTTTATCGGAGAGAGAAAAACTCCTGACGGATCATAATCTCACGGAAGATCTCTATCACTATGACATTCCTTTTACGATAGAACACGAAGTGTCGTTATTAACCGAATCCGGGTTTCAGTCAGTCAAGAAGGTATGGGGTGTTGAGAACACGATTATGCTTTTGGCAACGAAACAGGAGAAAAAATGAAGAGACTGATTTTTGTCAATGGGACTATGGGAGTCGGAAAGACATCGACTTGCAAAGAACTTCTCGGTATACTACAACCAAGTGCGTTTTTGGATGGAGATTGGTGTTGGTGCATGAATCCCTTCCGAGTTACAGATGAAACAAAGCATATGGTAGAAAGCAATATTTGCTTATTACTGAATAGTTTTCTATCTTGCTCAGAGTATGAAAACGTAATCTTCTGCTGGGTTATGCATCAGGAATCGATCATAAATAGTTTGTTGGGCAGATTGAATTTGACAAATGTTGATGTATACAAAATTACGCTGTCTGTTTCAAAAGAAGCACTTACGCAAAGGCTCAATAGAGCTGTTGAAAATGGTGAAAGAACGTCCGATGTTTTACAAAGAAGTTTGGATAGACTTCCATTATATCAAGAGATGAATACTATTCACATTGATGTAAGCAATATTTCACCTGTTCAGGTGGCCGGGAAAATAATAGAAATTATCGGTAATTAGGGAATGTTAGCATAAGTTTAGATATACAATCTGCCATTTGCGGCAATAAAAAAAACCGCAGTTTTGGCAGATCATTAAGTATGCTAAAATTGCATATTTAGAAACCAAGCAGCGGTTTTGAAATGAAATTCAAGGCCGCTGCTTCTTTTTGAAAAAACAGTGTGCAGAGGACGTAATAACTGTGCTCTTTTTTAACCATTGATACAGCGGCGGTTTTGGGACAGGAGATCTTTATGTACCCAAAGTCGATGCTTCTCGTATGGGAGGAACCGTTACACCACCGTAACGGTTTGGTTTAGCTGACAGCCTAATCCTTCGTAATTTCAAAAATTCCATTAAATTCACGGGCGAATACTGTGCCCATTTTACATTTAACACCTTGCGGGACTTTTCCTGCATAGGTGCTTTTTTATTTCTTGTTTCGGTATCAGAGGACAAGCCCCCTCACTTCGAGCCAACTTGGCCCGGAGTCCGCGTCGGCCCTGTGCGTCATATTTTTTACTGTTGCCGGTCCCCACCTTCCTTTGTTTCGATTTGCCCCAACCCAAAAATCGAAACGGAGGAATATAAAATGGTCAAAATCAATCTACGGAAATACTATCCCGATTTCTATACCACCGACTGCATCATTGAGGTGCCGGACGAGGTTGCGGCGCTCATGGATTCTTATGAACACGCCGAAGCTGCCTACTATTTGCGGAGATACCGTCACAAGGCGTATTACTCTCTGGATCGCGGCGATGGCATTGAGCATGACATCCTGTTCGTATCCCTGTCCCCCTGCGAGATCTATGAGCGCAAAGTGACGGTCGAGCAGCTTCATGCCGCCATCGCCGCTCTGCCGGACAAGCAGGCCAAACGCATCTATGCCTATTACTTCTTGGGGATGAGCAAAAGCGCCATTGCCAAGACAGAGCACGTTAATGAGTGTACGGTTCGCGAATCTATTACATCCGGACTGAGAAATATGGAAAAATACTTAAAACACTTTGTCTGACCCCCGAATCAGCCTCAAAAATGAAAAGGTTTATGAGGGATAGGTTTTTATCCTTCACTGAACCTTGAAAATTTTATAAGGGACAAGCCGGATACATACCGCGAGCAGCGGCATGCAGGGAGCCGGGCGGCGGGTGCGCCACGATCTTTCCTTACGCGGGAGAGGGTGATTGGATATCAGCGTAACGGGAAGGGAGCGAAGAACACAATCACCGCAGGCAGAGCAGCGTCTTTCAGACGCAGGGCAGCTCTGTGGCAATCATCTGTATGTAATGAAACTTCCGTTCAGTCACAGTCCGAGCGTGATAAAACCGTCGCAGGCAATGAGAACGGCCCGCCATCAGCATGGGGGGAGGTGCGATTCCTATGGTAACAGGTACGCCGCCTGTTCGTCCGGAATGTCTGTAAACACAAAAAAGCAATCGAAACAAAGGTACAGCCGCGCCGTAATTGCTCCGCATTGCCCACGATGGCAATGCAAATACGAAATATGCGGCGCGGCTGTCTTTATTTAGACGGAGGCATAACGGTGAAAAAAACGAAAGCTACTGCTTACAACAGCAATATACCGCCCGGAACTTCGGGGCGCAATCGTCTAGATCAAACATCTACCTATAAGGTAGATGGCAAGACTTTCATTGTTGAGCCTGTTTTTCAGACAGAAGGGCATGACACGCTGGGAACCATTTTAATACGACTGATGAGGGCCGACGCAGATCGGCTTTGATAATAAGTGCCAATGCGGCAAGCGTGACAATCGGCGGTCAATATGGTATACCTTTCACTGTAAATACTGCTTATTTGACTGCCGGAAAGGAGAATTTATGAAACAGTCAAATAGGAGAAAAAACCGAGAAGACACAGCCTTCCTTTATGAGCGGCTGTCACGCGATGACAACCTTGAGGGTGAAAGCTACAGCATAAGCAATCAGAAAAAACTTTTAATAAAGGTTGCCAAAGAAAAGGGATATACCAACCTTATCCACTTCTCGGACGATGGCATTTCCGGTGTTACAATGGAGCGACCCGGTTTTGTGGCGATGATTCAAGAACTTGAGGAAGGCCATGCAGCGGCTGTTTTCGTAAAAGATATGTCGCGCTTGGGCAGAAACTACATTGAGGTTGGAAAACTCACGGAGGAATTTCTCCCCGATCATGACATCAGGCTTGTCGCGGTTTCCGACAACGTGGATACCGCCGAGGGAGAAAATGAACTGACACCGATCCGCAATCTGTTCAACGAATGGTATGCCCGTGATATCAGCAAGAAACGGCGCATCAGCAATAAAATCAAGGGAAATGCCGGGGAACCGATGGGACAGCCGCCTTACGGTTACATCAAGGACCCGGATAATCCAAAGCGCTGGATTGTGGATGAGGAAGCCGCCACCGTAGTTCGCCGGATTTATCAGATGACGCTGGACGGCTTTGGACCGGAGCAGATCGCCGCCGCACTGGAAAGGGACAGTATCCTGACTCCAATATCTTATTGGCAAACACGAGGCGTTAACCGCCCTGGCAAGCATAAAGATGCGCCGCCTACAAAATGGAACAGTTCGACCATCACGAAGATTCTTTCCTTACAGGAGTATTGCGGGGACGTTCTCAATTTCAAGACGTACAGCAAATCCTATAAGAATAAGAAGCGAATCGAGAACGATCATGACAATTGGGTTATCTTTAAGGATGTGCATGATCCGGTCGTTGATCGCGCCACATGGGAGAAGGTGCAGCAGAAACGGGGTAAAATCCGTAAGCGGAAAACAAATGAAGGGGAAACCAATATGTTCTCCGGTTTACTAGTCTGTGCCGACTGCGGACACAATCTGCATTATCACTTCAATCAGGGCAACCCGGATATCAAGTATTTCAATTGTTCCAATTACAAGGGTAATCGGGGTACTTGCACTTCTACCCATTATATCCGTGTTGACTTTCTGGAACAGGTCGTGCTGGGGGAAATCCGCAGGCTCACAAAATTTGCGAACAAATATGAGGATGAATTCGTCAAAGCGGTTATGGGGCATTCCCAACAAACGTTGGAGCTTGATCGGCAGAAAAAGCAAAAGGAATGTAATTCTCTGTTGGCCCGCGATAAAGAGATTGACCGACTGTTTGATCGAATGTATGAGGACAATGTGGCCGGGAAAATTTCCGACGAGCGGTTTTCAAAAATGACCAAGCAGTATGAAGATGAGCAGAGCGGATTAGCAGGGCGGATAAAAACGCTGAGGGCCGAGCTTGATAAAGAAAGCCGTCAATCTGTGGGCACGGATATGTTTATTGCCACTGTGCGTAAATATACCAGAGCCAGAAAGCTCACGCCGCGTATGCTGAATGAGCTGATCGACCACATTGAAGTTCATCAGGCCGAAAAGGTGAACGGCGTATACGTCCAGAAGCTGACCATTCATTATAATTGTATCGGCTCCATTGAGATACCGGATATCTCATCCCTGCCGGAACCGGATGTTCTGATACAGACAAGAAAAGGAGTAGCCGTAAGCTACTCCCAAGCGCAGATGGCAGGATAAGCATATAAAAAACCGAGTGTCCTTACAGCACTTTCAAATACTATAAGAACACTCGGCATGGTGCGAGAGGCGGGACTTGAACCCGCATGAACGTTGAATGGTTCACAAGAACCTGAATCTTGCGCGTCTGCCAATTTCGCCACTCTCGCGACTCAGCTTGTATATCTTATCATACGATTCTGCACTTGTCAACCTTTTTAAATCATTTTTTAGAGCTTTGTAGGGCACTTCCACAGCAGCTCCAATTAAGGCGGCAAATAATCAGCTTTATTAATCTGTAATATCACCTGACTGAAACAGCTTGAATGCCTTTGGAAGAAAATCGACGAACATCCTGATGCTGATTTTTCTCAGAATTCTTAGGTGAATCTGAGAACCCGTTTATAACCGTGATGTCGATGGAAATGCAAAGGAAATGTCTTCAAGCAATTTTTATCTCATGGAGCCTGTTAGCCGTTGACAAAGGCGTTCTACTGTAGTAGCATAATAGCGTATTCATTCTACTATAGTAGAATATCTATAAAAAGAGGCTAGTTAATGCAAAAATTATTTGATTCAGAACTGAAAATAATGGATGTTCTTTGGAAAAATGGAGATACCACCGCAAAACGGATGGCTGAAATCCTGAAAGAGCAAGTCGGATGGAGCAAGACCACAACCTATACCCTCATCAGTAGATGTATCCATAAGGGGACCGTTGAGCGTATGGAACCAAATTTCTTATGCCATCCCCTTGTGAGCATCGGACAGGCGCGAGAGCTTGAAACAACGGAACTAATTAACAAAATGTATGATGGCGCCGCCGATCAGTTAGTGGCTTCCATTTTAGGGCGCAAAAACCTGTCCCCGGAAGAAATTGAAAAGCTGAAGCAGCTTGTCAACAGCCTGGAATCAGGGGGCCGTTTATGAACCTGTTGGAAATGAGCCTTTCAGCTTCCATTCTTATTCTGGTTATTGTGGTCATTCGTGCGCTGCTGCTGCACAGTCTGCCGAAAAAGACCTTCCTTGCGCTGTGGGGAATGGCCCTGTGCCGCCTGTTAATCCCATTTTCCCTTCCGCCAAGGTTCAGCGTTTTTACCGTTGCAGACATGCTAAGAATCGACTCTTTTGAGAAAGGGGTCCACTGACCGGGATAACTGTTATCGCCAATCATGCGGTCTTCACAGGAAATACTTCCGCATTGCCGGAAACGGTGTATAAGAATATATCCCCCATATTGGTAATCTGGCTGATCGGCCTGATTGTCTGCGCCTTGTTTTTTCTTATAACACATCTTCGCTGCAGGAAAGAATATCAGACCGCGCTTCCGGTTGATAATGCGTTCGTGAAGTGTTGGAAGCGGGATCACCCAACGAGAAGAAACGTTCAAATCCGGCAGTCAGACAAGATTGTGTCTCCATTGACCTATGGAATATTTCGCCCGGTTATACTCTTCCCAAAGCGAACCGATTGGACAGATGAAGCCCCGCTGCGCTATATCCTTATGCATGAGTTTGTTCATATCCGGTGCTTGGATATATTGATAAAACTCCTATTTGCAATCTCGTTATGCATTCATTGGTTCAACCCCTTTGTGTGGTTGATGTATGTACTGGCAAATCGGGATATTGAGCTTTCTTGTGACGAAACAGTTGTGCGGACATTTGGAGAAACAACAAAATCTGCTTATGCACTAACATTAATTGGGTTAGAAGAAAAGAAAAGCCATCTTACCCCTCTAGTAAACAATTTTGGTAAAAATGCAATTGAAGAAAGGATTGTGTCAATTATGAAATTTAAAAGAACTTCATCTTTTTGTATAGTTGGTGCTATTTGTTTAGTGATTGGGGTAACAACAGTTTTTGCAGCTTCTTTTCAAAATAATAACCACAATATGAATTTACCGGAAAAATTTAATAGCCAATATATTATCGAATTATCCCAAGGGCATCATACAGGAGATTTGGATCCACAAAATGTATTTTTGACCTATCTTTCTGAGAAAAAATATAAATTAGAGGATTTTAAATTACAACAGGATGAAGATATGAAGAGGACATACGTGTATCCGGCTGGAAACGTTGAAATTCAATTGACCGCTTACGATGTAAAAACTTCAAATGGGGATATCGTTAGAGTCTGGGACGCGCGGCAATTTTCGTATCATGAATTTTAGCATTTATCTTTAACTAAATCGCTTGTTCATTGATTTCTTTTGACCTTCCGCAAAGAGGATACGGCCAGAGAAGCTGAACCTGTAAAAATATTATCTCCCGTTTGACTTGCCTTATCTGAGCTTTTTTCTATAAGGGTCAAACGGGATTCCAATACACATGATTACTCCGAATATCATTAAATAGTAAACGACCGACACTCCATGTGCGATACATGCCGCGATCATCATGAACACGCAGCCCAAAATAGCAAACGTCGGCATGACAAACCGATTAAATACATTCAGCTCTTTTCCTTTCATGAGAAGAAGCAGAAAAATGGGGATATAGCCGGCATACAGAGTGATGATTGGTAGTTCCGAGGTATCAAAGCAGAATGGCCCGAACCAAGGCCTTGTCTGAAGAACGGCACCAAAGAAATAAAGCAGCCAGACACCGCACAGCAAAAGACCCAAGACCGAGGAGTTGCCGGGCATGTTAGTCACAGGATCCACTTGACTGAATACTTTCGGCATGGGACCGGAACCGCGGACCGCCAGAGAATACATGCCTCTGGTGCATCCGAGCATCAGGCCGTTCAGGGTTCCGAGACAGGATATGATGACAAAAACAAAAATCAGGGATCCGCCGACCGGCCCGAAGATTTTCCGGAAAGCAAGTTCTGCTCCGGCCTGACCGTTTTTCATCAATATTTCCGTCGGTACAACTCCCGCGAGGCCGATGTAATAAAAAACATAGACGGCGACGACAATCAGCGAACCCCAGATCAGAGCTCTCGGCAGATTTTTTTTGGAATCTTTCAGTTCCGAGTTAATCGATGTCGCAATAATCCAGCCTTCATATGCGAATGCAACCGCAACAACGGATGCGAACAAGCCCCCGCCGGTGCTGGAGCCGCTTTCCGCAGCCTGTGTGAAATTCCGCACCGTCATGCCGTTAGAAAGACCGATCAAAGTGCCGGCAACCGACATTAAGAGCAGCGGAATGAGCTTGATGACCGTGGTTGTAACCTGAAATTTACCTGCGAGAACAGGGGACAGTGCGTTCAGGGCATAACTGCCGACCAGATAGAAGCAGGTGATCGTCATGCAGGGTCCCCCTGTAATATCCCAGCCCAGCAATACGCAGGTAAACCGGGCGGAAACCCATGCCAGCACGGAAGTCAGGGTCGGATTATAAATCACAGCCATGAACCATCCGACGTAATAGCCGTATCTTCTTCCGACCGTCATTTCCGCGTAGTCGACAATGCCGTTTACCTTTTCGTACTTTGTGGCCATGGTTGCAAATGTATAGGAGCAGACGATCATAATGAAACCCACAATCAGCCATGCGGCGATTCCCATCGGCATATTGCCTCCCGTTGCCTTCAGAACCGCCTCCGCTTTAAAAAATACACCGCTTCCAATCACAATTCCAACGACCATTGCAATGGCTGTCAACAAGCCGTACTTTTTTTTTAAAGTACTTTCCATAAACCGTTTCCTCCCTAAGAACCCGTTTGTTCCCTGCAAAAGTAAAATTATCGACGGGTTTAAACTTTTTTAAGTATATCAATTTAAATCGCTAAAAACAATTGAAATATTTCATTTTATCCGTTTAATTTAACTCTGAATATTAATATGGAAAGAAGTCCGCTCTTTTTATTTGGCGGAGTTGTTGCCGTTCGACGCGATCTTTTTGTGGAAATGCTTTTTTTTCGAAGCTGTTACTTTAAAATTGATCTTGCCAAAGATTGGGACCGAAGGTATGATAAATAAGTATGCGTAAATCTGAAACATAAAGAGAGGATTCCATGAGAAGAATGAAACAGCGACCATTCTGGCCTTTAATGATTTTGATTATCCTTGCTGTTGCGGCGGTAGTTTCCATGCAGCCGCAGAAGCGTGGGACGGCTAGCCTTACTCCGTCAAACTCGCCGGAACGGCGTAACCAGCTGACGGTGTACTACCTTGACGTCGGGCAGGGGGATTCCGAATTCATTGAGTTGCCGGACGGGCGCAGTATGCTCATTGATGCCGGTAACCCGGAAAACGGAGGCCAGATTGCCCGCTTTTTAGACACGCAGTCGATTAAAAAAATCGATTATCTGGTGGCGACGCATCCTCACGCGGATCATATCGGCGGAATGCCGCAGGTGGTTCAGTCCATTGATATTGGTTCCGTTTATATGCCAAAGGTGTCAGCGACAAGCAGAACTTTTGAGAATTTGCTGTCTTCCATTCAAAAGAAGGGGCTGCAAATCCAGACTGCCCGGGCCGGTGTTACCCTGTTGGACCGCGGAGATCTGAAAGCCGTACTCGTCGCGCCGGTCGGAAGCGGGTACAACGATCTGAATCAGTATTCCGCCGTGATTAAGCTGTCTTATGATAACACGTCTTTCCTTTTTATGGGCGACGCCGGCGCGCAGTCGGAAAAGGAGATAACGGCCGATGTCCATGCGGACGTGCTGAAGGTAGGGCACCATGGCAGCGATACGGCTTCAACAGAGGCCTTTTTAAAACGGGTCTCACCGCGATATGCGGTGATCGAGGTCGGAAAAGATAATTCATATGGTCATCCGGCGGAATCGACACTGAAAAAGCTACGGCGAATCGGCGCTGAAATTTACCGTACCGACGAGGACGGAACCATAAAAATTCAGTCCGACGGGAACAATATAACGGTTGAGGAGCATGTGCCCGGCATGGAAGAAGCGGATGCGTCCATGCGGCCCGCAGCTTGAGAAAGGGGAGCAAGATGGAAGCGGTGATTGAACGGTTTGAAAAAGATCAGTGCATCCTTGAATTTGAGGACGGACGGCTGATTTCATTTCCCAAAAATCTTCTGCCCGAGGAGGCGCAGGAGGGGGATGTGCTGGATCTGGGGGTTAAAATCAATCGTGAACGAACCGTCGCAAGACGTGAGAAGATTCAAAAGATGATGGATGAAATTTGGCTGGACTGAATGACGGAGCTTCTTCCGTGCTTTTCACAAGAAATTGAAAAGATCTGGAAAACATTGATTGGGATTACCAGAAAAGCGGATGTTTGCCAAAAATTTTTCTTGCATTCAGGAAGAAAAATTACTATAATTCTCCAAAATAATTAAATTTAAGCAATATTCCTTTCTGCTATTTCCTGCCTCTTTTTGGCTTATAAAATAGTAGCACTGACCTGAATTCCCAAAAATCGGGTCCGAACTTAACAGCAGAAAGGGAATGAAAATTGAAAAAGCAGTATCGTATTCTAAGCATGGTTTTGGCTCTGACGCTGATTTTTTCCGTATTTACAGGAAATTTGGCGTTTGCGGAAGAAACCGCGTCATCGGTTATTTCACTCAATGGTTTTGATTCGGTGACAACAGTCGAAAAATACAGCAGAACTTCTTATGAAATTGAAATTGACCAGCCGGAAGTTCAACTGGAGGCTGCGTCCAGCGACGAATCCGTTTTGAAGGCCTCTCTGCAAGCAGAATCGGGAAACTCCGGCTACTACACGCTGGTTCTGGAAGGATGGGAAGAGGGGGAAGCGACCGTGACCCTGACCGCTTCCGACGGAACGACGGTTGCCAAAACCATTACGGTTGAGGACACCGGTTATGAATGGAATTACACTGCCGAAGCGGACCAGACAGAAGATTTTACTCTTCCCTCCGGAAACAGCCGCTACATAAAGATTCATTATGAAAATCTGGATGCGGATACCTTTACTTATCCGACCCTTGTGACCGATCAGCCGGATGACTTTAATGTTACGCTGGAAGGCTCCGACGGCGACGACTTTTTCTATCGGGTCGACGCAACGGGAAACGACGGAGCGACGGGTACGCTTTCCCTTGGCAGTTCCGATTATGTTATTCCTAAAAAGCTGTGCGATGTTACGATTGCGGAAAACAGCAACCTCAGTATGGATACGAAATCCACTTATGTCTGCAGCCTTTTTGACACCTATCATTTTGTCGTCCGCACAACCTCCGCTGCCGCTCCGGAAGTGACGGCAGGCAACGACAACGTGTCGATTACCCCGGTGGGCAAGGTGGAAGGCGGATATGAATATGTCATGGATGCCGATCATGAAGGCACTTCTTTAATACAGGCGACTCTGAACGGAGAAACCGCCGGCTTTGCGGTTACCGTGAATTACGACAGTAAGCCCTCCGTTTCTTTTGATGCGCCGAAGGAAATTTCCGTTGAGCGCGGAAAAACATACACCTATAAATTTTCCATCATGGGCGGCGGGACGCCGTCGTTTGCGCCGGATCAGGACGGGGCGATTTCCGTGCAGTCCGTGCGCAAGGACGGTATCGACTATTATTGTACGGTCGCCGCGACCGGCGCTGTCGGCGCAAGTGCGAATTTTCTGGTTTCTTTTCCGGATACCGGAGAGGATGGCGATACCGTTAACGCGGGCAAAGTCACAGTGACGGAACCGGTCGGCATCGTTTTGAAATCCGATACCAACAATGATTTCTCTCTTGCGAAAGGTTCCAGCTATGTATTCTGCATTACCGGGGCGACCGGATTTTATGCCGCTTCTTCCGGCGTGTTCTCTGTGTCAAAACTCAGCACCTCCGGCAACGAAACGCTATATAAAATTACCGCGACCGGCGACGCCGGGCAGGGCGCCGGATTTTACATGTCTGCTCCGGGCCGCGTGCCGCTGAAAGTCTGTGCCGTTACGGTCGCTCCCGTGAAGATTACCTCAGACACAAACGATGATTTCGAGCTTGCGGCGGGAGCCGGCTACCAGTTTAAAATCACCGCGCCCGGCGTTAAGTCCATTCAGTTTAACGCGGGGTCTTCCAAGGTGGTTGCGCCTGTTTTTGTAAGGCGTGTCGGCAATGATTTTTATTACAAAATTACCGCAGTCGGAAAACCGGGTGAGCAGACCGGCATTTACGCTTCTGTAAAGGGACAGGATGCGAAAAAAATCTGCGTTGTGACGGTTGGCCGGATTCAACTGAAATCAGACACCAACAATGATTTCAGCCTTGCCGCGGGGGCCGGATATCAGTTTAAGATTACGGCGCCGGGAGCGTCGTCCGTCAATTTTGGGTCCGGCTCGTCCGGGGTCATTCAGACATATTTTGTGAAACGCGTTGGAAACGACTTTTTCTTTAAGGTTGTCGGGACCGGGGCTTCCGGTCAGCAAACCGGTATCTACGCCTCGGCTCTCAATCAGGATGCGAAGAAAATATGTGTCATCACCATTAAATAAGACAGCCCGGTAGAGAAGCCGCGTGCCTGCAGTTTGCAGGCGTGCGGTTTTTCTATCGGTTATTTTGGTTAAATGCCCGGAATGTGATTGCTTTTTCCGGAAAAATCCTGTAGGATAAAAGAATCTTTGAATCTAAAAATCGGTCGAAAATTTGCCGCTTAGGGAAAACGCGGTAACGACCCGGAATCTGATTTGCAGGAGGAAGTTAAATGGGATATCATATTCATATGCTTTATTTCAGCGCAACTGGGACAACGGAGAAAATCGTTCACAGGGTTGCCGAAAAACTGAACGGAGAAATCGGGGATTCCACAGTAAACCGTGTGGATTTCACGCTTCCGCCGGAAAGGGAAAAAAGCTGTTCTTTTGGGGAAAACGACCTGGTGATCGCGGGCGTTCCGGTCTATGCGGGAAGGGTTCCGAACGTACTGCTCAAATACATAAAATCAATCCGCGGAAACGGCGCGCTGGCCGCGGCGATCGTGCTGTACGGGAACAGGGACTATGAGGACGCGCTGATTGAACTGCGCGACCTGTTGTCGGAGGACGGCTTTCACGTGATCGCGGGCGGGGCATTCATCGGTGAGCACTCCTTTTCCCGCGTCCTGGCAAAGGGCCGGCCGGATGAAAAGGATTTGGCGCTGGCGGACAAATTCGCGGATCTGATTTCTCAAAAAATAGAATTCGGCATGACGGCTTCGGTTGAGGTGAAAGGGAACACACCGTATCGCAGCTATTACAAGCCGAAAGATGAGCAGAAGAATCCGGTGGATATTCGGAAGGTGAAACCAAAAACAAAAGAAAACTGTACGCACTGCATGACCTGCGTGAACGTGTGCCCAATGGGTTCCATCAGCGCGGACGATCCGTCCGTCCTGACGGGAATCTGCATTAAATGCGGCGCGTGTATTAAAAAATGCCCGGTTGGTGCAAAATATTTCGACGACCCCGATTTTCTGAGACATAAAACAGAAATGGAAGTCGGCCTGACGGCTAGGAAAGAGCCTGAATTGTTCTAGCTCGTTGGAAATACAACGGACTTGACTCTGAGAATCCGGTATAATGGGGCTATCAAATCAAATGATACCGGAGGATAGGACCATGATTCGGAAAATAATTAAAATTAAGGAAGAACTGTGCAACGGCTGCGGGCTTTGCGCCCAGGCCTGCCAGGAGGGAGCCATCGCCATGGTTGGCGGCAAAGCACGGCTAGTCAGGGAAGATTACTGCGACGGTCTGGGCAACTGCCTTCCGGCCTGCCCGGCAGGTGCAATTACGTTTGAAGAGCGGGAAGCGCCCTCGTTTAACGAAGCCGCGGTGATAGAGGCAAAATCGGGTTTGCCCGCGGCTATCGGCGGCTGTCCGGGCAGTATGGCCAGAACTCTTCGCCGGCCTGCCGTACAGGAAAATCCGCAGTCTTCACAGGCGGGTCCTTTGGACCCGGTGGAAAGCGAGCTGACCCAGTGGCCCGTGCAGATTAAGCTGGTACCGACCCGCGCTCCCTGGCTGGATAACGCAAATCTTTTAATCGCGGCCGACTGCACCGCTTATGCTTATGGCGATTTTCACCGCCGCTTTTTGAAAGATCATATCGTGATGATCGGCTGCCCCAAGCTGGATGAAGGCGATTACGCGGAAAAGCTGACTGAGATTCTAAAAAGCAACAAAATCCGCAAGATTCACGTTCTCCGCATGCAGGTACCGTGTTGCGGAGGAATAGAAAATGCCGTGAAACGGGCTTTGCGGGACTGCGGGAAGATGATTCCCTGGCAGGTGACGGTTCTTTCGCCGGACGGCAGAATTGTGGAAGATTAAAAGGTTGAACGGAAAAAGCGAAGTGAAAGATGAATCTTGACTATGATGCTTTCAAAAAGATTCCTTTGTTTGAGGGAATTCAACCGGAAGAGCTCAGGCAGATGCTTTCCTGCCTGCACGCGAAGCGCAAATCGTATGCAAAACAGGAAATGATTCTGCTGGAGGGGCAGCCCGCTTCTTTTGTGGGAATCGTTCTGTCCGGAAGCGTATTGATTCTAAAAGAGGATTACCGCGGAAACCGGATGATCATTGCGGAAGCGACCGCGGGGCAGCTGTTTGCGGAAGCTTTTTCCTGCGCGGAGATTGACCGCCTTCCGGTTACGGTGGTCAGCGCGGAGGACAGCACGGTCCTGTGGATCGATTACCGCCGCGCGGTTTCCGTCTGCTCTTCCGCCTGCCGCTTTCATTCCAGACTGATTCAGAATATGCTCCGGATCCTCGCCTTTAAAAATATTTTGCTGAGCCGTAAGATCGAGTACCTGTCCAAACGGACGACCCGGGAAAAACTGCTGGCTTTTCTGGCAGATCAGGCAGGGGGAGCCCGCGGAGAAGAGTTTTCGATTCCATTCAGCCGTCAGGAGCTTGCCGATTATCTTTGTGTTGACCGCAGCGCGCTTTCCGCCGAGCTTGGCAAGCTTCAGCGGGAAGGCGTCTTGAAGTTTCACAGGAACCGGTTCCTGATTTGCAGGACCGAAATTCAGGATAACAACTGAATATGCGCGGAGAGCGGCCGGACTGTTCTGTTAAGAGACAGTTTGGCCGCTGTTTTGCGCAAATTTATATGGTGGAAAGTTCCAATCCGGTGTATAATAAATCATTATCTATTAAGGCCTCGGGCGGAAGGGAAACAGCCGAATGCGCTTTGCTTTGATCAGAAAGGGGATTTTTTCTCCCTATGCGAATCTTTCGCGTGAGATTTACATCTTGTTCGCGGCGAGGATCGTCACTTGTCTGGGGGGATTTATCCAACCCCTGCTCACGCTGATTCTGACGCAAAAACTGGGCTTTTCGGCTGCCGAAACGGGCAGCTTTTCCGCTTTGCTGATTTTAACGCAGGCTCCCGCCGTGATTCTGGGAGGAAAGCTCACGGATCGGGTCGGACGAAAAACAATTCTGGTATCCTGCCAGATTGCGGGGTCGTTTTTCTATCTCGTCTGCGCCTTGTTCCCTTACAAATTTCTAATCGTTCCATGCATTATGCTGGCGGCGGATCTGTATACGGCGGCGGCGCCTGCCTATGAAGCGATGACGGCCGATCTTTCTACCCCGGAAAACCGGCAGGCGTCTTATTCGCTGATCTATCTTGGCATTAATATCGGCTTGGCGGTCAGCCCGCTGTTCGCGGGGCTGCTTTTTCAAAACTATTTGCGTTTGATGTTTTTTCTAGACGGAGCGACCACGCTTGTTTCAACGCTGATTATCATTTTCGCGATTCGGGAACCCGACTGGAAAGAACGCTCCAAAAGTTCCGGACAGGAACAGCGCCGGGGGAATATTTCTGCTTTTCAACTTCTGCGGCTGTTTCCGGGACTGCTTTTTGTCATACTTCTCACTTTTGCCTATACGTTTACCTATTCCCAGTGGAGCTTTCTTCTGCCGCTGCAGTTCGGCGACTTTTACGGGAAGAATGGGGCGGTCAATTACAGCATGATGACGGCGCTCAATTCCCTCACGGTCGTATTATTTACGTCCGTTTTGACCGGATTGACAAAGCGTCGCCGCCCGCTTCGTGTGATTGCGCTCAGCGGTGTGGTTTTCAGCGTGTCCTTTCTCATGTTTGCGCTGGTGCGTTCCATGCCGCTCTTTCTGGTGGCCGGAGCAATTTTTACGTTTGGAGAAATTTTGGAAAGCATCCATCTAAGGCCGTACCTGGCGAATCATACTCCGCCACAGTATCTCGGAAGAATCAATTCGTTTGCGATGTTCGTTCAGGGGACCGGAAATGCGATGGGGCCGCTGCTGGCGGGGTGCATCCTGGCGCCGGCGGGCTATCGCTTTACCTGGATGTTTCAGGCGGCATTTGTCTTTTTGGGCGCGGCAGGTATGTTTGCATTGGACAGAAAGGAGAAGCGAACCGAAGAATGTCCGCCGTCGAAAATTCCGCCGCAGAACGGATCCGCTGATCCGATGAATCACGTTGAAACGCTTTCCTGACGGACGAAAAACACCGTTTGTTTTTGTCGGTTTGCATCATGAAAGGAAATACGGCTTGACAAATCAATCCAGCTGTGATATAAAGTTAGATAAACAAACTAATTAGATTGAGGGGAGAACGTTTATGCTGGATTCGTTTGAAAGAGAACTCAACGAACTTCTGGTGGATACGTTCCGTTCCATCCTCAAAGTTGAGGAAGACACGCTCAAAAGCACACGGATTGATCTGTCCATCAGCGAACTGCATCTTTTGGAAGCTGCCGGGAAAAATCCGGATCAGGGAAGAACCATCAGCGAGCTTGCGCAGGAGCTTGACATCACGCTGCCGTCCGTTACCATCGCGATCAATAAACTTTTAAAAAAGGGATATGTGAAAAAGGTAAAAAGCGGGGACGACGCCAGAATGGTTTTTGTTGTTCTGACAAAACCGGGACGGAAAGTCGACAACGCACACCGCTATTTTCACAGGCAGATGGTTCGAAAGGTCAGTTCGGAATTTTCTGAAGAAGAAAAACAGATCCTTGCGCGTGGGATTGCCAAGCTCGATAAATTCTTTAAAATGAAAAGCGCGGAAATGGAGAAATGAATGAGTTTTACAATCACAGGAACCGGAAGCTGCCTTCCAGTTTTGTCCGTTCATAACAACGACTTCGTCGGCATTGTGGAAACGAGCGATGAATGGATATCTACCCGAACGGGAATCAGAAGGCGCCGTTTTTTAAAAGAAGAGAGTCTTCGCCAAATTGCTGCGGGGGCGGCGCGCAGGGCTTTGGAAGATTCGGGCACGGATGCCGCCAAGCTCGACCTGATTCTCTGCGCCACGGTTCAGGGAGAGGACGTATCGCCGTCCCTTGCCTGCTTGCTTCAGGAGGATCTTGGGGCCGAATGTCCGGCGTTTGACATGAATGCGGGCTGCACGGGGTTCCTTTATGCTCTGGATACCGCCGCGGCTTATTTTCGGGCCGGGATGGCGGAGCACATTCTGATTGTCTGCGCGGAACAGCTCTCCCGTTTTCTGGACTGGAAAGACAGAAGCACATGCGTTCTGTTCGGCGACGGGGCCGGGGCGGTGGTCCTTTCAAAAGGCGATTCGCTTCTGGCGGTTCAGACCGGAGCCCGGGGGCAGCGGGAAAATCTGAATATTTCGGGCGTGTGTGCCTCGGGGCCGTTCTGGGATGAAGCGGACGCCAGGGGGAGTTTTATCCATATGAACGGGCGTGAAATATTTAAATTTGCCGTTACAACCGTTCAGAATGAAATTGAAACGGTTGCCCGGAAGGCTGGAATCGCTGTGGACGATGTGGACTATTTCCTGCTGCACCAGGCGAACGGCCGGATTATTGAGTCCGCGAGGACACGGCTGCATCAGCCGGAGGAGAAATTTCCGGTTAATTACGCGGAATGTGGGAACACCTCCTCGGCAAGTATCCCTGTTTTACTGGACGAACTGAACCGAAACCGGCGCCTCAAAAGGGGAGACACTCTGCTTTTTTGTGCGTTCGGAGCCGGACTGACCTGGGGCTCCTGCGTCATCCGCTGGAACAAAGACTGACCGTAAATTGATTGGAGGAAATTTATCATGGTATTTGAGAAAGTTGCAAAGATTCTGGCCGAACACAAGGAAATCGAGGTTTCGGAAATTCATCCGGAAAGCACGCTGGAAGAACTTGGGCTCGACTCGCTGGATACGGTCGATCTGATTATGCAGTTTGAGGACGAGTTTAATGTCTCTCTTGAAATGGACGAAAAGATCAAAACAGTCGGCGATATTGTGAAATTGATTGAAGACAATATGGAGTAACGCCATGATACACACACCGCTTTGCGACCTTTTAGGAATCCGATATCCCATTCTTCAGGGAGGCATGGCGTGGATTGCCGACGCATCACTGGCTTCGGCGGTTTCGAATGCCGGCGGGCTTGGAATCATTTCCGCCATGAACGCGGATGATGAATGGTTAAGAACAGAAATCCGAAAAGCAAGGGGAATGACAGACCGTCCGTTCGGGGTCAACATTATGCTGAGAAGCCCGTTTGTGGAAAAAGTCGCCCGTGTTGTGGCGGAAGAGCGAATTCCCGTTGTGACAACGGGCGCGGGGGACCCGACCCGTTATATGGAGCAGTGGGGAAAAGCCGGGATCCGCGTTTTGCCGGTTGTCGCCTCCGTTGCTGTCGCGCGGCATGTGGAACGTGCCGGAGCCGCGGCGGTTATCGCGGAAGGCGGAGAGTCCGGGGGACACGTCGGGGACCTGACCACGATGGTTCTGGTGCCTCAAATTTGCGATTCGGTCGGGATCCCGGTGATTGCCGCGGGCGGAATCGCCGACGGCCGGGGAATCGCGGCTTCGTTTATGCTCGGCGCGGTCGGTGTGCAGGTTGGAACCCGTTTCCTGACCGCCCGTGAATGCACCGTTCATCAAAATTATAAAAACAGAATTCTGAAAGCAAAGGATATCAGCACCGTTACCACCGGAAAACGGCTCGGCCATCCGGTCCGGTGTTTGAAAAACGCATTTTCCCGCGATTTTCTCGCGAAGGAATACGATCCGTCGGTTGACAACGAAGAACTGGAAGCGTTGGGTGTCGGCGCTTTGCGTCTTGCCGCCCGCGAGGGGGACGAGAAAAAGGGCTGCTTTATGGCGGGTCAGGTCGCGGCTCTGGTGACAAAGGAACAGCCGTCGGATGAGATCATTACGGAAATGTTTACTCAGGCGGAGCAAATCCTGAGCGGAGGGACAAAATGGGTTGGATAGCAGTTGTCTTTGCCGGTCAGGGAGCACAGCACACCGGAATGGGAAAAGAGCTTTACGATGCTTCTCCGGCGGCCAGGTCGGTGTTTAAAATGGCGGAGCGCATTCGGCCCGGTACCCTGCGCCAGTGTTTTGACGGCACCAAGAGGGAACTTTCCGAAACCGTAAACACACAGCCATGCGTTTTTGCAGTTGACCTTGCCTGTGCCGCTGCTCTGCGCGAAGCCGGTGTTAAAGCAAACGGAGCGGCAGGCTTCTCTTTGGGAGAAATTGCCGGCCTTGCCTTTACCGGCATTCTGTCCGAAGAGGACGCGTTCCGCCTCGTCTGCCGAAGGGCGGAGCTTATGGAGCAATGCTCCCGGAACAGGCCCGGTTCCATGGCTGCTGTTTTGGGGTTGGAAAATGAGAAGGCGGAAGATGTCTGCAAGAAAGCCGGCGTCTGGCCGGTGAACTACAACTGTCCCGGCCAGTTGGTAGCCGCAGGGGGAACGGATGCAATTTCGGTACTTCCGGGATTTTCTGCCGAAGCGGGCGGCAAGGCGGTTCGCCTTGCCGTTTCGGGGGCGTTCCATTCCCCGCTGATGTCCGATGCGTCGGAAGGGCTTGCAAAGGAGCTCGCACAATATACTCTGCGAACATCCGAGATACCGCTCTATTCCAATGTTACGGCGCGGCCTTACGGAACCGGTGAGGCGGAATTGATTGCCCGACAGGCAAAAAGTCCGGTGCTTTGGCAGAAGACCATAGAAAACATGATCTCAGACGGGTTTGATCTTTTTATTGAGGCCGGACCGGGCACCACGCTTTGCGGGCTGATTCACAGAATTTCGACGAAGGTTGCTGCGTTCGGCGTGGAAAATCCTGATAGCCTTGAAGAGGCGGTGCGGATGATATCGGAGGGGAAACATGCTTAAGGACAAAACGGCGGTGATTACCGGTGCTTCCCGTGGAATCGGGAAAGAAATCGCTCTGAAATTCGCGGGCGAGGGCGCGGACATTGCCGCGATCTATTCCGGAAACCGTAACGCCGCGGAAGAGCTCTGCGCACAGATTCGGGCGCTTGGCAGAAAAGCGTCTTCCTATCGCTGTGACGTTTCCAATTCCGAAGATGTGAAAGAGACGGTCAAGCAGATCAAAACTGATTTTAACGGATTTGACATTCTGGTCAATAACGCCGGAATCACGATCGACCGGCTGCTTCCTCAAATGAAGGAAGAAGAATTTGAACGGGTGCTGAATGTGAATTTAAAAGGCGCTTTTCACATGATTCGGCAGACGTATATGATTTTCGCCAGAAAGCGCGGAGGGAAAATCATCAATATCGCGTCGGTTTCCGGATTAACCGGAGCCGTGGGACAGGCAAATTACTCCTCCGCCAAGGCCGGCCTGATCGGTCTGACCAAATCGGTCGCAAGAGAACTTGCGGGGCGGAACGTGACCTGCAACGCAATAGCGCCCGGCCTGATTGATACCGCGATGACGCGGGAGATGAATCAGGAGGCAAGAGAGAAGATTCTGGAATCCATCCCGATGAAACGAATGGGTCAGGCGGGAGATGTTGCCAATCTTGCGCTTTTTCTTGCTTCCGACCTTTCCGGTTATATTACCGGTGAAGTGATTCGGGTGGACGGCGGCCTTTGTATGTAAGGCAGGCCGGGAAAGGAGCATTCATGGCGAAATGGACGGGAGCCGACTTTCATATCGGTGAACTGAAAATACAAGCGCCTGTGGTCCAGGGCGGCATGGGGATCGGAATTTCCATGAATGGACTCGCTTCCGCGGTTGCGAACGAGGGCGGCATCGGAGTGCTTTCGGCGGCCGGTGTCGGTGTTCTGGGCGGAGGCAGCGGGAAACTCTGCGAGGACCGAGCGGGGCTCCGGGCGGAAATTGCGAAGGCGCGTTCCCTGACAAAGGGCGTTCTGGGCGTCAATATCATGGTTGCGCTGACCAATTTCGAAGAGATGGCGCGCACGGCAATGGAAGAAAAAATCGATGTGATTTTTGCAGGGGCCGGCTTGCCTTTGCGCCTTCCGGCTTTTCGCCCGGAGGGATGCAAAACCAAGCTGGTGCCGATCGTTTCTTCCGCCCGGGCGGCGGACCAGATTGCCAGATGGTGGCTAAAACGCTATCGGTATATTCCGGACGCTTTTGTGGTGGAAGGCCCGAAAGCGGGCGGTCATTTAGGCTTTCATCCGGAGCAGATCGATGATCCGGACTATCGCCTGGAAAAGATCATTCCCAAGGTTGTCGCGGCCGTGCGGCCTTATGAACAGACCGCGGGCCGAAACATTCCGGTCATTGCCGCCGGCGGGATTTTTACCGGCGAGGATATTTACCGCTTTCTGCAGCTTGGCGCGTCCGCGGTGCAGATGGCGACCAGGTTTGTCGTGACCGAGGAATGCGACGCGGACATCCGTTTCAAGCAGGCTTTTGTCGATTGCCGGGACGAGGACATTGAAATTATTAAAAGTCCGGTTGGAATGCCCGGAAGGGCAATTCGCAATGACTTTTTGAAAAGTGCCGCGGAAGGCGGAAAAAAACCGAAAAACTGTCCTTACCACTGCATTACCTCCTGCCGTCAGGAAAAGGGGGCTTATTGCATTACCGCCGCTTTGGTCAACGCGTGCAGGGGAAACCTTGAAAACGGATTTGTGTTTATCGGGGCAAATGGGGGCAGAGTCCGCGAAATTACAACGGTGCACAAGCTGATGGAAGAGCTGGCCTGTCAATACCGGGAAACGGTTGTTCACAATCAGGTCACCTGAATCGAGAAAAATACACTGTTTGCCGAAAAAAGGAGTCTGAAGATGAGAAGAGTAGCCGTAACGGGACTCGGCGTGGTTTCCCCGGTCGGAAACCGTGTGGAGGATTTCTGGAACAGCCTGACGGCCGGAACTTGCGGCGTCGGGTTTATCACGAAATTTGACGCGTCCGATTATAAAGTGAAAATTGCCGCGGAGGTAAAGAACTTTGACCCCCTGTGCTGTATGGAAAAAAGCGATATCCGAAAGACGGACCTGTTTTCGCAGTTTGCTCTTTCCGCGGCGGATCAGGCTATGCAAGACAGCGGTTTGACCGGGGTTGATCCTCGCCGCCTCGGCGTTTATGTAGGCTCCGGAATCGGCGGCATCCACACGATTGTGGAAGAGACGGAAAAGCTTTTAAACAGGGGGCCTTCACGCATTTCCCCGTATTTCATTCCAAAGATGATCGGCAATATGGCGGCGGGAAATATTGCCATCCGCTATAACGCGCAGGGACCGTGCCTCCCTGTTGTTACGGCGTGCGCGACTTCATCCCATACGGTTGGAGAGGCTTTCCGTGCGATTCAATACGGTTACGCGGATGCGATTCTCGCCGGCGGAGCCGAAGCTTCGGTCGTCCCGCTTGCGGTTGCCGGATTCATCAACTGCATGGCCCTTTCCACGAAAAATGATCCGCTCAACAGCTCTATCCCATTCGACAAAAGAAGGGACGGTTTTGTCATCGGCGAAGGGGCGGGAATCCTGGTTCTGGAAGAGTATGAACACGCGGTGTCGCGCGGTGCGAAAATATATGCGGAAATTACCGGCTATGGCAACACCTGCGACGCATACCATCCGACCGCGCCGCATCCGGAGGCGCGGGGCGGCACGGAAGCGATCCGCCTTGCCGCGGAAGAATCCGGGATCGGTGAAAAAGATGTTCTCTATATTAACGCACACGGAACCGGGACGCCCCTCAATGACAAGATCGAAACGCTTGCCATTAAAAAGGCGCTTCCGGAGCTTGCGGAAAAGGCTTATGTCAGTTCCACAAAATCGATGACAGGACATATGCTGGGAGCGGCCGGTGCGGTCGAGGCTGTAGCGTCCGTACTGGCCCTTTCCACCGGAACGATTCCGCCGACCATTGGGTATCGTGAGCCCGACCCGGACTGCGATTTGAACTGCGTGCCCAATCAGGCGGTAAAGGCGCGGCCGACTTCCGCACTTTCCGTGTCTCTTGGATTCGGCGGTCATAACGCCTGCCTTGCATTTCGAAAAGGAATGGAGTTGAATCCGTCATGATGGATTTGGAACAGGTTCGCGCACTGGCTCAGATACTGCGAGAAAATGATCTGAGCGTTCTGGAGCTCAGCTGCGGAGAGGACAAAGTCAAATTGGAACGGCAGTCCGCCGTGCCCGCAATTCCTGCCGCGCCAGCAAACTCCGCGGCACAGATTCCGCCCGCGGCGGAATCGGCGGCGACCGGCGCGGCGCAGAATTACCGCGAAATCAAGTCGCCGATGGTCGGCGTGTTTTACGCCGCGCCGTCTCCGGACTCTGAACCCTTTGTAAAAGCGGGCAGCCGTGTAAAAAAAGGCGATGTTCTTTGTGTGATCGAAGCAATGAAGCTGATGAACGAGGTCAACGCCGAGCAGGAAGGAACAATTCAGGAAGTCTGCGTGGAAAACGGTCAGGTCGTCGAGTATGGGCAGACTCTTTTTAAAATCGTGTAAACCGGCGGAAACAGATCGTTCCCGCTGATAAAATAGAGCCGCAAAGGCGGAACGGAGGAGCCTATGAATCGTGAAGAGCTGATGAAAATAATGCCCCACAGGCCGCCGATGCTTCTGATTGACGAAGCGAAAAAGGGTGCGGATGGAAAAGCGCACGGAGTTTATACGGTGCGGGGCGACGAGTGGTTTTTGCGGGGACATTTTCCGGGGATGCCGATCGTCCCCGGAGTGATTCAATGCGAAATGCTGGCGCAGACCTGCTGTGTTTTGATAGGTGACGGGCAAAAGGGCAAAACTCCGATGTTTGTGGGAATTGATAAGGTTCGTTTCCGTGGGAATATTCTTCCCGGCGACCGAATTGAAATTGTTTGTGAAATATTGAAAACCAAAGGCCCGTTCTATTTTGCAAAGGGGTCCGGAACTGTGAACGGAAAGCTCTGTGTCAGCGGAGAATTTTCGTTTGCTCTGGTTCAGACGGGGGGCGAATAGGCTTGTTTTCAAAAATATTAATTGCCAACCGCGGGGAAATTGCCGTACGGGTGATACGAGCCTGCCGGGAAATGGGAATCTCGACGGTTGCGGTTTATTCGGAGGCGGACCGGGACGCTTTGCACGTCAGTCTGGCGGATGAATGCTACTGCATCGGTCCGGCAAGAGCGAAGGACAGCTATCTGAACATGAGTGCCGTCTTGTCGGCCGCGGCCGCAAGCGGCGCCCAGGCCATCCATCCCGGGTACGGGCTCTTGTCGGAAAATGCGGAATTTGCCCGTCTTTGCGAACAATGCGGGATTACATTTATCGGCCCTTCCCCCGAAGTCCTATTCAGAATGGGGGATAAGGACGAAGCAAAACGAACGATGAAAGCCGCGTCCGTTCCTGTGATTCCGGGTTCCGGTCTTGTGGAAAATCCGGAAGAGGCGAAACGGACCGCGGCTGAAATCGGGTACCCTCTGCTGATAAAAGCCCGCGCCGGCGGCGGAGGGCGCGGCATCAGACTGATTCAAAAGGAAGAAGAGTTTGACCGCGCGTTTTCCCAAGCGTCCGAGGAAGCCGCGAGCGCATTCGGCGACGGGGGAATGTACCTGGAAAAATACATGACCGGAGTCAAACATGTTGAAATGCAGGTGCTGTGCGATACATTCGGGAATATAATCTGCCTGGGCGAGCGGGACTGCTCCATGCAGAGGAAAAACCAGAAAATACTGGAGGAAAGTCCTTCGCCGGCCGTCTCAGGAAGCCAGAGGGAAAAGCTTTCTCAGCTGTGCGAGCGGGCAATGCGCGCGGTCGGCTACACCGGTGCGGGAACGGTTGAGTTCCTGATGGACCGGGACGGCCGTTTTTATTTTATGGAAATGAACACGCGCCTTCAGGTGGAGCATCCTGTGACAGAGATGGTAACCGGAATTGATCTGGTCAAATGGCAGATCCGCGTTGCCGCCGGCTTGCCTCTGGATTTTACCGCCGAAGAGGCTTCTTTGCGGGGGCATGCGATCGAATGCAGAATCAACGCGGAAAATCCAAAAGAAAATTTCCGGCCGGGCTGCGGCAAAGTTACGCTGCTGCATATTCCGGGAGGACCTTCGGTTCGGTTTGACACGGCTTTGTATCCTGATTACTCCGTACCTCCTTTTTATGATTCTATGATCGGGAAACTGATTGTTCACGCAAAAACACGGGAAGAGGCCATTCGCAAAATGCAGGCAGCCCTTTGCGAATTGGTCATAGAAGGCGTTGACCATAACGGAGAATTCCTGCTGGAACTGCTGCAGGAAGATGCTTTCCAGTCCGGCCGCTACACCACTTCCTATCTTGCCGAGCGGGGGAGCCTATGATACGCAGAGGAATTTTCAAACATCCGAAGAATGATCTGGAGGGAGAAATCAGAAGGGACCGGACTCCGGGCCCTTCTGTTCCGGAAGAGCTTTGTGTGACTTGCCCGACCTGCCGCAAAATGCTGTTTCGAGACGCGCTTGCAGAGAGCAGCTATGTTTGCCCGCACTGCGGCTGGCATTTTCGGATCAGCGCCAGGCGCAGGATTGAAATAACGGCGGATGAAGGTACGTTCCGGGAATTGAACACGAAAATCGTATCACGGAATATTCTGAGCTTTCCTGGATACGACGAAAAGCTGGAACAGGCAAGACGTTCGGAGTCCGGAAAGGATGAAGTGGTTTGCGGAACCTGCCGGATCGGCGGATTTACCAGCTGCGTTTTTGCAATGGAGCCTTCTTTCATGATGGGAAGCATGGGAACCGCGGTCGGGGAGAAAATCACCCGGCTGTTCGAATATGCCGCGGAACATCGTTTGCCCGTTGTTGGCTTTACGGTCTCAGGAGGCGCGCGTATGCAGGAAGGTATCCTTTCTTTAATGCAGATGGCAAAAACAAGCGGCGCGGTTCGGCGGCACAGTGAAGCCGGGCTTCTTTATGTTGCGGTTCTGACCAACCCCACCACGGGCGGCGTGACCGCCAGCTTTGCGATGGAGGCGGATATTATTTTGGCAGAGCCCGGCGCGCTGATCGGCTTTGCGGGACCGCGGGTCATCGAACAGACGATCCGCCAGAAATTGCCGCCGGGCTTTCAGCGGGCGGAGTTTTTGCTGGAAAAGGGTTTTGTAGACCAGATTTCCAACAGAAAAACGCAAAAAAGATTGCTCACAAGACTTCTGGAGTTTCACGCGGGAGGTGCGGACGAATGAACGCCTATGAAAAATTGCTGGCCGCCCGTGCCGACGGCCGCCCGACCGCAAAGAATTATATCGAAAGACTGTTTCAGAATTTCATCGAGCTTCACGGCGATCGCAGATATGGGGACGACAGCGCCGTAATTACGGGGATCGGGACCCTCGGCAGAATTCCGGTCACTGTAATCGGGATTGAAAAAGGACATGGCACCAAGGAAAAGGTCGCGCGGAATTTTGGCTCCGCTCATCCGGAGGGATACCGTAAGGCGCTGCGCCAAATGAAGCTTGCGGAGAAATTCAGACGCCCCGTCATCTGTCTGGTGGATACGTCCGGCGCGTATTGCGGCATTGGAGCGGAAGAGCGCGGGCAGGGTCAGGCGATTGCCGAAAATCTGATGGAGCTCATGGGGCTGAGAGTGCCCGTTGTTTCCATTCTGATCGGGGAAGGCGGCAGCGGGGGAGCGCTGGCGCTGGCGGTTGCCGACGAAGTCTGGATGCTGGAAAACGCCGTTTATTCCGTGATTTCACCGGAGGGCTGCGCCAGCATTCTGTGGAAGAATCCCAAAAGAGTTGGCGATGCGGCGGAATACCTGAAAATTACGGCACAGGACCTTTTGTCCATGAATGTCATCGACAGGATCATTCCGGAAGGAATCGGGTTTACCAAGACCTGCGCCTTTTTAAAGATACAGCTGATCCGAACGCTGAAGCGGAGCCGTGCTCTTACGGAAGAAGAGCTTGTAAGTCAAAGGTATGAAAAATTCCGGAGAATCGGCAGTGACTTTCAATAAAACGGCGGGCCCTCTGCAAGGGGGGGACTCGCCGCTTTAACCTGATCTGCCTTAGAAAAATATGCCGGTTCGGTGTTAATGCAGCCTGCTTACTTTATGGCCGTGAAAAAATCTCCCCAAAAGGCAAACGCCTTTTGGGGAGATTTCAGTTCAGTACCAAAAGTTAGAGCTAAATCAGCTTACTGTTGCATAAGTGAAAAGTTTATCGCCAAGAGAAGTTGTTACAATACCGGAAATATTTGTGTTTTGCAGGTACACATCGGTGTAGAAGTAGATCGGCGCAACCGCTGAATCCTGCATCAAAAGCTTTTCAGCGTCGTGCATCGCCTGCATACGGACCGTTTGGTCTCCGGTGGACTTTGCCTTTGCAATCAAAGCATCATAGTCCTTGTTTGACCAGTGGGGGTCATTATTGCCGGAACCGCTGATGAACGTATCCAGATACGAAATCGGGTCGATATAGTCGGCCAGCCAGCCGTCACGCGCGATGTCGTAGTTGCCTTTTTGGCGGCTGTCGATAAATACGGCCCATTCCTGCGCCGCAAGGGTGCAGTTGATGCCGAGTTCTTCCTTCCACATGTTCTGAAGAGCTTCGGCGACTGCCTTATGGGTGGAGTTAGTGTTGAAGGAGTATTCAAAGGACGGGAAACCCTTGCCGTCCGGATACCCGGCTTCGGAGAGGAGCTGCTTTGCCTTGGCTACGTTTGAATCGTAGTCGTCGTCCTTGACGGAGTAGAACCCGCCGCCGACTGTGCGGAAGTCTTTGGAGGTGTCGGCGTCGCCGATTCCAAGGGAGACAAACGCGTCGGCAGGAGTCTGGCCCTGCTTCGTGATGGTGTTGATAATATAATTACGGTCAATTGCGAGCGACAGCGCTTCGCGGACTTTCTGATTGTTAAACGGTGCTTTCTGGCAGTTAAACGCTACATAGTAAGTGCCAAGCTGGGCCATTGCGTGGTAATCCTTGGTCTGAGCCCATTTGGTCTGCTCGGAAACCGGATACGTGTCGGCAAACTGCAGCGCGCCGCTCTGGTAAGCCGCCTGAATCGCGGAGTCGTCGTCCATCAGCATGAACTTGATATTGTCGATTGTGACGGCGTCCTTATTGTAATAGGTGTCGCTTTTTTCGTCGACAATGCTTTCCTTGTGGTTCCAGGCCGTCATCTTATAGGCACCGTTGCCGATATAAGTTTTCGGGTCCTGAGTCCACTTGTCGTTGCCGTCCACGATGTCTTTGCGCAAAGGGTAGAACATCGGGCGGGAGAGGAGCTGCTCGAAATAAGCGCAGGGTGCGTTCAGTGTGATGACCAGATGAGTGTCGTCAGTCGCCTTGATTCCAAGACTGGTTACGTCCTTGTTCTTGCCGGTGTAAATATCCGTTCCGTTCTTTACCGGGTCAAACATGTAGCTGTACTCGGAAGCGGTTTTCGGGTCGACGCAGCGCTGCCATGCATAGACAAAGTCCTGCGCGGTGACGGTTTTGCCGTCCTGCCATTTAATGTCGTCGCGCAGCGTGACGTTATAGGTCAGTCCGTCGTCGCTCACCTTGATATCCTTCGCCTGTCCGTTGACGATCTTGCCGTCTTTATCCAGCTTGGTCAGACCTTCAAAGCAGTGCTGGATGTAAATGCCGCCATCGACCGCGGTATTCAGATCCGGGTCGATGGAATCCGGTTCCGTACCTACGTGCACCGTCAATGATTTGGATTTTGATGTGGAAGTGGACGCCGTGCCGGACGCCGTCTGCGAGGCCGCACCGGACGAAGCCGACGCACCGCCGCCGCATCCGGTGAAAGCCGTCGCAATCATCGCCGCGGCAAGCACCGAACACAATAACTTTCTTGTCATAAACTTTCCCTCCGTTTTACAATTTGAAATACGCATTTATGCCAAGTCCTGTTGTGAGAAAACAGTCCGCCCTAAGAATAAAACAGTATCATGCCGAAAGGCAAAGTAAGAGAAAATTAAAAAAGAGAAAATTGCTTTTGGCACTGCGGAATCAATCCTTTGCCCATGGCGGATTGTCTGATCGTCTCAAACAAGACTGAATGCCCAATTAAATCTCCTGAATTCTATGGCACGCGGCAAAGTGGCCGGGTTCATACTCCTTCATTTCGGGAACCGCTTCGGCACATTCCGGAACCGCATAGGGGCAACGGGTGCGGAAACGGCAGCCGGTCGGCGGATGAAGCGGACTTGGAATGTCGCCTTCCAGCACAATCCTCTGTTTTTCGCGGCTCGATTTCGGATCCGGAACCGGAATTGCCGAAAGAAGACTTTTTGTATACGGGTGAAGCGGGTTTGAATAGAGAGTCTTACTGTCTGTCAGCTCCACCAATTTGCCCAGGTACATCACGCCGATGCGGTTGCTGATGTGTTTGACAACGGCAAGATCATGCGCGATGAAAAGGTAAGTCAGACCCAACTCTTGCTGAAGATCTTCAAACATATTAATCACCTGCGCCTGAATCGAAACATCCAACGCGGAGATCGGCTCATCGCAGACGATAAATTCAGGGTTCACCGCAAGCGCTCGCGCAATGCCGATCCTCTGGCGCTGACCGCCGGAAAATTCATGAGGATAGCGGTTTGCGTGCTCGCTGTTCAGCCCGACTCGGTTGAGCAGAGCCAGAATTTTTTCCTTGCGCTCCGCTTTTGAAGAAGCAAGATTGTGAATGTCGATTGCCTCGCCGACAATATCGCCGACCGTCATGCGGGCATCCAGAGAAGCATAGGGATCCTGAAACACAATCTGCATCTTTCTGCGGTACGGCTTGAAATCAACGTGCGTTACATCGACACCGTCGTAAATGATTTTTCCGTCGGTAGGCTCATAAAGCCTTAAAATCGTACGTCCTGTCGTTGTTTTGCCGCATCCGCTTTCACCAACCAGGCCTAATGTTTCGCCGCGGTTGATAAAAAAGCTGACGTCGTCGACCGCCTGTACATAGCCTTTGCTGAAAGTGCCTGTTTTAACAGGAAAGTATTGTTTCAAATTTTGGATTTCCAGCAATTTATCACTCATCGCCGTTTGCTCCTTCCTGTTTTTCCAGCAGCGCTTTCTGATTCAGCCAGCAGGCGCTTTTATGGGTTTCAGAATGCTGTATGAATTCCGGCATTTGTCTGAGACAGATCTTCATGCAGGATTCGCAGCGTGGGGCGAACGGACATCCCGCTGGAGGATTGAGCAAATCAACCGGCGTTCCCTCGATGGGAATCAACCGTTCGTGAGTCGTCTCGTTAATCTTTGGAATAGAGCGGAGCAGGCCGTTGGTATAGCAGTGCTTCGGCTCATAAAAAATTTCGTCTGTGGTTCCAATTTCTACGATTTTCCCGGCGTACATGACCGCAATTCGGTCGCATACATCGGAAACGACGCCGAGGTCGTGCGTAATCAGCATAACGGACATTCCGATTTTCTTTTTCAGGTCGACCATCAATTCCATAATCTGAGCCTGAATGGTTACGTCCAACGCTGTGGTTGGTTCATCGGCGATCAGCAGCTTTGGCTCGCAGGCCAGCGCCATGGCAATCATGACGCGCTGACGCATGCCGCCGGAAAATTCATGAGGATATTGCTTCAGCCGTTTTTCAGGCTCGTTGACGCCGACCAGATTCAGCAGTTCAATCGCCCGTTGGCGGCGTTGCGCCCGGTTTTTACTGGTGTGCAGCCGAAGCATTTCTTCCAGCTGATTCCCGATGGTAAAAACGGGATTCAGAGAAGTCATCGGGTCCTGAAAGATCAGGCTGACTTCTTTTCCGCGGATTTTGCGAAATTCCTTTTCGGGGAGCTTTTCAATCTGATGACCGTTAAAGTTTACGCTGCCGCCGACAATTCTGCCCGGGCGGTCGACCAGACCCGTCAGAGTGTAGGCGGAAACGCTTTTACCGCTTCCGGATTCACCGACAATGCCCAAAACCTCGCCGTAATCCATCGTATAGGTTACCCCGTTTACCGCTTTGACTTCACCGGCAGGGGTGAAAAAAGATACTTTTAGATCATTAATATCAAGCAAATGTTCTTGTTTCATCATTTATTCTCCTTCAGTTTTGGATCAAACGCATCCCGCAGGCCGTCGCCGAACAGATTGAAGGAGAGGATAACCAAACTGATGGCAACCGCCGGCGCCACAAGCAGGTACGTGTACGATTCCATGCCGCCGATGGCATCGGAAGCGAGGGAACCAAGGCTTGCCATGGGGTTCATAACGCCGAGTCCAAGGAAGCTTAGGAATGCCTCCGTAAAAATCGCCCTTGGAATTTCCAGTGTCGCGGTAACAATCAGAACGCTGATACAGTTTGGAATCAAATGCTTAATAATGATTCGGCTGTTAGAGGCGCCAAGCGCGTGAGCGGCTGTTACGAACTCCTGCTCTTTCAGAGCCATGATTTGCCCGCGGATGATTCTTGCCATGTTGGTCCAGTACAACAGACTGAATGTCAAAAAGATACTGACCATCGGCACACCCATTGCCTGAAGCCAGCCAAGCGACGGATGAGCGTCGAACAAATTGGTCAGCGGTGCTTTCAGCGTAACCTGAAGAAGGATAATCGTCAGCATATCCGGAATCGAATAGATCACGTCGACGATTCTCATCATCACCAGATCGACCACGCCGCCGAAAAAGCCGGAAATTGCGCCATAGACAGTCCCGATCAGTAAAACCAGCATGCTGGCGATGATTCCGACCAGCAGCGAAATCTTAGTGCCCATCATCAGCCGGATCACCATATCGCGGCCGTGCATATCCGTACCCAGAAAATGCGGGAAAACGCTTTGCCCCGCCGAAATGGCTTTCAGCTCTTTCGCGGAATACTGCATGGGGTGCAAAAATTCACTTCCGCGAATTTGCTGGTCGTAAGCGTAAGGATAAAACGAGGGAGCGACAAAAGCGAAAAGAATCGCGATAATAATCACAACGAAAGCAGCCATTGCCACCTTATTATGTGTCAGCCTGCGCCAAGCATCCTTCCAAAATGTCGTGCTCTCTCTCATAATAATCAGTTGCTGTTTTTCCTCATCCGCCGCAGGAAGAAAATCCTCCGCGTTCAAATGAAGGGAAAACGGGTTTTTAAAAGCTTCCATTTCCATGTCCTCCCTTTACTGAAGTGTAATGCGCGGATCAATCAGCTTGTAACTAAGATCGACCACTAAGTTCATCAGGACAATGAGGACGGCAAGGAAAATGGTCGTGCTCATTACCAACGGATAATCGCGGGCAGTGATGCACTGAATAAATTCACGCCCAAGTCCGGGAATATTAAATACGGTTTCCACGACGAAACTGCCTGTTACTGTATAAGCGATCATTGGGCCGAGGTAGGTAATAACCGGAAGCACTGCGTTGCGCAGGGCATGCTTGAACAGCAGAAGGGACTTTCCGACGCCCTTTGATTTTGCCGTACGGATATAGTCCTGATCCAGAGCGTCCAGCATGCCGGAACGCATCAGCCTTGTAATATATGACATCGGATAAAACGCAAGGGTGGCACACGGCATGATAAAGGCCGTGACAGAATGCAGGCCCATGGTCGGCAGCCAGCGAAGCTTTACCCCGAAAACCAGCATTAGAAAAGCAGCCATGACAAAACTTGGAACCGCGATTCCAAGCGTTGAGACTACCATAAGCAGCCGATCCCAGAACCTGCCTCTGTTAAGCGCCGAAACAGAGCCCATAAAGACCCCCAAGATGACCGCGACCAAAATGGAAATGCCGCCGAGCTTGGCGGAAATTGGAAAAGCTGTAAAGATAATATCATCTGCGGAACGGCCCTTTTGTTTTAACGAGTCGCCTAAATCGCCCGTAATCAGTTTTCCCATGTAATTCAGATACTGCTGGGGAAGAGGCTTGTCAAGTCCGTATTTTACATTCAGCGCCTTTACGGTTTCCGGCGGAATGTTCTTTTCACTCAGAAATGGCCCGCCAGGTATCAAATTCATTAAAGTAAATGTGATAATAGATATGAAAAAAATTGTCAGTAAGGCATAACCGATTCGTTTAATGGCATATGCTCCCAAAATATATCCCCCTTTTTTCCTTTTATTTATTAGAAACGGCAGGTACATTCTTCGCTGAATGTGCCCGCCGCTTTAATAAATCTTCATGGCTAGAATATTACGGTAATTAATAAATATTCATTGCTAGAATTTTTATAAAAACGCACCGAAAATGCCCAATGCGTGAATTTTCCGAGCATTTCGAATGCATGATGTGCATTATGTAACGGCAAACCGTTCCAAATGTATGAGAACTGGCCTATCGAGTCGCAATAGGCAAGGCATCAAATTTTAACTTCAATACTTAATGTATGGAATTGCTTGGCTGCTGAAAACCCATACTGTTGTCCTCTTTTTTGAGAGGGTATCCTTCTCCCGGTCTCTTGACCACTCCCCATGTTTCATTAAGTAATTTGTTTCTTTGAAGCTTACCGGATTTGCATCATGAAAGATTAAAAATGCCTAATGCTAAAAGTATTTATGAATTTAAATAAAAGTATAGTTTAACATCCTTTGATTGTCAAGGACGAATTTAAGCCAAAAACCGTCTTCATTTTGTCCCATTCTGAATAATTCCAGCAAGAATGAAATAATATTCACTAACCGATGGAAGATTTAAACAGTTATTTTTGAAACCGCTAAAATTCTTTTTTTCTGTAAATAGTAAAGGCTGTGCCTTTGCAAATAAATGGACGCTTATTTGCGCTTAACTTCAGAAAAAGCTGCATATGACAAAATATGCCAAAAAATCTGAATATAACAATAAGTATTTATTGAATTTGCAATGCATAAACTTTAATAAAAATTAAATTGACAGAAAACTTGGAAAAAGATATAATAAATTGAAAACGGGGGGAACTCACTCTGAGTTGAGAAGGTAAAACCTGACCCTTTGAACCTGTCGGTTAACACCGGAGTAGGGAACGTGAAATTGTTTGATCGGCGTTCGCCTCTTTTGGCGGGCGCCTTTTTAATTGAATATCGCGGGGGGACTCATATAGAGTTGAGAAGGTAAAACCTGACCCTTTGAACCTGTCAGTTAACGCTGTTGTAGGGAGCAAAGAGAAAATAACCCGCCGGTTTCGGTGGGCTATTTTTGTTTGACGGAAACCCGTTTTTGAATCCAAAACCCCAAATTTAAGATACGATTAAGAAAAGGAGGAAACCAAATGAAAAATCTTCTGACGATAGCGGGCTCCGATTGCAGCGGCGGAGCCGGAATTCAGGCGGATCTGAAAACCTTTGCCGCGCACGGCACGTTTGGCATGAGCGTGATTGTGTCCGTCGTCGCGGAAAATACGGAGCGTGTGATTTCGATCTGCGACATGGCACCGTCCACGGTTGCAGACCAGATTGACGCAGTATTTGAGGATATTGCGGTTGACGGCGTAAAAATCGGGATGCTTTCCGGCACGGAGCAGATGCGTATTGTAGCGCGGAAGCTGAAGCAATACCGGCCTCGCGGGGTGGTCGTCGACCCCGTGATGCTGGCAAAAGGAGGCTGTGCCCTGATGCAGCCGGAGGCGCTCCGGACCCTGAAAGAGGAGATCCTTCCTCTGGCCTGCGTTTTGACGCCGAACATACCGGAAGCGGAGGCCATTACCGGAAGGAATATCATTACGCCGGAGGATCGCCGTGCTGCCGCAAAGCTGATGTTCCAAATGGGCGCGGAAAATATCCTGCTGAAGGGGGGGCATCTTTCCGGTGAAGCGGAGGACCTGCTGTTTGACGGCGGCCGGTTTTACACCTTTACACACAAAAGGATCGAAACAAAAAACACGCACGGCACGGGATGCACGCTGTCCTCCGCCATTGCGGCTAATCTGGCGCTGGGCCTAAGCGTACCGGAAGCGGTCCGCGAGGCGAAGGAATATGTGACCGGGGCGATCGAGCATGCGCTGCCGATCGGAAAAGGCCACGGACCGACCAATCATTTTTACTTCATGAAAGGGATCAGAGGATGAAAAATTACAAAACACAGATGGAAGCAGCTAAAAAAGGAATTATAACGGAAGAATTAAAAAGGGTCGCCGAAAAAGAGAGGATGGAACCGGAAAAGCTTCTGACAAAGGTCGCTTCGGGACGCGTCGTGATTCCGGCGAATATCGGCCATATGGCGCTTTCCCCGGAAGGAGTCGGGGAGGGGCTTTCCACAAAAATCAACGTGAACCTCGGGGTATCGGGCGATTGCAAAAATTACGCGGTTGAATTGCAAAAAGCGGAGCTTGCGGCCCGGTTCGGCGCTCAGGCGATCATGGACTTGAGCAATTACGGAAAGACCCGGGAATTCCGCCGGAAGCTGATTGCAGAGTCCCCGGCGATGATCGGCACGGTTCCCGTTTACGACGCGGTCGGATATCTTGAAAAGGACCTGCTGGAAATCACCGCTCAGGATTTTTTGAAAGTGGTTGAGGCTCACGCAAAGGAGGGTGTGGATTTCATGACGATCCATGCCGGCATCAACAGGCGGGCGGTTGAATCGTTCCGCAGGCAGGGGCGAAAAATGAATATTGTTTCCCGGGGCGGTTCGCTGCTTTTCGCGTGGATGGAAATGACGGGAAATGAAAATCCGTTTTTTGAATATTACGACGAGGTCCTTGACATCCTGCGCGAATACGATGTGACGATCTCACTCGGCGACGCGTTAAGGCCGGGCTGCCTGGATGACAGCACCGACGCCGGGCAGATCGCCGAGCTGATTGAAATCGGCCATTTGACCGAGCGCGCCTGGAAAAAGGACGTGCAGGTGTTGGTGGAAGGTCCGGGCCACATGGCAATGAACGAGATCGCCGCCAACATGGCGCTGGAAAAACGCCTGTGCCACGGTGCGCCGTTTTATGTCCTGGGGCCGTTGGTAACGGATATCGCGCCCGGCTACGACCACATTACGGCGGCGATCGGGGGGGCGATCGCCGCCTGCGCGGGTGCTGATTTTCTCTGTTATGTAACTCCGGCGGAACACCTGCGCCTGCCGGATCTGGACGATGTGAAAGAGGGAATCGTCGCAAGCCTGATCGCGGCGCACGCCGCGGACGTTGCAAAGGGAATCCCCAACGCGCGGGAGCGCGACAGTCAAATGGCGATGGCGCGTAAGAATATGGACTGGGATGAGATTTTCCGTATTGCAATCGACGGCGAGAAAGCGAAGCGGTATTTTGAAAGCACACCGCCCGCTGATCGTCATACCTGCTCCATGTGCGGAAAAATGTGCGCCGTACGGACCACTAATCTGATTCTTGATGGGCAGAAAGTGGAATTTTGTTCCGAAAAATAAAATAGAGGAAGGTCTATGGAAACGCTCGCGGAAATCCGGCGCGCCGTGATCATTCCGATCGTGGCAATCGGGGGAATCGGCCCTCAGAACGCCGCGCGGTTTTGCGGCACGGGAGTCGACGGCCTCGCGGTGGTTTCGGCTATTCTTGCTGAGCCGGATATCACCTCGGCTGCTCGGGAACTTCGCACGATTTTTCGTCGCGTATAATCCTTACTCTGAAAAAGTGGAGCCGTCCGAAAATGAATGCCCCGGTTTCTTGAGGGCGATTCGTTACGGGCGGCTCTGTTCGTTATGCTTTTTCAGGTGCTCAGATAGATTGTTACCGCGTCCTTCAGAAATTTTGCAAGACCCGGCTGCAGCCGATCATAATATGCGGTGAACCGCGGGTCCTCCACATACATTTGAACCAGGCCCGCGTGGGCTTCCGGGGTATAATGATTCCAGGTGTAGGAAAGCCACCTCCGATGCAGGTCGGCCGCATGCTGCGCGGTTTCTCCCGCCGGGTCGCCGGACTGAAAGGCTTTCAGCAAAGCACGGTTCAGCTCCTGCTCCAACGCCTGAAACCGATCGTATTGTTCCTGCGTCATACCCAGCATTTTTTGGTTGCTTTGGTCAAAGGCCTCGTCTCCGTATTTTTCCCGGATCTCCTTGCCGTAACGCTGTTCGTTTTGCTCGACCAGCTCCTTTTTAAAGCCTTCAAATTTCTCTTTGTCTGCCATGAATATGTCTCCTTTCTCAAAAGCAAGCGTTTTTTCGACGTTGTGAATTAAAAGATTCAGACGGGCCCGCTGTTGAAGGAGAAGCTCGTGGTGCCGGCGAAGCGCCTCGGCGGCGTTGAATCCGGGCGAATCGAGGATCCTTCCGATTTCGTCAAGACTGACGCCGAGTTCTCGGTAAAACAGAATCTGCTGCAGGCGCCTTACCTGTGAATCACCGTAGATTCGGTAACCGGAAGAGCTCAGTCTTTCCGGTTTCAACAGGCCGATTTCATCGTAATATCTTAAAGTGCGTGTGCTGATGCCGGATAGGCCTGCAAATTTTTGTATGCTGTATTCCATTCAGCTCTTCTCCTTTCAAAGAAATCTTACAGCTTTACGCGGCGGTAATGTCAATACCTTATTCAAAAAAAATTTTTA
The DNA here is from genome assembly GCF_009746625.1 of Caproicibacter fermentans. Taxonomy (GTDB): domain Bacteria; phylum Bacillota; class Clostridia; order Oscillospirales; family Acutalibacteraceae; genus Caproicibacter; species Caproicibacter fermentans. Next base: position 90,220 of record NZ_VWXL01000058.1, read on the forward strand.
AGATAATTTTCCAGTATGAGCATTGCCGGTATTGTCAAATGGGACAGATTCTAGTATAGTATGAGCAGCCGGATTTTTCCGGCGCTTTTTAGTCCATTTTTACCGCGCGGGCAGAAGTGCCGGCGCGTATTTTAAATTAAGAAGACTGTTTGGAAAGGGACAAAAATGAAAGTGTTGGTGCTCACCTCCCAAAAGCGGATTGAAAAATACACGGATTTTTCAAAAATTCCAAACAACTGGGAGCTGCTATATCTTGACAGCGTCTATCGGGAGGAAGAGGCTCTTCGGATTGGAAAGACCGCGGATTTTATCATCGTTGATGCCGTCAGCCCCGTTTCCCGCAATCTGATTGAGAATATGCCGAATCTGCGGGTGATTCACTCGGAGGGAGTCGGCTTTAACGGGATCGACACGCAGGCTGCAAGGAAAGCCGGTGTTTACGTCTGCAATAATGCTTCTCTGAACAGCGGAGCGGTAGCGGAACAGGCCATTTTACTGATGCTTGCTCTTCTTCGCCGGCTTCGGGAGGGGGACAGCCTGGTAAGGCAGGGTAAACAGGGGCAGGCGAAAATTCCCTTTATTCTTAACGGAATACCGGAACTCGCATCCTGCCATGTTGGAATTGTCGGTTTTGGCAGTATCGGCAGAGCGACCGCCAAACGTCTTGCGGCTTTTGGTTCGAAAGTAAGCTATTTCAGCAGGCGCCGTCTGAGCGAGCAAGAGGAAAATGATTTTGGCGCTGAGTATCTTCCGCTGGACGAGCTGGCAGCTTCCTGCGACATTATCAGCCTCCATTTGCCGGTAACGCCGGATACGATTGGATTTGTAGACGGCGATTTTTTGAAGAAGATGAAGCCCTCCGCGTTTCTGATTAACACGGCCAGAGGAGAAATTGTTGATCAGAACGCATTGGCGCAGGCGTTGGAAGACGGAAGTATTGCCGGAGCCGGACTCGACACGCTTGATCCGGAACCCGCAACTCTCGAAAATCCGCTGCTGAATCTGAGCGACAGCTGTCGGTACCGGGTTTTGTTTTCCCCGCATATCGGCGGCACGACGGACGATGTTTTCTACAGGCTGCACCGGAATATCTGGAATAATCTGTTTCTGGCGGCACAGGGAAAAAGACCGAATAATATTGTTAACGGAATATAACGTTTAAATTATTATACATAAATTTACTCTCTCCCGTAAAACCCTTTTCTGAAATGTCAAATCGGATCATAGAATAAAGCGGGAGGGATCAACATGAATTTACCCAACAGCAGCGCCGAGGTAACCTTTCAGGAAAACAATCGGGAGTTTTCTTACCGCGGTACCGTAGTTCTTACTCTGGCTGCCCAGTATCCGGAAATTCGACTCAGGGAAAATCCAAACGCCCAGGCCAGAATCAATTCCCGGTTCCGGCAGCAGGGGGCGGAGTTTTCCCGGTATGCGGCGGCGACCCTGTACCGGCAGGCAGTCAGGGACTATCACAGTGCGCAGGAGCATGATTATCCGTTCAGAACATACGACGCGGTGATGAAATATGAAATAACGCTGAACCAGGACTGTTATCTCAGCTCATACCGAGACCGGTATGAGTTTACGGGCGGTGCTCATGGCAATACAATCAGGGCTTCCGATACCTTCAGCCTGAAAAGCGGAAGAAGATTTTCGCTGTCCCATTTTTTCGCACCGGGTCAAAATTACCGCCGTGTAGTTGCCTCCAAAATACTCAGGCAGGCGGAAGAAAACATGCGGCAAAACCCCGGCATTTATTTTGATGATTACAAACATCTGATCCTGAAATATTTTAATCCTGAAAATTACTATCTGACTCCCGACGGGGTGACAATCTATTACCAGCAGTATGAAATTGCCCCTTATGCATCCGGAATTGTAACCTTTATGATTCCGTATGATTCCCTTGGTATTGTGCTGTCCTGTTTGGGAAGAGTACCTCAGTTTTAAAAAACGGACCGGGCGGCTTGCGGGCCGCCCGGTTGATTGATCAAGCATCGGATCTGCTAAAATTTTAATATAGAAATAGAAAGAGGAAAATTTTGAATCTCGATTTTTTACATCAGGGTACCGAGCAGCGAAGGGAACGAATTCTTCACGGAAACATTTTACAAACCCTCTTGATGCTGTCTATGCCCACGCTGATGATGAGCGTCATTCAGGCGATGCTTCCTTTGTCGGACGGACTTTTTATCAATAACGCGGCGGGTACGCTGGTGGCAAGCGCCGTTACATACAGCGAGCCGGTCATCAATATGATGGTGGCGCTGGCGCAGGGGATCAGCGTGGCGGCAATGGCGGTGATCGGCCAGGCAAACGGCCAGGGTGACTTTAGCAAGGTCCGGCATATCTCCGTGCAGGTGGTAGCATTTGCTTCCATTATAGGAATCTGCGCCGCGCCGTTATCGGCCTTGGCGGCATTTCCGGTCTCCGCGAACGTCGACCCGGAAATTTCGCATAATGTATTTCTTTACATCAGTCTTTATGCGTTTGTTTTGCCGTTTTCTTTTCTGGAGAGTATTTACAACGCGATTAAAAACGCGACGGGTAAGCCGGAAGCCACGTTTATCCGTATGGTGCTTTTACTGGTCCTGAAAATTCTATTTAACATTGTCTTTATCGTAATGCTTCGTCTGGGAATTGTGGGCTGTATTCTTTCTTCGCTTTTTTCCAACATCCTGATTTGCGTCTGGATGTTTTATGAGCTGTTTATCAAGAACGGAGAGGACAAGCTGTCGCTTCGCGGGTTCCGTTTCGACCGGGATTTGATCATCCAGCTCGTCAGAATCGGGATTCCGGCCATGCTCGCAAGCCTGATGATGAATCTGGGATTTTTCCTGATTAACAACGAAACGCAGAAATACGGCGCCGTTGTTTTGAATGGCCAGGGCATTGCCAACAATATAACGGCGGTTTGTTTTAACCTTCCGGCGGCATTCGGTTCCGCCGTGACGACGATGGTCAGCATCAATATCGGGGCGGCGCAGCCCGAGAATGCGAAACGCTCCTGCCGGGTGGGGTGTGTGGCAAGCGCCATGACCGCCCTTGCGATTATCGCGGTGATCGTACCGCTTTCATCCCATCTTACCATCCTGTTTACCCAAAGGGCCGATGTCCTTGACATTGCGAACCGGGCTCTGCACATCTACACGTACTCCGTCGTCGGGTTCGGTGTCTGCATGGCGGTTCAGGGGGCGTTCATTGGTCTTGGCAAAACAACGGTTCCGCTCTTTCTCGGCATTCTTCGCATCTGGCTTTTAAGATATTTGTTTATTCTGGCTACGGAACAGTCGCTGCAGTATTATTCGGTTTTTTGGGGAAATCTTTTTTCCAATTACATGGCCGCGGTGATTTCGGTGGTTTTAATTCTTCGGGTAAAATGGGTATCAACCTTGACTTAAGAAGAATAATGTTTTTCTAGAACAGACGGCAAACTTAAAAAAGGGGCTGCTGCAAAATAGCCTCGTCGTAAAAAATGCACAGAAAATGCGCTTTGACTAGGCTTCTAAAGCCGTCTCAAGGCGCATTTTCTTGCTTTCAGGGCTGTTTATTTGTACAGTTAGCTATGCAAATCCATTTTGCAACAGCCCCATTGATATGCTCTGAATATTAAATCACCTGGGAAATGACGATGTTTGCCTGCGGCGTGACGGCTCCGTAGAGAACAGCCGCCCCCGTCGTGTTTACCAGTGCCAAAGTAGACGGCGTCGTTCCGATTGTGACAAGTGCGCTTCCGGAAATCTGTCCGGTGGTGGCAGGCATGGTGCTCGGGATATCGGTCAATCCGTTTAGTCTCAACGCAAAGGCAACGGACGCCGGACCAGCGGTTCCGTCGACGGAGACCCACCAGTTGACCAGAAAAGTGCCCGGAGCCGAAACGGTGAAAATACCTGTTGCGGCCGCATAGGTGATGGATGGGCTGGACGTGTTGAGAAGAGAATCGAAGAGCACGTTCGCGCCGCTTGCCAAAGTTGCGCCGGAGCTTCCCACCAGCTGTGCCTGAATCCCGGCCAGAACTCCAGCCGGTCCCGTTGGGCCGGTGTCTCCCGTCGGTCCGGTCGGTCCCGTTGGGCCGAGAAGGCCGGTTGGTCCGGTTGCGCCGGTAGGCCCCGTTGGGCCGGTAGGCCCTGTCGGGCCGAGAATGCCTATGATGGAACCGGTTGGGCCTGTCGGCCCCGTCGGTCCAATACAGCAGCAGCATCTGTTGCCTCTGAAGGCTTCCTGATTTGCTCCGGCAAAATTTGGATCCGGGTTAAAACCACAAAAATTTCCTTGACCGTTTAACTGGTTTTGAAAATATGTGTAATATTCATTTGGATTTGTCCCGTTATACATATTACAATCTCCCATCTGTACAGTAATTCGTTTCTATAAATTGTTTAGTACATAATATGAAAGACTTAATATTTGGTTAAGAACGAATCGTGAAAGATAATACCTTTTTCAAAAAAGAACGGGCAAGGCGCCCCCTGGTCTCTGAAAAACCATTAGGGCTGGTTCAGTTGAATATCCGAATAGTCTTTGTGGCTGGAAAACCACTTCTTTGCGTATGAACAGGTTAAGACAGCTTGTTTCCCATCTTTACGAAGCGACTTGGCAACTGCTTCCATTAAGCGGGAAGCGATTCCCTGACCGCATAGGGAATCGTCAACAAAGGTGTGGTTTATGTCTACAACTCCTTTCCGAATCTGAGGAAAGGTTACTTCCGCAACCGTTTTCCCGGCTTGATCCAGAAAAAATATTCGTTCCGGTTCATGTTTTAATACCATCTTGAATCACCTCGATTAAAGTATAGCACGTCCAATTCATTTCATAAAGAACAGTTCCCGGCAAAGCTGCCGGGAACTGCCTGAATATTAAAAGCAGAGAGTTATCTTCTGCAGAAATAGCAGCTAAGGAAGCGGAAAAGTCTGCATAATTCTTGATCGTTCAGCGCGCTCAGGTCGGCATTTGCCAGATTTTTCAGATCGGAAACGGCTTCAGTAAGATTTTCATTGGAAGCAAGGCTTTCAATTGCGTTTTCAAAATTGGAATCGTTGGTGCCATCTTCCCTGAAACGGCGATAGCATGACATGAATTGCACCTCCTTTTCATTGAGCTTTATATACTATGACAAGTAGACTCAGCTTGTCAATATGGCTCACGGGAATAGGCGGAAGCTAAAATAGCAGCCAGAAAGACGGGCTTTTTATAAAAATAAGGAGCGCACCCCATTGTACGCTCCCCGGGAGGGTCCGGAACAACTGCTCCTCACCTCGCACCTTTTAGTATGGCCGTTCTTTCATTGATTTAAACGATGCGGCAGAAAGGGATCAGTGCTTTTTTCCGGATATTTGCTGATTGGGATGTTTCTTTGCATAGGGATTGGCCGTTTGTACGGCTGGTCTTTTAAAAACCGGCGACGGGGCCGCAGAGCGGATCCCTTCCTGCTTATGCGGCAAATTGCGGACTGGAGGACAAGCCCCGTATTTCTGTTTCTGTACCGGTGACTTCGGAGCAGGAGGACGCTGCGGCATCGGTGACTGTGCGGACATCGTCGCAGAAGGCTTCATTTTTTGGCGTGGCTGCCTGTTACAAGGTGTATTCCAAACAAATGGAAAAAATCCCATTGGCATGATCATTCAACTCCTTTTCCATATAATATGCGGAAGAAGCAGTGCTTGAACATAATCCTGAAAAATGGTTATATCCGTGAACTCCCGGGGACAGCTCCGGGAACTTTGCGTTTTGCCGGTTTTCTGCTATACTGTAAACATTCTGATATTCGGAGGAAATTTTGGATGGAACTTGTGAAATCAATTTACCCGGAAAACCCCGCCGGCCGGTACAAGCTGCTGAAACAGCAGATGGAAGTCCTTTTGGATGGGGAAACGGATTGGGTCGCTAATCTTGCGAATGCGGCAGCTTTGCTGAACGGTGCTCTGCCGAACATCAACTGGGTAGGTTTCTATCGGCTTGTGAACGGAGAGCTTCTGCTCGGGCCGTTTCAGGGAAAGACGGCCTGCATCCACATCCCTTTTGGAAAGGGAGTGTGCGGTACGGCAGCCGCGAAGAATAAAACACAGGTGGTTGCGGATGTGCATCGTTTTGAGGGGCACATCGCTTGCGATTCCGATTCGGCGTCCGAACTGGTGATCCCTCTCCGCATCAAGGATGGAGTGGTCGGTGTGCTCGATATTGACAGCCCGGTTTTAAAGCGGTTCAGCGATGAAGACGCGCGTGCGCTGGAAGAAATTGCAGAGATGATTTCCGGCGGATGCGAATGGACGAAATCTTAAAAACCTTCCGGCTGTCTTTTGACGGCCGAAAGGCCTTTTTAATTTTGTAAGCAAATTGTTAGCAACAAGGCTATGTTTTTTTTATTATGCGATATTATTTGACACAGTAATCCTCGTAAGCACGATGCGACTTTAGAACAAAACACATGAAAAAGTCCCGCCAAACCTGAGTTTTTCAGGAGTGGCTGGACTTTTGCTTTGGAGCTGCTAACGCGATTCGAACGCGTGACCTCGTCCTTACCAAGGACGTGCTCTGCCAACTGAGCCATAGCAGCATTGGCGACTCGGATCGGGATCGAACCGACGACCTCTAGCGTGACAGGCTAGCGTTCTAACCAGCTGAACTACCGAGCCATACTGCGTATTTGAGCAACGACAACGTATGTTATTATACTGAAACGTACAAAAATTGTCAACTTCAATTTTTTTAATTAATAAACGCAATATGTAGTATAAAAACAATAAATAATAGATATTATGTAACAATATATTGATGTATATTACAGGAACAGAAATAAAAAATTATTTTATCTTTTTATATGCTCGGAGAGAGATAAAATATGACGGATTGCCTGCAGTGAAACAAGATTTGACAGAAACAGCGGACAGGAGAGTCTATAATTGAGTTTAATCCGACAGGGGGAGAACTTCTTGAAGCAAACCATATACATAGATATTCTGGTCGGTGTGAATTTGTTCATCAATTATCTGCTGTTGCTTTGTGTTTCTAAATTTCTTTCGCTTCCTGCAAAACGGAAACGCCTTATGGCAGCGGCTTTTCTTGGCGCGGCTTATTCCCTGACGATCTTGTTGCCGGAAATCAATCCGGTTTTGTCTCTGCTTTTCAAGCTGATGATGTCCCTGAGCATCGTTGCCGCGGCGTTCGGATTCCGGGGCCTTCGGGAATTGATTCGCCAGACGGTTGCTTTTTATTTAATCAGTTTTGCTTTTGCCGGCTTCATGCTGGTTTTGTGGTATTTTTTTGCTCCTCAGGGCTTGATGATTCGAAATTCAGTCGTTTATTTTAATATTTCGCCGCTTGCGTTAATTGTATTAACTGTTTTATGTTACGGTTTCATTCGCCTGTTTCAGCGCATCACAGGGCGGCAAATGCCGAAAAATCTGAACTGCCGGATTGTAGTTGACTGCGGTGGAAAAACTTGTGACTGCACCGCGCGGGTGGACACGGGAAATTCCTTAAGGGAACCGTTTTCCGGCGATCCGGTGACAGTGATCTACGAACCGGTGGTTGCGGGAATGATACCGCCAAAGGACGGCCTGAATTTCCGGCTGATCCCATTTGACGCGATTTCCGGCGGCGGGCTGCTGGAGTCTTTCCGCCCGGATCGGATGACGATTTGCGTTGGCAGGAAAAAAATTGTGACAAATAACGTCTATATTGCTGTATCAAAAACCAGATTCGGAGAATTCGACGCCCTGCTGAATCCGGATTTACTGCAAAAAACGTCCGACTAAATCTGGCCGTGGGCGGACGCGTTTATAAAGCCGCAGGCGGCAGCGGCAAAAGGGAATGAGTGGAAATGAACATGAATCAGCGAATAAGGGAATGGTACAACAGGTTGCTGCTGCTGTTTCATCGGCTGCGGCTGAACGGGCAGGTTCATTACATCAACGGGCCGGAAACGCTTCCTCCGCCGCTTACCAAGCCGGAGGAAGAGAAAGTCATGAACAATATCATGAACCATGTTCCCAATGCCCGCGAGCCGCTGATTACGCACAATCTTCGGCTGGTCGTCTACATCGCGAAGAAATTTGAATCTTCCAGCGCGAGCGTGGAGGATCTGATTTCCATCGGAACCATCGGACTGATCAAGGCGGTGAACACATTCTGCCCCGAACGGAATATCAAACTGGCCACCTATGCATCGCGCTGCATCGAAAATGAAATACTGATGTATCTGCGCAAAACATCTCAGCTGAAAAACGAGATATCCATAGACGACCCCCTCAATGTTGACTGGGACGGCAACGAACTGCTTCTTTCCGATATCTTGGGCAGCGACCAGAACGCGGTTAACGTAAATATAGAGGAAGAAGTGGAGCGCGATTTGCTGCGCAGCGCGGTTTCCCGGCTGGCTCCGCGCGAAAAGGAAATTATGCAGCTTCGGTTCGGGCTCAACAACAGCAGGGAACATACCCAAAAGGAAGTCGCCGATACGCTCGGTATCTCCCAGTCTTACATATCACGCCTTGAAAAGAGAATCATAGAGCGCCTCAAAAAAGACCTGGAACGGGTCAGCTGAGAGTACGTGATGATTCCGCTGCAGCGCGCAGAATCCGGTAAGCGTCCAGCAGCTTTTCATAACTGTAAAACCGACAGTTGGCGGGGCTTGTGGAGGGCAGCGCCACGGCGGCGATTCCGGTGTCTTTCAGGCAGAGCCTGCGGTAGAGAGCGGCGGCTTTTGATCCGGTCGTGAAGACGGTATGAATCCTGGTACGGGCAAGAAGCGCCGCGATGTCATTCGGTACCGGTTCCCGAATGCTGCCGTCATCTGCGCCTTCAATTACGCAGCTTTTCAGGACATCCCAGAGGGCGATTCTGTGACTGAGCAGAATCGCCCTCTTTTCATCGTTTGTTTTTGGAAGAGACAGTTCGTACAGGTCGGCAAGGATACGCCAGAAGCGGTTCTGGGGATGCGAATAATAAAACCCGTACTCTCTGGATTTGGGAGAGGGCATGGTTCCCAAGACCAAAACACGCGAGTTTTCGTCATAGACCGGTTCCAGCGGATGTACAATGCGCTCCGTCATCCAGTTTCCCTCTTTCCGCTTTTACATAATCCAGCAAAGCTTCCCGCTGATTCGCACATTTGCCTTCGATGACCGCATCGAGCAACAGGGTGAGCAGGCGACCGACCTCAGCGCCCTCCGGAACTCCGGCATCAATCAGGTCGGCGCCGTTCACGGCAAGATTGCGCAGGGAATAGCATTGCTTTTCCCTGATAATGGTTTCAAACATTTCCCGTATATTTTCCAACAGCGGAAGCTTTTCCTGGTCTTTCAAACTTTTTGCCAGCGTATCCGCCCTGCGGACTTCGATCAGCATCCGCAGGTCGTCTTCACCCAGGCGGTTGAGGCGCCGGCGCAGTATTTTTTCACCTCCGGACAGCGACAGGTCGTGCTTCCGAACCAGCAGTGCAACCGTGCCGATCATTTTTCGGCTGTACCTCAGGCGCTTTAAAATAACATCCGCCATTTTACCGCTTATCTCAGGATGACCGTAGAAATGACCGATTCCACTCCGATCCTCCGAGTAGCAGAACGGCTTTCCGAGGTCGTGCAGGAGCATGGTAAGCCGAAGCGTGGGATCGGGAGGCGCGGCGGCAACACTCCTGATGGTGTGTTCCCACACATCGTAAATATGATGCGGATTATTCTGAGGAAAATCAAAGGAGGCCCCGATTTCCGGGATGAATTCTTCAATGACGCTCCGGTATTCCCTTAAAATACGCTCTGCTCCGGGGCCGCATAGGAGCTTTGTGAATTCAGAGCAAATCCGTTCCCGTGCGATTCCATCCAGCATGGTTCGGTTTCGATTCAGGCTTTCGGCTGTTTCAGAGTCGATTGTAAAATCCAGTACGGAGGCAAAACGCAGAGCCCGCAGGATCCTGAGGCCGTCCTCACGGAACCTGATGTCCGGGTTTCCGACGCAGCGAATCGTTTTCTGCTTCAGATCGTCCCGTCCGCCGAATCGGTCCACAAGCCCGCCGGTTCTGCGGTATGCCATGGCATTGACAGTGAAGTCCCTTCGGGACAGATCCTCCGTCAACAGGCCGGTAAACGTAACTTCATCCGGTCTTCTGCCGTCGGAATAGGCCCCGTCAACGCGGTAGGTGGTCACTTCTATCGGCATTCCATCGCTGAGCACCGTGACCGTTCCGTGTTTCAGCCCGGTCTTGATGATTGAAAATCCGTCCAAAACGCGCATTGTTTCCTCCGGCAGAGCGGACGTTGCAACATCCCAGTCCGTCGGTGCTTTGCCAAGCAGGCTGTCACGGACGCACCCTCCGACAACGCAGGCGTCGAACTCGTTGCGGGTCAGAATTTGCAGTACGGAATCGACCTGAGAGGGTATTTTGACAATCATGATGGTTCCTCGCTTTTCAATCAAATTCTGTCGAATCACAAGAAAGATTATTTGTGTTATGCCCTGCATGATCCTGCGCATTCATGGTAATAATGACATTGAAATGCGGCGGATGGGGGCGTGTGTGAAGTGCAATATAATAAAGTGGAAATCTGCGGGGTTAACACTTCGAAACTGAAAGTTCTCACCGAAAAGGAAAAAATGGAGCTTCTTCGCCGCGTAAAGGACGGAGACATGAGGGCTCGGGACGAATTAATCAGCGGAAATCTCCGGCTTGTGCTCAGTGTGATCCAGCGGTTCACCAACCGGGGAGAAAATTTGGACGATCTGTTTCAAGTGGGCTGCATCGGTCTGATCAAGGCAATCGATCACTTCGACATCAATCAGGGCGTTCGTTTTTCCACTTACGGCGTGCCGATGATCATCGGAGAAATCAGGCGGTATCTTCGCGACAACAACAGCATCCGCGTCAGTCGTTCCCTGAGGGACACCGCTTATAAGGCGATGCAGGTTAAAGAAAAAATGATGGCGAAGAACAGCAGGGAGCCGACGGTGGAGGAAATTGCGAAAGAGTTGGATATGCCGCGGGAAGAGGTCGTCGTGGCGCTGGAATCCGTTGTGGAGCCTGTTTCTCTGTATGAACCGGTTTTCTCAGACGGCGGGGATACCATCTATGTGATGGATCAGGTCGGCGACAACAACGACGACAATAACTGGCTTGACGAGATCGCGCTGAAGGAAGCAATCAAAAATTTAAACAACCGGGAAAAGAACATTTTATCCATGCGCTATTTTCAGGGAAAAACCCAGATGGAGGTCGCTTCGGAGATTGGCATCAGTCAGGCCCAAGTTTCGCGCCTGGAAAAAGCCGCGCTTGATAAAATCAAAAAGGATATATAAAATACAGGGAGAAAGGTTCCTTTCTATTCGGGGGCCTTTCTCCTGCTTTCAGTTCATGCAGGAATACCCCGAAACCGAACTAAAAATTTTATCTATTGTAACATTTCTTTTCTTCGCAATCAAATAAATCCCATTCCCGGCATAAAAATGGGGTATGGGGGGTATGGAAAATGACTTGCAGAATGTTTGACATGCGCCGGAAAGAGGTTATCAATATTAAAGATGGAATGCGTCTCGGCAGCGTAAGCGATATAGAATTCGATACGACAAATGCCAGAGTCGTGGCGGTCGTCATTTACGGGCGCCTTCGCCTGTTCGGGCTACTGGGCAGGGAAGACGACATCGTAATTCGCTGGCAGGACATTCAGGTAATCGGTGACGATACGATTCTGGTTTCGTACAACAACTACCTGAAAGCGAAAAATTCCTCGCACAGCCTGGCGAATTTTCTGGGTTTCAAATAACGAGTTAAATGAAAAAGGCTTGTATTTCGTCGCGTCTCATGCTATAATATTCCCGCTAAAACACACGCCGATGCCGGCCCGGGGTGCCCGAAAGGGTGGAGGGTCAAATTTTATGCTCGGCGGAGGAAAAACTAAGGAGGATTTAGCAATGGCAGTAGTATCCATGAAACAGCTTTTGGAAGCAGGCGTCCATTTCGGACACCAGACAAGAAGATGGAACCCGAAAATGGCGGAGTACATCTTCACGGAACGCAACGGTATTTATATTATCGACCTGCAGAAAACCGTTCGCAAACTGGAGGATGCGTATAATTTTGTGCGCGATCTGTCAACGGACGGAAAGTCCGTGCTGTTTGTCGGAACGAAAAAGCAGGCTCAGGAATCCATTAAAAATGAAGCGGAACGTGCGGGCGCTTTCTATGTAAATGCGCGCTGGCTGGGCGGCATGCTCACGAATTTCCGTACAATCCGCCGCAGAATTGACCGTCTGAATCAGCTTAAGACCATGGAAGAGGACGGTACTTTCGAACTGCTTCCCAAGAAAGAAGTCGGCAAACTGAAACTTGAGATCGAGAAACTCGAAAAGTTCCTCGGCGGTATTAAAGATATGAAGAGCCTTCCCGGCGCGTTGTTTATCGTGGACCCGAGGAAGGAAAGAATTGCGGTCGCAGAGGCAAGAAAACTGAACATTCCGATTGTTGCGATTGTTGACACGAACTGCGACCCGGACGAAATTGATTATGTTATTCCGGGCAACGACGACGCAATCCGTGCCGTGAAACTGATTTCTGAGACAATGGCGAACGCAATTATTGAAGGCAGAGAAGGCCGTATGGGCGCAGCTGCCGCAGCGGAAAAGGAAGACGAGTCTGACGGAAGCGTCAAGGAATAATCCTTTTTCAACTGAAAACAAAATGAATGAAGCGGAGGAATATAACATGGCTTTTACAGCTAAAGATGTCGCGGCCCTTCGCGCTAAGACAGGCTGCGGAATGATGGATTGCAAAAAAGCGCTGGACGCTTCCGGCGGGGATATGGACAAGGCGATTGATTTTCTGCGTGAAAAAGGTCTTGCCGCCGCAACGAAAAAAGCGGACCGTATTGCGGCGGAAGGCGTCGCATACGTTGCGCTGAATGACGCCGGCAACATCGGCGTGGTGATTGAAGTGAACGCGGAAACTGACTTTGTGGCAAAGAACGCGGAATTCCAGGAATTTGTCAAGACCTGCGCAAACACCGTGATTGAGCAGAATCCCGCGGATGTGGAAGCTTTGCTTCAGTGCAAGGCTTCCGGTTCCAATGAAACAATCGACGCGATTTTGAAAGAGAAGATTCTTAAGATCGGCGAAAATATAAAAGTGCGCCGTTTCCGTCGGATGGAAGGCGCGCTGGGCGCCTATATCCACGCGGACGGAAAAATCGGTGTCCTTACCAAATTCGACACAACCGCTGAAATCGCCGCAAAACCGGAGTTCCAGGAATACGCGAAGGATGTTTGCATGCAGATTGCCGCGATTGTACCGCAGTTTCTGGATGAGGAAAGCGTTCCGGCAGATGTTGTCGAACATGAGAAGAGCATTCTGAAACAGCAGATTATCGATTCCGGCAAACCTGCCGAAATCGCGGATAAAATTGTGACCGGCAGATTGCAGAAATTCTTTAAGGAAGTTTGCCTTGTCGACCAGCTTTATGTAAAGGATGACAAGCTGACCATTAAGGATTTTACGGACCAGACTGCGAAGAAGCTCGGCGGCACCATCAAAATCGTCGATTTTGCACGTTTTGAAAAGGGCGAAGGCCTTGAGAAACGTCAGGATAATTTTGCGGATGAAGTCGCGGGCATGGTTAAATAATTCATTCAATTCGTTTTTTGGCAGCGCAGATTGCATCTGCGCTGCTTTTTGTTATCATTCAAAAACTCCCGGTTATGACTGGACGCTTAGAAAAGCTCTAGCGGTGAGCTAAAATGCAAGTTGTACCTTGCCTGCAATCCTGCTGATTGCGGAAAACGGAATAGACATTTTATGAAACGCGAAGGGCTTTGGCGGGGAGAGGGCGCAGCCCCTCCCACATCGGTTCTCTTCCGCACAGAATTGCTTTCAATTTTCTGTGCGGAAGGGGGCAGGGGGTGAGCAGCGACGCTGCAAGTGTAAGATACTCCGAGCGCCTTGAGGCGCAGCCGGTAAAACAGGGCTTTGCCCACATAGGAAGAACCCCCGGCTGTGCCGGGGGGTGGCTATTGTTTTGGGGGCAGATCATATGGACCGTACAATAAAAGTTCAAAGATCCAAACGAAAAACGATGTCGCTTTCCGTAAACAGAAACGGCGAGATCATTGTGAAAGCTCCCTTATTTCTGAAAAACGAGATCATAGAGGAGTTTATCGGGAAACATGAAATGTGGTTGACAAAGCAGCTTTATTTTTGGAATGAACGGGCCGCAAGGGAGCGGGCGCTGGCACTGGCGATGACCCCGGAAAAAATAGCGGTGCTGAAGGAACGGGCACGGGCTGTTTTGAGCGAAAGGGTCAATTATTACAGTAAAATCATGGGGGTTCATCCGGTCGGGCTGAAAATCACCTCCGCCAGAACGCGCTGGGGGTCCTGCAGCGCGAAAAATGCTCTTTGCTTTTCTTATCGCCTGATTTTGCTGGAGCCGGATGCCGTAGATTATGTTGTCGTACATGAGCTTGCACACATCCGGGAGAAAAATCATGGCCCCGGATTTTACCGGGAAATAGAAAAATATCTTCCGGATTACCGAAGACGGATTCAACTGCTCAAAGAAAGTCAAAATAAAATCGGTTTATGATGCCGATACAAACGGGCTCCGGCTTGTCCGCCGGAGCCCGTTTCGAATCACTCAGCTGCTTTCACCGGAGTAAAGGAATGTGTTTCCAAAGATGGCTTCGGTTCCGGTACGGCTTCCCATGCCGGTAAATTTGTGCCCGGATTGTTCTTTCCTTCCTGCAGCTTGAATTTTTTTGTGAGCTCGTGGAGCTTTTGGGATTGCAGTGACAGATCATGACTGGCCGCGGCGTTTTCCTCGGAAGCCGCGGAATTTTTTTGCACTACTTCCGCAATTTGAGCGATTCCGGACGTTACTTCGGATACGGCGTTTGCCTCATCGCCGGTGGATTTGGAGATTTCATCGATCAGCCGCGTCGATTCATCCGTGCTTTTCTGAAACTTACGGAAAGCAGTTGCTGTTGAATCAACGGCTTGCATGCCCTTATTCACAAGAGAAATCGAATTTTCAATCAGCAGGGAAGACTGTTTTGCCGCCTGAGAGCTTTTTACAGCGAGATTTCTCACTTCATCCGCTACAACGGCGAAGCCTTTTCCGGCTTCGCCGGCCCTGGCGGATTCCACGGCTGCGTTTAGAGCCAGAATATTTGTCTGGAATG
This sequence comes from Caproicibacter fermentans, assembly GCF_009746625.1. Classification (GTDB taxonomy): domain Bacteria; phylum Bacillota; class Clostridia; order Oscillospirales; family Acutalibacteraceae; genus Caproicibacter; species Caproicibacter fermentans. The sequence continues at coordinate 105,379 of NZ_VWXL01000058.1, forward strand.
CAATTTCGTCGATGGTTTTAATGATCTTCCTGATTTGTTCGGAGGATCCGTTAATATCGTTCATTGCGGCAAGCAGACCGTTGACGTCCCGGTTGCCCGCTTCCACTTCTTCGAAAGATTTTTTGGAAATGGAACTCGCAAGGGCGGCGTTGTCCGCCGTCTTTTTAATTTGTGTGGAGATTTTTTCGATCGTATCGGACAACAGCTCCGTTGTGCCTGCCTGTTCCGCCGCTCCCTGAGATAGGGAAGAAGCGCTGTCGGCGATCTGTCTGGAACGACTTTCAATGGATTCCGCGGCGGCGTTGATGTCATGGAACACATGGTTCAACGATTGACAAATCGTATTCAAAGCCCGTTTGATTTCGATAAAATCGCCTAAATATTCTTTCTCGGTTCTTACGGTCAGGTCACCGCCGGAAACCGCGCTGAGTATGTCGGAAATTTCACCGATATAAGCCTGCAAACCGGATACGGTGTTTTCCAGTGCCGAAACAACCTGTCCGACCTCATCCCTGGAATGAACGGTAAGAGCAACGACGCTTTGATCAGTTAAGCCAATTTCCCCATGTTCCATATGGTTTGCAAGGGATACGACCTGTTCCAGCGGAGTCTTCACCCTCTTTTTGATGAAGCGTCTTAAAATCAATATTGCGGTCAGCATGAAAGCAACGCCAACAAGAATCGCGAATAAAATCATCGTGTTCTGCGTTTGCTCGATGCCCGAAATGTTTTTGCCTGTGAACAAAGCCCCAACGGCACTTCCGTTATAGCCAATGATCGGCATGTAACCGGAGATATAACTGCATCCTGAGAGATTTTCCTTGGAAAGATAGTTTTGCTTTTGCTGAATCACTTTCTCCTGAACATCTTGCTCCATGATTAAACCGTTTTGCCGAGTTTTATCCTTTGATGCCGTTGTATTAATTTGCTCGTTGCCCAGAAAAACTGAAAATTCACAGCCGGTGGTACTTTTCAGCCGGTCGAGAAAATTTGTCTCCACCGTGGAATCGGATACGCTTTGCAGGGAACACACCGCTGAAACGCATCCAATTACGGTTCCGTTCTCTTCAATCGGGGCGCCGTAGCAAACACACAGCATTTTCCCGGTTAAAACCTCATTGACCAGCGCCTTTTGATTTTTTAATGCCTGCTTGATATGCTGCAGGCCGGAGAGGTCGTTCAGCTCCAGCTCATTGTCTGACGAGGCAATGATTTTACCGTTTTTGTCCGTAAGAAAGGCATAGCTCAGACCATAGGACAGCACATCGCTTTTCAGAGCCGACGCCATTCCGTAATTGTTTTTTTCCTTCACCGCACGGATCAGGTCAGAATTTTCGGAAAGATCATTTCCGGCACTCTGTACGTCGCTGTCGAAATCCTTTATAGTTTCAGACAGCCCGTTCAGCGCAACGGCGCAGTCCTGCCGGTAAGACTTTTCAAACGCGCGGTTTGTAAAGACGGTCATGATGAATATGACAACGGTTAGAATGACTGCCAGAAGCACAGCAACAAAAACGGATAATGCAGAACTCAGATTTTTCCATTTGCTTTTCATACGACTCACTCCTTTTTTTAAATGATCCTTAATTCTCCCTGAATTTACTCGTAATCCTTCAGATTTTGTTTTGTAATCATTTGATAAGGAATGTAGACGTAATGCTGGTTTTTTAGTTCGACTGTTTCGGGAATCTTTTGTCCGCAGGCCAGAGCATAGGATAAATCCATGATGGCGTCCGCCTGCTTTTTTGCATCGTTATACACCGTGCCAAGCATGGAACTGTCTTTCACTGCCTCCAGACCGGGCTGTGTGCCGTCGACTCCGACTACGACCGGTGCTCTTTTCAGGGAACTTCCTTGAATCGCGTCGATGGCGCCGAGCGCCATGTCGTCGTTATTGGAAAACACGACTTCGATTCTATCACCGTACTGTTTGATCCACTGTGTCATTTTAGCGGTAGCCTGTGCGCGCTGCCAGTTTGCCGTGTCGTTCGCAAGTTTTTCAACCTGAATGCCTGATTCAATCAGATATTTAATGGAATATTCCGTACGAAGCAAAGCGTCCTGGTGTCCCTGTTCCCCTTCCAGCATGACATACTGGATTTTTCCGTCTTTGTTTCTGTCAATAAGGTCGGGGTTCTCATGAAAAACGTTATCAATGATCTTGCCCTGTATGGTGCCGGACTGCGCTGCATCCGCTCCAACATAATAAACCTTATTCCACATACGCACGTCCTCTTCCACAGGTTCCCTGTTGAAGAACACAACGGGGATATTGGCTTTTTTTGCTTTATTGATGATCGTGGACGCTACGGTGCGGTCCACCATGTTCACACAGATAACCGAGTAGTTTTTAGAAAGAAAACGGTCCACCTGATCATCCTGAACAGCCTGGCTTGACTGACTGTCGGCAATATTCAAAACAATTTTTTTGCCGCTTTCAGCCTCCTTCTTTTTTACTTCTGATTCCAGGTAGGTATCGACGGACTGTATAAACGTGTCGTCCTTTCGGTAAATGGTGACCCCGATTTTAATGGTCTTGACCGGGACGCTTCCTGATGCACAGGAACCAAGCATTCCGGATAAAACGGTCAAAATGCAAATAACCGCCCGCTTCCAACTCCTCATCTTTTCATCTCCCTGTCAACTTACAAACGGAAACAGCATGTATTCGTTTTCGGGGTGATACATATTTGAACGGTCGGAGACAACGAAATTCACGCTCATATTCTTGCACGATATGTGATTGATGCGGTCAACTGCCATTTTGACACCCAGATACCCGATCCCATATTCATTTTCCACACCGATTGCTTTTATGATACCCTCTTCCAGGAGGGAGACGATCGTGCTGCTTCGACCGACTCCATAGATTTGAGAATTCGTCGCGGCCTTGGATTTCAGAACTTTTTCAGCCTTTCCAAAGAGCTCCAGAGTCGCACTGTCCGCAGCAATGAAAACTTCTCCTTTGTGTTGAAGCAAAATTCTTTCGGCATGGACGGGAGCATCCTGTGAAAGATCTGAAAAATCCAGATAAGAGGGCTTGACGCCTGCGTCTTTCAAAACCTTTTCCACGCCGCCGCAAAGCTCCGGACTGCTTTTGCGATTCAAAATCACAAAACGTTGAGAGGAACTTTCTTTCTGTAAGATTTCTTTCGCCAAATTTTGCCCCAGCTGGTCGTTGTTACAGGAGATGTTAACGAGGCCGGACAAATCCGAGAGAGAGGACTGCAGGACAATCACGGGAACTATTTTGTCCCCATCCTTCATTGGTTTCATCAGGTCGGGGGAATTAACCGGCATGATCAGCACCGCGTTTGCGCCGTTGTTGATTTCCCGTTTTAAAAGCTTAATCTGCTGATTTGCGTCATTGTCGCTGGTCAATGTGTAAAAGCTGATGTCCGCGTTCATCTCATCCGCGGCTTTTTCAATTCCCGACTTCATAACGGACAGATTTTCCGTGCTTTTTCCCGGACAAATGACGGAAATTGCATAGGGCTCGCCGGCGGATTTTGTACTTTTATTATTTAGATAAAGATAATAGCCCGACAGGATCAGCAGCAGGATGAAAAAGATGACGAGTTTGTTTCGTGACATCCGGCTTTCACTCCTTCTCTTCAAATTCTTCCAGACTTTTTTTAGGCAGGTGAATTCTTGCCGTGGTTCCGACATCCGGTTCGCTGAACAGGGAAAGACCGTACTGCATGCCGAAGTAAAGCTGTATTCTTTCATTGATGTTCTTCAGTCCGATGCCGGAGCCGCTTCCCTGAACGGGCGCAGTGTTTTCACTCAGCAGACGATCGGCCTGTTCCTGCGGCATTCCGGGCCCGTTGTCGATGACGTCGATCCATAATTCATGATCTTTGCAATAGGCCTCGATTCTGATTTCTCCGTCATCCATGAATTCCATTCCGTGATAAATGGAATTTTCGACCAGCGGCTGAATGATCAATTTGATCGTTGCGCACTGCAGAATCTGCGGCTCTGCATGAATCGAATATTGAAATTTGTCGGCAAACCTGTGATTCTGAATAATCAGATAATTCTTGACATGCTCCAGCTCATCGGCAACGGAAATCATGTCTTTTCCCTTGCTGATGCTGATACGAAACAGCTTTGCCAGAGAAGTGACCATTGTGTTTGCGTCCTGGTATTTTCCGTTTTCGTTCATCCAGACAATCGAGTCCAGAGTGTTATACAGAAAATGGGGATTGATCTGTGCCTGCAGAGCATCGAGCTCGCTTCGCCGCTTGGCTTTCTGCTCCGATACAATATCGTCCATCAGCTTTCTGGTCTGACGAACCATGGAACGGATCGCTTTTCCGAGGTGTTCGACTTCATAGGAACCGCTGATTGCGATCTTCTGTTCGTCAAGGTCGCCGCTCTCCAGATTTTTTACGGAATTTTCCAGCTTCATGATCGGTTTTGCAATGCGGGAGGATAAAAACATATTGACGATGATGAGCAGATAGGAAATGAACAGGGCAAACAAAAGGGTATAAGACGTAAAGTTGGAGTAATTCGCCGTGATATCCTGAATCGGGTTGACCGCTATAATTTTCCATCCCGTGTATCCGACGGTCTTGACGGTGACCAGACGCTGCCTGCCGTCAAACGTTTCCGAATAGGTACCGTCCTCATGCGTTGCATTCTCCAGGTTGTTTTCATTCGTCAGGTTGGAATAAATCAGCCTTTGCTTGGGGTGATAAATGATTTGACCGTTTTCATCCGTGATGTAAACATAGCCGGACCCGCCCAGATAGTTGTTTTTGCAGACCTGTTCAATTCCGCTGTAATTCATGTCGACCAGCAGGACGCCGTGGAGAATGGAGCCGGCCGAGGTCAGCTCTACCGAACGGCTGAGAGAAATCACCCAATGAGAATTGTCGTCCGGGTCTAAAAAAAGATCTTCCACATGCGGAGTCGAAAAATGAAGATTTTCGATTCTGGCCATCGCGATTTGAAACCAGCTTTGTTTTTTTACGTCGACAGAGGGTTTTAACTGAGAAAGCGGTTCCGACGCTATGATTTTTCCGTCGTCTGAAAAGACGGCGATACTGACAAGCTGGTCTCTGTTTGTTTCATAAAGCAAACTCATCTGATAGTTGATATTGTCATCCTTCAGGTCGGAATTTTTAATGACCCGGTAATACATGGAGTCGGAGATTCTCATCATGCTTCGAAGGTAAGAATCCAAATTCAGGCTGATCTGATCCACAATGCGCTTATTGCTGTTCGAAATGACTTCCATTGTGGAATTTACATATCTTACGGACAGGGAGACGGCGATCAGCGCCATTCCGATTACCATTACGATCGTAAATGAAATGGAAATGGAAAACTGAATGCTCCTTTTATGCAAAGAGTGCCGGATACGATCTTTGAAAACTTTAATCTTGTCCCACATTGTAATCCCTCAGGAATCTCTGTATTTGGATGGAGATACGCCGTATTTTTTCTTAAAGACATAACTGAAATAGTTTGGTTCTGCATAGCCTACTTTCTGGGCGATCACATAAGTTTTATCTTCGGTTGTGTTCAGCAGGTCAACCGCCTGCCGAAGGCGTACTTCTGTCAGGTAGGATACGAAACTTTTTCCGGTTTCCCGTTTGAAAACAGTCGAGAAATAAGTCGGGCTAACATGAAGAAAGGAACACAGGTCTTCGACGGAGATGCTGGTTTTCTGATAATTTTCCTCTATGTACTCAATCGCGTGCTGCGCGAGGATTTTTGTATTGTTGACCCGCTGGCATTTGATCTTTGAACTGATTCTGATGCAAACCTGTGCGCACCACTGTTTGATTTCATCCGGGGTCTGCAATTTGGTAAGAGCGTCCGTGTAGCTGAAATTTTCGTCAAAAATCTCACTGCCGTCCAGGCCGTATGCATGCAGCACCTTCAAAAACGACGTGATGATTTCCAGCAGATAAATCCGATATTGATCAAATGGAAGCAGTGCTGATTTTGGATGGGAGAAAAAGCTGTCGATCTTTTCTTTGATTTTACGCTCATCTCCCATTTTGATCAGATTCGAAATCGCGTCTTCATCTTCCTGAAAAAATTCGATTCTGGCTGTTTCGTCAGGTTCAACGTCGTTGATGTAAATCGCTTTATCTCCGCCCATACCGGCACTGTATTCCAAGGGTGCATTTGCAGCCATATCAGTGCCATAAAACCTTGTGGTATTTTGAAAGGTCTATTGCGACCGCGACCACAATGATAATACCTTTGATGACCTGCTGCCACATGGGGCTGACATTGATAAACTGCAGGCCGTACTGGATGACGGTGAAAATCAGGACGCCGGTTACGATGCCGCTGATTTTGCCGATTCCGCCGGCGAGAGACACGCCGCCGACGCAGCAGGCGGCGATGGCGTCGAGTTCATATCCGTAGCCATATTGGTTGGAGGCTCCTGCTGTTCTGGCAGCTTCCAGAACGCCGCCGAACCCATACAGAACGCCTGCAAGAATAAAGATTCCCATCAGCGTCTTAAAAACATTGACCCCGGAGACGCGCGCGGCTTCCATATTTCCGCCGATCGCATAGATGTTTTTGCCGAAAACAGTTTTATTTAGAATAATCCACATTAAAATTGTGACGGCAATCGCGATGGGTACAAGGATCGATACTTTGTCAAAGAGTTTGGTTTGAGCCAGTCTGGTAAAATCGTCGCGGACACCGCCGATCGGCTGTGAATTGTTTGGCGGCATATCAAAATACAGGGAGCAGATGCCGTAAATGCTGACCGAACTTGCCAATGTTGCAATAAACGGATGCATGTTATATTTTGCCACAAGGAATCCGTTGATTGCTCCGAAGATACCGCACGCAAAAATCGCGAGAAGAATCGGCAGGATAATCGGAACCTGAGGGAGATTCGGGAAAAACCTGTGAGCATAATCGGGGTTCTGCAGCATGGAAGTGGAAATAACAGCGGCCAGTCCGACCATGCGCCCGGCGGAAAGATCGGTGCCTGCAATCAGCAGCGTAATGATGATTCCCAGGGCGATAATTAAACGAATGGAAGACTGCGCGAGAATATCGAACAGCACGTCGAATTTCATGAAACGGGGTTCGATAAAAATGATGACGATAATTAATACAAGCAGCGCGAAAATTAACGCGTAATTCAGAAAAAAGGATTTCGCATTTTTGCGGGAGAACAGAACCTCTTCTCCTTTTCTGCCGGTGCTGATTGTCTGAAGAGCACCGTACCCCAGCAGGCACGCGCCGATGATGACGAGGAACCCGGGCAGGTCGTAAATCTTCTTGATATGAAACAGCAATCCCAGAATGGCGCCGAAAACCGCAAAGCAAATGCCTGCCGCCATAAATACCGCCGCAAATTTCTTGCGGGGCACAGTTTTTCCTTCCTGATCCATATGTACTTTCACTTCCTAATCTAATTTCTGTATTGTGTTGCGAGACGCATGACCGAAACCTGGTCGGCATCCTCACGGTTCAGAATACCCGTGACCCGGCCCTCGCACATTACCATGACTCTGTCCGCCATTCCAAGCAGCTCCGGCATTTCGGAAGAGATCATAATAATTGATTTGCCTGATTTGATCAGATCGAGCATGATGGTATAAATTTCATATTTGGCGCCAACGTCGATTCCGCGGGTGGGTTCATCCAGAATCAGTATGTCCGGATCGGTTAAAAGCCAGCGGGCAATCAGAACCTTTTGTTGATTGCCTCCGGAGAGATTCTCCATTTCCGTATCAAGATTCGGGGTTTTCACATTCAAGGTTTTACTTATTGATTCCGCGGCTTTGTAGCGTTTTGAATCGTTGAGCAGGCCGCTTTTGGCAAACTTTTTCTGGCTCGCGATGACCGTGTTGTCCAAAACGGACAGATGCGCATAGACGCCGGAAGCCCGGCGTTCCTCCGTCAGCAGGGCCAGACCGTTCCTTTTTGCGTCCTGAACCGACTTGATTTCAATTTTGTGACCATTTTTATAGATTTCTCCGGAGGCGATCCCCCGCAGGCCGAATATGGATTCGACCAATTCCGTCCGTTGGGCTCCTACCAGTCCTCCAAGTCCCAGAATTTCTCCCTTATGAAGTTCGAAGCTTACATGCTGGAAAGATCTTGCTTCGGCAGAACACAGATCGTTGACCCGAAAAACAACTTTGTTGCCGGGAACGCTGTTTTTAGGAGGGAATCTGTTGGTCAGTTCACGCCCGACCATCATCTGAATCATCTTGTCTGTGGTCATTTGGGAAGAAGGCCAGGAACCGATGTATTTTCCGTCTCGCATAACAGTGACTTCATCTGAGATTTTCAGGATTTCTTCCATCTTATGGGAGATATAAATGATCGCGCAGCCTTTTTCCTGAAGATGCCGCATAATGCTGAATAAATGCTCGGTTTCATTGTCCGTCAGGGAGGAGGTCGGCTCATCCATGATGATCAGCTTTGAATTGTAACTGACCGCCTTTGCAATTTCAACAAGCTGCAGGTTGGAAGGGGATAACGTAACCGCCAAGGCCTCCGGATTCACATCGAGGTTAATCTCCTGAAACAGCTCTTTTGTTTTGCGGACCATGGCTTTTGTGCTTACAATAGGCCCGCTTTTCGGGAAGCGCCCGAGCCAGATATTCTCCATGACCGGGCGGTAACGAATCGGGTGCTGTTCCTGATGGATCATAGAAATCCCCATGTCAAGCGCCTGCCTGGTGTTGGCAATTTCAACCTTTTGTCCGTTAAAAATCACATCACCCTCATCTTTGATGTAGATACCGAACAGGCATTTCATCAGGGTTGATTTTCCGGCTCCGTTTTCGCCAACCAATGCATGCACACTGCCTGGCCTTACTTTCAGGCTTACGTCTTCCAAGGCTTTTACGCCCGGAAATGATTTTGATATGTGATTCATTTCCAGGATGTATTCACTCAACTGTCAGCCCTCCTTTTTCGTAGAGGTGATCAGCGATGGGGAACGAAAAGAACCGTCTTCACGTTCCCCACATGCTGTCAGTATCTTATTTGGTCATGTAATCTGTATAATTATCCTGTGTCACCTGAACATAAGGGATCCACACATACTTTTCGTCGGTTAATTCGTAACCAATATTGTCTTTGGTAATGTCTTTGCCTTCCGCGGTGGCGACAGCAATATTCACGGAAGCGTTTCCCTGGTTGACGGCGTCATTCAGAACCGTGCCGTACATGGAACCCTCTTTCATGGCTTCCAGAGCCGGAGCAGTCGCATCCACGCCGACCACAGGAATGTACTTGGACTTGTCGCCCTTGTTGTAGCCGTGAGCCTTAAGCGCCTCAATGGCGCCGAGAGCCATGTCGTCATTGTTGCACAGAACGGCCTCGATCTTGTCGATTCCCTGGGAAGTGATGAAAGTGTTCATCAGGTCGGTTGCTTTTGCCTTATCCCAGTAAGCGGTATCGGCGGCCAGTTTTTCTGTTTCAAAGCCGCCGTCGTTGATCGCCTGAATCGAATACTTTGTGCGCAGAGTGGCATCCTGATGGCCCGGCTCGCCCTGAAGCATTACATACTGGATCTTTCCGTCACCGTTTTTATCTGCATCTTTGTTTTTCTTGAAGTAGTCTACGATCAGCTGGCCGGAAAGCGTACCGGATTGCTCCGCTTTTGCTCCGACGTACCATGTTTTATCATAGCTTTTCAGAATGTCGGCCTCCGGTTCGCGGTTCAGGAAGATAATCGGTATGTTCTTGTCCTTTGCCTTTTTCACAAGGGACTCGGCGGCGGTGCGGTCGACGGGGTTGACGCACAGTGCCGAAACGCCCTTTGTAATAAATGTATCCACCTGTTCGTTCTGAGTGGCCTGTTTGTTCTGCGAATCAACGATATTCAGAGTGACGCCGAACTTCTGGGCCTCTTTCGTCATCTGATCGCGAACGCCCGTCATAAAGGTATCGTCAAATTTGTAGATGCAGACGCCGATCGTCACATCGGACGGGTCAACTGCGGCGGTTTCGCTGGATGTGGGCTCCGTGCTGGCTGCCGACGATGCCCCTCCGGCCGATGAAGCCGGTGTCGAACTGGAACACCCAACTGTTACGGCGCCCATCATCAGAGCAGCCATAACCATTGCCAAGGTCTTTTTCATATAACTTCCTCCTTAGAATTAATTCGGACCGGAAAGCAAACCATTTGTGCGTGTTGACCAATTTGACGCTCGCAAGCCGGCCTTTCTTATTAATTAAATATAAGTATACGGTTCCGATAAGGAAAAATCTATATAAAATTCTTCTATCTTATATTAAAATTCTTAACTGATTGACATGATTTTGTCTATAATTGTGCAAGCGGATGTCCACGTGTCATTGATTGCGGGAGGACATCAACCGTGGAATTTGAACGGAATTATGGGTATTCCTATCTAAATTGGGAAGAGGCTTTTGAAATATTCCCCGGCAAGGAAGGGGACATGGCCTGAAAAAGCAAGCCCGGGCAGCGTAATCGCCGCCCGGGCTTTGTCCCGGATGACCGTCGAAGAACCCATCCGAAGCGCTGAGCGAGAAGGGTTCTTTTCGATGATCTGACCACGCATTCGCTGCGCAGTATTTGTAAATTCAGCCCCTGTTTAAGTGGTACCGCGTTCTATGACGGATACCGGCAGCACAATATGCTCGGAGCCGCCGCTTGCAGCGTCTTCAATCCGATTCATCAAAATTTCCACCGCCTTTTTTGCCATCTGGTTGCAGTCCTGATGGACGGTAGTCAGTGCCGGATAGCAGCGCTGACTGACCGCGCTGTCATCATAGCCGATGATTTTTACCTTCCCCGGTACGTCGATGCCGTTTTGCTGCAGCGCCTGCAGCGCGCCGTAAGCGCGCAGATCATTGGTAGCGAAAACGCCGTCGAAATTCAGACTTTTATTCGCTAGGTAGGAAACGAGATGCCTCGCTCCCTCGTAATGGTCGCTTTCGTCGCTCAGTTCCACCATAAGCTCTTTGTCAACGGCGATATTGTGGTCCTTTAAAGCATCGAGGTAGCCCTGCTGCCGTTCCAGATTTACGGAAAGCGGCCGTTCCCAGCCGAGAAGCATGATTCGCTTGCAGCCCTTGTGGATCAGCAGTTCGGTTGCCATATATCCGCCCAGATAATTGTCGGATTCCAAACAGATAAACTGTTCCGTATCAATCGGGACCCGGTCGATGAAAACAACGGGAAAATTTGCGCCGGCGGCGAGGGTTCCGAGCGCTTTGCTTCCTACAAAGCAGATCATGGCAGCAACCTTGCAATTGTTAAATTCCATAAAATAAAAATTTTCCCTCTTGCTGTCCTCGTTCGCATTACAAATAAACGCGGAATAGCCGTATTCGAACAGATATTTTTCCAATGCAACACAAAGTTGTGCGAACCACTCATTCGACAAATCCGGCACCAGAATGCCGATCCGTTTGCTGGTATTTGAGCCGGTGCTATAGCCGGTCTTCTGAATCGCTTCATGAACGGCTTTCTTTGTCGCTTCGGAATAACCTCCTTGGTTATTGATCACACGCGAAACAGTCGCGGTAGAATATCCGGCCTTTTTTGCAATATCCCGGATGGATAGCGGTTTCTTTTTTTTCATAACAGCTCTCACTCGATTTCCTTTTTTTAAAAAGGTTCCGTCGCCTGGGACAACAGAACGTCTGGTTTTCTTTACGCTGAAATAACGTAACGTTCCGTTCGCAGGTCCGCGAGACGGAAGCCTGTTTTAAATCAGCTCTTTGTCGGATTCCATTCCTCTTTTTATCTACTATATTACAGGTTCGCTCTTCTGTTGTAAAGTGAAAATAGAAATTTCGTCCGGGATTTTAAAAACTGCGTTACTCAATTTTAACGTAACATTAACACGATCACAAGTGAATATTAACAAATTTAATAAAATGCATTGACTACTCAAATCATATTTGCTACACTATAAACACTTTAATGAAATGTTACTTTAAATTATTTAGAAATGTTACTAGATTCAGGCTTTAATATGGCTTTAATGATCTGTTTCTAAAAAAGGATTTTTATCCCCAAGAGCGATCGAAAAGCATGTTTCAGAAAGAAGGATTTTATGGAACCTTTGATAAAGATGGTCGGCATAACGAAGGTTTTTCCCGGCGTAAAAGCATTGAATAACATTTCGCTAGACATTATGCCGGGCGAAGTCCACATATTGCTGGGAGAAAACGGCGCGGGCAAATCCACCCTGATGAAAATACTCAGCGGGGTCTATCAGCCAACCTTAGGCAAAATCATCATAGGCGGCAAAGAGTATAAAAGCCTGACCACAAAAGATTCCTATGATGAGGGCGTTGCAATTATTTATCAGGAACTGAGCGTCATCAATGAACTTTCCATCCTTGAGAATCTCTTCGTCGGTAAGCTACCCACCGTAAAGAAGTGCGGCATTTCCGTTGTGGATTACAAGACCATGGAAGAAAAAGCCGCCGCGATGCTTCAGAAGGTCGGCGTTCACCGCCCGCTGAAAACCTTTGTGGAGGATCTGACCATGCCGGAAAAGCAACAGGTCGAGATCGCTAAGGCATTGGTCTCCGACGCTAAGATCATCATCATGGATGAACCGACTACATCGCTGACCACTGCGGAAACCGACAATCTTTTCGCTTTAATCCGCAAGCTGAAAAGCGAAAACAAAGGCATCGTCTACATCTCGCACAAAATGGATGAGATCAAGAAAATAGGAGACCGTGTTACGGTGCTAAAGGACGGCACGTACGTAGGTACCCGACGTGTGGATGAGGTCACGGTTGACGAATTGGTCACCATGATGGTTGGGCGAGAAATCAAAGGAACCTATTTTGGCAACCCGGACGTCGATCTTACAAAACAGCCCATTCTATTTGAAGCGAAAAACATCACACGCTCCGACGGCAGATGCAGAAACATATCCTTTCAGCTTCATAAGGGCGAAATACTGGGATTTGCCGGTCTGGTGGGAGCGGGACGCACAGAAACGATGGAAGCTATCTTCGGCGCGCATCCGAAAATCAAGGGGCAGGTTTTTTTGAACGGGCGGGAGCTGCATATCACCAGCCCCTATTCCGCCATTAAGCAGGGCCTCGGCATGGTGACCGAGAACCGCCGTGAAACGGGTATCATCGACAATTTTAATGTCAAGCAGAACATCTCGATGGTCCCGTATCTTAAGCAGTCAAGCGCTGGCGGGATCGGAGGCTTTCTCGACGGAAGACAGGAGGTTCGGTGGGCTGAAGAGCAGAAGGCGAATCTGCACATCAAATGCACCGGTATCAATCAAATGGTCGTCGATCTTTCCGGAGGCAACCAGCAAAAAGTTATACTCGGAAAATGGCTGGCGGCGAATACCGAGGTTATTATTTTTGACGAACCGACAAAGGGCATTGATATAGGAAGCAAAAGCGAAATTTATCAGCTGATGCGAAAGCTTGCCAACGAAGGCAAGGGCGTTTTAATGATTTCTTCGGAACTGACCGAACTTCTGAGCGTCTGCGACCGAATCGCGGTGTTTCGCGAGGGAGAAATCCGCATGATTTTTAACAGCGCGGAGGCCAGTGAAGAGAAGATCGTCAAGACCAGCACCGGTGAATATTGAGGAGGAAACGAATCATGAGCGAGACAGGCATAAAGAAAAATTCACAAAATTTTGGAATATTATGGCAGAGATACGGTACCTTCGGCATTTTGTTTCTTCTGCTGGTGGTGCTGGCCATTGCCCAGCCGGGCGCAATCTTTAATTCCTCGGCCGTTCCTCAGATGCTCAAGCAGTCCGCCGTTAATATCCTACTGGCGTGTGGCGAATTCTTTGCCATTCTGATCGCGGGCATCGACCTGAGCGTCGGCGCGGTCTGCGGCCTTTCCGGCATGGTGGCCGCCGAACTGATGGTTTCCGCGCATATGCCATGGGTCCCGGCCTGTATCATTGGCGTTCTGTGCGGCACGTTTTTCGGGTTTCTAAACGGTCTGTTGGTTAACAGGACGGGCCTTCACCCCTTTATCATCACCTTGGGTACCCAGTCTATTTTTTTCGGCGTCATGCTGGTTGTTTCTCATTCCGCGAACATCTACGGTTTTCCCGCATCGTTCTCCAGCATGATAAATGCCAGTTTATTCGACTTCTTTCCAATCTCCGCGATTATTGCGTTGCTTGTCGCCGTCGTACTGTGGTTCTTCACCACGAAGACCAAGGCGGGCCGCAACACGTATGCTTTGGGCGGGAATAAAGAGGCTGCATGGTACTCCGGAATCAATGTTCCCTTACATACGCTGATCGTCTTTATCATTTCCGGCACCTGCGCGGGCATTGCCGGGATCGTACTGATGGGCCGTTTGAATTGTGCGGACCCCGTTGCGGGTACCGGATATGATACCTATGCGATCGCGGCCGCCATCATCGGTGGCACCAGCTTCATGGGTGGCAAAGGTAAAATCCCGGGCGTCGTCATCGGCGGCTTTATCATCGGCATTATCAATTACGGCATGACAGCACTCATGATTGACAGCTCGTACCAGAAAATCATGATGGGTGCCCTGATCATCATATCTGTCGCTATCGACCACTTTGTCTCGGTATCCACCAACGAAAAATAATTCTATCTATCCAAAGCGAGGTTATTCCAAATGAAACCACTTTTTAACCCCTCCCTGATGTGCATGAACTTTCTTGACATTAAAAAGCAGATCGAAACGTTGAACACACGCGCCGATATGCTCCATTTTGATTTGATGGACGGGCATTTCGTTAAGAATATCACCCTGTCCCCCGATCTTGCCAAAACGATTGCGCCGCTCTGTGCCATTCCGATGGATTTTCATCTGATGTGTACTGATCCCGCCGATTATCTTTCTCCTCTCGCGGAGGCGGTAGCGTCGATGAACAAAAAAGGGATTCAAAGCTATTTCAGCCCCCATGCCGAAGTGATCAACGGTCGGGGCTTCCGGCTGATGGAAGCAATCCGCGCCGCCGGATTTAAGACCGGCATCGCCGTCAATCCGGAGACGCCCCTTTCGATGATTCAGTCCTATCTGCACAAGCTGGACAAAATCACCTTCATGAGCGTAGACCCCGGTTTCGCGGGGCAGCCCTTTATTCCGGAAGTGCTGGATAAAATCCGCGAGGCAAAAAGGATCAAGGAGTCCGACGCTCAAAAATACCATTATATTCTTGAAATCGACGGGTCCTGCAATAAAAACACCTTTAAAACGCTGGCCGACGCAGGCGTCGAATCTTTTATCGTCGGTTCTTCGGGACTTTTTCGGAACGATCCGGACTTAACAAAAGCCTGGGACATCCTGACTGAGCAGTTTGATGGTGCCGTCAATGGATGAATATGTATTGGGAATCGATATCGGGGGAACCAATCTCCGAATGGGTACCGTCACAAAGAACGGCGTCCTGTCCAACTTTGAGCGCAAGTCCAGCGCATCTTTGCTGAAAGGAAATGCGTCCGGAAATCTTATGAAAGAAATTAACGCCTACATAGACCGCTACCGTCTGCGCGAGCAAGTGATCGGAATTTGCATCGGCGTTCCAGCAACCGTTAATAAGGATAAAAGCTTTATCTTTTCTGCCCCCAACCTCCACGGTCTTCAAAATATCGATCTGGGGCGCCTGATCAAGGAATCGACCGGGATTCCGACCATAGTTGACCGCGATGTGTATTATCTTCTGATGTACGATATTATGACCATGAATCTGGATCCGAATCACGACAAAACCATACTGGGGATTTATATCGGAACGGGGATCGGTAACGCAATTTATATCAACGGCAAGGTATATGTCGGCAAAAACGGCGTCGCCGGAGAGTTGGGGCATATTCCCATGTATCATAACAGCGAGGCCTGCATGTGCGGCAACCGCGGATGCGCGGAGGTGGTGTGTTCGGGGCTGAAGCTGGAAAAGCTGGCGAAGGAAAAATTTCCCGACTGCCGTGTCCGAGATATTTTTTTGAAGCATGGGGACAGCCCTGAAATAAAGGAGTTCATCGATACGCTTTCGCTGCCGGCCGCGACTGAAATCACTTTACTGGACCCCGATTTTGTGATTATTGGCGGTGGAGTGACTATGATGAAGGATTTTCCGTTCGACGATTTTCTGGATGCGATCCGCGCACATACGCGCCACCCGATGCCAGCGGAGAGCATCTGCTTCCTGAAGTCGAAGAAATCCCAAACCAACGGCGTGATCGGCGGATCCTATGCAACGTTCGACACTTTGAAACGGTATTATAATAGCTGAATAACAGCTTATTATAAAAAAAGAACCGGTTTTCATCAGGGAGAAGAAGGGCGTGGAACTTTTATGCCGGACACATCAAATACGGTGTAAAATGTACCGTATCAGTGATCTTTAATCTAATGAGAACGGGATCTAAAGAAAGGTAGTATTGAAAAGTGAAAAAATTGTTGTGTCTGATTCTGTCAATTGCTGCGGCACTGCCGCTGGCAGCCTGTGCTTCCGGCGGCGCCGCTTCCTCCGCCGCAGCGCCCGCCGCAGATTCCGCTAACGCGGATGTCAAAAAATATGCCGTGATCCTGAAAACCAAGAATACGGACTTATGGAGCAAAATGTACACAGGCATCGAAGCCGAGGGCAAAGCAAAAGGATGGCAGGTTGACCTGTACACCGCGAAGTCGGACGACGATACGGAAGGTCAGCTCGCAATTCTGGAATCCTGCCTGACCAAGGACTATGCGGGCATTGCAATCGCTCCTTGCTCTGCGGTGAATATGATAACCGGCGTGAAGGAGGCCAACGGCAAGGGCATCACCATTGTCAACATCGATGAAGAATTTGACCCGAAGCAGATGGAAAGCCAAGGCGCTACCTGTTCCGCCTACATAGCAACCGATAACAAAGCGGTCGGTAAAAAGGGCGCGGAATTTCTTTGCAGTCAGATTGATCCGAACAGTCAGGTCGGCGTTATTGAAGGCAAATCAGGCAACGTTTCCTCCGAAGACCGCGCAGGCGGCGCCAAGGAAGCGTTCAAGGCAAAGGGGATGAAAATCGTAGGCGACCAGTGCGCCGACTGGGATATGCAGAAGGCTCTTGACACCGCAGCTACATGGATTCAGCAGTATCCGGATATAAAGGCGATTTACTGCTGTAACGATACGATGGCAATGGGTGCTATGCAGGCGATTATAAATGCGAATAAAGTTGGGAAAATCAAGATCTGCGGAACCGACGGCGACACGGACGCCATTAAATCGGTTTCCGAAAACAAGCTGACCGCAACCATTGCTCAGGATTCCGCCGCCATCGGATCCATTTCCCTCGACAAGCTGGTTGATGCCGTCGAGAACCCAAGCAAATATAAGGCTTCCTGCGAGCCGGAAAAAACACCGATCAATTCGGTGCTCATTACGGCCGAAAACGCAGCCCAGTACCTGAAATAAAGCTTATCCCTGTTTTTTCCGTTGCTATAGAAAAAAACCCGCGGCCAAAAGTGAAAGGCCAGCTTTGCCCCGGCCCTTCACTTTTGGACTTTTGTTAGGAGTGATCTATGATGAAGCTCGCCATCGGCAACGATCACGTCGCCGTCGAAATGAAAAACCAGATCAAAGAGTACGTGGAATCGAAGGGCATTGAAGTAATCGACGTCGGTACCAACAGCACGGAGCGGTTCAACTATCCGATCAGCGGGTACAAGGTTGGCAAACTGGTGGCTTCCGGCCGGGTGGACGGGGGGATACTGATCTGCGGAACCGGCATTGGGATCAGTCTTGCCGCCAACAAAGTAAAAGGAATCCGCGCTTGTGCCTGCAGCGAACCTTATTCCGCAAAGCTGAGTAAGCAGCACAACAACTCCAATATCATCGCTTTCGGCGCCCGGGTCATCGGTGTCGAGACGGCAAAAATGATTGTGGATGAATGGCTGAATGCTAGCTATGAGGGCGGGCGGCATCAGGTCCGGATCGATATGATTTCTGAAATTGAAAATACGGACAGACTGAGCGCGGCAGACGGGGAGCAGATGGAGTTTTAAGTCTTGCGCGCCCGCAGTTTAAGTATCCCCTTCCGGGGTTATCTTTTGGACGGTTTAGGTCGGAATCTGCTGCGTACAGAGTCTTGTCTTCGACGGGGTTGCGTACGCGTCGGCGACAAGACCGCTTTCGCGGGAAAAGCGTCGTGCTGTTTCCGGGCAGGTGTCCCGCGTTGTGAAAAGAAGAATAAGGATGACTTCTTTCCGGATTGAGACCATGTCGGAAGGAAGTATTTTATTGGTCGGCTCTGGAAGCGGAAATATGCTTTTTCAGCGTCTTAAATATGATTTCGATATGTGGGGTTTTATTTCAAACAGCCCGTGGACAAGTACGATTCGTTCGTAGGGGAAGTTGTTGTACTTTCCGTTTTCGCACCCGCAGGAGAGGAAAGACCGAAAGCAAGTAAAAACAAAAGCATAAAAGAGATTATTTTATTTTCCAGTTTCATCTTCGACTGCCTTTCTAATTTTATTTAATTTGTCCATATAATACTATTGTTTGATGATTTTGCAATAAACAATTTTGCAATTTTGTCATAAGAAGCGCCCGACAGACCGACAGGACTGTGGCACCGGGGTGAAATATGCAACCGTCTCAAAGCCCAAACTCTTACCCGGACTTCGGTTCGCATAGCACCCATTGGAGCGATATTTGGCCGGGCGCCCTTATTTTAGTCACCGGTGAGAATCAACAGAACCAATATCCTTTGCCAACTGCAAAGCTGTGGCTATTGCCACCAAGAGTTCATTGGACGAAATACGTCATCCATATTCATGAATTTTTGTCGACATTTTTGGAACGAAATTTGCCGAAAATAACGCTTCAGTTAACTCAGAATTGCAATTTTCGCTGTAGGTTTTCTTCCTTGTGAAGAATAGGCGCGATACAGTTCCCCATAATCCAGTTCCTCAAGTTGGGCGCTGGCAAGCCGTACCGGATCATCCTGCGGTATTGTAATTTCCATATCCATTGGGAGCGTTACCTGTTGAAATTTCCGATCGAATCTGTTATGCTCTATAGATTTTAAATTTTTTCCATAACATATAAAGCAAAAAGTCGGAACAGCCATCCCCTTTATGGACGGTTGCTCTTATTTTTTCGGGTGTTTTGCAGCAGCCCCTTCTTTTGTCTTACAGCGATGCTACATTAAAATGTTCGATTTTGTTTGATTAACAAGGAATGATTCATGAATATAGATAATTTAGCTTTTTAAAATCTGTGAAAATCAATAAATTTGTACTATATCTATTGACTTGTTTCATATATAAAGTATAATAAAATTACATAAACAAACATTTTCAATCATTATAGAACAATTTGGTGGTGATTTTAAAATGCTTTCTCAAGAACGTGTTGCTCAGATTCTGGAATTCATTAATGAACATGGGTCCGCTCGTGTAGAGGAGCTTGCAAGCACGCTGAACGTCAGTGAAATGACAATCCGGCGCGACCTTGAAAAGTGCCAGAAGAAAGGGCTGATTCAGCGCTGCCATGGCGGGGCTGTTTTAAAAAGGCCAAACGAACGGGAACAGCCTTATGAAGATAAGCAGTGCATTCATCAGGATCAAAAACGAAAAATAGCGGAAATCTGCGCCTCGATGATTCCCGACGGTGCAACCGTATATCTTGACGCCGGGACGACAAATTATCAGATCGCGGAGAGAATTTTCCGCATTCCCGACCTGACCGTTGTTACAAACGACGTAATGATCGCGGCCATGTTGCACCAGCGGGACATACGCCTTCTAGTCGTCGGCGGCGAAGTGCAAAACTCAACGGGAAGCACGCTGGGCCCGTTCGCGGAGCAGATGCTCCGCAGTATCCGAATTGATCTTTCCTTTATGGGAGCCGCGTCTATCGACCCTGACTACAATGTCATGACACCGACGATCGAAAAAGCCTTTTTAAAAAGGCTGGTGACCGAAATATCGAATAAAAGCTACCTGGCCGCCGATGCCTCTAAATTTGACCGGCAGTCTATGGTTTTAATCAACAACCTGAAGGATTACGCCGGAGTCGTCACGGACAGGGCTTTTACGGACGCCGAAGAAAAACAGATTCATGACATGCAGATCAATATCATACCGGCTGGAACTGCCGGGGAGGAGCGATGAGACATGCTTCAATGCGCCGTAATCGCGGATGATTTGACCGGAGCAAACGCCAGCGGTGTTTTGCTGACGAAAATCAATTTAAAAACGTATACGGTTATGAACCGGGAACGGCTGTCCCTTGACAACCTTTCGTCCTGCGACTGTGTGGTTTATCCGACTGACAGCCGGAGCGTGGACAAAAAAATTGCCTATAACCGCGTTTACAATGTTGCCAACCTGTTGAAGAGCCCCCGGATTAAGCTATATTCCAAACGAATCGACAGCACTCTGCGGGGCAACTTGGGAAGTGAGACGGACGCGCTGCTGGACGCTCTGGGCGACTCAAAGCGGGTTGCCATGGTGGTTCCCTGTTACCCCACTTCCGGGCGCGTCCTGGTCGGAGGGTATTTGCTGGTAAACGGGCTTCCGCTCAGCAGAACCGAAGCTGCGGTGGACCCCAAAAACCCAATCGGCACGTCGGAAGCCGCCGCTCTGTTTCGAGAACAGTCCCGATATCCCATCGGCTCCATCCTAATTGCAGATCTTGCAAAAGGCTGGCCGCATGTGACGCAAAAAATTTGCCAGCTGCAGGAGAAAGGAATCCGTATCATTCTATTTGATGCTGTTACGCAGGAAGATATTGAATTGATTTCAGAAGCGGTTTTAAAAAGCGAAGTCCCGTTTATCGCGGTTGACCCGGGGGTTTTCACCGCGACACTCTCCAGAAAAATGATTCAGCCCCAGACCGCCGGAAAAAAGCAGCGGATTCTCGTCGCAATCGGCAGTGTAAACGCGGTTGCCAAAGTCCAGGTGGAACAGTTCCTTCTGTCCCGGAACGTGTACAACTGCTATATTAACACAAAAGAACTGCTGGAAGGAGAAGAACGGCGGGAACGGGAAATTGTACGCGTTACGGAGGATGTTTTATCAAACTGCGAAAGCTATGATGTTTGCAGTATCATCGGTTCCGGGATTCTCCCTGAAAAAAGAGTCTCTTTCGAGCCCTATATGGAGCGTTTGGGGTGCACCGCGAACGAGCTTTCCGCCAAAATCAATCAATCTATCGCGCAAATGACGGAAAACATTTTATGCTCCGACCAGAATTTTAAAGGCCTCTACTCCTGCGGCGGGGATATCACGGTGGCAGTCTGCCGCCGCCTTGAAGCAGTTGGACTGCGCCTGCTCGGCGAAGTCATCCCGCTTGCTGCATACAGCGAGCTGATGGGAAGCCGCTGCGAACATCTGAAGATTATTACAAAAGGCGGCATGGTTGGGGACAAAAACGCCATCGTGACCTGTATACAATATTTAAAGGAAAAATTAATGATTTAATTGCCTGAAAGGGGAAAATCAACATGAAAAAACCAATCATTGCCATACCAATCGGAGACCCTGCTGGAATCGGGCCTGAAATCACCGTCCGTGCCGTTTCGGATCCCGTCGTGAAGAACGCAGCCCGCTGCGTAGTGGTGGGTGACCGAAACGTGGTGGAAAACACCTATCAAATCACCGGAATTCCTTTACACACAAATGTTATCGAAAATCCGGAAGACGGGGATTATTCGGACGGAGTTCTCAATTTGGTCAACGTTGAAAACATCGAACTGCCAAAGCTTGTGATTGGTCAGATCAGTGGCATGTGCGGCAAAGCCGCTTACGAATACATTGCAAAGAGCATCGAGATCGCAAACGCCGGGAAAGCGGACGCAGTTGCCACAACGCCGATCAATAAAGAATCTTTGAAAAAAGGAGGGGTACCCTACATCGGTCATACGGAAATCTTCGGCGCGCTCACGCACACCGAAGACCCGTTGACAATGTTCGAAGTCCGCGGCCTGCGTGTTTTCTTCCTGTCAAGGCATGTGTCTCTTCAAAAAGCGTGTTCCATGGTAACGAAAGAGCGCATTATGGATTACGTAAAACGCTGCACGCAGGCGCTCGCAAAACTCGGCGTTACGGAAGGAACTATGGCGGTTGCGGGCCTGAATCCGCACAGCGGGGAGCACGGCCTGTTCGGAGACGAGGAAGTCCGTGAAGTCATACCGGCCGTTGAGGAATTAAAGCGGCTGGGCTACCGTGTTGAAGGGCCAATCGGCGCCGATTCCGTGTTCCACCTTGCGCTGCTGGGCCGTTACAACAGCGTCCTGTCCCTGTACCACGATCAGGGGCACATCGCTACAAAGACACTGGACTTCGAACGGACCATTTCCATCACGTCAGGCATGCCGATCCTGCGGACTTCAGTGGATCACGGCACCGCTATGGACATTGCGGGGAGCGGTACCGCAAGCTCTGTCAGCATGGTTGAGGCTATCCTGCTGGCTGCAAAGTATTCCCCCGCATTTACAGGCAAAGGGTAAAATGTGATTAGGGAAGGAAGTTGTATTGATGCAAGCTCCTGTATCCGGAACTCAAATGCTGTTTGCTTTATTCATCGGTCTTGTTCTGCTGGTTTTGTTGATTCTAAAAACAAAAGTACATGCGTTTGTTGCTCTGATTATTACCGCTATTACAATTGGACTCATCGGAGGAATGAGCACGCAAGATACGGTCGGCGCAATTTCAGAGGGATTTGGCGGCACTCTCGGCAACATTGGAATCATTATTGGGTTCGGCGTCATGATGGGTGAAATTTTCGAAATGTCCGGCGCCGCCGAAAAAATGGCGAAAACCTTTTTAAAATTATTCGGTAAAAATCATGAGGGAATCGCCCTTGCGTTGACCGGATTTCTGGTTGCCATCCCAATTTACTGCGATTCCGGTTTCGTCATTCTCGCGCCTTTGGCCAAGGCAATCTCCAAAAACACGAAGAAATCCATTGTGGCGCTCGGAGTTCCTCTGGCCGCCGGACTGGTTATCACCCATACGCTGGTTCCACCGACTCCGGGGCCGCTGGGTGTAGCCGGCACGTTTAATGTCGATGTCGGGCAGTTTATTCTCCTCGGAATTGTCATTTCTCTGCCGATGGCGGCCGTTTGCCTGAGCTATGGAAGCTGGCTTGGAAAAAAGATTTATCAGCTTCCCTCCGAAGACGGGGAAAGTTGGGTGCGCCTTCCCTATTCGGGTCCGAATTATGACTTATCCATGGAAAACGACGGCAAAAAGCTTCCCTCCGCCTTTGTGTCGTTCCTGCCGATTCTGTCGCCGATCGTCTTGATTCTGCTTAACACGGTTTCCTCGGCCCTCGGCCTGAAAGGCGGAGTATTCTCCGTTTTGATCTTTCTGGGCACACCGATCATAGCGGTTGCGATCGGGCTTTTGCTTGCCATTTACACCCTTGCCCGTCAGGTGGACAGAAAAACAGTTCTGGACAGGATGGAACAGGGAATCAAATCTGCTGGCATTATTATCCTTGTCACAGGCGGAGGCGGAGCGCTCGGCAAAGTTTTGCAGGTCAGCGGTGTCGGCAATTTCATCGCGGAGCAAATTTCAAAAACATCCATCCCGGTTATCCTGCTTCCTTTCCTGATTGCAACACTTGTCCGCTTCACACAGGGGTCCGGAACCGTGGCGATGATTACCGCGGCAGGAATCACTGCCCCCATCGTGCAGGCTGCCGGCGGAAACATGCTTCTCGGCGCGTTTGCCGCATGTGTCGGCTCCCTGTTTTTCTCCTACTTTAACGATAGCTTCTACTGGGTTACGACCCGGCTGATGGGAATCAATGAAACAAAGGAGCAAGTGCGTGTCTGGTCGGTTACAACAACCATTGCCTGGGCAGTCGGCTTTGCCGAACTTCTGATTCTCAATATCTTTATGCACTGATACCGCTGTAACATAATATCAAGTGGCTGTTGTAAACTGATATGCTTCCTCTATGAAAGACAGTGAAAAGAAAAACTGTCAACGATAGGGGGAGCATTGTTATGAACGAAAGATCTGTCCGGAAGAAAAATATTGAGCAGCGCAAGAAACAATTAGCTATGAGACTGAGATAACGGAATATACAATAAATTTATTATATGAATTATATTATACGAGAAAGTTCTGGTTCGAATCAATGATAATGTAAATATTTGGATTCCTTTGGTCAAATGTATAAATTACATAATAAAGAGTTTTTAGACGTACTAGTTCAAATGGAATTTTCTAAATGAATTTCATTTATAGCTTGAAACTGCTACCAAGAGGAGAGAATGGCTTAGAATATGTAACAAAGAAGCCGCCATCCCGGTTTCCCGGAACAGCGGCTTCTTTCACCGTTTCTTTGGTAGCCAAAAATCAAGAATTAAAACCCCACTGGGACAAATCAACAGGTTATTTTTGGCTGTGAGTGGCAGGGGCAGAAGGATTTGAACCCTCGGCACGTGGTTTTGGAGACCACTGCTCTACCAACTGAGCTATACCCCTATCTGGACGTTTCCTGTGACGCGGATATTATTTTATCATCTTTCAGGTTGTATGTCAAGGGCAGAGGGAGATTTAAGTCATGTATTCAAACATTTATTGCATGTCCAAAGTTAATTTGTACGAAGGAGGAACCTGTAGGATCGCGAGAAAAGCGATCGGCCGGGTGTCAGGCCCCTGTCAAAGGTGATGAACGTTTACTCCACCAATTCAGTCCCATTGCATTTTCACGTTTCAGTAAATGATTTTATGATAAAATATATTACAAAAAATATTATATAATAGATAAAGGATAAAGAAAGAAATCGATTTAGTATTCTAAAGTTGACCGGCTTAATTTATGGTTTCTTTTAACTGCCACATTTGACTTGACAGATTCAGGTAATACCTATATAATTATTCTATGTAATATGACTTACAAAACCCCTGCCTTTCGGCGGATGGGAGGGAAGATAAATGGCTGAAATCCGAGTAAAAGAGAATGAATCTCTGGACAGTGCTCTTAGACGGTTTAAAAAGCAGTGCGCCAGATCTGGAGTGATCGCGGAAGTTCGCAAAAGAGAAGCTTATGAAAAGCCCTCTGTTAGGCGGAAGAAAAAATCTGAAGCGGCACGCAAACGCAAGTTTAAGTAAGTTGCTGCTTGCTGCCAAACGATAGTAAAAAAGCGGGCATTATGCCCGCTTTTTTAAACGAATTTCACGATCGTGTACAGGGGGTGCTTTTTTGTCTTTGTTTCTGCCGACAGTTTCCGTTGGGAAAGCGACGGATATCACTCCGGAATTGATCCGTGCCATGGACGCGAATGCAATTCTGCTTGATGTTGACAATACGCTTGCTCTTCATGGTTCGCAAACGCCTTTTCCGGGTACGGTCGAATGGGCAAAGCATATGCGCAAGGCAGGAATCCGCCTTGTATTGGTCTCAAATAATTTCAAAAAGCGTGTTGAGCCGTTCGCTGCAAAATATGGTCTTCCATTTCTTTCGCTTTCGCTGAAACCTTTTCCGGCGGCGTATCATCGCGCCGTCAGGCGCCTTGGCGTTGAACCGGGGGAGGCCGTGGTGGTCGGCGACCAGATTTTCACGGACGTTTTCGGTGCGAATTGGGCCGGCATCAAATCCATTCTGCTGGTCCCCGCGGGTATGGAGCAATCCCTTTCTTTCAGACTGCGGCGCGCTTTGGAAAAGCCAATCAGAAGAAAAATCAAGGAAAAAGGCTGCGGAAGCCAATTTACAAAATAAAGGATGATGGATTTTGGGCCATAAAAAAATTCTGATCCTTCTCGGACCTAATCTGAATATGGTCGGGGTCCGCGAAAAGGGAGTTTACGGCGATGAAACTGCGGAAAGCATCAACCGTCAGATTGAGGAGCATGCGAAGAGTCTGGGATACGAATGTGAGATTTTTCAATCCAATCATGAGGGGGAACTGATTGACCGGATTCACGCCGCAAGAAACGTTTATGACGGCGTTGTAATAAACGCGGGGGCGCTGACGCATTATAGTTATGCGCTTCGCGACGCAATCGCGTCCGTAAGGATTCCTTTTATCGAGGTGCACATGAGCAACATTTACGCTAGAGAGGAATTCCGCCATAAAAGCGTTATTTCCTGCGTTTGCGCGGGACAAATCGCCGGCTTTGGGAAGAACAGTTACTTTTTGGCGCTTCAGGCTCTTCATGATCTGATTTAAAAGATTCTTTTCGTTGTTTACCGTGCAGATTTGTTAAAATTCGCTTGAAAAAGCGTCTTAAATATTATACACTATCTTTACAGGAAAAAGTAAACGGAGGATTAAACCAATGATATCAGCAGGCGATTTCAGGAATGGCGCAACATTTGAGATGGACGGAAACGTCTATTCTATTATTGAATTTCAGCATGTAAAACCGGGTAAGGGCGCGGCGTTTGTCCGCACGAAAATCCGCAACGTCATTTCCGGGGCGGTCACCGAAAGAACCTTCAACCCTAATGATAAATTTCCAACCGCATTTATTGAGCGCAAGGATATGCAGTATCTTTATAACGACGGTGATCTGTATTACTTTATGGATCCGGAGTCGTTTGAACAGATTCCGATCAGCGCAGGCGTGCTGGGCGACAGTTTTAAATTTGTAAAAGAGAATATGGAGTGCAAAATCCTTTCTTACAAGGGAAACGTCTTCGGCGTTGAGCCGCCTAATTTTGTAGAGCTTGAGATTATCAAGACAGATCCCGGCTTTAAGGGAGACACCGCAACGAACGCAACAAAACCTGCAACGGTGGAAACCGGCGCTGAAATTAGGGTCCCGCTGTTTATCAATGAAGGTGAAAAAATCCGTATTGACACCCGAACCGGTGAATATATGGAACGCGCTTAACTGATACTATTCTTTGGAGATCGGATTGAAATAAAAAGGGGGCACTGTAATGAAAAACACAGAACGAGTATCCTATATCAGGGGTCTGGCGGAAGGCTTGGAGCTTGATGAAAACAAAAAGGAAGTTAAAGTTCTGAATGCGATCATTGATCTTCTGGACGACATGGCTTTGACCATGAAGGAAATGGAAGACAATATGAACGACATGGCTGACCAGCTGGATGCTGTGGACGAGGATCTTGGTTCCCTTGAAGACGACTTTTATGACGACGGGGACGAAGAGGACGGTTTTGGCGACGAAGAAGATGTCGTAGACGATGACGACGACGACGGAATTGATGAAGCTGAATGCTATTATGAGGTCACCTGCCCGAACTGTCATGAAACGGTCTGCCTCTCGGAAGATCTTGTCAAGGACGGGCAGATTGACTGCCCAAACTGTGGGGAAACGCTGGAATTTGATTTGGACGACGCTGAGGATGCGCCCTGCACTTGCGAATCCTGCAAAAGGGACGAGTAGAAACACCTTTTTCCTGCAATTTTCCGGCACCGCTTTTAGCGGTGCCTTTTTTCGTTGTGAGATCGTATCGGCGCTTTCCATTAGTTGACAGATGGATGGCGATCAATTATAATTATCACAAACCTGTATCATATGATACGTTTCGGAGGAGTTATGAAAGAAATCAGAAAAACAAAAAAGTATGGTCAGGTATTATCCAAAATATTTTTATTCCATGGTGTCGGTCCGGAATTGTCTGAATCGGCATATGAGTCTTCTCAGTGCACCTGCGCGGAGTTTGAACAGGGAGAAGATATTTATACCAGAACGGATTTTCAAAGAAGTATCGGCATTGTGTTGTCCGGCGGGCTGAAGGCAATCAAGGGCGGCGGTCAGGGCATTGTTTTGAATACATTTGAAAGCGGCGGCATATTCGGGGTTGCGGGGCTGTTCAACAGCTCCTGCCATTATGTATCCGAAATCGTTGCGACGCGCCGCAGCCGAGTTCTGTTTTTGCCGCAGGCTTTACTCAAAGACCTGATTTACCGCGAACCGCGTGTTGCGGAAAATTATATCACGTTTCTCTCCGGCAGAATTCGCTTTTTAAACATCTGCATTGATCATTTTACAGGCGGTTCTGCGGAAGCGAGGATCGCTCATTTCCTGGTGGCGCTGGGAGAGGGCAAGCACGGTCCCTTTGAGCTGCCTTGCTCGCTGACTCAGCTTTCGGACACGCTCGGAATCGGACGCGCTTCCCTGTATCGGGCGCTGGGTACGCTGGTCGGCAGCGGGCTGATCAAGCGCAGCGGCAGATGGGTGGAAATTTTGGATCCGGAAGGCTTAAAGAACGCAAGGTTCTGAAAGATAAATTGAAACGAAAGAGGTATTTCTTGGAATGAAACGATCGAAACGAATCGGAGCGCTGACTCTGGCGGCAGCACTGCTTTTTACCATCACTGCGTGTTCTTCATCCGGTCAGGAGAGTTCAAAGGGTTTACAAGCAGCTTCCACAATTTCTTCTTCCAATAGCAGCAGTGATTCGGCTAAGACGGTGGTTCGCGTTGCCGGACTGAAGGGGCCCACGGGCCTGAGTATGGTCAAGCTGATGAGTGACAGCAGGAACGGGGACGCGTCGGAAGACGATCAGTTTACGGTGGTATCATCTCCGGATGAAATCGTGGCGAAGATCAGCAGCGGAGAAGTTGACGTTGCAGCTGCTCCGACCAATCTCGCAGCTGCCCTTTACAATAAGACGAACGGCGGGGTCCAGCTGGCGGCGGTTACGACTTTGGGCGTTTTATATGTTCTGACCGCCAACGGCGAAACCATCAAAAGCCTTTCGGACCTGAAAGGGAAAACGGTCTACTCTTCCGGGCAGGGCGCAACCCCGGAATACGCTTTGAATTTTATCCTTCGACAGAATGGACTTGAGCCGGGAAAGGACGTCACTGTGGAGTATGAGGCGGAACACGCGGAGCTTGCCTCCATGATGATCGCGGGAAAGGTGAAAATCGCCGTGCTGCCCGAGCCGTTTGTAACACAGGTTTTGTCAAAAAACAGTACGGCAAAAATCGCGCTGAATCTGACGGACGAGTGGAATAAGGCGGCAAAAAAGCAGAGCGTACTGACCATGGGCTGTCTGATTGTAAGAAAGAAATTTGCACAGGAAAACAAATCCGCGCTGGACTCTTTTTTAGCTGATTATAAGTCGTCAGCGGATTATGTCAATTCCAATCCCGGCAAAGCGGCCGTACTTTCCCAGCAGTTTGGAATGATGGACAGCGCCGTTGCGGAAAAGGCGATACCGAACTGTGCGATTGTTTATATGGACGGAACGGAAATGAAGGAAAAAATCCCTGAATTTTTAAATGTCTTGTATCAGGCAAACCCGAAATCGGTTGGAGGAAAACTGCCGGCAGATGATTTCTATTATCAAAAGTAAGAAGATTCTCCGCCGCTTTTTCGTCGGCTGTATTTCCATCACCTTCTGGATTTGCGTCTGGCAATGGGCTTATTTGGCGGTGGGGGAGGAGATTCTTGTCGTTTCTCCCCTGGAAGTCCTGAATCGGCTTGGTGTTTTGCTCCGCCATTGGAGCTTTTGGATGACTGTGATTCTTTCCATGTTCAGAATTTTGGAAGGATTTCTTCTGGGGATTTTTCTGGGGACCGGCTTCGCGATTCTGACGGAGGTCTCCCGTGTCGGAAGTGCTTTACTGCGCCCGGTCATTGGAATCATGAAGGCTACGCCGGTTGCTTCCTTTATTATCCTTGCCCTTGTATGGATGAAATCGTCCCAGGTTCCGGTGTTTGCCTCCGTTTTGATCGTTCTGCCGATTCTGTGGGCGAATGTATCGGAGGGAATCAGAAAAACGGACCGCAGCCTGCTGCAAATGGCGGAAATGTATCGCTTTGGCAGAGTCGGAACGGTTAAAAAGGTTTATCTGCCTTCCGTCCTTCCGTATTTTACCGCCGCCTGTACAACGGGAATGGGGATGGCGTGGAAAGGCGGAGTTGCCGCTGAGGTCCTGTCTTCTTTACCGCTTTCACTGGGCGGAGAAATCTACCGCTCAAAAATATATCTGGAAACTACGGATCTGTTTGCCTGGACCGCCGTCGTAATTTTGCTCAGCGTATTGCTGGAGCGTGCGATGCTGTGTGCCGTAAAAGCCGCGGGGGTAAGGTTCGGATTTTATTCCGGGGAGGGATACGATGAGCATTGAAATCCGCAGTGCGTCCAAATCGTATCATGGCGCTGCCGTCTTAAACAACTTTTCCCTGTCCCTTCCTTCAACGGGAACAGTGTGCCTGTTTGGCCCTTCCGGCTGCGGCAAAACGACGATTCTGAACTGCATTGCCGGCTTGGAATCCCTTGACTCCGGCCGGATCATCGGAACCGAAAATCTAAAAATATCTTATTTGTTTCAGGAGGATCGGCTTCTTCCCTGGAATACCGCGCTGAAAAATATAGAGGCGGTGCTCCCGCGGAAAAACAGTAGGGCTCTCGCGGCGGAATGGCTGCGCCTTGTGGGACTGGAAGCGGCCGCGGACAAATATCCATGCCAGCTCAGCGGTGGCATGAGAAGGCGCGTCGCAATCGCAAGGGCTCTTGCCTATGGAGGCGATCTGCTTCTTCTGGATGAACCGTTTCAGCGTTTGGACGCGGGCAGCAAAGACAGGATGATGGAGCTAATCGAAAAAAAAACAGAGGGAAAACTGAAAATACTTGTCACACATGACAAGAAAGCAGCGGACCATCTCTCTGATATTATTTATCATTTTGACGGGAAAATGATTAAAATATTGGATAATATAAACAGTGAAAGACAACATTATACCTGAGTAATGAATGATTCACTCCAAAATTAAGAAATTGCTTGTTTATTTTGTCGGGAGTTTGTGCTATACTATTCCGGTTAAAAACTTAAGTATTGGAGTAATTTGATGATAAATAAAAGGGATGGGTTCAAGAAACTGATTCCACAGATCATGATTGACGCGGTATGTATTTTTTTCAGCTATTGGATTGCTTTTGTCCTTCGTTTTGTCGACGAGGGTGGAATTCCGTTCTTCTATGTCGATTCCTTCCGCCTCTGCATTCCGTGGATGACGCTAATCTGTCTTGCGGTTTTCGCGCTTTTTCGCTTTTACAGTACAATGTGGCAATTTGCCAGCTTGGACGAGCTGCTGCAGATTTTCTTCGGAACCACGGCGGCCTGTCTGCTCATTACGATTCTGGGCTATGTCTTGTTTCCTCATCTTATCAAGGATTCCTACGGCTATTCCATTCAGCGCTTTCCGATAACCGTGTATGTGATGGGATGGGTATTGACCCTGTTTTTTATCGGTGCGTCCCGCTTTGGATTCCGGTTGGCGCACAGAAGGAAAAAGAAAGTCCTTCGCGGCGATTCCGGCCTGTTCAGCAGGGTCATGGTGATCGGCGCGGGGGAAATGGGCTCCATGATCATCAAGGATCTGAAATCTTCGCCCCAGTCCCAGGGAACGCCCGTCATCGCGGTTGACGACGATAAAAAGAAGCGCGGTACCCGCATTAACGGCGTCAAAGTCGCCGGTGGAAGAGAGAGCATTCAAAAGCTGGTTGACCGCTACCGGGTCGATCAGATTATTTTGGCAATCGCGACCGCTTCCAACAGGGACAAGCATGAAATTTTGAGAATCTGCGCGGCAACGGGCTGCAAGCTGAAGACGGTGCCCGCGCTTTATGAAATTTTGGAAGGCAACGCGGATCCGCATAAGGTCCGGGACGTGAATATCGTCGATCTTCTGGGCAGGGATGAAATTAACCTGGATGTGGAAAAAATCAGCGGCTATCTGAAAAACAAAACGATTCTCGTTACAGGCGGAGGCGGCTCCATCGGAAGCGAGCTATGCCGTCAGATCGCGATTTTCCATCCAAAGAGACTGATTGTTTTCGATATTTATGAAAATAACGCTTATGAGCTGCAAAACGAGCTGCACCGCCGGTATCCAAAGCTCGATATGGATGTGGTGATCGGTTCGGTGCGTGACAAAAACCGCCTCCGCGGCGTATTCGACGCGTTCCGGCCCGATGTCGTTTTTCACGCGGCGGCCCACAAGCATGTTCCGCTGATGGAACTGAGCCCGGGCGAAGCGGTAAAAAACAATGTGTTCGGAACGCTGAATGTTGCGCAGACCTGTGATGAGTTTCAGGTGAAGCGCATGGTTTTGATTTCAACGGATAAGGCGGTCAACCCGACGAATATCATGGGCGCGACCAAAAGAATCTGTGAACTGATCGTTCAGTATTTCAGCCGTCACAGCAAAACCGGTTTTGTAGCAGTGCGGTTCGGCAACGTTTTGGGCAGCAGCGGCAGCGTGATTCCTCTTTTTATGCGCCAGATTGAGGAAGGCGGGCCCGTTACGGTGACGGATCCTGAGATTGTCCGATTCTTTATGACAATCCCCGAAGCCGCGCGCCTTGTGATTCAAGCGGGCGGTATGGCCAAGGGCGGTGAAATCTTTGTTCTGGACATGGGGCAGCCGGTCAAAATCGCGGATCTGGCGAGGAATCTGATCCGCCTTTCCGGATTAAGACCGGATGAAGACATCAAAATACAGTATACGGGGCTGCGGCCGGGTGAAAAGCTGTACGAAGAGCTTTTGCTTGACTGCGAAGGCGGATGTCAGAAAACATCTCACGAATTGATTTACATTGGGTCACCGATCCCGTTTGACGAAAATACTTTTCTGTCACAGTTGGAAAACCTTCGAAAGGTTGCCGGCGTCAATAACCCCAAAATGCTTGAGCTGGTACATGAGCTGGTTCCAACTTACTCGGGACATGCTGAGAAAACGGACCTTCTTGCAAAGTAGAGAAAGACATTTTTTTAGCGGACTGGACGGTTGTCTTAAATTCTGGTACAATGGAACTGGAAGGAATAGCCTTTCTCCATTGGGGAAGAATTATATATTGAGGTGCGTATATGGCTGATGAAAAACGGTTTGCCGTTCTGATCGACGCTGATAATGTTTCTGAGAAATATGTTAAATTTATACTGGATGAAATATCAAACGATGGAATCGCGACAATTAAGCGGATTTACGGGGACTGGACCAAGCCTACCATGAGCTCCTGGAAAAACGTTTTGCTGGATAATTCCATTACTCCAATTCAGCAGTATGGGTATACGACGGGCAAAAACGCGACGGATTCCGCAATGATTATCGACGCGATGGATATATTATACGCGGGTAACATTGAAGGCTTTTCCATCGTTTCCAGCGACAGCGATTTCACCCGTCTTGCATCCAGGTTAAGAGAGTCCGGGATGTATGTGGTCGGCATGGGTGAAAAGAAGACGCCAAACGCTTTTATTGCCGCATGCAACAAGTTTAAATATCTGGAAATTCTGGCACAGACTCCGATTCTTACGGATGATCAGCCGTCGGAGGCTGCGGTCGAACAGGTCAGCGGTCTGGATCACACGTCGTTGAACGAAGTCCGCAATACCATACGGACGATCGTGGATGAAACATCGGATGACGATGGATGGGCGGCCCTCGGGGATGTGGGGAACATTCTGAATAAGCGTTACCCGGACTTTGATGTACGAAACTACGGATTTAAAAAACTGACTCCGTTTATCAATTCCCTGAAAGTGTTTGAGATACGCTGCAGCCGCAGCAAGGACGGGCATGTTCGTCTGATTTTTGTCCGCGAAAAGGGACGGCGCGGTTCAAAGTCTTAAAAAAAGAACATGCAACGGGAAAGGCCTTTCAAAAGACTTTTCCCGTTGTTTTTTGAAGAATCCTCAGGACGGAATCGCCGTAAGATTTTCATCGGTCAGCTTTTCTCTTTTTGCCGTAAGCGCGGAGATCATCCAGCAGACAATGCTCTCCGCTCCTTCGTTCCGGTTTATTCCGATTTTGGTCAGTCCGTCGCGGCAGCCGCCGGTTTCCCGGTCAATTAGCGATTTTTTCAGTGAATTGTCGCCTAAATACCAGCGATAGCATCGTAGTGCGGACTCACGGTACCCGGGTTCACCGGTTAGGCGATACGCGGCAAGGCAGGCGAGCATGGTGCAGCAGGCCTCCACGGGCTGCTCATCAAATTCGGCGGGAGAGCCGCCTCTTTGATACCATCCTTTGCACCCGATCGGATGAAAGATTCCATCTTTTATGGTCGCTGAAAGCAGAAAGTCGAGACTTTCGAGCGCAACGCTTGCGGCTTTTTTCAGATGAGCCTTTTCGTTGGCGCATAACAGCGAAAGCGGGAGTATCCCGCTGCAATACGTCATCTGATCTTCAAACCATCGCCAATCCTCTCTGCGGCTCTGCGCATATGTATCGACGATGGATTCGCACAGCGCTTCTGCTCCGGGAAGTCCGGCTGGCTCACCCCACAGCAGCAGGCCCGTCAGCGCATAGGCTTTTCCTTTCAAATACGAAAGGCTGGAACAGCTTCGATACGTTTTTAAGAGCAGCTTTTGTGAGGCCTGTAAAATGGAAGACGGGAGGTCCTTGCGGCCGGCGGTGAACCCCAACGAACAGATACAGCGCCCAAAGGAATCTTCTGAACCGCGTTTTTCCAGAAACCTTCGGTCATAGCCCATAAAGTTTCGGAACCAGCCTCTTTTTTGCGCAAACAATAAAAAGGAAGTATAGCGGTAAAGAAGGTCTTCATATTTCTTTTCAGGGGACAGCTCGTACAGCAGGTCCGCCATAATCAAAGCCCGTGCGTTGTCGTCCAGCGTGTAGCCTTCCGTTGGGTCCGGCACACCAGAAACGGCATGCTGAAGCATGCCGGTATCGTCGGTGATGCGAAAAACATACCTGTCGTCGATCAGTTCATTCATGCCGGTGGTTCCTTTCCTCTCTGAAGTTCCGCTTGAAAGAGATGCAAATAATGAAGAGATACCTCTCCCCAATACATGGTTTTACCAAGTTCCTGTGTTCGTCTTTCCATTTCTTCCTGCTGTTCCGGGTGTGTCATAACTTCTTCAATCCGTTCTGCAAGTGTCGCGGGGCTGCGGAAGTCAGCCAGAAGGCCCCTTCCGTCTTTCAGCATTTCTTCGGCGTACAGGTAAGGAGTGGAAATGATTACTCTGCCGTATCCCGCCGCATAGGCGAGAGTTCCGCTGACAGCCTGATCCTTGCCAAGGTACGGCGTCATATACACATCGGATAATTGAAGATACCGGATGATTTCTTCTATTTTTAAATAGCGGTTTACAAAACGGACTTTTTCTTCAAGACCGAAATTCTTTACGGTGCGTTCCAGCTTCTCGCGGTATTTTTCACCGTCTTTTCGTTTTACGACGGGATGTGTCTGGCCTAGAATAAAATATAGAATATCCGGATGCTTTTTGGCCACTCTCGCGATTGCTTCTATCCCGTACTCCAATCCTTTTCCCGGACTGATGAGTCCAAAGGTGCTGACAATAAAGCGACCGGTCAGACCCAGCTCTTTTTTCAAAGTATCCCGTTCGGTTGAGGGATATTCGGGAACCCCGTGGTGAACCACTTCTATTTTTGTTCTCTCGATTCCATAAGTGTTTTGCAGAATATCCACGGTGTTGCTTGCCATGGTTATGATCTTTCGGCTTTTGGCAGCCAGAGTACTCATGATTTCTTTCTGCGATTCTGCCGGATTCGGCAGGACCGTATGGAGTGTGACAAAGTAGGGGATTTTCAGCCTGCTGGTCAAATTCAAAAGAAATTTTCCCCATTTTCCCCCGAAAATCCCGTACTCATGCTCAACCATTAAAAGATCAAAGCCGGAGCTGTTGATTTTTTCCGCGGCTTCGGCATATGCTTCTTCATTTTGCTGTTCAATTGTAAATTTGACTCTGGGAGGATAGGAATACTCCGAATCGCTGACCGCGGCGACCGATGTGTCTACCTGCCCGGTCTTTTCAAGTTCGCAGATCAAATCCTGTGTGAAGGTTGCAATTCCGCAGGCGCGCGGAGGATAGGTGCTTAAAAACAGGATTTTGATTTTTTTATCTTGACTCAATTTGTGACAATCCTTTCTTCCATAAGTGCTGATTATATGACCAGATGCCGTTTGCTTTCCTGGGAGTAGATGGTATTTGCGCACTGAATACCGCTTCCGATTCTGCACCCCGCGGTAACAACGGATTTGGTGATGCTTACCCCGCTGCCGACCGAAACGTTGTTCCAAAGAATACTGTCGCTGATGACGCACCCCCTTCCGCTTTCAAACCCGCTGCCGACAACGACATTCGGCCCGACAGTAACATTGGCTCCTATCCGGACATCGTCACCAAACCATACGGGTCCGATGACCCTCGCGGTGTCGTGAATCTGAATTCTCTCCAGACCGTAGATGCGATTCGTCAGAAAATTGTTCTCCGGTATTTTACACAGCCCGCTGAAAATATCGGCGTGGACACGCATGTATTTTTCAGGCGTTCCGATGTCGATCCAGTAGGTGCCGCCGCGGTAGACCGCGATTTTATACCCATTCTGTAAAAGAGCCGGGAACGTTTCCTTTTCAACGGAAACAACCCGGTTAGAGGGAATCAGGTCCAGTACCTTCGGATTGAAAACGTAAACACCGGCATTGATAAAATCGGATTTTTCTTCCCCCGGTTTCGGCTTTTCGGTAAATGTGGTTGCAAAGCCGAATTCGTCATATTCAATCACGCCGTAACTGGAAGGGTTTTGAACCCGTGTGGCCGCAATGGTGACATCCGCACGTTTCTTTTTGTGAAACGCGACCATGTCGTTCAAATCTATATTGCTGACAATATCGGAGTTGAAAATGATAAATGTGTCGTTAAAATAGTCGGCGCAGTTTTTGATCGCGCCGCCGGTCCCCAAGGGAATATCTTCACAGACATAATGAATGTTTACGCCAAATTCACTGCTGGAAAAATATTTTTCAATATCATCGGCCCGGTAGCCGGTGCTGAATACAACTTTATTTACGCCGCATTCTTTCAGCGCTTCAATACTGCGCTCCAGAAGCGGCCGGCCCATAACGGGGACCATCGGTTTCGGAAGATGGTCCGTCAAAGGCCTGAGACGAGTCCCTTTTCCCCCTGCGAGAAAAAGTGCTTTCATACGATTTCCCCCTTGTTTTATAATCAGAATGATTGAGCTGCTTCGCTTTCATTGATCCTTCGGCGCCGGGCAGCTCTTTATATATTCCAGTAGATCGCTGACGGATGCGGTTGCCAGCGCGATGCAGGTATCGGCTCCGCCATAGTACATTTTCACTTTTCCGGACGGTTTATCCAGTACCCACCCGCACGGGAAAACAACATCCCGTACATCGCCCTCGCGTTCATAGCTTTCCTCAGGCCCGAAAATCCATTCATCGCCGCGATGCAGTACTTTCCACGGGTTTTCAAGGTCAAGAAGAGCAAGCCCCAGCCGGTAGATGGAACCGGATGCGGTTCGCTTCACCCCATGGTACAGAATCAGCCAGCCTTCCGGCGTCTCCAGCGGCTGAGAGCATAGTCCGACTTTATTGGCATCCCACCAGCCGCCGCTTCTCGCATTGATCAAAATGCTGTGGTCGCCCCAGTATTTCAAATCGCTGGAACAGGAAACCCAGATGTGGGCGCCCGGCCCGAGGCGAGCGACGTTCCCAATGTGAGTTCCGATGGGCCGGTGGATTAGAATCCATTTGTTTTTAAATTTTTTGGGGAAGAGCGCGGCGTCCTTATCTTCAGGCGGCATAATGGAACCCATTTTTTCAAAATTGACAAAATCCTTTGTCAGCGCCAGCGAGACTGTCGGGCCGGAGCGCGAAAACGAAGTATAAACCACAGCCCAGCGATTCAGTTCATCAATCCGCGAAATCCGCGGATCTTCAATACCCCATGCTTCTTCCGGGTAATCCGGATTTGCTTCCAGCGTGGGACATTTATCTATCTGCCAGTTGGTTACGCCGTCATCGCTTACGGCTTTTGTAAAATGAGAAAAGCCCCGCCGGTCTTCGACCCTCGCAAGAAGAAGTATTTTATCGTTAAAAACAGTTGCTGCCGGATTAAATACGCTGTTGACCGCGTACGGCCAGTCTTTTGCGGTCAGAATCGGATTGTTCGGGTAACGGAGAAACAATTCTTTATAGGTGTTATCGTTGCTTTTCAGCCTTGTTTCAAAATGTCTCATGATGTGCCTCTTTCATGCTCTCTTGAGAGAAATAAAAAGTAAGCCGACCGTAATTGAAAAGCCGATGAAAGCGGCGGCCGGTAATGCAGGCTTTTGATTCAGACGTTTACATCCTTAATTAGTATTAATCCAAAGTAATAAATCATTCCTCAAAATTATAATTGTATTAAACTAAAAAAACGGAAAACGCCTTCAGATTCTGAAGGCGTTTTCCGTTTTGTGAAAAGAAGTATGTGTCCAAATGCTACTCTTGTAATCAATTTTAAGTGAAAATGATGGATCATTAATTCAACTTCCAAAACAACATTTTACAGGCTTTCCATAAAATTGTCAATATAAAACAAAAAATCTTTTTTAATTTTATGTTAAATTGTAAGATTCAATAATAATTTCCTTCTTTTTTTGTAATAATCATTTATTTTCTTATATTTTTAATAAATTATTTCAGTTGTGTTACATTGCAGAGAATTTTTATGCTACATTGAAATT
Organism: Caproicibacter fermentans; assembly: GCF_009746625.1. Classification (GTDB taxonomy): domain Bacteria; phylum Bacillota; class Clostridia; order Oscillospirales; family Acutalibacteraceae; genus Caproicibacter; species Caproicibacter fermentans. The sequence continues at coordinate 143,741 of NZ_VWXL01000058.1, forward strand.
ATAGCCCGCGAAAATGAATAAATCTGTTTTAATATTGCAGATGATGAAAGAAATAATGTATGAATTTCTTAATTTTTTTAATTTTGCTCTAGCTGACTATTGATTGAAAAGGTGGAACATGATAAAATGATTTCCAAGGATGCAGAAGGCGTTTGACAAAGATCCGTCAGGCGCCTTCTACTCATAATCTATTATGAAAAATGTTGGGAGTGTTATGAATTGAAGAAAATGAACAAATTGATTGCGTTTGTGCTTGCAGGTGCAATCTCGTTCGCGTCACTTGCAGGATGTGCAGGAAACGGAGCGAGCTCCGCCACAGCTTCCGGCTCAGCGTCCGGGGCGGCGTCAAGCCGGAAATCCGAAGCGAGCGATACCCTGACCTATGCGCAGGGCGCCGAACCGAGAGGATTGGATCCCGCGCTTGTCGACGATGGCGAATCCGCCAAAGTTACATGCAACATTTATGAAGGTCTTCTGAAATACGACAAGGATTCCACAAAAGTCGAACCCTGTCTAGCAAAAACCTGGGATATCAGCGACGATGGGCTTACATACACGTTTCATCTTCAGGAAGGCGTAAAATTCCAGGACGGCACTGATTTCAACGCGGACGCGGTTGTCTATAACATTGACCGACAGCTTCCGCCTAAAGTGACAAAAGACATGTCCTATGCTTCTTTTGTTTACAGCTCAGTGAAAAGTGCCGAGGCGGTAGACGAAAATACGGTAAAAATCACATTGAATTCGCCCTGCACTCCGCTGCTGAAAAATCTGGCCATGGTTTTCGGCGCACCGGTCGTGAGCCCGAAAGCCTTGAAGGACAATAATAATAATGTTAACCAGGCTCCCTGCGGCACGGGTCCTTATAAATTCGTTCGCTGGGATAAGGGCGAAGACATCGTTCTGATCCGGAATGATAATTACTGGGGCGACAAAGCCAAATGTAAAAATGTCGTTTTCAAATTCATTGCAGATAACTCCGCGCGTGTTGTTGCTTTGAATAACGGCGAAGCGGATATGATCGACGGAATCGACGCGACGGTCGTCAGCCAGATCCAGAGCGCAGGCAACAAGCTGTATCAGGCAAAGGGCATGAATACCAACTATATGGCGTATAACGCCAGCAAGGCTCCGTTTAACGATGCAAAACTCCGCAAAGCAATTTCACAGGCCGTTAATGTTCCGGAACTCGTCACGAGTCTGTATCAGGGCTATTCCGAGCCGGCAACCTCCGTCCTTCCGACATTTATTGGCGGCTACGACAAGAGCATTACCCAGACTGCCTATGATGCTGACGCCGCTGCGGCAGTATTAAAGGCCGCCGGGCTGACCCAGGTTCATATGATTACGTATACAAACCCAAGACCGTACAACACCGTAAACGGGCAGGCACTCGCGGAAGCGATTCAGGGTTATCTGTCCAAGGTTGGCGTGACCTGCAAAATTGATTCTTATGACTGGACGACATATAAATCAAAGGTAACCGAGGGCGACTACGACATCTGCTTCTACGGCTGGAACGGCGACAACGGCGACCCGGACAACTTCATGAGCCTGATGTCCGTGGATGACCCCAGCCAGAACGTTGCCCGTTACAAAAATCCTGAATTCAACAAATTAATTGCACAGGGCCTTTCCACTCCCGAAGGCGACGCGCGCAACGCGATTTACACACAGCTTGAGAAAATCGCCGCCGAGGATAATGTATGGCTGACGATTTCCCACGCGCAGAACCTCTGCGGCTATCGTCCGAATATCCATGATTTCTATTATCATGTAACCGGCGATGTTCCGCTTGCAGGTGTTTCGAAAGATTGAAAGAAAGCCTAAATGACACGGCAGCGCCGGGCATTTGCATTGATGCGGTGCCCGGCACAAGCTGTTTGCAGAGAGTACACCTTACCTGAGTTGCCGCAGGGCGTTCGATTTTAAACAGCGGTTTACTGTTCAAAATCGAGTGCCTAAGGCGGAAAGGCTGATGCAAATGATAAAATATATGATCAAAAGAATCTTGATGCTGATCCCTGTATTAATCGGCGTCTCCATCATTGTGTTCCTGATTATGCGCGTGTTTTCTCCAGACCCGGCGCCGATTGTTCTGGGCGAACATGCGACGCAGCAATCCATGCAGGAATGGAGACTGGCAAACGGCCTGAATGATCCGATCTGGCTTCAGTATGTCAATTACATAAAGGATGCGATGACCGGAAATCTGGGAACCTCTTATTATACAAAAGCGCCGGTTACCCAGGAGATTTTTTCACGTTTTCCTGCTACAATAGAACTGGCAATCGCGGCGATCATTTTTGCTTCACTATTAGGTATTTTTCTTGGAGTTGTATCTGCTGTTAAAAAGAATTCTATTTTTGACAACGGCGGAAGGATCCTTGCGCTGATCGGTGTTTCCATGCCGATTTTCTGGCTCGGCATCCTGCTGATCATTCTGTTTTCGGGAACACTGCATTGGCTGCCGTCAACAGGCCGATTAAACCCGCTGTACCAGCCAACGCAGATTACGGGATTCTATCTGATCGACTCCCTCCTGACAGGAAATATGAATGCTTTGGTCGACGCGCTGAGACATTTGGTTCTTCCCGCGCTCGCGCTCGGCATGTATTCCATGGCAATTATTACGAGAATGACGCGTTCCAGCATGTTGGAAAGCATGAGCCAGGATTATATCCGAACCGCCAGGGCAAAGGGGATAACCAATCGGCGGGTGATTCGTAAACATGCTCTTCGCAACGCGCTGATCCCGATTGTAACGGTCATCGGCCTTCAGTTCGGCAGTCTTCTTGGCGGAGCGGTTCTGACTGAAACCGTCTTTTCCTGGCCGGGGATCGGGGCGTATACGGTCAACTGCATTCTGAAATCCGATTTTCCAGTTGTGCAGGGCGTAGTTTTGCTGGTTGCGGTTGTTTATGTTCTGGTAAATCTTGCGGTGGATATTATTTATGCGTTCCTTGATCCCCGTATTAAATACGCTAAGAAGGAGGGGTAGCCTGTATGAACCAGGTGAAAGAAGCAAAAAAGCCGTTACAGGCGGAACGGAACGCGGATAAGCCCGAGTCACAGGTCAAAGCCATGTGGGAAGCTTTAAAAACGAACAAGGCTGCGATTGCGGGAATGTATCTCATCCTGATTCTTACCGTTGTCGCGGTTGTTGTCTGGGCCAGCGAACTGATGGGAATGCGGATTCTGCCGTACGACCCGAATGATTCCGATTTATCCCAGAGCTTTGTCGCGCCCAACAGCCAACACTGGTTCGGAACAGACCAATTAGGCCGCGACATTTTCAGCCGTGTACTTGACGGAACCAAAATCTCGCTGTTCGTCGGAATTGCGGCGGTTGCGATTTCCATGACCATAGGCGTCGTTTTTGGTTCCATAGCGGGATACCGCGGCGGGAAGACGGACACGATTATTATGCGCTTTATGGATATGATGCTTGCGATTCCTTCCATTCTGCTTGCCATTGCCTTTATGGCGGCGTTGGGAAAGGGAATCGACAAGGCGATTATCGCGATCGGCCTGGTTTCAATTCCGGAGTATGCCCGTATCATCCGCGGCAGTATTCTTTCCGCGAAAGAAAACGATTATGTTCAGGCGGCTCGGGTCATCGGCAACAATGATTACAGCATTATATTTAAACATATTCTGCCTAATGTTGTGTCTTCCATCGTGGTTCGCGCGACGCTTGGGGTTTCCTCCGCCATTCTGGATACGGCCGCCCTTGGTTTTCTGGGGCTGGGCGTTCAGCCGCCCTACGCCGAATGGGGCGATATGCTGGGCAGGGCGCGTGGATTTATTTTTTCCGCTCCTTACACACTGGTCTTTCCCGGTGTGGCAATTACGATTACGGTTCTGGCGTTTAACTTGTTCGGCGACGGACTTCGTGATGCGCTTGATCCAAAGTCCAGATTAAGATAAGGCGGTACGGAATCATGTTGCTTGAAGTGAACCATTTAAAAACGGATTTTAAACTGAAAAAGGGAATTGTGCACGCTGTGAACGACGTCAGTTTCGGCATTGAAAAAGGAGAAATCCTTGCGATTGTAGGAGAATCCGGTTCCGGAAAAAGCGTAACCTCGCTTTCCGTCATGGGACTTTTGCAGGAGCCCGGCAAAGTCGTGGACGGCGAGATTTTGTATAAAGGCGAAGATCTTTTGAAAAAGAGCGAAAAGGAACTTCAAAAGATCCGCGGGGATCAGATTTCGATGATCTTTCAGGAGCCGATGACCTCGTTGAATCCGGTCTATCGAATCAAGGACCAGATTATTGAAAGTATTATGACCCATATGAAGCTGTCCCGGAAAGAAGCGCTTGCCCGTACGGTTGAAATGCTGAAAACGGTCGGCATTCCTTCCCCCGGGCAGCGCGCCAATGATTATCCGCACCAGATGAGCGGAGGCATGCGCCAGCGTGTTATGATTGCAATGGCGCTGGCCTGCAATCCGGAGTTGCTGATTGCCGACGAGCCGACAACCGCCCTGGACGTTACGATTCAGGCTCAGATTCTTGAGCTGTTATATTCATTGCGTGAGAGATTTAATATGGCCGTTCTGCTGATTACACACGATCTCGGTGTTGTTGCAGAGGCTGCGGATCGCGTTATTGTCATGTACTGCGGCCAGATTATGGAAGAAGCGGATGTAAAAAGCCTGTTCTCGAATCCGATGCATCCGTATACGCTTGGGCTTCTTAACTCGATTCCGCGAATTGAGGACGAAAGCGGGGAACGGCTTTATATGATCAAAGGCATGGTTCCAAACCCGCTGCATATGCCTCAGGGCTGTCCGTTTTCCGATCGCTGTGACCGCTGCATGGAACGGTGTACCCTTGAAATGCCAGAACTGAAAGAAGTGGGCGGGCATAAGGTGCGCTGTTTCCTCTACAATCAGGAAGCCGGAAAGGAGGCGGATGACCGGTGAGCGATACTCTAGTGGAGATTCAGAATCTGTCAAAGCATTTTACTGTGGAAACCAATTTCTTTGGCAAGCCGACCTCCGTACTGAAGGCGGTGGAGGATGTTTCCTTCACAATTCAAAAGGGCGAGGCGTTCGGCCTTGTCGGGGAATCGGGGTGCGGAAAAACCACGCTTGGAAAAATGCTGGTAAACCTTTACCGGCCGAGTTCCGGGAAGATTTTGTATGACGAAACGGACCTGACTGCGCTGAACGAGAAAGAACGCAGAAAATACTGCAAGGATATCCAGCTGATTTTTCAGGATCCCTATGCTTCCCTGAATCCAAGAATGACGGTCGGTGACATTATTGCGGAACCGATCCGGATTAATCATCTGCTGCCGGAGGGCAAAGTGGAAGACCGTGTGATCGAACTGCTTAACTGCGTCGGTCTTGCACAGCATCAGCGCAACCGCTTTCCCTATGAGTTTTCCGGCGGTCAGCGCCAGCGCGTCGGAATTGCGAGAGCGCTTGCCGCAAATCCAAAGCTGATTGTATGCGACGAACCTGTTTCGGCGCTGGATGTATCCATTCAGGCACAGGTGCTGAACCTGCTGGACGATCTGAAAGATGAGTTTGGGCTGACTTATCTGTTCATTGCACACGGCCTAAACGTGGTCAAACATATCAGCGACCGGGTCGGTGTCATGTACTTGGGAAAAATGATGGAAATCGCCCCCAAAAAGGAGCTGTATTCCAACGCGCTTCATCCTTATACCAAAGCGCTTCTTTCGGCAATTCCACTCATTGATCCTACAAAGAAGAAAGAGCGCATCATTTTGCAGGGAGAGGTCCCAAGCCCGATCAATCCTCCGTCCGGGTGTCGTTTTTGTACCCGGTGCAGTCGGGTAATGGATATTTGCCATCAAGTAACACCAGAGCTGAAAGAGATTATGCCGGGACATTATACGGCATGCCATCTGTACGACGAGCAAAACACATCGGGGCAACAATAAATAAGAACAGCGTCCGCTTAGTTCGGACGCTGTTCTTATTTTATATAATTGGTGAGGAATAAAGGTTTTTGATTTTGGGCGCAGCTGCAATAAAACTTATTAGGATTCCGGAAGCTTTGCGTCGCGCAGGAAAGAAGAAGAGAGTATCCCCAACAGCGCCACTGCGATTCCCACTTGAAATACACGGCTGACTCCGGAAATTTCCCATCCGATCACATTTCGTGCTGTCAGGACTGTTCCAAAAAATGCGCTCCCGGTTGCCGTCCCGATATTTCGAAAAAGGGTTACGGCGGATGTCACTGAGCCGATCCGACATTTGGAGACTGAATTCTGCGCGTTGACATTTCCTACAGGCATATTCATTCCAACGCCCCAACCCATGAGAACGGCATTCAAGATCAAAACGGAGTAACCGGTTGATTTGTCCATGACGGAAAATCGCCACATGCTGAAACCGATTAAGCAAAAACCGATCAATGACCAGATGCGATACTGGTTGGTCCGGGAAATCAAACGCCCAACGATGTTTGCGGCAAGGACCAGGCTGACCATCATCGGCGCCAGCACCAGACCAGAACCGGTTGCGCTCATCTTAAGAATATTCTGTTCAAAATAAGGCAAATAAACGACTGCGCCGATTAAACTCATCTGGTTGAAGAACGATAAAGCCAGAGCCATGTTGATTCTGCGGTCGGTAAAATATTCTGAGGGAAAAATTGGGCTTTTTACCCGGTGCTGCAAAAGAATGAAGATTAGAAGCATCAGGAAGGCAAAAACCGCCATTCCAACGATCCACGGAGAGTTCCAGGGCAGCACGGTTCCGGCAAGGCTGAGGGAAGTCAGAACCGGGAATAAAATCAGAGCAAGGACAATCATGCCGGAAAGATCGGTCTTTTGTTTGATAATCTGCCGATCGTCCGGCAGTGTGAAAAACAAAGCGATAAAAGCAAAGACACCAATCGGAAGATTCAGATAAAAAATCCATCTCCAGCCGAAACGATCCGAAAGGAAGCCGCCGGTCACCGGGCCGATCAGATTAGCGAGATCGTACATGGAGGACACGATTCCCGTATATTTTCCGCGCTCTGCCGGCGGAAACAGGTCCGCGATGATCGTAAAGACTCCCGCTACGATGACGCCGCCGCCTGTTCCCTGCAAAGCACGGAATAAAATCAGTTCCGGCATGTTTCCGGACAATCCGCACAGAGAAGAGCCTGCCAGAAACAGAGCGATGCCGCATAGAAAAACCGGTTTATGTCCGCGTAGATCTGAAATAGTGCCTGAAATTGGAATTGCAATGGTTGAACACAGAAGATAAGACGTGAAAGGCCAGGCGTAATACGCTTTTCCGCCGAGATCACTCACAATATTTTTCATGGCGGTACTAAAAATGGTGGAATCCATGGCATAGATCAGCAGGCTCGCCATTAAGCCGGTAAAAATCGGACTCAGACGTTTGATCCTTGTTTGACTCAATAATTTCACTCCTATATAAGATATTAGTGTAGAGTATACTATGTGGGCATAAAAAATCAGGAATTAGACTCCTTGATTTTTTGAAGATAGGCTTCGGTCCAACGGCAGAACAGCCGATACATATCCTGATATAGCCCGATAATAGCAGCCGCTTCCGGGAGATCTTCATTATGCCGGAGAGAATCATTCAGATTCGTCAGCGAATTGTTCAGGTTTTCAATCAATTCTTCCATCAGGCGTGCTGCGTCGGAGCGGTTCAGCTTATTCAGGTGAGCTACAAGGGTGGTGAAATCAATGTAGACAGTACCGGGGTTTTGAGCCAGACGTTCCATTAAGTTAAAAAAGTATTTGCGGCCTTTTTCATTGACCGTATAAATGGTTTTTTCAGGCATTTCGCCGTCCCGTACGACTTCGGCGTCAAGATATCCCCGCCGATGCAGATTGATGAGATTTTTATAGATGGCGGGTGTGCTGATTTTAGTCCAGCGACGAATATTCATGGATTCCATTTTCTTCTTCATCTCATAAGCGTTCATCGGCTCTTTGATCAGAATGCCGAGAAGCATAATATTAACGGTTGACATCTGGGCCTCTCCTTTCTACTGGTATACTTTACACTAACAGTATAAATCTTTTTGCAGAGAAGATCAACACTTTTTTGAATCATTTGATTTAAACCCTCTGTAATCCTAATTTAACGTAAATTTAACATGATTCAAATAAAATAATAATGCACTTTTATGCCCGGTTCTCATTTGGAATCGAACAATTCGGAATAAATCATCCGAAGAAAGGGTACATAAATCAGTATGGAAATAAAATTGGTTTTAAAGGATCTTAATCTGTACTACGGAGATTTTCAAGCGCTAAAAAATATTTCGCTGGAAATTCCCAAAAATCAGGTCACCGCTTTCATCGGCCCCTCCGGCTGCGGAAAATCCACCTGCCTTAAAACGATCAATCGTATGAACGATCTGGTGGAGAACTGTCGGATTGAAGGATTAGCCGCGATCGACGGCGAAGATATTTACAGTCCGCAAATGGATGTCACTTTACTTAGAAAGAGGGTTGGAATGGTATTTCAAACCCCGAACCCGTTTCCAATGACGCTGTATGACAATATTGCCTACGGCCCGAAAATTCATGGAATACGATCGAAAAGGCAGCTGGATGAAATCGTGGAACAGTCCCTTCGCAGCGCCGCGTTGTGGGATGAGGTGAAGGACCGGCTGAAAAAGTCCGCGCTGGGCCTGTCGGGCGGGCAGCAGCAGCGGCTTTGCATTGCAAGGGCCCTTGCGGTGGAGCCGGAAGTGATTTTGATGGATGAACCGACCAGCGCGCTCGACCCGATTTCAACGCTGAAAATTGAGGACCTGATGGATGATCTGAGAAAAAAATATACGGTGATTATTGTTACTCACAATATGCAGCAGGCCGCCAGAATCGCGGACAGAACCGCGTTTTTCCTGCTTGGAGAGATTGTGGAATACACCGACACGGTCGAAATGTTTAACCGGCCGAAGGATGAGCGGACGGAACGGTATATTACCGGCCGCTTCGGCTGACTTGCTTTTTTGCGGCTTTCAGTGATACTATAAGGAGGATGAACCATGCCGAGAAAAATATTTGACAGGGAATTGGAAGATCTGATCTCCAGAATGACGGAAATGGGCAATGCGGTAGACCGGAAAATAGAACAGACAATTTCCGCGTTAAAGACGATGGACCTTGAGCTTGCCGCTGAAGTTGCTGGTTCCGACAATGAAATTGACCGAATGGAGCACAGCATTGAAAAAAACTGCATGGAATTGATTGCGTTGCAGCAGCCGATCGCCGGCGACCTTCGCATTATTGCCGCCTGTCTCAAAATCTTAACGGATATTGAGCGCGAAGCCGATCAGTGCGCGGATATTTGCGAGATTCTTACAGTCGGGGAACTGAACACGAACAGCCTTGCAACTGCGCATGTGGTTCAGATGCTGGAGACGGCCAGAAAAATGTTTCGCCGGTCGATGGATGTGTTTCTCAGCCGGGAAGTTGAAGAAGCGAGAGCTGTCTGCAGGGCTGATGATGAAGTTGATTCGATGTTTTCAAAGATTATTCTTGAGGTCTGTACAATTATCACGGAGAATCCGCAGAATGTCATGCGGGAAGTCGATCTTCTTTTCATCTCAAAATACGCGGAGCGTATGGGCGACCACGCAACCAACATTGCCGAATGGGTTATTTTTATGGAAACCGGAGTCCATCCCGATCTGAATGAGGGCGAATTATAAGCGGGAGGGTACTATGTCGCTGATTTATGTTGCCGACGATGAACCAAATATCAGAAACATTGTTTCAATCGGCCTGAAGGACAGCGGATTTGAAACGGAAGAGTTTGCGGACGGGACCTCCCTACTGAACGAGGTAAGGAGAAAACGTCCGGATGCGATTGTTCTGGATTGGATGATGCCGCAGCCGGACGGATTGACGGTTTGCCGCATTTTGCGGGAAAACGAGGAAACTCATTCCGTTCCGATTTTAATGCTGACGGCAAGAGGAGAGGAAATCGACCGGGTGCTCGGCCTTGAAATCGGGGCGGATGATTATATCGTGAAACCGTTCAGTATAAAAGAACTCTGCGCTCGCGTCAAGGCGGTTTTGCGCCGAACCGGCCGCAGGGAAGAACCGCGGGATGAAGTCTTTCGCCACGGTTCTCTTGTTGTGGACGTTCTGCGTCATCAGGTTTCACGCGACGGCAGGCCGATCGACCTGACCGCGAAGGAATTTGACCTTTTGGTCATGCTGATGAAAAATCGGGGCAGAGTGATGACGCGCGATTCCCTTCTGGACAAGGTCTGGGGCGTGGAATATTTCGGGGATACCCGAACGGTCGATGTTCATGTGCGCTATCTGCGCCAGAAAATAGAGGAAGACCCGGACTCTCCCGTTTGTATTCAGACAGTCCGGGGAGTCGGGTACCGATTTTCCGAGGATTGACCGGAAGGGGGCCGCAAATTGAAAAAAAGGCTGATTGCAATTAACGCGGTCATCGTGATTATCGGATTCACGGTAGCATTTGCCATTGCGGGTATGAAGATACAAGCGCAGTACCGTATGGAATTTACAAACCGTCTGGACACCGCCCTTGCAATTCTTCAGACGCGGAAAGAAGATATTTTGCAAAACCCAAAAACTGTTGCGGAGAATGTCGGCAAAGAGCTTTCTCAGTCCGGACAGCAGATTCGGATCAGCATTATCGATCCGTCGGGGAAAGTAGTAGGAGACAGTGCAAAGGAAGAAATTGACCAGAACCACTTAACAAGGCCGGAAATCCAAGCGGCTCTGCACAGTGGCAGGGGATACGATACCAGAATGAGCGCAAGTGTTCAGCAGCGGTATTATTATGAGGCAATTTATCTTCCGGGCGACTTTTATCTGCGGGCGGCGCTGCCGACGGCCGAGCTGGATGCCGCACTGAAACGCCTGTGGATGACGGCGCTGCTCAGCATGCTGCTGGGAATCGCGGTGGTTTGCGCTCTGACGGGATATTTGGTATACCGGGTGACGGAACCGCTTCAAAAGCTTTCGGCGGCTGCAAAACAGATTTCCGGCGGGGACTACTCCTGCCGGGTGGACGGCAGTTTCCGGGATGAGGTGGGGGAACTCGCCCTCTCCTTTAACCGGATGGCGGAGAGTACGGAGAACGCGGTCGCACAGCTGAAAAGCCAGCAAAAACAGCTGGAAGGCGTGCTTCAGGGAATGAACGACGGGGTGATCGCCGCCTCGAAAGACGGTACGATCCTGTTCCTGAACCAGAGCGCGGGCCGTTTGCTTAAAAATCCCTCCATATCCGCGGGAAGAAAGCTGGAGGGCAGCTTGCTGATTAACCGGATCGCCGAAAGAATGAAAGCGGCCCTTCGGGGGGACTCCTTCGACAAGCAGAATATTGAGACCGAGGACGGAAAACAGTATTCCATTTATACGGCGGTGATTCCGGGACAGAGAGACGCCGCCGCGCTGGCGGTAATTACGGATGAAACCAGAATCCGTAAGCTGGAGCGCCTGAGGAGCGAATTCGTCGCAAATGTCACGCACGAACTGAAAACTCCGCTGACTTCGATCCGCGGCAGCATCGAGCTCTTGAAAAGTACAAACCGGGATGAAAAAACGCGTCTTTACTTTTATGACGTTCTGGATATTGAAGCGGAACGGCTGCAGCACCTGATTGACGATATGCTGGTTTTATCACAGATTGAAAACGCGAAGGAAGATCCGTCGGCCCGCCCGTGCGTGGTGGCGAACGCAGTTGAAAAATGTGTTTCACGATTAAGGCCGGTCGCGGAGAAATCCGGAATTGCAGTTCAGATTCAGGTGGATCCTTCTCTGATTGTATCCTGTTCACCGACCAGACTGGAGCAGCTCATCGGCAATTTGATCGAAAACGCCATTAAATATAATCGCCCGGACGGACGGGTCGATATTATTGGTGTGCGGCAGAGAAAAACAGCGGTCATTCGCGTGAAAGACACCGGAATCGGAATTGCGCCGGAGCATTTTGGAAGGCTGTTTGAACGCTTTTACCGTGTGGATGCCAGCAGATCCCGGGAAATTGGCGGAACAGGCCTCGGCCTTTCCATTGTGAAGCACCTGGCCGTTTTGTATGGCGGAGAAGTGGGCGTGGAAAGTCAGGCGGGAAAAGGAAGCACCTTTACCGTCAGACTTCCTCTTGCGCAGGATGGGTCGGAGAAAAGCGCTTTAAAGACGATATGAGACTGAAATCTAAAAAAGGGAGGGAACAGCGGCCGGCCGCTGTTCCCTCCCTTTTCTATGTATTTTCTTTGATGACACCGTTGCGATACGATTGAAGAAGCGCGGAAAGCTCCTGAATCTGAGAATTCAATTCGACTCCCGTGTCGGTATCCGCGACCGTGACGCGCTGTTTAATAGCTTCCACAACCATCACCTTCGGCGAATCCTCCCCGTAAAGAGTACCCGGTTTTAAGGGCTGATGCTCGGCAAGAGCCAAATAACGGGAATTCGCAATAAAAGTATAACCGCCGATCCCCGTCTGCTTCTGGTAGGACTTCGAAATGCCGCCGTCGATCATAAACAATCGCCCTCCGCCCTTGACCGGATTTTCGCCCTGCTTCAGTTTTACCGGTACATGGCCGTTTATAATATGCGAGTCGGCAGGATCGAGACCAAATTCCCGCAGTATTTTTTCACATGGTTCGCGCTGCTCGATAAAATGATAATACGGATTCATTTTTTCCTCATGGGTTGCCGGGGCCTCAATAAAGTATCTTTCAAAAGTGGACATTTTACTCTTTCCAAACAACGGGGATTTGACTCCACACCACAGGTACCACATCATATCCTGCGCGTTTTCTCGTTCAGGGGTGCCATCCGGGGCAAAATAGGCCTCTCTGACCACGGAGTCGAGATATTCCAGAAGCTCCCGGCCTTTTCTTTTTCGGCCGCCAAGTCCTACCGTGTCAAATTCGCCGTCTTGAGTCATGGGGATGCAACCGTGATAGAGGAGGTTTGAATTCATGCGCAGATACATGCTGCCGTGCGAATAAAGAAAGCGAATGTGCTTTTGAAGGCGCTCGCTGTGACGAAACGAATAGGTGATCGCCTTCATCAGTTCTTTTTCCTCTTTGGTCAATTCCAATGGTTTTTTGGGGTCGACCGTGGGGAACGATTTATCCCGAAGCGGGTAAACGGTTCCGTCGAGATGGATCATGCCGTTTTCAAAATCAATCTGCTTTAAAAGAAGACGGCTGATCATTTTATATTCCGGATGCTTTTCAATCAGCTGCCCCTCCAGTTTAAACTGGATGACGGCGATTGCCTTGTGCATTTTGGCCGCAAGAGGAAGATCGACGGGATCGTAGAGATTTTCGTCCAGAATATGCGGGGTAAAATATTCGCACGGGTCGTCTCGGTAAACACGTTCTGCGAAAGCGGAGAGAGGTCTCAGATTAATCCCGTATCCATCCTCCAGAAGGTCAAACGTATTGTAGCTGATTCCCAGCCGGACAACGTTCGCCATCAGCGCTCGGTTGCCGGAGGCGGCTCCCATCCACGAGATATCGTGATTGCCCCACTGAATGTCAATGTCGCGAAAATCTCCGAGCGCGTCCAGAATGGAATCAGGACGGGGACCGCGGTCATAAATATCGCCGATGATATGCAGCCTGTCGATCAAAAGCTGCTGGATGAGATTGCATAAAGCGGTAATAAACTCCACACTCATGCCCGTCTGCACAATCGACTTGATGATTTCACTGTAATAATGCGGCTTGTTTTTGCCGCCGTCCGCGTGCAGAAGCTCGTCAATAATATAGGCAAAGTGTTCCGGAAGCTTTTTTCGAACCTTGGAACGCGTGTATTTTGACGCCGCTTCTTTGCAGACTTCCACCAGCCGGTAGATCGTGATGCGGCACCAGTCGTCAAATCCTGATTCGCGTCTCGCGGCGCGGGCAAGTTCCGGTTCCGGATAATAAATCAGCTTGGCAAGCGCCGTGCGTTCCTCCTCGGAAATTGACTGCTCAAATAATTCGTCAATTTTTTTTCTGACGACGCCGGAAGCGCTTTTTAATTGAAACAGGAATGCCGCGTGTTCACCGTGCAGGTCGCTGAAAAAATATTCGGTTCCTTTCGGAAGGCTCATGATCGCGCGAAGATTGATAATTTCAGAAGCGGCCGCTTCGGCGTCCGGGTATTTTTTGGCAAGCAGCTTTAAATAATGTTCATCAGTCATCTGATTCTCTCCCATTCATTTTTCTCGGCTTCTTTATTCCGTACTGGAAAAGAAACATTACGGGCACTGTTTTGCACTGTGAAAACAAAGGAAAGTATGCTATACTTGAGATAATACAAACCGGGAGGCGCTAATGATTTGGGATATAAAGAAGAATTCGAAGCGATTTATTTAGAAAAAATTAAGAGGGACGGTGCGGCGGAGCTTCTTTCCTGGCTGAATTCCACGGATTTTTTCACGGCACCTGCCAGCACGAAGTTCCATTGCGCCTGTCTGGGCGGCCTTGTGCAGCACAGCGTAAGCGTTTACCGCGTGATGATGGAAAAGCATTTTGACCCCGCGGCGGACAACGAAGAAAGCTTTGCGATCTGCGCTCTGCTTCATGACGTATGCAAGGCCCAGTTTTATAAAAAAGGTACCAGAAACGTGAAAAACGAGGAAACCGGGGCATGGGAAAAACGTCCCTATTACTCAATAGAAGACAGCTACCCCTATGGGCACGGGGAAAAATCAGTCTTCTTAATCGAACGTTTTTTACGGCTGAAAACCTCCGAGGCCATCGCGATTCGCTGGCATATGGGCGGATTTGACGATTCGGCGAAAGGCGGAAGCTTTGCAATCAGTCAGGCCTATGAAAAATATCCGATTGCCGTCAAGCTTCACTTGTCCGATCTTGAGAGTACATATCTGCGGGAGAAGGGTACTTCCGCAATTCACCGCAAATGACTGCTTCGTCCGTATTTTTCAGCCGCCGATTTTTCGGCGGCTTTTTTATCTTTTCTATGCTGATTAACGGTACTATTATAACATGAAAAGATAAAAAATGTATTGACAAATCGAAAATATGCTGTATTATTGTACTATACACTTAATACAATAATACAAGGAGAAGAAAGCATGAAAGAAATTGTATTTCAGTCACGGTCGCTTGTACGGCGGTTTGGCGCTTTTACAGCTGTCGACGACATGAACGTTGAATTAAAAAAAGGCGATATCTTTGCACTGGTAGGACAGAACGGAGCGGGTAAGACAACGCTGCTCAAAATGATCTGCGGCCTTACCCCGCCGACCTCAGGCTCGATGGAGCTGTTCGGATACTCCGGTACGAAAGAGCTGGGACGCGCGCGCAGGCGCATCGGCAGCATTATTGAAACACCCGGATTTTACCCCTATCTTTCGGCATGTCAAAACCTGGAGTATTACAGAATTCAGCGGGGTATCGGCAAAAAAAACTGCGTGGAAGAGGCTTTGCATTTCGTAGGACTGGACACGGTCGGCAATAAGAAATTCAAGAGCTTTTCCCTTGGAATGAAACAGCGTTTAGGTCTTGCACTCGCAATTTTAAACGACCCTGACTTTTTAGTATTGGATGAACCGATCAACGGCTTGGATCCGGTGGGAATCCGCGAATTCCGTGAAATTTTATTGAAGCTGAATCATGAAAAAGAAACGACCATCCTGGTTTCCAGTCATATTTTGGGAGAACTGTCTCAGATCGCGACACGGTACGGGTTTATCAGCGGCGGACGTTTGGTGGAATGCCTGACCGCAGAAGAGCTTGAAATGAAATGCCGCGTTACTCTGAAGCTGGAAGTGGATAATTCCGCAAAAGCGGCGGCTGTTCTGACGGATCGTTTCTCCATGAAGCAAATCGAGATTTTGGATGAGACCACTCTCCTGCTTTCTGAAGGCCTGGATCGGCCGGAGTTTGTGGTAAAAGCTTTGGTGGAATCCGGAATTTTGGTGTCACAGGCTTATCGTACCGGAGCCAATCTGGAAAACTATTTTATTGATTTGATTGGAGGAAAACAAATTGCTTAAACAGATGCGCGCGGATCTTTACAAAGTGTTTCACCGTCCGTTCTTTTACCTTTTACTGGCCGGCATGGCTGTCCTCGCTTTTTTTGTAAATTTTTCGCTGTCAAAGGTTTCTTCCACGAATTCGGTTTATGATTCATGGATGATCGTTTTATTGTATTTTTTATCCTGGCCTGTCCTTTTGATGCCGATCCTGATCGATCTGGTCAGTGCAGAGGACTATAAAGAGCATACGCTTAAAAATACAATTTCCTATGGAATGAACCGCACCAAACTGTATTGCTCCCAAATTGCCGTGTCGACGATTCTTGGCGTTTTGGTCGGAATCGTCGCTCTCGGCACATATTGCGGAAGCTCCCTGATTTTTTTAAAAATCGATCCTTCTTTCACAACGGCGTTCACGGCTGATTTTTTCAGCAGGGTAGGCGTTAGCTGCATCGGGTACGCAGCTGCGATTCCAATCGCTGCGTTTTTTGCGATGATACTTCAAAAAAATTCGCTGTTTGTATTTGCCTTTTACGCGGTTATCTTTCTGCCACAGCTTCTTTTGAAGCTTGTTCACCTTTCCAACCTGAGCAAATATTTGCTGATGCCGCAGTTCAGTATGCTTGCGGCGGGAACCAATCGGCAAATGCTGGATTCTTCCCTGGTTTTTATTATTACAGCAATTTTCTTTATCATTTTGGGCGCGGTGTTTTTCAGAAAAAAAGATATTTGCTAAAACCCGCGATTTGCTCTTGACAGAAGCGGAAAAGTATTGTATAACTGTATTAATGTATTAGTACAATGGTTCATTCGGAGGTGAGAAAATGGCATGGGATTTAAAATCCGACAGACCGATTTATTCCCAACTGGTTGAACAAATTCAATTAATGGTGGTTTCAGGTATCTATGCGGCCGGATGCAAACTACCGTCCGTTCGCGACATGGCTGCCGAAGCTTCGGTAAATCCGAATACGATGCAGAGAGCGCTCTCAAAGCTGGAAAGCGACGGGCTTCTATATTCGCAGCGCACAAGCGGACGTTTTGTAACGGAGGATGTTCAAAGAATTATGCAGACGAAAAATGATCTTGCGGCGGATCTGATCAATGACTTTATACAGAAGATGAATCGTCTTGGGTTCGACAGAGAACAGACCGTAAGCCTGTTGAACCGAATGATTAAGGAGGAAGGGCAGAATGGATAGCATACTCGAGTGTCGCAGCCTGGTAAAATATTTTCCGGGGTGCCTTGCGCTCAATTCCGTTAACCTGACGGTTCCGAAGGGGAGAATCGTCGGCCTGCTTGGCCCGAACGGAAGCGGAAAGAGCACGTTGATTAAACTTGCCAACGGACTGTTAACCCCAAATGCCGGGCAGATTTTGGTTGGGGGTATGGCCCCCGGCGTTGAGACGAAAAAAATTGTATCTTACTTGCCGGAGCGCACTTATCTCAATGACTGGATGAGCGTTCAGACCATGATCGATTATTTCGGCGATTTTTATGAAAATTTTAACAAGTCAAAAGCTTACGATATGCTGCAAAGGCTTCACATCAATCCGGGTGACCGTTTGAAGACGATGTCGAAGGGAACCAAAGAGAAGGTTCAGCTGATTCTTGTGATGAGCCGGGAAGCCCAGCTTTATATTCTCGATGAACCGATCGGCGGCGTCGACCCCGCCGCGCGTGATTATATTCTTGACACGATAATCGGCAATTACAGTGAAAACGCCACGGTCCTCATTTCGACCCACCTGATTACCGATGTGGAGAAGGTTCTGGATGATGTTATCTTCATCAATATGGGCAACATTGTTCTGACTTCCACCGTTGACGATATCAGGGAGAAAGAGGGAAAGAGTGTCGATTCGCTTTTCAGGGAGGTGTTCAAATGTTAGGCAAACTTCTGAAATATGAATTTAAAGCGACCGCACGAACATTTCTCCCGATTTATGGATTGATTCTTGTTCTGGCCATTATTAACAAGTTGTTCTGGAATCAGAGCATTGACAATTTTGAAATTCCCCGCATGATTTCAATGTCCGTTTATATTATGCTGATTGTGGCGGCTTTTGTCATTACGCTGGTTGTCACGATCCAGCGTTTCAATAAAAATCTTCTCGGGGACGAAGGGTACCTGTCGTTCACTTTGCCTGTGAAGGCCCATTACCATATCGACTCGAAAATGATTGTCACATTAATCTGGTCTGCTCTGAGCATTATCGTTTCCGCTGTCTCCGTTTTTATTATGGTGGTAAACCCGGAGGTGCTGACCCAGTTCAGCCGCATGTGCGCCGACCTTGCGGAAGTCTATCGGCAATACGGTCTGTCCGCGCATCTGATCGCAATTGAAATAATTATACTGATCATTCTCGGCTTTCTGTCAAACATCGTCGAGATTTACGCGGCGATCGTCGTGGGAAACCTTGCGGGGCGCCATAAATTGCTTGCCGGCATCGGCGCATACCTTGGATTTGGCATTGTTGAGCAGATCGTCACATCTTTGCTTTTCAGCGGGTTTAACCGTCAGATTGAAGAATACTTTCAGTCGTTCCATTATTCAAATAACCTGTTTCCGGCGGAACCCGCTGAGGTTGCCTTATTGGTCATGATTCTGTATACGGCGGTTTTCGGCGTAGCCTTTTATTTCTTTACAAACTGGATGCTGACCAGAAAGCTGAATCTGGAGTAACAAGTGCCGCATCACCGAAATTAACGTTAATAGCTGCGAACGGATGGTCCGGCTTAGGCCGGGCCATTTTTAACGTGATTTGAAAGGAAAAGATCCGACGATGCGAAGTGCTTTCCGGCATATAAAATCAAAATGTTCCACATCCGGATACTTCCGGAATAATCCATAAAAAACCTGATCATTCGGACTTCGATTTCACAAAGTGAACACTTGTAAAAAAAGCGGTGGGATGTTATAATAAAAAAAATAAATGTTAAAATTTTAACACTGTATGCCGATTACAAATTTGAATGAGGGAATCTATGAAATTCGAGTACGATAATGAAGCCAAACAGCTGAAATTCGAGGTCTTGACAAGAGTTGCCCGATACACCTATGAAGGTACTCTGGAAGATCATCTGGAGGAGATGCCGTACGATATTATTCCGGGACCTCTTCCGACATTCCGCTGCTGTGTTTACCGGGAAAGGGAAATTATCAGGGAACGCATGGTTTCAGCCCGGGGCGGCAATCTGCCGGGCCAGGGGGAACTGAACATTATCGGCATTCTGCCGGCTGCTTGTGAAGGATGCCCGATCAGCAGGTTCCGCGTTACGGATAACTGCCAGCACTGCCTGGCTCAGAAATGCCGCGAAGCCTGTCCCTTCGGCGCAATTTCCATCACCCCGAAAGGAGCGTATATTGATCCTCAAAAATGCAGGGAATGCGGGCGTTGTGCCGCGGCATGCCCCTATAACGCCATTTCGGACACCATGCGCCCCTGCGTTCGCTCCTGCCCGGTCAGCGCGATCGGCAAGGATCAGTATAAAAGGTCCGTCATTGATTACTCCCGCTGCATCAGCTGCGGGGCTTGCATGAAGAACTGCCCTTTCGGCGCCATTACCGACAGGTCCCAGATTGTTCAGATCATCGAGGCAATAAAAAGCGGCGTGAAGGTCGTAGCCTGTTTCGCGCCGGCCGCGGAAGGCCATTTCGGCACGGCAACCGCGGGTATGCTGAAAAGCGCCCTGAGAAAACTGGGCTTTGCGGACGCGCTGGAGGTTTCCCTTGGCGCCGACGCCGTCGCGGAACACGAAGCCCGGGAATTGAAAGAGGCTTTGGAAGCGGGAAGAAAAATGACCACGTCTTGCTGCCCCGCGTTTGTCGAGCTGATTGAGAAGCATTATCCCAAGCTGAAGGGAGTCGTTTCTCATACCATATCGCCCATGACGGCTGCCGCCCGCTATCTGCGGCTTCAGGATCCGCAGACGAAAGTTGTGTTTGTCGGGCCGTGCGTCGCAAAGAAAAATGAAATACAAAAGGTTCCAGATACGGCGGACTATGTCCTCACGTTTGAAGAATTGGCAGCTATGTTTACGGCCCGCGACATCGATGTGGAATCGGAGCAGGAATCGGAGCAGGACGGCAGCCGCGCGGGAAAAGGGTTCGCACAAAGCGGCGGAGTGTCCGGCGCCGTCGGCCAGGTCTTTCAGGAAGAAGGAATCGATTTACCGTTTTCCTGCGTAACATGCAACGGCATTCAGGAATGCAAAAAAACTCTCGCAATTTTGAACGCGGGCCGCCTTCCGGAAAATTTCGTGGAGGGAATGGCCTGTGAAGGAGGTTGTATTGCGGGTCCCGCCGGGATTGAAGCCCCAATGAAGATCCGGAAAAACCGGACGGCGATCCTGGCGAAGGCGGACAGCCGCTCGATTTCGGAAAATATTAAGGTAAAACATGATTTCTCACGGATTAAAATGGAATAATTGCTGTAAATGTGATATCCTCATACTGAGGTGATTCCGGATGAGTGAGATTGCGATTCATACGCAAAAACTGGGTAAATCCTACGACGGCGCCGTTTATGCACTCCATGATCTTTCACTGGAGATTCCAACCGGTGCCGTCTTTGGCTTTCTCGGCCCAAACGGGGCGGGTAAAACCACAACGATAAAACTTCTGTCGGGACTTTTGAAGCCAACGGAAGGGTCTTGTACCGTGCTTGGAATTCAGCCGGAAAAGAAACCTTCGGAGCTGCACCGCGTCTGCGGAATCGTAACCGAGACCGCCAGAATGTACGGCCGGCTGACCGGTATGGAAAACATGATGTTTTTCGGACAGGCTCAGGGGTTGGAACGAAGAGAAAGCAGGCAGCGGGCGGAAATATTATTGAAAAGTCTGGATTTGTGGGATTCGCGCGACAAAAAACTTGCGGATGATTCCACGGGAATGGTTCAGCGCCTGTCGCTGGCCCGAGCCATGATTGCCAAACCGAAACTGCTCCTTCTGGATGAACCGACAAACGGACTCGACCGCGAATCGGTGCTTCATGTTAACTCGATGATACTGGACCTTGCCCGTCGGGAGGGCGTAACGGTTTTTCTTTGTACGCATCAGCTTCGCGATGCGCAGGAGCTGTGCGACAGCTTTGGAATTGTCAGCCGGGGTAAAATGCTTGCATGCGGCGATCTGGAGTCCCTCAGCCGCGAAGTCGGGCTTTCTCTTCAGGTACGATTTCGGCTGCGCGAGGGCAAGATCCCGGACGAGCTGCAACGGCTGGACGATGAATCGTGGGGCAGGGACATTGCCGATGAGGAAGAAATGCCGAAGCTAATAAGCGGCCTGGTTTCTTCCGGCAATGAGATCTTTGAAGCGAAGCTGGTTCGTCCGTCCCTGGAGGACATCTATTCCAGATTCGTGGAGCTGAGGGGGAACGGAAAGTGAAAATTTTGTCTCCTGCCGAAAAAGCGCTGGCCTTTAGAGATTTTGAAGATATCTGGGATAATAAAACGTCGCGGAGCATCCTCATCCTTGTTCCGCTGGTTATGGTTTTACTGTTGCCAGTCGTCTTTCTGATCTTCTTTCTGAATGTCCCGATGACCAGAATGAACGGGGTAGAACAAATGCTTCTGCTTCTGCACGCACAGGCATCCGGAATGGACGAACGCCAGGGCATGTTTTATTTGATGACGAATATGATCTGCCCGATGTTTTTTTTGATGATTCCTCTGATATCGTCCAGCGTGTCCGCGGCGTACAGCTTTGTTGGTGAAAAGGAGCACGGCACTTTGGAAACTCTTCTGCTTACCCCGCTGGGCATCCGGAAAATATTGAAAGCGAAAGTGCTTGGGTGCGTTCTTCTTTCCGCCGTTGGAACCTGCGCCTCGTTTGTCCTTTTTTCCATTGTCATTGCCGTTGGAGACCTTATGCTATCCATGCCGTTCTATTTCAACTGGAACTGGCTCGTCCTTGTTTTTCTGCTTTCTCCGGCGGTTATGATTTTCGGCGTTGTGTTTATGGTCCTGACATCTGCGAAAAGTAAAAGTTATACGGAATCGGTTCAGACCTCCGCCTATCTTGTTCTTCCCATCGTGCTGCTGTTTACGGGGCAGTTTACCGGTTTGTATCAGGTCGGCGCGGAGCTGCTGCTTTTGATATCCTGCGTCCTGCTTGCGGTTGATTTTTTGATCTGGTTCCTTACGGCCCGCCTGTTTACTCCTGAAAAACTGCTGCGTTAGTTGCCTGAATCAAAATTTCGGATTATAATAAAGGTATCTTTAGGAAATTCGAAAGGGAGTAAAGAAGGTTGGCTGCGGATTTGCACTGTCACACAAAAATGTCCGATGGTTCGGCGGGAATCGACGAGATTGTATTAATGGCGGAAAGAAGCGGGATTCCGGTGATTTCCGTAACGGATCACGACACCTTTTCCGGTTCGGTTCGGGCCGGCGTGATCGGAAAGCGTCATGGGGTTACGGTGATTCCGGGAGCGGAATTTTCTTCGACGGATCCTTCCACAGGCCGCAGGGCGCATATTCTTTGTTACTTTTGCAAGCGTCCGGACCGCCTGGAATGCCTGTGCAAGCAGATGAGGGAGGAGCGCGGCCGCGCGGCCGCGGCCATGCTGCGCCGGGTCACAGAAATTTACCCCATTTCACAGGAAATGGTGATGCGCCGCGCAAAAGGGAGCACGGCGGTTTACAAGCAGCATATTATGCATGCGCTGATGGATGCCGGTTTTGCGGGTGAAATTTACGGTGCGGTTTACAGCCGTTTGTTCAGTCCGCAAAATGGTCTTGCCTATGTACCGGTTCGTTACCCGGAAGTGCACGATGTCATCAAAAGGATTCACGAGGCGGAGGGAATCGCTGTTCTGGCCCATCCTGGCGAGTACGACAGCTACGAGCTTTTGGAACAGCTTGCCCGGGATCACGAAATTGATGGGGTGGAAGTCTGGCACCCCGGAAACAGGAAGGGCGACGAACAGCTGTTCATGGAAATCGCGCGCAAATACGATTTGATTATGACCGGCGGAACCGATTTTCACGGGATGTACAAAAAAGAAGCACAGCCGCTCGGCACCTGCGTGACTCCGGACGACCAGCTTGAAAAGCTGATGAAAATCGGGGCAAGCTTGTAAGTTAACCATGTAAGGAGAGAAAACGTTGCAATACAGATATAAAACAAGAGGAACCTGTTCCACCGAAATGATGATCGATCTGGACGGAGATACGATCCGTTCCGTTAAAATAACCGGAGGCTGCAGCGGAAACCTGCAGGGAATCTGTGCTTTGGTTCAGGGCCAAAAGGCCGAGGACGTTATTCGACTCCTTCAGGGAATCCGCTGCGGTCTGAAACCGACTTCCTGCCCCGATCAGCTGGCAAAAGCCCTCACGCTGGCCAGAGAGAAAAATCCGGAAACATAAGCTGAGGGCTGCGGATCAATGATCGCAGCCCTTTTTTGTACTTAGCAACCGCAGCCGCCGCAATTGTCGCCACAGCCGCATCCGCCGCAGCTTCCACCGCCGGCACAGCAGACCCAGATGATGAGCAGGATGATAACCCAGGTGCAACTATTGTTACCGCAGCCAAAGAAACCATTGTTACACATTATTAATTTCCTCCTTTCGGTTTACAGTATATAATATTGCAACCGAACAAATCGTGTTACAAGTTTTCTTGCGATGGACATTTAAAAAATTGGGGCCGGAATAAGGCAGTGGGGGTGATTAATCATGTTGTGTGAGTCCTGCGGGCGAAATCCGTCCGTGATTCGAGTCAAAGCGATTGTCGACGGGGAACCGGTGGAATGCGCGCTCTGCGCGGAATGTGCCCGCGAATTGGGCTATGCCAACCTGCTGTTTGTCTTGGGCTTTGAAAATGACGGCGTTTTAAACGATTTTTTCCCCGGCGAGCCAAACGAAAGCGAAGCGCTGCGATGCCGCTGCTGCGGCGCGTCTTTTCAAGATATATTACGCAGCGGAAAAGTCGGCTGTGCTCAATGTTACAGAACGTTCGCCGCCCGGCTTGCGCCTTTTATCCGAAGAATTCACGGCAGCGTTTCCCATCGGGGTAAGACGGCGGGAGGGGGAGATTTGCCGCAGGTAGCGCCCAAAGCGCAGCTTAGCGTGATGCACCAACGTCTTCGCGAAGCAATTCAAAGCGAGGATTTTGAACAGGCGGCGGTTCTGCGCGACCGGATTCACGAAATGGAGGAAGGCGAAAAATGAAAAAGTGGTATGAAGCGGCAGCGCAGGACGCCGACGTTTCATCGGGGACTTTTATCAGTCTTGCGCGTAATCTGGAGGGTGTGCCGTTTCCGTCTAGAATGAGCATGTCCGACCGCCGTTTTGTCTGGGATAAAGTTCGGGAGACGCTGCTGAAAGCGGATGGTACGGAATACGGACGCTTTACAAAAATTTCTCTTGAGACTGTTCCCAGTGTGCACGCGGTTTCTTTGGCGGAAGCCGGCTTAATCAATGCGGAGACAGTAACGGACCGGGTTGGCTGCGGTTTAATTACAGCGCAGGATGAATCTCTTTCCGCCGCTGTCAACGGAGACGACCATCTGACGATTCTGTCGAAAGCAGCAGGTTTACAGCTTCAGGAAGCCTACTCTAAAGCGGATGGGCTGGACACGTTTCTCGACAGGAATTTGTCCTTTGCCTTTGACCGCCAGCTTGGGTATTTAACGCAGAATCCGTTTCACCTTGGAACTGGAATGATCGCATCCCTGCGGCTTCATCTTCCCGCTTTGCTGGAATCCGGATCAGTGGGAAGAATCGCCCAAAATCTTGCGAAACTGGGGCTGACCCTTCGCAGCGTTTACGGTTCGGAATCAAATCCCCGCGGGGCTTTTTTTCGCCTTTCCAATCAGGTTACAATGGGCATTTCGGAGCAGGAGGCCCTTACAAATCTTTCCAGTATGGCGAATCAAATCATCTCCCGCGAACGAAAAATGAGGGAGGACCTGATTCATCAGGTTTCCGTACAGGACACGGTGCTGCGAAATCTGGGCGTCCTTCAAAACGCTAGACTTTTGTCATTTGACGAATTTCTGGAGCGGGCCAGCGCGGTTCGGTTTGGGATTACATCCGGACTGGTCGGAGGTATTTCCGTCTGCGATATGGATACATTGATTTATAGAGTCCAGCCGGCGACTTTGACTTTTGAAAGCGGCGGGGCAATGACCGAGGAAGAACGTCAAAAGCATCGCGCATGTAAAGTGCGCGATGCGCTGAAACAAGGAATGGAGGATTCCTAATGGGGTTTGGTGATACTGTAAATCCGGAACTCGCGGCCGCATTGTTTTATTTGTTGGGTGAGTCTGTTCCCCATGATCCGAAACTTGAAAAGGAGGCCGGCAGCATCTGGGATTCCTTGAACGACAGGCAGCAGCTTCTTCTTAAAATTATTGAGTTGTGCGGAGAGCCGGTTGAGCCGCGTGAGCTGTATCTGTGCGAGAAGGCATACAGCTGGCTTGGCGGAAGCTATTGCAGGCAGACAATTCAATTTGCAACTCGGTATCTGGACAGCGAAGGATGGGACGCCCTTTCCGGAAGAGCTGAAATAGTGGAAGGAATCCAGGTGGATTACGGGGAGTCAAGAAGAGCCGGTGTGCTGATTGACCTGGCCAAGGCTTTGGAGGAAACAGGCCGGTTGGAAGAGGCGTATTCAAAATATTTGGATGCGTATGATCTGGCCCCATACAACGCGATGATCGCCGTAAAGGCTGCAGAGGTGCTGTCAATCAGCAGAGGACGGAAAGAGGCTTTGAATTTTCTGCTTCAGCAACGAAGCAGCCTTTATTATGAACCGGTTAAATACAAAGACTCTGCGGGCAATGTTCACAGAAACAAAGTCTTTCAGGAACTGATTGAATCCCAGATTATTAAAATGCGGGGAAAAAGTGCCGGAATATAAGAAGCAGGCTGCCCGGTTATCGGGCAGCCTGCTTGGCTGTGTCAGCCTCAAGGGCTGTGCGTGTTAAAATCCGTTGCGATTTCCTTTTCACTGTCAGGTGGTGAATAGACAAAACGATCCAAATGATTTCCGCTGAAAAAATATTTTGGCGCGGTCGGTCGGTAAGAAAAATCGAACGTATCGATAATCACCAATTTTACTTTCATCCGTGCGGGAAGAATGCTCTTTATGTACACACTCGCCTGCTGCCCTGAAAAAACATCCTCTTTTGTCTCCGCAAGACCGGCAAGGTTGGGTGACAGCTCAACGAAAATCCCGTAGGGCTCCACAGAACGGACGATTCCGGCGACCGTCTCGCCGGCTGAGAACATCGCCACGTTTTCCTCCCAGGTTCCCAACAGCTCCTTGTGGCTTAAGGTGATACGGTTGCTTTCTGCGGATTTGATCACGGTACGGATATCCATGCCCACCGTAAAGCGTTCTCTAGGATGGTCGATGCGCGAAACGGAGATAGCATCAATCGGAAGCAGCGCGACGATTCCGCAGCCGATATCGGCAAAGGCGCCAAAGTTTTCAAGGTGGGTGATGCGGGCGTCGATGACGTCTCCGGGAATCAGATTTGATATATGTTCCTTCATGCATTTTTCCTGTGCGGCACGGCGTGAGAGAATCGCAGTAATGGTGCCGTCGGTTTTTTTTTCAAAACCCGTCACAAGAAAGCAGACAGGGCGGTTTACCCTGGAAATAATAGCAATATCTCGCGTTGTGCCCTCGCGGATTCCGAGGGCTCCCTCTTCGCGCGGAATCATTCCCTTCATACATCCCAAATCCACCAGCAGATTGTGCGAGCTGTCGCAGACCAGCGCGCGTCCTTCCAAAATCTGTCCATCCCGGCAGGCGTCGTTAACCGCGGAAATACTTTGGGTTGCCGCGCGGTTTTCGGGTGTGTCGATCAACCAACCTTCCGGATAGTACTCAAACATTTTCTTCCCTCCTTTTGATCTTCGTTTATCTATATGCGATATTTTTATGGGTAATACGTAATGAAAAAATTATTAAAATGTAAAAAGTTCATTCTGCGCTTGATTCTGCGCCGGTTCTATTATAAAATAGACAAGATAGTGATTTTCGGAAGGATTTCATAATAATGAGAAATAAGAACGGAATTTTATGTTTTGGCCTGAGCGCCGTCCTGCTTTTTTTGACCGCATGCTCCGGGGCTTCCGCGGGTTCCGACGGAAGAATCCGGCCCGACGATGGGAAAAAAATCGGGTATCAGATGGAACTCCCGCAAAAGGGAGAAGAAATCGCAGTTCTTACAACCAGCAAGGGAACAGTCAAAATCAGGCTGTTTCCGGACGCCGCGCCAAAGGCGGTCGAGAATTTCAAAGGACTGATTCAGAAGGGGTATTACAACAATCTTACGTTTCACCGTGTCATAAAGGACTTTATGATACAGACCGGAGATCCGAAGGGGGATGGCACCGGAGGAGAGAGTCTTTGGGGCAAGGAATTTGCGGATGAATTTAACGGGAACCTGTTGAATCTTCGCGGGGCGCTGGCGATGGCAAACTCTGGCGAAGACACAAATGGCAGCCAGTTTTTTATTGATCAGGCGCCCGCGTCATTGTTTTCCGGATGGGACAATTATCAGAAGGCCTATGAACTTTATCAGCAGAATCCGGAAGCGTTCATTTTGAAATACAAATCGAATTGGATCGATATGAGTAAAGTGACGCAGGAGTATAAAGCCGCATACGAGAAATACGGCGGCAATCCTTATCTGGATGGATATTATAATATCGTAAAAAAGGGTCATACAGTGTTTGGGCAGGTCTTTGACGGTATGGATACGGTCGATAAAATTGCCGCGGTTTCCACGGACAGCGAGGGCAAGCCTACGGAAGCCGTTACCATTCAAAAAGCGGAAATCGTTAAATATGAGGGGTAGGGGGTTCCGACATGGATGAAAAGGATAAAAACGAACAGAATTGCCCATATTCCGGACAGGGACAGCGCCCCGCGCCGCCGTCCGGTTATGGCAGGCGTTTTACCGGCGCTGATTGGGGGAATGCCTATCGGGATCCTTATTCCGGGGCCCCGCAGAATTGGCAGCGCAGAAATCCTGTGACCGGGCCGGCGCCTTCCAATGACGAAAAGGCGTTTTCCATTCTGGCCTACATCGGAATTCTCTGGCTTGTGGGATTACTTGCCGACCGGGAGAACAAAAACGTCATGTTTCATGTCAATCAAGGGATCATCCTCAGCATTTTTGAATTTGCGCTGACTTTTTCCCTGTCGATCATAAAAGCGATCATCCAGTCGGGATTCGGCCTCGCCTTTTCAGGAATCGGAATTTTGTCCTGGACGGGTACCGCTGTCAGCGGGCTGCTGTCGTTTACGGCATGGTGTCTTGTGGTTTCATACATTATCATCGGTGTGGTTCGCGCGGCGCAGGGAAAGAATGAGCCTTTGCCGCTGATCGGAAGCCTTTTTACCGTTGTACATTAATTTTATAAGCTTATCGCCCGTTGAATGATAAAATATGGGCGATATCATTTTTTTATTGATAAATGCGGCTAATATAGTGAAATAATATAGATAGATGATGGAGGGCAATATGGCAGCAAAGTATGTATTTGTAACAGGCGGTGTGGTTTCAGGACTTGGGAAAGGAATCACGGCGGCGTCTTTGGGGCGTCTTCTGAAATCCAGAGGACTCAGGATCACAATGCAGAAATTTGATCCTTATCTAAATGTTGACCCAGGTACGATGAATCCGTTTCAGCACGGTGAAGTTTTTGTCACCGACGACGGAGCGGAAACCGACCTTGATTTGGGCCATTACGAGCGTTTTATCGACGAAAATCTGACGCAGAACAGCAATGTGACGTCCGGACGGGTCTATTGGAGCGTGATTCAGAAGGAGCGCAACGGCGACTACGGAGGTGGCACCGTACAGGTGATTCCTCATATTACGAATGAAATCAAATCCCGCATTTACGCAGGCAAGGAAAATGTGGACGTTGCGATCATCGAAGTCGGGGGAACGGTGGGGGACATTGAAAGCCAGCCGTTTCTGGAGGCGATCCGCCAGTTTGCCACCGAAGTCGGCCGTTCAAACTGTCTGTTTATACATGTGACTCTTGTCCCGTATCTCGCCTGCTCCCATGAGCACAAATCCAAACCGACCCAGCACAGCGTCAAAGAGCTCCTTTCCATCGGAATTCAGCCCGATATTATCGTGCTCCGATCGGAAAAGGAAATCGGCGAAGACATTAAAAAGAAAATCGCCCTGTTTTGCAATGTTGCGGAAAACTGTGTGATTGAAAATCTTGATCTTCCGCTTCTGTATTCCATCCCTCTTGCGCTGCGTGAGGAGCGGCTCGATGATATTGTGTGCAAACACTTTGCCCTGGATACGCCGGGCCCGGACCTGACGGAATGGATTTCCATGGTCAACACGGCCATGTCTTCGACAGAGAGCGTCACCATCGCGCTTGTGGGCAAATATATTGAGCTTCACGACGCTTATCTCAGCGTTGCGGAAGCGCTGACACACGGCGGATTCGGCAATAAAGTGAAGGTAAACATCAAATGGGTTGATTCCGAAACCATCAATGCGGAAAATGTGTCGGAGATTCTCTCCGATGTGGACGGCGTTTTGGTTCCGGGCGGATTCGGCCAAAGGGGGATCGAAGGGAAAATCTCCGCGATACATTATGCCCGGGTCAACGGCGTTCCGTTTTTGGGCATTTGCCTTGGCATGCAGCTCGCGTTGGTGGAGTACGCCCGCTACGTGCTCGGCCTGACGGATGCGAATTCCGCGGAGTTTGATCCGCAGAGCACCAATCACGTCATCGACTTGATGCCGGAGCAGAAGGATGTCGTCCAGCTTGGCGGAACCATGCGTCTGGGCAAATACCCGTGCAAGCTGAAGCAGGGTTCAAAGGCGTATCAACTGTATGGAGAGGCGCCGCTGATTTATGAACGCCACCGCCACCGCTTTGAAGTCAATAACGATTACAGGGAGCAGTTTGAAGCGGCCGGTGTTGTATTCTGCGGCAGGTCGCCGGACGACCATATCGTTGAAATGATGGAGGTTCCGGAGCATCCGTGGTTCATGGGCTCCCAGTTCCATCCGGAATTCAGGTCCCGCCCGAATCGCCCGCATCCTTTGTTTCAGGGCCTGATCGGCGCGGCTAAAAAGTACCATCAGGAGAACAATGAGCAGATGACCATTTCAGAATAGCGCTTCTCGCCGCCCCTACCTTTTGGGGGCGGTTTTCCGTATTCCGGGTGAATGACGGATAGGATGAAACGTGCGATTTTATACAAGGAATAAAACACTGAGAGAAAAAGGGAGGAAAAAATGGAAAAACGAACTGACCTCAGAACCGGCGCAGCGGTATCCCTTTTGGGCTTCGGAACCATGAGACTTCCAAAGCGGTATGATGGGAAAGAGGACATTGATAACCAACCCGCCGAAGCGATGATTGATGAGGCGTACCGCAGCGGCGTCAACTACTTTGATACGGCTTACCCTTACCACGAGGGAATGTCGGAAACCTTTATCGGCCGCGCTTTAAAAAAGTATCCGCGGGAAAGTTTTTTTCTTGCGGATAAAATGCCGGGATGGCTTTTGAAGCGGTCGGGCGATGGGGAACGCATCTTTCAGGAACAGCTCAAAAAGTGCCAGGTCGATTATTTCGATTTTTATCTCTGTCATTCCCTGATGAACCCGGACAATTATATCAGTCAATACGAAAAAATTGATACGATTGAATTCCTGCGCCGGCAGAGGCAGGACGGCGCTATCCGCCGCCTCGGGTTTTCTTTTCACGGAACAACGGAAGATCTGCCGCGCATTCTTGACCGCGGAGATTGGGATTTCGTTCAGATACAGCTGAACTATCTGGATTGGGATATTCAGGACGCGAAGACAAAATACCGTATTCTGGAAGAGCGGGGAATTCCCTGTATCGTGATGGAACCGGTCCGGGGAGGAAACCTCTGCACGCTCTGTGAGGAATCGGTTCGCATTTTGCAGGAGGCGCGGCCGGACAAAAGCGTCGCTTCCTGGGCGATTCGTTTTGCGGCCTCCCTGCCGGGCGTTCTGACGGTTTTGAGCGGCATGAGCAGCATGGACCAGGTTCGTGACAATGTTGACACCATGAATCGCTTTGAGCCGCTGAGCGGGGAGGAACGCAATGCGCTGGAGCGGTCATTGGATGAATACCTGAAAAACGGGACAATTCCATGCACCGGGTGCCGGTACTGTATGGATTGCCCGCACGGTGTCGATATCCCGGGGGTTTTCTCCGTTTACAACGAATGTGTGACCTCCATGAGAATACCGATCGCGCTTGGCTCACAGGCGGTCGGTAATCGGGAAGCGAAAGCGTTTGTGAAGGCATACGAGATGCTTCCGGAAGAAAAACGGGCTGAAAACTGCGTCGCCTGCGGCAAATGTATGCAGCACTGCCCGCAATCCATTCGAATTCCGGAGCGCATGGCGGAAATCGCCAAGCTGATTTCCGAGCTCAGATCCAAGATATAATTTTTAAGGAACCTCTGATTTAATCCGCCCCTCTACCGAAGAGAGGAGAACTCTGGTAAAATAGAAGTATCAAGACACAGGCGGTGCGGAAAAATGAAAAAGCAACAAACTTTTGCGGATATCGAATATAGCTGCAGAAAGAAGAAAACACGGCGGGAAGAGTTTCTGGAAACCATGGACGAGATTATCCCGTGGGAAGAGTGGGTCGGTATCATTGCGCCGTATTATCCCCGCGGCAAACGGGGCCGTCCGCCCATGGGCATTGAGCGGATGCTGCGGATGTATCTGCTGCAGATCTGGTTCAACCTTTCCGACCCGGCCACCGAGGACGCAATCTATGACAGCTATGCCATGCGTAAGTTTACCGGCATCGATTTCATGACGGAGAATGTTCCGGATGAGACGACGCTTTGCAAGTTTCGGCACCTGCTGGAAAAAGACGGGCTAAACAAGCTGTTTTTTGACGCCATTAACCGCGTCATGGTAGCTACCGGCCACA
>NZ_VWXL01000059.1 GCF_009746625.1 Caproicibacter fermentans
CAGCAAATCTGGTATGATTTTGTCATGAGGACTCGTCTCCTTTCGGGAGTACATTGTTTTGTGTCAAAACCATTGTACCAGAAGGGCTGACGAGTCCTCAACTTTCATTTAACTTTACAATACGAATTCAAAAAACGGGAGGTTTTTCTATGGGCGTCAGGCTGATTCTCAGGGAAGGAGTCCTGACGGCGGTTCTGAGCGGGGAGATTGACCACCATTCCGCAAGGGAAATTCGGGGGGAGATTGATGAGACCGCGTCCAGAGTCAAGCCGAAAAAAATTATTTTCGATTTTTCCGCGGTGCAGTTTATGGACAGTTCCGGCATCGGGCTGATTATGGGCCGCTGCAAACTGATGCAGCTGTGGGGGGGGACGGTGGAAATTGTCCGCCTTCCAAGAAAAATTGAAAAAATCGTTTCACTGGCGGGTTTGAACCAGCTATGTGTAATTAAGGGGGATAATGAATTTGAAGCCGGTTAATGAGATGTCAGTTTCTTTACTGAGCTGTTCATCCAACGAAGCGTTCGCCCGGGCCGCAGTTTCGGCGTTCATTGCGCAGCTGGACCCCACGGTGGACGAGCTCTGCGACATTAAAACCGCGGTTTCCGAGGCGGTTACGAATTGCATTGTTCACGCATACCGGGATACGATCGGAGTGATATACATAACATGCCGTCTTTATGAGGACGGCGGCATCGTTGTAAAAATCCGCGACAAAGGCTGCGGAATCGAAGATATCGAGCAGGCAATGCAGCCGCTTTTCACAACCCAGGAGGGAGAACGGGCCGGCCTTGGTTTTGCCGTCATGCAGAGCTTTATGGATAAGCTTCGTGTGACCTCCAAACCCGGAAAGGGCACGACGGTCACCATGAAAAAAACGATGGAACGCCGCCCCAAGCAGAATGGATAGGGATCAGGCGGTTCGGAAAAATATCGGACTCGTTCATTCCTGTGCAAGGCATTTCCGCGGGCGCGGCGTCGAGTATGACGATTTGTTTCAGGCGGGATGTCTGGGCCTGGTCAAGGCGGTCGATCATTTTGACCCGGACCGCGGCGTCAAATTTTCCACTTACGCGGTTCCCGTGATCCTGGGGGAAATCCGCAGATTGTTCCGCGACGGCGGCGCGATCAAAGTCGGCCGCGGGCTCAAGGAGCTTTCGCTTCGCGCTACGCGCCTTTCCGCGTCGTTTTTGGAACGCGAAGGACGATCTCCGACGATTCAGGAACTCGCCGATTTGCTGGAGGTGGAGCCGGAACAGGCGGCTGAGGCTTTGGGAGCGGCGCAGCTGCCGATTTCCCTGACTGCGACGGAGGAAGACGGAGGAGGGCAGATTGATGTCGGCGTTGAATCCAATGATGATAAAATTGCCGAGATGTTGTCGCTCAAGCAGGTCGTGACGGAACTGGAGCCGCGGGACCGCAGTATCATCATTTTCCGTTACTTTCAGAACCGTACACAGACGGAAACAGCCTCCGCGCTTGGCATGACGCAGGTGCAGGTGTCCCGGCGGGAAAAGAAGATTCTGAAAGAATTGCAGTTGAAATTATCATGACAAGGCCGGGAAGCAGCTTGTTTGCTGTTTCCCGGCCTTTCGTACAGCATGATTGATATTGCTGTTTAAAGCTTATGAGTTGGGCCTTTATTCAGTAATATCCTTAATATCATAAGGGGTCTGCTGATATACATAATAGTTCAGCCAGTTTGAAAACATCAGGCTCGCGTGGCTGCGCCAGAGAAACGGCGGTTCTTTGGCCGAATCGTTATCCGGAAAATAATTTTTCGGCATTTCCGGACCAATTCCTTTTTTTAAATCCCGAAGATATTCCTTTTTCAGGGTATCGCGTTCATATTCCTCGTGCCCCGTGACAAAGAACTGCCGGCCGCTTTTCGCCGCGATAATGTGCGGCCCCGCGTCTTTTGATTCGGTAAGAATTTCGAGCTCCGGATGTACCAGAATATCCTCCCGGCGGGTCCCGGTATAGCGCGAATGCGGCGCCCAGAAATCGTCGTCAAATCCACGCACCAGCGGGTGCAGCGGGAGAAGGACGCTGTGCATGAAAATTCCGGAGATCTTTTTGGCAAGCAAATATTTGGGGATGCGGTAATGATAATACAGACCGGCCTGAGCCCCCCAGCAGATATACATCGTGGAATAAACATTTTTACGGCTCCAAGCCATAATGTCGCAAAGCTCCGGCCAGTAGTCAACCTGCTCAAACGGGAGTTTTTCCACCGGCGCTCCCGTTACAATCATTCCGTCGAATTTTTGATTCTTCAATTCCGCAAATGTTTTATAGAAGGTATTCAGGTGAGTCTGAGACGTGTTCTTTGAAAAGTGAGTGGCCATCTGCATCAGCTCGACGTCTACCTGCAGCGGAGAATTGCTCAGTTGACGAAGCAGCTGGGTTTCCGTTTCGATTTTTGTAGGCATCAGGTTCAAAATGACAATTTTCAAAGGGCGAATATCCTGACTCATTGCCCTTTCATGTGTCATGACAAAAATATTCTCTGACTCCAGCACATGCCGGGCGGGAAGAGAATCCTGTATTCTAATCGGCAAACCGATCCCCCCTTATTATTGAAAAGCGCTGTCAAACATTATAGCAAACATAAGATTCTACTTCAAGAACCTTATATAATCAAAAAACTTTTAAAAAGGGCCCAAAAAGCGTTGACAGCGGCTTTAAGACGTGATATTATAGTTAAGCCGTCGAAAAACGGAGCAAAAATCAGAACAGTTTGCTGTAAGCCAAATTGATTTTGAAATTTCTTCTGTTTATTTTGACGCATGGGACCTTGAAAATTAAACAACGAGACGATAAAGAAGGAACCCGTAAAGATTTCGAGAGTAAAAGTACTTTCGGACGAAAAGAGAGGGAAACTCTTACAAAAAAACCAAAAGATACGTTAGT
>NZ_VWXL01000006.1 GCF_009746625.1 Caproicibacter fermentans
CGGATTGCTCCACGTCAACCGAACCGAAGCGTCCCCGATGGTCGCATAAAAATTATTGATTTGGGCGGCCAGCGTGCCATAGCCGCCTTTCTTAAAAAAAGCTGTTCCGTCGCGCCCCGCCCCCGAAGTTCCTAAATCAATAACGACCGCCTGTGTGAGCGTTACGGTTATGAAGCTGTTGACCTTCCACGCATCGTTCGTAACCATTTCCTGAGTTGTCGTCCTAAGTGCATATCCCTTGCCTCCTACATCGACGTGCATCCATTGGTCTTCAATCGGCAATGTTGGCACTTTGAAAGTCACCTGACAGCCTTCCGAAAAAGTGAAGTTTGGAACTGTAAGGGTATAGCCGTGATTGCTGTCGGCCATTGTAACCGCCGTCGCATAATAGGAGGCCGTATTTCCTTTTACGGCCCCCGCCTGCGCTGCCGTCACTCCGTGAGGGTTTACTGCGGCCACGTGCGCGGCGAAGGCGTCAGCGTTGCCTTTGACCGTCTCCGTCGTCCTGCCGTCTCCTGCAAGATCGTTGATTTTTGCGAGCAGATTCCCGGCTTCATCCGTTCCGAGGATCCCCTTTATGCCGTCGAACCATGCGGAGAAATCGGCCTCATTGACCGTCCTGAAATGCTGCAAATCAGCCTGAACCTGTTGGTATAGGGTTGTCGTGTCAACCTGATTCACGACGCCCGTAACAATGCCGCAAACGTCGTTGTCAAGCCGGGTATCAGTAATCAGCGACTGCGTGATTGCCGTGGCGCCAGCGGGGATGCTTATCTCAGCAAGTTTAAGGTCGTACTGCTCCGCGCTGCGCGTAATCTGCGGCGCAATCGGGCTGCTTGAAAATGTCCCCGTCAAGACCTGCGCCGTGAT
>NZ_VWXL01000060.1 GCF_009746625.1 Caproicibacter fermentans
CAAAGCTGGCGTTCAGACAGTACCGCCGGTGGACATTCCGGCGGTACTGTGACTGGCGCTCATGTAACCGGCGATATGGGTCATTTCCGACCGGCGTTTTGGGTCAAAAAAGTTCCGGCGTTGACACTTGTCCTTAGAAACTCTGTTATAGGGCTTTTTATGGGCAAGCCTCAGCTGCACATCCTCCCGGAACTCATCATAGGACGGTATCGTAAAGGAAGGCCCGAATACAACTTCATAATCATCCAGAATTTCAACAATGCCGTCTTCCTTTTCAAGAGAACCACCGCCTTCGTTATCAATATTTGGGTCAAAAACAGCGGTAATTCTTAGTTCGGGAGCCATAGTCTTCAAAAGTCGATAGTACTTTACGGCTTCCGGAATGCTACAGGTGGCAAATATCGCATGGAACAGACCCCCTCTGCTCAGAGTCGGCCAGTGCTTTATAATATCAGTAAGAACTGCCTCCCGATGCGCCTCGTTATCATACTGCGATTTTGGCACATAGTCTTCGATACCTTTTATATATTTCTTGCCATGCTGTTCTCCGACCATTTTCACCTGAGTCGGATCCATGAACTTAAAATAGATGGCTTCCTTTTTTTTGTTTCCGATAACCCCTTCGACACTGGAAGCCTTGGCTTTCATGAAGGCAACCTGTTGCCGCAAGTCGTCATCCGAATATGTGAGAACCATATACGGATCAAACCCCAGCACGTTTTTATCCCGGATGCCATCGGCAAGGGTGTATCGGTGCAGTTCGTCACCGAAAACGGAAGCGGTCGTATTGTCCTTTTTCTTGTTGACATCCTGAATTGGCGTCCCGGTGAAGCCGAAGAGAATGCTGTGAACAAATGTATTCTTGATATTGGACAGCATTTCTCCGAAGGTAGAGCGGTGCGCCTCATCAATGATAATGACGATTCTCTTTGCGACAATCTTATCTATGTCAGCCGCCTTGACGCCTTCCGCATCTCTCGTTACACCGCTCAGCTTCTGAATCGATGTGACAATAAGCGTATCCGCAGGAGAGTCGCTTTTGAGCTTGGAAACCAGAATGTCCGTGTCGGCAGTATCCTGGATTTCTTCACCCACACTGGCAAAGGCGTTATAATCATCAAAGGACTGCTTGCCCAGTGCCTTTCTGTCCACAAGGAAGATTACTTTTTCGGCATCATGGGCGCTGGCAATAAGCTGCGCGGATTTAAAGCTGGTGAGCGTTTTTCCGGAACCTGTGGTATGCCAGATATGCCCGCCCAGGATATTGGTATCGCTCCAGTCCTTATTGGTGACCTTGTCTGCAATGCCGGTTGCGGCGTAATACTGATAGCTTCTCATGACTTTGAGGGTGTCATCCTTGTCATCAGGAATCGTATAGAAGCCAATCAACGTATGTGCCATCGGGATATTGAGCAGCCTTTTTACGACTTCTTCCCAGTTGTTGATCGGCTCATTGTCAAAATCCGCCCAATGGAAATAGAATGCCTTATTGAAGGTTCCGTCCGGACCTGGATTGGCGAAATAAACCGTTTCCTCCGGTTCCATCGCCACAAACACCTGCACCAGAGAAAACAGCCCGGTGAACACGCCTTCGTGTGCATATTTTTCTATCTGATGATAAGCGTTGCTGACGGGAATACCACTTTTCTTCAGTTCGACATGAATAACTGGCATACCGTTGATCATTAGTGTGAGATCTCCGCGCCGATCATTCAGCCGAAGACCCGTTTTGAACTGGGGTTGCTGTACGATTTGATATCGACTTTCACCATAGGCAATTTCTTTGCGGTCATAAATTTTTAGACTGACTTCTTTGCCGAAGTGTGCCTTGTCATCCGGGTTATCCCGCTTGATGGATACACTTCTGCCGTTGATGAAGTCATTCAGACGGACGGGAGTACGTAGCTGGGTTATCTGTTCCAGAATCTGCTGCATTTCGCCGTCTGTCAGAGGGCACTCGTTCAATATGTCCTGATGGCGGTTGTTGTTGAATAGAATATCCGCCCAGTTCTTGATCAGCTGTTCTTCCGTGGGGTAACGGAGGACTTTTGATTCCCAGCCGCATTCGATAAGTTGCTTTATGACAGCTTCCTCAAATACTTTTTCCTCTTCGTATACCATGGCAAGTCCTCCTAAATAAACATACCGTCAAGGCAAGCAGACTTGATTTGCTTCAGCTTTTGTACTTTATCAGCGTAGAGATCAATCAGATTATTGACGGAATCCAGCAGTCCCGCAATCTGCCGTTGTTCTTCAATCTTGGGGATACGCGTCTTGTATTCGAGCATTTGCGGAATGTTCAGCACCCTATTTCTTCCCGCACCACCTGGAGAAGATAAGAACAGGTGATGCTTGAACCGTTCGTCAAGAATGACGTACTTCAGGAAGCTGTCATCGATGCTATCAGTCATGGAGAACTGCGGAAACCTATGCGACACCAGTTTCCCTGCGTCCTGCTGGTTAGTAATTGCCACTGCGTGTTCCCAGCCGAAGGTAATGTTGACGATGAACTTGTGGGCAGCAACCCGATGCATCTGAGCCGTTTCTAGCTCCTGACCGGGTTGCACATAATCGTGGAAGGTGCCTTTCCCATGACTGCGGATGCCAAGGCGTATGTAACCATCATGAGGTGTTTCGACCGGGTCGGAATATGGAGAAACGATATTTCCAAGTTTGACTTCCTCCCAGTTTTCAGAAAACCCGAATCGAATTTGAGGATTTTCGGCACCGGCATACGGAAACAACCTGCCAAGCATGGACTTTTTCACATTAATCATCTGATTGTACTTACGCTGATGAAGAGTGATAAGGTCATCCAGACCGACAAGTAGTTCACCAATACATACCTGTTCTTCAAAAGAAGGGACAGATATAGGCATATCGAGAAAGGTATCTTCGTGGATACGTTTTGCCTTTCTGCTACCATTAGCGACCATTCCATTTTTCAAATAGAAGTCTTCTTGCGTTACGCGGTTAAGAAAGAATTGACCATCGATATTTTTCATATCGAAAGCGGGAGAATCAAGCGTAGACTCATATTTATCAAGACTTTCAGGCACAATTCCGAAAGCAGCGTGTAAGAAATCAAGTTTTCCATACATGAACTGGCCTGCTCTGCGGATGTAGTATTGTGTGTTTTCACTTCCGCCATATAAGTCTGTTTTTTCGACTACTCCTTTTCCCCACAATTTCACCGTGAGTTTTCTCGCATCGATGCCAGTATGACCGACAACCCGGCTCACTATGAGAAAATCTCCAACCTTACGTTGTTCCCATTTGTCCGTGAACTCTTTGAACCGAATTTTTGGAGTATCATTCATTTCTCCGCTCCTCCAATCAGTTTTTGAAGCTCACGGAGGCCTTCCATATCAAAGTCATTCCCGGAGAGAAGATTGACATAGTTCGATATGGTTTCTTCGGTTCCGGATATTTTTTCACCGACCTCTGCAAACGTGATTTTGTACTTCTCCGCCAGATGTTCAAGCGCGGCAACGAACGCAGCAATCAAATTGTGCGGCAGTGCGCTCATACCATCGCAGACAGGCGTGATCCACTTTTCCTCAAGAATCATTAGTGCGGTTTCGAGATTCATCTGCTCAATAGTGGTTTTAGTCTTTTCGTGAAGTGCCGCCCGTGCGTCTCTCAGCTCTTTTTTTAGTCTGGCTTCGGTTTCCATAGTATCCACTACGCGCATAATCTTAGCCTCAAATGACTCTGTCGGAAAGACATACTGCCTTTTCAGTATCGTGATGCGGGCATTAATCACTGATTTGCTGTACAGGCCGTTGGTTCCGGGCTTCATGTCCGACCAGTTTACAGCCTTGCAGTCAGAGGAATATGCCAGTTTTTCGGGTTTCTTTCCCAAAGTAAGGTAGTTCTTCAAGGCGCTGATTTCTTCAGATTCAATGTCCTCAAGGATTTCATCGGCTTTCGCCCGCACTTCCTTTGTGACAAAGCTGCTGTTGCTGTCATCGGTGATATTGCTGTCTTTTTCGTCCTCGGAAAGCGAATCAAGGATTTCATCGTAAATGGAAGCGACAGAAGCCAGTTCTCTTTCCAGCTTCTTGATTGCCGCAAGATCCTCCGGCAGCAGAAGTTTCTGAACAAGCTCGAATGGCAGGATGCGGCCAATCCAGCCATCCTGAACTTCGATGTCCTTGCCATCCTTCTGCTTGGTCACCATATTAGGATCAACTGCCGTCAGAGCTCCGTCACCCTCGGTCTGCAGCATTTCAAGATCAACAGAAATCTGTTTCCAGCTGTTGTCCAACACTTGATATGCCTCATACTTGTCGATTGCCTTGATAGCGGCAAGGCGAGAGAAAATATCATCTGTGATAATTTCTTCTTCCTTTGTTGGAGAGGCTTCTTTATACCGCTTAATCAGTCTGCCGACAAGATATTCTCGGAAATCAATGAATGCCGCATTATAGGCAGAACAATAAGCAGCCGTGACAGGATGTGCCACGACGTACTCTTTTATATCCTCACATACAAACTCCACATAGTCCGATGAGAGCGGCTTGACCATCGCCTCTCTCAGCCCCGGAAGTGCGTCCCAGTACAGCATGAGCTCGTCAAGTTCGCTGTTAGGGATGCCGCCGAACATAATGGAGTGAATATCCCACTTTTCCTGTGGCGTGAAGGATTCTATATAGCGGGGCAAATTGAGATTATATTCATTCCTGCGGATAGTCTCTTTGTCAACGCGGACAGAGTAGCCGGGAATCTTTAGCCGTCCACGTACCGTGTCCGCAATTCTCTTTATATCTGAGGCGCGGAGAGTGTTACTCTTCCCGGACTTCTCAAATCCCTTGGAAGCGTCAACGATCAGAATGTCGTTGTTCTCCCTGTGACGCTTGAGAACCATGATGATCGTTGCAATGTTTGTTCCAAAGAAAATGTTGGCGGGCAGTCCGATAATTGCATCTATATTGTTTTTCTCAATCAGGTTCTTGCGGATTTCGCCTTCCTCGTTGCCACGGAACAACACGCCATGGGGAAGAACAATAGTCATAATACCATCATCTTCAAGATGGTAAAGTTCATGGAGCAGAAAGGCATAGTCTGCCTTTCCTTTTGGCGCCACACCATAATCGGAAAATCTGGGGTCGAACTTTTTGCCCTTTGTATCCCATTTCTGCGAGTAAGGAGGATTAGAAACCACGGCATCTACTCTTACAAGCTGATATTTTTCCGTTTCATTTTCCTCGAAAAATGGCCAGTCTTCCTCCAAAGTATCGCCGTTTCTGACATAGATATTTCCAGGTTCTATGCCGCGCATAACAAGGTTCATCCTCGTCAGGTTGTAAGTGTTTTCCTTTAACTCCTGCGCATAGTAGTTGATCTTATTCTCTCCGGTAATATATTTGGACGCAGCAACGCCGATATTGATGAGCAAGGAACCAGAACCTGACGTGGGATCGTAAATACGAATTTCGCTTCTGCCTTTCAGATGGTCAGCCACTATTTCAGACATCAACACTGAAACCTCGTGCGGTGTATAGAATTCACCAGCCTTTTTTCCGGCATTAGCAGCAAACATACTGATCAGGTATTCGTAGATGAAGCCAAGCACATCATAGTCCTGCTTACCATCCATCGGTATTTTTTTGATCAACTGCAACAGTCCGCTGATGGACTTGGTTTGTGCAGCCGCACTCTCACCGAGTTTGGACAAACCGGTCTGAAGGGTGTTAAAAATCTTTTCAAACACCTTTTTGTGGGTAGGGCTGATAAGCCTATCAAAAGCAGACAACGCCTTTCTGACATCGGATACGTCAAAATCATTACCTTTAGTAATCCAAGTGGAAAACAGATTCTCATATGAAATAAAATATCCAATGGCATCTTTCGTATAATTAACGAACTTCGCATCAGATTCATCCATGTGAGTAATATCTTCTTGAGACATACCCTGCCCCTCGAAAAAATGCAGTTCCTTCTCGGAAAGATATTTATAAAAAATGAAGCCAAGAATGAAATCCTTGTACTCGTTAGCTTCTATTTTGGAACGCATTTGATTTGCAGATTCCCATATAGTAGCAGCCAATTGCTGTTTATTCATAATGTACTTACCTCACTCTAATCAGTAACAGTTTCTTCTGCAGCCGCACCGCTTTTAGCCCAATTATCAAGCTCCGAATACTTGAACTTCCATGACCTGCCAATCTTCACTGCAGGAATTCCGTTTTTCTTTTTAATCCAGTCTCGAATGGTAGCTGGTTTGACGCCAAAATAGTCAGCCGCTTCATCAACATTGATCCAGCGTTCTTGAGTGCTTCCTTTCATGCAATCTACCTCGCTCACGAAGTTATACCTTTCTTCTTCCACGCGTATTATAAATGAAAAAATGTCACAAGGGCCTAACATTTCTTCATTCCTGCTGGCGTGTTACCAGTATATAATTACCCATAATTATATACTGTATCGCATTTTGTCGCAGTTTACAAGTGTTTTTGCGTGTTATTATGGGTTTAGGCATGTACAATAATGATTGTGCATGCCTAAATGATTATCTCCGGGTTACAGCTTACCACCATATCTTAAAGACTTTAATCTTCCTTTTTATAGAACTCACACTCATATCCGTCCGCCCGCAGGAGCAATCCCGGAATCCAGGGCGGCGTCCTTCCCATCTGATCGCAGATCACATCAAGTGAGACACCGGGGCTGCACTCGATTTTCAGCGTACGCAGGACGCGTAGCCGCACAATTTATTGTGCGATCAAAGGGGGTTGGGGGCGCTGCCACCAACAAGCAAAAGGCTGGTTTCCGTAAAAGCGGGAATCGGCCTTTTAGCTTTGTGGGTACCACAAAGCATTGCTTGCCATTTTTATCACTAATTGTTGATAACCACGTATGCTCATCGGCATATAATTGATAAATAAACATGATGATGATATAATCAGTAGAAAACAGCTCATCCGCTGGATTTTGTCATGAAGGTGAAAAAATGGAGAGTTCTGATTGGGTTAACCTTCTAAATAATAAAATTCTGCTTGTGGATGATGAAAAGGATATAGGCAACTTGCTTGAGAAAGTGCTTAAAAAAGATGGATTCAAAAACATTCTTAAAGCCTCGAGTGGGCAGGAAGCTATCCAACTGTGCAAAATGCACCGGCCGGATGCCATTGTTCTCGACATCATGCTTCCCGATATTGACGGGATTGAGGTATGTAGGAAAATCCGGGAATTTTCATATTGTCCGATCATGTTTCTGCCTTCCAAAAACGATGATATAGACAAAATATTGGGCTTAAGCAGCGGCGGTGATGATTATATAACGAAACCTTTCAGCCCGAGAGAGATTGTGTTCCGGATAACGGCACAACTGCGCAGGCAGAAATATGATTGCTCGGATAAAAATAATGTAAAACAACAGATACATTTAAGCAATTTAAAAATCGACACTGATGACTGCCGTGTGTATAAAACGACATAGAGCTTGCGTT
This sequence comes from Caproicibacter fermentans, assembly GCF_009746625.1. Classification (GTDB taxonomy): domain Bacteria; phylum Bacillota; class Clostridia; order Oscillospirales; family Acutalibacteraceae; genus Caproicibacter; species Caproicibacter fermentans. The sequence continues at coordinate 7,455 of NZ_VWXL01000060.1, forward strand.
TACTGCAAGAGAGTTCGAAGTGCTTCGCTACCTTGCCGAAAATCCAAACAAGATCATCAGCAGAGAGAGCGCCTATACGAACAGGTTTGGGGAGAGGACAGCGTCGGCTGCGACAATACTGTTATGGTACATATCCGTCATATCAGGGAGAAAATTGAGGATGATCCGACGAATCCCAAACTGCTTCAAACAGTGAAGAGGCTTGGATACAGACTTGTGAAAAGGGATAGCTAAATGAAACGGTCAGGATAGGTAGCCGCTTAAGCGGCTGTCTGTTTTTATGTCTTTGTTTCCTTGCTACCTGTAAACGGGTCTATATATTCTTTGAATGATATTTGGTCGGATGCTATATCCTCTTGCAACTGATTTTTGATATATTCTTCAATTACTTTCGCATTTCTTCCTACTGTGTCTGCATAATACCCTCTGCACCAAAAGTGTCTGTTCCCATATTTGTATTTCAAATTTGCATGTCTATCAAATATTATCAACGAACTTTTTTCCTTTAAATATCCCATAAACTGCGCTACACTTAAATTTGGTGGTATACTCACCATCATGTGTATATGGTCTGGGCATGCTTGTGCCTCTATTATTTCTACTCCACGTTGCTCGCATAGTTTTCGTAATATCTGCCCTATATCTGCTTTTATTTGCCCGTAAATCTCCTGTCGTCTGTACTTGGGAGCAAAAACTATATGATATTTGCATCTCCATTTATGTCAGTTTATAAGAAACTACACACAGACCTTAAAACGGGCTGCTGACAGCAAACGGCGATATGCTCCCGGAGAGGGTAGCCTATCGCCGCTTTATTCTGTGGATTTCCAAAGAAGGGGACACCCCTTTGAAACACTCATCCTAATTGAATTGCAAACTTCTATTGGTACGACCACATATCAGCTCTGAGTGCTTTTAAAAATTGCAAAAGATTGTCCACACATCATAAGATGACCATTTTCTAAAGTACTGCTGCCTATCATGAACACAGGTTCGCCCTTCTCCATTAATAGAATCTCCACTTCACGGCAGGAAGGATTCACTGCTATAAAATATTTGCCACGGCGGTACACAAATGGATAACAGTCTTTTTCCGCATAAATTACCTCAAAGTTTGGAACCGCCTGCAAATCTGGAATTTGATGGCGCAGGGCCAGCACTTTTCGCACCGTATTCAGCAAAGAATTTTCGTCTTTTTCCTCGTTTTCCACCGTGGGGGCACAGTCACGGGCGTCTACCGGCAGATATAGCTTTTCCTTATCTGCATTGGAGAAACCTAAATTGTTCCCATTTGTCCACTGCATCGGCGTGCGCGTTCCGGTTCGGTTATAGCCACCTTCCACACTCGTCAGTTTAAAATACTGCAGGCCTATTTCATCGCCGTAATAAATAAACGGAACACCTGGCATGGTTAAAAGAAAAGAATACGCGATTTTGCATTCCGAATTATCATAGCCAAGTGTCATACGGGGCGTATCATGATTACAGGTTATAAAGCTAATATATCCTTCTGACTTGGACACATTGTATTTCGGAAGATAATCATCCAGAAACTCCATAATGTTCCCTTGACCCTGCTTGCTGAAAAAACTGAGTGGATTACCGTCATTGCTCGTTTTGCGAAAGAGTGAATAGTAACCGTTTCCCCTGTGATTGAGATAAAAATCCATGTGAAACCGTGACCGGTTAATCGCCTTGTCGGGATCGGACCATTCGGATACCATTGCGGCTTCCGGATAATTCTGGTCAAGCATTTCGCGCACATTTCTCCAAATTTCAGCGGTCGCAGCGTGATCGTCGTCGTTTTTAACCAAACATGCAGCCATATCAACGCGAAAACCATCGCAGCCTGCATCGAGCCAAAAGCGCATAACGTCTTCCATTGCTTTTCGTGTCGCAATGCAGTCCGGGCTTGTATAATGCTGCTGCCACGGTGCGGTTATCTTGTTAAAACCGTAATTCAAGGTTGGCTGTGACGAGAAAAAATTCAAAAGGTAGCAGCCGTCTCTTTCTGTTACACCGCACATGGAGTTGAACCCGGCCGGGCGGTTCCATACGGAATCCGTCCAGATATACCGGTGGCTGTATTGATTTTGTTTCGCTTTTTTGCTTTCCAGA
>NZ_VWXL01000061.1 GCF_009746625.1 Caproicibacter fermentans
TTGTGCATGGGCTACAACTTGAACAAGCTCTGTGCGAAATGCAACACAGGAAGGCTAAAAACACATTTGTTTTGCCTTCAAAAAGAGTAGATTCCAGAAAAACAGAAAATGATTGATTTTTCAGCTTTGCTTTACGGCGGAGCTTAGCATTGCTATTCCTATTTCGACGATTTGTCTCGCAAAGTTTTCAACAAAAGCTTCGTATTTAGATCACTTTTCAACATAAAGGGGGTGTTGCAAAATTTTCATTTTGCAACACCCCCTTTGGTTACCTTTTCTCGCAGCTCCCGCCGTTGTCTCCGGAAATATCGCTGACCTTTGGCGGGAAAAAGTCTTCGGCCGGGAATTCAATGCGGCGGAACATTTCACGCGGACTGTCTGATGTAGGCTGGCATTCCTGCTCCGGGATGCAGAATTCGTAGGAAGGAATCAGCAGCGGGACGTCACGGACCAGCTGAACGATGGTGAAAAGACCGATCGTAGCGTAAATGGCGTGGCTGCATCCATAATCAAATTCCGCTCCGTACAGCTCGCTGATGCTGTCGGGAATGCCGCTGCAAATGTCGCAGCCCTGCGGCGGACGGTCGCAGATTTTCGCGGAAAGTCCGATCGGTTCGGATACCCGGCAGACGGCTTTCGGCAGAACTTTTCCTGTGGTTAATTCTACGTCCGGGTCGGCGCTGCAGCCGGAAACAAATGTTTTAACATTTCCGTCGCTGCCGAACAGAATTACTCGCTTGTTCGCAAGGCACACGCCGTGCAGCACGTTCGGGCAGGCAGATTGCGGCAGGAATACATCCAGACAGACATCAAAGAAGAAATTCATGTCTACGGCATAGAATCCCTGGTTGAACGGTACGGGCTCCAGATGCAGAAATACCTTGATGACTTCAGCGCTCCTGATTCTCACGCTGCAGGCGTGTTCAATCAATTCGTGCTTATCAGGGGTGAAAAAGACCCTCATGTCTTCCAGGTATTCCTTTGAACGGGAATGTTCAGGATATCTGCAGTATACTCTCAAGACGGTCAGCTTTACAAAATATCCTTCCAGTGAATCAGAATCTCAAACTGATTCGGCTTCCAGTCTTTTGCTTTGTAATATTCGATCCGATCAATCAGCGCCTTTAGAAGGCGGTTTTGTCCTTCAGGAGGCAAATCGCGGTAAAGCTCGTAAATTGTTGCCGGGGGCTTCAGGTCTTTCTTTTTCTGTTCGCTCACATTGACTTTTTTACAGATTTCCAGCTTCGCTCGTTCCAACTCATTCAGGCGCCGGTTCAAGATTTCCACGCGTTCCCGGTATTTTGAAGGCGGGTATATTCCCTGCTCCACAAGGTCGCTCAGCCGGTCCAGCTGCCGCCGGGTGACGGCCAGCCGCTTTTCAATAGAATTCCGGTCCCGGAGCAGCTGGGACTGCCCTGTCTGGTTTGGGACCGGCTCGGCTTTCAAGCGGAAACCCGAATAAAGCGCCCTCAGCTGTGACAGCACCGCGGCCTCGACCAGCGCAAGGGCGGAGGACCGCACACAATTTCTGGTCGGACAGATCAGCTGGGCGGATTCCTTTTCCCTGCCGGGGCGTCTTTGCATGGTTTTGCCGCAGATTCTGCATTTGACCAGACCCGCAAGCGGATTTTCCATGCTGCCTGCGCCGTAGGGGGGATGCCCGCGCCCGGAAAGGATTTGCTGCGCGCGGTCAAAAGTATCGGAATCAATAATCGCCGGGTGCTTACCGTTTACCACCTTCCAATGCGACCTTGGATTGCTGACGACCCGTCCTTTCGGATTTTGCCGACTGCCCTTTTCCGTAATCCGAGTCTGATTCCAAGCGGTTTTTCCTGTGTAAACAGGATTCCGCAGAATTTTGCGGATACTCGTCCGGCTGAACCGCTCCGAACGCCGGGGCTTTGCGCCAAGCGTGCTGACCGTGTCCGCAATGCTCTGGCAGCCCATGCCCTCCTGAACATAAAGACGGAAGATCATTTTTACAAACTCCGCTTCCTCCTGCTGGATGGAAAGCGTCGGACGGCGTCCGTCCATTTTTTTCCGGTAGCCGTAGGGCGCGTTCGCAAGGTAATTTCCGTCATGAAGTGACTTCATAACACCGTCCTGCAGACGATGAACAATATTTCTTAGTTCGTATTTTGCTATGATCGATTCAAAATCCGAGATTTCCTCGTCCGTCTCATCGTTCAGGTCAATGGTTTTCCTCATCGTGACAATCAGCGTGTGATGGCGTTTCAATGTGGAATGAACATAACCGACGTCTTCAAAATTGCCGCGGCTCAGCCGGTCGATATCCTTGCACAGAACCGCGTCGTACACTCCGCTTTTTATATCTTCCAGGAGCTTTAAAATCTGTGGCCTTGCCGCAAGGCTTTCTCCGGACACGACCTCTTCATAAATTCCGCCCACCACCCAGTTTTTCTGTGCCGCATAATCCAGCAGAATCTCCTTTTGGCGCTGCAGGGTTTCCTCCTCCGTATCCTTTGGATGGTCCGGCCTGGATTTCCGGACGTAAATCGCGACTGTCATAAATTCCCTCCCATTCCAGTATAAAGTTATCGGCGGAGCTCGTGTTTTATGAATCCGCCGTGCGAAATTCGTGTCAGGTTTCCGGCAGCTTGCCGGATGAAGGCATTTTTGCGGAACCAAAGAGAGGGGTGGGGGAGATGGGTCAGGCCACATTTTCACGGGAAGCCGTATCCGGTCTTGACAGCAATCCATGGGAGGGAGTTTCTGTGGATTTTGTTATGGATAAAGGATTTCAGAACGGAGAATCGCCGCGGTCGGGAGCGGTTTTGGAAGATAAAAATAAGCAGGATCGGCTTCAGGATATCCTGGCTGATCTGGTCGGCACGATCGCGGGAGACCCTGTACAAATTACATTGATCAAAATTTGAAATATATGTATTTTACTGATTTATCCATCGGATACCTTTTTATGGCATTGACCTTTTAGAAAAATGCGATATAATTATGTTTATCGATTTCGTGAATCGGAGCAAAAATTCATGCGGTTATATCTGGATAACGGGGATATGAACCGCAAATGGGAGAAAGACATGGGCGTTTTTAAAGAGAGCAATGTGACGATTGGTCAGGTGGCGGCTGCCGCCGGAGTCTCCAAAACAACAATTTCCCGATATCTGAATGGTAAGTTTGATTATATGTCCAAAGAAACAAGAAAGCGAATTCAGAGTGTCATTGAACAAATGAATTATCACCCAAGCAATATTGCGCGCAGCCTGAAATCCCAGAACAGCAGGGCAATCGGCTGTGTCATCGCGGATATCAGCAGCCCGTTTTCCTCCATATTACTAAAGGGAATCAACGATATCTGCAATGCGAGCGGATATCAGGTTCTGTTTTCCAATATTGACAACCAGCCGGACAAAGAACTGAAATCGGTTCAGGAGCTGCTGAACAACCGGGTGGACGGTTTGATTATCAACACGACGGGCCAGAACGACGATGTACTGACCGAGTTGAGCGGCCGCGGGATTCCGATCGTTCTGGCGGACCGCTGCATCGCTGAAAAGAATGTTCTGGATACCGTTACGACGGAGAATTATCATGTCACCTATTCCTGCATTCGTCACCTGTATGAAGAGGGCTTTCAAAAAGTGGCGTTTTTTACACAGGGCAATCGAAGAATCAGCCCCCGCGTCATTCGCTATGAAGCGTACCTGAATGCGATGAAAGAAATTTTTCAGTTGGACGGCAGCCGGACTTTTTACCGATTTGAAGAAAATGATGCGGAGGACTGCGCTTCTCAGCTCACCCGCTTTACGGAGCAGTTCCCAGAGGAGAGGCTCGCCGTTTTCTGCGTAAACGGCGTCACCATGCTGAATGTGCTTCACGCAATGCAGCGGCATGGTTTTTTGATTACGGAACGCTTTGGAATTTGCGGATTCGACGACTGGGGATGGGCTTCTCTGATCCCGCCCGGAATCACGACCATTACCCAGGATTCCTATGCCGTCGGCGTACAGGCGGCGAAGATTATGCTAAAAAGGATTCACGAAAAGAAAAGGGCCGCTCCGGTTTACATAGAGCTGCCCAATCGGCTTTGCATCCGCGGTTCAACGGATCTACAGGCCGCTAAAAAATTTGTGCTCTAAAATAAATCGGAGCAGCGCCCGGATTTTTGATCCGGGCGCTGCTCCATGGATTTCCGGTATACAACCCGCGCATTGCTGTGAACTGCAGGAATCATACACCCGGGCCGCGTCGATGCAAACGGCTTCTTTTATATTTCCCGTGCCTTGTCTGTTCGTATTATTCTGCGCGTTCTGTGTTGCTACAACAGCTTCCGTACTATTTTTATCCATAAAATCATCCTCCTAACACATATTGGAACCTTGTATCTCTATAACATTTTATGGTGGCAATTTCATTGTGTTACAGGAATTCTTTTGCGGATAATTGTTTTTGCAACAGCCTTTAACCGATAAATCCCGTATTGCCCTGATCCAGATTTTGAACGGCGTTTTGAATTCTGCTTTTGGCTTCCTCTCCGGTGGTGGAATCTTCCACATAACGGATGACGGACTTCTGGCGTTCATCGTCCAGCCTGCCGAACGTTTTCATCGCGTTCTGATGCTGGGCCAAAGACATCATCAGGCCGATCGGCATATCGGTCGCATCCGGATTTTTCTTTCCCATAAACAAACCTCCCGTTTGATTTTTGATTATTGTACGTCGATCGGGGCAGATCAATACGGCTTAAAAACAGCTAAAATCTGTCAGTTCCATCCCCCGGTCCATTCAAAAAAGTTGCATCGGGAATGATATTTTGTTATAATAAGCCGAATTGAATCTCAATGATTAAGAGTTGATTAAAATGGCAAAAGTTACATTAATCACATATACCCCTAATCCGGATCAAGTGGTGGCGCAGGCCGCCAGGCTCTGCTATTCTCCCGATTCCATCGAGGAAATTTCGGAGAACATGTCGCCCGAACAATCCGCCCGCATGGTGGACATGCTCGCGGGAATGGGGCATGACAGCCCCACGGAGCATGCGTCTTTCACATTCGGAATCGAAGGGGTTTCCCGCTCTTTTCTTGCACAGATTACCCGTCACAGGATCGCCTCCTACAGCGTGAGAAGTCAGCGCTATGTCAGCGAGGGGAATTTTGAATTTGTCATTCCTCCGGAAATCGACGCGATTCCGGAAGCGAGGCGGGAATTTCTCGAAGCGATGGAAGACGATCGCAGACGGTACGAAAAAATATCGGGACTGTTGATGCAAAAGCAGAAGCAGCGTCTTCTGGCGGCGGGAAAAACGGAAAAACAGGCGGAGTCCGCGGCACACAAGCTGGCGAATGAAGACGCCCGCTTCGTTTTGCCGAACGCCTGCGAAACAAAGATGATCTGCACGTTTGACGCGCGCTCCCTGAAAAATTTCTTTGCGCTGCGCTGCTGCAACCGCGCGCAGTGGGAAATCAGAGACGTGGCCGTGCAGATGCTCCGTCTTGCGCAAAAAGCGGCGCCGGCGCTTTTTCGCACGGCCGGCCCTTCGTGCGTGCGCGGTGCCTGCACCGAGGGGAAAATGACGTGCGGCAGAGCGCAGGAAATGCGGGAGTTCTTCTCTCACCTGGCGGATCCTCAATGAGCGGCCGCCTGATTACGATCGACGGGCTGGACGGAAGCGGAAAGGCAACCCAGACGGATTTGCTCTGCAGAGAACTGGAACGCCGGGGGGTCAGGTACCGCCGGGTGTCATTCCCTGATTATTCCGCACAGTCCTCCGCGCCCGTCAGAATGTATTTAAACGGGGAGTTCGGGGATCAGCCGGGGGATGTAAACGCTTATGCCGCTTCTACTTTTTTTGCGGTCGACCGTTTTGCCAGTTTTGCCCGCTGCTGGAAGAAGGATTACCTGGACGGGGGCCTGATTGTGGCGGACCGCTACACGACTTCCAATATGATTTATCAGCTTGCGAAGCTTCCGAAAGAAGAATGGGACGGGTTCCTGGACTGGATACAGGATCTTGAATATGAAAAACTGGCTTTACCCAGGCCCGATCTTACCGTTTATCTGGAACTCCCTACGGAGATTTCCCAAAAGCTTTTGGATCACCGGTATGAGGGCGGCAAGGGCAGAAAAGATATCCATGAACGCAATCTTGAGTTTCTTTCCGCCTGCAGGGAAAGCGCGGCCTACGCCGCCCGGCGCTTTTCCTGGAAAACTGTTTTCTGCGAAGAGGGAAAAGAGCTTAGGAAACGGGAAGAAATACACGAAGAAATTTTAAAACTTATCTTGGAGGAACTTCATGTTGGAATTTAACTTTCCTGAGTTGTCGGACAGAGACTGGCTTGCACCGAAACTGTCCGCAAGCGGGAAGCTGGGCAGCGAATGGGCCTTCGGCACGCTGTTTATCTGGAAAAACACTTATTATTCCAAGGTGTGCCGTCTGGGGGAGAGCACGCTGTTTTGCTTCAGCGGCCCATTGCACACTTATAATATGCCGCTGTGCGAAAAAAGCCGTCTGCCGGAAATGATGGAACTGATGATGGCCGACGCGGCCGAAAAGAGGATTCCTTTTCAGCTCTGGGGGGCGACGAAGGAGCAGACCGAGGAACTGGAACAGCTTTTTCCCGGCAGGTTCCGCTTTGACCTGGACCGGAACAGCTCCGATTATATTTACAGGTCGGAGGATCTGATTGCTCTGTCCGGACGGAAATTTCACGGAAAGCGCAATCATATTTCCCAGTTTGAACGAAAATACGACTGGAGCTATGAGGACCTCATCCGCGAGAATCTGGAGGACTGCCGTCTGGTCGCAAAGCAATGGTGCAAGGAGCACGGCGGGTGCAAGGACAAGAAGGGGTTTGCCAGCGAGCCCTGTGCGATAGACCGCGCGCTGAATCACTTTGACGAGCTTCACCTTGCCGGCGGAATGATCCGCGTGGAAGGAAAACCCGTCGCTTTTACCATCGGAGAAGAAATCAATCCGAAAGCTTATCTTCTTCATTTTGAGAAGGCGCTGGACGGCTACGACGGGCTGTATGCCGTCATCAACCATGAATATGCCGCAAAACACCTGGAAGGTTACGAACTCATTAACCGGGAAGAGGACATGGGCATCGAAGGACTGCGCAAAGCGAAGCTGTCTTATCACCCGGCTCTTCTGCTGGAACGGTACCGGGTAACCCTCGCGGACAAAAACGGAGATGCTGAAAAGTGATCGGACTGGCCGGATGGGAGATGCGGGGAGAGCTTGCCGAACTTTGGCAGGCCTGTTTTCATGAACCCAAACGCTTTCCGGACTATTTCCTGAATAATTACTTCCGTCCGAAGGACTGCCTGGTGTACCGGGTGTCCGGAAGAATTGCCGCCGCGGTTTATCTGCTTCCCGCAGAGATCGTACGGGAAAACGGGACCGCGCAGGCCCATTATATTTTTGCGGCCGGAACACAGCCGCGCTTTCGCTCCCGAGGATATATGGCGTCTCTTCTGGCTTATGCCGCCATTTACGGCGCCAGGCGGGGGGACAGGTATTCTGCGGTTCTTCCGGCCGACCAGCCGCTTTATTCATATTATGAACGAAACGGATATTTTGACTATTATAAAATCCGCTCCGTCGCCGTTTCACGCAGCCGCTTGGAACAGCTGGCGCCGGTCCTTCCCTCCGGCAGAATTCTTGCTCCGTCCTCGGAGCTGAACAGCCTTCGGGGTTCGGTCCTATCCCGGTATGGGGGATCCGTGCTGTGGAGCAACGAGCGGTTCCATTTTACGGTTGGATTTGGTTCGGTTTATGGGGACGGCCTGGTTTGCTCCGGGCCCGGCGGAAACCGGTCCTATGCAATCTGCAGAAGAGTCAATGAGAAATTATGCTCCGTCCGCGAGGCAATGACGGCGCCCAAGGGCTTGCCGGGCCTTGCGGCGGCAATCTTAAAACGGTATCCGGCTGAAACCTACGAGTTTCGTCTGCCCGCGGGAGAAGGGCTGTTCCCCGGGGAGGGAACGGAAGAACGGTGCGGAATGCTTCGCCCAATCGGAGGTACCCCGGCGGAAAAGCCCGGAGTTCCGGCCCCGTACCTGGGGCTTGCGCTGGATTGAGCAGCTTTGATAAGGAGGAGATTTTATGGTTTATTTATTTCTGGCACAGGGATTTGAAGAAGTTGAAGCGATCACCCCGCTGGATCTGCTGCGCAGAGCCGGCGCGGAAGTCAAAACGGTAGGGATCGGGGGGCGACGTGTGACGGGCTCTCATGGCGTTGAAGTGACCGCGGACCTGGAAGAAGGGCAGATTGATCTCCAGAGTGTGGAAATGGTGATCCTTCCGGGAGGAATGCCCGGAACGAAAAATCTTGAGGATTCGCCGATTGTGCGGGCGAGTATCGGATATTGCGCGCAGAACGGAAAAAAGATCGCCGCGATCTGCGCCGCCCCTTCGATTCTGGGACATATGGATTTGCTTTCCGGACATGCGGCGGTCTGTTTTCCCGGGTATGAAAAAGACCTGACGGGCGCCGAAGTGAAATCCGATCCGGTCTGCGTCAGCGGCAACGTCATTACGGCGCGCGGCGCCGGTGTTGCGCTGCCCTTCGGCCTGAAGCTTGTGGAGGAATTGTTCGGCGCGCAAAAGTCGGAAGAAATCAGAGAAAAGGTTCAGTGTGTGTGAAAAACATTAAAGAAATCAAGAAGAATCTTCGCGCACAGTTCCGGCAGTACAGGGAACGGATGAATCCGGAAAAAAAGTCGAAGTACGACGCCGCGATTCTTGACCGGTTCCTCTCTCTCAGGGAATATGAAAGCGCGCGGACTGTTTTCACCTATGTCAGCAAACCGATTGAGGTGGATACAACCGAATTAATCCGGTCCGTGCTTGCACTCGAACGCGAGGTGGCGGTTCCGCTCTGCCTGCCGGAAACGTGCGGAATGCAATTTTATAAAATAAGTTCTTTGGAAGAATTGATCATCGGTACCTATGGGGTTCTGGAACCCGACCCGGAGAGAAACGCGCCGGTTCAAGGCAGCGAAAACAGTATCTGCATTGTACCAGGACTCAGTTTTGATTCACAGGGATATCGTCTGGGTTACGGCAAAGGTTATTACGATCGGTTTCTTTCCGACTTTAAGGGATTAACCGTCGGTCTGTGTTATACCGGATGCCTGAAATGGAATCTTCCGCACGGGTATTACGACAAACCGGTGGATATCTTGATCACTGAAAAATATATCCGCAGAATATCGGCCAAAAAAGCCTGATTGGGGAACGGAGGACGGGTATGAACGATGATGAGCGGCGGGCTGAACGCGCGCACAGGGAAAGAGTTGACAATTTCAGCCTGCAGATTCATAAGGATCCGGAGGAACTGCCCGGGCAGGAAATTTACAGCCGCGGCTCCGACGCCGTGCCTGATTCCGATTCCGTAATCAGCAGTTTCAGCGAGGGCCGGGAAAACGGGAGGGAAAGCGCTGTGGCTGAACAAAGGACAATGGAACTCCACCGGCTGCGCAATCGGGAAAAGGGAAGAAAAAACAAGCGCTTTTTCCGGCTCGTCTGGTTTGTGATGGTGCTGTTTGTTTCTCTTTTGCTAGCGCGCTATCTGGTGGTCGGCGTGAATGATATGCTGGCGGTTGGCAGGGACAGCCTTAACGTAACGGTTGATATTCCCCAGAAGGCAACCGACAAGCAGGTGGCGCAGATCCTGTATCAGGACGGAGTAATCCGCGACAAAAATTTCTTTCTGCTGTATGCAAAACTGACCAAAGCCCCGAAACAGTTCGGCGGCGGCAGCTTTCAGGTAAGCACAAATATGGATTATGAAGCTCTGATCAATTCCATCCAGTCCAATGCGAACCGGGTGGATACCGTAAAGCTGACATTCCGGGAGGGCATGAATGCTCCGGAGATTGCCGCGCTGCTGCAAAGCAACGGGGTGTGCTCCGCAAAGGATGCTGAAACGGTTTTCAACAGCGGGAGCCAGAATAAAAATTACGATATGCTGCAACAGATCACAAACGCCTCCGAACGCTATTATCAGCTGGAGGGTTATCTGTTCCCGGATACGTATGAATTTTATAAAAACGAGGATCCCGATCAGGCGGTCGCAAAGCTTGTCGCTAACTGCAACCGAAAGCTGACAAAACAAATCAGGCAGAAAGCCGAAGACAGCGGCATGACACTGGACCAGATGCTGGCGCTTGCCTCCATGATACAGGCGGAAGCCGCCGACAAAAACGATATGTATCAGGTATCCAGCGTGTTTCACAACCGTCTGAGCAGTAAAAAGCCCGAGTTGCTGCATCTGGATTCCGACCCGACGACCTATTACCCTTACAGAAAGCTGTCTCTGGTTCCCGAAAATATCCGCGACACCTACAAGAGCCGTTACGATACCTATACCGTCGAAGGGCTTCCGCCGGGACCGATCTGCAATCCCGGGATGGATGCGATCGACGCGGCGCTGAATCCAGCTTCCACGAACTATTATTATTTCTGCCACGACGCAAACGGAAAAGCCTACTATGCTAAAACAGCCAGCGGGCATCAGGCGAACCTGAAGAAAGCCGGTTTGAGATGACGACTCGGGAAATGCCAAGGCCGGAACTCCTCGCCCCCGCAGGAGACCGGGAACGTCTGGAAGCGGCGGTGCTGTTCGGCGCGGACGCGGTTTATCTTGCCGGCAGGGAATTCGGGATGCGGACCGCCTCCCCGAATTTCGGCGGGGAGGAGCTTGTTTCGGCGGTTCGGTTTGCACACAAAGCGGGTGTGAAAGTTTACCTGACGTGCAACACCATCGCACACAATGAGGAACTGAAAAGGCTGCCGGACTTTTTCAGGCAGGCCGCCGGCGCGGGAGCGGACGCGCTGATCGTGGCGGATCTCGGCGTGCTCCGGCTGGCGCAGCAATATGCTCCGGGCGTTCCGGTTCACATTTCCACGCAGGCCGGGGTCGTCAACAGTGAGGCGGCGCGCGCGTTTTATGAGCTTGGCGCGCGCCGGGTCGTTTTGGCACGCGAGCTGAGTCTGGATGAAATCGCGGAAATCCGCGCAAACGTCCCTCAGGACCTGGAACTGGAGGCTTTTGTACACGGTTCCATGTGCGTTTCTTTTTCCGGGCGGTGCCTGCTTTCCAGCTATCTGACCGGACGGGACGCAAACCGCGGCGACTGCGCGCAGCCCTGCCGATGGAAATACGCGCTCACGGAAGAAAAGCGGCCGGGGCAGTATTTTCCCATTTCAGAAGATGAAAACGGTACTTATATTCTCAATTCCAGGGATATGAATCTGATCGAACATATTCCGGAGCTGGCCGCAGCGGGAATCAGCTCGCTCAAGATTGAAGGACGGGCAAAATCCGCTTATTACGCGGCGGTCGTCACGAACGCCTACCGACATGCAATCGATTATTCTCTTCAGAATCCGGAACTGGAACTGCCCGTATGGGTTCCGCAGGAGCTGGAAAAAGTGAGCCACCGCGCTTACAGCACCGGTTTTTATTTCGGCGGCGAACCCGGTCAGGTTTTGGAAAACGGAGGTTATGTGCGCAGCTATGAGGTTATCGCGGTCTGCACGGGGCGGGCCGGGTCCCGCACCGTTCTGTCCCAGCGGAATCGCTTTTTCCGCGGCGATGTGGCGGACGTGCTGGAGCCGGGCGGCGGGGAACCGTACCTTCTTAGGCTGGACGGCATTTTCGACGACTCGGGCGAACCGATTCAAACCGCGAACCACGCCGCGATGACCGTTTTGCTGGAAACGGACCGCGAGATTCCGGTCGGTTCGATTTTACGAAGAAAAATGAAGCATGATTAAAAATCCCACCCGTTGGCAAAGATAGCCTTTACGGGGGGATTTTTTCATGAGTAAACGAGCCGCCACTTTTTTCTGTGTGTTTATGCTGGGGATGTTTCTGACCATTTTGATGGTATACCGGATTTCCAACGGAACGGAGCTTGCCCAGACGGCGGAGAAGCAATCCAGCTATAAACTGACGGTTGCCTCAACGAGAGGAACCGTCTATGACTGTAACCTTTCCGCTTTAACAGGCGCCGAAAAGGAATATGTCGCCGCCGTTGTGCCGGGCATTGAAACGACCGCCGCGCTCAGCCGGGTTCTGCCCGCCGAACGAATGGAAAGCCTTTATGAAACGCTGAGCGAGGGCCGCCCGTTTACGCTGAAACTCCCCTCAAAAGTCGAACAGGATGGAATCGATGTTTTTGCCATTCAGAACCGGTACCCGGATTCCGGAATAGCCGTTCATATTCTGGGGTATCTGGACGGGTCCGGAAAAGGTGCTGCGGGAATCGAAAAAGCCTATGATTCCCTGCTTGGCGGGAATCAGGGCAGAATCACCGTAACGTACAAGGTCGACGCGCTTAACCACGTTCTGGCCGGAGAGAAGAAACAGATCAGCGACACGTCCGACTTTGGAAAAAGCGGCGTGGTTCTGACGCTTGACAAATACATTCAAACAGTCGCCGAGCAGGCCGCCGACCGGTACCTGACCAAGGGAGCGATCGTGATCCTGGAAGTGCCATCGGGAAAAATCCGCGCGATGGTCAGCCGCCCTTCCTATAATCAAAACGATGTTGCATCCGTTCTCAAGGCAAAAAACTCACCGCTTTTAAACCGCGCGGTTTCGTCGTACAGCGTCGGTTCCGTGTTTAAGCTGGCGGCCGCGGCGGCGGCGCTGGAGTATGGAATATCACCGGACTACACCTATACCTGCACCGGCGGGATCGACGTGGACGGCGGAATTTTTCACTGCTATAATTCGGAAAGCCACGGAAAACAGAACATGAAACAGGCAGTTGCGAATTCCTGCAATACGTATTTTGTAAATCTGATGCGGCAGGTCCCTCAGGAAAATTTCCTGAACATGGTCCGCTCCCTGGGGTTCGGCCAGTCGTTTGAGCTTGCGCCGGGCCTTTCTTCCGACGCCGGGGCGCTTCCGACCCTGAAAAGCCTGGGTGTGCCCCGGGCTCTTGCCAATTTTTCGTTCGGGCAGGGGGAACTCACGGCCACACCGCTGCAGGTTGCCGCCATGACAAATACAATTGCTTCAGACGGCGTGTTCGTCCGCCCTACTCTGTACGAGGGAACGGTCAACGGACAGCTGGAATACACAGGCCGCGCACAGCTGCAGCAGGGAACCCGCGTAATTACCGAAAAGAACGCCGGGCTCCTGCGGGAATTCATGCAGGCATCCATTGAAGGAGGGACCAGCCGGGAGGGGAAACCGGACCGGGGCGGGGCCGGAGCAAAAACGGCGACGGCTCAGACCGGAAAGTATGTCGACGGAACGGAGCTGGTGGAATCCTGGTTTACAGGCTTTTTTCCATATGACGAACCCAGGTACGTTGTCACTATTTTTGAGGAAGGAGGGGACGGCGGCGGCCGGACCTGCGGCCCGGCTTTCAAGGAAATCGCGGACGAGCTGTATCAGGTGATCGGCTGAACGGAAAAACGGGTGAGACTGATTGACAAGCTCAGTAAAACGGATTATAATCAAAAAGTATTTAAAGGATAGGTTACAGGCGACGAAGGGCAGAAAACGCGAATCGGTCCGAATCAGAGAGGGGATCCACGGCTGAAAGATTCCCGCGGAAACGGTTGTGTTCAGCCGGCCCGGAGCCCCGCGGCGAAGAGCGGCGGCGTATCCCCGCGTTAAGGGATGAACGAGAGGCGTCCGCTGTTGGGCGCAATTTGGGTGGTACCACGGATTTTTCCGTCCCATAGGGGACGGGGAAGTCTATTTTTTTGTGATTCGGCCGATTTTAATACGGATTGGAGATTCTGAAGGAAATGAAATGGACGGGACTGAACGAGCTGAGGGAGATCTATCTCTCCTACTTTGAGTCAAAAGGGCATCTGCGCCTTCCCAGCTTTCCGCTGATTCCAAAGGACGACAACAGCCTTTTACTGATCAACTCCGGTATGGCGCCGATGAAGAAGTACTTCACCGGCGAGGTGACGCCTCCGCGCAAGCGAGTGACGACCTGTCAGAAGTGCATCCGCACCGGCGATATTGAAAATGTCGGCATTACGGCTCGCCATGGAACATTTTTTGAAATGCTGGGGAATTTCTCATTCGGCGACTATTTTAAGCACGAGGCGATTCCGTGGGCGTGGGAATTCTGCACGAAGGTGCTGGAGCTGCCGGTCGACAAGCTTTGGGTGACGATTTATCTGGACGACGACGAGGCGCACGACATCTGGGTGAACGAAGTGGGGATCGACCCGAAGCACATCGTCCGGCTCGGCAAGGAGGACAATTTCTGGGAGCACGGTTCCGGTCCGTGCGGCCCCTGCTCCGAAATTTATTTCGACCGCGGCGAGCAGTACAGCTGCGGCAAGCCGACCTGCGGCGTCGGCTGCGACTGCGACCGCTATGTTGAATTCTGGAACGTCGTGTTTTCTCAGTTCGACAGCGACGGCAAGGGGAATTATCCGCCGATGGAGCATCCGAACATCGACACCGGCATGGGGCTGGATAGACTTGCCTGCATCATGCAGGGGGTGGACAACCTGTTCCTGGTCGACACGGTTCAGAACATTATGAAGCACATTTCTAAAATTACCGGGGTAGACTACGGTGACAGCCCGAAGTCGGACATTTCGCTGCGCGTGATTACCGACCATGTCCGCAGCACCGTATTCATGATCGGGGACGGCGTCATGCCGTCGAACGAAGGGCGCGGCTATGTCCTTCGCCGGTTGCTTCGCCGGGCCGCGCGCCACGGTCGTCTGCTCGGTGTTCACGATACGTTCCTTTGGCGGGTGGCGGATACCGTCATCACGGAAAACCGAGGCGCTTACCCGGAACTGGCGGAAAAGCGCGACATGATCGTAAAGTTAATGCGGGTCGAGGAAGAGAGCTTCTCCAAAACCGTCGATCAGGGTCTTTCCCTGGTGAACGGGTATCTTGACGACACGGTCAAGGCCGGCGGCAAGGTTTTTTCCGGCGCGGAGGCATTTCTGCTCAGCGATACCTACGGCTTTCCAATCGACCTGACCAAGGAAATCGCGGCGGAGCGCGGCCTGTCCGTGGATGAAGAAGAATTTGCCCGCCTGATGAAAGAACAGAAGGAGCGCGCCCGCGCGGCGCGCAAAAATGCAGGCGCGGACGCCTGGGCCGGGGAGAACGACCAGCTTGAAGGAATTCCGGAAACCGATTTCGTCGGTTATGGAACCATGAAAACCGAAGGCCGGGTGCTCGCGATTCTGAAGGACGGCTTGCGCTGTGAAAGCGCGACGGCCGGAGATGAGGTTACCGTGGTGCTGGATCGGACCGCGTTTTACGCCGAAAGCGGCGGCCAGGTGGGCGACACCGGCGTTATGGAATCCGACGGAGCAGTTCTGGCTGTGACCGGAACCACAAAAAATCATGCGAAAAATTATTTGCATCATGCAGCCGTCAAAGCAGGGGAGCTTCGCGCGGGCGACGCGGTGAAAGCCGAGGTAGACGCGTCGCGAAGGCTTGCGATTATGCGCAACCATACGTCGGCGCATTTGCTGCAGGCGGCCCTGCGAAGCGTTCTCGGCACGCATGTGGAGCAGGCGGGCCAGCTGGTCGACGAGCACCGCGTACGGTTTGACTTTACGCACTTTTCCGCTTTGACCGGCGAGGAACTGAAAAAGGTGGAAAACCTGGTGAATGCCGAAATCCTGAGCGGCCTTTCGGTGGAATGCCGTGAAATGCCGATTGAGGAAGCGAAAAAGCTTGGCGCCATGGCTTTGTTCGGAGAAAAATACGGCAGCGTTGTGCGCGTTGTTTCGGCAGGGGATTTTTCCAGCGAGTTCTGCGGCGGTACCCACACGGATAATACCGCGAAGATCGGCTTGTTCAAAATTGTGTCGGAAAGCAGCGTCGCGGCGGGCGTTCGCCGCGTCGAGGCTGTAACGGGCAATAATGTTCTTGCCTATCTGGATGAGCTTGCAGGGGAACTTCAGCAGGCGGCATCGGTGCTTAAAGTGAACAATCCTGCCGAGCTCGCGCAGAGAGCGGAGCAGATTTCGGCGGAGCTGAAAGAAAAGGACCGCGAGCTGGAGTCTCTGAACGGCAGGCTGGCGTCCATGCGCATGGAGAGCCTGTTCGCCGGGGCCAAACAGGTCGGCGGAGTCCGCCTGATCGCGGCAAAACTGGACGGGGCGGATGCGGAAGTCCTCCGCATGATGTGTGACCGCGTCAAAGAGCATGCGCCGGATCTGGTCGCCGTGTTGGCGGGAGTTCAGGACGGCAAGGCTAATATCGCGGTCGCCTGCGCGCAGGAAGCTTTGAAAAAAGGCGCCCACGCCGGCAAGATCGTGAAAGAAGTCGCCGCACTGGCCGGGGGCGGCGGCGGCGGACGCCCGGACAGCGCGATGGCGGGGACAAAGCATCCGGAAAAACTGGACGAGGCGATTTCCGCTGCGGAAAAAATTGTTGCCAATATGGTAAAATAAGTTTATAATAAATGTTCGGAGTCTGATGCAAAGGAGGATTTGCCTTGGATTGTGTATTTTGCAAAATCGCCGCGGGAGAAATCCCTTGTAAAAAGGTTTATGAGGACGACCGGATTTTGGCGTTTTGTGATCTGGAGCCTCAGGCGCCGGTTCACATTCTTCTGATTCCAAAGGAGCACATCGCTTCCGCCGCCGAAATTACGCCGGAAAACAGCGCGGTTGTTGCCCATATCTACGAAGTCGCGGCTCAGCTTGCAAAGGAAAACAAGCTGGAGGGCGGGTTTCGCATTGTCTGCAACGCGGGCGCGGACGGCGGTCAGTCGGTGCCGCATCTGCATTTTCATCTGCTGGGCGGCCGCTCGATGAAATGGCCTCCGGGCTGACGGTGTCCGGCGTTATTCTTAACGGAAAGGTCGATCTTTTGTCATGAGTGAAAAATACTATCATATGACCATTGCGGGCTGCGAACGCGACCTGCCGATTTGCCCGATCGACGAACATCTTGACATAGCGGGCTTTATTATGCTGGGCGATGTGGAAATCACGGAAAAGACCGCCGCGGCGCTGCTTGAAAAGTGCCCGGAGCACGATGTCGTAGTGACCGCGGAGACCAAAGGAATTCCGCTTTGCTATGAAATGGCCCGTCAGGGCTGCGGCAGATATGTCGTTGCCCGCAAGAGCGTAAAAGCATACATGAGAAATCCGGTTTCGGTTGAAGTGAAATCCATTACCACCGACCATGTACAAAAACTCTTTCTCTCGGAGGAAGATGAAAAGATGATGCGCGGCAAGCGCGTCCTGATTGTAGACGACGTAATCAGCACGGGGGAGTCTCTGGCCGCGATGGAAAAGCTTGTAAAGATCTACGGCGGCGAAATTGTCGGCCGGGCCTGTGTGCTCGCGGAAGGCGACGCAAAGGACCGTACGGACATCGTTTTTCTTGAGCCGTTGCCGCTGTTCTTCAAATAGGCAGCCTTTTTGGGGGAGATTATATGAGACGGCCGCTGGTGTTGGTGGGATTTTCTTATCTGCTGACGCTGGCGGCCGCGGTTTATCTGGGCGCTGAAAATTCATATCTTTTGTTCTGGTGCTGTCTGGCACTGTTTGCGGCGACGGCTGCAATGAAAAAAACGCGCATTGTATCGGTGTTCCCGGCGGCATTTTTCACGGCGGCGGTAGCGTTTGCCCTTTTTGCGGGATATTCCCGCGCGGTAGTGGAGCCGCCGCGTTCCCTTGACGGCGCGGATGCGACGGTGGAGGGTGCCGTCTGCGAACTGCCGTATTCCCAGAACGGGCGATGGTATTATGTGGTCAGTCTTGACTCGGTCTCCGTTTCCGGCGCGCCGCAGCGGTTTAAAATCCGCCTGTCTTCCCAGAATGAGTTGAATGTCGAACCCTATTCTCGAATCCGCTGCGGCGTCCATTTTTTCCGCCCGCAGGGAGGAGAGGGGTACAGCTCCGAATCCTATTACGAGTCGCGGGGAATCCGGATGTTTGCCTACCTTTATGAGTACGAGCCGGTGACTGTTTCGCCGCCGGAATCAAAACCGCCGTATTATTACGCGCTTTTGCTGCGCCGGGGGATGATTTCATCGGTGGATTCCATGCTTCCGGCAGAAGAGTCCGGCCTGATCCGGGGAATGCTGCTGGGGGACAAAACCGCGCTTCCTGCCGAGACAACAGAGAATTTTCGCACTGCAGGGGTTTCGCATCTTCTTTCCGTATCCGGTCTGCATATGGCGACCGTCGCGCAGCTTCTGCTTTTGCTGTTCGGCGTTCTTCGCATCCGGAAAAAGAAATCCGCGCCGATTGCAGGCGCCGGGATTTTTTGCTTTATGGCGGTCACGGGCTTTGTGCCGTCTGTTGTTCGCAGCGGGATCATGTGCCTGCTCTGCCTCGCCGCCCCGCTTGCTTCACGGCGGGCAGACCCGCTGAATTCGCTCGGAACGGCGGCGCTGCTTCTGTGCCTGCCGAATCCGTACGCGGCGGCGGACGTGGGTCTTCTGCTGTCCTTTTCCGCCACGCTTGGGCTGATTTTATTCGCCGGACCGATTCAACGCCGTCTGAACGCGCGCCTGGATCGATTTCGTCCGTTCAGGCCGATCGTACGGGGAGTGAATGGAATCCTTGGCACCTCGTTTGCCGCGATTGCGGCAACGCTGCCGGTGATGCTGCTGTCTTTCAAAAGCGTTTCCCTGATTGCGCCGCTTTCGAATCTGCTGATGCTGGTACCGGCATCCCTGATGATCGCGGTGTCGGCTGTCGGCGCGGTGATCGGGCTTTTTGCGCCGCAGTCGTTTCTTTTATTGCCGTTTGCGCTTGTCAGCGGGATCCTTGCAAAATATCTGCTTGCCTGCGCGCATTTTCTGGCGGGGATTCCATGCGCGAGCGTATCGGCCGCTTATGGCTATCTTACCCTTTGGCTGGCGGGCTCCGTTTTGCTGTTCGCGTTTGCATTGTACCGCGGACGAAAACTGGCCGTGACGGCAGGATTTCTCTCGGCGGTTCTCCTTCTCACGGGAATCGCGAGTGATAAGGCCGTATCGCAGGGCAGAACGCGGATTGCAGTGCTGGACGTCGGAACGGGCCTGTCCGTTGCCGTAAGCAAAAACGGACATACGGAGGTTTTTGGGTGCGGAGGGTACAATTCAAACGCCGTGACGGGGTATCTAAGGGGAAGAAACATCGGCGCGCTCGACGGCTTGTGTCTTTTGACACAGAACAGGGACGAAGCCGTTAATTCGGCTGAATTGCACCGGCAATTCTCCATCGATGATTTTTCCGCGCCGGCGGGAAGCCGTTATGACGGATTTGCATTGGAAACAGCCGCCGGGTGCAAATCGGTTTCCTGGCAGGAAAATCCTCTGTCAGACCGGATGTGGAGGAATGTGGAAATCCAGGAGGCCGGCTGCGGAGCAAGCCGGGCCGTCCGGATCAGGGTTCAAAATCTGTACCTGCTGCTTTTGCCGGTCGGGGCGGAGGTATCTCTGCTGCCGCAGAGCTGGTGCAGCCCGGATTTTTTAATTACGGACATGCCGCCTGCCGAAACCTCCGGATTGCGCCCGACGTGTACGGTCCTTTCCATGGATCTGCAGGATCTCTGTAAACTTTCACCCCAAGGCGGGAAGCATACACTTTGGACGGGCGGGTTTGGCACGATTGTACTTGAATCGAAGGAGGACCGGACACTGACGGTCGGAAGGGAGCCATAGAATGCCGGAAATTACGGAAGCCGAGCTGAAAAAGCAGATCGATCAGTCGAATTTCGCAAACCTGTATTTTTTATATGGAGAAGAAAAATATCTGGTGTCGCATTATACGGAACGGCTTGCGGGCAAGGCGTCCGGCCGTCAGTTTACCGACTTCAATTTTCAAAAATTCGAAGGCGATGAAACGGGGGTCGACCGGATTGCGGAGGCCGTGCAGGCGCTGCCGTTTTTCGCGGAGCGCAAGTGCGTTCTCGTGACGGACCCCGACGCCGACGCGATGAAAACGGCAGAGATGGAAAAGTGGAAAGAACTTGTTTCATCTTTGCCGGAGACCACCGTCCTGATTGTGGCCCTTATAAACAGGGACTCGGATGAAAAGAAGGGGAAAAACTGGAAAAAATTCATCGACCTGATGAAGAAGGACGGAAATGCCGTTCGCTTCGGCAGACGGACGGGAGCGCAGCTCCAGAAGCTGCTTTGCTCCGGCGCACAAAAACGGGGCTGTCAGCTTTCATCCCGTAACGCGGACCGGCTTGTCGGCTTTTGCGGGGCGGATCTGACCACGCTCTTAAACGAGCTCGAAAAGCTTTGCTCTTACGTGAAACAGGGCGAAATCACGGCGCAGCTGATTGACCGGCTTGCCGTAAAAAACTTGGAAGCACGCGTTTTCGACCTTTCGAAAGCGGTTTTATCGGGTTCCGGCGACCGCGCGTATTCCATTCTTGACATTCTGCTTGAACAGGGAGAAGAGCCGGTCGCGATTCTCGCGGTGCTTTCGTCAGCCTACCTCGATCTGTACCGCGTCCGTGCGGCGATTCAGAGCGGCCTGAGCGCGACGGAACCCGCTAAATACTTTGACTATGCGCGCAAGGAATTCCGCCTCAGAAACGCGGAGAAAGACTCGGCGAGATATCCGGACGGAATGTACCGGGAAAGCCTGAAAGAGCTTCTTTCGGCGGATATGGACCTGAAAAGCTCGCGCGGCAGCCGCCGCACCGTTCTGGAAAAACTGATCGCAAGGCTTTTGATTCTGGCGGAAAGGGGAAATACGGCTTGATCCATGTGAAGGAAGCAGTGATTGTAGAGGGAAAATACGATAAAATCAAATTGTCTTCCATGATCGACGGCCTGATTCTGCAAACCAACGGCTTCCGGATTTTTAAGGATCCGCAGCAGATGGCGCTGATCCGCTCGCTTGCAGATTCCCGGGGCATATTAATTCTGACCGACAGCGATTCGGCCGGGTTTGTGATTCGAAATTATCTGTCAGGCTGTATTGCGCCGGAAAAAATCCGGCATGTCTATATTCCGGATCTTCTGGGAAAGGAAAAACGAAAGGGGAAACCATCCAAGGAGGGCAAATTAGGCGTGGAGGGAATGCCGCTTGCCGTCCTGAAGGAAGCGCTTCTTCGCGCCGGAGTCGGGGTGGGGGAGGAACAGGCAACTGCTTCCCGCCGTATTACGAAAGCCGATTTATTTGCTCACGGCTTGTCCGGAGGTCCTGAAAGCGCCAAAAAGCGCGCCGTGCTGCTGAAACGGCTCTCCCTACCGGAATATTTATCCGCGAATGCTTTGCCGGAAGTGCTCAGCGGAATGATGAGCTATGATGAATTTGTCCGAATCGCGGCAGAACTATAAAAAAATTAGCAATTTTGTGTTGACAATCAGACGGAAAAGATGATATAATGCTTCTTGCTGAGCGCGAGTGCTGGAATTGGCAGACAGGCACGTTTGAGGGGCGTGTGTTGTATGACGTACGGGTTCAAGTCCCGTCTCGCGCACCATGCCGAGTGTTCTTATAGCATTTGAAAGTGCTGTAAGAACACTCGCTTTTTTATATGTTTATCCCGCCATCTGCGCTTGGGAGTAGCTTACGGCTACTCCTTTTCTCGTCTGTATCAGAACGTCGGGTTCCGGCAGCGCTGTAACATCCGGTATTTCAATGGAGCCAATACAATTATAATGAATGGTCAGCTTCTGGGCATATACTCCGTTCATCTTTTCGGCCTGATGAACTTCAATATGATCGATCAGCTCATTCAGCATACTCGGCGTGAGTTTTCTGGCTCTGGTGTATTTACGCACGGTGGCCATAAACATATCCGTGCCTACCGTCCGTCGGCTTTCCTTGTCAAGCTCATCCCTGAGTATTTTCATTCGCCCTGCCAGTTCGCTCTGTTCATCCTCATATTGCTTAGTCATTTTTGAAAATCGCTCATCGGAAATCTTTCCGGCCACATTATCCTCATACATACGGTCAAACAGCCGGTCAATCTCCTTGTCGCGGGTCAATAGAGAATTATATTCTTTTTGCCTCTTTTGCCGCTCAAGTTCTACCGCTTGCTGGGAATGTCCCATAACTGCTTTGACGAATTCGTCCTCATACTTGCTAGCAAATTTTGTGAGCCTGCGAATTTCTCCCAACACGACCTGTTCCAGAAAGTCAACACGGATATAATGGGTAGAAGTGCAAGTGCCCCGATTGCCTTTGTAATTGGAACAGTTAAAATACTTGATATCCGGGTTGCCCTGATTGAAGTGATAATGCAGATTGTGTCCGCAATCAGCACAGACAAGCAAACCGGAGAACATATTGTTTTCACCCTCATTGGTTTTCCGCTTGCGAATTTTGCCGCGTTTCTGCTGTACCTTTTCCCATGAAGCGCGGTCAACGACCGGATCGTGCACATCCTTAAAGATAACCCAATTATCACGGTCGTTTTCAATCCGTTTCTTATTCTTGTAAGATTTGCTGTACGTCTTGAAGTTGAGGATGTCCCCGCAATACTCCTGCAAAGAAAGAATCTTGGTGACGGTTGAACTGTTCCACTTCGTGGGCGGTGCGTCTTTATGCTTGCCAGGACGGTTTACACCTCGTGTCTGCCAATAAGATATTGGAGTCAGGATACTCTCCCTTTCCAACGCGGCGGCAATCTGTTCAGGTCCGAAGCCGTCCAGAGTCATCTGATAAATCCGGCGAACGATAACGGCGGCTTCCTCATCCACAATCCAGCGTTTTGGATTGTCTGGGTCCTTGATGTAACCATAAGGCGGCTGCCCCATCGGTTCCCCGGCATTTCCTTTGATCTTATTGCTGATACGCCGTTTTTTGCTGATATCACGGGCATACCACTCGTTGAACAGATTGCGGATCGGTGTCAGTTCATTTTCTCCCTCGGCGGTGTCCACATTATCGGAAACTGCGACAAGTCTTATGTCGTGATCGGGGAGGAATTCCTCCGTGAGCTTTCCAACCTCAATGTAGTTTCTGCCCAAGCGCGACATATCTTTTACGAAAACAGCCGCCGCATGGCCTTCCTCAAGTTCTTGAATCATCGCTACAAAACCGGGCCGCTCCATTGTGACACCGGAAATGCCATCGTCCGAGAAGTGGACAAGGTTGGTATATCCCTTTTCTTTGGCAACCTTTATTAAGAGTTTTTTCTGATTGCTGATGCTGTAGCTTTCGCCCTCAATATTATCATCGCGTGACAGCCGCTCATAAAGAAAGGCTGTGTCTTCCCGATTCTTTCTCCTGTTTGACTGTTTCATAAATCCCCCTTTCCGGCAGTCAAATAAGCAGTATTTACAGGATAAGGTATACCATATCGACCGCCGATTGTCACGCTTGCCGTGTTGTCACTTATACTCAAAGCCGATCTGCGTCGGCTCTCATCAGTTTTATTAAAATGGTTCCCAGTGTGTCATGCCCTTCTGTTTTAAAAACAGGTTCGACAATGAAAGTCTTACCGTCCACCTTATAGGTAGATGTTTTATCTAAACGACTGCGCCCGGAAGCGCTGGGCGGTATATTACTGTTATGGACAGCAGTTCTTGTATTTTCCATTATTATGCCTCCGTCCAGATAAAAAGCAGCCGCGCCGTATATTTCGTATTTGCACTGCCATCGTGGGCAATGCGGAGCAATTACGGCGCGGCTGTCCCTTTGTTTCGATTTGCGTTTATATTTACAGACATTCCGGACGAACAGGCGGCGTACCTGTTACCATAGGAATCGCACCTCCCTCCATGATGATGGCGGGCCGTTCTCATTGCCTGCGACGGTTTTATCACGCTCGGACTGTGACTGAACGGAAGTTTCATTACATACAGATGATTGCCGCAGAGCCGCCCGCGCCTAAAAGACGCTGCTCTGCCTGCGGCGCTGGTGTTTTTCGCTTCTTTTCCGTTACGCTGAAATCCAATCACCCTCTCCCGCGTAAGGAAAGATCGTGGCGCACCCGCCGTGAGGCTCCCTGTATGCCGCTGCTTGCGGTATGTATCCGGCTTGTCCCTTATGAAATTTTCAAGGCTCAGCGAGGAATAAAAACAATTCCCTCATAAGCCTTTTCATTTTTGGGGCAAAAGTAAGTGAGCTTAAAGGGACTTTTTCAAAAACTTTTCCATGTTTTCAAGTCCCCGGTCGATAGCGTCACCAACCACAGCCTTACTGACACCCTCAGCTTTGGCAATGGCGCTTTTGCTCATCCCCAAGAAGTAGTGAGCATAGATGCGTTTGGCCTGCTTGTCCGGCAAAGAGGCAATGGCGGCATGAAGCTGTTCTGTCGTGACTTTACGTTCGTAGATTTCGCAGGGAGACAGAGAGGCGAACAGGATGTCCTTCTCAATGTCATCGCCCCGATCCAAAGAATAATACGCTTTATGGCGGTATCTCCGCAGGTAGTACGCGGCTTCAGTATGTTCATACGCATCCATGAGCGCCACAACCTCGTTCGGCACTTCGATGATGCAGTCGGTGGTATAGAAATCGGGATAATATTTCCGCAGATTGATTTTGACCATTTTACATTCCTCCGTTTCGATTTTTGGGTTTGGGCAAATCGAAACAGAGGTGGCGGGGATCGGCAACGGACTGAATACCCCTTTGTGCAGCAAAAAACGCCCAGTTGGAGCGAACTCCAATGTGCGTTGATAAATTGGAATATATTATTACCGTCAAATAAATAGGTAAAAAGGGCATACTGGAATGTTATCATTTAAGTAGAGTCGACAAGCACCCAAAATCTGATAAAATAAGAATGAGGAGAAAGGTGTTTGAAGATGAAAAGGTATAATAAAAAATTCAAAGCAGAAGCGTTGAAGTTGTCCGACGAAATCGGAGTAAAAAAGGCTGCAGCGCAGCTTGGCATTCAGTATTACACCATTACCGACTGGCGGAAGAGCCGCAAGGCTACGGAAGGGGCGTCAAAGCCTATCCTCACCGATGGTGAGATGCAAATACGCAATAGTCAACTTGAACGTGAGAATGCCGAGCTAAGGCATGCAAATGATATTTTAAAGGACGCACTCGGTTTTTTCCCAAAAGAACGGAAGAAGTAAGAACAGCAGAACGGCATCTGTTTGTAATGAAGTTCAAAGAAAAATACACCGTAAAAGAGATGTGCAAAGTTTTGAAAGTCAGTGAATCAGGCTATTACCGCTGCCCTCGCGAAATCACTAAGGCAACTACCGAAATACAGGAAAAAGAAAATCTGATCAAACGGGATTTCAGTTCGGACAAGCCGATGAAAAAGCTGCTGACGGATATAACTGAGGTACAATGCGCCGATGGCAAGCTGTATGTGTTTCCTGTTATGGACTGTTTTAACGGCGAAATAGTTGCCCTTGAAATGCGTGAAAACATGACAAAGGAACTGTGCATTGATACGGTCAAACAGCTTGGAAGGTTGAAAGATGTAATTCTTCACAGTGATCGCGCAAGCCAATACACAAGCGATGCTTTTCGCGCAAAGCTTAAGAAAATCGGAATGGTTCAAAGCTTAAGCGGGACCGGTCATTGCTATGATAATGCACGTATGGAAAGCTTTTTCGCTACATTAAAAAAGCTGTACAGATACCGACATACAGAATGGCACGAGAAGAAGTAAAATTCATAATTTTCAGATATATATTCGGCTATTACAATACCCAGAGAATCACAAGTTTTAACCCATTTGGATTGCCACTTATAGCATATCGAAAGCTGATCTGTAAATCGGCAGCATAGAATACACGGTACAGGACGCTGTAAAATATGTTATCTTGATTTTTGGTGTTTTTCGACTGCACATTTCTTACAATTTCAGCAGAACAAAACGGCGATATACTTCCTTCCCGGAAGCATATCGCCGTTTTGTTGTCAGCAGTCCGTATAGTTCCTTGTAAACCGATCTAACAAACAGACCCTGGTCGCTGTCAACGACTGAACCTTGAAACTGAGATCAGGTGGGACGAGTTCTGATACGAAGAAACTGGGGGCAACCATTTCTTGTTGTATGGCAGCCCCGGCTTTTCTGCTTTACTCTTTGATTTCAGAACATGCCCGAAATGGAATTCTTGGTTGATACATCTTTCTCTGCAGCGGTGTCAATTAGTGCGCCCGGAACCGGAACGAACGCGACGCGCGCGGCCAGGCGGTCGAGAAACCGGGTTGAATTTGCACTCTTAAACCTTTGGAAACCCAAGATCTTTGCCATGATAAGACTGGAGAACTTTTGTCACAGACGAGTGGGGGGAGTTTCAGCAGGGAACATCAACTTGAGTTGCTGACATTGTATTACTATTTTAAAAATGTATACTTGCATCTATTTTTTTGATAATCACCTTTTATATATGATAAAATCAAATCAGCTGCCACTTCCGATTTTTCTTCTTGAAGTACAATCTTTTTTCTGCTTTCCGGTAAAATTTCAGGTGAGCCGCAGGAACATACTGTGACAAAATTATTGGGATTTAAATATCTAGCTGCAAACAGGCTGACAAATTCATTAATCACGATTCCTTTTGCCTTGGATTTACCTCTAGAAAATTCAGCTAACTCTTTTACGCTTTTAGCAAAAAGCAGTTCGATTCCCTTTTTATTTGCATAGCTGTCAATGATATTTAAAATTCCTTTGTTATTGCTTTTATATGAAATTATAAATTCGGGGTTGCTGTTTAGCAATTGTTCCGACTTTTCAAATGCTACATTATAATCCAATATTATTTTATGGAACAAGCAATCTTCCAGATAGCCATCGATAATTAAAACCGGAACATGAAAAATGTTGGAAATTTTATAAAAGATATCTTCACTAACATCTAATAAAATAACACCATCCAATTTTCGCTGTAAAACGACATTAAGTTCTGGACAACTGACGTCGACTTTTGTGAAAAGTACATGGTAGCCAAAACGATTTAAGATACGTTCGATTTGATTGATGAATTTACAATATATAAAATCCTGCCATGGGTTTTCTATGGTTAAGTCACAAACGCGTAAAATTCCGATAAGGCCAGATTTTTTGCCTGCAAGCGTGCGCGCGGTTAAATTGGGAATATAGCCCATTTCCTTACTGATCGTTAACACACGTTTTTTCGTCTCATCACTGATTTTCTGCCCTTTAACATGATTTAAGATATATGAAACCGTTGCAATTGAAACGTTTGATTTTTCCGCGATATCCTTCATCGTTATATTTCCCAAACTCCGCCACTCCCTTTTCAATGTTTGTTACTGAAGCGCTTAAATTACTTTATCACGATACGCCGTACCTTGTCAATAAGGGCGTTATGGGCCATCTGGTCGTCAAAAACGGGTTTAGAGAAATTAGAGTATATTAAAGAACTGCCGTTAAAAACAAAGCCTATCCACGCTGAGCTATACCACACAGTCCCACTTCCATTAGCGATCGGCCAATATCTTCCAGAACAATATATTGACCGATCGCCGGTACAAAAGCGAGAGATTGTTCAAAATACATTCTTTTGCTTTTTTTCATCCAACTGCTTTGTTTGCGGCATACATAATATCCGAATAACATCAAATTTAGGATTTTGGTTGCCGTTTGATTTCAGTATCAGTGCGGTGTCGGAACCAAAACCCGTGCCACCGATCGCTATGATTTGGTTTATGTCGGAAAGAAGACCGTTTTCCATGGCAGCTTGGGCAATTTCAAATGCAACTTTTGTACCTTGGGAAAAACTCCGCAATGCATTTGCTGTGTCCTGCTCGAAATAATGAACACACGGTACCGCCTGTATCTGTTTCTTCCTTAATTCGTTTTTTGCTTCTTCACTTTGACTCCAGCCAAATGTATCAACTCCTACAGCAATGATTTTTATTCCCGAATCATGAAAATAATCTGCGGCAAGCAAAGCGGTCTGGCCTGTTGTAGAGGCCAGTACAATTTCGTTCATATGATGCGCAAGCGCATATTCTTTAACAATCTTAAAGACATTTTCCGTGTTGGATTTTCCAGGTTTCTCAAAATAACAAATTTGATTGTTCATAACAGAACCTCCTATGTTTTCTAATTGCGTTGGATGATTAACTAACTTCCCGATTTTTTACATACAATCACTTTCCGAAGGTTTTTTACGGTTCCATGTATGATTCCTGCGGATGCGAGAATCGTTACTCCCAGAATTTTAAAGCAGTTAAAAATTCCCACCCATCCTGTCAAATATCCTGCCAAGATGCTTCCAACATAATTCATACCGTTGAACAGCATGGTGTAGGAACTAACGACCCTTCCTCTCATTTCATTTTCAGATTCCAAAAGGACAACGGAGTTTGATGCCGTTGCAAATGCAGTGATGCAGAACCCATAAAGAATGTAGAGAAAAGCAAAAACGATAAAATTTTTAAGGAAGCCGATCAACACGAATAAAACCGAGGTAATTATTGGAATAATCAGCAGAAGGTGTTTCACAAAACGGGTGTCATTTTTAACAGACATGAAGATTGCACCTATTAGCGAGCCAATCCCCATGAAAGAAATCAGGAACGAATAACCGGCTGACTGCCCATTGACGTTTTTGACAAGAACTGGGGTCAACACATTGTAATTCATAGCTAAAAGTCCTACCACGGTAGAAATCAGAAGGGTTCCTAATAAGATTTTTTTGCTGCCGATATACGAAAATGCCTCCGTAATTTCTTTGACTGCATTTCTATTCTCCGTTGGATCCTTAACGGCAGTCTTAATCTTACAGACAAAAATCGTGACCGGGATAAAACAGAAAGCGTTGATCCAGAAACAGACCGAGATGTTGACAAACCCCATTAAGATTCCTACGAATGCAGGTCCAATGATCCGTGCACCGTTAAAAGCTACCGAATTTAATGCGATGCCGTTTGTGAGGGCGTCTTTGCCAACTAGATGATAAATAAACGTCTGTCTAGCTGGCAAATTAACAGCATTCGCGGCCCCCGTAATCAAACTGAAGAGAACAAGGTGGTAATATTTTATCGAATTCAGCCCGATTAGTATCGCCAATACCATAGACGCCGCAATCAATATGATTTGTGAATCAACCAAAACTTTTTTGTCGGAGAATTTATCAAGAATAATACCGCCGGCTACCGAAAAAAGGAAAAAAGGTATTCCACCTATTGCCAGCACCAAACCTGAGAGAAAAGAGGAGCCTGATATTTCATAAACCAGCCATGATAAAGCGGTTGTCTGCATCCATGTGCCGGTAAGGGAAATGCACTGTCCCGCCCAAAACAGTCGGAAATTTTTGCTTTGCATCGCGGGAAATTTTGTTTTTAACTTCTGCTTCATTCAGGATTTGACCAACCTTCTACGGTATAGCTGAGCTTTTTATCATTCTCAGCGCGAAATCTTCTGCACACAGCATGATGATGGCTGTCTATTTCAGCAAACGCTTTGCCATCGCCTGTGTGGCAGGTTATGGCAAACTGCACACCGATGTCCCGAGGAAGCGAGTACTGCCCGCCATAGGTGCGACCCGATATTTTATGGACAATGATTTTATTGACTGTCAAATAGGCATTATCAGGAGTCTTTTCCGGCACTGTGATGGCAATGGAAACCGATACGTATTCGGACAGCGGATCGACAACTGTATACTCTGCGGAAGTTTCCAAACCACCATAGCGGTATGTAACCTTTGTGCTGCCTTTGTGTTTGGGCTGTATCATCCCATCCTGTCCGACTTCCAGAATTTCCGGATTTTCCACAAAATACTGACCTGTAAGGCCGGTCGTTTTGAATCCGGTACTAAATTGAAGCTCTGGATTGATGCGTACGGCTATTCCACTCAACCCAACCATTTTTCTACCCGGCAGCCGAATGGATTGCAGGGTTCCGATATTTCCGAATAAGTACAGAAGGGGAATACTGAGGCGTTTCGACCAGTCTGTTTCCGTATGTGCTGCATCCGTGACCGCATAATAGGAAAGTTCGTCGATCGGTTTCCATCCGATCTCATACAAATGATCTGCCATTTTTCTGACATGCTGCGGCAAAATGTTCGCTTCGTATTCCCCCACATCAAGCCAAATTTTGACCGGAACTTTTTTGGTATAAAATTTGCAGACGGGAAACACATCCAGCGTGTTTAAATCCAGTTTTACAAAATAAGGGGAAAGAATTCCCACTTTTCCGAAAATTTCGGGATGCCGGAAGAGAATGTTGTAAGTTACAAGACCACCCATAGACGATCCCATTAATGCTGTGTGATTCCGGTCGGACTGTGTTCTGTAGTTTGCATCAATATAAGGCTTTAAATCGTGGATGATAAAATCTTCATACAATTCACCTTTGCAGCATTTTATTTCAGGAAGTCCTTCTATTTTGTTGGTACCGTCCATACTGTGCGTGTATTCGTTTGACCGTTCGACACCTTTATTATCGATTCCCACAATAATAATTTCGGCTATCTTGTTTTCGCGTATTAATTTTTCCACAGTTTCATACACATTCCAAGACTGATTGGAGTATGGGTTTGCGTTAAACAGCCCCTGCCCATCATGCATATACAGCACAGGATATTTTGCAGTGCTTGAGTAATAGCTGGGTG
The DNA here is from genome assembly GCF_009746625.1 of Caproicibacter fermentans. Classification (GTDB taxonomy): domain Bacteria; phylum Bacillota; class Clostridia; order Oscillospirales; family Acutalibacteraceae; genus Caproicibacter; species Caproicibacter fermentans. The sequence goes on from NZ_VWXL01000061.1 coordinate 30,421, forward strand.
GAAGATAAATATGTATGTCTCGGTCGTTATTGAGTTTTTTAGCGTGAAAATTTTTCAGTAAAATAACTCGTTCCATTGCATTTCCTCTTTTCTTTGGCAAAGATTATAGATCCTTCCAACTTTCAACAGTGCAGTTTAATGTTAAATCCTCAGAAGCTTTGAATCTTCGGTAGGGGATATCTTTTTTATCCTTATCTTGTTCAATTGAAGGATTGACAAAAGCGTCACCTCTGGCAATTTTGAATGTAAAACCACTGTCAGTTGGAATGCAAATTTTGACGGTATAAAGACCGTCTTTCACCTTTGTCAGTCGATATTCGTTCAGAGTTAGAGGCTGGTCATCCGGAGTGTTATTCGGAACCTTTACATTTACAGCTACGTTTACCATTTTAGGAACATTCTCAACAACTGTATAGATAGCGGCAGTTTCCAAACCATGTGAACGGTAGGTTACTTTTGTTTGCCCGACTTTTTTGGGGATGATGGTTCCATCAACGGATATTTCCAGAATGTTTGGGTCTTCTGGAATATATTGTGCGTCGATGTCACTCATAAGGAAGCCACTATCAAATTTTACCACAGGATTGGCACGAACTTGCAATCCTCCATTCAGACCGACTGTTTTACGACCATAAAGTTGCACGGAATCCCTTTGACCGATTTTACCAAAGAAAAACAAAAGAGGTGCGTGCAGGCGTGCATTCCAGTCCTGCTCAAAATGCGCTCCGTAAGGAACATCGTAATACGCAAGGTCTTTCTCCTGTTGGTACCCTTTTTCCAGCATTTGATCCACAAAGTGCCTGGTGTGGCTGATTTGCAAAAGATTTTCGTATTCGCCAATATCTGCCCATATTTTTTGTGGTTTCTGATTTGTATTATAAATTTGATAGTTCGGCGTTTCCGCAAAACCGTCCGAATTTACTGACACGAGAAAAGGAGACATCATGGCAAGGTTTCCAAATACCTGAGGATTACGGAAGCCAAGGTTATAAGTTACGAGACCTCCCATAGACGAACCAATAAGCGCGGTGTTTTCAGGGTCGGTCAGGGTACGATAGTTTTTATCAATGTACGGCTTTAAATCATTCAGAAGGAAATCTTCATAAAGCAGTCCCTTAGCTTTCAAATGTAATGCGTTCACAAAAGGAATTCCGTCGAACGCATACTCACTTCCCCTCTCGTTGCCCATATTGGGGATTGCAACAATGATAATCTCTTTTATTTTACCGTCCTGAATCAGTTGGTCAGCAACTTTATGTGCATTCCATGATCCGCCCGTATTTTTCGATTGTGCAAAAGCGTACTGGCCATCATGCATATACAGTACCGGATATTTTTTGTTAATGCTTTGCATGTAACTCGGTGGAAGATAAAGAAAGATATCCCTGTCATTGTTTAATTTTGTCGCATGGAAATTTTTGATGGTTACAATTTGAGAATGTGGCTCCACTAAAAATCAGACTCCTTTTATTAGAAATTTACTTAAGCGCTTAAGTTAATTACAATATAACATATGCTACTATTTCTGTCAATATTGATTTGTAAATTTAGCAGATTTAATGACAAACAGCCAAAACAAAACTAAAATTTTTAAAATTATTAATTTTATGAGACAGCTTAATTTTTTTGCGATGAGATGAAAAGTTCATGAAAACAGCAGGTTTCCGAGACTATCCTTTTACTTAACAAAACAATGTTAAGTTTATTGTTGATGCATAATGCACAATAATAATTAATATTTTTTAAAAATTATTGACACATATTAATAATTGTGTTATATTATTGCATGCACAGAGGTGAAAGGTTGACTTTCCTACCGGCGGGAGACTTTCCCTTTAAAGAACAGGCGGCAGCAATCGCGCCGTAATAATTTAAGCCGGAAATGCTGCGGCTTTAACCAACAACATTTCCGGCTTTTTCATTAATCTATTAAAGCTTAGTACGTTTCGCACTGAACCAATATCCGGTTTTCTTCTTCCGCTTTCCCATAGTCCAGTGAAAACATTTTTTGCAATGTTTCAACGGCAATATCGGCAATTTTTCGGTTGGGAATAAAAATCATTTTTGTGTCCGGCAGCAACATGTTGGAATCATCAAAATTCGAAACGACCACAAGATCCTGCCGGTTGATGTACAGTTCCGTCTCCAGCCCAAGGATATCGCCAAACACGATTCCTTTTGCTTGGCTATGAGTTTGAAGAAAGAGTCTCAAATCCGAATTTGAGGTATTGATAAAAACGTCCTCTGGAGGAAATCCTCCCATCATTTCATTTTTTAAATCCTGATTACAGATATCTTCCATTACGAGAAACGACGCGTTGGTGTTTAGCATCACTTTTGCCCTGCGAATCGCGTCTTTATAATCCGGATAGATTTTGCAAAACAAACTGTCATGAATACTGCAGTTTAAAAAAAGGACGGGTACATAGTAGTTATGCGTTATTTTATCCGCAATTTTGCTGTCTATATCAATAAAAAAAAACCGCGTTTAAATTATGCTTTGAAATGGCGGCAACATCTTTCTCCGGATCTTTCGTTTCGAGGATGATTGTTTCAAAGTCAAGTTCTTTCATTCGGGAACTTATTTTTGATGCAAGATCATAATAAGACATCCTTTTTCCGGGGGAATCGTTGTCTTTACAACTGATAATAACCCCCACTTGTTTGCTTTTGCGTTTTTTTACAGAATTGCGCGGCTTATAGTGCAATCGTGTAACGGCTTCTGCTATTTTCAAACAGGTGTCATGTCCGATTTTTTCATTTTCAGAGTGATTCAAGACATATGAAACGGTGGCCACCGAAACATTGCACTCTTTTGCAATATCCCGCATGGATACTTTATGTTTTGCCACATAAAACGCCCCTTTGAATTTACTTTGAATTCAATTTTATCACGGCTTGGCAATATGTGCAAGAATAGAACTCAAGTTGAAATTTTATAATCAAATTTATATAAAATATTGAAACCGACGATCTTAGTAAATAGTTTTTATTTGCTGTTTAAATAAGACGGAATAAGGGGAGGCTATGCTTTGACTAAAAAATCCAGTTCAACAATTTTATCCTGCCTTTTCTGGGGTAGCGGCCAGTTCTTTATCGGCAAGCAAAAGGTGAAAGGAATCCTATTTTTTGCTGCCCAGGTTTTACTTTTCGGAATAGAGTTATTTTCCGGTTATTGGTTCAATTTCTTTGCTGGACAGATTTCGAATTTTCAAATACGCTTGTACGGCGGTTGGTTCACACGGGGAATTTGGGGTCTCTTCACTTTAGGCACAGTACCCGGCGAAGATCATTCAACCTATTTAATGATTAATGGAATCATGTGGTTGATTTTTCTGATTGTTTTTCTAGGAATTTATATATGGAATATTGTTGATGCCTATCGTACGGGAAAAGCAATCGACGACACACAGACTTACCTAAGCTCACGGGCATATGGCAAGAAATTATATCAGAAAATGTTCCCTTATCTTGTGCTGGCGCCGATTCTTTTTGTCGTTTTGTATATCGTTGTAATGCCCATCATTTTTTCTGTTCTTACGGCTTTTACGAATTACAATGCAAATCATCTTCCTCCCGCCAATTTGGTGAAATGGGTGGGTCTGGATAATTTTTCAAAATTAATCAGTATCCCGATATGGTCACAAACGTTCCTTATCGTTTTGGCTTGGACCGTTATATGGGCATTTATCGCAACCTTTTCCACCTATTTTTTGGGCCTTTTTCAGGCACTGCTGATAAACAGCAAATGCGTTAAGCATAAATCGTTTTTTCGTTCCATCTACATATTGCCATGGGCGATTCCGGGAATGATTTCGCTTTTGATGTTCCGAAATTTATTCAACGGACAATTCAGCCCCTTGAACCAGTTGTTACTTGACTGTGGGCTGATTCATAGCAGGATACCGTTTTTGTCCGATGCTTTTACCGCGAAAATTACGATTATCGCGGTAAATCTGTGGATGGGTTTCCCGATGTTTATGGCCATGCTGCTCGGTGTTTTAGCCAATCAGGATCCAACGCTATATGAGGCTGCGGGAATTGACGGGGCGAACAAATTTCAGATTTTTCGCCGGATTAAGCTACCCCTGTTGATGAAAGCGACCGCGCCTTTGTTAGTAATGAATTTTATTGGCAATTTCAATGGATTCGGATTCATCTATTTCCTCACTAACGGAGGACCCAATGATTCTTCGCTGGAATTCGCGGGTGACACCGATATTTTAATTTCGTGGATTTACAAACTGACCCTGAATCAGAACATGTATAATCTGGCTGCTGTTTTAAATATTCTGATTTTCATTTTAGTCGGCGTTGTATCTTACTGGAATTTGAAGAATACGGCCGCTATTAAGGAGATGTAAACACATGAAAAAAAGAATAAACTCCTTTTTGGTGCATTTAGAGTTAATTGTTGTAGCGCTTCTCGTTTTGATACCAATTCTCTGGATTGTCATATCATCCTTTAATCCGGGGGACAGTTTAGCTTCCTCTTCGCTCATACCCAAAAAATTTACGCTTAGCAATTACGTAAGGCTTTTTATGGAAACCAATTATCTGGTGTGGTTTAAGAATTCTTTCCTGATAGCTACCCTTAACGCGGTAGTTTCCGTTGTCCTTATTATGATAACCGCATGGATCGTTTCACGTTTTCATTTTAAAGGCAGAAGGTCCGGCTTGATTGGATTATTGCTTCTTTCCATGTTCCCTAACTTTTTATCCATGACAGCGATTTACACACTGTATTTGACTCTGGGTCTGTTAAACAATCCGACTGCACTGGTAATTATTTATGCGGCGGGTGCAATACCGTATAATGTCTGGCTTGTGAAGGGCTATTTGGATGGCATTTCCAAAGAGATTGATGAGGCTGCCTATATTGACGGTTGTTCTTATTTTTCAACCTTTTTCAGAATTATTTTGCCAATATCAAAACCAATTATTACCTATTGCGCGGTATCCCAGTTTATGCTGCCGTGGATGGACTTCATTATGCCCAGCATGCTTTTGTCAACGGATAATGACAACACGACCGTGGCAATCGGTCTTTACAATATGATCGCGGGCAAGGAAAATGATAAATTCACCATGTTCGCAGCGGGGGCTATTCTTATTGCGGTCCCGATAACAATCTTATTTATTGTGTTTCAGAAATACCTGGTCCAGGGCGTTGCTGCCGGCGCAAACAAAGGCTGAGCAATCAATCACAGCTGCTGTTAGCAGAATCATGTTTCATGGTACCTGTTTTAAATTTTTATATTGAAAGGATGACAAGTATGAAGTTAAAGAAGATTTTGGCATTTACCCTGTGTCTTTCGGTGGCATTCCCTTTGGCAGCCTGCAAATCTAACGTACCGGTTAATACGGCTAACTCAACGGTATCCGGCAACACCGCCTCTGAAAGTACAGAGGCCCTGACTCCGGAAAAGGGCGCTGCCTTAACGTTTCGTACTAGCGGCGACGACAGCGATTTGGCGTGGGGCAACGCAGTTGCCGCAAAATTCAAGGAAAAGTATGGGGTTTCGGTAACCGTACAAAAAGGCACAATGGATAATCTGAAAAAAGCCAAGCTGGAAGCTGTGGCAAAAACAGGTGTGGATGTGTTTATGCTTGCACACGACCTGTCCTATCAGGCGATTGTACAGGGGATACTTCTTCCTTTCGACAACAGTATTGTCCAGGGGATAAAAAATGATGTCAGTTCCGTAGCACTGAAAACAGTGACCAATGACGGCAAAGTTTATGGCGTCCCGGTTTCTGTTGAGACATCGGTACTGTTTTACAATAAGAAACTGGTTAAAACACCGGCTACAACCTTTGAACAGATTTTTCAGGAAGCAAAAACCTACAATGATGCAAAACAGAATAAATTCTGGTTCTTATTTAACGCGGATCAGGGAGCGTCCCTCTACCCCATGCTGAGCACATACGGATATAATTTGTTTGGCACCGACGGTACTGATGAAAGTAAACCTAACTTCGATACTCCAGAATTTTTAAAAGGGCTGCAGGTCGTTCAAAAATTCCACGACCTAATGCCAATGAAAGCAATCGATTCCAACAACACGGATTTTCTTAACAAGCAATTTACCGATGGCAAAACAGGTTATATCATGAGCGGCCCATGGGATGTGAAAACCTATAAAAATGCAAATGTCGATTTTGGAGTTATTCCGATTCCAACCTATGATGGAAAGCAACCGAAGGTATTTTCCTACATTCAAAATGCGCATGTGGCAACTTACACCAAATACCCAAAAGCAGCTCAACTTTTTGCACAATTCCTTGTTTCCAATGAAAGCGCGGAATTACTCTATTCAAAAGCGGCCAAAATTACAGCCAGAAATGATGTTTCTAACGTCAATGGGCTTTCAACCGACCCCATCTCCGGAGCTATTTTAGAGGCATTCCAAAAATCTGCTCCAATGCCAAGTGTAAAGAGGATTTCTTATTTCTGGTCTGTCATCGGTGAAATCGGTCCGGAAGTATTCGATGGAGAATTGGCACCTGAAGACGCACAGAAAAAAGCTGTATCGGAATGGGACAGCTTTATACAGATCGAATCATAAAGAACTTGAGAAAATACAATTTTTATAAACACTATCAGGAGGTTAATCTTGAACTTACAGGCACTTTATCATAACCCAAAAAGCAACTATGCTTTTGCTTATAACGATCATGAATTACATATCCGCCTGCGCACGGCAAAGGACGACTGCAAATCCGCAGTGTTAGTAATTGCAAAAAAACACGCAT
>NZ_VWXL01000062.1 GCF_009746625.1 Caproicibacter fermentans
TGTTATGCTCTAAGAGCTTTTTATTTTCTTTCACAACTAAATTTTAAAGCAAAAAGCCGGAGCTGCCAATACCTTTTCGTATGGTTGCTCCGACTTTTTTTTCGTGCCGTTTTGCAACGGCTCCTTTCAGAGCTGCTCTGAGCAACTTTAATTGCTTAGGTTACCGCATGCTCGATGCAGCGAGGCTCTGCGGATCCGGTTCTGGCAGTGCCGCCACGGATGACATTCTCAGCAAGACTCTTGGCAAGGAGTTTGGTCAGAACCCTTGCCGCGTCTTCAGCGGATTTCGGGTTGTGGAACGTGATATGTATTGCTTGGTGGCTCCGTTTCAAAGGCGTTTACTCCCTCATTATTGATGAAAGATAATAATAAGAGGATTAGGGAACCTCTGATTTAATCCGCCCCTCTACCGAAGAGAGGAGAACTCTGGTAAAATAGAAATATCAAGACACAGGCGGGGCGAAAAAATGAAAAAGCAACAAACTTTTACGGATATCGAATATAGCTGCAGAAAGAAGAAAACACGGCGGGAAGAGTTTCTGGAAACCATGGACGAGATAATCCCGTGGGAAGAGTGGGTCGGTATCATTGCGCCGTATTATCCCCGCGGCAAACGGGGCCGTCCGCCCATGGGCATTGAGCGGATGCTGCGGATGTATCTGCTGCAGATCTGGTTCAATCTCTCCGATCCGGCCACCGAGGACGCAATCTATGACAGCTATGCCATGCGTAAGTTTACCG
>NZ_VWXL01000063.1 GCF_009746625.1 Caproicibacter fermentans
TCAAAGCTGGCGTTCAGACAGTACCGCCGGTGGACATTCCGGCGGTACTGTGACTGGCGCTCATGTAACCGGCGATATGGGTCATTTCCGACCGGCGTTTTGGGTCAAAAAAGTTCCGGCGTTGACATATACGCCGTATTCACAAAGTTGTGCATTTTACTGACGAAAATCAGTATGACGAAATGACCACAAAGGAATATTTCTCGCCGCGCCAAAAGGCGTTAGAGGGTTGGACAGAAATCGAAGATACCGGCGATTTGCCTTTCGATTGTCAAAAATCCAAACTAATAGGGGGTGTTCCCAATGGCAAAAGCCAAAAGGCAGGGAACAGCCATTCCTAAACATGAGTTGGAAGCCCTTGCCGAAACACTCTATCCCGCCATTCGGGAATTTTTTGAAAGCAACCAGGGGCAAGCGGAATTTAAGGCGTGGCAGGAGCAGCAGAAGGCAGGAATAGTGCACAAGCATATTTAATGTGTCTGTAGAACAGCGAACGAGGGATAACCATAAAAGGTATCCCCTCGTTTCGCTTTAGCTCTATGAAAACACAAAACCGAACCATTCACCGATAAAGTGAATACTCGAGCTATGTGCGTTTGTGTCATTTGCTCAATCTAAGAACAGCAGAAATTACAATCAACACAGTGTCTGTCATTTTCGCTGCCGTCGCTACAGTTGAGCGGTTACTGTCAGATCTTCATTGGTTTACCGATATTCTTAATTAAACGATTAAATTTCACTATTAGAATCTTCTAGATAAGATACGATTTTTTGTCCGAAAAAAGTAAGGTGAAGTCTATCTATATTTGATAAAGAAGATGTTCCTATAGTTACTTTAATTTCACAAACCAATACACCCAAACTTTGTAATTTAGTTATAGATCGAATCATATATGCCCAATCATCAACAGTGTTTCCATCTTTATCAGAACAATAAGAATTAAGCAATATCCCAGGATCTGTGACGTTTTTCGATAGTCCAGAGAATTGTGCAATGTCAATCCAAAACATAGTGTTTTGCGAGAATTGAACATTTCTATCAACCCAAAATCTTCTTTTATAACCAACACTTGTGTTTTCTGCTTTTCCCAAAGAGTCTGGCTGGTTTTTTAGCGTCTGCTGCGCTTCTTGCGTCACCTTCAACTGGTAATCTCTTTTCCCTTCTTTTCGAAACGCGATAAGTAGCTTCAAAAAATAAATGTCATCCGAATTTAATTGGCGAATAATTTCACAAGCGTGTTCAGACATATCATAATTATCTTCCATAACTAAATCAATGAGTGACTTGTTAAGAACATCAACAGTTTCTGGTAAAGCCGAAAGGAGCATATATTTTAAATTATTACGAACGGTATAAAATTTATGTTCATCAGTGGCAAGTCCTAATAGTTTATTTTGAAAATCAGCAATATCAACATGTTGCAGATAGATTGTTTCCTCCAGTACCTTTATTCGTCGTTCCATCAGGCGAGTGTCAAAATAACTCCATAGTTCATCCACTACACTACCGACTATTGGAATATTTCCAAGTAAACCTTTGGCAATTGATTTATATATTTCAGGGTCTTTAAAGATCGTCATATTGGCACTATTCATTTTGTCTCCTCATGGTCTAGTTTTCCAATCGTACACACATATTAATGATTACCCACCTCAAGCTATGACCCACCATTGGCCGACCTTCCCATTATTGCTAAGAATTACCTTCGTGAAGCATCTCATTATTCCGCATACCTGTAACATTTGAATTTCGCTGAATTGAAATAAAGTATAAGTACTAATCAAAGAAGTTTTTATATTTCAAAAAAGCAGGGTTATCGAGTACATCAAACGCATTGTCAGTTTTCTGCCTAATTAAGTTTCTACATATCTCAATTCTATGTAGCATCGGAGATACAACGGTATGAGTCTGATTAAGATACGTTATAATATCCTCAACTGATATTGGTATCTTATATCCATGTGTACAGCTGGCAAGAATAACCCCCGCATCTCGCAAGGGCGCTATAATCCTTCGATACAAATAGTTTGGACGGATTCTCTTATTAGCATATTCTTCTAGGATTGACAATAGCTGATGCGATGAAATATAATTATTTGCATCTACATTATAGACTTGAAATAGCAGGTATCTTAATAGCGCGATCTGTAGCTTCTTTTCCAATGATTCGTCATGTTCATATTTAGCAATAAATGAATTGACGCATTGAACGGCAATCTCAAAAATACTTTTGTCATACTGCGTGTTCTCAGAAATAGCTGAAGCGAAATAGGGCATGGTTTTATTAGGAAAGTTTTCAATACAAATGATTTTACCCTTTAGCATTTCAAGATAATTAGGTGCATGGTCATCGATATATACTTTGCTTATTGTACCCCCTACAATATCAGCCAACTGCACTAACAGCGAGTCCTTACTGTCAGTATAATCAAAATCATATTCATTGAACAGATTTTCTGGCCGATGCTCTCGGACATATTTTTTAAAAGATTCCTGAAACTCAGACGTTCCTATCTGGTCTTCAACTATTCGTAATTTTGGATATGCATTGTAAAGCACATTATATAAGCGTTGGTGAAGGAATTTAATGAACGATTGTCGATAGGAAGTAAGCGGACTTTCACTGATAAATGCCTGTTTATCTGCTACAAACAGAATCACTCTAAACACGATTGGCAATAACTCTGCAATTATTTTACTCCTTCTTCTATAGTTATTGCCAATTGCACTCGATTTCATTTCAGTTTGGCCGAAGCCATTATTCTGCTTCACAACAGACACGGCAGTATGGAGTTCATCAATATCCGAGTTCTTTGCAACGACTGCACATAGGATATAGTATTTTGATCCACCATTATTGAAATCAAAACCAAAGTTGCCGCACTCATCTATATATGCAGTTCGGCTTGGCAACAACAATAAGGATTGTTCCCGTTTAAAATCATCAAAAGAGAGTTGATTCATCTTAACCGCCTCTTACTCGTTTATTGTTCTACCAGTCAGGGAGTAATGTCCGATTTTTCAACCGCTCCTAACACTGTTCTATAATCCATTAAAGATGTCCTTCACAGAATTGTTTCTTGTATAAAGTATATATCGCAATAGTGAATAAAGCAATTTATTTTAAGTAAATTATGGAAAACACACAGCTTGAGCGTAATGTAAGCGCAATCAGGCAGAGTTCCAGATGGCGAAAGCCAAGAAGCAGGGAGCAAAAAAAGCAAAGCTAAATTTTGTTCGCGAAACAACGAACGAGGGATAACCGTAAAGGCTATCCCTCGTCTCGTTTTAGCTTAATAAAAACACAAACCCGAACGCTTCACCGATAAAGTGAATGTTCGGGTTATGTGCGTTTGGTGCGAGTGTTCTTACGGCATTTATTCAAAAAAGTCAGTAATATCAAGGGCTTATGGGCAGTTAATAAGTAGTATTTACCTCTAAAAATCGAATAACTTCATCATATTTTAAGGGCGTTCCGTGAAATGGAGCGCCCTAAATCATGTGATTTTCTAGGGCGTTTCTTGAACAGGAAACGCCCTTTCCGTTTTCAAAGGTTATATTTTACTCTTTTCAGGACTGTGGATGACCAATACCTGTTCAATCAAGTGCATCATCACATCGATGACAAGCTTTTTATCACACTCTGGTTGTAAATTAATTTTCTATAGCTTCTTTTCTGGTGTATTGCTTTATAAGTTACCCTAATCTTTCACTTTGGAGGTTGGCGTCAGGGTACAACGGGCATAGACTCATGACAATCAGAAACTTGAAGCGTTTAAAAGGCAGTCAACGCCCTGATTGCAGTAACGGAATTTCGATCTTCAACAACGATACATCTTAATTTGATAACAAATATTCTAAGTATAATAACATAATAGGTTGACTTCACAAACAAAATCGCGTATACTAATAACAGATAAGTGAGGTGAGCCACCGTTGTATACAGAAATTGTTAAAATTATTGAAGGCGGCCTAGTCAATGACAAGGAGAAGGTAATTAACTATGCTACCGTCTTAGCAGATAATCTCGAAAGCCAAGGAGAGGGTTCGCTGGCGAAGAGGATTAGGTCAACACTAAGCAAAAAGAAGGGAACTCTTACTTCATTGGATAGCTTTGCGACAAAACCAGTCGATACAGAAAGCCGGATGGACATTATCGAGGTCACATCGCCTCAGATTGACCCTAGTCAAGTAATTTTGAGCAAATACTCCCAAGAAGCAATATATAATTTTATTGAGAGCTACAATCGTAGGGATGATTTGCTTAAATCCGGAATTGGTGCTTCAAACTCTTTACTGCTTTATGGCCCTCCAGGATGTGGAAAAACCACGGTAGCTCAATTTATATCTAGTATTACCGGACTTCCCCTTGTTACTGCAAGATTGGATGGTTTGGTATCTTCATTGCTTGGCAGTACAGCCAAAAACATACGTAAAATTTTTGATTATGCTTCAAAAAGAGAGTGCATTTTGTTTTTGGATGAGTTTGATGTTATTGCGAAGTTGAGAGACGATAAAAATGAGCTTGGTGAACTAAAGAGAGTTGTAAACAGTTTGATTCAAAACATAGATGCTTTTAGCGATGACAGTATTTTAATTGCTGCAACCAATCACCACGAACTGCTTGATCCGGCAATCTGGAGACGATTTACTACAATAATAACATTAGAAAAACCGCAGAAGGAAGAAATAAATCAGTTACTTTATGTCCTTCTCGATGGCAAGGAAACAAGTTTTTTGTCAATTTCAAAAAAGCTAGATTTTATTGAAGATGCTTTGATCGGGCTTAGCCATTCAGATATTAAGACGATAGTGTTTAACGCGATGCGTGGTGTGATACTTTCGGGCAGAAACTGTTTAACAAGTTGTGATGTGCTAAAAGAAATTTACTTTCACAAAAATCACGCCATTGAAAATGAAGACGATTTTATAAAGTTTTTGATGAAATATGGTGCCACTCATAAAGAGATCAATGAAAGCCTAGAAATACCGCTTCGCAAAATACAAGAAATTTCAAGAAGTATTGTTAGAAAGGAGCCGTAAGCCATGGAAAATGAAAAACTTCCCATCAATTTTTTTGCTCCGCGAGAAGTGGATGAGTTAAGGGTTGAAGGATCTGGAAATTCCGAAGATCCTAAATGGGTACTTGCTGGGGACGAACTCGTGCAACGCTCTACTGAGTTGTTTTCAGCGTTTAATCAGTTTTCAGAAATTGTCACCGAACGTTCAGAGCGCAAATCTGCAGTTCCTTTTGTGTTTGTGGCCAAAATGTGCGATGACTCGACTGCAAAATCTCGTCGAAAAGATATCTCGTCATTATTCCAAACAGATGATAGAAGTAATGTGATTGGACTGGCAGACTCGGATGAGCTAATTGTAAAACTTGATTCTGTTTCACAAATGAACGAGATATCAAGTAGGTTGCAAGATTATAATCGTAACAGCTATGCACTTTCGTGCCTTGAAACCTTTTGGGAGTTTCAGCCTGTCATACAGAAGCAGGATAATGAAACAACGTACAAAATTAAACTTATTGACTTTCAGGACTATGAAACCAATATATCTATGCAACGATTATTTGAGCGAGCATTGACCTCACGAAAAATGTCGTTTAAAAAAACGAGTTATGCAAGTCAGTTCTCTATATACAAAGTAGAACTGAATCCCCAAACTATGCTTGATGAGCTCCGTGGCGATGATGCATATGAAATGTTGTTTTCTATTGAACCTATGCCGAAATACATTGTATCGTTGGATTCTGTCCAAGAAGAAACTACTATTGAAGTAACGAGACCTGTTGACGGGCATCGTTATGAGACATTGGGAATACTCGACAATGGTATAGCACCGGTTCCACACCTTGCTCCATGGATAGCCGGAAAACGATGGACAGTATATCCTGAGTCTGCAATAAATCCTACCCATGGCACATTTGTCGCAGGAATAGCATTGTACGGAGATGCCTGTGAAAATCAAGAATGGGTTGGGCACAAAGGAATAAAGCTATTTGATGCAACTATATTTCCAGATGAAGCAAAAGAGGGTCTTGACGAAGATGACCTAATTGCAAATATTCGCGAGGCAATTGATGCAAACCACGAGAAAGTAAAAGTATGGAATCTGTCTATCAGCGTTACTCGCCCGGTTTGCGATACCAAATTTTCAGATTTGGCAATCGCATTGGACGATCTTCAAGATAAATACAATATCCTAATATGCAAATCTGCCGGTAATTGTAGGAACTTTATTTCTGGAAGGCCTAAAGGAAGAATTCACGAAGGTGCTGATTCTGTAAGGTCTCTGGTCGTGGGTTCTGTGGCACATGCAAAAGGGCCTGATGACTTCGCAGATATTGATAATCCTTCACCTTTTTCAAGAATAGGTCCCGGCCCAGAGTTTATCATAAAACCCGAGGTATCTCACTATGGTGGAAACGCTGGCGTCAATCAGAACGGAGAGCTTGTTACAACAGGGGTTAAGTCCTTTTCGGCAAATGGGGATTTGGCTAGTAGTGTTGGAACAAGTTTCTCAACCCCACGCATAGCCTCGTTAGCTACCGGATTATATCAGGAGCTAGATGAGGAATTTGATCCGCTACTACTTAAAGGTTTGATTGTCCACTCAGCGTCGTACTCGGAGAATCTCCGAATTCCTGTAACTGAAAGGACAAAACAATTAGGCTTCGGTGTACCAAAGAATGTATCTCAAATTCTATATAATGCCCCCTATGAAGCTACTCTTATCCTGCGTGATACGCTTTCAAAAGGCGAAAAAATTGATATTATGGACTTCCCCATGCCAAAATCCTTGATAAGGAACGGGTATTATACAGGCCAGATTATTGCAACGCTGGTTTATGACCCCATCCTTGACCCGACGCAAGGAGTAGAATACTGTCAGTCAAATGTTGATATAAAGTTTGGTTCTTATGATGCCAAAAAGCAACGAGATATTAGTAAACGTAATATTCTCAATCCTGTTGGCCGCGCAGGAGCGCAGAATCTATTTAGAGAAAATTTATATAGTAAAAGATTGATGAGAGATAGCCAGAGCGACTTTGCTTTAAGAGAGCGGTTGCTAATACAGTACGCAGATAAATATTATCCAGTAAAGAAATACGCTGTTGATTTATCTGAATTATCAGAAGTGAATAGGCAACACTTTACAACCCCAGATAAACAATGGTTTCTGTTTTTACAGGGATTGTTTAGAGAGCACACTGAACAGTTGGCAGAGTTAGAACGCAGGATTCCAAGCCAAGATGTTTGTCTAATAATCACTATCAGAGACCCCCAACGCAAGGCTAATGTATACGATGAGGTTACACAGGAACTAGATGCATTTAACTTCTGGCATAGCAATATTAAAATTACTAATGACATATCCTTGGGCCTATAAATCCATAAGCATGAGCGTGTCTTACCTACGAGTGTTCTTATAGCATTTATTCAAAAAGCCAGCAATATCAAGGGTTTACGGGCAGTTAAGAAGCAGTATTTACCGCTAAAAATTGAATAACTTCATTATATTTTAAGGGCGTTCCGTGAAAAGGAACGTCCTTTTTCTATTTCAGCGGGAGGTGAAAAATCACATGACCAATGTAATTGCCGTTGCCAACCAAAAGGGCGGCGTCGGTAAGACCACAACCTGCGCCAATCTCGGCATCGGGCTGGCACAGGAAGGGAAAAAGGT
>NZ_VWXL01000064.1 GCF_009746625.1 Caproicibacter fermentans
ATCTGATAGAAAAACTACAATTTTGAAGAACCAAAGAATCACATGGTCAAGCTACAAAGAGCGCAAGGGGAATGCCTTGGCACTGGGAGCCGAAGAAGGACGCGGCTAACTGCGAAAAGCTATGGGGAGCCGTAAGCAGGCATTGATCCATAGGTGTCCGAATGGAGCAATCCGGCTGGAGTCATGTCCAGTCACCGTGGAGTGAATTCATAGCTGCACGGGGGGAACCGCCTGAACTGAAACATCTAAGTAGGGCGAGGAAAAGAAATCAACCGAGATTCCGCAAGTAGTGGCGAGCGAACGCGGAAGAGGCCAAACCGCGGGCAGCAATGCCCGCGGGGTGTGGACAGCCAAAAAGTACGCAATCCTGAGCAGAACGGCATGGAAAGGCCGACGAAAGAGTGTGAAAGTCACGTATGCGAAGGGAAAGCGCAGTGGGCTGTATCCCGAGTACTGCCGGACACGTGAAACCCGGTGGGAACATGGGGGGACCACCCTCCAAGCCTAAATACTACCCAGTGACCGATAGTGAAGAGTACTGTGAAGGAAAGGTGAAAAGCACCCCGGAAGGGGAGTGAAATAGAACCTGAAACCTTGTGCTTACAAGCACCGAGAGCCCGTCAATGGGTGATCGGGTACCTTTTGTAGAATGGTCCGGCGAGTGAATGTAACTGGCAAGGTTAAGTCCTTCAGGGACGGAGCCGCAGGGAAACC
>NZ_VWXL01000065.1 GCF_009746625.1 Caproicibacter fermentans
CTATTCACATCATGCTTCCTCACGGCCGTTACCGGCCGCTTTGGCGATGCAAGGCTACTGCCAATGGAATAGCAGGTTCGGTCACTGCCGAACAATTTAATTACGCGACTTCGTGTCGCACCCAGAGATACGAATCGAATGTCCCTTCGGTGACGTAACGGAAAATATGTCCTTCGGGGTTGGTATTGTACTGCCGGATGATGCGCCCGGACCGTTGTTCCAGATCGCCGGGACGCCACGGACAGTCCAGATCGTGAGAGGCGATGAGCCTGTCCTGCACGTTCATCCCGGCACCCATTTTGGCGGTGCTGCCCATGAGGACGCGCACCTGTCCGGCACGCACCTTGGCGAACAGCTCCTTTTTTTTGACTTCGGTATCGGCGTCGTGGATGAACGCAATTTCACCAACGGGAACCCCCCGCATGATAAGCTTATCTCGAATGTCCGAATAAACGCTGAACGGCTCCGGCGCGTCAGCCTCCGGCGTGGCGGCTTGCAGGGCGTGAAGCTCCGTACCGCCCGCGAGCTTCCCACCGGCCCGAACAGCCCGGTCCTCTTTCGCTGCGGCGCGGCCCTTGGGAGTGGAAATGTCGCAGAAAACAAGCTGCGTCAGCTTTTTGTCCTTCCCGTCGTGCCAGAATTGGAAAACGTTGTTGACGCACATGTTGACCTTGCTGCCGGGATTGTCGGGAAGCATAGGGTTGATGACGCGCTGATCGAGGCCGAGCTTGCGCCCGTCCGACGTAATTTTGAGCATGTTGTCCACGGTCGGGTCGACGGAACCGGAATGGACGGCAGCGGCGCGCTCCGAGAGTTTTTTCACCGTCTCCTTTTGAATCTCCGAGGGCTGCGCGACTTCGTTGTGGTACACAGCTTTCGGCGTTGGAAGGTTGAGCTGGTCGGCGGTCTTGATGTCCGCTGCCTCCTTGAACAGCAGCATCAGCTCCGGCAGATTGTAGAACCGGGCAAATCGTGTGCGCGCCCGGTATCCGGTTCCCTCCGGGGCCAGCTCAATGGCCGTCACGGTTTCCCCAAAGGTGGATGCCCAGCAGTCAAAATGGACGAGATTCCGTTCTTTCAGGGTTTCGTACTGTAGATAGCGCATCATCGTATGAGGTAAGCCGGCAGTACCGACTCCCTCCCGAACCGTGCGTGCACCTCTCGATGCACACGGCTCTCTATTTGTTATCGTTTTACGATTTCATCGAATTGTGAATCTCATGATGGCATGACGGA
>NZ_VWXL01000066.1 GCF_009746625.1 Caproicibacter fermentans
ACGTCGCGGGTCAGCTTTCAGTTCAAAGAACCTTGCCTGTCGCGGCCTTTCCCAGCCATCAGATTACACACAATACTCTTTTCCATTTGCATGGACCAGAACATCATATGGACACACAGTGTCTTTCATCGCGCCTTTGCCCGCTGGTTTCCCAAACTTGCTGTCGCGGACTGAAACCCCGTATGTAATTTTGGCTCCCATTCCGCTTTCGCTTCCTGTTTGCCGTTTCCAGACTTTTGCCGCATCCATTTCCGCGACATTCCGCTTCCTGTCTCCAGAATGCTTCAGCGCGTCGTGCATGCAGGCTCAGCCTGCTGGTGGGCTTAAGTGGACTCGAACCACCGACCTCACGCTTATCAGGCGTGCGCTCTAACCGGCTGAGCTATAAGCCCATATTTCTCCGGCTTTGAGGCTATCCGGTCTTTCTGCCACTATAGCCAGTATTTTGCAGACTTCCTCTGCGGTTCTCTCCGCGACCGCGAGCCTTTTCATTTCTGAAACGCCCCGGCGCGTCGTGACCGCGGAC
>NZ_VWXL01000067.1 GCF_009746625.1 Caproicibacter fermentans
TGATTGCCGTGGCGCCAGCGGGGATGCTTATCTCAGCAAGTTTAAGGTCGTACTGCTCCGCGCTGCGCGTAATCTGCGGCGCAATCGGGCTGCTTGAAAATGTCCCCGTCAAGACCTGCGCCGTGATCGACCGTTCGTTGACGTCCCACCGCAGGACAAGCGCGTCAATACGGTTTAAAATGCCGTCGGCGTTGTCTACCGTCAGTGTCATAGGTCCGTCATTACGGTAATAGTAGCCGTTGATCCATGCTTTTCCGGCGGGGACCGAAACCGCCATTGTACTGCCGTCCGCCGTAACCGCAAGATCGCCATCATACGTACCGTTGCTCAGGAATGACGCGACCCATTTCGCCAGAAAATCCGATGTGTATTCCCGGTCACCGTTGACGTCCGGGAAGAACCCGCTCGTTTCAGCCATTATGTATCATCTCCTAAATCTAAAGTTTCCGGCAGAGGATTCCCACAGGTCGGTGTTATCGTTTCGACCCCGTTTTCATAGACTTCCTCGACCTCGGTAATCCGTTGATTCAGCAGGATCCCCCATTTCTCAAAGCTCACAATGTCGCCGAGGTCCCAATCAGTGAGATATTGAAAATTCTCCGTATCCACAGCACTCGCGCTGAAACTTTCCGACTTTACCGCATCCGCCAGCTTTTCCACGCCGCGCTGAGTAAGCTGCGCCTGATAGTCCGCAAGCGATAAATCGCCCTGCTGCATGTCGCGGGCATCGACCCACAATTCACGGCGCGGTTCGCCACCTGTCTGATCGACCGTGACGATGGTTCGGGCGGCGCCCTCGCCCTCCCCGGCGACATAGGCATAGTTTTTATATCCGGTGTTGTCCAGCGTGTATGACGCGCCACTGATATTTTCGTTTTCCCCGCTGAACACGACCCACGGATTGACCGACTGCGTAACGCTGTGGTCGATTCCGTCGTATGCTTCAAACACCCATTGCTTATTCGGTGCGTCCAGCCGGACGCGAAATCCGAGCGGCGCGGCCCTGCCGAGTGCTTCACAGACGGCGAGAACGCCTTTTCCGGTCGCCTGAAAGCCGCATGTGGGCGTAAATCCCCCGGCGACACCGAGACCAAGCCCCGCAATAGGCCGGGCAGTGATCGCGTTGTCGAAAACAATTTGCCGCATGGCGTCCTCGACCGTGCCGCTGAAATTGATCGTCGGCGTGACGATACGCTGATCCAGCATACTTGACCCCATCCGGCCGGTCGCGACAATTTCGTCACCACTGCCATCGTCCGGCGTATCGATCTCAATTCCTTCGATGATTCCGGCTTCGTCGCGGTCCAGACGATGGATAATGTTGCCCTCGGCCAGTAACGCGATGTTGTCCGCGGTCGCCGGCGCGTGGAGTTCAAATTCTCCGGGCTCAAAAAACCGCCTTCTCCATCGCAGGGAAGTAAACCCGTCGAGCACGCCCTGCTGTTCCAGCGCGGCGTTATACACGTACAGTTCCGTCGATCACACCCCCCAATAAGCCTGTGTGCTGAGGATGGACACGCTCAGGTTGTCGATTCCGGAATCCGCGTTGTACCGAAATAAATTATCCCCCTGGTAGGCTTTCAGCCACTTAGGGGGATAAAGCATTTTGTTATTGATGTTGGTGGTTACGCCGCCGGAAATCAGCTTGATGCGTTTGTTGCCGTCGCCTGTCGTGATGACAATCCGGTCCCCGGCGTGCATCGTCGTGCTGATCTGCATCAGCTCGCGGCGGTTAATATCGTACAAGGACGGGTTGACGACCGTACCGGAGGCCCGGAACGTGACCGTAAGGCCCATCGGGACGGCGGAATCATTACGAACATTGCCAATCAGGGTATTGACTTTTTCTGTAACCTTGAACGGATTTATGATGCGCAGCGGGAATCGAATTCCGCCCCGCCAAATGGCGAGCTGCGTCAGCTGATCGTCCAGCGCGTAAAACTTCGGGTCGGGGCAGATCAATGACACCGTCAACGTTCGCGTCGTGTCATTATCATTGCCGCCCGGTTCAACCTTTTCCACGTAGTAGGCAATCTTCCGGGATTCGTTATCCTCATAGTAATACAGGGTTCCGGCAGAGCGCGGTTGAAAGAATGAATATAGACGATTCCGCTGTGTCAGAAAATCAGCCTTTTTTACGTCCAATGCGATCACGATGTTTCGCAGTTTCGCATCAGAACCGTTGTAGTTTTCGCCGTCCTGCCCGGAATTTTTCGACGTATAGACATTGTACTCCGTTCCGAGGCCGTCGGCTGATGCAATCCAAATGGGATCAAACCACCCGAAAGCGATCTGCTCCCCGGATTGATTTTCACAGACTATTTTCATAATATCACCTGCTTTTCAACCTTGCTTGCCTTAAAAGATTCCGCGTCTGCCGCGCCGTTTCAGACGGTGTAAGGGCTTTCGGGCTGGTATTGTACTGATAAAAAGTAAAGGTCTGAGCGGACGGCGAGGGCGACGAGGGCACAGCATAAACAGGCTGCAATGTTTGCACGGGCGCCACTGATGCCCTGTTGAGCGCCGCGGCAAGGTCCTGGGCTAGGCCTTTTATCCATGCCGCATTATGCTCAAGCGGGATAACAGCTTCTTTCCCGGCTTCACCGATCATGGCCAGCGTTGCTTTGTCGACGATCCCGCCGGAAGCAAGATATGGAATTTTAGGAATATTTATTCCAAATCCTTTTCCGCCCACTCCCGGTACCCAATCCGGAAAGTCGAAATGGATTCGATTCAGCCCGGAGATAAGTAAGTTGATTCCGGACAAAATGAAATTGATTCCCGATTTAAAGACTCCTATGATACCGTCCCATATTCCCTGAAACCACTCCGCTACTCCACCCCATACGCCTTGTATGGCGCTCCATGCGCCGGCAAAGACGTCTGAAATCATGTTGGGCTTAAAGTGGCTTATGATACTATTCCATACATTTCCAAACCAGGCACCGACCGCATTCCAAACGCCCTGAATTGCACCCCAGGCGTTTTTAAAACCATCCGAAATCAGGTTAGGCTTGAACACGCTGATAATTTTGTTCCACACACCCCCAAACCAACTACTTACGCCGCTCCATATTGATTTGATGCCGTTCCAAGCTGCTCCGAACGTGTTTGAAAACCAGCTCCCGACTGCCGAAAACGCCCCCTGAATCCCTGACCAGGCATTTTTAAAAAAGTCTATAAACGGGCCTGAGAACCAGTCGCCGACAGCCTGCGCGGCGGATTTTATTTTGTCCCACAAACCGATCCAGAAATTACGAAAGCCCTCGCAATTATTCCAAAGGATTGCAAACGTCGCTACAAGCACTCCGATTGCTATAACGATAAGTCCAATTGGGTTTGCAGACAACACAATATTCATCGCCTCTTGGGCTGTTTTAGCACCCTCTAAGGCCAACTTCAATTTTTTTATGGCTGATATAGCGGAGCCGACTATACCAGCTATCTTCCACGCAACAAATGCCGCCGCTATCCCAGCAATAATTCCTTTAATTGTTCCACCATTTTGATTCATAAAAGTAAAGAAATCTTTTACAGACTGTGCTGCATTTTTGACTGTCTGAAAGATTTCGTCTTTATGAGCAATAATTGCACTTGCTACATCTTTTGCTTTTTGTGCCAGCTGCGGAGCGATTTCTTTTATCAGTGGATTCAAAGACTTATACATATCGTTGATCATCGGTAGAAATGCGGCACCGACGGTCTGCTTCATGTCTTCAATATTCATCTGAAAAATTCGGGACTGGTTCGCCATCGAATCGTTTGACGTTTTCGCAAAATCGCCCTGTGCATCTTTGGTTACGGAAAGCAGATAATTGTAACGCAGTGTGGTTTTTTCGGACTGGGACATGCTGCTGTAGGATTTGTCGATTCCTTGCGACATAGCATAAGCCTGTAAATTGGCTTCGCTCATGTTAATACCGAGTTGTTTTAGCGGCTCCGTTTCACCGGATATGCCACTACGGATTTTCTCCCACATCTCGTCCGTTCCCACGTTGTAGAAAGAAGACATGTCCCCGGCCAGCTGAACCAACGATTTTGACATAGCCGCGGCAGACGATTCTGTAATTCCGCTGGATTTGAGCATGGCACCCATAAATCCAGACCATTGTGTTGCCGATGTCTTTCCGATCCCTGCACTTTCTGCTGTGGTGTCTGTCCATGCCTCAATAGATTTCGCACTTGTTTTAAAAGTGGATTCTACAACATTCTGTGCTTCAACAAGATCGCTCGCACTCTCTGCAAGATTGTAAATGCCCTGTATGGCGCTTTTAAACCCCAGACCTGCGCCAATTGTAGCAAACGCGCCAAGGATAGACGATTTCAAGTCGCTAAAATGGGATTTCACGCTTGATGTAGAGTCTTTTGATTTTTTCGCGAAGTCTTGAAACGCTTTTCCGAGTTTTGCGGAAGATGATGTACTTTCTTTTTCTTCTTTTTGCGCCGTCTGCAGGGCAGACTGATATTTTTTCAGTTGCCCTTCCGTGCCTTTAATTTTTCCCTGCATATCAAACATCTGTTTAGCAAGGCTTTGCGCTGACTTGCTGTCAGCCCCTTGCTCAGATACTGCTTTCTGATATGCTGAGTTCAGAGTATCGAGAGCCTTGCGCTGTAAAGTAAGCTTATCCTGCAAAGATGATACACGAGAAGACAGCCCTTGCGTAGAGCTGCTCCAGTCGCCCATGACGGCAGCGGACGCGCGAAATCCGGTTTCAATGGACTTGATTTGCTTGTTTAATTCGGTGATCCCGCGTTTAAATTCTGTCGTATCAAGGCCAATTTTTCCAGTAAGATCGTTTTCAGAAGACATCGTCTCACTTCCTTTTCAATGTAAGCGGTGGTATAATAAGGAAAAATTAAATCAAATGGGGGTAATATAATGCCAATCTTCGGCAAAAAAGATAAAAGCGGTAATTTAGCTGCTAATTTTGCCCTAGCAGCTGGATTTGAAAGCTGGTCAAGTGGGAGCGCGGTTCGGTTAGTTCAAAACGATGAAAAACAGCAAATATCAATCGAGCCGCGGCTTGGAAAATCAGAGCCATTGACTTTGAACTACTCCCAGATTATAAAGGCAGAAAAAATCAGTGAAACTGAAATTTCAGAGAAGAAAAAAAGCGTGGTAGGGCGCGCTGTTGTTGGAGATTTGTTACTTGGACCTCTTGGTGCTGTTATAGGTGGCGTATCAGGAACAGGGAAAAAAGAAAAGAGTACCACAAAAGAATACTTTGTTATCAACTATCATCCAATGTCTAGCCCAAGAGACTTGAGTGTAATTTCTTTTGAAATCGTTGGAGCCACATTGCATTTTTCAAATTTTTTAGACGCACTGCAAAAAAAGATTACAAGCCGACCAATCAGTCACCAACTATGATAATACCGCTAAAAAACATTCCCAATTTCGTCAGCTTTTTTCACCTTGTATGGCTTTCCGCCGCGATAGACTATATTCTCGTCACCAGTCAGTGGATTATTTCCACTGACTTTTTCTTTTTCCTTGCAGTACCAAAAATACAAGGGCAGTAATAAGTCTATATCGGTTTCCTGCAACTGTTCCAGCGTATAATGCTTGAGCATATCAATCATCGCGAGTTCCGGGCCACACCACCATTGCTCATCGTAAGTGACGGAACCGCAATTTACTTCTTCTGCGGTTCCGCTTCCGCGTTTGGGTTGGTACTGATAATTTCAGCCGATACGGCGCTGATTGCGGCCATTACTTCCTTTGCGTCCGCATGTTCGTTCAAATCGTCAGGTGTAAAACGATTTTTAAAAAGATCGCAGAGAAATCCGGTCATTTCATCAATATCTCCACTTTCGTTTTTGCTCTCACTGAGTTTGTCAAAAACGGAAACTGCTTTTTTCATCATCCCCCACGGAATGATGCAGAGCTTATAGGTTTCTTTGACTTCCCCGTTATCATCGTAGATATGTAATTCAATCGGCTTTTTTAACATTAAAATTCCTCCGTCAATTTAATTTTCCGTGCTCCGCGTTCACGCGCGCGGAATACGCATATATGGGCCGGGGATACCGGCCCTGTTTTGTTGCTTTCTCGTCATTTTCGTTGTAGAATTATGGCGAAAGGAGACAAGAATATGGAATTAAATCCTGACTGCATTCGCGATATCATGCTTGCAATTGAAAGCATGCAAAGCCTTGACTCTGAACTTGTGATTTGTCATACCTATTTGTCAAAACTTGCAGAGTCAGAAAGATTAGCGAAATACCCAAAGGAAGATATCGCCTATACGCTATTAAAGTTAAGCGAGGGCAAGTTGATCAACGCGACCCCATCATACGGCGGTGGGAAGATACTTAACTTTTATGTTTCTGACCTGACATTTGATGGCCACCAATATCTTGACAAGATCAGAGACGCTGAACGATGGAAAACCGTGAAGTCTGTAGGAAACAAAATAGGCGATTTCTCTTTATCCGCAATCGAAAAAATTGCGGAAGGCGTTACCAGCGCAGCAATCAGTAAATTGTTTAGCGCTCCGTAATCGCTTCCCAGTCGTTGGCAACTAAATCTTCCTTTGTCGGCTCCCACCGTGGGGCCGACTCTTCTTTGCTAAAAAACACGCATGCAAGTTCGCTGCTTGTCGGTTTAATGCACCAATCTTCAGGCCATACCGCGCGCCTTATTCCTTTGCCTTGCCGAGCAGCTTCTGCGATGTCCATCCCTCATGCCTCCGTCATGCTACCGTAAACTTTATTACCGTGGTTTCCTGCGTCTGCCCGTAAACGTCCTTGACGCCCGCGACGATGATGCTGTATACGCCTGCCGAGGTAAGCGCAGCGGTCGGCGTGATCGTCAGGACCTTCCCCGCCGCGTCGTAGGACTTGGTAGCCGCTACGAGCGTCCCGTCCGACTTGATCAGCGTCACGGCATCCTCGGCGATCGCGTTGCTGAAGGTCAATGCGGGATGTACGCCAGCCGCTACACCCGTCGCGTTATTGGCCGGATTCGAGGTCATGGTCAGCGCTCCCGGAGCCCCGAGTGTTTCGGGAGTCTGGACCTGTGAAAACCATGCTTCCGCGCCGGAAAAGGCTGCGTCCGTAGTGTCTGCCTGAACGCCTTTTGCCCCTTTTTTCGTCCCGTCGGGCATCGTGAATTCGTGAACCGTCACAACGCCGGTATAGGTGAGGTCAACAGTGTTAGGGAACCTCTGAACAAATGGCGCAGGAAGAGGAATTCAGAGAAAAGGGATTCAAGAGGCGTTCCAAACTGAATGATTACGTCGAATTTCAACGCTATACTCCTGAATTTATTTCCACTTTTGCG
>NZ_VWXL01000068.1 GCF_009746625.1 Caproicibacter fermentans
AGGATATTTACGAACAGATTCGTAAGATTATCGCAACGTGTTAGACGTCAGGCGGTGTCAAATGAGTAAACTTTCCTGTTACAATCGGCAATCGCATCATGTTAGACATCCGCCTGCTAAAGATAAAACATGGACTGATTTTAAAAATCGAATATTTTTAGAACACAGTTTGTTTTCATTACAAGCTGTGTTTTTTTATGCCAGGAGGATAAACATTTTGAAACGATTCATTGTAATGATCCTTTTTATCTTTATTATCGCATTCAGCGCAAATATCACTGTTTATGCCGGGGATGGAGAAGGAAATATGAGCGGCGGTGGGGGCGGTATGGGAAGCGGAACCGCTGAAAATGTTTGGCATAACGGCGATGACGGTGTTCGGGTTACGGTTGTTAGGGCCAGTGATAATAAGTCAGTATCTACACCGATTGATCTGACAAATAAGAATGAGAGCAGTGTTCATAATCATTTTGGAAAAGTATGTAAATTGCAGTATAAGAATGGAGCTTCACTTGTTGGAACAGCTACAACTTATAAATACACCAATCCAAGCCTGTCACTGCCTACAGTTATTACTGGAAACAGCAACAACAATATTGCAGCAATTAAAAGTTATTTCACTGATAAGTTGGTGGTCAAATACATTGCAACATTGACAGGAATTCCTTACGACAAGCTTACCGACGGTACCTATAAGCTCCTTTTGGAACCAATCGCCTACTTTACCTTTGAGGGCTTTAAAATGGCTATGACGGCCACGGAAGCGGCAAAGTATGACCAGATGTTGAGTGGCGGTCTGCGGAGCAAGATGGTTTCCCTTTCGCATCAGAATCTGCCGCTTTCCATGTTCCTGCAAACGGCAGATATGGGATACCCCGCCTATAAAGGTTCAACCAGCAAGCCGCAGTCTGACACGACGATCATTAACCAACTCGGCCTAGGCATTGTCAAATTCAAGGATGACGGCGGCTCTGATCCGACGCCGCCAGCCAGCTCCACGGCAACCTACCGTGTTAACACCGACGTTGTCACCGCAGTCACGCTCAGTACGGACGATGAGATTGATCCGGACCATACCGCTAAGGTTACATTTCACATCAACGGCGGAACCTACACCATGACGAATATCGTCATTCCACAGGGGGAAAGTCAACTGGTCTGGTGCAAATGGCACACGCCGTCCACACCGCAGACAATAAACATTTCCGTGTCGGCCTCAAAGGGATTTCTTGATGTTGGCAGCATCAAGGCCAACATTGTTTCCATGGATGGACACGAACCGCCCGATCCGACCGCCAGCGACCGCAACGACAGCTTTCGGATGCCGTCCGTTCCGTCCCCTGCGGTTACAACGTCCAATAGCTGGGGCGTGTGGTCCGGGTACTGGGTTCCCAACTGGGTATGGCATGAAGATTGGCACTGGGTTTCAGATCCCGGTTCACCGACCGGCGGACACTGGAAGGACAAAGGGAAATGGGTCGATGAGGGTTCCTGGCATTATGACTTTAAATCCTATCACGCAAAGCTCTCGGCCAGCATGTCACTGATGCCCAGCAAACACGATTGGAGCGCCAAAGGCAAAGAAATGAAATCCGGATATGGAGTGACCGTCAGCGTGAACGGAGTCAATAGCTCTAACGCTTCTTTGTCCCAGGTCACAGCGCCGCAGACCGGCCTGTGCTACTTCCCGGAATTTGATTATAAAACGTACTGGCGTCACCTTGACTGCGCCGTGTCCGGAACGTCGGCGGCACTGGAATTTGCCAAAAATAAATACTCGACCTATGAAGATCGAGTACAGTTTACGCCGCTCTGGTTCCCGGACGGAACGTATACGGTGCAGACCTATCTGGAAGACGCATGGACTCCGGCCGGAATGCTCTCGGAAAACCTGACGGACTATGTAAAAATCAAAGGAAACGTCTATGACGATTGGCATATCGGGCCGATGCTGGTGGATTGAGAAAGGAGAGATAATTGCAATGGAAACCACCGATTTGATTACTTTTGGGGAACGTATGACATATACCAGAAAGAAAAGAGGATTATCCGGAAAACAACTTGCTGAATTAATCGGGGTAAAACCCAACACTGTATATTGCTGGGCAGAGGGCAAGCAACCGGGTGTGGTTATGACTCAAAAAATAATAAAAGCATTGGAAGTCCCGGACGACTGGTTCGAAAATGATGATAATTTTAAAGGCAAAGGGACTAAGACTGTAAAAAAGATTGCCGATTTTGGAAAGCGTTTAGCTTTTACCCGAAGAAAAAAAGGATTGCTGCAAAGGCAGCTTGCGGAATTGATCGGAGTGAAACCTGACGCGGTATGCTGTTGGGAAGCGAACAGGAAGTACCCGAATGTGGCTACGATTCAGAGAATAATAAAAGCATTGGAAGTCCCGGAGAACTGGTTTGTAAATGACGATCATTTTAAAGACCAAGATGTTAATACAAAGATTGCTGATTTCGGGGAACGTTTAGCTTACACCAGAAAAAAAAGAGGGTTGCTGCAAAGACAGCTTGCGAAATTAGTTGGAGAATCAGAGAGGGCTGTAGGCTGTTGGGAAACAGGTAGATGTTACCCGGATGTGTCTAAGTTTCGGAAAATAATAAAGGCGTTGAAAGTCCCGGAGGACTGGTTCGAACATGAAGACAATTTCAAAAATCAAAAGAGTGTTCCTGTAAAAAAGATTGCCGATTTCGGGAAACGCCTGAACTATACCAGAAGGAAAAAAGGGCTGCTGCAAAGACAGCTTGGAGAGCTGATCGGGGTGGACCAAAGAACGGTAAGCTTGTGGGAAATGGAAAGATATTATCCGGGAGCATCAAAGATTCAGGAAATAATCAAAGCGTTGGAAGTCCCGGAGGATTGGTTTGAAAATGATAATAATTTCAAAGATCAGGATATTAGGAAGCCGGGAAAAAAGCTCACCAAAGAACAGCAAAAGCTTGTCATTGATTACGAGCATGTAATTTATAGGGTATTAAAACAATATAATCTGACACCGTTTCGAGAAAGACTATGGGACATTGGAGAGATTGGTTTATGTGAGGCCGCTCTAAGGTGGAATGAGCACAACCAGTCAAAAGGCATAAGCTTTTTTACATTTGCTTTTAAGCGAATACAATCGGAACTTAATACAGAATACAAAAAGGAGAAGAAATGCCTGTATCCTACAATAAGCTTGGATCAGCCAATTCAGAATGATGATTTTGCAGACGTATTCGGCTCATTAGTCGGAGATACTGACGATGAATTTGAACGGATTGAATATAACATTCTAGTTGAATCCGTTTATCAAAAAGTAGAACCTGTTTTATCATCAAGTGAAAAAGTAACATTAAAGCATTGGCTGCATGGTGAAAAATGTAATGATATCGCGAAAACGCTGGGGGTTAATTTCAACACAATATCAGCAAATATTGCAAATATAAAAAACAAATGTAAAACCTTTTTTGACCCCAAAGAAATGTTTTCGTAACCGAACCAGCTCACCATGCTTTGAGTGAGTTGGACAACCCCGGGATGAAAGGAGGTGAATCTGGATGAAAAAAATTTCGATTGACCCAGAGCTTAATGCAGCGGAACAGGGATTCGTTCATGTTTTCGGTTCATTGTCTGATCGTCAAAAGATCAAAGTGCTGGAGGACTCCATACGCGAAGAAAAAGACGATTCTGTACGGCAGGTGATGCAGCTTCTCCTCTCGGAGTTAAAAGAAACTGGGGGAGGCAACAGTAAAGAATAAAAATCTTGAAGCACTGCAAGGGGAGATGTTCAATTATGAAAACCCAATTCTGGAATGACGAAGAGCAGCAAATCATGGACGATCTGGACGGCCTGACGGAATCGGAAAAAATCAAAACTTTGGAGGATTCCCTCGCCGGTGAACCGGAAGAAACCGGGCGCAGAATCCTGAGGGGCCTCATCTCAAAGTTGAGAGGGGGCCTGTCGTAGAACTCGAGGCTAACAGTAGTGGCGAGCATTGCAAGTGTATATACACTTGCCGCTCGTTAGGGTGTCCCCTAATACCCCTTGAGTTTTTAGCTTGATCGGAAAGCTCCAGCCGCTTTGGCTGAAAAGCATAACGAAAGGAAGGAGAGAATGGGAAGAAAAAGGAGCCGCAACGTTCCGCAGCTATTTTACATTTCTGAGAAGGAAGCGCAGTTTTTAAAAGTAAAAATGAAGGAGGCGGGCATCCGAAACAAAAGCGCCTATCTGCGAAAGATGGCGCTGGACGGATACATCATCCGAAAGGATTACACGGAGCTGAAAAGCATGGTTACCGCGGTGAACCGCATCGGAAACAACCTCAACCAGATGACAAAGATTGCAAATACTTACGGAGGCGATGCGATTCAGGTTTCCGAGCTGAAAGCCATTCGGGAGGTGATGGGGAAGATATGGCGACAACTTACATCCATGGGATAGAAGTATGGTCGAAACGGACGTCGATGGAAACAGCATATCACACCATTGCTTATATTGAGAATCCTGCAAAGACGCGAAACGGCGAGTTGGTTTCGGCTTTCCGCTGCGATCCGAATTCGGCGTATCTGGAAATGATGCTGGAACAAAAAAGCTATGAACAGGAAACCGGCAGAAAAGTTATTGTAAAATACACCGACGGCAGGAAGTCGTATTTGCTGATGCATATGCGTCAGTCTTTCCTGCCCGGCGAAGTCACGCCGGAGCAGGCTCATGAGATTGGCCGAGAGTTGGCCGACCGGTTTTTGAAGGGCAAATATCAATATGTGATCGCAACCCACATTGACAAGGCGCATATTCATAACCACATCATTTTTAATATCATTGGAGATGAACAAAGGAAATTCAGACAGACAAAGTACATACCCCGGCAGCTCCGCGCTCTGAGCGACAGGCTGTGCGAAGAACACGGCCTGTCCGTTGTGGTGCCCGTCGAGGGGCAGAAACGGAGATACACCAATGAAAAGACAACCTCGTTTCGCACGGTTCTCAAAAACGACATTGACCGGTGCATTTTGGAAGCGCAGGATTATGAAGACTTCCTCAGACGCATGAGAAAGGAATACACTGTTGACGATACGGGGAAGTATTTGAAATTTCGGAATCGGCTGAACGGGCAGCAGCGGATGATCCGCTCGTATACACTGGGCAAAGGGTACAACCGGCAGGACATTAAGATGCGCATCGAAGCGGAGGAAGCAATCATCAATCCGATCACATTCTCTCAGAAGCTGCGTGACATCGAAGCAATGATTCACGCCGCCGGGTACATCCGGGAAAACGGTTCGGATTTCGACCGGCAGGAAAAGCAACTGAAAACAACGATAAAAGAGACGAAAGTCCTGCTGGATGAGATGGATCGGAGACTGACGTATGCCGAGAGCATTTCCAGATGCTTTAACGCGCTGGACCGGTTCGGCCCGGATTCACAGGGCGGGGACACAGAACTGTACCGAAGCGCCCAGGCAATCCTGAAAGCAAACGGAATCAATCCGGACAGCTCGGAGCGGAACCGGTTCCGCTCCGAGCTGTCTTTGATCCGGTCGGAAGCGGATCAGTTGAAAGACCGGTACCGTTCGGCTCAGGCTCAACTGAACCGGGTGGAGGAGGTTAAGGAAATTTCAAAACGAGTTCAGAACGATGATCGGATCATCGGGGAACGAAAAGGAGGAAAACAGCATGGTCGGTGACGAATTGGGGGAAAAAGTTGTGGAAATCCATTTCCGCGCGGCGGAAAAGTTGACGGGGGCGGCCCTCCGGAAGGTGTTTGGGCTGCTGTTGGCCGGGGGCGGAAAAATCAAATATCATATAACTTCCAACAAGCAGAGCATCCACAAGCTGGCACAGTATGGAAACCAGACTCAGGGCGTCGAGGTCTCCAAAGATGAAATGAAAGGATTCGACCACTATGCCCGGAAATATCATTTCGAGTATTCCATGTGCCGGAAAAAAAACGATAAGACACAGTATATCTTTATCTTTAAGGCAAAGGACGCGGATCGGCTGAACAACGCCGCCCGGGACTGGTTCAAAGACGGCCGGGATCATGAAAGCATCAAGGAAAAAATAGAACAGGCCACGGAAAAGGCAAGGGCGTACAATGTGAATCAGTCCCATGAGAAGGAAAAATCCAAAGAACAGACCAAGGGCCGGAATCAGGACAGAGAAAGGTGAGCAAAAATAAAGCGGGTGAGATCGGAACCGGCATGGAGATCTTTATCGCAGGTTGACATGAATTTAGACGGGATGTATAATAACGCCATAAGGTGAATGTGATGTTCACCTTGACCGTTGATGCGAAAGGCTTGGTCAGGGGAGTGTTTCGCGGAGGTCTATTTAAGGTTGAGTATTGAACCAAAACCTGAATAGGCGCAGCGACAGCGCTGAAAGAAAATACTTGCAAGGAACGCCCTGGGATTCTCCCAAGGCGTTCCTGCTTTATGAAAGGGAAAGAGATTATTAGTGTAATACGTCTCTCTGAACGCTGTGCTGGGCGTTTTATGGATACAACGATGTAATTTAAGGGCTACGGAAGAAGTCAACGGCTCAGGCCGGAACCGGACGTGCATCCAAGTCCAAAGCGGACGCGGTAAAGCCTAAAACCGGACGTGCGTCCAATGATCAAAATCGCGTCCGAAAAAGTGTGGATTTGCCCGGTGTACCTGAATTTTTTGATGAAGGACCCGAGCCCGGGTTTAAAAGAAAAGCGGACATGGTTAAGGCCCGAACCGGACGTGCGTCCAATGACCAAAAGCGAGTCCGAAAAAGCGAGGATTTGCCCGGTACGCCTGAATTTTCCGATGAAGGACCCGCGTCCGATTTAGAGGAAAAACCGGACGCGATGAAAGCCGAAACCGGACGCGCGTCCAATGATCAAAAGCGAGTCCGAAAAAGAGCGGATTTGCCCGGTATGCCTGAATTTTCCTCTGAAGGACCCGAGTCCGGTTTTAAGCGAAAATTGGACACGGTTAAGGCCCGAACCGGACGCACGTCCAGGACGCGCTGCAGGGCAAAAGCGGACGCAGAAAAGCTCGGAACCGGACCCGCGTCAGACCATGTCACCGGCGTAATGTTAGCAAAGTCAAGTATTTTACATGCAAACTGCAAATTTGTAAAGTAAAAGGTCATTTTAGTTGCTTCGGCAGTTGGGATGGCTCATTTTCTCCTTTAAGAGGCTCGGACTGAGCGATCAAAAAAATCGTACTCGCACAGCTTAGAACCGGACGTGCGTCCAGGACGCGGTGCAGGGCAAAAGCGGACGCGGCTCAGGCCGGAATTGGACGTGCACCCAGTCACGAAGCGGACGCAGAAAAGCCCGGAACCGGACGCGATGGAACGCGAAACCGGACCCGCGCCCAATGATCGAAAGCGAGTCCGAAAAAGCGCCGATTTGCCCGGTGCGCCTGAATTTTCCGATGATGGACCCGAGTCCGGTTTTGAGAGAAAAGCAGATACGGTTAAGGCCAAAATCAGACGTGCATCCAGGTCCCAGAGCGGACGCGGTAAACCCTGAAACCGGACGCGCGTCCGATGATCAAAATCGCGTCCGAAAAAGTGTGGATTTGCCAGGTGTACCTGAGTTTTTTGATGAAGGACCCGAGCCCGGGTTTAAAAGAAAAGCGGGCATGGTTAAGGCCCGAACCGGACGTGCGTCCAATGACCAAAAGCGAGTCCGAAAAAGCGAGGATTTGCCCGGTACGCCTGAATTTTCCGATGAAGGACCCGAGTCCGGTTTTGAGAGAAAAGCGGACACGGTTAAGGCCCGAACCGGACGTGCGTCCAATGATCAAAAACGCGTCCAAAAAAGCGCCGATTTGACCGGTGTGCCTGAATTTTTCGCTGATGGACGCGAGTCCGGTTTTGAGAGAAAAACGGACTCGCGTCCTGGGCAGTTTCTTTGTGAAATTTGCCTTTTTCCCCGCGCCGATCAGTCATGCTGAAGGGTGGGAAAAATGACAGATTGGCTAAATTTTGAATGTACGGAAACACTATTGACAAAGCGCATATTCTGTAATACAATGTATTACAGAAAGGGAGGCGAGGGCATGACTATATCTGTTCGGCTAAACGATGAAGATACCACGCTGATTCAGAAGTATGCTGAATTGAAAGGCATGAGCGTGTCGGAGCTTGTGCGACAGTCTGTTTTGGAACGCATTGAGGATGAATACGACCTGAAAGCCTATGAAAAGGCTATGGCTTCGTTTCGCGCCAATCCTGTCACTTACACTCTTGATGAAGTGGAACAGGAGTTGGGATTGAAATGAAGTACCAGGTTGTTTTTTCCGACGATGCACGGAAAGAACTTAAAAAGCTGGATAAGCATATAGCACTTTTAATTATAGCCTGGGTGCGAAAAAACCTTGAAGGGTGTTCCGACCCGCGCCGGTTCGGAAAAGGGCTTACGGCCAACCGTAGCGGCCAATGGCGGTATCGTGTTGGTGATTATCGTCTGATTGCCGAGATACAGGATGAAAAGGTAATAATACTTATCCTTACCGTTGGGCATCGCCGTGAAGTTTACGAAGGACGGTAACAGGGCAAAACCGGACTCGCGTCCGAGCCTGAAACCCTCGTCCGAAAGATGCGAGATTTGCCCGGTACACCTGACTTTTTTATAATGGGACCAGGTCCGGTCTCCAGCGGACGCGGTATAGGGTACAGAGCAGAACCGGACGTGCGTCTGAACTTGAAAACCACGTCCGGAAAATGAAAGATTTTCGCGGTACGTCTGACTCTTTGGTGGTGGAACCGCGTCCGATGATCGAAAGCGAGTCCGAAAAAGCGCCGATTTGCCCGGTGTGCCTGAATTTTTCGCTGACGGACCCGAGTCTGGTTTTGAGCGAAAAGCGGACGCGGCAAAGCCTAGGACCGGAAGTGCGTTCAGTCCTCAGAATGAAGTGGACATAAGCAGCCCCTACAAGCTGGGCTACAAGCTTGTAAGGGCTGCTTAATGGGGTCATCAATGCTTTTTCTCAAGGAGAAGAACAAGCATGCCATTTACGAAGTAAACGTGTTCGGATTTCGCGCGGTCATCTCCACCATGGGAATAAATAGAACTTCTTTCTTAATAAGGAAGAAGTTCTATTTTTTATATCTAATCGGAAAAATCTAATAAATTTCCCCTTGGGTAGCGACTTAAAAAGTCATGCGTTGATTTAGGAATTAGTCAAGTATCCTACTTGTAAGTGGAGGCATGGTTGTATAGATTTAATCTAGTAAATATATTGACAAATAGTGTATATCCTATTATACCGTTATAGTAAATATATTTACTATTTTATCGCGACGATCGCAACAACTATTCCATTACAAAGGAGATCATAATTTATGCAAATCACTGTAAAACATCAGGAAGCATTTGTGGATGAGAAAATTTATGTAAACGTCAGGGGGCTTTCTCCCAATAGCCGGCTAAAAGCAACAATGCAGATGGAGTTTCCATGGTGCAGCGGCGAAGTGTTTTCATCTTACGCTATTTTTGTTGCGGACGAAAATGGAGAAATAGATTTTGACCAGGCAACTCCGGTGGAAGGCTCCTATAAAGTTGCTGACAGTATGGGACTCGTCTATTCCTTAAGACAATCAAAATCTTCCGGTAAGAATATTGTCGAGAGTATCTCTATTGAAAAGCCTATCATAATGAATTTACTATTGGAATCTTCTGTTGAAAAGAGGAATATCCAGTTTGAAAGAATCTTCAAGGCGGAAAATGTCATTGTGAAACAAATAAACGATACTTTCACCGGTCAATTGTTCTATCGGGAACATTCCAATGATAAGACGATTTTGATGCTTGGAGGATCGGATGGGCAAATGGAAACTCTGGCTTTAATTGCAGGACCGCTTGCATCCAGAGGATTTAACGTTTTGACTGTACCCTATTTTGGTGCTAAGGGACTACCAGAGAAGCTGGAAGAGGTGCCGTTAGAGTATTTCGAGAAGATATTTCACTGGATCGAAAACAACGAGATAACCAAAACAAAAGATATCTATCTTCACGGGACATCAAAAGGTGGTGAATTAGCACTTTTGCTTGCTTCGCGATATGAACAGATTAAAAAAGTGGTTGCCATAGAACCGCATGCCTATTGCTTTCAAGCATTGGATGGTCTGATGAGCGGTAAAAATGTTTCGTCCTGGTCATATGAAGGAAAGTCTATTCCATTTGTAGCTGTGGATTACAATATTTTCTTCAAAGATCAACAAGATGATATCCAGAAAGGTATTCCGTTTGGTTTTGTGAGTACATACAAAAAGAGTCTCGAAAAAGCGGGCAATAAAGAAGCTGCTAGAATAAAAATTGAAAACTCTGATGCAGATATTCTTTTAATCTGTGGGAAAAAAGATAATATCTGGAACAGCTACGACGCATGTCCTGAAATTCTGGAAAGTTTAAAAATTCATAATTACAAGCATCATGTAGATCTGCTGATTTACGAGAATATGGGACATCCAATGCCAATTCCCTACATTATACCGATTAGCTTTACTCTTGAAATGCCTATGAATGGCGGCATGTTTACTTCCGGTGGAACGATTGAAGGAAATGTAGAAGGCCAATATGAATCGTTCCAAAAAACAATTGAATTTCTAAAGACTGGACTTTGATATCATGTAATGCAAGGTTAACTAAAAGCGAGTGCAAACTAATTTGGTTTACACTTGCTTAAGTTTATTCTTTCAGGAATGTGCAACTATTTTTTCAAACATAGTTAGTTGATTACTGCTTCTGGAAATGGTATAATATAGACAATGTATTTACTAGGCAAAATACACATGTTAGGATGACTTACACTATGGATTACGGGAAAGAATACGACCTATTACGCACAATGGAGCAAGTTTATTCCAGCATAATCACCGTTTCCAACAAGCTTCAGGCAACTGGTAACAAATATTGCAGTCCCCTAACATCCAGACAATATATGACCATACTTGCGATTTTGCATCTTCCGGAGAATGAAACCACAATTGTTAACATTGCAAACAAATTAGGAGCTACAAAGCAAAATATAACTCAAGTGATTGAAAGCCTTAAGAAGAAAGAATTTGTCTCTATTATCCCAAGTATTCAAGACAAAAGGGCTATCAATGTGATTGTGACCAAGTT
Organism: Caproicibacter fermentans; assembly: GCF_009746625.1. Taxonomy (GTDB): domain Bacteria; phylum Bacillota; class Clostridia; order Oscillospirales; family Acutalibacteraceae; genus Caproicibacter; species Caproicibacter fermentans. The sequence goes on from NZ_VWXL01000068.1 coordinate 11,101, forward strand.
AGGCATAGAAGCCATGGTTAACTGTGGGAAAAACTCAATTGTTGACTTTATGGCGGAAATTTTCAAAGATTTTAACAAGGAAGAATTGGAGATATTCTGGAGAATGCTCATAAAGCTATATAGTTTTGATGGAGTTAAAATGGATGGATTTGAAACCGACGTCCAGATTCCAAATACAGTTAGCAATGAAGATATCAGGCGGACAATAGAAAGGTTTTCCAGTAGAAGAAAAGAAGCAGCAAATGAGACACGAACTTAATTATATTTGACTCTTCTTAAGGTATAGCAGCAATACCAATACCCCATCAACAAAATAAACGTGTTCGGATTTAGACTGATTAGCTCCACCATAAATTAGACCCGCATGAGTGCTGAAAAATCCAGTATTTATGCGGGTTTTACTATATATTGCTTTAGAATCTGCCGGAACGAATCGGAATCAAAAAGCAACATTTTAAGTAGGCGTTTTGGTAGGCGTTGTAGGCGAAAAAATAAGCGCGTTTAATTTCGCCCGCGCATCCTCCATCATTTTAGGCTAGAGACTCCTATAGACTTCGTGGATCATTTTTCGTTTGCGTGACCAACAATTTGGATCGCGATTGCCTCCGGTATTTCAGCTTCGGCCAACATGCAGACGTACTCATGACGAAATTGGTGGGCGCAAACGTCGGCCTTCCATTCTTTGTGCGTATATTTTCCGTTTGTATATTATAAACAAATAAAGCAACAATAAGAAGAAAAAAGGAGAATTAAAACATTGAATGAGCATGAAACGCAGGGCAGAATATTATCTGATCTTAGGAAAGCACTACGGCCTAAGATGAGCACCGTAGAAATTGATTATTTTATGCAGGATATAAAATTTACCAGCACTAAGTACCCAGGGGACTTTTCGATCATAGATGTAATTTTTTATCAGCAATGGAAGGTGCATATTCATGATTTTAAACAATACTTTTCTGGAGACGCCGGAGGCATAGCCGGATTGGGTTTTGGCTGTGGCAGTGGTTATCTCTATACTGATGATATTGAAAAATTATTTCGAGAGACAAAAACCTTTTATTGGTTTTCCGCTGAAATTGTGTATTATTCCATTTATTTTCTCGGCGAGAAGAGTAAACTCCTTGGCCACTTTCAAGCATATGGAGGTGCACCGTCGGTCGGAGGAACCGGCGGCGGGTCAGGAAGTTGGAAATAGCAAACGAGTTTTTTAGAAGAGTGCAAATACCATAATATGAAGAAGCGAGAATGTATTGGAGCAGAGCTAAAGCAGATGGATGTTTTTGTGATGCCAATGAAATATTAACTTATACTCCAGAGATCTTAAAAAAGCTTATTGAAGCCTACAAAAATGACTAAAAATTTGCGTCTGCATAGGCGGACGCATTTCTACGGGACGGCCTACGGGCCGTCCTTTGGTACTATAAAAAACGTAGATGTAAGACGCCGACGGGCGTTTCACATTTGCGCTTATTCTTTTACAATGAGGGAGTAATTGGTTCGGCGTGGCTGTTCTTGGAGCATAGCCTCCGACATAAAAACTGCCGGCCATCCCTTATTGTAAACATTCGATTAAGCAGGTTGAAACCCTATTGGGCTTTCGCGTAACGAACCAAACTGAATCGCAATGAGCGCAGATGGACAACAATTACAAATACTTATTCAGGAGGTTTGGAATGACCAGCGTAGGTATCGATGTATCAAAAGAAAAGAGCACTGTTTGCATTTTAAGGCCGTATGGAGAGGTAGTGGCATCTCCCTATGAGATACCCCATACCGAGCCGGAAGTCAAATCACTCGTAGACCGTGTTTGTTCCTTGGAAGGCGAAGTTAGGGTTGTTATGGAGGCAACAGGAGGTTATCACCTTCCGCTGCTGGCCTGTCTTAAGCAGGCAGGACTGTTTGTCAGTGTCATCAATCCGCTTATTATGAAAAAGTACGCTTCATCATCTCTGCGCAAAGGAAAAACCGACAAGCTGGATTCTGTGCGAATCGCAAATTTCGGTATAGACAACTGGTTTAAGCTGATTGATTATTCTGCTCCCAAAGGAATTTATGAGCAACTAAGAATACTCGGGAGACAGTATTCCCATTACATTACCATAAAAATAGAAAGCAAGCTGACGTTGACGGATTTGCTTGACCGAACTATGCCAGGAATCAAGAAACTCCTGAGTGGTAAGCGGTCTGAGGAACCCACTAAAGATAAACTCTGCGATTTTGTTGAAGAATACTGGCACTATGACAACATTACGAAAAGGAGTGAGGCTTGGTTTGTCTGTGAATACTGCCGTTGGGCAAAAAAGAAAGGATACCATGCAAACGAAGCCAAAGCAAAGAAGATCTATGCTATGGCCCGCGATGGATCCCTACTTTGCCTTCCAGCGCCGCATCGATCAAAATGTTAACGTTGGAAGCAGTGAGAGTCCTTAAGGAAATTAACCGAACTCTGGAAACCATTTTAACACAGATGCAGGAACTTGCAACCACTTTGCCGGAGTACGGCGTTGTGCGTGACATGAAGGGCGTAGGTAATGTCTTAGCGCCCCGGCTTATTGCGGAAATTGGAGACGTGCGCCGCTTCCACAGTGGCAGTGCTCTAGTTGCTTTTGCTGGCATTGATTCTCCACCATTTCAGTCTGGCGGCTTCACGGGCACACAGCGCAGAATCTCCAAGCGCGGTTCTGCACTACTGCGTAAAACTGGTTACGAGGTGATGAAATGTCTTAAATCTACAAAACCTTCTCAGGATGCTGCTGTCTATCTCTTTATGCTGAAAAAAGAGGGCGAGGGCAAACCTAAAAAAGTTGCTAAAGTAGCGGCGTTAAACAAGTTTTTGCGTATTTACTATGCACGTGTGATGGAAGTTTACAGAAGCTAATTCTGTTCTAATCATTGATCAAATTGGTCAACTGCACTTATGCTGTTGGCCTGCTTTGCTATACATAAATCAAAAATTAAAAAATTTAGATCCTGCTTAAGAAATACTTGACTTTCCTTAGCAGGTTTTTATGCCCCAAACGAGGTGGTATCCATGCGGGGTTGTTATTACCGGCATTCCACGCGGCAATATACGGCCCGGCAGAGGCACGCGCGCAGAAATATTAGAGCAAACGAAAAGTCGCTCACCCGATGAAGGATGGACGCCAGAACTTTATCGCCCATTAGTGGACGGCTTGGAAAGCATCATGAATGGCGGTTACGATCAGCAATTTTTAATAGCAGTTTGTAATAAAGGCCACTACAATATTCATCATCGAAGAAAACAAATGAGTTGATGAAAGGTGGTAGTTCTATGTTTGGCAGACGGCTTAGATTATTGCGGGAATTAAGAAGGCTTACGCAGGAAGAACTTTCTGAGAGACTTGGAGTTGAGCGGACCAGATATAACAAATGGGAAAATGGAGTTAGTGAACCAAGCTTAATGATGCTGTGCAAGATAGCCGACTATTTTCATGTGTCTACTGATTATTTGCTTGGAAGAACGAACGTCCTGAACTCTCCCGGATCGAAAAATTGAAAAGCGGCCGGGACAGAATTGAGTGGAGGATACTAATGACAAAAAGCAAAACCGCTTTTGCGAGGAATGCTTATTCTCGAAACGAGGCGGTGAGTTATTATGGCGATTACCGGCTGTATGTGTTTGCGGCGGCGACGCTTGCCGGAGGCCCGGACGTATCGTGCGCGTTTCAGCAGACGGGCAGCTTTTTGATCAATATTTGGATGAATTGAGGACAGTGCCAGCAGATGAAATTGACATCTTCGGATATAGTGTTGAAAATGGTCGGCATATAAGTAAGACTCTTTCACAGAATAAAAATATTAAACGAATATTTATTATTGGAATCCAAAGGAACTCCAAAAACCGATAGAAAAAGAAAAGAAGAGATTTAAAATTTCTGAGCTGTTTTTATACCTTCGGGCAAAAAATTGTCTCTCTGCTCGTGGGATTCAATTTGAAACAAAATTAAGCCTTGACAAGCTCCTAAAACCGGACTATATTAATTATATTCAGTTGTGTATGGAGTCACTCTTCTGATGCAGGGGGCAGGTTTTTGCACTTCTCCTGCTCCTGCTAGAGCCCATCGGATTAATTTTCCGGTGGGCTTGCTTTTTTCTAAAAATCCGTTATAATAATTTCATCAGGGCTTTTATAGTGGGGTGGCTGTGCACGGCCATAACGGTATGGTAATAAAAGCTCTTTTTAGCTCTCCCGGTTGGTTCGGAACCGGGGGGGCTTATTTTTTACAGCTCTATTTTCATTTTATCCGCCAAAGTACACCACGCAGACCACAATCAGGCAGAAAAGCAGAGCTGCGGTGCAGATCAGCCAGATATAAGGCCGTAAAGAAAAGGTTTACCTCCCAGCGTCCATTCCGGTCCGTTTGACATAGCAATGCTCCCTTCATGTTCAACAGTGTTTTTTTTCCTGTCTACCATAAAGGGAGCATATTACTCACGGGAAAAGGCAACCGGTCTTTCTCGCCTTTGCCGGTGCAGAATTATTTCATCAGAATCATATATCCAATCTGGAACACCAGCATGATCAGGGCAATCACGATCTGATTTTTGATGACACCGAACCGGTCCTTCATGTCCAGCAGGGCAACAGGTACCACGTTGAAATTGGCTGCCATCGGTGTGCACAGCGTGCCGCAGTAACCGCATGTAAGCGCAGTCATTCCAATCAGCGTGGGGTCTGCGCCAAACGCCAGAACAAACGGTGCCCCAATGCCGACGGTCAGAACCGTAATAGCAGCAAACGCATTACCCATAATCATGGTGAACAACATCATACCGACAGCAAAGACAACAATGCCGGCATTGACATTCCCCTTTGGAATAATGCTGCCGACCATGCCGGCAATGACTTTCCCGACACCCGCCGCTGTGAAGATGGCGCCGAGACTGGCAAGCAGCATGGGAAGCATGCTGAGAGGCCCGACTGCCGAAAGCAGGCGCTCAGAATCCTGCAAAAAGACCTTCGGGGTATTGTCCTTCGAATAGGTCATCAGGAGGATGACTGACACAATCACGCCGACGCCAATACCGACAATGGCGCCAAGCTTTGGCAGAAAGACGGCAAAAAGAATGGCGGACACACCCATGGAAAGGGCCGGAATAAAAATTTTCATGCCAATTTGTTCAAATTTTTTCCGGGTTGATTCTACGCTGGGAATATTCTGCCCGCCTATTTTCACTCTTTTGAAAATGGCCGGGATCGTCATGGCAAGGATAAGGGCACCGTTGACCATAGCCGGAATCCATCTGCCGAAAGCTATTACAATGCCCAGAAGGCCCCAGAAAATTGAAGTTCCCAGACGGGACGGATTCTTCGGGTCCTTTGCGTTTTTCACTGCCGTGTAGAGGCAAATCAAACCAATGATGATATAAATAATTTCCAATAATTTCTGTCCCAACAAAACATCGGGATCCATAAAAAACGACATAAAGGACGTCCTCCTCTTTATTCCCTTACAATGTTATCTTCAGACGAAGCCTCATCTGAAGAAGTCTGAGAACCGCCGACTGCAATACCGTTGTGGTGATTTTTTAAATATCTCCGATCCACAAGATAGTAATACACAATTGCCACAATCAGAGCAAATACAGCCACCGGAATCTCCACCTTCGCTAAACCAAGCAAATCCACCTGATAACCAAGCGGCTTCAGCGAAGACTGTACCAGCAGGGCGCCCGGCCCGCCGACGAACAGAACCTGGAAAAAGAACCATGCCACGTTCTCCATGCCGGAAGCCATCCCCTTGATTTTCTCCTCATAATTCTTATCAATTTTTTTGCCGGCGGATTCTACCGTACCAACGGCCATCGGCATAATGATCGGCCGCACGAATCCAGCCACACCGCCGAAGCTGATATTAAAGGCGGCAAAGAAGGAACGCATCACACCATAAGCACCGATAACGGTACCGGCGGTCGCGCTTGTAACCTTGCTGATCAATTTAGTTGCCGCTTCCTTCATTCCGTTCCGTTCCAGTGTTCCGACAACGATCATAATCAGTATAAAAATTGCCATACTGCGATTCGAAACAAAGCTGGTTCCCAGCGTGCTTAGCATTCCACCGGCTCCGAGTCCGCCAACCAGAGCTGTAACGACCGAGGCCAAAACAACAATCAGAATTGGGTCAAGCTTGATGGCAAAGCCAACAATCACAATTAAAATCCCTAATAGCTTGATAAATTCCATTCTCTATCCCTCATTTTCATAGTATAGCTCACTCTATCTTCATAAAAGTTTACCACTTTAATGTTGCAAACCGTCCAGGCAGAGTCCTGCCCGCCGTTCCCGCATTTCGGGGGACGGCGATGTCCGGTACAGACCCTGCTTACTTACTTTCTTCCCGCACAACTGCTTCAATGGCATGTTCCAGCGCTTTCGCAGAGGTTTCCACCGGCATGCTGGCTGTGCCATCGGGGCGCTCCAGCACCTGCTCCGGGGCAAACGGCACATGAATAAATCCGCCCTTGATCTTCGGATATTTTTTAGAAATCATGTAGAGCAGTTCGTACAAGACGTCATTGCAAACGAAGGTTCCGGCTGTATAGGAAATCCGCGCGGGAATCCCGTGTTTTTTAATGTTTTCCACCATGGCCTTTACCGGAACTGTGGCAAAGTACGCGTTTTCGCCGTCTTCCAAAATAGATTGGTTCAGAGGTTGATTTCCCTCGTTATCCGCAATTCTGAAATCTGCTATGTTGACAGCAACCATCTCCACTGTTATGCCTGAGCGCCCGCCGGCCTGGCCGATGCAGATAACCACGTCAGGCTGAAATTGCCGAATTCCCTTTTCCACAGCTTCGCCGCTTTTCTGATAGACGGTGGGAATTTCGATTGTAACGATATCAGCACCTGCAATGTTCTTCGGCAGAAGCTTTACCGCTTCATACGCTGGGTTGACCTTATCCCCTCCGAACGGGTCAAAACCGGTTAATAAAATTTTCATGAAAATTGACCACCTTTTAATAAATTTCCTGTTCCGGAGCGATAAATTTTCCCCGCTCCATGAGCTGCCAAATATCTGTGTAAAAATTTTGCAGCATCGTAACCAGGTTATCCTGCCAAACCTCTTCCACCAGCAACCCCAAAATAAATTCGATGTGCCAGTTTTATGAAAAACAGCTAATATAACACATAACATAGCAAAAAATGCTATGTTATGCAATTATACATATTACACTCTTCAAAAAATAATGTCAACTTTGTCTGATTGTTCTGGGTAAGATCATAGAGGAAAGCCCGAAGCTAAACGCAGTGAACACCGGATTGAATTCCTTTTTTCTTTGACAGAAAAAGCCTAATTGCAGTCAGCATAGCTCCCAAAAGGCAGATTGCAACCAGAATCAGATAAACACGGTTCATTCCATAGACGAAGACGTCGCCTCTCCCTCTGATATAATCGGAAACATGAATGTTTAACTTCCGACTCATAAAACTGTACAGCAAGGTTGTTGAAAGCGTGATTCCCACAATTTGCCCCAGATTCCGCACCAGCGAATTGACGCTGCCGACGATTCCGAGTTTGTTTTTGGAGCAGGTGGACATAATCAGAGAATTATTCGCCGGTTGGAAGAAAGCCTGTCCCACCGCCATAATGGACACAAAAACCGCACAGATATTAATCCAGGAATGCTCGGTAAGTCTCGACATGAGAAAGAAACCGGACGCCATTAAAAGCAGTCCTGACAGAGTCAGTCCTTCCGCTCCGGTTTTGTCGGAAAGTGTGCCGCATATAGGGGAGAGAACAGCAAGAATCAGCGGCGACAGCATCATAAATAGTCCGGCTTGCGCCGGAGTCAATTTTAGGGTATCCTGAAGATAAAATGGGAGCAAAATGGCGGACGCAGCAATACAGACGAAAGATATAAACGCACAAATTAAATTTAAAGAGAACTGCGGATTTTCAAAAATAGTCAGGTCCAGAAGCGGCTGCCTGTATTTTTTCTCGAACCCATTAAACACCACAATAAAAATGGCTGCCAAAAGAAGTGCCATCAGGATGTACAGATTGGCAAACCCTGAAGTCTGTGCTTCAATGAGCGCTCCAAACAATAAAACCGTTCCCCCGAATTGAAGCGCGGCTCCGGTCTTATCCATTGGTTCGCTGTTTTTGAGGCTTCGGGGCAGATGCTTGAGGCCAAGCAGAAAAACAGCAATACCAATCGGAACGTTAACCAAGAAGATAAAATTCCAGTTCACAAATGATAAAATGAATCCCCCGGCGGATGGTCCGATCATGTTCCCAAGCGCAACCGCTGTTGCCAGAATACCCAGAGCTTTGCCGCGTCCCTCTTTCGGGTACAGCTCGGTAATAATCCCTTGATTGTTTGCCATATAAGCGGAGGCGCCAATCCCCTGAAGGAAGCGGCAGATAATCAGAGGTATGAATGAGTGACACAGTCCGCAAAGCAGGGAACCGGCAGTGAATAAAACCGTTCCGCACTGAAAAACTCTTGGTTTGCCGACGATATCTCCCAACCGTCCAAAAAAAAGCAGAGTGGCACATATGATGATGGAATAGCTGGCGACCACCCATTCTATGGAAGATAACGGTACATTCATTTTACCGGACATCACAGGCATAGCAACATTCACGATGCTGGAATCCAGAGTGGCCATAAAGGTCATGGCGATTACGACAAACAGGGTGATTCCTTTTTTGCCGCTATCGATTTCAATTTGTTCTGACATCTTTTAAGTAGACCTCTTTACTCTATCATGTATTATTTTGCGGTTTACATTGCCAACCGTAAGTTCTATAATAGAGAAAATGTCGCTGTTTCACAAGAATGATATTGCTTGATATTTGCACTGTATTGATATGGAGCGGTTAAATGAAAAATTTAAATACCTATTGGCTCCGAGAAATGCCGGATTCTGATTTTTGCGTTGATATTTTTAAAAAGAATCATGTAAAACGCGGAGAAAACATTCGGTTACATTGGCATGAGCATCTGCAGTTCTATTACTTTGTAAAAGGTGAGGCGTTTCTTGAATGCGGTCACAACCGTTTCGAAGTATCGCCCGGAAGTATCGTGGTCATCAACAGCAACGAACTGCACTACTTGGAAAGCCTTTCGAATGACCTTGAATTTGACGTGATCCGCATAGACCCGACATTCTTGTTCAGCAATCAGGTTGACTTGTTGCAGACAAAATATCTTGCCCCTCTGGCTTCCAACCGGATTTCTTTCCGGAATCTGATCGAAAATGACACAGGGGTGTTGGAATGTGTAACAAAGATCCTTCAGGAATATTATTCGAAGAAAGTTGGGTACGAGCTTGCCGTGAAGGCATCGATTTATCAGTTGATTGTGTTGCTGTTGCGGGTGTTATCGCCGGAGTATAATTGACCGAGATCGCCGGCGGAATTGACCCACTCAAGAATAACGGCTACCATGGCATAAAGAAACGCCATGGAGGTAGGCCGGATGTTAAGGAGTGGAATGATACACAT
>NZ_VWXL01000069.1 GCF_009746625.1 Caproicibacter fermentans
CTCTATATGCTGGCAATGGCAGGTCGAAGTTTCAGTGAGACCTGACAAGGGAGAAGTGCGCCCATTTCCGCAAAAGTGGAAATAAATTCAGGAGTATAGCGTCGAAATTCGACGTAATCATTCAGTTTGGAACGCCTCTTGAATCCCTTTTCGCTGAATTCCTCTTCCTGCGCCATTTGTTCAGAGGTTCCCTAATATTATGCACCGGCGGCATGAGCGTGGACCCGGATGACAAAACGCCGCTCGCTATTAAAAACAGCGGCGCGAAGGTCGTCAGCTACGGCGCGCCGGTGCTGCCGGGGGCCATGTTCCTTGCGGCGTACATGCCGGACGGTCGGCCTGTGTGCGGCCTGCCGGGCTGCGTCATGTACGCGAGAAGAACCGTATTCGACCTTGTCCTGCCCCGCCTGCTCGCGGATGTGCCCGTTACGGCGGACTGGCTGGCGGGTCTTGGAAACGGCGGACTGTGCCTGAACTGCGAGGAGTGCCGTTACCCGAACTGCAGCTTCGGCAAAGGAACCTGAAACGGAGGGCGAAAAGACATGGATTTTACACATATTGATTCAGGCGGGAATGCGGTAATGGTGGATGTTAGCGGAAAGACCGCGACGAAGCGGCGGGCCGTGGCGGCGGGACGCATCCGCATGAGCGGGGAGTGCTTTTTGGCCGTTCGGAACGGAACGGCCAAAAAAGGTAATGTTCTGGGCGTAGCGCAGGTGGCCGGCATTATGGCCGCGAAGCGCACAGCCGACCTGATTCCGCTGTGCCACCGGCTCAACCTGACCAACTGCCGGGTGGAGTTCACCCTGCATCCGGAAAGCAGTGAAATCGAGGCGGTATGCACCGTCTTCTGCGAAGGTCGGACAGGCGTGGAGATGGAGGCGCTTACCGGCGTAAGTGTTTCCCTGCTCACCGTCTACGACATGTGCAAAGCCGTTGACAAGCGGATGGAAATGGGAAATATTCATCTGGTGGAGAAGCACGGCGGCAAAAGCGGAGAGTTTTATTTTGGAAACGAGGAGCGCCCATGACGGACCGGCTCGGGAGAACCATCGATTATATGCGGGTTTCCGTTACCGACCGGTGCAACCTGCGCTGCAAATACTGTATGCCGCACGGCGTCCGGCTGGCGCGGCACCGCGATCTGCTTACCTATGAGGAGCTGCTGCGCGTATGCCGTACGGCGGTCGGGCTGGGGATTGTAAAATATAAGCTGACGGGCGGCGAACCGCTGCTGCGGCGCGGTTTCCCGGAGTTTGCCGCGCGTGTCAAGGGGTTGAACGGCGTGGAACAAGTGACCCTGACCACAAACGGACTGCTGCTTGCCCCGCAGCTGGACGCGCTTTGCAGTGCGGGACTGGATGGCGTCAACATCAGTCTGGACACCCTGCGCAATGAGGAATACAGCGCCGTTACCGGAACGGACGGCGTCTGTGCGGATGCCGCTCGGCAGGCAGTCGAGCTCTGTGTTCGTCGGGGGATGCGGGTAAAGGTGAATGCGGTTCTGCTGGCGGAGACCTGCGCGGACATCGTGCCGTTGGCCGCTCTGGCACGGCAGATGCCGGTGGACGTCCGGTTTATCGAGCCGATGCCGATCGGCGAAGGCGCGGCGGTGAAAGGAATTTCAGCGGAGATTGCCCTGAGCCTTTTGCGCCGTCAATGGCCGGATCTTTCCCCCACGGAAGAAAAACGGGTCAACGGTCCGGCGCGGTATTATGCCAGCCGGGAGCTGACGGGGCGTATCGGCTTTATCAACGCGGTCAGCCATTGCTTCTGCGCAAGCTGCAACCGGGTGCGCTTGACAAGCACCGGGCTGCTCAAGCCCTGCCTTTGTTACGATACGGCGGAGGACCTCAGGGCGCTGCTGCGCGGCGGAGCTTCCGACGAAGAACTGGAAGCCGCTGTCCGGAGGACGATTGAAAAGAAACCGCGGGCTCACTGCTTCAGCCGTGCGCAGTATGTCACCGAGCACCGGAGCATGAGCCAGATTGGAGGATAAAAGATGGGAAAGGTACTCGCGGTATGTATCAGCGAAAAACGGGGTATTCAGAAACAGAATGTCGGGACCGGCATTTTTTCTCCCGATTGGGGAATCGAGGGCGACGCCCATGGCGGGCACTGGCACCGACAGGTCAGCCTGCTGAGCGCGGACAGGATTGAAGCTTTTAACCGGCAGGGCGCGGGGGTAATCCCCGGGGCTTTCGGGGAGAACCTCGTGGTTGAGGGATTTGACTTCAGCTCTCTGCCTGTGGGCACGCTGCTGCGCTGTGGCGGCGTGCTGCTGGAAATTACCCAGATCGGGAAAGAGTGCCACAAGCACTGTGCGATCTATCAAAAAACGGGACACTGCATCATGCCCCGGGAGGGCGTGTTCGCGCGCGTGCTGGAGCCGGGATCCATCTCCCAGGGAGATGAAATGACGGTCGAGGAGCGCCGGGCTCCCCTGCCCTGGCAGGCGGCGGTGATCACTCTGTCGGACAGGGGGGCGCGCGGAGAAAGGGAGGACAAAAGCGGTCCCGCTATTGCGGGGAGACTGCGGGATGCCGGCTACGAAGTCGTGGAAACACTGCTGCTGGCCGACGAAGCCGAGCCGCTCCGCCGGCAGCTGGTTCGTCTGTGCGACCAGCGCCGGCTGGATCTTATTCTCACAACCGGCGGCACGGGCTTTGCGCCGCGCGACGTTACTCCGGAGGCGACGTTGGCGGCAGCGCAGCGCAGCGCGCCGGGAATTTCCGAGGCAATCCGGGCGGCTTCCCTGAAGATCACGCCGCGGGCTATGCTTTCCCGGGGGGTATCGGTGATCCGGGGCAAAACGATCATTATCAACCTTCCCGGCAGCCCCAGGGCCTGTCAGGAGAGCATGGACGTTTTTTTGGATACGATTCCCCACGCGATGGAGCTTCTGCGCGGCACGGCAGGCGACTGCGCCCGCTGAAGGACAGGAACAAACGTGTAAAACCGCGTTTGAATTAATTTTGCGAACAGCAAAAAGGAGAGTGGCATATGAAAAAGATCTGTTCCCTGGTGATGGCGATGGTCATCGCGCTTAATACGACTGCCTGCGGCGGTTCCGCCGGTTCAAACGCATCCTCCGCAGAAAGCGTTTCCCCATCCTCGTCCTCCGCGCCCGCGGCGGAAAAAGTGGAGCTGGTCGTGTTTGCGGCCGCGTCCATGACCGAAACTTTGACGAAAATAGGCGAACAATATCAGAAAGCCGAGCCGAACGTCAAGCTGACCTTTAACTTTGATTCCTCCGGCACCTTGAAAACACAGATTCAGGAGGGGGCAGGCTGCGATCTGTTTATTTCCGCCGGGCAGAAACAGATGAACCAGCTGGATATCACGGCGGATAAGACCGTAAATACAGAAGGCCTTGATATGATCTCGAAAGGCAGCCGCATCAATCTTCTGGAAAATAAGGTGACTCTCTGTGTGCCAAAGGGAAATCCGAAAAAAATTAACAGCTTTGACGAGCTGGCCAAGAAGCTTTCCTCCGGCGGCGTGCTGATGAGCATGGGTAACAGCGACGTGCCCGTGGGTCAGTACACGCAGAAAATCCTTTCGTATTACAAGCTGGACGAAAAAGCGCTGGCAAAATCGGGTTCCATTACTTACGGTTCAAATGTAAAGGATGTTACCACCCAGATTATCGAAGGCAGCGTGGACTGCGGCGTGGTATACTGTACGGACGCCTTCAGCGCGGGGCTGACTCCGGTGGACTATGCGACCGCCGAAATGTGCGGACAGGTCATTTACCCCGCCGCCGTTCTGAAAGCTTCCAAACATGCGGACGCGGCGAAGGCGTTTTTAGATTATCTGACCACAGACGAAGCCATGACCGTATTTAAAGCCGTAGGGTTTTCAAAAGCGTAAAACAAGGCGTACGGGTTACTAACGGAAGCATCGCTTCTGTCCGTAACCCTGAAAGGAGGGGACTATGGACTGGTATCCTTTATGGAACTCGCTGCGTATCGCTGCCGTCAGCTGTGTGCTGGTGTTTTTTTTCGGCGTTTTTGCCGCCTATTACATCGCCCGTCTGCCCCGCGCGGTCAAGGGAATTCTGGATGTGCTGCTCACTCTGCCCATGGTGCTGCCGCCGACTGTCTGCGGGTATTTTCTGCTGCTTTTATTCGGTGTGAAACGTCCGCTGGGCGTATTTCTCTCGCAGTTTGGCATCCGGTTTGTCATGACCTGGTACGGAGGCATCCTTGCCGCCGCCATCGTCGCCTTTCCGCTGATGTACCGAACCGCCCGGGGCGCGTTTGAAAGCTTTGACGAAACGCTTGCCTGCGCGGGTAAAACCCTTGGGCTGTCCAATTTTTATATTTTCTGGCGGGTGCGCATGCCGAACTGCCGTCAGGGAATTCTGGCCGGAACGGTGCTGGCCTTTGCCCGAGCCCTGGGCGAATACGGCGCCACCAGCATGCTGATCGGATATACGCCGGGGAAAACAGCCACCATTTCGACTACGGTTTACCAGCTCTGGCGTACCGACGACAACGCCGGGGCCATGCGCTGGGTTCTGGTCAACCTGGCTATTTCCACCGTCGTGCTGCTTGCGGTGAATCTGCTGGAACAAAAAAACAAAAAGGTGGTGCGCCGCTGAATGCTTCAGGTGGATATTCAAAAAAATATCGGCTCCTTTTCCCTGTGCTCCCGGTTTGAAGCCGACGGCGGAATCATGGGAATATTGGGGGAATCGGGCTGCGGAAAAAGCATGACACTGCGCTGTATCGCAGGAATCGAGCGTCCGGACCGGGGCCGAATTTTACTGGACGGCGAGCCTCTGTTTGACAGCGAAAGGGGAATCGATCTTCCTCCCCAGAAGCGTCGGGTGGGGTATCTCTTTCAAAGCTATGCTCTTTTTCCGAATATGACCGTGCGCCAAAATATTTTATGCGGCCTGAAGAACGAAAAAGCGAAAGCCAAACGGAATGAGATTTACGGGCAGACCCTGACGCAGCTGGAATTAAACGGACTGGAGGACCGCCGCCCCGAGCAGCTGTCCGGCGGCCAGGCCCAGCGGGCGGCGCTTGCCCGCATCCTTGTCAGCAGGCCGAGACTTCTGATGCTGGACGAACCGTTTTCGGCGCTGGACAGCCATTTGCGGGTTCAGCTTCAGATGCGGATGCTGGAGCTGCTGCGTGAGCTGGGGGGACCGGTGCTTCTTGTGACACACAGTCGTGACGAGGCATATCATCTTTGCGGACGGATCGGGGTGATGGGCAACGGCGTCTTTCTGACCTGCAAAGAAACGAAGGAGCTGTTTGCCAACCCTGAAAACCGGCAGGCGGCGGTGCTTACCGGCTGTAAGAATATCACCGGGGCCCGCAAGACGGGAGAATTTGAGCTGGAGGCGCCTGGCTGGGGTGTCCGGCTGAAGACGGCCCTGCCGGTGCGGGACGATGCGTGCGCCGTGGGAATCCGGGCCCATTATTTCCATCCACGGTCGTCCGGAAACCGTTTCCCGGTCCGGTTTACCGGTCAAATGGAGGAGCCCTTTGAAAGTATCCTCAGCTTTCACTACGAGGGGCAGGCGGCGGGTACGCCGGACCTCTGGTGGCGCGTCCCGAAAGGGAAAATATCATCGCCCCTGCCCGCCGAATTGGGCGTTGCCCCGGCCAACGTATTCCCACTTTATCAATAAAGGAGAAATAAAAATGGAAAAGCTGCTTCAAATTTTATCGGAACGGCAAAGCACCGGATTGAAAAGCATGCTGGTTACCGTGGCCGACAGTACCGCGCATGTGCCGCGTCATGCCGGGTCCTATATGCTGGTGGGCGAAGAGGGACGGCTGTACGGTACTATCGGCGGGGGACTGCTGGAATACCGGTGTATCCAGCTGGCAAAAGATATGCTGACGGTCTGCGAAAGCGGACTGCGGAAGTTCCGCCTCGCGCCCAATGAGATCGCGGATCTGGGAATGACTTGCGGCGGCGACATGGAGGTGCTGTTTACCCTTTGGCCTGACGAAGAACTCTACGCCGCCGTCTGCGCCCGGCTCGTCGGACTGCTGAGCAGGCATAGGGAATGCTGGTGGGCGCTGCCGCTGGACGGTTCGGTTCCCTTCGCGTTCGAAAAACGTCCCGAAGAATTTACGCACGGCCAGATCCGGGGGCGGGCCGCCGAGGGTGGAAAGCCGTGCTTTGTGGAAAGGCTCAATACCTCAGCGCGCGTCTGCATTTTCGGCGGCGGCCATCTGGCGCAGGAATTGGTTCCGCTTCTGGTGCATTTGGGCTTTCGCTGCGTGGTCACAGACGATCGACCGGAATTTTCGGCAAAAGAGCTTTTCCCCGGTGCGGAAGAAGTGCTTACAGCGGATTATTCACACCTTGCGGACAGCGGCATTATTTTGCAAGAGCAGGACTGTGTCTGCATTATGACAAGAGGGCATCTGGGTGATACCGACTGCGAGCGCTTCGCCCTGAAAAGTCAGGCTTCCTATATCGGTGTCGTCGGCAGCGCGTGCAAAGTGGCGGCCGTACGTGAAAAACTGCTGAAGGAGGGATACTCGCACGCCGAACTCGATCGGGTGAACAGCCCCATCGGAATTGACATTCACAGCGAAACCCCCGCCGAAATCGCCGTCAGTATCGCGGCCCAACTGATCGAGCATCGCGCCAAATTTATCATTTGAGAGCAATTTGTGCCTGAATTGCTTTTGGCCTGAACGGGGTGTATCTTTTCGGATATCTGGCCTTTGCGGGGATCCCGCGCCTTATCTGAAAACGGACACGGGCGCCGGCGCGCCGTGATTTCTTTGTTCCCCGGAAATTTCGCAAAAAAAGACTCTCCGCCTTTTTTGAGGCGGAGTCTTATTTTACTGTATGATTGCGAAATGCGCATGGGTATGTAGGAAAGATTTAGCATGCCGTTTTAATTCTCACAACGCTGCAGGGCGGGATTTCAGCCGTTATCTCTCCCTTTTTCACAGTCAAACGGTCAAACGCCCTGATCTTCACGGTATCCGGAGAAGCAAAGCTGTTATAAGCATGACTGTCATCCGTCAGGATCGAAGCGGTAACGCGGCCCGCTTCCCAACCTAAAATCCGGCATTCCGCCAAATCGGTTTCGTCCAGTGAAGTGTTGACAATAGTCAGGTTCAGCTCGCCGGCCTCATTACGGGACGCCGAAACGCTTATCTGAGGAATCAGGGCTCCCTGCGTGCCCACTTCCTTCGTCTGCACGTCGGAATCAATCAGCGCCGCATCCTGATGGGCCTGAAAGAGATCATAGATACAGTATGTTGGCGTGAGCACCATTTTCTTTCCCTCGGTGAGAATGACGGATTGCAGTACGTTGACCATTTGGGCAATGTTCGCCATGCGTACACGGTCGCTGTGGCGGTTGAATATATTCAGCGTCAAAGCGGCCACCAGCGCGTCCCGCATGGAATTCTGCTGGAACAGGAATTGCGGATTCGCGCCCGGTTCGGCGTCGTACCAGGTGCCCCATTCGTCCACAATCAGCGCGACCCGGTGACTCGGATCGTAGCGATCCATGATCTGCGTATGCTTTTCAATGAGCCGCTCCATTTTCAGAGCTTTTTTCAGCGTCGTGTAATATTCGGCCTCGGTAAAATCCAGGGCGCTCCCCTTCACATTGTTGAAGTCTCCGGGGACCGTGTAGTAATGAAGGGCGATAGCGTCCATGTAAGGCCCGGCCAGCTTCATGACCGTGTCCGTCCAACGGTAATCCTCTTCATTCGGACCACTGGCTATTTTAAAGAGCTTGTTGCCGCCAAAATCCTTCAGGTACGTCTGATACCGGCGGAACAGATCCGAGTAGTATTCCGGGCGCATATTGCCTCCGCCGCCCCAGCTTTCGTTGCCGATTCCGAAAAACTTTACCTTCCAGGGCTGTTCCCTGCCGTTTCGCATGCGCAGCCGGGTCAGGGGGGACCGGCCCGGAAAGGTGAGGTATTCTACCCATTCGCTCATTTCCCGAACCGTTCCGGAACCCAGATTGCCGTTGATATACGGCTCGCAGCCTACTTGACGGCAAAGCTCCAGGAATTCGTGCGTGCCGAAGGAGTTATCCTCCACAAGCCCGCCCCAGTTGCTGTTAACCATCTTTTTCCGTTTTCTTTTTGGCCCGATGCCGTCCTTCCAGTGGTACTCGTCCGCAAAGCAGCCTCCCGGCCATCTCAGCACGGGAACACGGATGTGCCGCAGCGCCTCCACCACATCGGTCCGGATCCCGTTTACGTTTGCGATTTCAGACTCCTCTCCGACATAGATCCCCCCGTAGATGCAATGTCCGAGGTGCTCGGAAAAGTGCCCGTAGATGTTTTTGCTGATTTTGTTTAACAAATGTTCCGCGTGAACGATAATTCGGCTCATAGCTTCAGCTCCCAATCGTTTTCAACCTTTGACGGCTCCGGCAATCAGGCTTTCCTGAACCTGGCTGCTGCACAGCAGATAGATGATAATCGTCGGAATCGTCGCCACCATCAGTCCGGCCCCGATGACGCCCCATTGCGTGATATACGTTCCAACCATCGACATCATCCCGACGGTCAGCGTCTGATAACTCTGATTGTTGATAAACGTCACGGCGAACATCAGCTCGTTCCACGATGACAGATAGGTGAAGATTGCGACCGTAGCAAGCGCGGACCGGATCTGGGGCACAATGATATAAAAATAGGTTCTATAAATACCGCAGCCGTCTATCACGGCGGCCTCTTCCAGCTCAAGCGGTATCCCTTTGAAAAAGCTGCCCAATATAAACACCGCCATGGGAAGCGCGAACGCGGAGTACGGAAGGATCAGCGAGGCGTAGGTATTCAGCAGCTTCAAATTTTTCAAAACCATAAACAGGGGAAGCAGGGCCGCGTGAATCGGCACCATCATGCCAACCAGAATCAGGGTCATGGTAAATTTGCTGAGCTTCCAGTTCATCCTGGTGATCGCATAGGCTGCCATGGATGAGAGAAATAAAACCAGAACAATGGTGACGGTGGTCACAAAGGCACTGTTCAGAAAAAACTTAATTACGTTTCCCTGATTTAAAGCGACCGCATAGTTTTGCCAGCGGAATGTGCTCGGCAGCCCCGCGACATTGCCGCTGAAAATTTCACTGTTGTCTTTCAGGGAAAAGAATACGAGCCAAATCAGCGGATAGATTTGCGTGACCGCCACAAAAATCAAAAAGATTTGAAGAAGAACTTTTCCGACGGATCCGGATGCCCGCTTCGTTGTATCCATGCTATCACTTCTCATTCCGTTTTAAAGAATTTATTAATCAGTAAGGTAAAGGCCAGACACTCCACAATGATAAACACCGAAAAAGCGCTTCCGTAACCGTAGCGGTAGGTATCGAAAATCGTCGTATACATCAGAGTGCTTGGTACCTCGGTCGTAAAGAACGGCCCCCCGTTGGTCAGGACATAAACCAAATCGAATACTTTTAATGCGCCGATCATGGAAAAAACCAGACAGACCTTGAGAATCGGCTTCATCAGCGGGATGGTGACGGAGAACGCAATGCGCGCGGACGACGCGCCGTCTATCCTGGCGGCTTCATAGATGTCTTTGGAAATGGACTTGGCCCCCGCGTACATCAGCAGCATGTGGTAACCGACATACTGCCACAGCGTCGGGACAAAGGAAGCCGCCAGCGCCGTACTTGTCTGGCCCAGCCAGTCCTGCGCAAGGTATCCCAGCCCCACCGATTTCAGCAGGGTGTTCAAAAGGCCGTAATCGGCGTTGTAGATCTTCGACCACAGCTGCGCGATGACCACGGTTGAAATGAGAACCGGAATAAAATACACCGTCCGGTAAAAACCTTCTCCCTTTACTCCGGAGGCAAGGATCAGGGCCAGCAAAAGGGAGATCGGAAGCTGTATGAAAATGGAGGCGCCGGCAAACAAAAGGGAATTTTTCATAGCGTTCAGCGCGCGTGTGCTTGTAAACATTTCTACGTAGTTCTTCAAACCGATAAAGGCGCCTCTGCCGACTCCGTTCCAGTCCAAAAGGCTGTAGTAGCTCGAGACCACAATCGGGACGAATACAATGATAAAAAACAGGGCAAGAGTTGGTATGACAAAAATGCAAATTGCTTTTTTGTTTGATAAAACAGAATTCATAAAACAGTTCTCCTACAAAAGAAGTGGTCCAGGTATTTAATTACCAAGACCACATCTTTACAAGTTTTGTAAGATTGTCAGAACGTCAGTTCCGTCGCCTTAAGCTGAGCCATTTGTTTGCAGAAGTCTTCCGGGGTAATTTTGCTTGCCAGAAGTTCCGCTATCAGGTTTTTGTGGATCTCTGCGGATTCTGCGGGAAGGATATTGTCCCACCATGTGATGAAGGAGGTTCCCGTGTCGAGCAGCTTCGCATCCGTCTTGTCAAGAGTCGAAAGCTTGGAGGTATCCAGGGAATCCGTGTTCCAGCAGGGCAGTCCAGCGCCCGCAAGGTAGCCCTTGGAGCCCAGTTCCTCACTCAGGTATGTTAAAAATTCGGCAGCCTCTTTCGGATTTTTAGTGCTGCTGTTAATATAGAAGCCATCCTGCCCGCCGCCGTAGAATTCGCTTGCCTTGCCCTTGCCGTCCGTAAAAACGGGGAAAATGACAACCTCGACATTGCCCTTTGTTTTTGAAGAGTCATCTTCAATGCCGGCATTTACCCAGTTGGCTTGGAACAGCATCGCCGCGTTGCCCGCGTTGAACGCGGCCAGCATCTCGTCGTAGCTCATGCTGAACATGCTGCTGTTGAACATTCCGGCTTTGGCCAGCTTCTGCATTTTGTTGGCCGCCTCTATGAAATCAGGGGAGTTGAACTTGGCGGGATCCTTAAACGCCGCGATGCACGCATCGTTTCCGGCCTGGCGCATCGCCATGATATCAAACCAGTACATGCCCGGCCAACGGTCTTTTTCGCCGATAACCGCCGGGGTGATGTTGGCTGCCTTGAGCTTTGTGACCGCCTCAAGAAGCTCGTCAAATGTCGTGGGCACCTTTGCTCCCGCTTTTTTGAACAGCGCCGTGTTGACATAGAGGTTGGCAAGGTGCGTATAACAGGGCAGCGTATAAATTTTACCGTTTACCTGACAGCCACTCAGCATACCGCTGCGCATTTTCGACTTGGTTTCATCGGAAACGTACTGATCCAGAACAAGGACGTTTCCGGCTTGAATATAGGGCTGCATAAAACTGCCGCCGCCCATTCCGTAGAACACGTCCGGCGCCTCGTTTGCCGCCAATGCGGTTTTTATTTTCGTCTTATACTGCTCTCCGGTCGTACCGGTGCGCTCCACCTGAATATTGGGATGATCCTTATTCCACTGGCTTACCACTTCGGGAAGAATTTTCGCCGTCGGATCAGTCTCGCCAACGGACTGGTCCCACAGTGCCAGCTTGATTTCACCGTCTCCTCCCGCAGCTGCCGAACCTGCCGCCGGACCGGATGCGGCCGTCTGGCTGGATCCGCCGGAGCAGGCGGCCGTGCTGCATAAGATGCCCAGTGCCAAAACAACACCGGCAGTTTTTCCGATAATCCCTTTCATACTCTGCCTCCTTGTAATTGCCTGCGTGTAGCGGAAACCTTTGACGGTTCGCCGGCTGCAGGCGGTGCGTTTCCTAATGCTGCTCCTCAAGATACACCTCCCCGGGAGCTTTTTTCATCATTCTGGAATCCGATATCATTTTATAAGAACCGAAACTGTAAATCCATTCAAAAAAAACGCACAATATTTCAAAATTCAGGCATTGCATTTTGTGCCCTTTCGATATTCGTTGACTGATTTACCGGTTTTTTTCTTAAATAGGATGCAAAAATAATGAGGATCGGCGATGCCCACCTCATCGCCGACCTGATAGCCTTTCAGCTCCGTTGTCTTCAGCAGGATTTCCGCTCTTTTAATTCGGATATCCGTCAGGTATTCCACAAAAGTCTGGCCTGTCGCCTTTTTAAAAAGGCGCCCTAGATGTCCGGGACTGACGAAAAAAGCGGCGGCGGTATTGACGAGGCTGAGGTCGGGGCTGGAAAGATTTTTATTCAAAAAATCCTTAACGCGTTCGATCAGATAACCGGCCTTGGTGCTGTTTTTCGCATTGATGGAACCGGAAAGGGCGGCGATGTGAGCTTCCAGCTTCTTTTGAATATCCGGAAGATTGTCGGAAAGCAAAACCGCAGCCAGAGTGTCTTTGTTGAGAGTGTCCCCGCCGTTGATTTTCTGCTCGGCCTCAATGTTTTGGCATTGCGCGATAATGTCCATGGCGGCCAGACGCATCTGACTCACTTCCGAAAACGGGAAGCGCAGAATCTCCTTTAAAACGGCTGCTGCTTTTTCTGCGGCGCCCGCGCTGATATAAAAATGCAGTTCTTCCAGCAATTCCGGGTTCGAACGGTACTGCTGTTCGCCGGACTCCACAACATCCTCGTAGCACACGACCTGATTCTTTCCCACAAATGTTTTATAGTTCAGGGCACGGCACGCTTCCCGATACCCGATAGGGATATCTCTCAGACTGGAATGCCGGTTTCCGACGCCGATGCAGACAAAGCATTTGAGAGAATGAATCAGGTCCTTCTTAAGCAGCTCGCAATCGACGGCAACGTCCCGCCCCCGGACATCCGTTATGACAACGATCTGGTTTTTATTGTCCATAAAAACAACCGACTCCGGACTTCCGCTGAAAAAGGCTTCCACCCTTTTCCGGCCGTCCATGCTCAATAAAAGATTCTGTTCCTGCGTCTGTTCCGGAGTGGTCAACGAGAGTTCCAGAACCGCAATCCGCAGAAGATTTCCCTCTGTGAACGGAAGGTTGAAAAACGACTGCTCTTCCAGAATTTCGCTGGCAGATAGACGCTGCAGGATCCATCTGTTCAGAAACTTTTCCCTTAAAAAGGGCAGGCTTTGCCGCAGCTCTTCCTTCAGCTTTTCAAATTCCTGTTTTCTGGTTCTTTCTTCCTGAATTTTTTTCTTGAGCCGCTCGGTGACGTTCAGCAGCTCGGCGGCGTGAATCGGCTTCAAAATGAAATCGGCGATGCCTAGTTTAATGCTTCTCCGTGCGAATTCAAATTCATCATGACCCGTTATGATCACGATTTTTATCGCCGGATGCTTTTCCGTGACCATCCGGCTGAATTCAATCCCGTCTATAAACGGCATGCAGATGTCCGTAAAAACAATGTCCGGCCTCAGCGTATCCACCATATTCAGGGCCTCGTGCGCATCTGAGGCTTCACCGACTATGGTCATGTCCTGCTCCTCCCAGTTAATCCTTTTTCTTATCAAATTCCGGATCAAATATTCGTCGTCCACGATCAATACTTTTATCTGCTCCATCTTAACCCTCACCTTTTGGAATTATTATCGTGATTCTGGTCCCTTTTCCCGGTTCACTTTCCAGCTGGACGCAGTCCTGGCTGCCGTAAAAAATTCGGATACGTTCCATCGTTCCCCACAGGCCAAAGCTTTTGCTCCGGCTGCTTTTCTCCTGATTCAGGATCCTGCCGATTTCCTCCCGGGACATTCCGATTCCATTGTCGGCCACACACAGGCACACGGTTTCTCCCGAATCACGGACGGCAATTTTTATAATACCGGATGTTCCCTTCCGCCTGATGCCGTGATACAGGGCATTTTCGACAAGAGGCTGCAAAACGAGCTTCAGAATCGGGTATTTCAGGCAAGAATCCTCTATCTCATACTCCGCCTCAAACAGATCCTGATACCGTACCTTTTGAATGCTGAGATAATTACGCACCATCTCGATCTCTTCTCCGATGGAAATGATATCCCTTCCCTTGCTTACGCTGATGCGGTAATAATTCCCGAGAGATTCGACCAGACCGCATACCTTTTCGCTTTCTCCGGAAAGAGCCAGCGACGAGATGGAGTCCAGCGTGTTATACAGAAAATGAGGCTTGATCTGTGCCTGGAGTGTATTCAATTCCGCTTTTCGGATTGTTTTCTGCTCCTCAATAATTTTATCCAGCAGTTTATGAATCTGCCGTATCATCGCATTGTAGCCGTTGAAGAGCTGCCCGAATTCATAATTTTGCGGCTGCACTTTCACTTCAATAAACCGGCCTTCGTTCACATTTTTCATCGATTGCAAAAGCTGACGGATCGGCGTTATGGTGTTTTCTGAAATAAAAACCGAGCTTACGAAGAAGACAACGCCGTTGATCAGCAGCAGCAAAAACGCGAGCAGAACAAAGGATTTGTTTTCCATACCGGCGGTTCCGTAAGGCATAAGGCTTATGTATTTCCAACCCTGTTCCTCGTCGGAGAGATAAGAGATAATGTATTTCTGCGAGTCCAGATCGAGCACCATACAGCCGGAACCGCCCTGAGAGATCTTCTGTTGAATCCCGTGACCGTTGTTCAAAAGAATATGCTTAAACGACAGGATGCTTGGTATGTCCGCGGTGCTCGGAACAATGGTTTTGTTGTTTTCATCCAGAATGACCACTTGCATGGAATTATCGTTCACCACATTGGAATAAGCCTGCAGGAACGCACTCTCCGGTATGTTGATGACCATGATGCCCAGCGAGCTCATCGTATTTACATCGCGGAGCTGACGGATGAAGGACACGAAATTGCCATTCTGGCTTGAAAACGCTCCGCTGCCGTTCAAACGCAGTATGTATTTCCCCTTTTTTTCGATAGTCTCCCGATACCACGAGGCGTCTTTAATATCCTTTTTATTGAAAGCAGGCGAGATTTGCTTCCCAATGGAAAAACAGTTGCCGGAATTGTCAAAGATATTGACAGAATCGATAATCGGCTCCGCCTGCATCAGATTATAAAAATAATAGCTCACTTTTGATTGTACCTGCAGGTTTGAATAGATATTCCCCTGCCTTAGTAAATTCTGCAAATTATTATCAGAAAGCATCATTTTCGAATAGTTGTCTATATCTTCAATCATGAAGTCAACATTCGTTTTAATGGAGGTAATTGTTTTGACAGTCGCCTGATTTACCCGCTTCTGGGCAGACTCGGAAGAGAGCTTGTTCAGAGCCGTGCTGCTTAAAGTGACGGTGAGAATCAAAATGAAAAAATACGCCAAAGGAATTTTTATAGACAATTTGTTGGGTAATTTAAAAAAATACTTTTTCAAATGAACCCCCCCAAGTTTTATGTCGCACGACAAGAAGCTTCTAGCGTTATTTTCATCCCCGCCGGGGACCTTCCCGACGGAGAAAATTCCTCAATTCATTTCGGCAAAACCGTTGTGATCCATTGATCGGCAGCTCCGGCCGTACGGCTACTTCGCCGTTCGGCTTGTTTTTCCGCCATACGTCCTCGCCGAATTGAAGCAGCTCAACCCGGCTGAATATGGAATCCCGAGGCATGCTCTCTGAGAAAGCGGACTGCCCTCGACAGATCGATCATAGGCTGCCTGTTCAGCGGTCCCTTCATCGACAGGTTGGTGGTGCAGGTAAGCACGAACGTGTGACAGCCTTTCTGGTAGAATTTCATGGCTACAAGCTCCGCCGCGCTCCATAGCTCATAACAGCCCTCTTTCACCCCCGCTCTCCTTCTACATATTTCTACTAAAATTGTCCTCTTGTGAAATAAGTTTTATCCATTTTGCATACACTTTAAAAATTGTAACATTTAAGTTCCTCATTAACAAGATAAATAGCAGGCAATTTATTTCAAAATATGAACATATGGCAGGCCTTGAACGGAAGCCGGCGCCGACGGCGTCCAAGGCGCTCCCGCATCCTTTTATCAAAAATTTTCATATTGACAAAAATTGATATGACGCATATACTATACATATCAAATGTTTTTGATATGAGGTGATTGCTTGGCAACGGTCTATGAAAATCACGCGCGGGTATTCAAGGCGCTCTGCGACGAGAAGCGGCTGAAAATACTGGAGCTGCTCCGCAGCGGGGAAAAATGCGCCTGTGTTTTGCTGGAGCAGCTGGACCTGGGGCAGTCCGGGCTTTCCTATCATATGAAGATTTTAGTCGAATCCGGCATTGTGGAAAGCCGCCAGGAGGGCAAGTGGACGCACTACAAAATCAGTGAAAAAGGCAGTGCTTATGCCGGTGACCTGCTCAGGGAGCTGACAACGCCGAACGCGGCCGCAAAAGAAATCTGCTGCAAAAAATAAAGCCATCCTGAAGCGATGGCTTTTTACAGGCAATACAAATCAAATTTATTTGATTTGATGTTTCATAAAGTGAGGTGGTTCCCGCAATGGAGATATTGAAAACAGTCTGGGATTTTTTCCAGAATCAGATTCTGGGCATGAAATGGCTGGACCGGCTGATCGGCGGCGGGCTCGCGGCAATGGGCCTTGACACATCCACACGGCTGGTCGGCAGCATTGAATTTTTCCTTTACGATGTCATTAAGATTACAATCCTGCTTTGTTTTCTGATTTTCCTGATCAGCTACATTCAAAGCTATTTTCCGCCGGAGCGCAGCAAAAAAATACTCGGGCGGTTTCACGGTGTTTCGGCGAACTGCGTTTCGGCGCTTTTGGGCACGGTGACGCCGTTCTGTTCCTGCTCCTCCATTCCGCTGTTCATCGGCTTCACCTCCGCCGGGCTTCCGGTCGGCGTGACCTTCTCGTTCCTGATTTCCTCCCCCATGGTGGACCTGGGCTCTCTGCTTTTGCTGATGGGCATCTTCGGCGCAAGGGTGGCGGTCATCTATGTGGCGGTCGGCCTGGTGATCGCGGTCGTCGGCGGCACGATCATTGAGAAGCTTCACATGGAAA
Organism: Caproicibacter fermentans; assembly: GCF_009746625.1. Classification (GTDB taxonomy): domain Bacteria; phylum Bacillota; class Clostridia; order Oscillospirales; family Acutalibacteraceae; genus Caproicibacter; species Caproicibacter fermentans. The sequence continues at coordinate 16,701 of NZ_VWXL01000069.1, forward strand.
AGTACGTGGAAAGCTTTATTATGACGGCGGGCAGCGTGAATATCGAGTCGCCGGACCTGACCAAAAAGGACCGCCTGACTTACGCAAAAGATCAGATGCTGTCCACCTTCAAGAAAGTGTTCCCCTATATTCTCATCGGCGTGGGCATCGGCGCGGTCATTCACAACTGGATTCCGGAGGAATGGGTGTCGCTTGTGCTGGGAAGCAAAAATCCCTTCGGTGTTGTTCTTGCGGCCCTGATCGGCGTTCCGATGTACGCCGACATCTTCGGCACGATTCCGATCGCGGAGGCCCTGCTGTACAAGGGGGCGCAGCTTGGCACGATTCTGGCCTTTATGATGGCCGTGACAACGCTTTCCCTGCCGTCCTTGGTGATGCTGCGCAAAGCGGTGAAACCGAAGCTGCTGGCGCTGTTCATTGCCATCTGCACCGTCGGTATTATCACCGTGGGCTACTTTTTCAACGCGATTCAGGGAATCCTGATCTAAACACATTGAATCATTGAAAGGAGTTTTATTTATGTCATTGTTTAAAAAGAAAGACCGGACGGAAGAAACGCCCTCCTGCGGCTGCGGGGGAAACTGCGGCACGGAAAACACGGCGCAGGCCGCGGGCACGGGCGGCGGGAACGCGAGCGTCAAAATTCTGGGCAGCGGCTGCGCAAAGTGCAACCAGCTGGAAGCGGCGACCAAAGAGGCGCTTCAGCGGCTCGGCATGGATGCGTCGATTGACCACGTGACCGATTTTACCAAGATCGCCGCCTACGGCGTCATGTCCACCCCCGCGCTGGTCGTGGACGGGAAAGTGGTTTCCTTCGGCAAGGTCCTGAAAACCGAAGAGGTCGTGAAAATCCTGCAAAAGGTCCGATAACACCCGATGAGAGTTTCGTTTCGGGCCGTTCATGGAAAGGAACCCTAACAAAATGAGAAAAGTTGCGTTTATCTGTGTTCACAACTCCTGCCGCAGCCAGATTGCCGAGGCGCTGGGCAAGCGGCTTGCGTCCGATGTTTTTGAAAGCTATTCAGCGGGAACGGTGCAAAAAAGCCGCATCAATCCCGACGCCGTCCGGCTGATGAAGCAGCTTTACGGAATCGATATGGAGCAGAACCAGCGCCCGAAGCTGCTCGCGGAGCTGCCCCCCGTGGACGTGGTCGTCACCATGGGCTGCAACGTGGAATGCCCGTATCTGCCGTGCAGGCGGCGCGAGGACTGGGGCCTGCCCGACCCGACCGGCAAGGACGACGCGGAGTTCCTTACCGTCATCCGGACGATCGAAGCAAAAATCGCAGAGCTGGCGGAATCCTTACGACAGGATTCCTAACGCTGCGGAAAATGGGAAAGGACACGGCACTGCGGCCGCGTCCTTTTTTGTTTTCCGCAGCCCGGCCATTCGGCAGCGGATAAACCCCGCGCAGCCGGCTGATAATAGCATCAAGCCTGGAACCCGATTTCAAGGGATTCGCCGGAGGGGTGAATTTAAAATGAGCGCAACGAAACTGGAAGAATACAACCGAAAAAGAAACTTTGAGAAAACGTGGGAACCCGAAGGAAAACCGGTCCCGGCCGGAAAGCGCCTGAAATTCGTCGTTCAGCATCACCTTGCCCGAAAGGACCACTACGACTTCCGCCTGGAATGGGACGGAGCTCTCTTAAGCTGGGCGGTTCCCAAGGGGCCGTCTAGGAACGTTCGCGACAAGAGGCTCGCCATACGGGTGGAGGACCACCCGCTGGAGTACCGGAACTTTGAAGGAACCATCCCCAAAGGCCAGTACGGCGGCGGAACCGTGATGCTCTGGGACGAAGGCTTCTGGGAACCGCTGTCGGAGGTCGCGGAGGGCCTTCGCGCCGGTTCCCTGAAATTTGTTCTGAAAGGAAAACGCCTTCAGGGGAAATGGGCTCTGGTCCGCTTGAAAGCGAAAGCCGGCAAAGAGGAAGACAACTGGCTCCTGATCAAAGAAAAAGACGGGTACGCGAAAGATACCGACGGTATTTCCGGTTTCGTCACAAGCGTCCGAACAGGGCGCTCCATGGAGGAAATCGAAGCGGGAAAAGAAGAAAAGATCACGCGGAACCCCTTTCAAAGCGCCGACGCGCAGCTTGCAAAGCTCGTTGCGGCAGTTCCCGAGGGTGAGGACTGGCTGTACGAAATCAAATACGACGGATACAGAATTCTGGCGTACGCGGAGGGCGGCGCCGTCCGTCTCGTCACCAGGAACGGCAACGACTACACAGAGCGGTTTCAGGAGGTTGCGGATTCCATCGCCGCCTGGTCAGGCGGCAGGGCAATGGTACTGGACGGAGAAATGACGGTCGCGGATTCGCGTGGCAGGACGGATTTTCAGGCACTGCAAAGCTACCTGAAAAACCCGGGAGACAAGCAGCTCACCTATCTCGTCTTTGATGTTCTGGCGCTGGACGGCGAGGATTTGAGAGAGCTCCCCCTGACCGACCGCAAGAATACGCTGGAAGCCCTTTTGAACGACGCGCCGAAAAACCTCCGCTACAGCCGGCATGTCGAAGGCAACGGGAAAAAAAGCCTGCTTGCGGCCTGCAAGTTAAATCTGGAAGGAATCGTGGGAAAAAAACCCGGCTCCGTCTACAGCGGGACAAGAAACGGCGACTGGATCAAGCTCAAATGTGAAAAGCGGCAGGAATTCGTCATCGGGGGATATACGCGGTCTGAAAAAAGGCTCGGCGGGATCAGCTCGCTTCTTCTCGGCGTCTACGAAGGAAAAGATCTGGTTTACGCGGGACGCGCCGGAACGGGGTTGAGCGAAAAAAGCATGAGAGAGCTAGAAGAAAAATTCGAGCCGATCAAACGGGAATCGCCGCCGTTCCGGCAGGCGCCGAAGACGAAGAAAAATGAAACCGTCACCTGGCTGCAGCCGGAAACGGTCGCGGAGATTCGATTTGCCGAGTGGACGGAAGAGCATCTGTTAAGGCAGGCAAGCTTCAAGGGCCTGCGGTCGGACAAAAACCCCGAGGAGGTCAGAATGGAAGAGCCGAATTCCGAAAAAGACAAGAGCGCGGAGGGGCCGAAGACACCGGCGCCCTCCGGCGCGGCAAAATCGTCATCCGACGGCGGTGCCGCGGTTATGGGCGTCAGGATCAGTAATCCGGAAAAGGTTCTGTTCGAGGATTCCGGAATCACCAAAGCGGACGTCGCCCGGTATTACGCGGCGGTGTCGGAGCGCATGCTGCCCTACGCCGCAAACAGGATTCTCAGCATCGTGCGCTGCCCCAAGGGAATTTCCGCGGCCTGCTTTTTTAAAAAACACCCCGGCCCGGGCAGCAAGGGAGTCGTAACCATTCCGGTTCAAACCGGAAGCGGAGAGACGGAGGATTATTTTTATCTTGAAAACGCCGCCGGCCTGATTTCAGAGGCGCAGATGGGCACGCTGGAATTTCACATTTGGGGAAGCCGGGTCGAAAACATTGAAAAGCCCGACCTGATGGTATTCGATCTGGACCCGGACGAGGGAATGGAGCTGGCAGGGGTGCGGCGGGGCGTGCGGGACATCAAAAGCGTACTGGACCAGCTTTCGCTGACCTCGTTTCTCAAAACCAGCGGGGGCAAGGGTTACCACGTCGTCGTCCCTTTCCAGCCCTCCGTCGGTTGGGATGCCTTTCATGATTTTGCAAAACGCACCGCGGAGCTGATGGAACAAAAATGGCCGGATCGTTACACGAGCAATATCAGAAAAGAAAAGCGGAAAGGCCGGATTTTCATCGACTGGATTCGAAACGGCAGAGGGGCCACCAGCATTGCCCCCTACTCCATCCGGGCGAGAGCGGGGGCTTCCGTCTCCATGCCGATTGCCTGGAAAGAGCTCGACACGGTCGCCCCCAACGGAATCCATATGGCGGAAGCCCTGAAACGCATCAAAGAAGAAGACCCCTGGGATGGCTTTTTCCGGCTCAATCAGCGCCTGAAATAATCGGAAAGCCGGCGCAGGCGCACACGCCTCGCTTCTGCAAAAAATCCTGTAGCCCAAACGGTTACAGGATTTTGCTGCGTATTTAACCGCCGGCCTCAATTTTTCCGGCCACTTCCTCCGGCGTCAGCCCGCTCGCGTTGATGACAACCGCTTTCGTCCTGGCCTCCTCATACCCGAGAAAATCGGAATTTTCCCCGGAAAGCACGATCGCGTCGTAATTCCGCAATTTGGAAGCAGACTGCTGTTCGTCCAGATTGATTGATTCCACATGGTACCCTTTTCCGGCCAGGTAGTCCCTGACCGGCGTAAGATCTTTTTGTATTGCGATAGTCCCTTTCATGCAATCACCTCGAATTTATTATTTGTCCCGAAAACAGTTCTATCCATCATTCTCGAACCAGCTTTGAGCCTTCCTTTTCAAAGGCGCTGAACCGATGCCTTGCCGCACAGGAATCAAAAAAGTTGATTCGCCTGATACTCCATTCAATACGAATATAAAGTGGATTCGGAAATATTTTTTTTGCAGCGTTCATGCTCTATTGACATTTTCTGAAAAATCACATAAAATAAACATATGAACAATAGATCATATGATTGGATGTTTGATGCTTTATGACCAACAATGACAAAACAGGCCTTTCTTCTTTGGAATCAGCGCCGAACCGAACCGACATCGAAATGCCGGACGATGAAATCCTTTACGATCTGGCGGATCTGTTTAAAATTTTTGCCGACTCCACGCGCATCAAGATTCTTTACGCGCTGCTGGAATCGGAGCTGTGCGTCTGCGACATCGCGCAGCTGCTCGGCATGAACCAATCCGCCATTTCCCATCAGCTCAGGGTGCTCAAGCAGAGCAAGCTGGTCAAGTACCGCAGGGAGGGCAAGGCGATCCTCTACTCCCTTGCGGACGGCCATGTGCGCGCCATTCTGGATCAGGGCATGGAGCATGTCGGCGAATAAAGAAACAAATGGAGGTTACAACCATGAAAAAGCGAATTAAGCTGACGGATCTTGACTGTGCCGCGTGCGCGGCGAAAATGGAAGAAGCCATCCGCAAAATTCCGGGCGTTAACAGCGCGACCGTCAGTTTTCTGACACAGAAGCTCACGCTGGACGCGGACGAAAGCCGTTTTGACGAAATTGTGAAGCAGGCGGCGGCCGTCTGCAAAAAGATTGAACCGGACTGCAGGCTCAATCCGTAACACACCAAAATCAAAGCAAGGAGCGGCGAAATGAATCACAAACAAAAAAGAATGCTGCTGCGCATCTGTGTAAGCGCTGTTCTTCTCGTCCTGTTACAATTCATTCCGACAACCGGTTTTTTTAAACTTCTTCTTTATCTGATTCCCTACGCCGTTGTCGGCGGTGATATTCTCTGGAAAGCGGTGCGCAATCTCGCGCACGGACAGGTATTCGACGAAAATTTTCTCATGTGCGTCGCAACGGTCGGCGCGTTCTGGACCGGTGAGTACCCCGAAGCCGCGGCGGTCATGCTGTTCTATCAGGTTGGCGAGCTGTTTCAAAGCTACGCGGTCGGCCGTTCCCGAAAGTCGATCTCCGACCTGATGGATATCCGGCCCGATTCCGCCAATTTAGAGGAAAACGGCGAAATGAGGCAGGTTGACCCGGAGGAGGTTCAGGTCGGCGATATCATCGTCGTCCGTCCCGGAGAAAAAATCCCGCTGGACGGCATTGTGACGGATGGAAGCTCAAGCGTAAACACCTCCGCCCTGACCGGCGAATCGCTTCCGCGTGAGGTGGGGACCGGCGACGAGGTCGTCAGCGGATGCGTCAATCTGAACGGCCTGCTGCGTGTGCGGGTCAGCCGTCCGTTCGAGGAATCCACTGTTTCCAAAATTCTGGAGCTGGTGGAAAATTCCGCCGCCAAAAAAGCGAAAGCGGAAAATTTCATCACCCGCTTTGCCCGCTACTACACCCCCGCGGTGGTCGGCGGCGCTCTGCTCCTCGCCGTGCTTCCTCCCCTGTTCTTCCACGGCGGGTGGAACGACTGGATTCAGAGGGCCTTGATCTTCCTTGTGATCTCCTGCCCCTGCGCGCTCGTCATCTCGATTCCGCTCAGCTTCTTCGGCGGCATCGGCGGCGCCTCGCGGCGCGGCATTCTCGTAAAGGGAGGCAACTATCTGGAAGCGCTTGCCCGGGCGGAAATCGTCGTGTTCGACAAAACGGGGACCCTGACCAAAGGCACGTTTCGCGTGACGGCGGTCCACCCGGAGCAGATTTCCGAGCAGAAGCTTCTCGACTTGGCCGCGCTGGCGGAAAGCTATTCCGAACACCCGATCTCCCGCTCCCTGAAAGAGGCCTGTAAAAAGGAGCCGGAGCGGTCGGAGGTGTCGGACGTACAGGAAATCGCGGGACAGGGCGTGCGCGTGAAAATCGGCGGCAAATCGGTCAGCGTGGGCAACGCCAAGCTGATGGAGCAAGAGGGCGTGCACGGCAGAGAGTGCGAACTGACCGGCACGATCGTCCATGTTGCAGTCGACGGGACGTATATGGGGCATATCGTGATTTCCGACGAAGTACGGGAAGACGCGCCCGAAGCGATTGCCGCGTTAAAACAGCTTGGCGTCCGCTCCTCCGTTATGCTGACCGGCGACGCCAAAGCCGTCGGGGAAGACGTCGCCGCGCGCCTCGGGATCGACGAAGTCCACGCCGAACTGCTGCCCGCCGGCAAGGTGGAGCAGGTCGAGCGCCTGCTCGGTCAAAAAACCGGACGCGGTAAGCTGGTGTTTGTCGGAGACGGCATCAACGACGCGCCTGTGCTCTCCCGCGCCGACATCGGCATCGCAATGGGGGGGCTTGGTTCCGACGCGGCAATCGAGGCCGCCGATGTCGTCCTGATGGACGACCATCCCTCCAAAATTGCGGACGCGATCCGCATTTCAAGAAGGACGCTCCTCATCGCCCGGCAGAATATTGTCTTCGCGCTGGGCGTAAAATTCATCGTGCTGACTCTTGGCGCGCTTGGGTTTGCCAACATGTGGGAAGCCGTTTTCGCGGACGTCGGAGTGTCGGTTCTCGCCATTCTGAACGCTTCGCGCGCGCTGAAAATGAAAGAATAATTTTCAATGAAAAGCAACCTCCCGGCAGGCTGGATCAGCCCGCCGGGAGGTTGCCGTTCTATTGGAAGCATCATTTCGCTTGTATTCTCAGAATTGTTCCGTTCTGATTATCGACGCAGCAAGCGGACGGAAGATGCCCCGGAGCAAGCATTACAGGCTTCCGGCGTCATGGCCTCCTCGTGGCGCAGGCGGTACCAGTCGCCATCAGAATCAGGCTCGCATCCAAGAAACATGACACCGTTGTTGCTTGTGTGCGCACCGACCACGCACATCATGATGTTAAAAGCAGGCGCTTGACAACAAACGTTCGAATCTTTTATAATAGTCATATCTTTTTATACCGCCGAGGTGAAAGACGAAAGGGGAATTCTGTTATGACGCGCTGCGGCTGGTGCGAATCCGACGATCTTTACCGGGCTTATCACGACGAGGAATGGGGCGTTCCCGTTCACGACGACCGAAAACACTTTGAATTCCTGATTCTGGAATCCGCGCAGGCAGGATTGAGCTGGATCACGATTCTGCGCAAACGCGAAGCGTACCGCGCGGCGTTCGACGGATTCGACCCGGAGAAGATCGCGGCCTACGGGGAAGATAAAATCGAGGAGCTGATGACCAACTCCGGCATTATCCGGAACCGCAGAAAAATTGAATCCGCGGTAAACAACGCGCGGCGTTTTCTGGAGGTGCAAAAGGAATTCGGCAGCTTCGACCAATACATCTGGGGATTCGTCGGCGGGAAGCCGGTCGTCGGGCATTACGACACGCTCGATGAGATTCCCGCGAAAACGGAGCTCTCCGAACAGGTCAGCCGCGACCTGAAAAAGCGCGGATTTCAGTTTCTCGGCCCGGTCATCGTTTACTCGCACCTTCAGGCGACCGGACTTGTGAACGATCATCTCGACTCGTGTTTTCGTAAAAAGCTCTGCGCTTCTCAACCATCATAAAGAACACAAAAGGCACGGGAAAACTCTCCCGCGCCTTTTGTGTTCCATGCTTTTTACCAGTCCGTCCGGTCCGGCTCCGCCGTCTCCCGCCCGGAGGCCCCGGGGGAAAGAGGCATCTTCCAAAGCCGGTGGTCCGTGTGCAGCAGCTCGTGCGCCCGGTGGGACAACGGCTTTTCCAGGTAATCCCGATACACGCGCAAAACTGCGGAATTTTCATGGGAAAAGCGGATTTTGCTGCTTTGGTCGAGTCCGTACAGATTTTCATTGCGAACGCCGGCGGGCTCTTCGCCCTCCAGAATCGGCTGCCCGCCGCCCCCGGAGCAGCCGCCGGGGCAGGCCATAACCTCCACGAAATCATAACGGGCTTTTCCGTTTTGCACCGCCTCAATCAGCCGCCTTGTGTTGCCCAGACCGCTCACGACCGCGACTTTCAGCGGCGTGCCGTTCAGGTCGAAAGCGGCTTCCTTCCATCCGTCCATGCCGCGCACTCGACGGAACGCGTCCGGGTCCGGGTTTTTCCCGGCGGTCAGGTAATACGCGCTTCGCAGCGCGGCCTCCATCACGCCGCCGGTCGCGCCGAAAATGACCCCCGCGCCCGATCCCTCGCCGAGAGGCGCGTCAAACTCCTCTTCGCCCAGCTCGCCGGCGCGGATATGCTCCGCGCGGATCATCCGGTCGATTTCGCGGGTGGTCAGCACAATGTCCACGTCATGCCCGCACCCCGCGCTGTTCATGGTCGGAAGCTCGGCCTCGTGCTTTTTCGCAATGCACGGCATGACGGAAACGCAGCAGATTCGTTCCGGTTCGATGCCGAGAAGCTTTGCGTAATAGCTCTTCGCGACCGCGCCGAACATCTGCTGCGGGGATTTCGCGGTGGAAAGCTGACCGACCAGATCCGGGTACTGCGATTTCAGGAAGCGGACCCAGCCCGGGCAGCAGGAGGTAAACATCGGCAGGGGATTGTCCCCGCGTGTTTTCAGCCGCCCCAGGAATTCGCTCCCCTCCTCCATGATGGTCAGGTCGGCGCTGAAGGTGGTGTCGAAAATATAATCGAAGCCCATTTTCCTCAGCGCGGAAACAAGCCGCTTCACAGTCGCCTGTTCCCTGCCGATTCCGAGTGATTCCCCCCATGCCGCGCGAACGGCGGGGGCGACTTGAACCACCGTGACCGTCTGCGGGTCCGCCAGCGCGGCGAAAGCCCGCTCCGTGTCGTCCCGTTCTCTCAGCGCGCCGACCGGGCAGTGGGTGATGCACTGCCCGCACAGCGCGCAGTCGGAATCCTCGATTTTGCGGTTCAGGGACACATCCACCGTCGTGCGGGAGCCGGTATTCGCGACATCCCAGATTCCCATGCCCTGAATCCGGTCGCAGACCTGAACGCAGCGCATACACTTGATGCACTTTGAAAAATCCCGGATCAGCGGAAACTCCCGGTTCCACGGGGAGTACGGCAGCTCCCTGCGGTAGGGAAGGTCAAGGATTCCAAGGTCGTTCGCCATGGACTGCAGGCTGCAGTTCCCGCTGCGCGCGCAGGTGGCGCAGTAACAGTCGTGCTGGGATAAAATCAGCTCCACGTTGGTCCGCCGCGCTTCGCGCACGCGGGGGCTGTTGGTGCGGATGACCATGCCCTCCTTCACCCGGTTGTTGCAGGCCGTGACCAGCCGGTCGGTCCCCTCCAGCTCCACCACGCAGACGCGGCAGGCTCCGATTTCATTGATTCCCTTTAAATAGCAGAGAGTGGGAATCGAAACTCCCGCCGCTGCGGCCGCTTCCAGAATCGTTGCCTCGTCCCGCGCGGCCAGGGGGGTTCCATTGATCGTGACGTTTACCATTTTGCAATCCTCCCCCCTTTGAAAATCCCGTAGCCGAAGTGGTCGCACCGCAGGCAGCGCGAGGATTCCTGCATCGCCTCTTCCAGAGTCATACCGTATTCAATCGCGTCAAAATCAGACTTCCGTTCACAGGCGGCGCGGTCCGTCAGGTTCACTCTCCCGCACGGCGGCCGGTCGCTCAGGTTCGCCTGCGGGATTTCGACGTCCGCCGTGATCTCATGGTTAAAGCCCAGATAATTGTCGATGTTCGCGGCGGCGACCTTTCCGGCCGCGATCGCGCGGATGACCGTCGCGGGGCCGCTGGCGCAGTCTCCGCCCGCGAACAGGTTCGCGACGTTTTCAATTCTGGCGCTGTTTTTCACCTGTATGGCGCCGCGGCTGACCGGAACCCCGAATTCCGCAAACGGGCCGTATTCAATGCTCTGCCCGATGGCGACGACGATCAGGTCGCACGGGGAGCGCAGCTCGCCGACATCCGCGTTTCTCGGGGACGGCCTTCCCGCCGAATCGATTTTCCCGATGATCTGCGGCCTGAGCCACAGCGCGGAAACATTTCCGTTTTCGTCCGATTCAATGCGCGACGGCGCGTGAAGGCTCAGCACCTCGCACCCCTCGCCCACGGCTCCCTCGACCTCCTCCGGCAGGGCGGTCATGTCCTTTTGCCTGCGGCGGTACACAATGCCGACGCGGGACGCGCCCAGCCGAACGGCGGAGCGGGCCACGTCCATTGCCACATTGCCGCCGCCGATCACCGCGACGCTCCGGCCGCTGAAATCCGGATTCTTTCCGTTTCCGATCTCCCGCAGCATTTCGACCGCCGAAACGACGCCTTCGCTTTCCTCGCCCGGAATCCCCAGCTTTTTGTCGGAGTGCGCGCCGATCGCGATATAAACCGCGTCGTATTCGCGCGTCAGGTCCGCAATCGGCAGGGCCCTGCCCACTTCCGCGCCGGTTTTCAGCTTAACGCCGGCCGAGAGAATGGCGTCGATATCCGCCTGAAGCTTTTCGCGCGGCAGGCGGTAGCTGGGAATCCCATATCGAAGCATCCCTCCCGGCAAGGGCTGCTTTTCATAAACCGTGACGCCGTGGCCCATCAGCGAAAGGTAGTACGCGGCGCTGAGTCCCCCCGGCCCCGCGCCGATGACGGCGACCCTTTTTCCGGTAGCCGGGGCCCTTTCGGGGACCGGAACGGTTCCGGCGTGGTCGGCCGCAAACCGCTTAAGCCCGCGGATGTTGACGGCGGCGTCGATCATGTTCCTGCGGCAGCGCGCTTCGCACGGATGCTCGCAGACGTATCCGCAGGAAGCCGGGAACGGATTGTCCTTCCGGATCAGGCGCACCGCGTCCGCATATCTTCCCGCCGCGACCAGAGCGATATAACCGGGAATATCCACCCCGGCGGGGCACAGCGCGACGCACGGCACCGGCTGGTTCAGGCTGCAGGTGCACCGTCCGTTCACAATGTGTTCCACATAGTCCCCGCGGAATCCGCGCACGCCGCGCAGAACCATTCCGGCCGCCTCCCAGCCGATCGCGCAGTCGGCGGTGCTGACAATCACGCGCGCCGTTTTTTCAATCAGGTCCAGCGTTTGCAGGGTGGCGCGGTGCTCCAGAACATCTTCCAGAAGCTTTTCCAGCTGCGCCAGCCCCACGCGGCAGGGCACGCACTTGCCGCAGGTCTGCGCCCTGCACAGCTTTAAAAAGGACGCCGCCAGATCGACCGGACAAAGTCCGGGCGGGCTTGCCGCGATCCGGCGCTCCAGGTCGCGGTAGAGCCCTTCCACCGTCGTCTGGGCTTTGTCCGGCGTTGCAACAACCAGTCTGCTCAAAGTATCTCCTCCCATTTCCACCGTAAGTTTCCAGCATATTGTTAAAATTATAACAATTAACTGCATACTTTACTGCCGTTTGCAGTTTTCAGATCTATTATAAACGAAAACATCTTTCCTTGTAAAGAAATTTTATCTATCTGTTAAAAACTGCATCTTTAGATTCTTCCGCATAAAGATATGTCCGCACGTGATGATTTTAAAAACGGGACATGCTATAATAAGATGAATTACGGCACAGGAGGACTGAGTATGACCGAAACCGGAAGAATGCCGGCGGAATGGGAGCCGCACGAAAGGACGCTGATTCAGTGGCCGGTGCGGAATTCTCTGATACACCCTGAAAATTATGAGGAGGTCTGCGCGGGTTACGCGGAGGCGGCCCGCGCCGCCGCAGAATTTGAACCCGTTACGGTGATCGCGGAGGAAGAAACCGCGCCGCAGGCCCGTCTGCACTGCGGGGATAAAATTGAAATCTTCACCGCCGCGCACAGCGACGCATGGGTTCGCGACAGCGGCCCGACGGTCGTGCAGGAAGAAAGCGGAGCCCGGCTCGGCATCCGCTGGCGCTTTAACGCGTGGGGCGGAAAATACGCCCCGTATGAGCCGGACCATGAAGCGGCGAGCGCGGTTCTGGAGCATCTGGGAATTCCGCGTCTGGACGCGCCGATCATTCTGGAAGGCGGTTCGATTCACACGGACGGACAGGGAACTCTGATGACCACCGAGCAGTGCCTGCTGAACCCGAACCGAAACCCGGACCGGACCCGGGCGGAAATTGAGGACATTCTGAAATCCTTGCTCGGCGTGACAACGATATTTTGGCTCAGGAGAGGGCTCGCGGGCGACGAAACGGACGGGCACGTGGACAACGCCGCGTGCTTTGCCCGGCCCGGCGCGGTGCTTCTGCAGGTCTGCGAGGATCCGAAGGATCCCAATTACGAAATCACACAGGAAAACCGTCGGATCCTGCTGAGCGCGACGGACGCGCGGGGCCGCCGCCCGGAGCTGATCGAAATTCCTCAGCCGCCCGCGCGCCGGTACGGCGGAGTCCGGCTGACCCTGAGCTATCTCAACTTTTATCTGGTCAACGGCGGTCTGATTCTCCCGGTCTTCGGCGGGGACGCCGCCGAAACCGACCGGTGTGCCGTTGAAATTCTGCAAAAAGCGTTTCCGGGCCGTAAGATTCGGACCGTCAACGGGATTCCGCTTGTGCGGGAGGGCGGAAACGTCCACTGCATTACCCAGCAGATTCCGCTGGCGCGCCGGGAATTGGAGGAATGAGCCTGATGAGAAACGTGGTTGTCGCGGCAACGCAGATGAGCTGCTGCGATTCAACGGAAAAAAACCTGATGAAAGCAGACCGGATGCTCCGCGAGGCAGCCGGACGGGGCGCGCAGATCATCCTGTTGCAGGAGCTGTTTGAAACCCCCTATTTTTGCCAAATGGAAGACCCCGCCGTTTACGGCTGGGCCTGTGAAACGGAACAAAATCCCGCGGTGCGGCATTTTCGCGAAGTGGCAAAAGAGCTTGGCGTAGTAATTCCCGTTAGTTTTTACGAAAAGAAAAACAACGCCCGGTATAATTCCATTGCAATCATCGACGCCGACGGCAGCCTGCTCGGTGTGTACCGGAAAAGCCATATTCCGGACGGCCCGGGGTATGAGGAAAAATTCTATTTCAGCCCCGGAGACACGGGCTTTCGGGTCTGGGAGACAAAGTTCGGAAAAATCGGCGTTGGCATCTGCTGGGACCAGTGGTTCCCGGAAGCGGCCCGCTGCATGGCTCTGCTCGGCGCGGAGCTGCTGTTTTACCCGACCGCGATCGGTTCGGAGCCGGAGGCCCCGGAGGTTGATTCCATGCAGCACTGGCAGCGCTGTATGGTCGGCCACGCCGCCTGCAATCTGGTTCCCGTGATCGCCTCAAACCGAGTCGGCGGCGAAAAGGCCGGCTCTTCCTCCATCGAGTTTTACGGTTCCTCCTTCATCGCGGGGCCTACGGGGGAAATTCTGGCGCAGGCCGGGCGAACGGAGGAAACCGTGCTGACCGCGGCGTTCGACCTGGACGCGCTCGAGGCGCAGCGCGCCGAATGGGGCGTGTTCCGCGACCGCAGGCCGGAGCTTTACCGTCCGCTGCTGACGCTGGACGGCATCACCGAAAAATAAGCCGAGGGGGCATGGCCGAAAGCCATGTCCCCTCAGTTTATTTGGAATAACCGAGAATTCCGGAAATTTCCTCCGCGGCCGCACGGATGATCGGCGCGGTCTTTTCAACGAATTTGTCGTCGATATGGAACACGGTGCCCGTCACGGAAAGGCCCGCGGCGATTTTCCCCGTAAAATCACGGACGGGGAACGCGACGCAGCGCGCGCCGATTTCGCATTCCTCGTTGTCGAACGCGTACCCGCGCCGGCGGATCGCTTCCAGCTCCGTGAAAATCGCCTCCGGCTCCGTCATCGTATTCCGGGTAAAGCGTTCCAGTGTTTCTTCGCGGAAAAAAACAGCCAGCTCTTCCCGCGAGCGGTTTAAAAGGAACAGCTTTCCGACTCCGGTGCAGTGCAGCGGCGAACTGCTGCCGATCCGCTGAAGGGAGCGGACGAGCTGATCCGGCCCGTCGACTACTTCGACGTAAACCGCGCGGTTTTCCTGTTCCACCGCAAGGCAGACGGATTCCCCGCACCGTACCGACAGCTCTTTCATCACCGGCCTTGCGATTCTGTTGAGCGGGTTCGCGTCGCGGATCTGCCCGGCCAGGCGGCAAAGCTGAAACGTGAGAAAATATTTCTGCGTTTCCGGGTCCTGCCGGACATAGCCCAGCTTCATCAGCGTGCGCAGAAACCGAATCGCCGTGCTGGGCGGGCAGCCGGTCAGCTCCGCCAGCCGCCTCAGCTGGACGGGCTCCCGGCAGGACGCCATCGCTTCCAGAATTCGAAACGCTTTTTCCACCGACTGGTTTTTTTTGAGCGGATCGCTCCGCTCCGGGATTTCTTCTCTCATCCGATTTTGCAGACGTTTTCCGGCGAGCCGGAGAGGTAAGCCGCCACGTTCGCAAATTCGATTTTCGCGCGCCGCAGCATCGATTCCTCCGAAGCAAACGCGACGTGTGGCGTGAGAAGAATATTTTTCGCGTGCAGCAGCGGGTATTCCTCCGGGATCGGCGGCTCCATGTCGAAAACATCGACGCCCGCACCCGCGATTTTACCGCTGTTCAGCGCGTCCGCAAGCGCCTGATTGTCAACGATCGCGCCGCGCGCGCAGTTAAGGAAAATCGAGCCCGGTTTCATCGCGTCGAACTGCTTTTTGCCGAAGGTTTTTCTGGTTTCCGCCGTCAAAGGAAGGTGCAGCGAAACGATATCGCTTTTTTGCAGCAGCTCTTCCAGCCCGGCGAACCGGATTCCCGCGGCCTTTGCTTCTTCCGACTCATGCCGCGCGCAGCCGAGCACCGTTGCCCCGAACGCTTTGAAAAGCTGCGCCGTGCGCACGCCGATGCGTCCGGTGCCGACAATGCCGACCGTGCGTCCGCAAATTTCGCGGCCGGTCAGGCCCGCCGCCGTCTTTCCGGTTCTGGTCGCCTCGTCCGCGGGGAGAATGTGGCGCAGCACCCCGATCGCGAGTCCCACCGCCAGCTCCGCCACGGTTTCATTCGAATACCCGGCGCAGTTGCAGACGGTCACGCCTTTTTTTCGGCAGGCCGCAAGACCCACATGGTCGATTCCCGTGAACGCGACCGCGAGCATTTTCAGCTTTTCGGCGGCCTCCACCACTTCATCCGGATAGGGGTTGTTCGCGATCATGACGACGTCGGAATCTTTGGAACGCTCCGCCAGTTCCTTTTTGTCGGTTGTTTTGGTGTCGTAATAAACAAACTCATGCCCCGCCTTTGTCAGCTCCGCCGACAGTTCGCGGACCACGCTTTCCGGCACGCCCAGGGGTTCCAACAGACTGATTTTCATCAATATCTCTTCCTTCTTTTCATATTTGATTCAGGCCGTGTTTTTTCTACGGCCGGTACTTGACGGACTCCGCTGTAATCAAACCAGTCCGGAGCTTTTCAAGATTTGTTCCAGCCGGTCTTTTTTCTCCTGCGTAAGAGGGAGCAGCGGTTTGCGCGGGCACCCTCCCTTGTAACCGACAAGGTCGCAGGCATATTTTAAACCCGGAACGCCAAACGCTCCGGTCACCGCCGCATTAACGGGGAACATTTTTTTGTTCAGCTCCAAAGCCTCCTGATATTTGCCCGCGTCGAAGAGGGTTTGAATTTCGGCGCATTCCCGCGGCGCGCAGTTACACAGCGCCATAACGCCGCCGCGGATTCCGAGCGCCAGCGCGGGATACCAGACCGAGGCCGTGCCGACCAGCAAATTGAACTCGCTGTCCAATCCCTCCGTCATCAGCGCGGTCATACGCCCGATATCGCCGGAGCTGTCCTTCATCCCGATGATGTTCGGGTGCCGGCTCAGGCGCGAGACCACCGACGGAGTCAAATTAATATGCGTAAATTTCGGCACATTATAAAGCAGAACAGGAATCTTGCTGCGGTCCGCGACTTCCGTAAAAAAAGCGTACTGGGCATCGTCGCCCATCGCCGCACCGTAAAAACCGGGCGTCAGTACCAAAGCCGCGTCCGCCCCCGCGTCCGCCGCCAGATTTGTCAGCCTGACGGTCGCTTCCGTCGATTCCAGCCCCGTGCCGACCATCAGAAGTTTGTCCTGCGCTTTGTGCTGCTTTGCAAGCCGCACCAGCCCCAGCTTTTCCTCCTCCGTCAAATAAGGCGTTTCACTGTTGGATCCCAGAATCAGGTAGCCCGCAAGGCCCGTCCGGTTCCATTTTTCAAGATTTGCGGCAAACGAATCGTAATCCACGCTTTCATCCTCGTGAAAGGGCGTAATGACGGGCGGAAACACTCCGGTAATTTCAAAATAAGCCATTTGGACTCCCTTCAATTTCACTAAGTAAAACCTATTTTTATTAACTGCAATCATCATAGCATTGAAACAACGATCTGTCAATCATCTCCTGTTTTCCGACGCATATTTGCCAGGATTCGCCATAGAATAAACATGAGGTGATGAGAAAAATGGATTACTCCGGATATCGTGAATTCCCGTTTCCATCCAGATTAAGCGAGGAGGAAGAAAAATTAAGGACCTATTTTCTTTCCCTTCCTGACAACGAACAGCTTCGTCTGCTGAACGGCAGCCGGTCGTATGAGGAGTTTCGCGGCCGGGTCGAGGAGAGAATGACGGCCTAGATTTTTTTCTGTTTTTTCATGGTTCCTTCACGGCTCGTCCATATTTTACCGGTAAACTTTCAATCGTGCCGGCAGAAGCCTTGTTTACAGAAGAATTCTCGCTGACCGCCCTTTCAGAGGGCGGTTTTCCATGGATGAAAAGGAGAAGGCCCATGAGTATTCTTTTCTTGCTGATTTTAATTGGAATCGGCGTATTGATTACGGGTATGGTCTGGAACATCGGCGGTTCCCGGCAGTAACGCCGGGCTGCCCCGCTGCTGATAGAATAAAAGAGGCCCGCCGGATTCGATCCCCGGCGGGCCCGCTTCGATATAGAAATTTTTCTAGTTGGTTTTGTCCTCTGAATTTCCGGTTCGTCTCCCGCCGCTGTCCTGAGGCGCGCCGGCCGCGGCGGCGTCAACCATTCCCTCGCCAACAATATAGGCGACGACCGAGCCGAGCGCCATGATAACCCCTGTAATCTGCGAGGTATCCGTCCCCGGGCTGAGCAGCGCGATGACGCCGACCGCCAGGCCCGCGACGGCAACCCAGAATTTTCTGGAGGACAGCTTTGCCTTCCAATCCATTGAAAAACCCTCTTTCCGCCGGAATCATCCGGCTTTTCATTTATGCAGCTCCTCCCGCAGTTCATCTATGCGGAAGTGAGCCTGTTTGGTTGACTGCTCCAAAACGACGACCCGTTCGACAATCGCCTCGATTCTGGCGCTGTTGGCCGCCTCCTGCTTTGTGATGCCTTCCAGTTTACTGTTGACCTGGCGAAGCACCTCCGCTGTTTTTCCGTCCTCACGGGCTTCCGATTTCATTCCCCGCAGCAGCGTAACCAGCAGCGCGAGAAAAGCAACCGAAGCGCTGATCAGGGCGATCCAGTTCTGCACCGACAAAGTCATCACACCTTACGTTACACGGTAGACAAAACGTTTCAGGGGTTTTTCCCCCGGCGCTGCCGTATAGATTCCCGTTTCCGTTCCGGGCCCGCCCACGGCGACCAAAGCAAACAGCTGCTCGTTTCCGTTTCTGGGAAATGGAACGACCGTGACGATTCCCCCGGTTCCCGCCGTTAAAGACACTTGCCTCGGGCAGACGGTTTTTACCGTGTAAAATTCCCCGTGCGGGCGGGACAGATCCATGGTGGTGTCGATTTCCACGCTTGTCGCGGCGGCGGAAAAGTCACGGAAAACGGCGTCAAGATCCACCCTGCCGGAAATGCCGGGCACCGTCCCGAAGCTTGTCGTCTGCTGCAGCGCGCAGTCCGCATCCGGCCCGCCGCTGTAATCCGCAAGCCACAGGCTCCACAAACCAAGCGTCTGCGGCGTAAACACATTCAGCCGGTAATCGTTGTTCAGGTACAATACCGCGTTCCAGCCGTCCTGTTGGGCCGCGGCCAGAAATGTGTTGACCATGCTGTTGATCAGTTTGCCGGACGGCGCGGTTCCATGCACCTTTTTATAATAGTTGACAGAAGAATATTCATAGTCATACGCGACAAACAGAATCTTCCCGCGATACGGCTCGATCGTCTTTTTACATGCGGCCCATTCCGCAAGTGCGTCCGCTTCCGAATCCGCGTAAGAAAACCAGTACACGGCTGTTTTCAGGCCTGCCGCAGCCGTACCGGCAATATTGTTTTGAAACCGCGTATCCATCTGCGAAGGGCTGTTCCCGTAACCGGCCCGCAAAACCGCCCCGCGAACGCCGGAGGCCGCGACCTGCTTCCAGCCGATCTCTCCGTTGTGAGCGGAGACGTCGATCCATTTCTCATTCAAATCAAACGCCCCGCTTTCCGAAGCGCATCCCGCTCCGCGGCAATTTCTACTGCGGAGGTTTCCCGAATGCCGTCGATTTCACGGACTTGGGCGTTCTCCGCGCGGGCTGTCTGCTCCGATGTCATGCCAAGGGCCAGGGCTTTGATAATCTCATAGCTTTTCTGATCAGTCACAATACAAGTCTCCTTTCCTTGCAGGCCTCTCTTTAAAATATGTCCCGTATCGGGCGCGCGTGCGGAGGTCCCCCTTGAACCAGCCGCCAACATTCCCTTTTCATATTCCCCCTCATACAGCGCCGTTTTTGCATTCGATCAGGCAAAAACAGGGCGCGGAACGAAAAAAATCGTTCCGCGCCCTGTTTCAGGTTTTTGATCCCTGAATTTGATTTTTCAGGTAATCGGCAGCCGACTCAAGCAAATCGGCGTCGTTTTGGTAGGTGATCCTTTTCTTTGCCTCGTGAAAAGGGTACCACCCGGCTTCCAGAATTTCCTCCGCCTGCGTTTTCAGCCGGCTGTCCCCGGCTTCCGCGACAAAATAGACCACGTCCTTCCAGACGCCCGCCGAAGGACTGTAGGAGGCAACCCGGCGAAAGCCCGTGTCAAGCGCGACGCGCAGGCCCGTTTCCTCCCTGATTTCGCGCAGCGCGGTCTGTGCCTCGGTTTCCCCGTTTTCCACATGACCCTTGGGGAAAGACCAGTGCCCGCCGTTGACATGCCGGATCAACAGGTACCTGATTTCTCCGCCGGTCCGTAAAAAGACGACCGCTCCGCAGGATTTTTCCTGTTTCATCGTTTCACCCGCTTTTTTAAAAAGGTTAGCTTTTTTTCAACCGAGCCGTTTCGAGCAGGCTCTCCACTTTCTCTTCCGTTTCCAGATCATAGTCCCCGGTAATGCCGGACCTGTGATAAACCACCCCGGCCGATTCGTTTCGTTCCAGCAGATCCATCAGACTTTTTTTCCCGTATTTTGCAAGGAACTTTGCAAACGCAGTGACCTTCGGTTTTTGAAACATCCGGTTTTCACAGGGAAACTCCGCGCATTCCCAGCAGCCGTTCAGTCCCTTTTCCCTGCAGCAGCGAAAAGACTTGCACCAGTCCTTTTCGCGGCAGCCGTCGTTTCTGCAGCCGGCACAGGTTTCATTTTTGCCGCACAGGCAGCAGGCAAGGCCGCAGTATGCGACTCCTTTTGCACGATCCACCCCGGCACCTCTTTCTCTGTTTCCGGCGAACAGCCTCAGCTTAATTTCTTCATTTCATGTTTCAGGTTCGCGTTCTGATAGGTGGCTCGAATCGAAGATACGCTGGCGACCAGCATCAGCAGATAACCCATCGCAAGGTCCGAAAGAACCGATCTCGACACGGAGTCGTCCTTCATGAATTCCGGAATTGCCCGGAACGCGTCGAAAAACGTAATGTCGTATTCCGTTTTGAACTCGTTGTAAATTTCCAGCGCAAGGGAGACGTTTTCGGCAAAATAGAGCATTGCGACCGCAATCAGAAGAGAAATCACCATTCCCGCGGCATTCAGCTTGCCGCCGAACTTTTCATATCCCTTCATGCAGCAGACCGCCATGACAAAGCCGACGATCCCGGCAATATAGCCCAGCTGATAGACAATGACCCACAGCGCGACGCCGATCAGGGAGCCCAGCAAAGCCCCGACGATTCCGCCGGCGATATTGCTCTTTTGCTCTTTTAAAGACTGCTTCGCCATGGAAAGGTCGGACTGCGCCTTTTCAAAGCAGCCGCCGCACAGGGAGGCACACTCCCCGCCCAGACTGTAAACGCCCAGATTTGTCTGGGCCCCGCAGTATTTGCAGCAGCTCACCATCGAGCTTGACCTGCAGACGCTTAAAACGGAGTTCAGGACCTCCTTTAAGGCTTCCATCCTGTTTTTCCCGTTCGACTTCACCTGAACGGATGCGCCGACGCCGTCGAAAACGGCGGATTTAACCGCCGGATTGGACTGGGACAGGCCAGCGAAATAATCCTGAACCGCCTTTGCCTGTTCCGGGGTGCCGCCGTTTACATAAAACCGGATTTCAAAAACGCGCACGTTCGGCACATTCCTGATGATCATTTGATACCCCTGATAATATCCAAAAGCGCTCATTCGCTTTTGGTCGTAGGTCATCCCCGTGTCCTGTGCCAGTGTTTTCAGGCTTGCTCTCATAATATCCCTCCGAATTGTTTCAGCCCTCGCCGCCGCATATCCCCCGCTTCGGGCCGTTTGGTAATTTCCTATAAAAGTATCGGTTCGAAATCTGAAAGATGAAGTTTCGGAAAGAGATATTTTCAATTTTCATCGTATGGTACAGTCACATCTGCATCCGGATTTAAAAACTGTATATGTTAACCGCTGTTTTCTATTTTTGACGCCGCCGCCATGCTGCCATCCGGTTTTCAGTCGGCGGAATCGGAGTCCGTATAGGCGTCCAGATCCGGAACGATCTGGTCGGCGTTCAGCCATTCGCTGTTCGGGCGGCAGATCATCCGCGCGTCGATATAGGCCTGCTGAAGCGTCAGAATCGTCTGGCCCTGATAGTTTCCGGCGCGGGTCAGCTCCACGACGAGCGCCGCGTCCGCACGGCCCTCGCTGACCAGACACAGCGGCAGCATCAGGCTCATGACGTTCCGGGTCGGAAAAAAGCAGGGAATCGCCGTCTTATAGTTCCAGCGAACCTGTTTTCGCGCAAGATTGATCGCGTCTTCCAGCCGGTTTCGAAGCCGGTTATAAAGCCGGTTGGAATCCGAAACGATATCCCGCAGTTGCGCATACAGGTTCTTTTTCGCCTTTGGGGAACGCTCGGCCTCGATTTCATCCAGCAGCTCCAGCGCATCCGGTTCGCTGTGCAGCTCCTCCCGGAGAAATTCAACCGGCAGCCGGGCGATATTATCCAGCAGGATATGGTCATAATCGGTGTGCAGATCCTTTTCCAGGTCGAACAGAAGATCCTCTTTGCGTTCGAAATAAGAGGCGGGCTGCGGCAGGGGATTAAAATAATTTACAAGCCGCTTTCCCAATCCTCTGCCGCCCGCCTTGGAAAAGCCGATGAAGCGCCATCTGTTTTTCTGCCTGTCGTCGTTTGGTTCAAAGCACGCGTAAATATCGTCGTAATGCGGCGTGACCATGCCCGTGTTGAAAGCCGCGAACCGCCCGTCGTCGCTGACGCTGACCTTGTCCTCCAGCTGAAGGCGGTAAAACGTGTACTGCAGATAACTTCGCAGCATCAGCTTACTGTTGGGATCCTCCCCCTGAAAATACCACTTTTCGGGCAGCGCCATTTCCGCAAGGTCGCTGAGCACGTTGTCCCAGAAACCCATAAAGGCGAAATTTTCAATCGCCTTGCCCGGCGTGCTGTGCTGAACGCCGATAAAGTTCAGGAACCATCCGTTTTCCCCTTCGAAACGGGAGGGCTTGATTCCCGCGATCATCGGCTCGCCGCCGACCGCTTTCAGGGAAAGCGGAAAGGTATAGGCATTTTCCCTGACCGTAAACGTGCCGTTTGCCCTCGCCTCCCGGTAGGACTCCTTCATCCGGTTCAGAATTTCTTCGGACGGCGCCGCTTCCTCCCCGGTGATCAGCTTATTCAGAATGGCCAGCGTTTTATTCGGCAGAATGATCTCATTCATCGTTTCCGGCAGCTGCTGAAAAGCTTCGGGGCAGCCGGTTGAATTCCGGCCCCTTTCATGGTCCCAGGAGGGAACCCGATGAAGCGTGACCAGGGTGGCGGGGACGCCGTTGGTGACCGTGTCCTGAAGCGTCATGAACTCCGAAAGCTGCCGGAGCAGCTGCTTCATCTTTACAAATCCGTACGTTTCCTTGCGATACCCTTCGTTTGTCATGACAAGGCTGATTGACGCCATGGGCAGAGGCGTTTCCGCCGGAAATTCGTCGATCAGCAAATCATAAACGGCGCGCTTGTCCGATTCGCCCAGCGGCTTTTCGAGGGGTTCCGCCTCCGGCTTCTCTCCCTCCCGCGGCGCGGGCAGACGCTCCGCTTCCTCCTGCACGGCTTCTTCCTTCCACTCATGCAGCGTAACGGTATAATTCATGTTCGTGCCGGTGCGGACCTGGCTAAGCGAAGCGCATTCGGGCATCTCCTCCAAAAGCTGACGCATTTTCGGGTATCCGAAGTCCTCGCAGCCGATCTGATTTTCACTCAGATAACCCCCGACCAGAGCCATCAGATACGGAGTTTCAAACTCAAACCGTTTTACCAGAACGTTGTATATTTTTCTTTTCTCCGCCGTTTCCAAAATTCCCACTTCTCCCCAGATAAGCACTTATTGTACTTTGTTTTATTATACCGCTTTTCCCCGGTGTGAACAACCGAAGATTAGGGCGAATTCCATGCCGGCCAAGTCAGGCGGCTCCAGGGTTCAGCCGACGGCCGGGACCCGAAAAATCCTGTGCAGCCCCATTCTGATATTGAGACTCTGCTCATGGGCAGCCGGCTTTTCCGAAAGAAGGCTAATCTCATTCCCATCAACGAAAAGCTTCGTGAAGAGCGGGTTCGGCGCATTTACCGTTTCACGCCACTGTTCGCCATGCCTGTCATACACGCCGGCAAGATTGATGCCCGTATATTCGGATTTTCTGTATTCCTCTATTGTCCCGCGGCATCCCATATAGCCGTTTCCCGTCATAAATTTATTGCCGTTGCCGATTATTTTATCGCGCTCAAAGCCCTCTTCGCTTATAATCCAGTCCATTTTGCCACACCTTCAAAATCAAGTCCTGTTGCTGCCCCTCCGGGGAAATTCCACACCTTTTTCGGTGATCCGCCGCTTTTCGCCATAAAGCAGCACAGAGACTTCCACTCCATTGTCAGCCCTGATTTTAAGACTTTTTTGATCGATACCGATGAAAAGTACGGATCCCCTGTAAGCAATGCGGAAACTGTACGAATTCCACTCCTCCGGTATCATCGGATTCAGTTCAAGCAGCTCGCCGTCGCTTCGCATCCCGAGCACTTTTTTAACAAGCGTACTTTTCTCTGATTTTGTCAGATTTACAACGCATTTCAGCCCGATATAGCGGTCATCACAGCAGACTGTTTTCTCTGCGACTTCTTTCGAATCAAGACTGAACCCGGAAAAGATGCGGATTCCGGTTGTCAGGGTGCGGCCTATGATAGCCGCCCCAAGCCCACACTGCTCTTTCTTGATTTCCTGCCAGTAATTATATTGGCTGGACTCATGAACAAGCGAAAAATCAAGACCAAGCTCAATCACAGTATCGCCTGAAAAATTAAGAGGTGTTACACTTATGCGCTGATAGCCCTCGTCCGCTTTCTTCATGCTGAGGAAACTGTTCGGACTACCTAGATTCAGGACGCTGACTATGTAATCCCGCCAAAATGTAATACCTGCGTCCACTGGCGGTTTAACATTTCAGGCGTGATGCCACCAAATATGATAAAATCGAGTATCCTCTTTGGGCTTTCATCCTTATTGACGCTTTTATTATCTTGTTGAAGATGCACAGTCAATAAGACTTTAATATCGCACTAATTAATTATTAGGGTAAATTCAATTTTCGCCGAATTGAAGATTGACGATAAGAAATATATTGAAATAAATCGTATCAGGCAAATCAATTGACAGATATCCATATATGTAATATTATGGTAATTAGCAATAATGTTACATATAATTCAAGATTTTCCATTTACTGCTGGCACCCATTATATTTCGATCAATAGCTAATCCCATAAACGCTGTGATTTATTCGATCAATAAGAAGTATGGCTACCGCCATATTAGACAACACAGTATAGAAATTGTTCATGAAACGCCACTTTTCTAGGACGGCGATGAAGCAAGGCATGAGTTTGGTTTTTGGGGGATAAAACAATAGATATCCCCAATGCAACGAATACAGAATAGACGCATGCTTCATATTCAAAAAGGAGGGAGGTAAAGGAATCCTCACCCATACGAATTTATTATATCATCAGCCTCTTCGGCTGTTAATACCAATCTATCTTAATTATTATAGTAGGAGGTTTCAAAGATGAAAAGGTCAAAAATGTTTTTCTCTGTTTTTTTAACTGTAGCGGTTCTTGCTATTATACAACCGGTTTATGCTGCTTCACCAAACCGAAATTCGGCTAATCCAAACATGAAATCGGCTGTTAAGGTCCTTTCGATTGATGAATCAGAACCAATGGCAATCAGCGACATAATAAATCAAAAAAAGCCATGTTAAATACAAAAGACAGTGATTCTGGTAATGATATTATAAAAGGAGCAAAGCTAACAGAAAATAAACAGGTCAAAGATTCTATCATGAGTCCAAACGCTAGTGGTCCTGATCTGGCAATTGGAAGCATTACTACCAATCCATCTACTCAACCATTTTCTTATACAAATTATACTAAATTCAGTGTACCAGTTGCGAATATAGGAGATACAAGCGACACAAATGTAACAATAGCTACACTAATCGACGGTGAAACAGCATGGATAGATAACTTCGGTACTTTTGCATCAGGCTATGGCGGCACATATACTGTTTCGATTAGCAAATTATGTGGATCTCATCGAATCGATATTGAAATAGAGGGTGACACTACTGAAACGAATTCTTCAAATAATAAAAGTGGTAGAAATTACACGTGGCAAAGTGTTATAGATTTGGCCGCAATAGCTCCGACACAAGTTGAAGATCCTTTAATTTGCACAGAGGAATTTCATGTAAAGGCACCTGCAGTAAACTATGGAGACATTTCAGTGACAGGCGTACGAGTGGATTTCTACTTACCCGGAGGTGTCACAGCCAATACGACAGTGGATCTTCCCGCGAAAACAGGAAGAATCCTCACACTAACATTAACCTATTATGCCTGTGGGGGTGGACAATTCAGTGTAGAGGTAGATAAAAATAAAAATATTAACGATGTGGATCGGTCCAATAATTACACCACTAAACAATTCTATATTACTCCAGAAGAAGATGCTGTAATAGGAAGATATCAGGACCCGATCAAGCTAAAATTTGCCATTGCTCCCAGCGCACAGGACCTGACAGTCCTTTCCTACAGTGATATCAGCAGCGCCATAAATAAATGGAATGGAATTATTAGTACAGTCAAAATAGACTTTGTTGCGAATGTCGGTAATGAGACCCCAGATGATTACAACGTTGTTTTGAATGCTTATCCTGGAGATTCGCAGGATTTTATTGCAGAAACAGATGCAATGATAATTAATGGCCAATGGATTGATACAGGCTTGCGACGCATGAAATTGAATTCATACTATTTTAATGGAAATGACAGTACTATAGGAAAAAAAGAATTAATAAGAACCGTGGCGCATGAAACAGGCCATATCTACGGCTTAGATCATCCGACATGTCAAAGTCAAGCCATTATGTTTCAGTCAGCGTATCTCGATTCGGGTCTTGCAAGTTATAATATAGAGTTACATGACAGTGCAAACTTAAAATACCTGTATTCATAATTATAGGGGGTTAAAATGATGAAAAATCGTATTACGTTATTACTTTATTCCACTATTATCGCAATCTCCCTGTCGGCATGTCAAGTCAATTCTACGGAGCCTTCCGGTCTGGGGCAAAAGCCCTTAGCGGCAGATCAGGTTCAAGTTGTAACAGGAGATTCCTTGTATGATCCCCAGACATTAGATGAAGAGGAGAAGCTGGCGGAATATATTGTAGAAGGCAAGATACTTGACGACGCAAAGCAAAAACTATATAGCCCTGACTCAAAATCAGTAACCTTTGGAATTACAGCTTCCTCATTTCAAATTTCCCGTGTATTTAAAGGAAACCTAAAAGAGGGTGACACAATTTCAATCGCTGAAAGGTATTATACTGTTGAAGAAAATGGAAAAGCAGTACGTTATGAGCTCGGGTATGGACCATCTATGCCCAATAAAGAATATATCTTTTTCCTAATTAAAGATGACGACAGTAATGAGTTTCTTCGGGGCTTTTACACGCCTTCTGGTAAGGAAACAGGTCGGTATCCGGTAATTAACTCTGATGAAAAGAACTCGTTCAACGTGAAATCGCTAACAGATGGCGAACTGAATCTTGTTCAGACCAAACCTGATGTCTATCGCAACATTTATAATGAAGTAATCAATAAATACATGAAGTAGTGCTTTCACACGATAAGTTTTTGTAGCATTCGATGCCCGGCAAAAGTTCGTGCCTCGCAAAGGGATGAGGGTTTTCGGATCAACGCCATTCGAGACTTGGCATGAATAACATTGCTTACAGTCATAGGCGTCACATTCGCAGCCCTTGCGATATCCTTGATCGTAATCATAGAGTCTCCTTATATCGTGTGCGTTGATTGAGATTTAACGTTATACTTATTTGTAATATACTTTATTCCAATTCGCCGGGTAAGTAAATAACAACCCAATAATTCTTCAAAGGCGCTTCCATAGGTTTGGGATGGAATATCGGGCTAAACCAGCAGCGCCGTCAGAAGCAGCGATATCATTTCATCAAGAAGGTGTGGATTCTGGTCATAGTTCAAACTTGCCTGAGGATTATGGATTACATAGAATCGAAACATATCAATTAAGTTCAGCATAGCGTCCGTCGTAATCGTATCTTTGATGGCGCCTTCGCTTTTTCCCTGTTCAATCAGGAAAACTATGGCCTGCCTGATTTTTTCCAGTTGGTCTTCCGTCGTATTTTCTTCTGTTTTTAACTGGCTGCGCAGGGATTCTGCAACAAAATTGGCGGAATAATTTCTAGAATAGACCGCCACGGTGTAAAAAAATTTTTCAATTTTCTTTTGGACCGTTTCTTCACTGTTTATAACGGACAGGATGGTATGGTAGTAATCTTCCCAAAGAGTTTTCATTAATTGATTTTTTAGATTTTCCTTACTTTCAAAGAAATTATAAATGGACACCTGTGAAACGGAAGCCCTTTTTGCAATTTCTGCAATGCTCACTTTATGGTAGCCATATTGTTTGAACAGCTCCTTCGCTGCAAGCAATATGGCTTCTTTTTTTTCTTTACGCCTTTTTTCGAATCCGTTCATACCGCACTTCCAAAATTATGAAATATATTAATGAAACTGTTTTATAAATATTAAATAATTATAAAATATGAAATTTATTAATCATTATATATTATAACTATTGATTATTCAATAGCCGGAATCTATAATAAGCACAACGTTTTATGAAATATATTAATTGGTATGTTTCATAAAATAAATAAATTGGAGGTCTTCCATGATGGAAAAAACAAAAAATGAAGCAGAATCCGACGATTTGGTCCAAGAGGTGCTGCCTGACGTTTGGAGAATTGAGGGATTTTTGAGCGGCAATTTCTGGGGCAGAGCACCGTCTTCCACAACCTATGTCCTGAGGGACGAAGATAAGGTTTACATCATCGATCCGGGAACGCTTCCGTACTGCAAGAAAAAGATACTGGACCTGGTTGATCTGTATGAAAAAAAAGGGGTCGGGGAAGTCGTTATGCTGATCACCCAGGGCCATTTTGACCATGCTGCCAACTGCGACGTTGTGAAGGAAACTGGGCTCCCCTGGAAATTCTATCTTCCTGAAGAAGAAATCGGAACGACAAGAAGTATGATTACGGATATTATGAACGATTACGAGGAACTGGAAAAATGGGAAGATGTATTCTCTACGGAGTTCCCGGGAAATCCGCTGTTCGAAATGACCGAAAAGAAATCTCACCGCCTGACGAAGAACGTGATGAGAGCAATCGTGGAAGAAACCGTGGGTCATGACGACAATCATATGGTGGATGAGGCGACTATTTTAAAGCCAAGCTCAAGAATCACCCGGCAATACGGCAGCGTGACGCTTACCGGGTGGGAGCTGGGACGGTTCTTCATTTCCTTTGACGGCTCTCACTCCCGCGGGCATGTCTGCGTCTATGATCCGAAATACAAAATCATTTTCAGCGGGGATACCACGATTGAAATTAATCCGCCGTTTCTGTACAGTTCCATGGATAAGCTGATCGACATAACCGATAAATACAGGACGATGGCGCATGAAGGCTTGATTGTTTATACCATGGACGCCCACAGGTCCCATGACATGAACAGGGTGCTGAAGGCAAAGGGGGTTCCGGTCAACCAATACGAGCTGGAAATGTACACCGCCAACAGTGCGGACAGCGAGGCCTTCTTTGACTTCTTCTGCACGTACTATAAAGAGATGAAAAAAGAGATTCTTGCCGCGCATCGCCGGGTCGGCCGGGCAACCATTGGGGAAATCGTGAAAGAACTGCTCAAATCCGATAATGAATCCGTAAAATTCAAGGCTTCCCTGAAATGGCCGGAGCTCCCGTCGCGGCTGGACGCCGCTGTCGCTGTTGTCCTGCGGGACGCGGGCGCCGTTCCGATTGAAGCGGACGGAAAAATCGTGATTGACCCCGTTGGCTGAACAGAAGAGCATCATCTGTGACAGCATGCATCCTAAAGCTTTTCCGAACTTAGATTGCAAATATGGACATAAGAAAATTCTACAATGCAACTGGAATTGCTGTAAGACTGTTTCATCATACATAAACCATCTTATCCCGGTTCGAAGACGGCTAAATGAACATGCGGGCCGCTTTTTTCTTTTTCGTTGCGGATTCTTGCATTTCAATCCACGCACCCCGCGAGAGGTGCGACGGTTCAAGTCCTGTCACCCGCACCACCACGGCTTATTTCAATCCACGCACCCCGCGAGAGGTGCGACCACGGTACTTCATCGTCATACGGCCCGGAATACATTTCAATCCACGCACCCCGCGAGAGGTGCGACTAGCGACATTGGCGGGATCGTCTTTGGCAGTCGATTTCAATCCACGCACCCCGCGAGAGGTGCGACGCGTCCACAGTAACCGGCAGCAAACCGAAGTTCCGATTTCAATCCACACACCCCGCGAGAGGTGCGACATAATATCCTTGCATTCTTTGCGCCGGAGTAAGATTTCAATCCACGCACCCCGCGAGAGGTGCGACATACATTATTGTTTCCTCCCACAAACCGCATTATCATTTCAATCCACGCACCCCGCGAGAGGTGCGACCATAATCCGTGCGGCCCACTGGACCATCAGGCGCATTTCAATCCACGCACCCCGCGAGAGGTGCGACTGATGTAGATTCCAATTTTTTACTTCGCTTTGTAATTTCAATCCACGCACCCCGCGAGAGGTGCGACGGCAAGCGTTTTGATGATTTGTCTGAAGATATGAATTTCAATCCACGCACCCCGCGAGAGGTGCGACATATCGTCTTTCCTTTACTGTAAATTAGGATACAATTTCAATCCACGCACCCCGCGAGAGGTGCGACAACCGTATTTATTGCACTTGTTTTCTATGCGTTTATTTCAATCCACGCACCCCGCGAGAGGTGCGACTTTGATTGCAGTGGATCAGGATGGATTGATAAAAATTTCAATCCACGCACCCCGCGAGAGGTGCGACGGCTGTAGAATCAAAATTGTTTTCACTGGTGATAATTTCAATCCACGCACCCCGCGAGAGGTGCGACACGATATAATCGATTTAAACTGTTTCCAGTACACATTTCAATCCACGCACCCCGCGAGAGGTGCGACTATTTCTTCTTCTTCTTGTGTTATATCAGATTTACATTTCAATCCACGCACCCCGCGAGAGGTGCGACTTGTGTTGCTGATCATTGCAAAGCTGCTTGATGATTTCAATCCACGCACCCCGCGAGAGGTGCGACTCACCTATGATTATACATAAATTATGATTATTTTATTTCAATCCACGCACCCCGCGAGAGGTGCGACCATAGTCTGATGTACTTGCTTGTGGTTTTTGCCATTTCAATCCACGCACCCCGCGAGAGGTGCGACCGGGAATAACAGTTTACCCTTATACGTCTGCAAATTTCAATCCACGCACCCCGCGAGAGGTGCGACCCGCCATTGTAGGCAACAAAGCCAGCGCTCCGGGATTTCAATCCACGCACCCCGCGAGAGGTGCGACCCCTTCTAACTGCGTTTGCTCGGTATCGGTAACATTTCAATCCACGCACCCCGCGAGAGGTGCGACTTTTCTTCGTAGTCTGCAATGTTGCCGCCGTATGATTTCAATCCACGCACCCCGCGAGAGGTGCGACTCGAACAGCAGGACGTTTAAAGGCTTGCATATGAATTTCAATCCACGCACCCCGCGAGAGGTGCGACTTTATTCCAACATTCTGTGTCACTTGTCTATGAAATTTCAATCCACGCACCCCGCGAGAGGTGCGACGGACGCTTGGCATCACGACGGCTATGTACATGTATGATTTCAATCCACGCACCCCGCGAGAGGTGCGACTCTATATATTGTGCATATGGAGTTGCATTCCGCATACGGGGCGGACAACAATAACAAGTAATCTATCTGCTATGAAGATTCCTTTATGGAGATGGACAAAAACTAATCCGCGAACCGCACGGTATTTTTGCAGTCACCGCACGTTCGCACTCAGAAAATCAACACCCCCTCGCTGTCATATCCCGGTTTCACACCGATATGCTCAACACGCTTTTTCCAGTTATCCCCCAAATAATAAAAACGCAGGCTGTCCTTGTCAGGGTCAATCAGCTTGATAAGACGGTCTTTCATCTGTAAAAATTTGCCGTAGTCGAGATTAACCTCAAACACCGAATTTTGTACCCTCTGACCGTAATTGACACATTCTTTTGCGACTTTTCGCAGCCGTGTTTTGCCTTTTTCGGAAGTGATGTTCACGTCATAGGCGACAATGACAAACATATTCTACCCCCAGACAAGATTCGGATAAGTCTCGATTTCACCCCGAATATATTTGGCCAGCAGATTTGCCTGAACATAGGGAAACAGACCGATTGGCGCTTTTTCTTTCGTAAATGGATGTTTTACACATTCGTTCTTTTTGTTCTGCCATGCGGTAATGACTTTCTTTCGGCCGTCATCATTGAGCCATACTGCCCCGCTGACCTGCTTATCAAAATCACTTTTTTGCACGATTTTCAGATTGACCATCGTAAGGACCAAACGCTCAACCAATGCCCGGAATTCCTCCATGATATCGCACGCGAGAGAAGCCCTTCCCGGGCGCAGTGTATGAAACAGGCCAATATAGGGGTCGAGACCGACACATTCGAGAGCAGACGCAATATCATTAGTGCAGATCGTATAAAGAAAGGAAAGCATGGCGTTGGTTAAATCAAGAGGTGGGCGCTTTGTTCTTCCGGAAAGTGAGAAATCCTCTTTTTGCTGGGTAAACAGCGAGTCGAACACATCAAAATACGCTTTGGCGCTCTGACCCTCAATCCCCCGTAATGCTTCCGGTTCCTTTTCCTGAAGCAGCTTTTTCTGATTCTCTTCAAGCAAATCAATACAGCGGGACAGCTTGCCGCCGGTGTCGGTTTGCGGATAATCGCGACGCGAACGCATGAGTAAATTGCGTGTGTTCTTCAGCTTTGCGGTGATCAGATTTTGGATCAGCTCCGTTTGTCTTTCCGGATCGGAGAACGTCTCCATTTGCTGTTTGCGCAGAAAGACATTGCCTTTCACCTGCCCGGTTACTCTGGCAAGGAACCTTCCGCCGGGAGAGATAAAGCACAGCCCGATCCGTTCTTCGGCGCATTTGCCCATCAGTGCCGGACTGCAGCCGGGATAGTTCATGCAGACAACGCTTTCAATATTGGAAAGCGGCAGTCTTGCGGCCTCTTTCCCATCTAACAGCATCACAATATTTTCCCCGTCCAGACTGAGGTAGGCCTCCTGATGGGTGATATACAGCGTGTTAAGCAGTTTTCGCATGACGGCGCTTTTCCCCCTTTGGCATGCAAATATCCTTTAAGGAGCATCCGCCGCAGTACTGGCCGTCCCGGATGGGAGGAATGACGCCGGCTTCTCGCAGCGATTTCATTTCTGAGAGGGTCGATTTTAAAAATGCGTAATCATCCTCGCGAAAATCAACCCGTATTCTTTTTCGGGTATCCGCGTAATAAAAGAAGGTTTTACAGTCTGTTTTGAAAATACTGTCCGCACAGATCTTCTGTGCCAGAAGTTGCATCGCGTCCTCACGCCGAAAATCACCGGCTTTGGGAGAACGCACCTTGTATTCGACAATGGTAAGCTCAAAGCGTTCCCCATATTTCCCGATCAAGCATCCTGACGGAGAGCGGCGAAGTTCAAGGCAGTCGATCACGCCGAAAAGCCCCCAGTCGTCATTGTATACCCTGACCGACCGTTCCACGATTGCGCTGCGGGCCGCACCGCGTTTGCCGGCGTCCACGTTTTCGTGTATCAGATTGCCCCTGCAGACAAACACATTTTCGGCCCAGCTGCAATCGGTTTCCATCAGTCCCCACCGGTGCGGGCAGTAGAGGTACTGCTGAACCGACCGGATATCTGTTAACGTGTCAGAACTTTTCAATGATCTCTACCCCTTCGGGCATAGACTTATCAATCGTAATGTTGTAATTGCTGAATTTACGGGGAATCTCTACTCCGCTCTTCTTTTCGATTGCTATTTTGTCGAACAGCAGATGGGATGGTGCATTGCCGAGGGCCGAGTCGTGCTTGAAGACATACAGCTTCCGCATGCACAGTTTGCCCCGTGCCGCGCTGTGGTCGATTTCAAACATGTTTTCGATACTCCGCCAAAGCAGTGCAAGGTCGTCTTCACTGAAACCTGTTTTGTTGGCAAGCAGCGCGGAAACATATCCTTCCGCCCGGTAAAGGCCATAGGGGATAAAATTCTTCTTCCCCATGGTATTTCCCTTTTCGGACTGGTCGGATTCTGTGGTAAGCGCCTGACGGGTGATGGTGATCTCCTGCGGAAGCACCGGGTCGATACTGCGCGCAAAGTTGATCTGAACCGGTCCGCGAACAATGCCGCATGGGTCGTCACCGGTGCTCATGACGGCGCCAAAGGTTCGCACGTCAAAATAATTTCTGCAGATGTAATCCCGAGCCTGTGCTACCGCGTTCTGGTCTTTGCCCTTCTGTTTCGTTTTAAGATTGCAGGCATCGTATGCTTCAGTATACTTTGTGTTCAGGGCCCGGTCGTTTTTAATGAGAATATTGTAGCCGGGCTTTCCCTCCTGTGTGGCCTCGACATAGTTGCGGATTTTACGTTTGAGGCATACGTCGGTCACAATGCCGATACTTGTTTCGGCGTCGACACGGGGCATATTGCCCGCGTCGGGGTCTCCGTTGGGGTTGCCGTTCTCCACATCAAAAAGCATGACGAACTCGTACCGGTTATGCAGGCTCATTGTCTTTCTCTCCTTCGCTTTTCGTTTCAAACATTTTTTCTTTTTGCTGGTAATATCCAAGGATAAACATCCCCTGCTTTTCCATGTTCATGGCCTTGGGGAAAGAGTCGCCGAGATTACTTACAATTTCCTGAATGATTTTCTCAAAGAAAATTGCATTGCCTCTGTCCAGTTTCCCGAAATGGCTCTGAGAAAGTTTCATTAAGCGGGGGAAAACAAGATACGGCGTACTGCAGGCCGAGGAAAAGAACCTGTCCTTAATCGTGGTGTTGATACCCGGAAGCGCCTTTTGCTGAATCATTTCCAGAACGGCAAAGAGTCTGCCGCAGTTGTAAGCGCCGTCCGTGTTCTGCGTGTTCAACATAGTAAATTCGCTCCTTTTTATAAGATCCATGCGTGTCAGGCACGCCTTGATCATCCGTACGCGGTCACGACTGACCGCATAAAACTTTTTCGCCGCGTCGTCCTGATCTGTTTTTGCCCGGCGCACCGCTGTTTCGAGCATAAAACGGGGATAAGGGGAGCCGCGGAGGATGCTTTGCAAGATTTTCGTCGAAAGGTCGGGCGGCAGCGGGTCCTTGGAGGCAATCGGTGATTTCAGTGCTTTGCTGATGAGCCAGATCGGCATCTGTTTGTCCGCCGGAGAGAGCTGCATATCCCTGTGATGCTGCTGAATACGGTCCATTATCGTTCCGAAAGAATTGTGTTCGAATATCTTGATGGCCAAACGGCTGCTGTTTGGTTTCACGCCGAGAATGTAAAACTCCGTGCCTTGATCGATCCCAAAGCCTTTCCAGTCGGCTTCCTTGCCCTGTGAAAGCTGACTGAAAACAGATGCAAGCGCCTGTTCCTGCGATTGACGTTCGTTCCGCTCCGCTTCGGATGGATCTTCCGCCGGCAAAGAGAAAAAACCAGCCCCGGTGTTGAATGCCTGCAGATACGGCTTTTCGGATTCCGCCGTCATAGCCCAGAAAAGGAGCGTCATACCGTCAAGCATCTGTTTATGAGCCGGTACGGAAGTGAGATAATTGAACGCCTTGGTATATTTCTCCATAATCTCCTGTGACACGGAACTGTTATAGGATTCCCTTCGGCCATAAGACCAGAAAGCCGGCGACTTTAGGCAAACAATGTTCACGCCGGTGGCAAGCCCGCCGGATATTCCCGTAAGATTGTCGTGGATCCGGGCAATCTGGCCATACTTTCCGCTGATGCTGCACTGCCCCAACACCGCGTCGGCCGGGATCGGCCTGTTCCGCCAGTCGTTTTCCCACTTCTCTTTTACCTGCGCTTCACGACTGAGCGGTCTTTGTGCAGCTGGGTCTTCCTGCGACGTGACAATGAATTTCGCACCGCCGTATTTTTTGCCCAGTGCCGTAAGGAACGGATTGTCAAGCTCGTTTTCCGGGTTCCAGTTTTGCAGGAAGATTTTATATGCGTCGATGATCGGAGAGCTTAATCCCTCAAGAAACGAAAGATTTTTCTCTTTGCATTTTTCAAAGGCGAGCAGGGAATTCTTCGTCGCCGAAAGCTTTTCATTCTTCTTGTCCCACTCAATGCCAAAAAGGTATTTTTCACGGTGGTCTATGGTTTCAGCCGAGATTCCGGGCACCGAGTTTCGAAAAGGAAAAAACTCGTCCCGCGGAACTTCCTTCTCTTTTTTTCCGTTGAGCACAGCTTTTGTGTACGGCAAAATCTCTTTTATGGTTCCGTTGGAATGTAACACCAAATTATAATTCACGCCAACTTTGCTGTAACCGTCCGGCACAAGGCCGCTGTCCTTCTGCCGGCACAGACAGTCGTAGTATTTGCTGAGCGCCCTTAACATAGCAGCCCCTTGGCATACTTCGCCACATCGATAACACCGTTTATCATATGGGGGCGGTAAAAGCGCGGTTCAGCGGAATCCAGACTTTTGCCGGTTTTATCTTTTTTATACTGAAGATCGTAAAGCATATACCCGAGGTCAACGTCGCCCGTGATCGGGCTTTGCGGAATTTTGTCGGTCAGCGTGATTCGCGCGGGAAATTCCCTGCAGCCGAGGCACGGCTGAGCGAAATGCTGCCCTTTACGGAGCCGTCGCAGCAGAATGTTGCAGCACTTTTCCGGGGTCTGATTCTCGTCTTTTTCGTCCGTCAGCTCAAAGTGTGCCTCAACGCCGTAAAGAACATTTTTCAGCAGAAGGCTCGCCCGCTGGCTGATACATTCCTTTGTATAAATGCTGATGTCGTCTGCCATGCCGTCCATCTGCTTTTTCACAGCAGATGGAAGCAGTTTTTCGCTGACCTCGTTTCGCCTGATGTTGACGAACTGCACGGGCCTCAGCACATAGATCGTGTCAATGATGTATTTCATACCAGGGTGCCAGTAGATATTGGAAATTAGTCCGGTCAAAGCGCTCGGCGTCGGCACATCGTAGGAAACTCGTTCCACTTTCATCTCAGGCCTGCTGAAAAGTGCGTAGTCGCCTTCGATGAGAATCTTGATTCCGTAACCCATTGGAAACCTCCTTAATCTTTCTTATCATAGGTAATTTCACCAGATGTCGGCTTCATTGTTTTCAAACAGAATTCCGCTTTCTCTGCTGTAATACCGCTCGCAGCCAAGGTAGCGGATTCCTTTTTCGTCACAGACAGCGCCGGCCTTGGTCAGTTTCTCAAATTCGTATGGGCGCAGCGAAATTGAATACTTCTGGAGCCGCCTCACGGCGGCCATCCCGCCGTAGGCGGCAGCTTTCAGCAGCGGCATAACCGTCTCCCTGTTTTCTTCGGTAACGATCACGAGCGGCTGCGTGTTTTCGTCAATCAGGCGAAAATCGCGGGCATATCGGGCGTAATTGAATCCGAATCCGTCAATGCCGCAGGAAGCGGGGGAGAACGCCGCTTTGAAATCCATCGATTTTCTGCTGTCAAGCGTATAGGCATAAAGCCGGTTAAAGTAAAACTCGACTGCTTCTGGAGAAGCAACATCGTCATATCTTTGAAACACTTCGCGGCAGAACGATTGCTGAATCATAAATTCATTGCTTTTGGGCCGCAGGTCTTCCTCCTCAAACTCAAAGGCGTATGTTTTGCAGTCCCGCTTTTTGCCCTCACGGTTGCAGCGCCCGGCAGTTTGGAGCAGATTGTCAAGCCCTGCAAGTTCGCGGAAAACAAGGTCGAAATCCAAATCTACGCCTGCTTCGATAAGCGATGTGGAGACCAGGCAGAAATGTTCGCGATTTGCAAGGGAATCCCTCACTTCGGCGATGACCCTGCTGCGGTCGTCGTGGGTCATGTAGGTCGAGAGATGATACTTTTTCCCCGGCAGCAGTTGATAAATCCGTCTTGCGGCCCTGCGGGAATTGACAACGATGAGCGAATTTTCAGCCTCCGCCGCGAGACCTGCCAGCTTTTCCGACGAGCGCCGTCCAAGAGATTCGATTTTGCAGCGGTCAAAAATGGGAAAACTGCTTTTGTCTTCCGTCAGGTCGAGGGATTTTACACCTCCGCAGCCGAATTCGCGCATCCATGTGTGAAAATCGGGCATGGTGGCCGTCATGAAGACCGCTTCGCAGTGATATCTCTGGGTCAGAATCCGCACAGCTTCCAGACATGGCTGAAAAAACAGGCTGGGGAACATATGTGCTTCGTCGAACACGATGACGCTGTCGGCAATATTGTGCAGTTTGCGGAGCTCGCTGCCGCGGTTGCCGTAAATCGATTCAAAGAACTGCACGTTGGTTGTCACAACAATGGATGCGTCCCAGTTTTCAGCCGTTCGTTTGAGTCTTTTGCGCATAGCGGCGTCTTGAACGGATTCGTAATCAAAGTTGCAGTGGTGTTCCAAAATGGTTTCGGCTCCAAAGATGTCTTTGAACACCTTCGCATTCTGTTCAATGATGCTTGTGTAAGGAATCACATAGATAATGTGCTTTTTATGAGACCGAATTGCTCTTTCGAGCGCGAACTGCATGCTGGTGAGCGTCTTGCCGCTTCCCGTGGGCATATGAATCAGATAAATGTCGGCCTTTTCATCCGCGTGTGATATGACCTGCCTGCGCAGAGCCTCACGGGCTCGTTTGACGGGAGTATCCGCCTGAAACTGCGCAATATGCTGATTCATCAGATCGCAGCACGCCATGAAGTCTGCATGAATCCCCCGTTCCTTTCGGCCGCTGCAGAATTCTTCCGTGTCAAGATAATCGGCATCGGTCAGACAGGAAAACATCATCCGTGTCCAAAAAGCGTATTCTTTTTTAATATCGTCCGCGCTGCTGCCGTTCCTGCAAACGGCATCTTTCGCGGGGAAGGCGTTGATTTCAGTTAGTGCAAGCTCGCCTTTGCAGGCGGTAAAATCCTGCTGTTCTCTTTTCATGCGTCCGAGAAGTGTCGGTTCGTCTTCCGAATCGGTTCGGTTGCCCACATCCGGCAGACCGCTGTGGTGCCCGGCAATGCAATATGCCCCCGACTCCGGCCACTTCATTTCGAGCCAACGTCTTGCTCCGGCAATCGAGTGCTCCACAGACAGCTTTTCACCGTGCAGGCGGCGCTGAAAATCGGTCTGGTATTTTCCCGCATCGTGCAGCAGTCCGAGATCTTCGGCATATTCCTCCGTGCACCATTCCGCAGAAAATTTCTTTACAAGCTTTGCAACATTTTCGGAATGTTCTTTTATGGTCTGCCACTTTTCCTCGTTTTCCCCTTCAAGGGTATGTGCATAGTAAACCGGACGTTCCATAGTTATCTCCCACATGAAAGCCTTAATTTCCATTTATGTAAGTACTTGGCAGCACATGATATAGCCCGTCTCTGTCAGCAGTCGAACTCCGCATTTTTGCTTAAAACACGTCGTTGCCGGGCTCCTGGGCAGAAGCTCTAACCATGCTTAGCACATACTTCCTTTTATCATTATATTCTCACAAAACAGTAAATTCAACGAAATATGCTAAGAAAAACTTAAAAATGCGGAACCAGTTCCGCATTTCATAAAAACGGACGCCTCCGGTTTTTATCTCGGAAGCGTCCGTTACTCTTTTCTATTCAGCAGAACCGCGGGCTGCACCGCAAAACTCCCGAACCTGTTTTTCAGCCGGTCCACCGCGCGGTCCAGATGTTTCAGCCGTTCCCGGCCCGCCTCATCCCGGTACAGGTTCCCCTGGGAAGGAACCGTGTCCGGAACAAGATCCGTCATGCTGATTCCGATGCTCCGGATTGGCCGTTCCCATCGGTAACCATCCAAGTTAATGCCTTATAATTTCTATAACGAATAAAGGAAGCCATTATGCTTCCTAAAAATTCTTAATAAAGGTTAAGTGGAAATATACTGCATTTTATGGGCCCAAGTGATATAAAAATAGGAGAAAATAAAATAACCCTATCAATAACTTACATTAGCTGTAAAGAATTTTGCGGATTCTTTACACTAATCAAAACGTAAAAATACGTTACGTTCCGAAGACTAATTAGTCATCAACAGGGTTGGTTTTCTGTGTTACATTAATGGTAGCATGGTAATCATATACTTGTCAAGAATCTTGAACGTAACAGTTTTATCCAGACTGCGTTCAGGCTCTTGCTTTTTTATATCCCTTTTTACAAAAGCAAGATCGTGGACGTACCAGTTCACGATTTCCACAACGACCGGTTGTGTACCTCTTGTCTCTGACCTTAAAAAGCCAGTTGCGTGAGGTTGGCGCACTTTGAAAACTTTAAGTAAACCAAAACCAACATTTGAAGTACCAGTTCAAATGTTCGCGCTGATTTGCTTGCAATATGCTTGCCGAAAGAATACCGGAGTTTATTGGATCGAACCATTTCAAGTTGCGCGATGATGAGCAAATATATAAAAGAGGTGATGAAAGCTCGGAGCCAACCTCTGAACTCCCTGATAACGTGAACAACTTATCTGCACCAGAAATGTGGGTTTGCACAGGAACGGCTTTCGGATGACAGGCAGTTTTATGTTCTCTTTGGTTGTACCAATCAGAACAGCCAGAGAGTTATCATAAAATCAAATGCTCATAACGTGAACACTTGATTTTATGATAACAAGGGCAAAATGATGTTCACTTTGCCCCAGTACCATATTTGGCGCGCCCGAAGGGATTCGAACCCCTGACCTTCTGATTCGTAGTCAGACACTCTATCCAGCTGAGCTACGAGCGCATTCTGAAAGCTGCCCTTTTGGACAGCTTTATTATTATATTAGATTCAGCGAAAAAAGTCAAGTCTTTTCAGGTGTTTTTTTCAGGATCGGTTTAGTCCGCGTCGGACGGCGGCGCGCAGAGACAAAATCCCCACGAGGCAAGTGCCAGGGATAAAATCGATACCAGTATGATCAGGTAGTGCAGCCCCGTCAGCATGACGGAATCCACCATCTTCCGCTTTGCCGCGCTGAAAAAGCATGCCGCCGCCAGCATGTAAAACGCGCTGAGGCCCGCCGCCGTACCGTAATTGTAACGCGTTTTCAGGAAAATCAGCAGCAGAATGGTTAAAACCGGAAGCAGGCACGAAAGCAGCAGGTAAACCAGAGCGTCGTTTGCAAACCCCATGCCGGCATATCGCGAAATCATACTGAAAACGCTCAGCGACTTGGCGCCACCGGAACCTGCGGTGTCGGCTGTCCTGCCGACGGGCAGGAACTGCATCCCAATCAGCAGCAGCTGCATTGCGATCAGCAGGATTTTCACCTGTTTTTTCAGCATCAGATCCGGCCTCCCTTTTTTGAAAAGAATTCCCCTGCGCGTTTACGCGCAGGGGAAACTGAAAGCTTTAGAAGCAGAAATCAGGCTTTCGCCCTTTTCTCCTTAATTGCAGCCTGCGCAGCCGCCAGACGCGCGATCGGCACGCGGAACGGCGAGCAGGAAACGTAATTGAGACCCGCGAAATGGCAGAACTCCACGGAAGACGGATCGCCGCCGTGTTCGCCGCAGATGCCAAGGTGGATATCCGGGCGGGTGGCGCGGCCGTCGGCCACCGCCATCTTGATCAGTTTGCCGACGCCCACCTGGTCAAGGTGCGCGAACGGATCGGATTCATAGATCTTGTTCTCGTAGTAGGAATCGAGGAACTTGCCGGCATCGTCGCGGCTGAATCCAAAGGTCATCTGGGTCAGGTCGTTCGTGCCGAAGCTGAAGAACTCGGCTTCCTTGGCGATATCGCCCGCGGTCAGAGCGGCGCGCGGAATCTCGATCATGGTGCCGACCTGATATTTCAGATCCACGCCGGCTTCCTTGATGATCCTGTCGGCTGTGGATGTTACGATATCTTTCACAAATTTGAGCTCCTTGATTTCGCCGACCAGCGGAATCATGATGTTCGGCTCGGTTTTGAATTCCGGATGCTTTTTGTTCACGTTGATTGCCGCATTGATCACAG
The DNA here is from genome assembly GCF_009746625.1 of Caproicibacter fermentans. Classification (GTDB taxonomy): domain Bacteria; phylum Bacillota; class Clostridia; order Oscillospirales; family Acutalibacteraceae; genus Caproicibacter; species Caproicibacter fermentans. Next base: position 57,962 of record NZ_VWXL01000069.1, read on the forward strand.
CGGTGGTCTGCATTTCCGCGATTTCCGGATAGGAAACAGACAGACGGCATCCGCGGTGGCCCATCATCGGGTTGAATTCATGCAGGCTGGAGATGACGTTCTTGAGCTCTTCGACGGTGATTTTCAGTTCGCCGGCGATCTCTTTGATATCCTCTTCCTTGGTCGGCAGGAATTCATGCAGCGGCGGATCGAGGTAACGGATAATGACCGGGCGGCCCTCCATGACCTCGTACAGGCCCTCAAAGTCGCCCTGCTGGTACGGCAGGAGCTTGGCAAGCGCAGTTTTGCGTTCCTCAACCGTCTTCGCGACGATCATCTCACGCATGGCCTTGATGCGCTCGCCCTCAAAGAACATGTGCTCCGTGCGGCACAGGCCGATGCCTTCCGCGCCGAACTCACGGGCCTGCTTCGCATCGCGCGGAGTATCGGCATTGGTGTAAACCTGCAGCTTGCGGGCTTTGTCGGCCCAGGCCATAAAGCGGCCGAAGTTGCCGGAAATGGACGCCGGAACGGTCGGGATCGCAATGTCGTACACCTTGCCGGTCGAACCGTCAATGGAGATATAGTCGCCTTCTTTTACGGTCTTGCCGGAGAGAGTAAACTGCTTCTTGTCGTAGTCGACGGTGATTTCGCCGCAGCCGGACACACAGCAGGTGCCCATGCCGCGCGCGACAACCGCCGCGTGGGAGGTCATGCCGCCGCGTACGGTCAGGATGCCCTGCGCAACCGCCATGCCTTCGATATCCTCCGGAGAGGTTTCCAGACGGACCAGGATGACTTTTTCACCCTTCGTGGCCCATTCCTTGGCGTCTTCCGCGGAGAAGACGACCTTGCCGCAGGCAGCCCCCGGAGACGCCGCGAGGCCGTGCCCGATTTCTTTCGATTTTTTCAGTACTTCCGCGTCAAACTGAGGATGCAGAAGCGCGTCAAGCTGCTTGGGTTCCACGCGGAGAACAGCCTCTTCCTCATTGATCATGCCTTCATCCACAAGGTCGCATGCAACCTTCAGAGCGGCGGCGGCGGTACGCTTGCCGTTGCGGGTCTGCAGCATGAACAGGTGGCCGTCCTCAATGGTGAACTCCATGTCCTGCATATCCTTGAAATGGTTTTCAAGTCGCGTCGCAATCTCAACGAACTGATCGTACACCTGCGGCATCTGGTCCTTCAGATGGCTGATCGGGGACGGTGTGCGGACGCCCGCGACGACGTCTTCGCCCTGCGCGTTGATCAGGTATTCGCCGAAAAGCGCCTTTTCGCCGGTTGCCGGGTTGCGGGTAAACGCTACGCCCGTGCCGGAGTTGTCGCCGGAGTTGCCGAACGCCATCTGCTGAACATTGACGGCGGTGCCCCACTCGTACGGAATTTCGTTCATCTTGCGGTAAACGTTTGCACGGGGGTTGTCCCAGGAACGGAAAACAGCCTTAACAGCCTCGATCAGCTGTTCCTTCGGGTCCTGCGGGAACGGCTTGTGCTCGTTATCCTCGTAAATCTTCTTGAAAACAACGACCAGCTTTTTCAGGTCTTCGGCGGTCAGGTCCACATCGTTCTTAACGCCCTTTTCCGCCTTCATTTTATCGATCTCTTCTTCAAACAGGCTCTTGGAAACGCCCATGACGACGTCCGCGAACATCTGAACAAACCGGCGGTAGCTGTCGTAAGCAAAACGTGCGTTGTTTGTCTTTTTCGCCAGACCTTCAACGGATTCGTCGTTGAGGCCCAGGTTCAGGATCGTGTCCATCATGCCGGGCATGGACTGGCGCGCGCCGGAGCGGACGGATACCAGCAGCGGGTTGCTGATGTCGCCGAAGGTTTTCCCGGTGATTTTCTCCAGGCCCTTCATATGCTCAAAAATATCCTTTTCGATATCCGCATTGATCTGGCGGCCGTCTTTGTAGTACTGGGTGCACGCGTCGGTCGTGATGGTGAAGCCCTGCGGAACCGGCATCCCGGCCGCGGTCATTTCCGCCAGGCCCGCGCCCTTGCCGCCCAGGGTATTCTTCATCGTGGTCATGTCGCCGTGAAAAGCTCCACTGCCCTCGGAGAAATAATAAAGGAATTTATTGCTCATTAAACTACCTCCTGAAAAAGATTTTATAATAATGTATTGAACATTCGCGGACGATCGCAAATCGCTCAACCTGTATTATATCAAATACGGGAATCAAATGCTATAACTTTTTCCAAATCACAAACATTATTTTTTCCCTGATTTCACAGAAAATTCCAGCGCATCGGCTTCGGTCATTCCAGCAGCCGTCCCGCATAAACAGCGTTTTCGCGCGGGACAAGTATGACATAATAATCCTTGATCCGGAGGCCCCCCCGGGTGAGTCCCAGACTTCCGGCTCCCGGAAAATTTATGGAAAACCGGCGCGAATTCCTTCTGGTTTTCGCCTTGAATTTTACGCCGGAGTTTTGCAGAAGAGTCTGCTTTCTAAGGTACTCCCCGTAATCCGTTCCAAGGTAGACCTCGACCCAGTCCGCATGAAAAAACCTCATGGAAAATCCCCTTTTCAACAAAGCGCTGCCTGAGCTTCATCATGCCGATGGCACCATCGTTTTCCATTCTTTAATTCCTTTTTTCCATTCTATTCCATATCATGACATAAGTCAATCGATTTTTAACAGATCATTGTACAAAATTTAACAGATACACCAAAATGGCTTGAAAAAAAAATTGAATATGAGATAATAGAAGCGAAGAAATTCGGTACACATGAATACGCAAACCCCAAGATACGGAGGAATCAGCATGCCACAGGAAAATTGCGCCGTGATTCTTGCCGCGGGAGAGGGAAAACGGATGAAGCGGGATTGTCCCAAGGCTCTCGCGCCCGTCCTGTTCAAGCCGATGCTGGAATGGGTTCTCGATTCCGTAAAGGCGGCGGGGATCGGGCGCCTGTGTGTTGTCACCGGGCACCTGCACAAACAGGTGGAGCAATATTTGTCCGAATACGACCCCGGCCTTCGCACCGTCTATCAGCCGCAGCGCAGGGGCACCGGGCACGCCGTGATGATGGCGGCCGATTTTTTGCGCTCAAATGACGGCGGCAGCGTTCTGGTCCTGAACGGGGATTCCCCGTTTGTCAGTCCGAAAGAAATCCGGAACGCCTACGAAATCCACCGCGAAAACGAAAACGCCGTTACGGTGATTTCGGCGGAGCTGCCCGACCCCGCGGGTTACGGGCGCATTGTGCGCGACCCGCAGACCGGCAGACTTGCCGCCATTGTGGAACAAAAAGACGCTTCCCCCGAAGTGCAAAAGATTCCGGAGATCAATTCCGGGGCATACTGGTTTCAAACAAAGGCCCTGCTGGGAATTCTCTCGGAAATCAGGAACGACAACGCCCAGGGGGAATACTATTTGACGGACGCCGTGCGGCTCCTGATTGAACGGGGCGCGGAGGCGGACGCCTGCAAAGCCGGCAGCGCACAGGCGGTGCTGGGCGCCAACGACTGCCTTCAGCTTGCCGAGCTGAACCGCATCGCGCGCGAAAAAATTCTGACCGCCCACCTTCTGGAGGGCACCGATATCCCCTGCAGCGACGGGGTTATCATCGGTCCGGACGTCTCCGTCGGCCGCAACGTCAGCATTCTGCCGGGAACCATCCTGCGCGGCAGAACCTCGGTGGGGGCGGGCTGCGTCGTCGGGCCGAACACCGTTCTGACCGACTGCGCCGTCGGCGAGGGCGCTGTTCTCAATTCGGTACAGTGCAGCGGGTGCACCATTCAACCCGGGCAGACCGTTGCTCCATATACATTCATGATCAAACAGGCAAAGACAGACAAAAATTAGGGGGATAAACACAAATGAGTTTTCATGGGAAAGACATCAAAATCTTCGCCGCCAGCGCGAGCCAGGAAACGGCTAAAAAGATCGCCAAATGCCTCGGGCTTCCTCTGGGCAGAAGCGACGTCGGCACATTCAGCGACGGCGAAATTTCGGTTTCTCTCTACGATTCGGTCCGCGGCTCCGACTGTTTCATCGTGCAGTCCACCTGCGCTCCCGTCAACAGCAACCTGATGGAGCTGCTTATCATGATCGACGCCATGAAGCGCGCTTCCGCCGCCAGAATCACCGCCGTCATGCCGTACTTCGGCTACGCCCGCCAGGACCGCAAGGCAAAGGCGCACGACCCCATCACGGCAAAGCTCTGCGCCGACCTTCTGACCACGGCCGGAGCGAACCGCGTTCTGACCATGGACCTGCACGCGTCGCAGATTCAGGGCTTCTTCAACATTCCGGTCGACCATCTGCTTGGAGTGCCGCTTCTCGCTTCCCACATGAAGGAACTGATTGCCGGGCACGCCGACGAATACGTCGTGGTATCCCCCGACCTCGGCTCCGTCACGCGGGCGCGCAACTTTGCCGACCGTCTCGGCGTGCCGCTCGCCATTGTGGACAAACGCCGCCAGAAGGCCAACGTCTGCGAGGTGATGAACATCATCGGCAGCGTAAAGGGGAAAAAGATCATTCTGGTGGACGACATGATTGACACCGCCGGAACCCTCTGCAACGCCGCGCAGGCCATTATGGACAACGGCGCGACCCAGGTGACCGCCTGCGCGACGCACGGCGTTCTGTCCGGTCCGGCGATCGAGCGGATTCAGAACAGCCCGATCAAAAACGTCTTCCTGCTCAGCACTATTCCGATCCCGGAGGAAAAAATGCTGCCGAACATGACGGTGTTCTCCGTCGCCCCGCTGTTTGCGGAAGCGATCGACCGCATTTATGAAGACAAACCGGTTTCCCCCATGTTTGTCTGATTCCGGCAGGAAGAACAGCTTACGATACAGGGCATCGCGCCCGGGCGCCACACCCGGGCGGCGGAACAAGGCGGGGCGGATCATCCGTCCCGCCCGTTTCCGCATTCTTTTCAAGGGAGAATTTTATGCTGAACAACCTGTTGCACCTCCGCCCCCAGCCGGCGGGGCCGGTCGAATACCTAGTCGTGGGCCTGGGCAACCCGGGCTCAAAATACGACGGGACGAGACATAACGCGGGGTTCATGGCCGTCGACCACATCGCCGAACAGGCCGGGGTTAAAATCGACCGGCTGAAATTCAAAGGCCTCTGCGCGCCGGCGCGGATCGGCGGAAAAAACGTGCTGCTTTTAAAGCCCGGCACTTATATGAACCTGAGCGGGCAAAGCGTGGTAGAAGCGATGAACTTTTACCATATTCCGCCCGAACGGGTCGTCGTTCTTTTCGACGACATCAGTTTTCCGCCCGGAAAGCTGCGCATCCGCCTGAAAGGAAGCGACGGCGGCCAGAACGGGATGAAAAACATCATTTACCTTTCCGGCAGCGACTGCTTTCCGCGCATCAAGCTCGGCACGGGCGACCGCCCGGACCGCCGGTGGGACCTTGCGGACTGGGTTCTTTCCCGCTTTTCGCCGGACGACCTCAAGCGTTTCCAGGAGGCCGCCGCCCACGCAAACGACGCCGTCGCGCTGATAGTGCAGGGCAAAGCCGCCGAGGCAATGAATCTCTACAACGGAAAATAATGCCGCAGGACCGATTTTCCTCCGTAACTGACAGATTGGAGGATGACCGTAAGTCTGAGAACAATCGTGTCGCCTAAAACAATATCAGGATGCTTCGCGCTGATTTGCGCCATTTTGGGCGCAATTTATGATGTGACCGGCGCGCCGGGAAAAAAGGCGACACCCTTGGCGCGTTTTTTTATGATAATGAATTTGGCGGACGGAATTTCAAGGGATTCAGCGGCCTGTTATGGGAACGCCCTGTTTTGAACCCCGGCGACCGGATTCCAGTCATGATTGAAGAGAACAATTCCGGCAGCAGCTGTCCCGATACTGCCGCCGGGTTCGAATAAGGAGAGTTTCATGGAATTTCTGACAACCGCCGTCCGCGGACTCAAGGAATTTACGGATTTGGAGTCTGCCGTCGGCAGCCGGATGCTGCCCGCCGCGGTAACCGGGGTATCCGGGGTCCACAAAGCAAACATCATCTATTCGCTCTGCGCGGACCGGCGGCGCAGGGCTTTCGTCGTCGCCGGAGACGAAGCGGAGGCGCAGCGCCTGTGCTCCGACCTGACGGCGATGGGCCTGAGGCCCCTGTTCTACCCGGCGCGCGACTTTTCGTTCCACGACGCGGAGGGCAGCTCCCACGAATACGAACACCAGCGGCTGCAGGTTTTGGAGCGCCTGATTTCAGGCACCTGCGACGCGGTTGTCTGCTGCATTGACGCCGCCCTTCAGCTCACCATTCCGCCCGCCGAGCTCAGGCGCCGCACCGTCACGCTGGAAACGGGCAAAAGCGTTCCGATGGAGCGGGTGCTCGGCGTCCTTTCCGCCTGCGGGTACGAGCGCGCCGCCCAGATAGAAGGCGCGGGGCAGTTCGCCGCGCGGGGCGGAATTCTCGACTTTTATCCGCCGGGCGGCGAAGCGCCGGTCCGCGCGGAATTTTTCGGGGAGGAGGTCGACTCCCTCTCCCTGTTCGACCCCGTCTCCCAGCGGCGGACGGAATCCATTCCCTCGGCGACCATCGAACCCGCCGCAGAAGCGCTGATCGAGCATCCGCAGATTCTGGCCGAACAGCTCCGCCGCCTTGCGTCCGAGCTGAGGGGCAAGGCCGCGCCGGCGGCAAGGGCCGTTTTAAACGAACAGGCCGACAAGCTGAACAACGGAGTTCACCTTGGCTGCGCGGACAAATACCTGCCCCTTCTGTATGGAGAAAAAGCGACGCTTTTCAGCTATCTTTCGCAGGACATGCTGCTGTTTGTCAGCGAACCGGTCAAATTGCGGGAACGGATGCGAAGCGTGCTGTGGCAGTGGGGCGAGGATCTCAGGGAGCTTCTTTCGGACGGCACCCTGTGCCGGGGACTGGACAGCTACAGCGGGGACTGGGCCTGTGCGCTCGCGGCGTTCGAGCGCTTCGGCGCGGTTTACCTGGACGCGTTTGTCCACGGCGGCTATGAAACGCCGGTGCGCACCCTGATCGGCATGAACGCGCGCCAGCTTTCCTCCTGGGGCGGCAGCATCCAGCTTCTGACCGAGGATCTTCAGAACATGCTCTTCAACCGCTGGGCCTGCGCCGTGCTCTGCGGCTCCGAACGCGCGGCGCGCAACGTCGCGGCGGACCTTCAGGCAAAGGGAATCAACGCGGCGTTTGTGGAAAGCCCGAAAAAAATCGAACGCGGAGAAGTGGTCGTAACCCTCGGCGCGCTCTCCGGCGGGATTGAGTACCCCGGGGCTTTTTTCGGCCTGATCACCCACGGGCGCGCGGTACTCCCCCATGTGAAAAAGCAGAAAAAGAAAAAAAGCGGCGAAGCGATTTACAGCATCTCCGATCTGACGCCGGGGGACTACATCGTCCATGCCTCGCACGGCATCGGCGTGTTCGAGGGAATCCACAAAATCGACATGAACGGCGTCGTCAAAGACTACATCAAGGTGCGCTACGCCAAAAACGACCTTTTGTATGTTCCCGTGACACAGCTCGACATGGTTTCCAAATACATCGGCCCGCGGGAGGACGCCACCATCCGACTGAGCCGTCTGGGCAGAAGCGACTGGCAGAAGGCGAAGGCAAAGGTGCGCCGCGCCGTCAAGGACATTGCGGACGACCTGATCCGCCTGTACGCCCAGCGCATGCAGGCCAAAGGGCACGCGTTTGCCCCGGACTCCGAATGGCAGCGTGATTTTGAAGCGCATTTCGAATTTGAGGAAACCGAAGATCAGCTCCGCTGCATCGAGGAAATCAAATCCGACATGGAAAAGAGCGCGCCGATGGACCGCCTGCTGTGCGGAGACGTCGGCTTCGGCAAAACGGAGGTGGCCCTGCGCGCCGCGTTCAAGTGCATCACCGACTCCATGCAGTGCGCGATGCTGGTGCCCACGACGATTCTCGCGTGGCAGCATTACCAGACCATCACCCGCCGCATGGAGGGGTTCCCCATCCGCGTCGAGCTGCTTTCGCGCTTCCGCTCGGCAAAGGAGCAGGCCGAAATCATCAAAAAGCTCGCCCGCGGCGAAATCGACATGGTCGTCGGCACGCACCGGCTGATTTCCAAGGATGTGGAATTCCGAAACCTGGGCCTCATCATCGTCGACGAGGAGCAGCGCTTCGGAGTCGCGCAGAAAGAACGGCTGAAAACGCGTTACAAGGACGTGGACGTCCTCACGCTTTCGGCGACGCCGATCCCCCGGACGCTGAACATGGCGCTGTCCGGCATCCGCGACATGAGCGTGATTGAAGAAGCGCCGCACGACCGGCACCCGGTGCAGACTTATGTGCTGGAGCATGACGACGGCATCCTCTTTGAAGCCATCCGCCGCGAGCTGCGGCGCGGCGGGCAGGTTTACTATCTGCACAACGATGTGGGAAGCATCCAGCAGGTCGCAACACGGATTCAGCAGGCAATTCCGGAAGCGAAGGTCGGCTACGGTCACGGAAAAATGAACGAGCAGGAGCTTTCGGAGGTCTGGCGTCGCCTGATCGAGCAGGAGATCGACGTTCTGGTCTGCACGACGATTATCGAAACCGGCGTGGACGTGCCGAACGTCAACACGCTGATTATTGACAACGCCGACCACATGGGCCTATCCCAGCTGCATCAGATCCGCGGGCGCGTCGGGCGTTCCAGCCGTCGGGCGTTCGCCTACCTGACCTTCAAGCGCGACAAGGCGCTCTCCGAAATCGCGCAGAAGCGCCTTTCCGCCATCCGGCAGTTCACGGAGTTCGGCTCCGGGTTCAAAATCGCAATGCGCGACCTTGAAATCCGCGGCGCGGGGAACATTCTGGGCGGCGAGCAGCACGGGCACATGGAGGCCGTCGGCTACGACATGTACCTGCACCTGCTGGGCGAAGCCGTCGACCGCGCAAAGGGCAAGCCGGTGCAGGAATACGGCGAAGAGTGCCTGGTCGACATGCAGGTCACCGCGCATATCCCGGAAAGCTACATTGCCGACCTGAACCAGCGGCTCGACATCTACCGCCGCATCGCGGACATCCGCACGCGGGAGGACGCGCTGGACGTCACGGACGAACTGATCGACCGGTTCGGCGAACCGCCCGCCAGCGTGAACGGCCTGATCGACATCGCGCTTCTGCGCAACGTCGCCTCCCGTCTCGGCATCCGCGAGGTGCGCCAGCAGGAAAGCTCGATCTTCCTCTACTCCGACCGCATCGACATGAAAAAGGTCGGCGCGCTGGTTTCCGCCCTGCGCGGCAGGGTTCTGCTCAACGCGGGCGCGAAGCCTTATGTCAGCGTGAAGATCGCCCCGGACGAAACGCCGCTGCAGACGCTGTCGCAGGCGCTCAGGCTGATGGAAGCTCCTTCCTGACGGATGAAATCCGGATGAGAATACCCCGCCGCCCGAAAAAAGCATGGACAGGATACCGGAAAAAGTGTATAATTGCAATCATGAAACAAAGCCTTTGGGAAGAATGTTAAGAATATCGGAGTGTGTCAAATGAAAAGAATGAAAAAGGTCGCCGCGCTGCTCCTTGCCGTGGTTATGCTGGCCTCCACGGCCGCGTGTTCCTCCGACAAGAGCTGGGCCGCGAAAAACGACAGCCTGACCGTGCCGATCGGCAGCTATATTTATGAGCTGTACGCCGCGTATTACAGCGCTTCCAGCCAGACGGGCGATACGGCCGCCGGCAGCGCCTCCTCCCAGGCCGCGGAATCTTCCGTGCTGGACCGGAAAATCGACGGCAAGGACGCCAAAACGTGGATTCGCGAAAAAGCGCTGAATTCAACAAAATCGCTTTTCGTCATCGACCGGAAAATGAAGGATCTGAAGCTGACGCTGACGGACGCCGAAAAGGCATCCATCAAAACCAACACCGACAGCTCGTGGGCTAACTACAAGAGCACGCTGGAGGGCTACGGAATTGCGGAAAGCTCCTATCAGCTCGCCGCGGCGGAATACAGCGCGAAATACCAGAAGGTTTTTCAGGCCACCTATGGCAAAAGCGGAGCCAAGGCGGTTCCCGACGACGAGCTGAAGAGTTTCTTTGAAAAGAACTACACCGATTTTTCCTATGTGCTGTGCAAGCTTTATAAAACGGATTCGAGCGGAAACTATTCCGCTTCTTTCACCGACAGCGAAAAGAAAAAGGCCGAAGCGGAATTCAACGACTACGCCTCCAAAATCAGCGCCGGAACCATGACGCTGCAGCAGGCGGCCGACGCATACAAATCAGTTGACTCCACCATTTCGGTTCAGAACGACACCGCGAACCTCAAGACAAATCTTCAGGGTTATCCGGACGACCTTGTCAAGCTGCTCGACGGAATGAAAGCCGGCGAAACCAAGGCGGCCGAGATTTCCAGCGGCTACCTCTACATTCTCGCAACCAAGAACGATATTGCAAAGAAGACCGCCGATGAGATGAAAACCGACGACGGCAGGAACAACCTGCTTGCCGATTACAAGGGGCAGGAATTTTCCGACGAGATTTCCAAGGAAGCAGACTCTATTAGCGGAGTGACCATAAACGAAAAGGCGATCGATTCTTACGACCCGTCCATGTTCGCTGCGGAAAAGTAACCGCCGTTCCCCCGATCTGAAAGAGCCGCCGGGAAGCAGACGCTTTCCGGCGGCTCTTTGCGTCCCCGGTTCCTTGCCGCGGCGGGAAAATCGTGGTAAAATATGGGCAGCCAACACAGCGAAATCGGGTGTAACATGGAACTGAAAACTGTCGAACTGATTTATTTCTCTCCCACCGGCACAACGCGCGAAACCGTCCGTGCCGTCGCGGAGGGAACCGGCGCTTCCATTCTCCGGGAAACGGATCTGACCCGGAAAGAAAACCGCGGCCCGCTCCCCGCCGCCTGCGCCGACCTTTTGATCCTCGGGGTTCCGGTCTACGCGGGCAGAGTCCCCGCGTTTCTGCTTTCCTGCCTGAACGGAATGGACGGAGGAGGCAGGCCCGCCGTTTTTGTCGCCGTTTACGGCGGCATTGATTACGGCGTCACGCTGAACGAGCTCGCGGAAATCGCCGAAGCCCGCGGTTTCGTTCCCGCCGCCGCGGGCGCCTTTCTCGGCCAGCATTCCTTTTCCACCCCGGATTTTCCGGTTGAGGCGGGCCGCCCCAACGAAAAGGATCTTGCCGCCGCGCAGGAATTCGGGCGAAAAATCACGCAAAAACTCTTCGCGGCAAAGGACGCTTCCGCCCTGTCCTTTCTGATTCCGAAAGGGAAAATCCCGCTGCCCGGACGTATTTTGCCAAAGAGCGCCGCAAAGGCCTTCGCGCGCCCTCCGCGTTTCCAGCTGGAATTTTGTCCCCGGTGCGGCGCATGCGCGCGTATCTGCCCGATGGGCGCGATCGACCCGAACACGCTCCGCATCGACGAAAAAGCCTGCATTCGATGCTTTGCGTGCGTCAGAGCCTGTCCCAAGGGCGCACGCGCCGTTCAGTTCCGGTTTGGTTCCCTGCCGGGCCGGTTTCTCCAAAGGGAAAGCAAGCAGAAAAAGGAAGCGCGGTATTTTCTGTAATCCCGCGCTTCCCTGTAGGAACTGCGCTCCGGCGGGAGCGCAGTTCGTTTTTTTCCGTTGTGTATTACGCGGCGCCCTCTAGTACAGCACGACCGTGCCGCCCTTCACCGCACAGCGGCATTCATAGCTTTTCTGCGTTTCGTTTTCCACGTCATAAATCGAATTGAATTCAAACGAATCCTTTCCGTCTGAAAGGATGTAACGCGCGATGATGAACCGATCGTCCACGCAGGTTACAAATTTGCCAAGATCGCCGGGATATTTGGCGTGAATCTTCGAATTCAGGACGCCCGTCACCTCGCAGAAGCCGTCGCCCTCCGCAATGCGGTAGGCGCGCCCCCCCTGCGGGTCGATGCTGAAGAGGGCGTCCTCTTCGTCCTGCCCCAGGCTGAGCGTCGCGGCAACCGATTTTCGCCCGGTCTGCTTGTCATAGGCGCACAGGCGCTGGTCCCCGGTCGGGAAATACCGCGCGCGGAAATACAGACTGCCGTCGTCCATCCCGACATAGCGCACCAGGCCGCTGGTCCCCGCGCTGAGGATGAGCTCAAGGGGAACGCATTCCTCCCCCGCCTTGACGGCTACGATAAAGTCGAGCAGAGGGCAAAGCCAGACGTTGTCGTTGATATTGTCGCCCAGCCAGCGCATATTGTGAAAGCATTTCAGCTTTTCCTCCTCGTCCCCGTGCGGCTGCAGCACCAGAAGCTGCCGTTCCCCGCTCTGGTCATAGGAAAGCAGGCTCCCCGCGTTCCCGTTGCAGATGCGCGGGTCGCGGGCGTAATAGTACCGGCCCTCCTCCAGGTCGTACAGATAGGCAACCCGGGAAAGCCCCGTCAGTCTTTTATATTCGTGAAACAGCTGCCGATGCCTTTCATTCGCGGATGTGTACAGAAGCACATGGCTTTCATCCAGCGCGCGGCACTCGGCAAAGGTCCCGATGAAGTTCAGCCGGGCCATGTTCTTTTCCGCTCCGGTATTCTTGTCCACGCGCAGAATCCAGACCGTGCTTTCTCCGGATTCCATGACGATGACAAGGTCTTCCGGGAAGCTGAAAAAATGCTGCACATAAGCCGGGTCCGTCAAAAAATAATTCGCGACAATGCGCTCCCGGCGTGTTTTCAGGTTGTATTCGAGAAGAAAGAGGCTGTTATGCCCTTCCTCCGATTTTTCCTCAGCATAATAGATTTTATCGCCGTCAAATTCGATCAGCGACACATTGCTGCTGGTAAACAGATTTCGCAAATCAACCACTTTCACCGGTCTCACCCCCGACCATTCCCATTATATCAGAAACCATATAAAAATCCAATCGTGCGGGGCATGCTTCGTCCCTTTTTTCTCACTCCGTGTTATAATAAATTCGGAGAGGTGAATCGCCATGCATATTTCAAAGACAGGTTCCGTTCTGGAAGCGGATCTTCACGGCCTGACGGCGGAGGACGCAAAGCGCCGTCTGGAGCATCTTCTTTCCCACGCCGGGCCGCAGGTCAGGGAAATCCGGGTCATCCACGGCTACAACGGAGGGCAGGCCCTGCGCGACATGGTCCGCGTGCGACTCAAGCATCCCCGCATCGCTTCCAAGCTCGTCACCCTGAACCCCGGGGAAACCAGGCTTCTGCTTTCTCCTCCGGACAAAAAACAGGGCCGATGACCGGCCCGCGGGAGGGACTTTTTATGGCGATTCGCCGAAGCCGATTTATTCTTTTCATCCTGATCGCGGCGCTTGCCTTCGGGGCCTGCCTTGCCGTCCTCTGGCTGCGCCCGCAAAACGGCGGCGGCAGCCTGTCGCCGGGGCAAAGCGGCACACCGCCGAAGGAGGATCGATCGGCTGAGGACTTCGGGATTCAGACCGTTCACAGCCCAGTGGATTTCAATGGAAACGGCACGGACGATTACACCGATTTTCTGCTTGGCGCCCGCAAAGACGCGCAGGACAAACCGAAATACGACAATTCCTACTACCGGGGCGGATACCCGCCGGATGGCTCCGGCGCCTGCACGGACCTTGTCTGGCGCGCCTTCCAAAACGCCGGGTACTGCCTGAAAGACATGGTGGACCGGGATATTGCGGAGCACACGCCCGCTTATCCCGTCGATGGAAAGCCGGACCCCAACATCGACTTCCGCCGCACGGCCGTTTTGAAAATCTATTTTGAGCGGCACGCCGTTTCTCTGACGACGGACCCGAAACGGATCGCCGAGTGGCAGCCCGGCGACATCGTCACGTTCGGGACCCATCACATCGGGATCATCTCCGACCGCAGGGACAAAAGCGGCATTCCCTATTTGCTCCACAACGCGGGACAGCCGGAGCGCGAGGAGGACGCGCTGACGCGCTACGGCGAAATCAGCGGGCATTTCCGATTCGACGCGAGCCGGTTGAAAAAAAGCGAATTGATTCCGTTCGGTTCACCGAAATAAGCCTGTCCTCAGGCCGGGCGGGGACGCAAAGCGGCTATCGCGCTACGCGGCCTTAATCCTTCTATTTTATTCTTTTTAATTCTTCTTGGGGCCAAGTGCCCCTTAACCCAAATTATTTCTATTTATTTACCTTGCACTCAGGCCGTGCGGGCCCATACTTTCGGTCCCGTACGAAAGTATGCAAAGTACGGGTCGGGGGGGACTTCAAACTCCCGTAGGGAGGGCTCCAAACGTCCCCCCCGACGCCCCCCGGCACCTGTCAACGGGAAAAGCAATGTTCTTAAAGCACTCTGCTTCTTATTGACGACGGGGGCTCCGAAGTGAAAGCCACTGCTTTATTTTAGGGAAACTGCAATTCATTGGCTTGCCTTAACTCAAGCCGTAGGTATTCCAATCTCATTCATCTTAGAAAAACTTGCTATTACGCCTGTGGATTCTCTATGCGCTGAAACAGTTAACTTTAATGACTTTCAATTTCCTGTGTGCCTCCATATTGAGCACTTAGGGAAAGAATGGGAACCGTCAATGAAAAGCACAACACTGGAGAATTGGAGCGGGCCCCTTGACAGGTGCCGGGGGTGTAGGGGGGACGGTTAGGTACCTTCCTCGACGGGAAGTTGAAGTCCCCCCTACTCAACCTTTGCCTACTTTCGTTTGAGGACGAAAGTAGGGGCCCGTCCGGCCTGAGGACAAACTGAATAAATTGAAGAAATTATTGTTAAGGGGCAATCAGCCCTAAATAAGAATTATACTTCTTCGCTGCGGCTGCAAAAGCCGCTTTGCGTCCCCGTCCGGCCTGAGGACAGAGAGAAAATAAGAAATAATGAGGGTTAAGGGGCACTTGGCCCCAAAAATAAAAAAGGCGCCGCGCTGCGGCTGAAATAAATTATTAAAGAAAGTAAAACAAAAAAAGGACGAACCGCCTCCGCTTTCATACGATAAAAATATTTAGTTGAATTTTGGAAAATAAAGGATTATAATGAGATTGCAAGGCAAATAAAAAGCGCAATGCAGGAATGGAGTGGGCAAACACCCCATTCCCTGCATACGGAGCACCAGCCTCCATATACCACGGAATTCACCGCGCATTGCAGAAACCATTATACTTCCTTTTTCCGTTTTTGTACAGAGGGAAGAAAGATGGTCCACAACCTGATTGCGCGCGCGCCGGTGTATGGAATGACCCTTTTCCGTACCGGCGCTTTTTGTTTTCTTGCGGGTAACAAACGCCGCGCCTCGCAAAGGGTGAACTCCTCGGCAGGCACGCGGCGGCATGTTCCCCGCCGGCAAAACTGATGTTTGTGAAAAGAACTGTGGAAAAAGTAATGCAACCCCTACCATACCCGGCGCGCGCGGAGCGTTTTTGCCGGCAAAAGGGAGCACGGCGCCCGTTCGGCGGGCGCTGTGCTCCTGATTTTTTTTGCCGGTCCGTCCGGGCGGGCCACATCTGCGGCGTTCACGGTTTCAGCCTTTTGGGAGTTCCGACCCTCCGTCCCGACCGGAGGGTCATTTTTTGAATTCTTCGATCTTATACCGCGGCCTTGCCTTGACCTCCGCATAAATTTTGCCGAGATAAGTGCCTACAACGCCCATTCCGAGCAGAATGAGGCCGCCGAGCAGCCACAGCGACCAGAACGCCGCGAGCCAGCCGGCCCAGCCGGCGGCAAAATGAGCGATCCCCGCCCAGGCCGTGCCGACAAAGCCGATCAGGCTGACCAGAACGCCGAGATGAAAAATCAGCTTCAGGGGTTTCACGCTGAACGACGTGATTCCGTCCACCGCGAACGCCAGCATCTTTTTGAGCGGATATTTCGACTCGCCCGCGAACCGCTCGTGCCGGTCATAGGTGACGACCGCGCTGCGGTAGCCGATGAGCGGCACCAGCCCCCGCAGGAACAGGTTGACCTCGCGGTACTCCGAAAGCGCGTCGAGCGCGCGGCGGCTCATCAGGCGGTAATCCGCATGGTTATAAACCACGTCCACGCCCAGCACCGCCATAAAGCGGTAAAAGCCGAGAGCGGTCATCCGCTTAAAGGCCGTGTCGGTGTCGCGCTTGTTCCTCACGCCGTAAACCACGTCGCAGCCTTCCAGATATTTTTTGACGAATTCGTCCAGAACGTCCACATCATCCTGCAAATCCGCGTCCAGACTGACCGCGCAGTCCGCGAACTCCCGCGCCGTCATCAGGCCGGCCAGCAGCGCGTTCTGGTGCCCGCGGTTGTGCGCCAGCTTAATCCCGCTGACCAGCTTGTTTGCGCCGCAGAATTCGGAAATCATCCGCCAGGTTCCGTCCCGGCTGCCGTCGTCCACAAAGAGCATCCGGCTCTTCGGGTCCGCCAGCCCGGCGGAAATCATGGCGTGCAGTTTTTCCGTCAGCCGTTTCACCGTTTCCGGCAAAACCTGTTCCTCGTTATAACAGGGAATCACAAAATATACTACCGGTACAGACATCGTTAAACCTACCTTTGCGTCTCATGAATTTCGTCTTCTGGTTTCGGGTCAGGCCCATTCGGCCCGGCCGGGCGGATTCTCTCCGTCATGTTTGAAAAATTCGGAAGCCGGAGCTTTACCACCCTGTAAATTTTCCTTTTCCTGCGCTGTCCGCGGTCATACCGCCGGGTTATAAGGTAATAGAACACAAATAGAAGGACTCCTCCGCCCGTCGCGGCGGCGCCCATCGCAAGGCCGGGGGTCTTATAATTGAAACGGATCCGCGAGGTTCCCGCCGGAACCCGCACGGCCATGAAGCCCACGTTCACTTTGACAATCTCCGCGGGCTTGCCGTTTACTTCGGCGCTCCAGCCGCCTTCCCACGGAACGCTGAAAAACACCAGGCGGCTTTGATCCGACGTATCCTGTGCCGAAAATCCGCCGCTGTCCGTCGTGAACGAGGACGCCGACTCCGCCGCCCGTTCGGTGCAGTCCCTAAAATAGGCGTCCTGCGAATAATCCTGGGACTCCGGGTCCAAATGATTCAGCCCCCGCGCTTCTTGGCCGACGTCCGCATCCTCCAGCACCACGGCTTTCAGCAGAAGCAGGTTGCGGTCCTCCTCGGCGAGGGCGTTGTATTCGCTCCGGGTCACATAGCTGTCATAACTAAAGCCCATCGGGATAAAATAATCGTTCCGGTAAACGTCGCATCCGTTCTGCGTCGCGTAATAGCTCCAGCCCGGCATCGCGGGGGTCCCGTCCTCACCGGTAAACTTTTTCCCGGAGTCGGAGGGATCGAACAGCCATTCGCAGCTGGTCAGACCCCTGAGCCCGTAGTATTTTACCTCCGGGCGGGAGCCGACGTCGCGCTGAACGCCAATGCTGGGGTAAAACTCCATGATGGAGCCGGGAACGATGCTGTGAAAGGCCTGAATCGTCGGCTTCTGCCAGTACATGGCCTGGTTGTCCATGCCGTCGAAAATATCGATCCGGCTGAACCGGTCGGAATCCGGCAGATCGATCTGCGCCCCCTTGTTCAGCGAATACGGGATGATCCACTTGTGCGTGTCGTCGCTCTGCGTTTTGCCGAGCGCGATGAAATAGGCCGCGTAAACAACGGTAATCAGAGAAATGCCGCCCATCACGCAGTGGACAAACTGCTTTTTGTCGCGGCGGTAAAACCGGAAGGAGAGCGTCAGCAGCGCAAGGCTCAACAGCGCGATAGCCACATAGGGCCAGAAACGGGTCGGATAATCCTCCAGCCCGAACACGGTCTTTCCGCTCGAGGTTTTGTTCGGCATCAGGCCGATCGGCAGCGCGATTCCAAGCGTGACGCCCAGCGTCCATTTAATCGCCCGCGGCCAGTCGGAACGCCGGTCCTGCAGCGCGAGCACGGTCGCCAGCGCCAGCATCAGCGTCAGCATGTAAAACCACCGCGCGTAATACGACATGTTAAACAGCTGGAACGCCGCGTTCAGAATCGGGACGAACGCCATGAAAAACAGGATGCAGACGAGCGTTTTCACCCAGTGCTTTTTTCTGGCCTGCACAAACGCGAACACGCCCGTCATGCCCAGCAGCGGGAACCACGCGCCGAGCGAAGCCCATTTTGCCTCCGAGTTCGGGGTGAAATTCGGCCTTGCGGGAATATCCGGCGGGAAGAAGAAGCATTCCAGAATGTGAAGATACCGCTGGTTCCAGTCGTACAGAAGCGTTCCCCAGCCGGAAGGCGGGTTGTTTACGCGCGGATTCTGCACCGCCGCGAGGACGGTGGGCACCAGGAGCACCGACGCGCACAGCACGCCGATGACCGATTCGCACGCAAGGAGCAGAAAGTCGCGCACCGAAAGCGTCCAGTTTTTGCTCAGCAGCCGGACAAACCAGTAGAGGAGGACAAACACAACCTGTCCCACAAAGAAGTACCAGTTGACCATCGCGCACAGAAATACGGAGAGCGCGAAAACCCCGCGGCGGCGCTTGTACATGTATTCGTCCAGCGCCCAGAGCATCAGAGGGAAAAAGACAATTGCCTCGTGAAAATGGTTGAAGAAAATATTGTAAATGGAAAAGCCCGAAAACGCGTACAGCATTCCGCCCGCCACGGCGTAATCCGGGTCGCGGACATAGCGCCGCAGGTAATTGAACGCCGTGAGCGACGCGCAGCCGAATTTCAGCATCAGCAGCGGGCCCATCAGGTGCGGCACCATCCAGCTTGGAAACGGAATCGTCAGCCAGAAAAACGGGCTTCCCAGAAGATAAAACGTGTAGGAACCGATAAAATTGGCTCCGAGGTCGGTCGTCCAGCTCCACCCGATGCTGCCGCTTCTGACCGCGTCGTGGCACATCTGATAGAAAGGGACCTGCTGAACGTTGTAATCGCCGTAAAAAAGAAAATAACCGTTGTCAAACAGGATAAATGGAATAAAAAAAAGAAAAGAAACGGCAAGGCCGTAAAAAAACGCCTTGAAAAAATACTCCCTTGTCCCGTTCCCCCTCAGGCTGTGAATTTTAACCACTGCTCCGCCTCCCAAGTACCGATGTCGTTCCATATTATAACACAACGCGTTGATGAAACAAGAAAGATTCCTGTTGAAACTATGAATTTTTTGTATTGAAAATATGAGAAAATACGGTATGATAATAGAGTATGGAAAAGGGAGGATGACCGTGTTCCATTTTTTTGCCGTTTTATCCCGGATGAAAAACATCAACCGGTGGGGTCTGATGCGAAACACCCGGCAGGAAAACCTGTGCGAGCACAGCTTTGAAACCGCCGTGATCGCGCACGCGCTCGCCGTTTTGCGCAACACCCGCTTCGGCGGCAGCGCAGACCCGGGCCGCGCCGCCGCGCTGGCGCTGTTTCACGATTCCACGGAGATCATTACGGGCGACATGCCGACGCCCGTCAAATATTTCAGCCCGAAAATCCGCTCCGCCTACCGGGAAGTGGAATCGGTCGCGCGCGACCGTCTGCTCGGATTTCTTCCGGAAGACCTGCGGGACTCCTACCGCCCGCTCCTCGGCGCGGCCGAATCCCCCGAAGACCGCGGCCTGCTTCCGCTGGTTCACGCGGCCGACAAAATCTCGGCGGTCATTAAGTGCGTGGAGGAAAAAAGAATGGGGAACATGGAATTTTCCAGCGCGGAAACCGCTCTGCGCGACGCCGTCGCGTCGCTGCGCCTGCCGGAAGCCGACTGCTTTATGGCAGAATTCCTGCCCTCGTTCAGCCTGACTCTGGACGAGCAGGAATAACCAGTTCTTCCAGAAATTAAGTTTTTTATTTTCTTTCAGTAATTATATGGCGCAGCCTTTTCTTTATACTATTACGGTTAAGGGTTTTTCGCGCCCATACGGCGAAATGCGGCCAAAATCATCATTTTTGAATTGAGCGGCTTGTGTATAAACGGGAAAATGAAGGGATCGATGAAATGATAGGAAAAAAAAGGCATACGCTTCGAAATGTCTCAATTTTGATTTTGAGTTTACTCATGCTGACGGCGGGAATCGGCTGCGTTTACGCGGACAGCCTGTTGAACCGCATCAATTACGCAGAGGGAGAAGACAGCTCCCAGGCTACCGGGTCCCTGTTTGAAAACGAATCGGGAGGCGAGGCCGACAACGCCAAAGCTGGCGTTCTGGGAGGCTTGTACCACGACGACGCCATCACTAACATCCTGCTGCTCGGCGTGGACAACTACCAGGCGAACGACACGGGCCGCAGCGACAGCATGATGCTGGTCTCGGTCGATACGCGGCACAAAAAAATCAAGCTGACCTCGTTTATGCGCGACCTTTACGTCGCGATTCCGGGCATCGGGAATAACCGGCTGAACGCGGCGTACAGCCTTGCCGGCGGAAAAATCAAGGGAGCGCAGTCCGTCGTGCGGACTCTGGAGTCGAATTTCGGCGCGGACATCGACCGCTATGTGATCATCGACAACGACGCGTTCAACAAAATCATCGACCGGCTCGGCGGCGTGAAAATCACGCTGACCGCGGCGGAGGCAAAGCTGGTCAACCAGTACTCCGGCGATCCCCGGCGCAACCTGACCGCCGGCACGTTTACGCTTTCCGGCGCGCAGGCGCATTACTACTCGCGCATCCGCGCAATCGGCGACGACTTCGAGCGCACCGAGCGGCAGCGCAAGGTCTTTTCCAGCATCGTGGATTCCCTGAAGGGTTCCAGCCTGCCGACGATTTACAGCGCCCTGGCCGATACCATGTATCTTATTACCACCAACATGACAAAAGCGGAAATTCTCTCCATGGCCTCCAATTCCCTGACTTACCTCAATTACCCGATCAGTCAGGACCGGATCCCGGGGGATAATGAATACACCTCTGAAACCGTCATGCTCGGAGGCACGGGCGCGGACGTGCTGGTTCCCAACCTCGACAAATGCAAGGAAGACATCGCGAAGTTTATTTTTGAAGACGACATTCCCAGCAAAACCTACCAGAACGCGGGCTGAGAGCCATTCGGTTTTTCGCTGCGCCGTTTATGCGTTTGGATTTTCGAATTTCGCTTTCGGGGAACCTTTTCCATCCCGTCCGTTCGGCAAAGCAAACGGATTTTGCCGTTTTGCACGGCGGGTCAATCAACAATCTTGTTTTTCGGCCGTATAGCTCGGAGCCGCGTCAGACCGGATGGTTTGCGCGGCTCTATTTGAAAGATTAACTATTAAAAGTCAAGCCTGAAATGAGGATGGTGGTAAAAAACAGATGGTCCAGAAAGAGTATAGCAAAGCAGGCGTCCAGTTGAACGCCGCATCGGCTATTCCGAGGAAATTACGT
>NZ_VWXL01000007.1 GCF_009746625.1 Caproicibacter fermentans
CTTATATTTCTTATATTGCCGGACAGCGAAGTGATTTGGTTTTTTCTTTTCCAGCGCCTCAAACATGAGATCCACGGGATTTTTGAATTCCTCATCATCTTCCCGGACCTCCGAAGCGTTGATAAACTCGATCAGCGTGGCGAAATTCTGTTCCTCGACCGGAGCCTCATAGTGGATGTAGCCGATGAGCGCCGTGTAAAAGAGCGTCTCTGCCTTTTCCCAGAAGTCATCCCCGGATTTTCCGTTTCCTTTGGTGTTGGCGATGAGCGCCGTGACCAGCTTCAAAATGTCCTTTTCGGAATGAATGTACGCGAAGGGATTGTAGCGCATCGACTTTTTGAAGTTGATGGTGTTGAGGATTTTGATGCGGTATCCACTGCGCCGCAGGAGATTTCCGCACTCCACGACAATGCTGCCCTTCGGGTCCGTGACAACGAAGCTCGTCGGATAATCCTTGGAATCGCACTGCATCAGATTTGGCTTGATAAAAAACCGCGTCTTGCCGGAACCGGAGCCGCCGACGACCAGCGCGTTTTTGTTCCGGGACGTCTTGGGGTCTTTCGGTCGGCTGTTCATAGTAAGCCGTTCCGTCTGCGTGAGGATGACGTTGTTTTCAAAAACGGGGTCGATGTATGGTTTGATATCCTCGGTTTTTCCCCAGCGGGCCGAGCCGTATTCTACATTCTTGCGGAACTTCTTGGCGTTCCGGCCCTTGACATAAACCGCCAGACGGAGTGCGGCGGCGAGAAGAACGCCCACGCCGAGGTCGGCCGGATAAAGACTTGGCAGCGGAGAGGCAAACGCGGCGGTGAGGCCGTCCATCAGGTGGAGGAGCTTTCCCGAAGCGTCCGTGCCTGCGGCCAGCCGCCACGACTCTCCAAACTTGGTGGCGAACAGCGCGACGAACAGATACGGCAGATTCATCAGAAACAGCTTTTTTGTTTTCTCACTCATCGCGCCCGCTCCTGTTCCTTATGCCTCACCCGGTCAACGGTATTCGCCTTGACAAGATTTTTGAACTGTCGGAGCCGAGAGAGGATGGATGGCCTTTTCGCCCGGTTCACCGTTTTTGCCGTGAACTCGGTGAAAGCGGCGGTGAGGGCGTCCGCGTCCCGCGCCTTGAAAAAGACAAGATATTTGGGCGGCGACACACTGCGATCCTTTTTGACGGCGTAGTCCACGCCGTATTTCCGCGCCACGCGGTCAAAGGATTTGATGTTGCTGTCGGTGATCTCGATGTTCGATACGCCCGCGTTCTGCCCGACAAGCTGCTTCACCGTCTGCTTGCCGTTGGGGACCACGGGACCGGCGCGCGCCTTGGAGTTTTTCTTTTCTTTCCGGTGAGCCAGATACTTGTCAATCGCCGTTTTGAGCACTCGGCCTGTCAGTTTCGTGCCGCTGATGATGAGCGTCACGGAGCGATTTTCTATTTCTTCCTGCAATCAAAACACCTCCTGCCATGAGAAAGCCGCCTACCATCACCGTTCATCATGGGAAGGCGGTTTATTCTTTGCCGGAGCCGGTTTCCTATCGGACCGGCTGTCCGGCCTTTTCTCCTCACTCTTTTTCACAAAAGGGGTGAGGACGGTTTCCTTGCTGTCCATGTACATTTCCTCAGTTTTTTGTTGCGCCTGTTGGAGCTTTGAGATGGCATCGGTCACGTCGTTGAACAGCGAGTGATACATTTTCTGATAATCCGGCACGTTATCTTCACTCCTTTTCCGCGTCTTTTTCCCGGCCCTGCCCCTTGACGGTGAGGATGCCGTCCAGTGTGGTGGCGGTGATTTGCAGCCGTTCCGCCGTGGCAATATCGTTTTTTACGGTTTCGTCCACATTCCTGCCGCAGACCACCAGCACGTGGGCGCGGCGCAGAAAGTTGCAGGCGATGTCGATGCCGTCCTTGTGCTCCTGCGGGATGGCGTCGTTGAGGAAAAGCGGCAGGAATAGAATTGGGCAGATGGGCGAAAAGCCCGCGTCGTAGACCTTGCGGCAGTACCGCGCCGCGTCCTCGGTGTTTTCCATTTCATCCGCGCCCCACGGGGCGGTGATGTATGCGAGGGGTCGTTTCATGGTAAAATTCTCCTTTCTGTTTTTTGGTCGGGTATGAAAACAGCCCGCGCTGGACATTTACTGTCCGGGTGGGCTGCTTCCGTACATGTCGTGATTGACCAGCGCCGAATAATAGCTGCTGATGGTGGTTGGAGCCTGATACAGCGCGGTCAGGATGTAATTTCGGATATTGCGGACATCAGTGGTGTTTTTATCCAGGCACTCCAGCACGTATTCGATGTGGCTGTCGTCGAGCTTCAAAAGCCTGCTTTTCACTGTTTTGGCGGGCATGTCCTCACCGGCGATCCGAATCTCCTTTCTCCGGCTGCACACGGTGTCGAGCATGATGCCAACGATTTCATTCAGCCTTTCCGGGTCGCATCTCTGCCGCAGGACGTCGTAGGAAATATTCTCTTTGATGATTTCGCGGTAGGCGTCCATCGCATCCATCGAATCAGCCGGGGCAACGGCCTCCGGTTTTTGATCTGCCGGATTGGATTGATACGTATTTGCTCCATACGTATTTGATTTTTTAGGGATATTAGTTCCCTTAGTATTTAATTGCGCGGGGTTTTCCGTATCCGGTTTTCCCATATTCGGGTTATCCAGATACGGCTTTTCCGTATCTGGTGAATCCGTATCCGGGAAAGGCGTACTTGGCGGCTTGCACGGCTGCTCATAGATGATGTATTCGGTGTCTGTGATGCGCCCGTCTTTACCGCGAAGCTGGCGGCGCTCCATATAGCCCGCGCTTTCCAACTCCTTGAGCGTTTTCCCGATGGCGTCCACACCCTCGCGGCAGATGGCGGCAAGGCCCCGCGTAGTATAATCCCAATCGTCCGGAAGGGAGAGCATCATGGACAGCAGCCCTTTCGCTTTCAGGGACAAGGCCCTGTTCTTCAGGTGATGGTTGCTCATAACCGTGTAATCCCCCGTTCGTTCCACACGAAAAACCGCCATTTATATCACTCCCTTCCTCAAACGACTGGCTTAGTCGGTAATCGTGAAATCCAGCGTCAGCTCATGGAAAATGGTTTTCGCGTTCGTCCATGCTAAACCGAATTTAGCGGCAAGAGCCAGATTCCCGGAAGCTCCGTTCGCGCCGAGTGTCCCCAATGGAACTTCCGACGCAACATCACTTGCATAAACCGGTGTTTGTCTGTTAACCGCAGTCCAACCTGAACCGGCGGCTTGACTGATCCCCACGCCGAGCGCCATTCCGCTTCCGGTTTGCGAAGCCGTCAGGCTGTTCCAATCCGAATAGGCTGTGGGGGCGGCGTCACCGATGCCTGATGTCGCTTTCAGCCCCGCGACGGAAACCTTAATGGGAAAAGTGGAATTATTAGTGATTTGAATGTCCGGGGCGGTGAACGGGGTATTGCTGTTCGGGTCAATGGAATAGCCGATGCTGATCGGGTGCGTCACGGAAACCAGTTCATCCGTATGGTAGTGCGCGACAGCCGAGATATTCCCGGCGTTGTCCACGGCGGCGATATGAATGTAAAAGCCGCTGCCGGAGGGACGGGAAAAAGTGTAGCTGTCCGACGTGGTTGTAATGCTCCCGTCCGGGACGGTATCGGGGTTGTTGTCCACCACGATGGAATAACCTTTCATCCCAGTTTTTAGGGATGTCGATATAACCGGGGAATCGTATTTCGCGCCGTCGTTCTGGCCGGTGGCCTCCACATAGTATTGATAGCCGGTTGCGTTGTCCTGAGAGGAATAATTGACGGTGTACTGCGTCCGGTCGGAATTATGCGTGACGCCGGAAATGGCCGGTTCGTCCGGCGCGTCCAAATCCTGCCCTTTGTGGTCGTTCCAGCTTGTGTCGGTCGTAATCTGCGCGAGGTAAAACAGGGTGTTTGCCGTAACGCGCTGCTCGTCCGGTGTTGCCTCGCCGTTGGAGTGGCCGGTCTGAATCATGGCGCAGTTTGACCAGCTTGTCAGATAAAAAGTGTTTGTGCCTTGCCCGCCGGAGCCGGTGGCCTCCGCGCTGTTGGGGTAAGTGTAGGGTTGCTGATAGGTCATCCAGACATCCCCGAAAGCAAGCTGATTGGAATGGGACATCGGGACGTTCAGAATCGTACCCACGTCCCCGATTTCCCACGGGTAGTTGGTGAGCAGGCCTTTTTTGAAAACTTTGATCTGAGAGCTACCGAGCACGGTGTAATGCGGGATGGTCTGAATATCGCAGTAATGGGCCAGCTTGAAGAAATTCGGCATAGAGATTGTATCATTGTCCACCATCGTGTCATGCCCGAACAGAACGCCGCGCCCGGTCTTGATAAAGGCGTCGATCTTAGTTTCCGCTGTGGCGGACAAATCCTGACTTGCAAAAGCGTCCCACGCCCCGAAGTACAGCACGTCGTATTTGTAGCTGCCGTCCGCGTTTTTCAGATAAGTGTCCGGGTTGGCGTTAAAATCCGAGATCGAAACGGTATCCACGGAAATGAGGCCCTTGCCGTAACCTTTGGAATCATACTCGTTCGGCGTTTCCATCCGCATTTTAAGGGACGCCGACTTTGGCAGGGTGTAGCTCTTGCCTTCCCATGTCGTAAAAGAAACGGTCGGCGCAACAACGGGATAGATATTCAGAACCTTCGCGTTGTCTTTGGCGGGGATGCTTTGAAAAGTTGATTCATGCGCGGATTTGGAATAAAGCATATAGCTGTACGGCTGGCTTTTGTCGCTGTTTGTCCAGTTCAGCGCTACATAGTTCCCGGACGGATTCGGCGTCGCGGTCAGCGTTAGAACCGACGCAGCGGAGGCCGAAACGCTGGGAGAAAAACCGGACAATAGAATACCGGCGGCAAGCAGAGGTATAAGGAACAGCCGCCTGAATGATTGCCTCAAATAGAAGCCCTCCTTTCGGCGTGGAAGATTGGCCGGGAAAATCCCGAACAATTCCCGCCTGTACCTTTATGCGAGTTGGAACTGGAAAACAAGCTGATGGTTGGCCGTGTACGCCCCGTCGAACGCGAGGCCGTAATCCGCCGTCAGGGACAGCGCGCCGGAAATGTTCGGATTCAGCGTCCCGACCTGCAGCGGCGAATCGTTCACCGCCCAATGGGTGGTCGTGCTGTATCCGCTGTTCCAGCCGGAGTTGGCCTTTGCGGAGATTCCGAGCGCGATGTACTTCTTGGAATCCGCGAGGTTGAGCGAGCGCCACGCTTTTGCGGACGGGTCAACGTCGGTAAAGGTCAGCGAGCCGCCCGAAGCGGCTTTCAGAGACTCCACCGTGGCGATCACCGCAACTTTGGTGTTGTTGGTCACTGCGATGTCGGGGGCGGTAAAGGTTTCAGCGTTCGGGCTGATGGCATAGGCCACGTTGACCGGATGGGTGACGGAGATGGTCAGCGGCGAGATAGAGCCGTTGATCGTCACGTTTCCCGTGACGCTGCCTGTTCCGGTGTCGGTCTTGTCGGCGGCGAATGCCGGAACCGCAGCCGACACGCCGAGTACGGTAAAAGTGACGATGCCCGCGAGAATTTTTCTGAGCCTGTTTTTCATTGAAAAACCTCCTGCATGTTTTTATTTCAACCGCAAAACGGTTGATTACGAAACCAAAAGATGAATTCTGTAGTCGGCCATCCCAAGGTAAGCCTTTGCATCCGTGCTGTAATACCGGATGGTCGCCGTCACGCTGTAATCGCCGGGTGAAACTTGCCGGGAAAGGGTAAGGTCGTCGATGTGCTGGCCCGGGTAGATCGGCGCGGATTTTGCTATGGTTTCGCTGTTCAGCACGATTTCACATTGCATAACGACGCTGTTGGAGGATGGGTTTTCCACTTCCCATGTTCCGGCGCTACCTTTTGCCCCGCTGGGAAAGGAAGCCTGCGCGCTTACCTTGTCGGTAACTGTGACTTCCTGCTTTTGAAGCTGGGACAGGATTTCCTGCCGGGATGGGGCACTGCTGCTTCCCGGTTTTGCGCTCCCGGTATCGTCCAGAGACGGAACGGACGACGAGGGAACAGAACTGGATGGCGGCGGGTTCGGGCAGGGGTGCTGATTTCCGCAGTTTCGCAACAGAAGCAACAGGAGAAGCAGCAACAGCAGAAGAATCGCAAGGATATACGGCCATTTGCGTTTTCGCTTTTCATCCTCCTTTCCGCGCCTGTTCTCATTACTTTTTTCTGTTGTCATGCGGTTTCCTCCATTCATTTAGCAATTAAAAAAGACGCTCCTTTCGGAACGTCTGAAACGACGAGTATTACCTTTCCTGATCCCGCTGCCGCTTTTTCTGCCATCCGTCCAGCAGCCGGATGATGACCTGCTCCATTTGCTGCGGGGTGTACGATTTTGGGAAATATTTCTGGAGCTTGTCTGCTTTGATAGTGAGATCGCTTTTCTCAGGCTTCTTTTCCTCAGACATGATGGCAAGCATACTGTCCTCGTTCAAATGGCCCTCCTGACTGAAATTTTTCAGCCGCTGAGCCTGTGAAAGAGAGGGGGTGGCCTGTTCGCTTTCGATGGTATCAAGCAAAAGAGTCTGTTCCTCTGGCTTGAGGTATGACAACTCCACGGCGGGGGTCATGGCAATTTTCTTATCGTCCACCATCTGCTGAAGCTGCGGTGCCAGCTCGTTCAACCGGATATACCGCTGAATTTGCGTGGAACTGTCAGGAGAATTTTCAGCTAAGAGGTCACGGGAAACCTTGCCTTGCAACTTCTGTCCAACTTGGACAGAGGTTAAATCTGTCCTCTGTCCCTGATGTTTTATGGCGTCCAGCTTCATTTTGTATGCCTTGGCCCGTTCGCTCGGCAAGATGTTTTCACGCTGAATGTTGCTGTCAACCATGATGATGGTCGCGGCGTCATCATCCAGATTGCGGACGATCACCGGCATGGTGGGAAGCCCCGCAAGTTCGCAGGCGCGTTTGCGCCGGTGGCCGGAAATAAGCTCGTAGCCGCCGTCCGCACGGGGACGGACAATGGCGGGAACCAACACGCCGTATTCCTTGATGCTTTCCACAGTCTCTTTCATAGAATCATCGTCCCGCACCTGAAACGGATGGTCGGGGAACGGGTGCAGCTCCGAAAGAGGCATATCCATGACCTTTTCGCGTTTTTCATCCTCGCGGGTTTCCTCAGTGGAAAAAATATCATCGTAGCTGTTCAGACTTATGTTTTTGGCGCTGCTTTTCAATTTTAAGCACCTCCTTCGTCAGCTCACGGTATGCCTCGGCGACCTTGCCCTTCGGGTCGTGGGCGAAAATGCTCCTGCCCTCCGCGCTGATTTCGGCGGCGCGAACGGAATGAGGAATCTCCACATCAAATACTTTCAGCTTTGAACCGTAGGTATCCCGCAGCAGGGTGCTGATTTCTTTGGAATAGTTGGTGCGGCTATCCACCATTGTCAGCAAGATGCCGTCGATTTTGAGCTTTGGATTGATTTGCCGCCGCACCTTGTTGATTGTCTGCAAAAGCTGTTCGAGGCCCTTTGCCGGAAGGTACTGAGCCTGAACGGGAATAAGTACGCTGTCGGCTGCGGCCAGCGCATTAACGGTCAGCATCCCCAGCGAGGGCATACAGTCCAGAAGCACATAGTCGTATTGACGCTTTACGCCGTCCAGATACTGCTTCAGAATTTTTTCACGGCTCATGGCGTTGACGAGAGAAACCTCCATGCCGGAAAGCTCAATATTGGCGGGCATCAGGTCTACGCCCTCGTCGTGGTGTAATAGTCCCTCGCCGGGGTCGATGGGTTCCTCGTCCAGCATCTTGCCCATGATCGTCGCCAGCGTCACGGGCAGTTGATCGGGCTGAGGATTGCCCAAACTGATAGTCATGGAACTCTGTGGGTCGCTGTCCACCAACAGCACCTTTTTCCCTTCCTGTGCCAGCCCGATGCCGAGATTGGCGCAGGTTGTGGTCTTACCGACGCCGCCCTTTTGGTTGGCAACGGCAATTACATTGGTCATGTGATTTTTCACCTCCCGCTGAAATA
>NZ_VWXL01000070.1 GCF_009746625.1 Caproicibacter fermentans
CCCGAAACTGCTGGCATAAAGCATATTTTAGAGTCTGTGTTGCAGATAAAATAGTGACATAGCCGCACTTATTCATAAGATGATTTTACGCAGCGCCTCAAGCGTTTTTTATGGTACGATGGGACAATGTCTTGTTGGACATATAAAAAACGTAGGAGGCGCTATATTTATTGGAACTGAGGATTATCAAGGTTGAAGCTGAAACCGTTATCACCCTTTTGGATGATAACATGAGACTGGTGAAACCGGTGCAGGCTTTTCTGAGGTATCAGAAACTTCGCGGAATGGCTCTAAACACTATGAAAGCGTATGGGCGGGATCTGAAAATCTATTGGGACTTTTTGAATCATTGCCATTATGCGTATGATGAGATGACAGTCAGAAAACTGAGTGAATTTGTGGAGTACCTTAGAAATCCGGATTGCTCCGATAGCCTGTCCCTTTTCACGACCAGTTGCCGGACTCCGCAAACGATCAATCACATTTTGGGAACGGTGCATTGCTTTTACAAGTACTGCGGAATCATGAGCCAAATCGACAATCCAATTCTAATGAGGGATGTCAATAGGCCGCGCGACATGTTTAAAAACCTTCTCTACCATGCGCGGCAGGATAATCAGACGAAGCAGTCTGTCTTTAAGGTTAAAGAAAGCAAGCATACTGTACATCTGGTGCCGCCTTCAGATGTGGAGACCCTTTCAAAGCATCTGCATACGACAAGGGATCGGCTGATTTTAAAGATTCTGAGTCTTACGGGAGCGCGAATCTCGGAAGTTCTGGATTTGCAAATTGAAGAAATCCCATATCCTGATTCCAGCAAGCAGATTGGCACACTTACAGATATCAAATCCAAAGGATGCTGCCGGACGCTGTATTTACCTCTGTTCCTTTTAGAGGAAATTGATCAGTTCATTCTGGAAGAAAGAAGCCTGATTGAAACAGAGCATAGCTATATTTTTGTATCCTTAAAAAAAGAACGCTATGGACAGCCCTTAACCTACCAGGCGGCGTACGGTACCTTTCATTCCGCCATGCAAAAGGCGGGAGTCTTCTTTCACTTTCACGATCTAAGGCACACCTTTATCAGCACCCTGGTCGAAAGCGGCATGGACATCAGCGTTGTGAGAATCATTGCCGGGCACAAACAAATCGCTACTACACAGCAATACACGCATCTTTCCAACCGATATCTGTATGAAAGCCTGAACAAGTACTGGAGCCGCCGCTCCGCTTCAGAGGGTGCTCTCAATGAAAAATGATATCCGGGACGGCGAGGTTTGGGAGCTGACCGATAAGGACGAGCACTCGCAAAATTACGGCAGGCAATTCCGGTTTGATTTTTCGTATATAACCTTCAAACCAATGAAGGAAGTCCTGCAGGGTTATATCCGGCAGCGCCATCAAACGCAAAGCATAACATTATATAAGCTCTATTGTGAGCTGGGGAAATTCAAACATTTTTATAATTTTGCAGTCAAGCATGGGGTGACATCTTTCAAAACGCTGAATAACGACGATATTTGTTTCTTTATCGCATATTTGAGGACGGAAATATCTGCAGCTACGAAGAAGCCGTTAGCCTATGCGTATCAAAAAACATGTCTGGATGTCGTTAAGAACCTTATTCGCTGGGGACAAATCCACATGCCGGGCCATGTTCCTGAAAATGAAATTTTCATTGGCAACGAGTATCACGGTACGAACAGCAAGCTTCATATTGATTTCATTCCGGACAAAATCATGGTACAGATAGCGGCGGCCCTACCCGCCGAATCAAGCATTTATGTCAGATATGGAATCATTATCTTGCAATCTACGGCAATACGCATTGAAGATATGCTGCAACTGAAAATCGGCTGCCTTCAGCCTCATCCGATCAACGGCTATACGCTTGCGTGGTATGATCACAAAAACCGGAAGGAACGTCCTCCGCTGCCAATACCAAATGAGTGTGCCACGGCCATAGAGCGTTTAATGGAGTATTCCAAAACGTTGCGTGAGCAGGCTGCTGACGGTATGCGTGAATTTATGTTTCTTAAGCAGCGCAAAAACGGAACGCGCAAGGGTGAGATTGCTCTTTTGAAACAATCAGAATACAGGAAACTTTTATCCGACTTTGTCGCCTGTCACAATATTTTGGACGAAGGCGGCGCGCCTTTTCGACTTACCCCGCTGAAATTCAGGAGAACTCTTGCGACCGACATGCTGTCAAAAGGAACCAATATCAAGGTCATACAGGAGATGCTCGGGCATGCCGCCCCATCCACTACGAAAATGCATTATGCGGATGTGAAAGATCGGGAACGAGCGGAACGCTTTCAGGCAATCGGCATAATCGGAGATGTCAATCAGGTCGACCGGTCTGTGATATCGGATGAAGCCGAGCTGCGATGGTTTCAGGAAAATCAGGATGGCTGCGCCAAAATGTGCGATGGCTATTGCACCAGGCCATTTGAAAGCGGAACCGTTTGCGATCGGCTGTTAAGGCGGCAGAAATGTTACACCTGCAGTCGGTATATCACTACTCCTGAGTACCTTGAATACCACAAAACCTATTTGCGTTCTCTGGAGCAGCAATTGGAGGATAACCCATACGGTCACCACTACGCGGAGCATTTTCTCGGTACCGTTCGGGCTCTGAAAGAAATTATCCACAGATTGGAGGAAATGCAGAATGCCTGAGATCTTGATGCTGCCACCTGTTGATCAAGGTACTGATTACGACCACATTGTTATCGGAAATTCAAAGTTTACCGATG
>NZ_VWXL01000071.1 GCF_009746625.1 Caproicibacter fermentans
TTTACCGGTGTGCTATTTTCCCCTATGAGGTTTCCCCCTCAGGTAAGCCGGTTGATGACGGGCGAATGAGCTTTTACCCGCTGGATTGCCAAATCCAGAATTATTACATCGCCGTTACGGGCGCACAGTCGAAATAAGCCGTGCCCAATTTGGCGAAGAAAAACACGGCCAGAATCAGGTCGATAGCCGGGAATACAACGCTGTTGACAACAGTCTTTATCTGCTGTGACGCCGTTTTCCAGGTGCCCTCCACAGCCCCCGCCACATCGCCGCTTCCCGCCGCATACGCGGTTGTTCCAAAGAGGCAGGTCAGGACGAGAACCACACACAGAACCGCGAGAATACGTTTCGTTTTCATGGATTTTCCACCTTTCAAATGATTTTGCGCAAGAAAAAGGATCGCTGAAGCTCCTGCTCCGCGATCTTTTTTCTTTTCTGTTGTTATGGCTTTACTGGCGCGATGTGCCAGTCGCTCCAAAGGCTGCCCCGTACCGTTACCGAATCAGTGAGGTTCATGCTGAGCATCCCCGCGGGCGTCCAGCAGTCCTCCAGATAGGTATAGGGCGTGTAGTTGCCATCCGGCATCCAGATCGGCGTGAAGTGCGTCCGGCGCTTGTAAGTCGAATATTTATTGGACGCGAACCCAAACTCCGCGTTGTATCCGGAGCGCGTCTGCTCCAGCAGCCGCCAGAAGGATTGGTACCCGAATTCCGGAAAGTGCGTTACAGCAGTCTGCGCGCCGGTCACTGCCGAGGACTGGCTGGTACTGACCTTGGCAGTCGTTGTCTGGTTGATCCCATAACCGCTTTTCAGAGTTTTTTCCGATGCTGTGGGATCTTTCGCGTCCGGCGTAATGCTCATGGAAGCGGTCAGGCTTGCGGAATAGGAAGTCCAGTTAAAGTCCCACCATCCGGCGTCCTCCCAATAGCCGGAGTCCTCTCCTGTAGAAATCCAGACCCAATTCGCGTGCCAGTACGGGCGCCAGACTCCCCAGGACACGGAGGTTTTCTGCGTATTATTGGGAACAGGTGACGCGCTGTAGGAGTCGTTCCGGTCATCCGCCACAGGATCGGGGGGATCGTGTCCGGAGAGATCCGCAATCTTTACGGTGATGGTTCCCTCGCTTGCCGAACCCCTGCCGCTCACCGACACGCGGATGGTCATGGCCTGCGGTGTGGATGGCGTTGTCCAGCGCACCCACGCCAGTTGGCTGTCGCCGTCCGGGTAGTAGACGCCGCCTACGGTGTAAGTATGGCCCCCAATAGTGAAACGCACTGTGACGGGGTTGTCCGGATCGGACTGCCCGCCGCGCACCGTCACGGATGTGATGACCTCCGTGTTGACACGGTATTCATAATTTGTCGTGCTGACTGTAGGCGGCTCCGCTTCGCTGAACCGTACAATGCCAAGACCAAGGGATGAGATGATATCCGTGTCCGACGCGGCTTTGGTCGTGGAACCGCCCCATGCCGGGTAACCGAGATCCGGGGTTTCCAGAAACATCGCCAGCGGCAGGTTTTTGTGGCTGAGAGAGACCATCTTGCTCCGCAGGCCGCCCCCGAGCTGCTGATCGAACAGCGCGGCCTCCGTGGCGGTCATGGCGTATTTGACACCGCCGAACGTCATATATGCGATGGGCTCCAGAAGCAGCTTATATTGCCCGTTGATCAGAACATTAAAGTTCATTCCGGTCAGGTTCGCGATACTCCGGATTACCTGCTCGTCGGTGAAATAGCTCTTGATCGCGGCGATATTGCCGTTTCCTCCGGATGTGCTGATGATCTTGGGTAGGGCCTGAGACGGGTTCACATAATCATAGCTATGGGTATCAGGAGAAAGAGCATATCCTTGTGAATAAGAAATTTTGCAGACTTTATTAAAGTTAACAGCAATCACTGGGTGTTTATTTGTCAAGTCAATAGGTGTTGTCACTACCGCATGATCGCTGGCTCGGATGACTGTTACCCGTACTCCTTCGTCGCCGGTGTTCCAGAAATCCGTGTTAGTTCCGTCTCCCATCCCACCTCCACCGCCATCCACATTCCCGTCTCCGATGGCATAGGCGTTCATGGGCAGAAATACGGAAATCATCAGTATAAACGCGATAACAATGCTGATGATTCGTTTCATGGAATCCCCCTTTCAAAGAAAAAAACACAGCCGAAGCCGTGCTTTCCGTAATATCGTGATATCGAGCTAACTCATGTTGCCGATCTTGTTGCCGTTTTCGTACATATCACCGGCAGTTGTACCAGATCCTCCACCGCCGTTATCTGTAACCCATCCAAAACCGGGTATATAAATCTTTCCATCCTTTTTATCTCCGGATTTCGGTGTCGACGATTTGGAGGAGGAATCCGCGGTTGGCGTGCCGTTATCCGTTTTGGAAGCCTTTTTACCGTCCGGCGTCTGATTGGGGTTCGTTTTCGCTTCCGCCGAGGGCGCGGACGGCTTTGTGACCTCTGCCTGAATGCTCTGATCCGTGCCGCTGGGATCTCCGGTATCTTTGGCGCCGCCCTGAGAAGCCGTATCCGGTGCGGAAATGGCGGAGACGCTGACGTCCGGTGAAGAGTCCGTGGCCCCTGGTGCGGAGATGGAAGGAACCGAGGCATCCGACGCGGTTGAGGAGGTGTCCACTTGCCTGTCCGTGGGCGTCCCCGTTCTGAACTGCGCGGCGATAGCGACGACAAGCACAACGCTCAAGACGCCGAGCCCGGCAAGCGTGAGCCGCTTTTTGTTTTATCTGTCAGTTTCATATGAGGTACCCTCCTTTTCATGGTTGTTGATTCATCGACTTTTTTCAGTATCACACAGTACCACAGACGGTTTCGCAAGTCTATGGGCACGCGTGAAATAGTCAGAATAAAGGCATATATTTTGCCTGCACCCTGAGATTGATCGTCATGGGCGGCAGGATATTTCCACCAAACCGCATGGGGACCTCCAGACGGATCACCGCGTCGGCCAGATAACCGTTCGCGTTATCCGGATCGGATGGCGCCAGCGGCATGTTCCTGAGATGGACGGACAGGTTTGACAGCCGGAATTCCGCTTCGTCCCCGGCGTATTTCACATGATATCCATTCTCCTGCCGGAGCTCCAGCAGATTGTCCAGCCGTCCGTAAATATCGCCGTAATCGAGGCTTTCCTCGAATTCGTCCGCCGAGGGCTGGTAAGCGCCGGAATAGCCCTCCCGCACGCCGTGGTACACATTGTCATAGCTGTCGTTCACGGTCGAGATCACGGCGGACTGCACCGCGTCCCGCACACCCTGGGCGATGATCATCAGCCGGATACCCTCGGAAGCGACGCAGAGAAGTAGCAGAAGTGCCAGAGTCACCGCGATGGTGAGCGGAAAGGCCGATCCTTTCTTGCTCTTGAGTATAGCACGGAAGTTTTTGGATGTCACTATAGCGATAGGTAAACCTTTGACCGTAGCATCCGGCCTGTGGCCGGATGCTCTTTTCTCCGGTTTTTCCCCCGCTCCACACCGTGCATGAGAGTTTTCCCTCACACGGCGTTCCATCAAATTTAGTTTCATCAAAGTTAACCTCACTATTTTATCGAGATTGTCTGGTTAAAAAACTTTCTCACCGACACCGACTTTCCACACACAGATCAAATTTTCTGTGGTTATAAGTATGCCGCTTCACGGGAATGGCTTCCTAGTTACACAGTAACCGTCAAATAAGTGGTCACCTGTCATAGATGCGACAACCATGCTACAATTGACTCCAAAAGGAAGTGAAAAACCATATGTGGTTTTTCAAGACGAAACGGAGTGGTTGCATGAATACAAGAGAGATTGCGAGCAAATACCGGCTTACGCATTGGGCGCAGGCAATGCGGGACCGTGCGGACAGAGGGCTATCAATCCGGGCATACTGCGAGGAGACTGGAATACACGAAAACACGTATTTCTACTGGCAACGCAAACTGCGCGAGGCGGCATGTTCAGAAATACAGCCCTCCACAGAAGAAAAACGCCTTGTACCAAACGGATGGGCACTCTGTGTAAAGGGCGAACAGGCTCAGACGCAGGGGTTGACAGTCGAAGTCGGAGGATGCCGCATAACGGTCGGCACGGAGACAGATCCGGAGCTTCTCTCAAAAGTCTGCCGGGTTCTGAAGGAACTATGATCAGCTTCAGTGGGAAGTCCTGTTACCTTGCCTGCGGAGCTACAGATATGAGAAAGTCCATAAACGGACTGGCCGCTATCGTGGAAGGCAGCTTCAAGCTTGATCCCTTCAATGGTTCGCTGTTTGTATTCTGCAACCGAAGCCGTGACAGGCTGAAGATACTCGAATGGGACGGCGATGGGTTCTGGCTGTACTTCAAGCGGCTGGAGAAGGGACATTTTAAATGGCCGGGCGAGGGCGAAGCGATGACGATGGACCTGTCGGGAGAAGAGCTGGCAATCCTGCTCTGCGGGTCAAAAGTTGAGCTGAAGCTGCGCCGAAATGAGGTAAACGGGCGGCGCGCGGTGTAGCAAAAGAGTGAGCCAAAACATATCTGAAAACGTTGAAATTGCTTGTATTTCAGGAGGTTTTGCGGTATAATAAAGGCATGGAAAAGAGTGATTTGACCGCCGCTTCGGCGACTGAAAACCAGGCCGAAATTGCCGCGCTGAAAGCCCGCGTTTCGGAGCTCGAAGTCCTCGTAAAATACTACGAGGAGCAGTTCCGTATCTCAAAGCATCGGCAGTACGAGGCTTCCAGCGAGAAAAGCGAATATGATTTGGCTCAGCTTTCAATTTTTAATGAAGCTGAGCTTTTTGCAGATATAAACGTGGCGGAGCCGGAGCTCGTGGAGGTCGAAAAGCACTACCGCAAGCGGACTCGCCTAACAACGGACAAGCTCCCGGAGAATCTGCCGGTCGAAATTGTGGAGCATGACCTGCCTGAATGCGAACGTATCTGCCCTGAGTGCGGCGGACCGCTTCATGTGATGGGCCGGGACAGCTGGGATGAGCTTGTAATCGTTCCGGCACAGGTAAAGGTACGCAAGCACGTTCGCTTGGTTTACACCTGCCGCGAATGCGAAAAGGATGAGTACGGGGTTCCCATTGTCAAAGCCGCGGTGAGCGAGCCGGTCATCAAAGGTAGCTTTGCTTCCCCGGAGGCAATAGCGCATATCATGACACAGAAATTCGTAATGGGTTCGCCGCTTTACCGTCAGGAAAAGGAATTGCAGCAGAACGGAATTCAGCTTTCACGGCAGACAATGTCAAACTGGCTGATACGGGCCACGGAAGACTGGCTGGAGCTCGTTTATGAGGCGCTGCATGAGATGCTTTGCAATCACGGCGTTCTTCACGCGGACGAAACGACACTCCAGGTACTTCGGGAACCAGGGAAAACGGCGCAGAGCAAGAGCTATATGTGGCTGTACCGGACAAGCGGGGACGCTGTGCAACCGATCGTCCTGTATGATTACCAGCCGGACCGCAGGTCAAAACGGCCGGCAGCGTTTTTGAAGGACTTCAAGGGCTATTTGCATACAGACGGGTACGAGGGATACCATTCCCTCAGAAGCGAAATAACTGTGGTAGGCTGCTGGGCGCATGTCCGGCGAAAATTTGATGAATCGCTGAAAGCTCTGCCGGAGCGTGACCGGGAGAGCAGCAATGCCTTGCGCGGGAAACGGTACTGTGACCATTTGTTCGAGCTTGAACGCGAGTTTTCGTCTCTCGCACCGGAAGAGCGCTATGTAAAACGCCTGGCGCAGTCGAAGCCTGTGCTCGAAGAATTCTTCGAGTGGGCGGTGTCGCTTAACGCTGCGCCTAAAACGGGGATAGGAATAGCGGTACATTATGCTCTGTCTCAGCGGAAATATCTCGAACATTATCTGCTCGACGGACGGCTCGAAATAAGCAACAACAGGGCTGAACGGAGCATCAAGCCCTTTGTAGTTGACCGCAAAAACTTTCTGTTTGCAAACACGCCGCGCGAAGCAAAGGCAAGTGCTGTAATGTTCAGCCTGATCGAAACGGCCAAGGAGAACGGGCTGAATCCGTTTGAGTATCTGGTCTATATTTTGAAAAACGCACCAAACTGGAATATCCGCGATAACCCAGATGCGCTCAATCTCCTTATGCCGGATTCCGCGAGGCGTTCTATCTGTGCCACGGCGACTTCGCGCACGCCTGCTTGACGCTTACGTTACACAGAGACGTGCGGAATAAATAATACAACTCAAAAGGCACGGTCATGGGTGATTCATCACTCCATTTCCGTGCCTTTTCCCGATTGTAGGCTTTGGGATTTTTCAGTTTGCGGGTAACAGGATTCAACGCGCCCCAACTTCCTCGCCGTTTAGCGGCAAGTTCCCGCTGCTTTTTCTTGGACAGTTTTTCATAGGGAATGAATTTTTCCATCTCGTCAACCTCCTGGCAACAAAAAACTTAGGCTAAAACAAACGATTCCTATTCTAGCCTAAGTTAGTCGAAATATCAATACTGTTCGGTCTTGCTATTATACTCCTCAAAAAAGCGGTTCAACAGTTTTCGGTGTTTCTTGGATTTCTGCACAATGAGGTAGCCGTCATGGCAGTAAAAATCGATTAACCATATCTTGGCTGTTACAGATCGGCCATAAAGTGAAATGTATCTCAGTTTTCCCAATGAAATCCAGTCTTGAAAGGCACTGTCGGAATAGCCTGTCAGCTGCGCCATTTTTCTTTTGGTCATGGCATCCGGTGCGGCGAACCACTCATCCTCCAACCAGAGGCGGAATTCTTCTACAGGCAGCCTTTGTGTCCCTTTGCCGTGCTGATGCGGAGTGGCAGAAGAAAAGGCTCCGCCGGGAAGCGTATACTTTTCCGGATGCTCTTCCATCTCCTCCAGATAAGAAATGACATCCTTCAGCTTGACCCGAAAATTGCGCGTCTTCTTGCCGCTGTCCTTGCAGGGGATGTAGCCGTTTTTCAGCATATAGCTGGCTTTACGCTTGCTGATGTGCAAGATCGTGCGCATTTCGTCCAGAGTCAGGTCTTCAGGATACCGGCCCTTCAAATCGGCATACTTGCTCATTTTTTGGAGCCTTGTCCGGGTTGTTGCTTTTTGCACCGATATAGCACTACGCCCTTGAAACGGTCGTTACCTGAGGAAACATAGGATTCCAACATCTTCTCCCGGGTTGGATATCCCCAGTATACTCGAGATCTCAGAAGCAGTTCGCGGCTTCTTGGCGCAGTACTTTTGGATTTCCTTGCGCTGGTCGGTGGGTGAGATGCATTCGGTGTAGCCGCTGGCGAGAACAAAGTCAATCACGTCCTGCTTGGCCACATGATATTTGTTAGTCACAAGATAACAGGAGATCAGG
Source organism: Caproicibacter fermentans (assembly GCF_009746625.1). Taxonomy (GTDB): domain Bacteria; phylum Bacillota; class Clostridia; order Oscillospirales; family Acutalibacteraceae; genus Caproicibacter; species Caproicibacter fermentans. Next base: position 7,324 of record NZ_VWXL01000071.1, read on the forward strand.
TTGCCCTTCAGCATGTGGTAAACGGTGTTGATACCGAGGCGGAGCATTTTGGATACGTCCTCGGGAAATACGCAGTCGGGATATTTTTTGAACTGCCGCTCCAGCTTTTTACGGAGTTGTTCCTGTGTCATTTAAATTCTTCCTTTCCGTTGTTTGCCGACGGCAGAAAGGAGAATCATTCTAAAATTAGGGTCCTGTTTCTTGCAATTTTACAAGGTCGGTTCTTGAAAGGCGCATGGCGTCAGGGAATTTCATCTTGCAGTTTTCTTGCACTTTTGCAGAAAATCAGCAAAACAGGGGTATTTTTGCTTGAAATTCAGTTGATGAACCAGAGTGCTCATGAGCCATTATTTCATCAGGGTTTACTGGCTCAAAGCCTTGGAAACACGGGACTTTGCGTGGATTTTTTCCGTGATGAACCATGAGGTTCCGTGAGATACCGTGCCGTTTTCTCAACGGCTCGAAATCAGTTTGACGGCAACGTCACATGGGTTTGAATCCCATCCTCTCCGCCACAATCGTCCTAAAAGCTCGGACTTTCCGGGCTTTTAGGACATTTTTATGCCTGCTTTCACATTACTTCCCCCACTTTGGTAGAAATCGAGGCAAGCGGATTCGCGGCTTTTCTAAGCTTTTTTGCAAGAAAACTGCAAGATGGGAAAGCCTTCTGCGACATTGCGTGGGTTCGAACCTTCGGAGAGTTTATTCCGGTTTTTCGTCCTTGTCGTTCTCCGGATTATCCTGGTCTTCGGTCACTCCAAGCACTTCTTCAATCATGTTGGCGCTGGCCAGCTTGCTGGAGCTGTCGATGTGCGAGTAGATGTTGGCGGTGGTCGCCATATCGGAATGCCCCAGCCAATCCTGAATCATCTTCATGGGAATATTGTTTGCCAGCAGAAGCGAGGCACAGCTGTGACGCAAATCGTGGAAGCGTATTTTTCGCAAGCCGTTTTCTTTGAGAATCACCTGAAAATGGTTGCTGACATACTGCGGGGTAATCAGCCTGCCCAGCGCGTCTACGCATATGTACTCCGTGTATTCCTTGCTGTAGGAACCGCGCATAACCTTTCGCATTTCCGCCTGCCTCACCTTTTCCGCCAGAAGTTCCTCCTCTACATGGAAGATCAGTGGCAGAGTGCAGTAAGAGGATTTCGTTTTCATCACGTCGTAGCCCTTGAGCACGACGCCGCTTTTGGTTTCCTCCTCCAGAATCTTGTGCCGGATGCTGACCGTCTTGGCGGTGAAGTCCACCGCCGACCATTTTAGCCCAAGCACCTCGCTGCGGCGCAGACCGTAGTAGGCCGCCAGCATGATGACCAGGCGGATGGGATCACCTTCTACACAGTTCAGAAGTTCCTTCAGTTCATCCGCATTATAATAGTTGCCGATGAACGGCACAGACTTAGGCCGGTCCGCCTGCTGGCAGGGATTTGATGCGATGATACGCCGCTTGACAGCCTGTTTGAAAGCCCTGTGCAGCATGGCGTGGTGGACGTTGTGCTGTTGTGCCTTTCAGCCCGTCTGCGCGAATCGTCGTGTAGTAGGCGTTGATTTCGTCGCCGGTGACCTCCTTTACCTTGACTTCATCGGTTTGAAAAAAGCTGTCATCCTGCCGTTGATCATTCTCTTGTAATTAAGGTAGGTAGAGCTTGAAATATTGGGCTTGTGCTGCTCCAGCCATTCCAGAAGATAATTTTCCACCAACATATTGGCGATCCGGTTGCGTTCCCGTTCCGCGTGGGTCATGTTTTCCTGAAGGTATAAATCCCCGACGTTGTACTGCGCCAATACCTCGGCAAGCCGGTGGTTGGCCTCCGTTTTCGTGCCGCGCTTGTCCTCCAGGTCAAGACTGACCCATCTTTGCTTGCGGACTCCATCTGTGTCATACAAATTTAATACAGCGTACCATTTCTGATTTTTCGTGGCCAAACGGCCTGTGATTCGTTTCATTTCCGTTCTCCTTTCGCGTGGCTTTCTCCGGTACTGCCGTCGGCAGTACACACAATACCACACTCAGACGGAGAAAGCCAGGTGTCAAACGGTACAAACCTGCACGGGTTATTTTCGACCAGAAACGCCACAACGGACAGTTTGGGGACCAGTACCTTGTTAGTCACCCGGATGCTCCCCAATCGGCCGCTCCGTGCCAAGCGATAGGTCTGATTGATACCGATACGCAGCAATTTTGCGGCTTCCGGAACCGTGAAGACCTCCGGCTCATCCCTGAACATGGAGAGATACACCCGCTCGGAAACGGCAATCATATCAAACCCTCCCCTGCGGAAATATGTCCTTCCAAAGGAGAAAAGACTTCAATTCCAAAGCTTTGAAATTCATGCACCCAGGCAAGCGCCTGACGGCGGTCACGATGAATATGGAACAGGCTGGTGACAAGGAGAGCATCAAAACGTTTCACGTCGGCATCCTGTTTCAGCTTCTCCAATTCCGTATTCTGATCAAGATCAACGCTTACTCCTGCAACTTGATATCCCAACTGTTCCGCAAAATCATAAAGCTGCTTTTCCTGCTTCTTTAGCGCGCCGTTTCGATCCTCCGGCGCGTCTATGCGGTAATAAAGCCATGCTCGTTTCATACTGCTCCTCCTTACTCTCAGCTTGTCTGATAAAAAGCCCCAGGCTGACGCCCAGGGCTTCGTCAACACTCCGAAGGCACTCGCCGCCGATGCGGCCCAGATACGCGCGCAGGCGGGAGCGGTCAATGGTGCGGATTTGCTCCAGCATTACGATGGAATGTTGCCGAAGTCCGATATGCTCTCCCGTCAGCGGCACGTGGGTAGGCAAAGAAATCTTTTCCATGCGGCTGGTGATGGCTGCAACGATTACGGTGGGGCTGTATCGGTTCCCGATATTGTTTTGAATAATAAGGACGGGGCGGATGCCGCCCTGCTCGCACCCGATGACCGGCATCAAATCCGCATAGAAAACATCTCCTCTGCTTATATTCATGCCAAGCACCTCCGCCACTGTATGTAACAAGGAACAGCCGGTTGGACATGGCTGTCCCTCAAATCTATAGTAAGCTTGTTCTTCATTTTATTGGTCTGATGCTTCTATTCGGCACTGCTTCCCGAAGCTAGGGCGGCAGCATAAACGGTTTGCCGGTTAAGCAAACGCCATAAAAATTTCACCTCTCCGTGGTTCTCACCGAGCCGCCCCCATTGCTTGAATCTGTGGCTGGACGGAAGTAGCGTTGGCACTGTCCGTTTCACTGCGAAACAGCCCACCACAGGCTGTTTTATGACCGGGCCTTCCCGCTCGTCGCCTTCGATGCCGTCGGTTCGACGGATGTCTGTCACCCATCCGCAGGTAGTCCTGGCGCGCCCGTCATTTTCGCTGCCGCTCATCACGGCCGGACAGATCATGTATTTATGCTGCCGGATATGAAATTTTCAAGGAACAACGAGGGAATAGAAAAACCCCCTCACTTACTTACCCGTTGAGCGAGGGGGCTGCACGGAAAAATTTCTACTTTTCCATCAGCTTTTTTAATTTGCTAAGAATTATTATCTTTCTGTCATGGATGGTCATAAAATGAATGCCTGTTTTCTTCCAGAAGCCGTTCATAGGAGTCCTCCCGGCTGGGGAGATATGTAACAGCGCCGCTGACAGAGTTGATCCGGCATCGCTCGACTTTGATGTCATACTGCAGATATTCCATCTGCCGATCGCTTTTCTCCAAGACCTCAATAATTTCTTCGATCAAACCGGGATACTTCTCTCGGTAATTTGTCTTTTTCTGATACTTTGCCATAGGGCTTGTCCTCCATTTCGTGATTGTTAAAATCCGGAAATGAAGAACAAACGGTGGGGCCCGGCAGTGGGGAGTGATAGCATATAATAAAAAAGGAGCACATCGGTGAGCATTGATGCCCATGAGTGCGCTCCTATAAATTATTTCGCAAAATACCTGCTCTACTGGTTCGTGTCTATGCTCATACCTCTCCCATGAGAAGCACAGGCTTTTTTTGACAGTCTACCAGTTAAAAAAGCGATGAGCAGTAGATTGTAGTCCGCTTCATCACGCTCGGCCGCTGCTTGGCAGCGGTCGCCTGAAACTCAACGTATATTGAACGCGCATAAGAAAACCCTCCAAACTTGTGAGCCTGGAGGGCTATGATATTGCTTATTCAGGCATGAGAATAAACCCGCCAAACTCGCGTTTTTTTGTTGGGCGGGAAGCGCCTTGTTCAGTTCATTTTTAAATAGCGCGAAGCTTTTGGTTGAAAAATTGCATCTTTTTATACAACGCCATATGCGCACTTATTCATTGCGTTTATCTCTCTTTTAGTCGTATCCTCAAACGATTGAGCATAAAAGAGATCTTTATAATAGCCACCCTCGTTTAATAATTCTTCATGGCTGCCGCGTTCCACGATTTCTCCCTTTCTAAACACCAGTATCAATAATAGATGCATTGATAATAAAAGCATCCTTCTGGAGCCTTCATCAAGATCGGAAAAAACACTTTTCAGGTACTGCCATGACTTCTCTTACAGTTTTATATGCTCCGGCGTATTGGCCTTCTTTGTCAAAACGCTCAAGCCAGTCGAGAGCTTTTGGAATGTTATGTTCGTAGTTCGAATCCATGTAGGAGAGGACCTTGTTCAATCCATAGGTTTTCAGTCTTTCTTTAAAATTTGTCATCATGACCTCCTAATTTTCTTTCAGTCATACACTTATTTCTTTGCCGGTTTACGACATTTCACTTGCTATTTCAAATTGCTTTGTCCGGTAAAAAGATCAGCGATAATATCCACGCATTTATCAATACCGATGACGCCGCTGTTCAGCGAGATATGGTAATTTTGTGACATGCCCCATTCCTTTTCGGTGAAATGCTTGTAATTAATCCGCCGTTTGGCGTCTTTATCCTTTAAGCGCTCCTCCGGCGTCTTTTCCGTTGTGCCGTAAAGCCTTACAATACGTTCCGCACGAAATGAGGTGTCGGCATGGATGAACGCGTTCAGGCAATCGGTGCGATCCCTCAGAATATAATCCGCGTTTCTTCCGACGATGACACAGGGTTCCTTATCCGCCAGTTGCAGAATCACTTTGCGCTGCACATCCCAGAGAATATCCGCCGCACACAGCCCACCCAACATACCTTCCTGTAAATTATAGGCAAAAATACTCTTGCTTGGAGCATAATCGCTCTCGTCTGAAACAAATTGCTGATCCAGGCCGGTATCAATCGCATCTGCTTGACCAGCTCCTTGTCGTAATATGCAATACCGAGGCGTGTTGCCAGCGCCTTTGCAATGGTTCTGCCCCCGCTGCCAAACTCTCTGCTGATTGTAATAATTTTCTTTTTCATTTTTCTCATGCTCCTTTATTAATTTTTATGATGGCCATAATTGGCTTTTCCATCGTTTCTTTTGGCTTACAGTAGCTTCGACCGTGAATCACAATAATGAAAACACGGATAAGTTTAATAATCGCCTACCGGATAGAGAAAACGGTTATTCTCCCTCTTCCGGCACGCTGGCCGCGCTCAGCCGACGCAAGTCCCGGTAGAACTGAACCATAAAGACTGCGGCCAGAAGAATTGTAAATGCATCGGCAACAGGTTGTACCCACGCAATACCGTTCAGACCGAATATCCTTGGCAAAAGCAACATTGCCGGAATGAAGAACAGGCCCTGACGGCTGATGCTGAGAAGACCGCCCTGCATTCCTTTTCCCATTGCAAGGAACACCGCCATCGCGACCTGCTCGAAGCCGAAGAGGCAAAAATCACTCCATTGGCACGCAGAGACAATGCGCCGATTCGAATCAGCTCTGTGTCGCTCTTCGTAAAGATGGACATGAGCTGACTGGGGAAGATCAGCATAATCGCCGCGACGACGACGCAGAAGATGGTTGACCATTTCAGCGTCGTATTGACAAGTTTTCTGACGCGGTCATAGTTCTTTGCGCCGTAATTGTAGCCCACAATCGGCTGGAAGCCCTTCAAAAAACCGAACACCACATACGTTCCCAGTGTCATCAGACGAATCGCGTCGCCGAACGCCGCCACGGCGGAATCCCCGTATGTACTCGCCGCGGAGCTTGTCATGCCCATGGAAACGCTGGACAAAAGCTGATAGACAAGAATGGGAATGCCCACCTTGAAAGTCTCCTGGAAGAGATACCATTTGCGGGTATACAGCCGCAGAGAGAAACGCAGCGTCCCTTTTTTGCCCAGAATATACCGCAGGAACATCACCGACACAACCGCCTGGGAGATCACAGTCGCAACGGCTGCTCCTTGGATTCCCATTTGGAGGCCGAACATACACACCGGGTCCAGTATCACATTCAGACCGCCTCCGAGCATCATGGAGATCATCGCCAGCTTGGCGCGGCCCTCTGCGGTCACAATGTTGTTCATGGTAACATTGAAAATGTCAAAAAACGCGAGGCCAATATACACAACGGCATAATCGGTTGCGAAAGGAAGAATCGTGTCCGTCGCCCCAAGGCCTCTGAGAAGCGGTTCCAGGAAACACAGACAGCCCATACTTGCTAAAATACCGACAAACAGGCTGGTGAACATTCCTGTAGACGCAGCCCGGTTTGCCCCGTCCATATCTTCTTTTCCGAGAAGTCTCGCAATGAAAGACCCCGCGCCGGTGCCGAAGGTCATACCCAATCCGATGATAATCTGTATCATCGGGAACACAACCGCGATTGCCGCCTGCTGCGAAGTTCCGAGCCATCCGGCAAAATAGGCGTCCACGATGCTGTACAGCGCTGAGACAAGCATTCCAATCATGGTGGGGAGCCCCATTTTCAGCAATGCGGTGGATACTTTTCCGCTCCGCATCATTTCAAGCTTTTGATCTTTTTCGTTCATAATATATGTTCCTTTCAAAAATTAGTTTAGCTGCTATACACATTCTCAATAAATACCGTTGCCTTTTATGAATCCAGGTTTCAGTGTAGCAGCTATACACTTTTGCCTGAAATCATCCGGCCGAAGCCGGACGATTATTTTTGCCAACGGTCTGGACGCACTTCTTTTTCATAGACGTCAAGTTTTCCATCAAGCGAATTAAGGAAGTCTTTCAAAAACGCCTTATTTCCCTCAGTAGCGTCTTCAAGCGCGGCTTTGAAAAGCCCGTCAAGTTCCTGATGCAGCTCTTCGTGGTATTGATAGGCCGTTTCACCCTTTGGGGTCAATCTCAATGAAAGTCTTGACAGATTGCGGGGGTCGGTATCCTTGACGATCATCCCCTTGCGTTCCAGCTTGCCGATAATTTGGGAAACCGCGCCTTTCGTCACGCCCAAAATATCGGCCAAACCCGTCACATGGATTCCCTCGTTCTCTTTGATGGATTTGATCATATGGATTTCCGCCTCGTATAAGGGTTGGTCCGTGCCGTAATACCGGGTCTTCCTGTCAATCTCAGAAAACTTGGTGACTACCCTCAAAAAAGTGTAGCTTATCTTTGTCCTGTTTTTTGATTTTATATTTGTCATGATCCCAGCATATAGCAGCTAAACTCATTTGTCAATACCGGCTTTTTTTAATTGAGTGTCTCGAATTAATTCCATTTCAAGTCGGTTTAAAGACTCGCTGCTGATTACATGCTCGATCCGACAGGCATCTTGGGCTGCTGTTTGTTCATCCACATCCAGCACCGAGGTGAGCAAGCGTTTTAACAGAGTATATTTCTTTTTAAGATCTGCGGCGGCCTTTTCACCTGACGCAGTCAGACGAATTTCTTTCTTTGAATTCATCTCTACCAGCTTTTTTTGTGTGAGCTTTTTCATGGCTACGCAAACGCTTGCTTTTGAATAGCCGAGCATTCTGGCTATGTCAACGGAACGCACGTATCCATGGCGGTTCTGAAGCTCATAGATTGCTTTCAGGTAGTTTTCACAGGATTCATTTGATTTCATTTTTCATATGTTACAGGCCGCAGCCGCTAAAAAAGACATTTTTGTTTCTATACGGGAATCCGTAGGACCGTCTGCGGCAAACGCATCATTTGAAAGCGACATATAATAGTTCGTTCCGTCACAGATCACGATAATTTCGGCGGTGAGAGGCTTATAACCGAACACCCTGTGTATTGCAATCGCCTTGTTTTCACCGGTGTGAAAGATATCCTGAATCTCTTCACCGCCCAGTTGGCCTTTTCCGAGTCTGAAAATATGCCGGCAGCCGGATATCTCCCGATCCGTTTTTATCAGGCTGAACAAATAATCAATCAGAACCTTCGGCATCCTATCGTTTCCCTGTCGTGATCCCGAAAGGTTTGATTTTTCATGGCCAGTCGCCGTTATTCCTGTTTTCATTTGATTGCCTCCTTTGCATTTGCTGTCTGCATTTTAACACTCCTTCTTAAACTCCATTTAGCGTGAATTTAAACGCAGTTTAAACAGACTCCGTATTTTGGGGAATCGCTATCCAGAAGGTTGTCCCTTCCCCGGGCCTGCTTTCAACACCGATCCGGCCGTGATGCATCTGGACGATCTTTTTTACAATGGACAAGCCAAGGCCGCTTCCTCCCGCACTTCTGCTGCGCGCTTTGTCCGCCATATAAAAGCGCTCAAAGACATGCGCCATGGTTTCTTCCGTCATCCCGATCCCGGTATCGGATATCGTTACCTCCGTCTGCATCTCTTGCTTTGCGGCAGAGATTATAATTTTTCCTCCGGCAGGAGTGAATTTAATACTGTTATTGAGAAGATTGATCCACACTTGGCTGAGCAAATCCTCATCCGCAAAAACATCGGCGGCCTCCTCGCTGAGCGATACCTCAATATTCTTTGCAGACCACTGCGGTTCCAGCAGCAGGATCACGTCTTTCAGCTGCCTGCTGAGAGAATAATTTTTCGGACTGATTTCGGCGCATTCGGATTCCAGTGTCGAAAGCCGCAGCAGGTTTTCACCGAGCTTCGACAGACGCAGGCTCTCAGACTCGATAATCCCGATATAATGAAGCTGCTCATCCCTGCTCAGGCTGTCATCCTTGAGCAAAGAAACAAAGCCTCTGATTGAGGTCAGCGGCGACTGGATTTCATGGGAAACATTCGATACGAAATCCTGACGCATCGTCTCCATTCCGCCCAGTTCAGATGCCATATGATTGATTTTGTCGATGAGATCCGACATATGGTATCCGGCATCAGAGTACTTTTCCTTATCGATCCGGGCTTCGAAATCCCCTATGGTGATTTTGTCCAAAGCGGTCTCTATTTCGTTGATGAAGGTATGGTAGGAGTTTTTATGCACTTTCCCATAACACGTATGATGGGCGATCCAATGGCGTATCGTCTGATGCAGAAATAAAAGCAACACAAAAAGAAGCAATCCGGCAGCCGAATAAGCGGCCTGCCTGGCGGCTGCCTGAACAGAGATTCCCCCGCCGAATAAAGGCGCCGTTAGATACGCGCCAATCAGCAGACAAGTAAAAAGCGCCGCCGCAAGGATAAGATACAGGAGTATATGCTTCAACCCATGTTTCATCTTGCCACCTCAAGCCTGTAGCCGACACCCCTGATGGTCGTGATTTTGAAACCGTACAAATCCGGCGGGAATTTGTCCCTCAGCCGTCCGATGTGCACATCCAGCGTACGCTCGTTTCCATCAAAATCGTATCCCCAGATATCCTCAATCAGCCGGTCCCGTGAAAACGTTTTTCCGGGGGTGCCGGCCAGCATAAACAGCAGGTCGAATTCCTTGAGCGGCAGCGTGATTTCTTCTGTTTCCGTTCTTACCATGTATTGGTTCTGATCAATCGTTATTTTTCCGAGTTCAATGATCTTTGAGGCGGCTATATGGCAGCGTTTCAGCAGGGCTTTCACACGCGCGGTAAGCTCTGCCGGTTCGAACGGTTTTGTCAGATAATCGTCCGCGCCGAGCTCAAAGCCTTTTACCTTCTGACTTGTTTCTCCCTTGGCGGTCAGCATGAGAATCGGAAGGTCCCAAAACTTTCTGGCCTCTCTACAAAATTCCCAGCCGTCCATTTTCGGCATCATGATATCCAGCACAGCTAAATCGATCTTGTTCTTTTCAATCTTTTCCAGTGCGTCTTCTCCATCTGTGGCCTCTGTCACTTCAAAGCCCTCTTTTTTCAGAATCAGCCGGATCAATTCGCGGATGTTGGAATCATCGTCAACAACGAGGATCTTATTCATTGGTACTCCCCCCTTCACGGACATTCATTATATTAAAACATAAATTTAAACAGGATTTAAATTACATGCTTCATGCGCTTTTATCAATAGTGTTTATTTTGGCAGCTTAATCTTCCCATACAGTATGTTTCATAAAGGCAGGAAAAGCAAGCTGCAAAGTAATACTACTTGTTCGAAGAAGAAGGCGGGCGAAATGCAGCAGATAAATGTCCGCTTCATCACACCCGGCCGCTGATAAACAGAAGCCGCCTGTTCCTATCATGCCGGACTCGCATAGAGAAGCCCTCCAAGCCCGGAAGTTCGGAAGGGGAAAAGCTTTTTGTTGGGCGGGCAACCTCAAAATTATTAAGGCATAGGAATTATACTTCATCTAAAAATGTGAATGCAGTAATGTTTTCGTCTTTATACCGAAACTGATAGGCATGAGAATAGACACCAAAATATTTTTGGATATTATCGTCTGTCATGATCTGAAGGGTTCGGCCCTCTATATAGTCCTGCTCTCCCAACAAAAAACACTTATCGGCAATTCTCAACGCATGATTTGGGTAATGCGTATTGATGATGCAGGCAATGTTATTATCTGATACGACATTCTTGATCAATTTGATCAGCCTGATTTGATTGCGAAAATCCAGATGCGCTTCCGGTTCATCTAAGACAAGGAGCTTGGGGGAATTGATTAAGGCCCTTGCAATAAAAACAAGCTGCAACTGTCCACCGCTTAACTCATTGCAGGAATGATTCCGCAAGTCATAAATGCCCACTTTGTCAAGAATTTGGTCTGCAAGAGCATAGTCGCTATCTCCGGGAGCCGCCAGATAAGATTGATGTCCGACCTTGCCGAACACAACCATATCTCTTACCGAGTAGGAAAAGGAAACTTTGTGGGCCTGCGGTACGTACCCTACGCTTTTCATGGGTTTGCCGACCTGACTTCTCACCCCATCCACCGTGGAATATCCTCGATTCCATTTTAAAATTCCGACAATACACTTGATCAAAGTGGTCTTGCCAATGCCGTTTCTGCCCATCACCGCCATAATTTGTCCGCAATCCAAATGAAAAGCAATATTTTGCAAAACAGGCTGCCCTTGCGTATATTCAAAACAGCCGTTATAAACTTCTAAAATCATATTCGTTCCTCACTTCGTCTTTACTAATTATCCAACCTTTTTCCGCTTGTGATAAATAGCCGCGAAGAAAGGCGCGCCAATCAAGGCGGTGAGAATCCCGATGGGAATTTCAGCCGATGTCAGATTCCGCGCAACGGTATCGACAAGAATCATGAAAATCGCTCCTACAAGGCAAGAGGTCGGAAGCAGATAACCGTGATTTACCCCTACGATTTTTCTGCAAATGTGCGGAATCACAAGGCCCACCCAGCCTATTACACCGGAGACCGTTACGCATCCGGCGGTTGTCAGAGTCGTGAACAGGATCACCATCCAGCGGGTATGGTTTGGATTTATGCCGAGTGTGCTGCAGTCTTCGTCCCCAAGGGAAAGAAGATTGATTTTCCAGCGCAGCAAAAGCAGCCCGATTATTCCGAAGGCAATGGGGACAAAGGAAATCCCAATATCGTGATAGCTTGCGTTCGCAAAGCTCCCCATCTGCCAGAATGTGATGGCAGGGAGTGTTTCAGAGGAATCCGCGACATATTTGATGAAAGAAATCAACGCCGTAAAAATGGAGGAAACTATGATTCCTCCCAATATAACGGACAACGTCTCTGAACGGCTGCTCACACCCGCAAAAAAGAACACCAATAAGACGCTTACCAATCCGAATACAAGTGACAGTACGGGCGTCAGCAAACCAGTACCGTTCCCGATCAAAATGCCCAGTGCCGCTCCAAACCCTGCCCCCGAGCAAACTCCCAGCAAATCGGGACTAACTAACGGGTTTTGAAACGTTCCCTGCAAGGCGGATCCGGATATGGACAACCCGGCCCCCACCATGCCCGCTAACAAAATTCGCGGAATGCGGACTTGAAAGATGACGTGTGCGGAGGTTTTCATGGAATCGCCGAGCGTACCTCTTACTTTTTCCGTTATGATCCGGCAAAAGTCGGTAAGACCGATCGTATATTGTCCCACCAGCACAGCGCATACAGCGGTGATCGTCAAAAGAAGAATCAGAATGAGCGTTACCTTATGACAGCGTTTGTTTTTTTCTCTGTTCATCGCGTTGTGGCTTTCCTCAAATCCAAAATTGAGCGGATGTCAGAATCGATTAGATCAATCTTGTAATTACGCTGATAATAGCTCGAGAGCAGGCTATCCATGCTGTTTTCATCCAGCAAATCGGGATAGGCTTTGGATACCAGCCACAAAGGCATCAACGGGGAATCCGCGCAAGGCGTTATCCAGGAGTATGTGGTTCTTGGAACGTCGTAGACCGCTTTGCTTTTCCAGGCGTCCAACAGCGACCAGTCCTGACCCTCGATAGAATTCTCCAAAATAGCCTGCGCCGGAGAGTCATGAAACACAAGAATCATATCGGGATTCCACTTATAAATCTGCTCCATGGAAACCTCGGAGGTACCGTTAAGATTGGCGGCAACATTTGTGATTTCCGCTTTGTCAAAAAAGCTCTGTGCATAGGAATCGAACGAATCGCTGCCGCTTACAACAACTTTTCCGGCCGTATTTGAGAAAACGCAAAGCGCGGTTTTGGTTTCTTTTTTGCTTTTCAAAATATCAGATAACTTTTTATTGGCCGTAGTCCATTCATCCTGCAAACTGCTTGTAGAACCCTGCCCTAAAATTTCGCAGATCTGCTTATCCCATGCAATGGAAACTTCTTCGGGATCATTCAACTGTTTTGAAAAGAAATCAACAGATGGAATGTCTATATTTTTAAGTCCTCTTTTTTGTACGTTTCCATAGTAGAAGATAATATCGGGGTGAAGCTCCATCAGGGATTCCTTATTGACTGCGAAGCTGGAATCGATAAAAGACGTATTAACGTTCTTCCAGTCAGGAAACACTTTTTTCACGATTTCCGTGTTGGATGTTGTAAACGAGCGGGAATTGATTCCAACAATCATGCCGGTATCCGGGAGATTCTTAATAACAAACGACATAACCGGAGGACTTATTATGACGATATGCTTAATTTCCGAGGCGGCCGGTATTTTGACCGTGTTGCCGTCCAAGTCAGTGATGATTCTGGACTGGGCTGATACCGATGCGGTGTTGCTTGATTCATTAGAGACTGAAGCGGATGGTTTCGCCGCGGAGAACGTGTCCGCCTCTTTCGCTGGTTGACCGCAGGCCGCCAGAAGCGGGCACAGAATACCGGTTAGAACAAAGGCTGTAACATTATGTTTCATCTTGTGGTATCTCCTTTACAAGTAATTCCAGATATATAAATCTTAAATTCATTGAACTTTGCTCCTTTCATTTAATGGATTGAGCTTTAAAAAGGCTATTGTAATATCCGTTCTTTTTTAATAATTCCTCGTGCCTGCCACGCTCCACAATTTCTCCATTCCGAAAAACCAGTATCTGGTCCGCCGAGCGGATGGTATTCAGGTGATGAGCAATTACCAAAACGGTTCTGTTCTTGATCAGGTCCGTGATTGCCTCCTGAATCAGCACTTCATTGCCCGGATCAATGCTGCTTGTAAATTCATCCAGAACTAAGATAGGGGCATCCTTTAAAAATGCCCTTGCAATGGAAATCCGTTGCCGCTGCCCTCCGGATAAAGTTGCGCCGTTTTCTCCGATTACCGTTTTGTACCCTTGCGGTAAAGTCATAATAAAATCATGAATTCTTGCCTTTTGAGCCGCTCTGATGATTTCCTCATCGGTGGCATTCGCGTTTCCCAGCCGGATATTGCCTTCAATGGTATCCGCGAAAAGCTGAACGTTTTGCATAACGATGCTGACGGAACCGAGCAAATCATCATAGCTCATGCTCCGAATATCAGTACCGCCGATCTGAATACTGCCGTTTTCAACATCCCAAAAGCGAAGCAGGAGATTTGTCACGGTTGTTTTTCCGGAACCCGATTCTCCGACCAAAGCCGTTAAGGTATTGGCGGGAGCTTGGAAACTGACGTTTCGCATCGCAAATTCATCTTCTTCATATGAAAATCCGACATTTCGATACTCGATATCTGAACCGGATGGCTGCAGGGGCTTATCAGGTTCTTCTATAATTGGAGCGTCGAGTATTTTCCTGATTCGGCAATAACTGTCCGTAACGGATAAATAATTCATCCAATAGGTCTCCATTGCGTTAAACGGCTTATATACTTCCTTGCTGACGATAATGTAGAGGAAATATGTCATAAGCGCCAGCTTTCCGCTGAACACAAAAATGGCTCCGGTAATCGCCATGACGCCGTATGATAAATCAACAAAGAAGCCATAGCGGGAAAGCTGCCGTGCCTTGTATCGGGAAAGCTCCTTACTGCTTTCACCGAAATGAACGGTTGCTTTTTCCAGCTTCTCATCAATTTTTCTGCTTGTTGAAAAAGCTTTCAACAATGGGATTCCCTTTACATATTCCACAAACAGACTGACCATGTCGGCAAGACGATTTCCGTTTTCCGCTTCCAGTTTGGCTCCGCGTTTATTTCCAAGAATTAGGGAACCTCTGATTTAATCCGCCCCTCTACCGAAGAGAGGAGAACTCTGGTAAAATAGAACTATCAATTCACAGGCGGTGCAGAGAAATGAAAAAGCAACAAACTTTTACGGATATCGAATAT
>NZ_VWXL01000072.1 GCF_009746625.1 Caproicibacter fermentans
AAAGCTGGCGTTCAGACAGTACCGCCGGTGGACATTCCGGCGGTACTGTGACTGGCGCTCATGTAACCGGCGATATGGGTCATTTCCGACCGGCGTTTTGGGTCAAAAAAGTTCCGGCGTTGACACGGGGCTATGTCTGCAAAATCCTGTCGGAGAAAGAATTTGAGGAGAAGACCCGCTCCCTGAAACACTTCAATACGGTTCTTCAATTCATTGAGGATAACTACGATAAAAAAATCCGCTTAAAAGAGCTCGCGGATTCGGCGAATCTCAGTGCATGTCATTTCTGCAGAACATTCAAACAGATCACAGGGAAAACACTGACCAATTACGTAAATGAAATTCGACTTGAAAAGGCTGCCTGCTTTTTGAAACAAACAGACCTGAACATCACTGAAACCGCCCTGAAATGCGGCTTCGACAGTATCAGTTACTTCAATCGGTTATTCAGCAGGCATTATAAAATTTCTCCGACGAAATTCAGAAAAGCAAATATGCAATAATAGACGAACCGTTGGGTCGAACTTGTTGTATCTGAACAGCCAAAACCAGTAGATTTAAAATTCATTTTCTCCTCAATATATCCCTCACAAGAAATAAATTTGACGGAAGATAAAAAGCGGAACTGATTCCGTTTTCAGGCAGCGGTAAATGGGGTATCTCAGAACGCAGGATACGGATCTTTGTGGGAAAATCGAATAAAAGGAGTTGTCCGGTTCGGTCATGCATGGACGATACCAAAAGATGCAGAAAAGCCTTCTGCTGCAAGAAGAAAGCCATAAAGCGATAAATGATAGGGGTCGTAAAATGCAAAATAATATATTAATTATTGATGATGACATGGGATTATGTCAATTACTTAAAAAATGTGTGGAAAAGGAAAGACTCATAGCTGATCTTGCTTATACTGGCACGGCTGGTTTGGACATGGCGGCAAAAGGCAGCTATCAGCTTATTGTTCTGGATGTTATGCTGCCTGGAATGGACGGATTTCAGGTACTTGAAAAAATAAGGGAAATGAGCGCCGTCCCCGTACTGATGCTTACAGCGAAAGCTGCCAATACCGACAAAGTAAACGGTCTGCGTTCCGGAGCTGACGATTATCTGACGAAGCCTTTTGATGTCGAAGAATTTATTGCCCGTGTCTTATCTTTAATTCGCAGATATACCACTTTCAATGGCTCCGATAAAGAATCTCACCTGCTTTCCTTTCAGAAGCTTACGATCGACTTGGACGCCCGGATTGTTCACATTGGAGATTCGCAAGTTGAGCTTCATGCAAAGGAATTTGACATTCTCTGCTACCTTGCCAGAAATCAAGGAAGGATTTTGACCAAACAGCAAATATATGAAGAAATATGGCAGGAGCCATATGCCTATGATGATAATAATATCATGGGATATATTAGCAAATTGCGAAAACAGATAGAGTCTGACCCCAATAATCCAACTTATATTCAAACAGTGAAAGGCGTAGGCTACCGCTTTAGTCAGTCTAATGGTATGAAGTCAAGAGGGTAAGTGCAAATGGAACGGATAAAAAAGCCACCATAAACGTACTGGCTGGATAAAAAAGGCAAACCTTTTCAAGCCCTGCCCTTGCAATTTAAAAAACAGGG
>NZ_VWXL01000073.1 GCF_009746625.1 Caproicibacter fermentans
GTGTATCCTGATTACCGCCCTCTGAGGTGATACAAAAGAGAAGCAGAACTGCAGTTAACTCTCCGCGCTTGTTCTGTTGAAATTAGAATTGTCTAAAACAATGTCTCAGAAAAAGCCCTTCATTATGCACCAGATCGGATAATAAATTTGAAATTTCAGAAGATTGATCTAAGCCATATACTACTGTGCTAAAAGATTCAGACTCAATGACGATAAGGATGGATATTTCTCGGAAATAAATAGAAAAGCATCCGTTTTTTCCTATTGTATCAAATAGCAAAGACTCCATTTCATCAATAGAAATTCTTTGATAAGTTTTCTCCGTATTTCGATATTGATCCGTACCGGGAACCTGTTGAGGAAACTCAGACTGTATGACGGTGTAGGGATAGTAACAGATGAATTTCAGTATGATTCGAAAGCATTTTCTTAAATAGTCTTGAAATTCAGTTTTCAGAAAGTACTGTTCCACATCACCATACCATGTGGTAGATTTAGGTATTTGCTCAGGAAAAATATCTACAATATCGCACTGCGGAGATTGTATCATCCCTTCTGTTACTTGATTTATTTGATTAATCGCATCGACATCAATAAGTTCACCTTTATCCACTATTTTCTTAACACCTTTCCGTCTTTGTCCAAAGTAGCTTTTCTTTCTCCACTTGGATTTTTAAGTTTCCATTCGCTCCCACCATGCGAATTATCTCCTGCTCTATCCTTTTCGATAGTCCATCCCCCCTTTTCTTTGTATTTTACTGATTTCCCAGACACTTTCTGATTGAATTTTCCTAAGTCAACGCTGTTTCCTGATCTCAATCGTGATGGGATACTATCAATAACACTCTGAAGAGCGCGTTGTTCTGCAAACCAGTGGGTTACTGTGTTATATAGCCATGTGCCAGCTGTTACAATAACTCCGGCAACTATAATAGCTCCCGTGGCTGTAATAAGCACCTCTCCCACGCCGGGAATAAAATAAGCTCCAGCAGCAATTGCTGCACCGGCGACCGCAGGTCTAATTTGACCTTGCGATACGGGGGTAGCTTTGTCTAGTAACGATATAAATTCGTTTTGGCTATAATAATTCCCATTGATGTAAACTCCCTGTTCCACAATTGTAACAGATGCTGTCTTCCTAGATGACACTTTTGATTCTGCTGCAAAAGCTGATACGCAGGTGGAAAAAACTAATGCCAACGTTAATATGGAACTAATTACCCTTTTGAACTGCTTATTCATATTGTATACCTCTTTCTTTTAAATATCTACGTACTCATCCCTACGAATCATTAGAATATTTAGTAATCTTATACCTTTCCAACCTAAAAGTATGTTTTATTGACGGAAAACAATTTGCTTATCTTCCTGAACGTCAGCAATGCCAAGAACTTCTATTCAATGCGGACAACGGGATAATACAAAACTTATCCCTTGGTTCAGTAGTCCATTGGACTCACCTCTTAACTTCTTAAAATCTTAGTTCAATGCACGCCGCATGTTCGCACATTAAAAATGCTTCGCTTAATAACGATTAATATTTTTTATCAACTGTTATAATAATAGCACAGCCTATATTGACCGTCAACATAAACTGTCAACTATTGACTTTTTAAATTAATCGTTTATAATAGAACACATCAAATTGCAAGGAGAGAATCCCTCCATGAAGAATGAAAAAAAATTTATTAAATTAACCAATAGAGAGCTTCAGATTATGCAAATACTATGGAAATCAGATAAGTCTTTAACTGCCACCGAAATATCTGAACTTACAGGAGATAACAATTTCAGCATTTTTAGCGTGCAAAACACAATTAAATCATTGCTCTCCAAGAAAGTCATAGAGGTATCATCTTATACAAAAGTTTATAAAACAAACGCACGTGAATACAAACCTTTGTTAAGCGCTAATGATTTTGCGACAATGCAGTTTACACATTATTTTGATCCGAGCAAGGAAACTGCAATTCCTCATCTAGTAGCAACCCTGCTTAAACTGGAAAATACGGAAAATGAATCAAACGTTATCGATGAACTTGAAAAAATGTTAAATGACAGAAAAAAAGAAATTGAGAATGAAAAATCGGGTGATTTGTGTTTGTCAACCAGAAAGTAGACCAGGCGCTGACTTAAAAGTATACCACTAACGCCAACCAGAAAGTAGGCCACCTGTTTAAGAATGATGTGCCTTCAGGGTCTGGTCGAGACGGTAAGAATCGCCGTTCATGTCAAGGACATAAGACTTGAACGTGAGCCGATCTACCAGGGCGGCGACCATGGCCGTGTTCTCAAACAGTTCCGTCCACTGTGAAAACGGAAGGTTTGTCGTGACGATGATGCTGCCGCGCTCGCTGCGGTCGGAGACGGCCTTGAACAGCAGCTCCGACTGAAAACGGTCAAAGCGCACATAGCTCATTTCATCTAAAATAAGCAGATCCGCCTGACGGATACGCTTTTCCAACTTGCCCAGGACATAGTTGTCTTTGGCCTCGGTCAGTTCCGTGGACAGCGTTGCCGCATTCTTGAACAGCACGCTCATACCGAGCGCGCAGGCCTTCAGACCGAGCCCGATGGCCATATGGGTTTTGCCGCGGCCGGGATTGCCGATCATGACTACATTCTTTTTCTCAGAGATGAACTTGCAGCTGGCAAGCTCGTTTAAAAACAGTTCGGAAAGATTTCCGTCATAGCGGGACAGGTCCAGCTCGTCCAAGGTTTTTGTGTAGGGAAAGCCCGCGGTTCTCAGCCGTTTCCGGTTCTGGTTTTCCTGACGCTGCGCGGTTTCCGCCTTCATGAGTTCCAACAGCAATTCCTCAAAGCGGGCATCCGGGCGGGCTTTCCGCAGAATATCCGGGTACCTGCCAAAAGTGGG
This sequence comes from Caproicibacter fermentans, assembly GCF_009746625.1. Lineage (GTDB taxonomy): Bacteria > Bacillota > Clostridia > Oscillospirales > Acutalibacteraceae > Caproicibacter > Caproicibacter fermentans. The sequence goes on from NZ_VWXL01000073.1 coordinate 2,876, forward strand.
CAGCCTCAACTGTTTCGCATACAGCCGGATCTGTTCCTGTACCGGATCAACGGACATGAGCAATCACCGCCTTCCCGCCGGTAAGCGCGTCATATCTTTTGAGGTCCACCGCACCTTGGCATCCGGTATAAGAAGCGAAGCAATGGAAATCACCATTTTTTTCTTTGTATTCACATAGATTACATTGCCTCCGTCACCCAGAGCCGCATAGCTGTCGCCGTCAAGGATCCACCAAAGATAGCCGTAGGCCAGATTTCCCCATTCGGCGCATCGGCTATGAAGGACTTTCGCATCGAGGCAAAACGGCGCAAGGCCGAGGTCAAGGCCGGGAAAATGGCGGAACGGGATTTCATCGGCTGGCTGCTGGAACAGCGCGGAATTATTGACGAGCTGAAACAGGACGATTGAAAAATCAAAGTCAAGATATACTTGATGAGAAAATATCTCAACTTAATGTATCAATTTTGTTTTTTTGCCGGTAAAAGGCTTTTGCAAAACTCAATATGCACAGTATAAATGCAGCAAATATTCCTACAAAGCCACAGACGAATCTCCACTCATGCCCAGAAAGCTGGAAACCGGTCACTATTCTGATCGGATTAAAAATATTCCACGAGTTGAATCGCAAAAATCGTCCTATATAAATTGCTATTCCACCCAAAATTGAGCATATAAAACGTAATAGTAGATTTTTACCTTTCCCATATTTATTTATGAGGATGTTTTCAAAAATCATTTCTGAATTAATTCCATTCATAATTCCATATAAAATCCCTAAAACAATTATGACTCCTTTTGACCATAATAGAAGATTATCTGAATATATGATCTGAGGCTGTTCAACATAGGGAATACCTTTTACTACTTGAAAAAAAGCATCTCCTGTAAAATGAACAATATCTGTTGCCATATAAAACGTATTGGGCCAGAAAATAATCCAAAGTAATGCCCATAATATCCCAAAACGCTTATGATTACTTAAAGAAGAAACAGTAAATTGTGAAAAAAGCACAGGTAAAAATGATAAAAAGGCATTCCAAACTAACATAATAAAAAGGCCGCCATTATCTGATAAATACCATAGTACAAAATTGCATAGCGAATACAGTATAAAGAAAATTAAATGCGGCCTTGAATGCTGAACTTTTATCATACCGACCTCTCCTTATTTGTTTCATTTTACTACTTAAAAAATATATAGTAAAGAGGTCAGAGGATCATAAATCCCTACAATGTGACGGTGAATTTGACGGTTACCTTATGTCCAAGGATCCGGATACGGTTAAAATTCTGCTGCCGTGGAACGCCCCGGAAAACTGTAAAGCCGGCTGTTCCCCTAAAAACTGAACTTTCGCCCCGACTTGAAGATTCACAAGTCGGGGCCTTTTCGGCTGTCTGTCGTCAAGGTACCATTAGGTTTGACGCTTACGAAACAACCTCAAAAATAAGAGAATGCGCCTTGGAACGGCTTTTATAAGCCAGATTCAGGCGCATTTTTTGTGCATAATTTTTGGATAAATATATTTTGCACAGCCCCTTCTTATTTACATCCTGTTTTCCGACCGGCTGGCGAGTTGATTTGACTTCATAAACCGCCGATTTCTGTCAAATATTCCTTAGGGCTGCAACCAATATATTTTTTAAATACCGTCCCAAAGTATTTATAATCTCCGATTCCACACTCCCAAGCCACTTCCGATATTGTGCCGTGTCTGTTCTGCAGCAGTTTAAGCGCCTTTTGAATTCGGTAACGGTTTAAATATTCAATGAACGTGATTCCAGTGGCTTCTTTGAATCGTTTGTTCAACAAAGTTTCGCTGTAACTTAATTGCTTTACCACATCCTGCAAAATAATTTTTTCACGGTAATGCGCCGCAATATAATCCAGCATCCGCTGCGCCACTTCATCGCTGCCTGCGGCTTCCCGTCCCTCCTTTAGCAAATTAAAATGCTTCCATTCCTCTTTGCTGAACTGCTTGTTCACATAAGCACGCCGCACTTCGCATTCCTTTTGTGCCCGCAGGATCGCGTCCTTTAGTTCCTCTATTTTCAGCGGCTTTAAAAGGTACCCCATTGCTCCGCAACAGATAGCCTGCTGTGCATACTCAAAGTTGGAATAACCTGAAAGGATGATTGCGATGTAATCGTATTTCTCGTAAGTCTGCCGGATCATTTCCAGACCATCCATAACGGGCATATTGACGTCCACAATCAGAATGTCGGGCTGGTGTTCCCGAATTTTCTCAATTCCTTCAACACCGTTGCGAACCTCATCGATGACGGAGCAGTCCATCTGCGCCCATGGTATGGAAAAAACCAGGCCCTTCCGAATGATATCTTCGTCTTCGGCAATCAAAATTTTATACATGGTCCCTCCCGCCCGGCTGTATCACTTTCAGAATCACCTCAAAGCTGTAACCCTGATGGTTTACAATATGAATTCCGCTTTCTTCTCCGTAGCGGAGAAAAAGTCGTCTTGAAATATTGTGAAGCCCGTAGGACTTTTCCGGGAAATATGCTTTTCCAAGGGAATTGTTTAGGGATGACGCATCTTCTTCCGGCATCCCGAAGCCGTCATCTTTTACAGACAGCACAAGCATGTTCCCCTCCATATGGCCACGGATTTCAATTTTTATATTCATCTTTTTCCTGAAGCCGTATTTAATGCTGTTTTCAATAATGGGCTGGAGTACAAGCTTCGGGATGTTGCTTCTGTCGCAGTCTGCGTCAATATTGACCGTACAGCTCAGTCTGTCCCCAAAGCGGCACTTCTGGATGTCGAGATAATCGCGGATATACTGCATGTCTTCTTCCAGCAGGACATCCTCCCGGCTTTTGTCAATGCTGTACCGCAGAATCTGCGTCAGCTGCACGATCAGTTTTTCAGCCCGCTCGCCGTCAAACAGGGCAAGGTTTCGGATAATCTCAAGCGTATTGTAAAGAAAATGAGGGTTCATTTGAGCCGTGAGCTGGCTCATTTCAATGGTATTTTTCAACTGTAACAGCTCGGTGTTCCGGCCGTGCAGATCCCGGATGCTGTCCAGCATGGAATTGATCTGCACGGCGACTTCATTGAACTCGTCCTGCGTATCCATACAAATGCGGTGCGCCTGGTCTTCCTTCTGGATAATGCGGATCTCACTGAGAAGCTGCCCAATTCGCATTGCATTGTTTTTTGCCATGGAGCCGGCCATCCAGTTTGCCAGCAGGTACCAGCTGATGCCCATGATGGTGATGACGAATAGGCCGATGAGAAGCGCGGAGTTCTTAGGGTAATAAACCAGAGAAAAGATTTTCACCTTATACTCCGGCAGCGACTCCGATTTCATCCAGAATCTCTCGTCGTTGTAATAGCAAATGCCGTTTTCCTGTCCGTAGAATTTGTTGCTGGAACCGATCAACTTCGGCTTACTGGCATATATGACGTTGTTCTTGTCATCCGTGATGGCTCCGTCGTAATTGTAGTTCAGCAGATAGAAGTTCCAGTCGTCACCGGAAAGATACAGGCTAACATACCCAAGGACAGCTCCGTCCGAATAAACAGGCATGACGAAAATGTAGTCCGAATAATTGCCGCTGTCGTAATAAACGGCGTTGTAGATCTGGCCAGGCTTCAGCTCTTTTGCATTGTGGCATATGGCAGCATTGTAGTTCACCCGGTAATCCGACAGCACCCCCTGCTCGTATGAAGAGTAAACCACACGCCCTTGATAATTGGAAAGAATTACCTCATTTTTCACGCTGCATTTTCCGTTAAATTCCTGAAACCAGTAGTTCAGGTCAGCGAAATCTCCATGATCCCGCAGAGCTTTTTCACTCAGGGTAATCGTCTGTTTATCGAACAGGAAATCCCTGTTTTTCTGATATAGCGAAATGTAGACCTTTTTCAGCATCTGCAGGTTATCCGACGCATTTGTGCTGTTCGCACCGAGTGTAACGGCATATAAACCGACAAGAAAAAGCGCTATGCCCACCGCCAGAAGAAGCAGTATTTTTTTTGCCACCATCCTTCGCAGGTGCTGTTCAAAAATTCCCGTGGCCATTTTTTCATTCCATTTCATATGAAACCCCCGCCGGTTCCACGCCGCGTTCGCAGACCCACCCCGCAGTGCGGAAGAGAATCTTCTTTCCCGAGCAAACGCGTCTTTCTCATACATATTAGCCTGTTTTTGTGCCTTAAGTCAAGCGTTTCTATGCAAACAAACAATTGTTTCCCAGGCGCGGCGAGAAATAGCAGGAACGACCCGCTCTCAAACGTGTTGTATTTTCGCTTTTTATTCGGGATATTGGGTATCGGAAATTCAGCAGTATCACTATAATAATTTTATAGAGGTCCAAAAATATGGATTATTTTTAGTGGAATCAAGGAGAAGCGATATGAGCGTAGGAATTTCAATCAAGCACGCGGTTAAGCGGTATGGTCAGAACACCGTGATTCCCGATCTGTCATTGGAAATTCAGAACGGCAAGTTGTTTACGCTGCTCGGCCCATCCGGCTGCGGCAAGACCACGCTGCTCCGTATGATTGCGGGGTTCAACAGCATTGAGGGCGGCACCTTTTCTTTTAATGACAGGATCATCAACGATATGGACCCCGGCAAACGGAACATCGGCATGGTCTTTCAGAATTACGCGATTTTCCCGAACATGAGCGTGCGCAAAAACGTTGAGTTTGGCCTGAAGCACCGCAGCCTTTCCAAAGAGGAAATCAAGCAGGAAACGGACCGCTTTCTGAATTTGGTTCACGTGGACCAGTATGCGGACCGCATGCCGGATCGCCTCTCCGGCGGGCAGCAGCAGCGCGTGGCCCTTGCCCGTGCTCTCGTCATTAAACCCGACGTGCTGCTGATGGATGAACCGCTGTCGAATTTGGACGCAAAGCTCCGGGTAGAAATGCGTACGGTAATCAAAAACATTCAGCGGGACGTCGGCATTACCACCGTTTATGTGACGCACGACCAGGAGGAAGCAATGGCCATCTCCGATGAAATCGCCATTATGAAGGCCGGTGTGATCCATCACTGCGGCAAGCCAAAGGACATCTACCAGCGGCCGGCCGACCTCTTTGTCGCAACGTTCATCGGGAAATCAAACCTGCTGAAGGCAAAGCTGTTCGTCACCAACGGACGCTGCAGAGTAGAATTCCTGAATGGCTATGAGGCGGAGTTTAGCAATATTCGCAAAGAAGAGCACAGGGAGCGGGAAGCCACCGTTTCCGCCCGCCCGGAGGAACTGCTTGTGCATTTCGGAGAGAGCGCGCAGCCGAAGGATGGAATCCGGGGAATAGTCAGCGACAGCATGTTTCTCGGGCTCAACACCCACTATTTCGTGGATTTGGAAACCGGAGAAAAGGTGGAAATCATCCAGGAATCCAGAATCGATTCCATCTTGCCCCCGGGCAGCCCCGTACTGCTGACGCTGAACACGATGAAAGCCAACGTCTTCGACGCGGACAGCACGCTGAGCCTGATGGATGGAGTCGAAAATGTGGCGGGGCCTGCCGCTTCCGATCAGGCCGGGAGGAATTGATATGGGGAATCTGAAAAAAAAGGCGGACGTCTGGACCGCCATATCGTTTCTCCTGCTGGCGCTATTCCTCATTTTTCTCCTATTTCCAATTACGCAGCTGCTGAAGGAATCCGTTTATACGAACGGTGCATTTTCAATGGATGCGTTCCAGAAGTTTTTTCACCAGCGCTATTATTATGAAACCATCGGGCACAGTACGAAGATTGCCCTCAGTGTGACAGTCGTCACCCTGCTGCTTGGCATTCCGTTTTCCTATTTCTATTCGTTCTATCAGCTCCGTGGAAAAAAGATCATTTTCGTGCTCTGTCTGCTGTGCACCATGTCGGCTCCGTTCATCGGCGCTTACGCATGGATCCTGCTGTTGGGGAACTCCGGCCTCATTACCCAGATGCTCCGGTCCATCGGAATCACGGGCATTACCATTTACGGTGAAAAAGGAATTGTTTTTGTGCAGTCGCTCAACCTGTTTCCGCTTGTGGTGATCTATATGAACGGGGCTTTCAAGGATATCGACAATTCCCTGATGGAAGCGGCCGAAAGCATGAACTGCAAAGGTGTGGAGCGGTTTTTCCGGGTCGTCATGACGCTGACCATGCCGACCATTCTGGCTGCGGCCATGCTGGTTTTCATGAGGTCCTTTGCGGATTTCGGCACCCCTATTCTGATTGGACGCGGGTATGTGACCTTCCCGGTACTGATCTATAACCAGTACCTCGGCGAAAACGGTGCGGACTACCATTTTGCCGCGGCGATCAGCGTGATCGCCGTTCTGATCACCGCACTGATCTTCCTGCTGCAAAAATATGCGACCAGCCGCTTCAAATTCACCATCAACGCGCTTCATCCCATGGAGCCACAAAAGCCCAAAAGGATTTCCGGCATCCTGATGAATCTGTTCTGCTACCTGCCCATCGCGGTCGCGCTTCTTCCACAGCTTTACATCATCAACATGTCATTCCGAAACTACAACAACAGCGTGCTGCGGCCGGGCTATTCCCTCGTGAACTATCAGAAGGCGCTTGATAAATCCCTCGTGCTTTCCATCTGCAATTCGCTGATCATCAGCTTCGCAACCCTAGCTGTCATTGTGCTAATCGCCGTGCTGATCGCCTACCTGGTCGTTCGCAGAAGCAACGTATTGAATCACGCAATCGACACCGTTTCCATGTTGCCATATATTATGCCGGGCGCCGTTATCGGCATCGCGATGATCATCGCATTCAGCAAGAAGCCATTCCCCTTGACCGGCACACTGGTCATTATGGTCATCGCGCTGGCCATCAGGAGGATGCCGTTTACCAGTCGTTCGGCAACGGCAGCCATGATGAAGGTGCCTATCAGCACGGAAGAGGCCGCCATCAGCTTAGGCGCATCGAAGCTAAGCGCGTTTGCCCACGTTACGGTTCCGATGATGTCGAACGGCATTATTGCAGGCGCAGTGCTGAGCTGGGTCTCCATCATCACGGAAATGTCCTCCGGCATCATCCTGTATAACAACAACACCATCACACTGACGATTGGGACTTATGAATCCATTACGGCGGGCATTTTCGGTGTCGCAGCTGTTTTCGCAACCATCACAACGGTCTTTACCATCATATGTCTGTTTATATATCTTAGATTCGCTAAGTCGGACGATGATGTGAAGCTATAAAACAAAAAAAGGAGAAAGTACAAATGAAAAGGTTATTGTCAGTCTTACTCGCAGCAGCAATCGGCATTTCCACAACGGCCTGCAGTTCCGGCGGCGGCGCGGCATCGTCTTCGGCATCCGCCCAGACATCTTCTGCGGAAGATCAGCGTCCTTACTACGTACGCGACTCGGATAAAGTGACGGGCACAATCACCGTCTACACCACCATGGAAGAGACCCAGCAGGTGGTTCTGAAAGAGCTTTGGAGCAAATATTACCCGAAATGTGAAATGAAGATCCAGGCCGACTCCGTCGGAACGCTTGCAACAAAAATCCGCGGCGATCAGTCCAGCAACGCCGATGTCGTCATCGGCGGGCTCTTTCAGGCCGACGGCGACACCTACCACGATATTCTGCAGAAATACACGGCGGCCTGCGACAAGGAACAGGCGTATCATGACTCGAACGGATACTACACCTATTACGATGTGCAGCTGATGTGTCTGGTTGTCAATCCGTCGCTGCGCGACCAGCTTGGAATCAAGATTGAAGGATATGAGGACCTGCTGAACCCGAAGCTCAAGGGCAAAATCATTCTGGCAGACCCGAACGCTTCTTCTTCCGGCTGGCGTCAGCTTCAGACCATTCTTACGGTTATGGGCGACAAATTCAACGACGACAAGTCCTGGGATTACATCAAGAAACTCATCCCTATGTCTTTCAGCACCACGTCCTCCAAGGACGTTTACAATCTGGTCAGTAACGGTGAATATGTCGCAGGCCTGTCCTACGAATCCAGCGTCAAGGCCATGATAAAAGACGGAGCCCCCATTGAATGCGTTTATATGAAGGAAGGCAATACGGCGATGGCCGGCGGTGCCGCGATCGTAAAAAGCGCAAAGAATCTCGAAGCCGCACAGTCGATGATGGATCTGCTTTCTTCCTCGGAATTCCAATCCTTAAGAGCCAAGGAATCTTCCGGGCGCGGTTCCAACTCTCTGTGCAACCTAAGCGACCTGCCCGCCGCAAAAACGTTGAACGTGAAGGAACTGGACTTTGATTACCTCGCGAAAAACAAGGAATCCATCTGCAAAAATTGGAACGACCTTTGGGCACAGCTCAATAAATGATTTTGTGAAAAGAGGCAGAAACAGCAGGACGGATTCCGGCGGAATCCGTCCTCTCTTTTTAGCTCCGGTCACGCCCGGAGGATTAGAAAAAAATTCGCGCCGCGCGGCAGCCGGCACGGAAAAGGAGTTATTATGGAAGCTGTTCATTTTGGAGCTGGCAACATCGGTCGGGGCTTTATCGGCTACCTGCTAACAAAGTCGGGGTATCACGTCACCTTTGCCGATATTTCCGCTCCGCTGGTGGAAGACCTGAATCAGTTCGGCCGCTATCATGTCGAAACACTTGGCTCTGTACGAAAGCAGGAAGAAATTTCAGGGATCTGCGCCATACGGACCGACGATGTCGAAACGCTGGAACGGTCCGTCATCCGCGCCGACTTGATTACATTATCCATCGGAGCAAACCACCTGGAACAGGCGGGAAAGGCTCTGCGCCCCCTGCTTATGGCGCGCAAGGAGAAAAACGGTGCCGCGCGGCTCGATATTATCGCCTGCGAAAACGCCCTCTGTGCGACCGACATACTCTGTAAAGCCTTGAAAGAACCGGAGGACGACGAGTTTAACGCCTATTTAAGCGAAACCGTCGGATTTCCCAACTGCGCGGTTGACCGCATCGTCCCCAATGCGGCCATGCAGAAGGAACTGCCGGTAGACGTCGTGGTGGAGGACTTCTTCGAATGGGACATTGAAAGCGGAAAAGTACGCCGAAACAGGGAAATCGCCAATGTGAACTATGTTGAAAATCTGGCGCCATATCTGGAAAGAAAACTGTTTATGCTCAACGGCGCTCATGCCGCCGTCGCCTATTTGGGCTGCCGGAGAGGGTACCGATTTGTACATGAAGCCATACTGGATCAAAGCATTTTGAAAGAAGTTCACGGCTTCCACAGAGAAGCTCTTGCGGCCCTTAGCAAAAAGCACGGTTTGAGCGTGGAAGATTTGACGAAATACGCCGATCAGCTGGTGCGCCGTTTCCAGAACTCTTATCTTCAGGACGAGCTCTGCCGCGTCGGAAGGGACCCTATTCGCAAGCTGTCTAACCGCGAGCGTCTGGTTTCTCCCCTTCTTCTCTGCGAAAAGTACCGCCTGCCGGACAACTCCATCCTAAAAGCCATTGCCGCGGGTTATACATTCGATAGAAAAGAGGACGCCGCATCCGTAGAAATGCAGAAATGCATTTCCAACCTGGGAATTGAAGGCGCTGTCCATAAAATTTCTGGCCTTGATGAAAAACTGGCGGAAAGGGTTGCAAAGCTATATCTCCTGCTTCAATAAACCTGCCGGATAAGGACGCAGGTAAGTGCCAATTCGGGGAATGCGAAACCGCTTGAAAGACCGGGAATAAGGAGCCCTTTCAGGGACGCGGGAACGGCAGGCGGCCGTACATATTTTCATACGTGATTGAAAGCCGCGGAAATATAAGATATAATGAATTTGAGATAGAATTATAATTTCGTATTCTCTGTACTGACAAAGTAGAAAAAAGCGGGAGTGAAAGCTATGAACCCGACAGGCGAACCCGTGGTTTCCATCAGGGATCTAAGGATGAGCTACGGCAGCAAAGAGGTGCTCAGGGGGATCAACCTCGAAATTCAAAGAGGGCAGGTTATCGGCTACATCGGACCCAACGGAGCGGGCAAGAGCACAACGGTCAAAATTCTTCTTGGCATCCTCGATGGGTATCAGGGCGAGGTGAAGGTTTTCGGGGAAGATATCTCCTCCGGCAGCATCGAATACAAAAAGAGGATCGGCTACGTGCCCGAAACGGCCGATGTTTATGAGAGTCTCACCGCGCAGGAATATCTCACTTTCGTCGGCGAGCTGTGCGGCATGGATCATGACGCCGCCGACGGCAAGGCAAAGCGGCTGATGTCGCTGTTCAGCATCGGCGAAGGCTACAGCGCGCGAATATCCTCTTTTTCGAAGGGCATGAAGCAGAAGCTTCTGATCATCGCGAGCCTTTTGCACAATCCGGATATCCTTTTTTTCGATGAGCCCCTGAGCGGACTCGACGCCAACAGCGTGATGGTGTTCAAGGAGGTCCTGTCGGAGCTTTCCGCGCAGGGAAAGACGATTTTCTACTCCTCGCACATCATGGAGGTGGTCGAAAAGATCAGTGACAGGATCATCATTCTAAACGGCGGCCGGATCATGGCTGACGGCACCTTCGACGAGCTTAAGGAACAGTGCAGCGAGGGCTCGTTAGAGGAAATCTTTAACCAGCTTACCGGCTTTGACCAATACAGGGATATTGCCAATGAGTTTATCTCCGTTTTAAAGGAGTGACTGGATGAGGACGATTCATAGGCTCGAGCCCCATGGCACGGAAAAAATGAAGGATTTCAGGTCGCTTAAATTTCTAGACAGGATGCGGCCGGTTTTCGAAGCCTTCGGGGTCGAATATCCCGTGATGCGCAAAATCATCCGGATCAAGCTGGTGATGGACGGCCGCAGGGTGCCTACCGTCATAGGCAGCGGGCGGAGCGAAGAGGAGGGCAGCAGCTCCTACCGATCATCGCTGCTGGCCTACGGGCTTATCGGACTGTTTATCGGGTTGATGATGATCGTGCCGATGCCGCTGTTTTTACAGATGAACATCGTTTTGGGCATGCTGCTGTTTATGATCATGACTACGATGATCTCGGATTTTTCTTCGGTGCTGCTGGATCTGAAGGATAAAAGCATCCTGCTCACCCGGCCGGTAAATTTACGCACGCTCAATGCGGCGAAGCTTGTGCATATTGTCATCTACCTGCTGAGCATAACGGCCGCGATGTCCGGAGTTTCGCTCGTCGCGGGCCTTATCCGCCACGGAGTATGGTTTTTCCTGCTGTTTTTGTTTGAGCTGATATTGATCTGCGGGTTTGTGATTTTGTTCACCTCGATCTTATATTTTATAATCCTGCATTTCTTCAGCGGCGAGAAGCTCAAGGACATCATCAATTATTTTCAGATAGCCCTTTCTGTCTTCATGACCGTGGGTTATCAGCTGATAGGGAGGCTCTTTGATTTCAAAGATTTGCATTTCACCCCTCTGTGGTGGAATTTTCTGCTGCCCTCGGCGTGGTTTGCCGCGCCTTTCAGCCTGCTGGTGGATCATGACTTTAATATCTATTATTTTCTGCTCACCGCGGCGGGCATCGTCATCTCGGTCGCGGCGATTATCCTCTATCTCAAGGTCGCGGCGCCCGTCTTCGAAAAGAATCTACAGAAGCTCAACAACAGCGCAGAGCGGGGGCACGCGATGAAAAAGCACTCGCTGCAGCAAACCGTCTCGAACGTCATTTGCCGCAGCAGGCTTGAGAGGGTATTTTTCACTTTTTCGGCGCGGATGCTTAAAAACGAGCGGAAGCTCAAACTTAGGCTTTATCCGAACATCACGTTTGCAATGATATTTCCTTTCATCTTCCTATTGAACTTTTTGAGCGGCGGGCGGTCGTTCGCACAAGCGCTGGCAGAAATAAAAGGCGGCGACTACTTTTTGTTTCTGTATCTTTCGGCGATGCTGCTCGCGCCTATGATCGTGATGCTTGGCATGAGCGAAAATTACAAGGGTTCCTGGATTTACAGAGTTATGCCCATCGGCAGTCCCGGAGAGATTCTAAAGGGTGCAGCCAAAGCCTTTATCTATAAATATATATTCCCGGTCTTCTTTTTTGCCGGCCTTATTTTCACTGCGATCTATGGGGTCGAAATCATTCCCGACATTATTTTGATTTTTCTCAACACGTTGATTTTGATGCTCTTGATCAGTGGATTTTCAAAAAAGGAACTGCCTTTCTGCAAGGATTTTCAATATACACAAAACGGCAGCAACCTTGGCCTTATGATACTGTCTATGGCTTTAAGCGGGGCGTTTGCGGGCGTGCATTTTATGCTGCTGCGGTTTTTCAGCCCCGGAATCTATCTCTTCATCGCGCTGTCGATCGGGCTCATTTTAATTTTGTGGCATACTGCTTTTAAAGTCACATGGCGGGAAATCGCGGGAAACGCCTGAAAAGCGAATGCTACCATAACAAGCAGTGGCCGTCCCAAACGGGACGGCCACTTTTATTCCTGCTCAAACATCGCGAAAACTTCGTCAACGGACTTTCCGCTTTCCTGAATTTTTTGATAGAGCATTTCAACCTCAGATTTCTTTTTCTGTTCCAGCAGATCTTTCTTCTGAGCTTTGAGTTCATTGAGCTTATCCTGGTGGGTTAAAATCTGTGCATCAATCTTTTCGATTTGCTCGTTAAAAGATTCCACTGCGGTTTTCTTTTTTCCACGTGGCATTGCAAACGCCTCCCTCATTTATTTCTTTCAGTATATCATCGTAAGAAATAAATGCAATTATTCATCAGGGCAAATCCATCAAATATTTTTTCAATCCGGTTGCATGATGAAGAATTCTCTGTGGCGGCACATTATTTATTCAAAAGAACAATGTTTTATGATTACGCCTCGGCATTCTAGAAATACTCAGGCCTTGCCAGTTTTGCAAAGTTTAGTCAAGCTCGAGTTTGCTTACGGGAGGCTTTTTATCCAACTCAATCCGGCTTCCTGCGGATAGCATAATAGCAGCAATGCCTTGTTTCATTATGATAGCATATATCTTCCTCTCTCTCGATTCGTGTCATACCGCATTTTTTCATTACACAAATGCTTGCTTTATTATTTACAAAAGCGCCCGAAACAATCTCAACAAAGCCTTTCTGAAACAAGTGTTCAATCGATGCCTTTAACGCTTCCGTCGCATATCCTCTGTTGTGATAATCGGGATGAATTACATATCCAAGTTCGATTCTGCCAGCTACAATTTCGACATCGTTGAGAAAGCCAATCAGTTGTTGTCCAACATAAACTCCTCGCTCATAATGATCCTCTGAATGGGAAAACTGTTGAAGCTTTTTGAACATGGATATAACTTCGGTTCTCCTATGGAAATCTGGAATCATAAATGTTTCTTTGATTTTTTCGTTAGTCAATAATTCTATCATTGACTCTTGATCGCAATCACTATACGGCTTTAGAACCAGCCTTTTTGTTTCAATTATATCGCTCATGAAGAGTTCCTCAATTTTATTTTTGTTTCGTCCGATAATAAATGAATTAGACTATATCGGAAGTTCAATCGCAGAGTTGAACTATGTGCAACAGAATATCACATTATAAATCTCGCGCAAGTTTGCAGGCCTTTATAATATCCTCTAAGCAATCCGCAGAGATAAGGAAGCCGCCCTTATGGCAAAACGTTAATGTTGGGATTCCCGAAATTCGCTGCAGCTCATCTTCTGGTTTACCCGCCCATTCCTTAGGAAAATCGCATTTTGATTCTTTTGTATCGAAATCTACTGGAATTACCTGCGCGCTGTATCCGCCCCTCTGAGAGGGATATACCACAAATTCCGCATCCGATGGTATCAGCACCATTTTCCACGGTGCAAACCTAGGCAAGATTACGATGTTGTCTTTTGAATTGGCAAGTGCGGCTTCAACAATTTCTTTTGCTTTTTGGCTACTCATGATACAATCAAATTCTCTATTCAGAATAATAGCGGCCAGGTCAACCGCTTTTGAAAAACAGAAATCCTGAGATTCGTCAGAGTCCCAGTTTGGATTGAATCGTGAGATCATGTCGGCCAGCTGATTTCCGCTTCCGGTGTTATCATTCTCATCCAGAGGCTGGATGAACTTCTCATCGAAGTGTGCCGCTTCTTTCTTTGTTTGTTCCTCAGAGAGGCATTTGCTTAATATGCTTTCCCCGAATTCACGCCATAACAAGCCAAAGGCTGCATAAGGTACACCGTTTTCACGTACCTCCGCTCCCTCCTGATGATGGTCATATTTCCCGGCTCCAATGTCAAACACAATCCCATGAAAACCGTCGGGTATCTGGAAAGTACGTACAATATCGATCTGTGGATTTAAAATTTTTAGTAGTGCAGCTGAAAACACGTCATCAGCATGAAATTTTCCGCCATGCGTTATAGCGATATTTTCCTGTTTTATCATTTTATTCTCATCCCTCTATTTTAAGCCGCCTGTTTTCTCATGGGATTTTGCGGCATGATAGTATTTACACTCTTTCAACATGACTTTGACGCCGCGCGGGCGAAGAAAAGACGAGTAGTTTGTTCTCGGGTTTCGGGAAATCCCTCCTGTTTGAAACGCCTCGTTTTATCCCCGGTCCCCCAAGCCGGATGGTTCCAACCCGGTCGCATAACAAAAAAGCCTCCGGATATACCGGAGACCCTTCTTCTATGGTCGAGGTGACTGGATTCGAACCAGCGGCCTCTACGTCCCGAATCTAAAATTTGGGACGTTGTCTCTCATCCGCTCGTTTATTTAAATAGCTTACTCACATAGGTATCCAGTTTATCAACAGAACGAATCATTGTTTCCTCTTGTAAATGGGTATAAATATCCAGTGTAGTTTTAATATCTGCGTGTCCTAACAATTTTGAGGCAGTTAAAACGTCAACTCCAGACGCGTATAATAACGTAGCATAAGTGTGCCGCAACATATGCGGCGTGATTTTTTCAATCATTTTTGGAACTCCATGTGGATTATATTTGCTGCGACTATTGTCTTGAAAATCACCAAATGTCGCGTTTAAATCACATTGGAAACTTTGCCACGCCCTTTTCCATGATGATTCTGTATGCATTGAACCATCAATTTTGCAACAAACATATTTGCTGATTGCTGTCTTTTTCGCGTTCAATAGTTCAATCGCCAAATCAAGAGTAATATTGACAATTCTGGTCTTTGAATTTTTTGTTCCAGGCTTTTCCACAAAATTATTTCCAATTTTTTCAACTGATTTGTTAACAGAAATTGTTAGATTGTCGAAATCAATATCATTCCATGTCAGCGGAATCAATTCTCCACGCCTCAGCCCCGCAAACATCATAATGAGCGCCCCTAAGCGCATCCGATGCGGCATTTTTATGATCCAAATTTGCTCTTTTCGTGTAAGCGCTCTTCGATGTGTCTGAGGTGCCCGTTTAGGTATCTGCCGCCCTCTGGCGGGGTTTTTTTCTATGATTTCATTTTCCATAGCATAGTCAAAAACAGAAGCAGCAATGTTTCTCATATCTTTAAGGGTCTGTTTTGCGGTTGGCCTTTTCGTATGAGGATTTTTCTGAGCGTATTCAATAATAATGTTATCTATATCAATCGGCTTAATATGACCTATTGGCTGAGTTCCAATAAACCTATTAATATTTTTGAGATGATTTTTTGCAGTCAGTGAATATGACCTTGAAAAATTGAGTTGCTGCTTTCTAAACCAAAGTTCGCCCCAATATTTAAATGATTCTGAATCTATTCCTTTTTCCATTTGTAAGACCCTTTCACTAAGTATATTAGTTCGTGCGCGCGCATTCGATAATTTATAATATAGCACAATATTCCATAATTGCATACAAGATTTTCAAAGTCATCCTCCGGGATGGCTTTTTATTATGCCTGAAATTAAAAAAGGAGTTGACAAGGATGAAAAAACTTACCATGTCAAGAGCGCGCCAGTTGATTGAACGTGAACTAGGAATCAAGGCAAAAGAACTCACTGCTCCGGAAAGCATGAACGGGAATCCTGAGTTTCCCTGGTATGAGCTACACCTTGGAAACCAAACCGTTACGGTATCCACCTCAGGGTACGGGGGATATTCAAAAGGGTATGAATTAATCAATCTTTCGGTTACGCATGAAAACAGTTTATTCTATGTGAGTGAGTATTTTTATTCTGACACGATGGAATACTGCGATGAATACACTCAAAAAGTAAAATACGATGTCCTATGCGAAAAGATGGATATTCCTGATACCGATCCGAAATACAAACGTCTTGCCGCAGATGCATCCGACGCCGTATTCCGGCATTACCATCAACCGAAGCAAAGAGTGGAGCAAAAAAATGAAGCAGACCAACCGAGCGGCATATTTAAGATACGGTTTTTCGGCCCGGGCGGTGTGTATTTTAATGATACCAAACCCTTCGACGCTCCTTCTTTGGCAGAGTTCATCCGTATCGCCAAAGAGAAAGTCTTAAAAGAACATGTGACCACTCCTTGGGGTCATCAATCTGAAATAAAAATGGCGGGTTTCTCTGTCTTCGAGTGGCATAGCAAAAGTGAATATTGGGTTATCTATGCACCCAACAGAAAAGAAATGACCTACGATACTGGCCTAAGGTGGGACGGGCGGTTCCACGAAGAGTACGAACGAGACATATTTACAGATAAGTGCAGTGGCATCGATGACCTAAAAGATCGTTTAGAAAAGGCAAACGTGAAAACACCCGAAAAGTCTACCAGTGGATCCGGAAAGCACCGCTCCGGTCTGATGCTGTAGGAGGTTTTATGATCATGAAAGCAGATGAATTTCAAAAAGCATTTGCTCTTGCCTGCCGCTTTCTTTCCGACTCAATCGGTTGCCCAAAAATCTATGCCGAGGGTGTAGACATTCCTGACTGTATTCTTGACGGAGAAAATTGTGAGAGGGAGAACCAATGGGAGTGCTGGCAAAGCTATTTCCTAGACCGTGTTTCTAATGAGCAGGTTTGCCGGATCTGCGGCTGCACTCAGGAAAGTGCCTGCCCCGGCGGCTGTTGGTGGGTAGAGGATGATCTTTGCAGCTCATGCAGTGAAAATATAAATTCACAATCAACTTCTTGATTTATTTGTCAGGGGAGATTATAATGAAATGCACACGGGAGGTATGAACATGGAAAATGAGGAAATGCTCGCCGCGATTAAGGAAATGTTTGCCGAAGAACGCAAAATTACAGATGCGAAAATCGAGGCTACTCAGAAAGACACAATTCAGCAAGTGAAAGCTCTTTTAGAAAACGGCGTCGAAAAGCAGATCCGGCTTCTGGCGGAAGGACACGCGCAGATCCTTGCCCGGTTGCCTGACGCGGAAGAGCAGGGAGAGATCAAATCCCGTGTCACGACGTTGGAACATGTCGCTGCAGACCATACACGACAGCTTGATGAGCTGAGAAAAGCACAGTAATGCCAATTTACATATAATTCTAGCAGTCGGGATACCGGCTGCTTTTTTGATGAATTCTTGACAAGCATTTTCAAAAGAGTTAAGGTAATGATCGGAGGGAATATTATGAAATTAACCTACGGAACCAAAAGAGTTCTTTTTATAGCAGGGCTAGCCGTTATCTGTGTCGGTGCTGTTTCCCTGGTTGTTCAGCATACGGCCAGCGCCGACGGTGCGCAGCAGGTATCCAGCAGCGAATCCAGTGCGGAAATTATCCTCGGAACCCCGAACCCGATCTCCGTGCCGCCGATCAGTTCTGAGGAAAGCGGAACCAGTTCCGCTTTTGTGCCGTCTTCCGGAGCGAAAGCAAGTGCGCCGCTGACCACTGTTTCAAAACCCACGTCCGCGCCGCCGGCACCGACGCCGCCCGCCAGCTCAGAGCTGACGAATAAAGCGAAGAAGCCAACCTATTCCAGCAAACCGACCGCTTCATCGAAGAAAAGCACATCATCAGTAACCAGTAAAGCTCCTGCCGGAAAATCCTATATGCCGGGTTTTGGCTATGTTGATGGAACCGGTGGTGGGCAAGGCACAAAAGATGACTCTATGTATGAAAACGGAGTAAAAGTTGGAATCATGTAATCTTTAGTTGAAAGTGACTAACACGTAACGTGACCTGAAATGCCCGAAACTGCTGGCATAAAGCATATTTTAGAGTCTGTGTTGCAGATAAAATAGTGACATAGCCGCACTTATTCATAAGATGATTTTACGCAGCGCCTCAAGCGTTTTTTATGGTACGATGGGACAA
>NZ_VWXL01000074.1 GCF_009746625.1 Caproicibacter fermentans
CGCAAAAGTGGAAATAAATTCAGGAGTATAGCGTTGAAATTCGACGTAATCATTCAGTTTGGAACGCCTCTTGAATCCCTTTTCTCTGAATTCCTCTTCCTGCGCCATTTGTTCAGAGGTTCCCTAAATTTTATCATGCGGAATTGAGACAAATCATTTTGTCAGGTAAAATTCGCTCTTTTCTTTCTGCCTTGACTTTTTTTTTGATGAATCATATAATTACTATCTGTTTGGTGTACTCTGAATGTTGTCTGCTCTCCCTTGTTAATTTTTTCTCATATGGACAGCAAATTCATCAGGCAGCTCCGACCCTTTTTTGTTTATGTTCGTTACCGCTTTTTTCTGAGAGAGGATCGTTATGGGGAAAAAAATTGTTGTTGTCGGTGCCGGCTATTCGGGATTGCTTACCGCTAAGAAACTGGGTAAAAAGCTGAAGAAACTCGATGATGTTTCAATCACCATCATCGATAGGAACCCATTCCATACTATGCTCACGGAGCTGCACGAGGTGGCTGCCGGCAGAGTGGATGAAGACAGTATTAAAATCAGTCTGAAAAAAGTATTTGCCGGAAGACAAGTCGACGTTAAACTGGATACCGTTCAGGAGATCGATTTTGAGAAAAAAACGGTTCGCGGCTCTGTGGAAACTTATGATTACGATTTCCTTGTGCTTGCGGCAGGCTCAAAACCCACTTTCTTCGGTGTGAACGGCGCCGCGGAATACGCTTACACGCTGTGGTCCTACGATGACGCGGTGCGTCTGAAAAATCATATTGAGGACTGCTTCCGCATGGCTTCGCGCGAAACCGACTTGGCGGAGAAAAACCGGCTTTTAACTTTTTATGTGGTTGGCGCCGGTTTCTCCGGTGTGGAAATGGTTGGGGAGCTGGCGGAATATATTCCGGTTCTCTGCGATAAATTTGAAATTGGCCGCGACGAGGTCAGAGTCTGGAATGTCGATGTTCTGCCACGCCCGGTGCCGAATCTTCCGGAAAAGCTTTCGGATAAAATTGCAAGACGCCTTCAAAAAATGCATGTCGGGCTGATGATGAATACGGGCGTTGTAAGCATTGGAGAAGGCTTTATTGAATATAAGACCGGCGAAAAAGTTACCCGCGCGACGGCGGGAACGGTGATTTGGACTGCGGGGATTGAAAGCTCGCAGATTACCGAGGAAGCCGGTAAAACGCTGAAATCGGCAAGGCGCGGGCGCATTGAAACGGACCGTTACCTTCGGTCGGTCGACAACGACAGCGTATTTGTTGTGGGGGATAATATTTTATATACTCCGGAAGGGGAACAGGCTCCTGTTCCCCAGCTGGTTGAAAACTGCGAACAGAGCTCCGGCGTTGCGGCGAACAATCTTGTTTGCGCCATGACGGGAACAGGGGAAATGATCCCGTACCGTCCGAAATTCCACGGGGTGATGGTCAGTGTGGGCGGCCGCTACGGCGTGGCCCGGGTCGGCACGCAGAACCGCCAAATGAACCTGCCGTCCTTCTTTGCCATGTTTGTCAAGCATTTCATCAATGTGGTTTATTTTATTCAGGTGCTTGGCTGGAATAAGGTTTTCAGCTATTTGAAACATGAATTCTTTACCATCCGCCATGACCGCAGCTTTTTGGGAGGACACTTTTCCAATAAAACACCCAGCTTCCTTCTGCTTCCGCTTCGCGTTTGGCTCGGCCTTGCATGGCTCTTTGAGGGCGTCATGAAAGTTGTGGAGGGCTGGATGACCTCCGCGCAGCTTTCCGGCTTTTTCGGCGGGGCTGACAGCTGGTACCAGACCATTTTGAACGGCGGGCAGGCGTCTCCGGATGCAACGAGCAGCGCGACGACGGCCGCCGCGCACGGCACGGTTCTGACGGTAATGAACCTGGCATCACAGGCGGCGGACGCTGTTTCTTCGGCGACCGTGCAGGCGGGCGATGCCGCGGGGCAGGCCGCGTCAGCCGTCGGTCAGGTTTTGCTCAACTTCAACTTCCTCGGCCTGTTTCAGGTGATCTTTGTCAGCGGCAAGGCTCTTGCCCAGTCGACTTTTAGCGACCTGGCGTTCAAGCTGGACGTGCCGCTGATGAACTGGTTTGTGGACAAGGTGATCCTGCCGAGCCAGAACGTTCAGATCTTTATGCAGGGCTTTATCGTAATCGCCGAGATTCTGATCGGCCTTTCGCTGATCGGCGGGCTGTTCACGACGCTTTCTTCCGGCTTCTCTCTGATTTTACAAGTGATGTTTGTCTGCACCACCGGATTGTACCTGAATACGTTCTGGATGATATTCGCGGCGGTCGCGGTGCTGATCGGCGGAGGAAGGACCCTTGGACTTGATTACTATGCGATGCCCTACCTGAAAAAGCATTGGAAAAACGTCGGATTTGCGAGAAAGTACTATATTTACCATGATTAATCAAGATACTGTGGAACTGATTCCAATCGACGACGCGGCGGAACGCGTCAGGCAGGAAATGGAAACAGCGATGTCCGGCTCACCGTCCTCCGTGCGCGAATACATGCGTTACCTGTCCGGTTCGCACGGAAAGTTTATTCGGGCGCTCTCCGTACTGTCCTGCGCGGATAACGGAGAAGGCTTTGTTCCCCCGGATGCCGTTCGTCTTGCCGCGGCGGTCGAAATTCTTCATCTCGCAACTCTGGTGCATGACGATGTGATCGACGAAGCCGACCTTCGCCGCGGGGCGGTGACGCTGCAGAAAAAATATGGGAAACATACGGCGGTGGTCTGCGGCGACTACTTATTCTGCCTTGCGCTGAGGCAGGTATCGCTTGTGGAAGACCGGAAGGATTATCTGGACCTTGAGTTCCCTGATTACATGGGGCGTGTCTGTCTTGGGGAACTGTACGAAACGCAGAACCACTTTAATTTCGACTTAACCGTGAGCCGGTATCTGCGAATCATTGACGGAAAAACGGCCGCTTTGTTTGAAGCGTCTTTCTATGCCGGCGCGCTTGTGAGCAGGCAGCCCAAGAAGGAACTGAAAAAATACAAAAAACTCGGCAGGTATGCCGGCATGATTTTTCAGCTGACGGACGACTGCATCGATTTTGAAGCGCCCGAACAGCTGGCCCAAAAGCCTGTGCAGTCGGATTATGAGCAGGGCGTTGTAACTCTTCCGTTGATTTTTACATTTCATCAGGATGCTTCCTGTAAGAAAAAAGCGGAGGAACATTGCCTGACCCACTCGGAAATCGATTCCGCCGTCCGATGCGAGGGTGGTTTAAAATATACTCACGGGATATCTGAAAAGTATTATAACAAAGCGTTGAAAATTCTTGCATCTCTTGACGCAGCTCAGAAAAAAAAGGACAGGCTGAAATCCATTTTGGACAAGGCTTTCCGTGGATTGCAGCCGGAGTCCCATTCATCTTTTGCAGCCCTTTCATGCGGTCCTGTGGAGAAATAAGCCGTTCTCATGATGACGGCGTTCTTTCGGGGCATACTTAGTTTTGGGGCCGCCGGTTTTATGCGGAGTTTCATATGAAATTTATCAAAAAGACGGATTTTTTCATTCTTTTAGCCGTTTTGGTTCTTTGTGCCGGCGGCTGGCTGTTTTATCAGCAGGAATACGGTACCGCGGCGGCCGTCGCCCAAATTTATTATAAATCCGAATTGGTGGAAACCGTCGATCTTACAAAAGGGGTTGACCGCAGGTTCTCGATTCCGCAGAATAAAAATGTGGTGTTTCATCAGTTCAGCGACGGAAGCATTTGCTTTGAGGAATCCAACTGTCCGGATAAAATCTGCATCAAGGCCGGCAGACTGCGGACAGTCGGTCAAAGCGCGGCCTGTCTTCCAAACCAGATCATTCTGAAAATCGTACCGAAAAACGGCAGAAATGCAAACGACCCGGATCTTGTGATTGGTTAGGTGTGATTATGCTGAATCAGGAAAAACGGCAAACCGATCAAAAAGCCAATCGCTGGATGGATTCCGGTTCCATCAGAAGAATGGTTGTTACCGCGCTGCTTTTTGCCGCGGCGATGGTAATGACCGTAGTCGAATATCAGATTCCGATTCCTATGCCGGTTCCGGGAATAAAACTGGGGCTTTCCAACATCGTTGTGATGTATTCCCTGTTTTTTTTAAAGAAGAAGGATGCCCTGACCCTTGCGGTGCTGAAATCGATGTTTGTCTTTTTGACCCGGGGGGCGGTCGCGGCTTTTTTAAGCTTTTGCGGAGGCCTTCTCTCTATTCTTGCAATGATTGTCTGCATGGCGGTTTTCAAAGAAAAAATATCCTATTTAATGATCAGCATTGTGGGCGCTGTGATGCATAACCTGGGGCAGATCGCGGCGGTATCGCTTTTATATACCAATCTTCTGCTGTGGACTTATTTTCCCGTCCTGCTGATATCCGGTTTGATTGCCGGCGCCGCAACGTCCACGCTTTTAAGGATTACTCTGCCCGCTTTAAAAAGGCTGGGCTTGAAGTAATAGATGGGCCAGACACTATTTTTGGAGGGACAATATGAAAAAATCGATTTCATTCCTGCTGACTGCAGCGCTTACGGTGACCGCGTTCACGGGCTGCAGTTCAAACGCCGGCTCCAGTTCTTCGGCTTCTTCCGCCCAGAACAGTTCCGCGCCCGCGTCGTCTTCGGCGACGGCCGCCGGTTCGGTCAAAACAGGCGTTGCCGTGATTTCTTCTGTCGCGAAAAGCACCGCGGTCAAAGATGGAAAAGGCGTGGCGGAAGGTGATTCCACCATTGTCGCCGTAACGGTGGACGGCAGCGGAAAGATCGTCAAATGTGTGATCGATGCGGTTCAGTCCAAGATCAATTTTTCCGATCAGGGTAAAATTCTTGATAAAACCGACGCCGCGGTGAAGTCTAAAGATGAGCTTGGCGCGGACTACGGCCTTGGCAAAGTTTCTAAAATCAAAAAGGACTGGAACGAACAGGCACAGGCATTTGCGGATTATGTAAAAGGCAAGACGGTCGAGGAGATCAAAGGCATTGCGGTCGATTCGGAGGGCCACGCGACCGGACCGGAACTGACTTCTTCCGTTACAATTTCCATCGGTGATTTTGTCGATGCGATTGAACAGGCTGTCGCAAACGCGCAGGACCTTGGCGCGAAAGCGAACGATAAGCTCGGCCTCGGCATCGTGACGTCGCTGTCCAGCAGTGCGGACGCAACGGCGGATCAGGAAGGCAAAGCGGAAGCTTCTTCCCAGATCAGCGCGGTGACGTTCGGCTCCGACGGTAAAATCACAAGCTGTGTCAACGACGCGGTTCAGCCGACCGTCAGCTTTGACGTTTCCGGCAAAATCACAACCGACCTGAGCAAGGAAGTGGAATCCAAGGATGCTCTGAAAGAATCCTACGGGATGAAAAAGGCTTCCAAGATCGGCAAGGAATGGTATCAGCAGGCCGCTTCCTTCGCGCAGTACGTCAAAGGGAAGACCGTGGACGAAGTCAAGGGGATCAAGGTGAATGAAAGCGGGGAACCCACCGATCAGGAGCTGACCGCTTCTGTCACATTCGGCGTTTCGGATTTCATTGCCAATATCGAAGAGGCTTCGAAGAACGCGAAATAATTCAAAACTTTTAAACTTTTCAGGAGGCAGATTTGTTCTGCCTCCATCTTTTTGAGGTGTGGAATTGGTGAAAAAAGCGGCTGCGATTCTCCTGATCCTTCTGTTCGCGCTGTCTGCGCCGGGCTGTGGGAAAAACGAAAAAACCCGGTACGACGCCCAGTTCCTCCAGCTTTTTGATACGAAGTCGGAGCTGGTGGCTTATATGGACAGCAAAGAAGAATTTACAGACTTTTCGAACCTGATTTATAATAATTTAAAGGAATATGACCACCTTTACGACATTTACAACAATTACCCGGGAATCAATAACTTAAAGACAATCAACGACAACGCGGGGAAGAAACCCGTTAGGGTCGACAAGCGGATTATCGGCCTTTTGCAGCTGGCCAGAAAAGAGGACGAGGCCACCAACGGTTCCTGCAACGTGGCGTTCGGGGCGGTGCTGCGCCTCTGGCACCAATACCGGGAGGACGGGATTAACGACCCGGAGCACGCGCAGCTGCCGCCCATGGAAGAACTGAAAGAAGCCTCAAAGCACACGGATATCAATCAGGTGATCATCGATGAAAAAGCCTCGACCGTTTATCTCAAAGATCCCGAAATGAGCCTCGATGTGGGCGCGGTCGCAAAGGGCTACGCCACCGAGCAGGTCGCCGAGCTGGCGGAAAAAGCCGGTTATTCCTCCGCGCTGCTCAGCATCGGCGGGAACGTAAGGGCCATTGGAGAAAAGGGAATCCACCAGGAGCTTTGGAACGTGGGAATACAGAACCCGGATCTCGGGTCCGAAAAAACATCCCTGACCACGGTGCTGCTCCGGGAACAGTCCCTTGTCACAAGCGGAATTTATGAACGGTATTACACAGTGAACGGAAAGAACTATCATCATATCATCGACCCAAAAACACTGATGCCGTCTGCTTACTATAAATCGGTTTCCATTATAACCAGAGATTCGGGTGTCGCGGACGCGCTTTCGACCGCTCTGTTCAATATGCCGCCGGCGCAGGGGATGACCTATATCGAGAGCCTTTCCGGCACGGAAGCGCTTTGGGTGATGCCGGATGGGCGGATTCAATACAGCAGCCATTTTCATGACTTGGAGAAATCCTGAACGGAGGGTGCGAAGTTGGGACTTGATTTGCAAAGCTATATTGCGCTGCTTCGGGAACAGAATGAATTGATGGAAATTGAAGTCCCCGTTTCGCCTGTGCTTGAAATGACGGAAATCGCGGACCGCGTCGGCAAGGCGGGCGGGCCGGCTCTGCTGTTCCGGAATCCGGAGGGCTCGTGCTGCCCGGTTTTGATGAACGCGTTCGGCAGCATGAAGCGGATGGGGCTTGCCCTTGGCACGGATTCCCTGGAAGACGTGGCAAAGCAGATTGAGGAATACCTGGATTTTTCAGAATACTGTTCCGTTGCCGGCTTAATCCGGAGTATCCCGCGTCTGCTGCGGCTGATTTCTGTTTTTCCCCGGCATCTAAGGTCGCGCGGAATTTGCCAGCAAGTCGTCGAACGGGAACCGGACCTATCGAAGCTCCCGGTTCTGAAATGCTGGCCGCAGGATGCCGGCCGCTTTTTTACGCTCCCGCTTGTATTCACCAGGGACCGGCAGACCGGACGTCAGAATATGGGGATGTACCGGATGCAGGTTCTGGACAAAACCAGCACGGCCATGCACTGGCACCGGCACAAGGACGGCAGGCTGAATTTCTCCGGATATCTGGAGGCGGGCGAGAAAATGCCCGTTTCCGTCGCGCTGGGGTGCGACCCCGCCGTTACCTATGCCGCGACCGCTCCGCTGCCGAAAGAGATCGATGAAATCATGTTCGCCGGTTGGCTGAGACGGAAACGGATTCGGATGGTGCGCTGTGTTACAAATGACCTCTTCGTACCGGCGGATGCCGAATTCGTGCTGGAGGGTTTTGTCGATCCGCGGGAGGAGCTTGTCCGGGAAGGTCCGTTCGGGGACCATACGGGGTATTATTCTCTGGCCGATATGTACCCGAAGTTTCACGTCACCTGCGTGACGCACAGAAGAAATCCGGTTTATCCCGCGACCGTGGTGGGCAGGCCGCCGATGGAGGACTGCTTTCTGGCGAAGGCGACGGAACGCATCTTTCTGCCGCTGCTGCGGATGCAGATCCCGGAACTTTGCGACCTCAATCTTCCGCTGGAAGGCGTTTTTCACAACTGTGCAATCGTATCGGTAAAGGCGCGTTTCCCCGGCGCCGCCCACAAGGTAATGAACGCCCTGTGGGGCATGGGGCAGATGATGTACACAAAGCTGATTATCGCGGTAAATGAATCCGTGGATGTTCAGAATCTTTCCGCCGTCCGCGGCGCCGTGCTGAGCGCGGTGCGCGGAAAGGAGCAGCTGGTTTTCTGCGACGGTCCGCTTGACGCGCTGGACCATTCTTCGGCAAAACCTTTGTACGGGTGCCGGCTCGGCGTTGACGCGACCTCCGATTTGCCCCATCCACCGGCGCCGGAAGACTCTTTCCGCGTTCTGGCAATACACAAGGAGCGCCCGTTTCAGGGCGGTGAAACGTTGAAACAGGAGCTGAAAACCAGCCCCGAACGGTTTTTAATCGCGGTGGACGATACGGTCAATACGCGCGACCTGTCCGAAGTATTCTGGAAGGTGTTCAACAATATCGACGCGCGCAGGGATCTGGTGCTTTTCCGGGAAAAAATCGGGATCGACGCAACGAAAAAATGGCGGGAAGAGGGGCAGACCCGCGACTGGCCCGACGATATTGTCATGTCGGGAGAGATGAAAAAGCGGGTGGATGAAAGGTGGAACGAGTATGGTTTTTCATAAAATCGCCGAAAAAATAAAGGCTTACGGAAAGCTGGTAATGTTTTCTCACACTATTTTTTCCTTCAGCTTTGCTCTGGTCTCCATGGTTTTGGCCGCGAGAGGGCTGCCCTCCTTGTCCACGGTGTTCTGGATCGTTGTGTGTTTCCTCGGCGCGCGCACGGGAGCGAACGCGATCAATCGCGTGATCGACGCGAAAATCGACGCCGGAAATCCACGCACGGCCAATCGGCAGATCCCAAAGGGAGAAATGAAAAAGGGCGAGGTCGTCGCCTTTACCGCGTTCTGCTTTTTTCTCATGCTGCTTGGGGCCTATCAGCTTAACTGGCTGTGCTTTGCGCTTTCTCCGGCCGCGCTGTTTCTGCTGATTATCTATTCCTATACCAAACGGTTTACTTTTCTGTGCCATTTAATTCTGGGCGTTACCTGCGCCTGCGCGCCGATCGGCGCGTGGCTGGCGGTTACGGGAAAATTTTCGCTGATTCCCCTCGTCATGGGATGCGCCAATACGCTGTGGGTTGCCGGCTTCGACATCATCTATGGGTCGCAGGATTATGAATTTGACAAAGCGAACGGGCTGCATTCCATCCCTGTGACGTTCGGTGTGAAATACGCGCTTCTCATCGCCATGATGTTTCATATCGTGACGCTGCTTTGTCTGGTCGTGATTGGCATACTGACCCCGCAGTTCGGCGTATTCTATGATATTGGACTGGGAATTATCACGGTCCTGTTCCTCGCGGAATACCGCATGGTATCACCGGACAATCTGACCCATGTCAACATCGCTTCCTACAGCGTAAACCAGCTGGTGAGCCTGACATTGCTGTTTTTCGGACTTCTGGACGCGTTTTTTTAGGGGGCTGAGAAAATGAAAAAACTGATCATCGGTCTGACGGGCGCGAGCGGAAGCGCTTATTTTCTGCGATTGGCAGATGCCTTGAGCCGTCGGGAGCTGGAACTGCATCTGATTGCCACCGAACACGGGACTCAGGTGATGGAGTATGAAACGGGGGTCAGATTGGAGGAAAGGCTGCTCCTGTGGCGGCAGGGACCGGCAAAAATCATCGAGGAAGACAACCAAAATCTGTTTTCTCCCGTCGCGAGCGGGTCGTTTCAATGCGACGGCATGCTGATCCTCCCGTGTTCGATGTCCGCCGCCGCGCAGATTTCCGCGGGAATTTCCGAAACGCTGCTGACCCGTGCGGCGGACGTGATGATCAAGGAGAAACGCCCGCTGGTGCTGGTTCCCCGGGAAACGCCGCTTTCTCCGGTTCATCTGAAAAATCTCTATCGTCTGTCCAAGCTGGGCGTTACGATTCTGCCGGCCATGCCGGGATTCTATAATCGCCCGCAGTCCATGGATGACCTGATCGATTTTGTTGCCGGAAAAGCCATGGACAGCCTTGGATTGCAGAACGACTGTTACCGGCGCTGGGAAGGGAAGGAAAAGAATGAAGAAAAAGATTAGACGATTGGCGGTCCTGCTGGCTTTTGCGGCGGTGTTTTCTCTGGCGGCGTGTTCGTCCGGCGGCGCGGGGACTTCGTCCGGGCAATCCGCGCAAGCTTCATCTGCGAAGGCGTCCTCCGAGGGGGAAAAGCCGGTGATCCGGCTCGGCATGATGTCTTCCTCGGATGTGATTCCGTTTGCGCTGATCAACCGGAATAAGCTGGATGAAAAATACGGGTTTACGCTGGATCTGCAGGTTTTCACGTCCGCAAAGGACCGCGACGCGGCTTTGCAGGCCGGAGAAATCGACGGCGTGCTGACGGATTATGTCGGGGTCTGCATGTACCGGAACGCGGGTCTTGACGTGAGAATTACCGGGATTACGGATGGAGATTATCTGCTGCTGGCCGGCAAAAATACCGGGATCAAAAATCTCAGTCAGATCAAGGGGAAGAGTATTGCGATTTCTCAGAACACACTGATTGAATACGCACTGGACCGGATTCTGGAGAAAAATCAGATGCAGCCGGCGGATGTCAAAAAGGAAGTGGTTTCCCGCATACCGGACCGGCTGGAGCTGCTGAGGAACAATAAGATCGACCTCGTCCTTCTTCCGGAGCCGTTCGCGACGCTCGCGCTGGACGACGGCGCGGTTGAACTGAGCAGCGCGAACACCATCGGGCTTTATCCCGCTGTTTCCGCCTTTACGGGGAAAGTGCTGGAAAAAGAGGGCCGGGCAATCCGGAATTTATACCAGGCATATAACGAGGCTGTCGATTATATGAACAGCACTGACCTGAGCGAATATGAGAGTACGGTGATCGATGCGGTCGGTTATCCAAAGGAAATGAACGGGAAAATAAAGCTCAAAAAATTTCGCCGGAGCAAGCTGCCGCCGAAAGAGGACGTGGAGGATGCAATTCAATGGGCAAGCGCCAAGGGATTGTGCAAGTCCGATTTAAGCTATGACAGCATGATCGACGACGTTGCCTCGTGAAAAAGACGTGAGGAACCGCGTGTTATCGGTGGACCGGCTCTGTGTCGGCTACCGCACCAAAAAGGCAAACATCCCGGTCGTTCGGGACCTTTCCTTTTGCATGGAATCGGAACGGGTGCTGGCGATTCTGGGCCCGTCCGGCTGCGGAAAATCAACCCTGATCGGCTCTCTCGCGGGGACGGTCCCAATCAAAAGCGGCACGATGACCGTGTTTGAAAACGGAAACCCGGAACCCCTGAGCCCGAAAACGCACCGCATTGGGGTGATTCCCCAAAATCTGGGCCTGCTCCCCTGGAAGACTGTGAGAGACAACTGTCTGCTTCCGCTCCGCCTGCGCCGCGAACCGGTGACGGAAGAACGCCGGAAGGAAATCCGAGAAATCTGGCAGGCGCTTGATTTGATGCCGCTTTTGGACCGGTACCCCACTCAACTGAGCGGCGGGCAGGCGCAGCGCGCCGCGGTCGCAAGGGCTTTTATTCTCAGGCCGGATCTGCTGCTGATGGACGAACCGTTTTCCGCTTTGGATGAGATCACCCGGCAGGACGCGCGCGAGCTTTTCCTGAGTCTGTGGAAACGCCGCCCGGCCGTGGCGATACTGGTGACGCACAGTATTGAGGAAGCTCTTTATCTTGGCCACTCCGTCTTTGTCATGGGGAAAAGAGAAGGAAAAATCCTGCTAAAAACGGAAAATCCTTTTTTCGGCGTTTCCGATCCCCGGCAGCCGGAGTACCGGCAAATCAGACGGCTTCTGCGCGGCCGGCTCAGGCCGGATGAGGAGGAGGACGAGTGAAACGGCTTCGTAAGCGATGCAGAACCTTTCTGGAAGGATTTCTGCTGATCAATCTGATCTGGCTCACGGCACATTTTCTGTTCCATATCACGGTGATTCCCAACCCGATCGATGTTTACCGGAACTCCGGAACCCTGATCGCCGACCGGATCGGAATTCACATTCTGTACAGTTTATGGCGCATTGCGGCGGGACTGGCGCTCTCCCTGCTGGTCGGGGTGCCCGTCGGAATGCTGATGGGCTATTCCGTCCGGGCGAACAGAATTTTGTATCCGCTGATTTATTTCAGCTATCCGATTCCGAAAACGGCGCTGCTGCCGGTTGCGATGCTGTTGTGGGGAATGCGCGACGGCTCTAAAATCGCGATTATTTTTCTGATTATCGTGTTTCAGGTCATTGTGTCCGTGCGCGACGGTATCGGTCAGATCGACCCGGTCATGTATCTTGTCACCGTCAGCGCGGGAGCCACCCGCGCGCAAATCGTACGGCATGTCGCGCTGCCTGCGATCCTGCCGGAGCTTTTGACCAGCGTCCGCATTTCCCTTGGGACTGCGCTTTCCATTCTGTTTTTTGTCGAAGGATACGGCACAAAATACGGAATGGGATATTATATTCTGGACGCGTGGTCCAGAATCGATTATACCGGCATGTACCTTGGAATTCTGGTTATCTCCGTCATTGGTTTCGCTCTTCTCGCCGGCGTCGATCTTTTGTCCGACCGACTGTGTGTGTGGAGCCGAAAGCAGCAGGAATAAGACAGGGCGGCCGAAGCAATGCTTCGGCCGCCCTGTCTTATTCCTCATTGTTTTCTGCCGATTCGGAAATTGCGCCGCAGTTTTCCTCGTTCCAAAGGAAGAGTCCGGCCTTAGCCAGCTGTTCGGCGGTCACCCCGTTTCCTTCGGTCAGGGTTCCGGAGAACGTGCCGTCGTAGATTTTTCCGAATCCGCAGGAGGGGCTGCGGGATTTTAGAACGGCGCCGCCGCAGCGGTACAGCCGGGCAAGGCGCAGGGCTTCTTCCGCGCCGCGCAGAAACTGCTCCGTGCGGTCTGAGCCGTCGCGCGTTGCCGCTCGGCCGCTTACCAGCTCCACCGGGTCGCGGGGCGTCGAAAGGCCGCCGAGCTGTTCCGGACAAATCGGAATCAGATGATGCTTTTCCGCCAATTTGAACACGTTGTTATTCGGGCATCCGGTGCCGCTGTAACGACAGCGAACTCCGAGAAGACAGGCGCTTACAAGCAGATTCATGGTATCCCTTCGCTTCCTGTAAAAAAACCGGCATGAGCGCTATGCCGTGACGGATGAAACGGGGCGCACGGCGACGGCCTGCTTCCCTAAATCCTGATAGCGCTCTTCCGCCAGAGACTTTTTGTAGCTTTTCACCCCTGTGGGGTCGGCGGGATCGTTGAAATAGTAGTTCTCCTGATCATATCCGACCATCACCAGGCAGTGCTCCCCGGAAATCCATTGAAAAGACTTGTTTGTGTCCGCGAGAATCCAGCTTTGTCCCTGACCGGGCTTTTCCATATTGACCGTAGCCCATACGATGACGGGGGAATTCTTTGCAATATAATCTCTGGCCAGCTTGTCCAGACTGGTTCCGGTTAAATTGACCGCTTCCATTTTTCCGGCGTCCCAAAAGTAGGAGTCGACCACCGCGGTGATAACCGGAGAATAGCACCCAAGTCCGTCGGGGGAATACGGATTGCCGATAAACGCCTGATTCGGGCTCATGCCGTATACGTTCCCGTCGGCGGCAAGCAGGGTGGATTTCGGGGTGCGGCGCATGATTTCGTCCGCCGTGGTGGTTTGACCGTAGTATTTCAGCAGCATCATAGAACTGATCAGCTCGCAGCCGGAAGGCAGCTTTTCTTCCTGGCTGATGAAGGGTACGCTGACCAGATGCTTCGTTTCGTCTTTCGCAGGCTGTTGGCTGCTTGCCTCTTTTTTGACCGGGACCGAGGCCGCCGAGCTGGAGGAAAGCGGTTTTTCCGCCGCTTTTCCGTTCAGTAATTTTCCGTGGAACGTAAAAATACATGCGGCTGCCGCGCAAAACAAGATCAGAACAGCAAAGAACAGCTTCCAACGCGCGGGTCCGCGCTTATGATCCTTCGCCAAAAACATCGCTCCATTTCTGTTATTCTCAGTGGCGGAGTAAATAATTCAAATCATCTGTGCAACGGATTTTCCGGCCCAGCAGGCCAGCAGGGCGAGGGAAAGGTTTAAACCGACGTTCAGGCCGCCCAGCCAGTAGCTGTCGTTGGAGAAGAGAGATACTGTTTCGTAGCTGAAGGTGGAGAAGGTGGTCAGTCCTCCCATCATGCCGGTAGTCAGAAAAATCTTCATCTCATCCGGCAAAGACCAGGAACCGGCCGCGGCTTCCATGATAAACCCCATCAGAAAACCGCCGGCAAGGTTGACAATCAGCGTGCCAAGAGGAAATTCTCCCCACAATTTGACGGCCATGCAGGAGATCAGGTACCGCAGGGCCGCGCCGAAAAAGCCCCCCATCCCTACAATCAGAAACCGGCTAGCCTTCATAGAATACCGCCTTTCAAAAAAAATAACAGCTCTTGCTCTAAAACTTAAAGCAGAAGCCGTCAGCATTAAGATGCGATTACGGTGAGCCTCATCACCGGTATTTACTGCGATTGATAAAATCATACCTGATTTCACACAATTTGTAAAGATACAAAATCCGCGAAAGAACAGCATGTTTCCTTTTTTCTTCGTATCAGTTGACGAAAAATTCGCCGGTTTTCTCCATCGGAAACAGGGAGAGGCGGGATTTTTATATTTTAATCGGACATTCCTTTTTTGAATACGACCAGGATTCTACGGAGCATTTTTTGGAAAAGCGCTTTACAAAATAATGAGTTTGCCGGCTTATGCGGAATTTTCTTGACAAATAAACGCGAATGAATTAAACTTTACAAAAATGAATCGGAAAAAGGCAGAGAAAGGGAAGAGTACGCGGAGCACTGTGGATTCAGAGAGGGGATGGCCGGTGAAAATCCCAGCCTCAGCCGCGGAAAGTAACCCCGGAGCCGTGATTCGAAAGCGTGTTTGCGCCGTAGTTTTCACCGGGAGTTTCGCCGTTATCAGGGACACCGCATCTTTCGGTGCGGAAAGAGTGTGCGCACGGCAGCGCAATTATAGGTGGTACCGCGAAGTAAGCCTTCGTCCTATTGGGATGAAGGCTTTTTTGTATACAAAAACAGTAATGGAGGCTGAAAACATGAATCTTCGCTTAGCAGACCGAATGGAAAACGCTATTAATCCCTTTATTTCGGATATTTTAAGGGCAACCGCCAGAAAGGACCTGATTTCATTCGGGGGCGGGCTGCCGAATCCGGCATCCTTTCCCGTTCGCGAAATTTCGGAGGCGGCCCAAAAGGTCCTGAGCGAGGATGGTGCGGGCGCGCTTCAGTACAGTACCGCGGAGGGATACCCGCCCCTGCGCGAACTGATTGCCGCGCGCTACCAAAAGCGGTTCGGAATCACGGTTGATCCGGCGGATATCTTGATGACGACGGGCTCCCAGCAGGGACTTGATCTGCTCGCAAAGCTGTTTCTCAACAAGGGGGACGATTTGCTGATTGAACGTCCGGGTTACCTTGGCGCGATTCAGGCGTTCAATATTTATCAGCCAAACTATCACGCGGTTCCGCTGAGGAAGGACGGAGCGGACACGGACGTGCTGGAGGAAATTCTGAAAAGCTGCAGCCCAAAGCTGTTTTACGCCGTGCCGAATTTTCAGAATCCTTCGGGTCTGACTTATTCCGAACAAAATAGAAAACGCGTTGCGGAGCTGATGAAAAAGAGCGGAACGATCTTTGTGGAAGATGATCCATACGGGGAGCTCCGTTTCGCGGGCAGCGAAATGCCGTGCATGAAGTCCTTTCTGGGGGAGGATGTCATCATGCTTGGCACGTTTTCAAAAATTATATCTCCCGCCATTCGGCTGGGTTGGGTCTGCGCGAAGCCTGAAATCATGAAATACCTTGTCGCGGCAAAGCAGGCGGCCGATATTCACTCGGACTATTTTGCCGAGCGGGTGGTTTGCCAGTATCTTCAGGACAATGACCTGGACGCGCACATAGAAAAAATCCGCACGATGTATCAGGAGCGTAAAAACTGTATGGTGGAAATGGCGCGCCGCTATTTTCCGCAGGACGTTAGCTTTACCGATCCGGAGGGCGGAATGTTTATGTGGGTGACGCTGCCGGAGGGAATGTCCGCGGTGGAGCTGAACAAAATCGCGGCGGAAAAGAATGTCGCCTTTGTTCCGGGAGATCCGTTCTATGTCGGCGAACGCAATGTGAATACGTTCCGGATGAGCTACACCAATTCGGATGCGAATGTGATCGAAAAGGGAATCCGGTGCCTTGGGGACGCAATGCGTGAGATGACGGCCTCCCGATAACAGCCTTTTTCCAAAGAAAAAACAGCCGCCTGACAGGCGGCTGTTTAGGGGGAGGAGTTGTATTGAAAAGGCTATATCGAAAAACCTCTTTCGAGGGGCTTGTGGTCTTTGGTTCTTCTCTTCTATGTAAAACAGTATAAGGGAAACTTATGGACGAATCGTGAAGCGGTTGTTAAGAAAGATTGAGATATCTGTAAAAAATCAGTGAAATAGGCCTGTTAGTAATTCCGGGGGCTGAAAAGACGGGAGGAGCAGATCACGAAGATCTGCTCCTCTGCTTATATATTTATTACCACCAGAAACGGCGGCAGGGCCATCTTCTGCATCCGCGCCAGCCGCAGCGGTGATACCAACAATTCCAGCACATGATTTAATCACTCCTTTGGGAGATTGTGTTTTATACTATGCGGGAAGAGTAAAATATGACAATTTTGGTAAAACGAATTACAATAAAATAAAATAATGTAAATAATTACTGATTTTATAATATTTTTATACTATTTTCCAATATCATAGATATGAAATTTGATTGATGGGGAATTAAGTCATATGGAATATGAAAGAGATTTATTTTCAGTCTGGCAATCTGAACCCGGTCCTTTGTGAAACGATCCTCGTCGCCTGAGTCAGCCAGAGGAAACACAAAATTAACCGGACTTGCCCGCGGTGTTCTCGGCTGTATCCATCGGCGTCCTCATACCCCGAAAGCGCCGGCAATGCCCGCCAGCTTGTTGAGCACGCGGATATGGCTCCGCCGCGTGCGAAGCGATCCGGAAGGAATCGCGTCTGCTTTTTTCGCGACAGCGATCCTCATTAACTTCTGTTTAAGGGTCGGCAATCCCATATCGCCCCGACACCGGGTCCCGAAACAAAGCAATCCGGGGCGGGTCAAAAGTAAAACAGGCAAAGCAGAAGACGATAACCAGAATCAATGTCAGACCAATCAGATTGGAGTCTTTGATGGGATCCGGAGTTTTGTCCATTTTAAACCAGGCGTACCCAAAAGCGGCCGCAACCCCTAGGATAAAGGTTACAATATCGGCCCAAAGATAATTTTTCCCTGAAATTCCGGTGTAAGTATAAAAAATCACGAGTATCGTGAACATGCCGATCAGAATCCCGACGGCCTTTGCGGCGATAAAGTTTTCTTTTTCCCAGCCAACAGGAAAATACTCCGCAGCCGTGAACAGGGTCATCGGTACAAAAAGCAGTTTCAGATGTTCCCAGGTGCTTTCATTTACAGGGGCGAATAAGCCGACAATTTTGCTTTTTCCAGACCACTGATAGGCAAAATGAAGCAGGGTTCCAAGAACAACCGTTACGATAAAACCCGTGATTTCCCAATACAGGAATTCCCGTCCCATTCAATCACTCTCCTTTTCGATTTTATATATATGAAGAAGCTTACCGGGTTAGGATGGGAATCAGGAAAGCGGGTAGAAGTGCTTTTACGCGTTTCTGCCCGCTTTCCTCATGCAACTTTTATACTGGGTTCATTTTGAGTCAACATCCCTCGCTTACACTGGCCGTATCATCATTCTTTGGGGGAAAGCCATGAAAGCGATACCCGGTATTCATCATCCGCTCCAAAACAGAATAAAATCACATTGGTATAGGATCCTGTTGACCGGGATCGCTCTGCTTTCGTTCGGACTTAATTTTTACGCGATTTCCCAGATAGGCTACGGGAACGCGTATTATGCCGCGGCAATCAAAAGCATGATGCAAAGCTGGCATAATTTTTTCTATGTATCGTTTGACCCTGCCGGAATGGTATCGGTCGACAAACCCCCGCTTGCGCTGTGGGTTCAGTGCCTGTTCGTTCTGGTGTTCGGTTATCACGGCTGGGTCATGCTGCTGCCGCAGGCGCTGGCGGGCGCGGCCTCGAGCGTAATGATGGATCTCCTGACGGCTAAATATTTCGGCCGCCCCGCCGGACTTCTCTCGGCGCTTGTTTTCGCTTTGACTCCGGCCGTTGTGGTGGCTTCCCGAAACAATACAATGGATATGCAGCTGATTCTTGTGCTGTTGATCGCGGCATGGTTTCTTTTTAAATCGATCGAAACTTCAAAATGGCGCTATTTGTTTTTTTCCGGCGCGATGGTGGGGGTCGGCTTCAACGTCAAGATGCTTCAGGCATACATGGTGATTCCGGCTGTGGTGCTGGTCTATCTTTTGTGCGCCGTAGGCAGGGTGTGGAAGCGTTTGCTCGCCGGCGCGGTCGCGACGGTGATTATGGCGGCTGTCTCTTTTGCGTGGGTGGCCGCTGTGGACCTGACTCCCGCTTCCAGCCGGCCTTATGTCGGCAGCTCCACCAATAACACGGAAATGGAGCTGATTGTAGGGCATAACGGTATGGAACGCGTCAGCAGGCAGGGGGGAGGAACGGGCGGCGGCAGCTTTGGCGGAAATCGCGGCGGGTTCCGGAACCCGGGCGCACAAAATCAACCGAATGGCAATTCCGACGGATTTTCTCGGGGAAACCGCCGGGCCGGCGGAGGGCAAACTGCTCAGAACGGGGGCGCACCCGGCGGACAGAATAACCGGAGCGACGGCATGGGATTCGGCGACGGTATGCGGACAATGGGCGGCACGGGAAACGACATCGGCACCGCGGGTTTTCTTCGGCTGTGGCAAAGCAGTATGTATGGGCAGGCCTCGTGGATGATTTTGCCGGTCTTGTTTGGCATCCTTGCTTGCTTTCATAGATTTTCTTTGAAAAAGATGACGTTAAAACAAGGGGTTTTCCTGTTCTGGGTCTCCTGGCTGGCAGTCATGGCGATATTTTTCAGCTTTGCTTCGTTCTTTCACCGGTATTATCTCTGCATGCTGGCACCCGGGATCGCGGGACTGATGGGAATCGGATTTCCGAGAATGTACCGCGCCTTTCGCGGCAGGGAGGGCTGGAAGCAATGGATTTTTCCCGCTTGTGTTGCCGTCACCGATGCGGTTGCCGCCTGTTATGTGTGGAGCTATGCGGAGCTTCGTTCCTGCTTGCTCCCGCTGATCGTGGGATTCGGACTCCTCGCGCTCGGACTCATGGCGGGTTTTCTTGCCCGCCCGAAAAAAGAAACCGCCTTGCGGCTTGCGGCGGTATGCGCGCTGATTTCCATGATGTCGGGTCCGTTTTACTGGTCGCTGACCGCGACGCTGTACGTCAGCCCAAATATTACCATGCCTTATGCCGGCCCTGAGCTGAAATCCGGTATGGATACGTTGGGAATGACGGCGAATCAGCATGCGTTTGTTTCAAGCGACAGCAATACTGTGGCTCTGGAAAAATATCTGGTCGAGAATTACAAGGAGGGCAGCTTTCTGGTTATGGGGCAAAGTTCGAATGAAGTCGATCAGATCATCGCGGATACCGGGCTACCCGCAGTTGCTTACGGCGGTTTTCTGGGAACAGATCAGGCAATGACGCTGGATCAGTTCAAAGCGCTTGTCAGCGAGGGCAAGGTAACCTATTTTATCGTTTCTGATTCCGGCGGAATGGGGAGCGGTTCGGAGATTGTTTCCTATGTGACGGCGAACGCGGAGAAAGTCGATGCTTCCGAATACGGAGGAGTCAGTAAAATCGGTGAAATCAGTTTCACTTTGTATCGCTTCGGCAAATAAGACTGATTGACTGCAAAGGAAAAAGAGGGTAAGATAGAACACAATATCCTGTGACGGATAAATATTTGGTTTGGGACTGATGTTTCCATGGGAAATCATGATTTAAGAAAGCTGACCGATTTCGACCGCGAACAGGTATTTGCGTACATTCAAGAGGAACCGGAAATGAACCTGTTTATCTTTGGCGATGTGGAGCGTTTCGGACTGGAAGGGGATAAGGTTGAAGTATTTGTCAAGGACGGCCCGGACGGATGGGATTTTTTGTTGCTCCGGTACCTTGAAAGCTATCTCCTTTACAGCAGGCGGGATGGCTATGACGCGGCCTGCGCTGCGGATTTTTTAACACGCCGCGCAGTCAATATTGTCAGCGGCAAAAGCATCCTTCTGGAAAAGCTGCTGCCCTTTTTTCCGGACCGAACAGGCCAGAAGACTTACATGGCGAGGCTGAACGGGATGCAAAGTATGTTTCCCGCGCCCGATGATTTCTCTCTGCGCCGCCTGAAACCGGATGATGCGGCCGAGCTTGTTCGCCTGTACTTACAAATTGAGGAATTTCAGTCCACATATGCCGGAAGAGAGAAAAAAGCGGCGGAGGAGCTGAAAATCAACCTTTCCACCGGCGGGCGCTGTTGGGGAGCGTTTCAAAACGGGCGACTGGTTGCGGCGGCTTCCTCATCTGCGGAAAATTCCAGATCCGCGATGATCATCGGCGTCGCGACTTTGCCGGATCTTAGGCGCAGGGGCCTCGCGGGCAGTCTTGTCAGCAAGCTTTGCGGCGAGCTTTTCAGCGAAGGAAAACAGTTTGTGTGCCTTTTTTATGATAATCCTCTGGCCGGGCGCATCTACCGGAAAATCGGGTTTCGGGAATTAGGCGAGTATATGATGATTAAGGGAAAACGGGAAAAGCAATCCTTGGCAAAGTAATTGCGATTTGTCCCGGAAACGGGAAATATTCCGGAGATGCCGGATGTGTATGACGTTTCTGAATTTGACGGATTTCTGCTGAGAATGTAACTTCAAATAAAACATTCCTCAGGAATACGGGATCATTTAGCTTGATTTTCTCTTTGCGCTGCGCACTGATTTGTATAATACGACCAAAAATGAAGGAGGATTATTTTAAGAAATAGATATTGACGAATTGAATGAAATCGTCTATTATTTTTAATAGAATTAAATATAAAAAGTATGTAACTGATCCATCTGATCAGGCATGAACTTTCACGAAAGTACCGAAAGGTATTTGTGATTGTCATGCCTGATTTTTTTTGCCATCGGACTCCTAAGCCACTGTAACCGGAAACGAAATGCGAGAAGCCGATGAACGGCTGTGAACCTGATCTGTTTGGAGGAATGCTTGTGGGTTTTAGTGTGGTGAAAGTGTTGAACAACAATTCGGTATTGGTGCAGGATGTAAAGGGCGCGCAAATGGTTCTGATGAGCAAGGGGATCGGGTTTGGCAAAAAAGCGGGTGACGCCTTGGAGGAAGGAGGGGAAGAACAAAAGGTTTTTTATATTTTCGACAGCAGACGTAATATGAGCAAGCTGAGTCAGTTTTCATGGGAACAGAGCAGGGTGGAGCAGGTGACCCGCGAAATTGTTGACATTGCCGAAAGAAGACTGAACATTGAGAACGGAAACCTTTACGGGGCTCTTCTGGATCACATCACGTTTGCGATCGAATGTCTTCAGATGGATCTTCCCATCGACAATCCCTTTACCAGCGAAATTTCAATCCTGTATCGGGAGGAATACGATGTTGCCCAGATTGCGGCAGGAATCATCCGGGAACGCCTTCAGGTTGAAATAGGCGAGGCGGAAACCGGCTTTATCGCGCTTCACCTCTATTCCGCACGCAGCAATAAGCATATTGCCGCCGCAATGAAAAACACAAGGGTCTACAGTGAAATTCTCACTCTGATATCGAATTGTATGCACAGGGAGCTTGACAGCTCGTCTCAGGAGGTTAAAAGTTTTCTATTAAGCTTAAATGGTCTGATTCGGAACGCCTCTCAGGGAAAGGAGCCCTCTATGCAACTGAAAATACATGTAAAGTCCGAACTGAAACCATGCTGGAATACAGCGCTCCGGGTGGCCCGGCTGGTGGAGAAGGATCTGGGGGTCAGCCTTGGGGAAGACTCCGTTTCGTTTCTGGCGGTCGATATCCACCGAATGGTGCAATGGTAGGTATTTCGGGAAGATCCCGATTCCTATAGTATTAATTTATTGGGGGTAGAAAAATGGAAAAAAGTCATTCCGGAATCCTTTCGTCGCTGCAAAAGCTTGGAAAGGCTCTGATGCTGCCGATCGCGACGCTGCCGATCGCGGGCATTCTGCTTCGGCTCGGCCAAAGTGATTTGCTGAACATCCCGCTGATCATGAATTCCGGCAGCGCTTTGTTCGACAATCTTCCGCTTTTATTCGCCATCGGCATCGCGGTCGGGTTGGCGGTCGACAACAACGGGGCGGCCGGTTTGGCCGGAGCTGTGGCGTACTATGTTCTGAATGCGTCGGCGCAGGCGGTGAACCACGCGCTTCAGGTCGGCACTTTCTTTATGCCACAGAACGGCTGGCCGGAGGGGCTGACCGAAATCAACATGGCTCATTTCGGCGGGATTGTCGCCGGCGTGATCGCGGGTTTGTGCTATAATAAGTTCAGGAGCACAAAACTGCCGGATTGGCTCCAGTTCTTCGGCGGCCGCCGTTTTGTTCCGATTGTCACGGGGGGATGCTCCATTGTGATCGGCGTTCCGCTGGGCCTTGTCTGGCCGTACATCCAGAAGGGCCTTGATGCCGCCGCCGTATGGATGACCACCAGCCACGGCGCCGGCGAGTTTCTCTACGGCTTTTTAAACCGTCTGCTGCTTCCGTTCGGCCTTCATCACATCATCAACACGGCGGTCTGGTTTAATTTCGGCACCTACACGGATCCCACGACCGGAAAGGCCGTGTCGGGCGACCTGTGGCGCTTTTTCGCGGGCGACCCTAACGGAGGTGTCTTTACTGCAGGATTTTTCCCGATTATGATGTTTGCTCTTCCGGCCGCGGCTTTAGCCATGTATGTGTGCGCTAAGAAGGAAAATAAGGCCGTTGTCGGCGGCGCTCTCTTCTCCGTGGCGTTTACCGCATTCCTTTGCGGGATTACGGAGCCGATCGAATTCATGTTCATGTTTCTCGCTCCGGGCCTGTTTGTCATCCATGCCGTACTGACGGGCCTTTCCCTTGTAGTCTGCAACCTGTTCGGGATCCGCGACAGCTTTACGTTTTCCGCCGGACTGTTCGACTATATTATCAACTGGGGCAAGGCGGAAAATCCGCTGCTCATCATTCCAATCGGCCTTGTTTTTGCCGTCGTCTATTTCTTCCTGTTTGTGTTTGTCATCAGGAAGTTTGACCTGAAGACGCCGGGCCGGGAGGAGGACGAGGAATCTGCGAGCTTTTCGCAGCTCGTCGATAAAAGCGGGTTTGACGAGGTGGCCAGACAGTACATAGAATTGCTTGGCGGCACGAAAAATATCAAGGAGATCAGTTCCTGCATTACCCGTATCCGGCTGGTTTTGGACAGCAACAAGGAGCTGGATGAACGGGCTTTCAAGGTACTGGGCGCCTCCGGCATTATGAAGGCGGGAAATCAGGTGACGCAGATCATTGTGGGGACAAAGGCGGAGCTTTTGGTGGACGCGATGAAAAAACAGCTTTGACGGGGTATCCGCGGCTGCTTTTTAACCTGAGGCGCGAAAAGTCTTTTGGCGGCATACTTTGTAAACCGGCTTTCGGCCCTATAAAAATCGGGCGTAGGTATCCGATGAAAGGGCCGCGCCGGTTCTCTAGAACATGCAGAATCGTTTTATGAACATTCATAACGCTGTTTATTTTTTATTAAATTAATGATTCATCTTTGTTTTCGGAGGTTGGCTATGGGATTATTCGGCACAAGATTCAGAAAGCTTAAAATGATGGCTCCGCTCAGTGGGAAGGTCGTCCCGATCACCGAAGCGCCGGACAGTGTTTTTTCAAATAAGGTACTTGGAGACGGGGTTGCGGTGATTCCCAGCAGCGGAAAAGTGCTTTCGCCCGTTTCCGGGACAATCGTTCAAATTGCGCATTCTCTTCATGCGATTTGTCTTGAGGGCGACGACGGCGCCGAGATTCTGATTCACCTGGGTATTGATACCGTCAGCCTGGAGGGCAAAGGCTTCACCTGTTGTGTCAGGGAGGGGCAACATGTGGTTGCGGGGGAAGAGCTGATGGAGATGGACCTGGAATTGATCAAAACTAAGGGTTTGAGCACGGTTTCCCCCTGCATTATCACGAATTTGGATCGGATGAAGGATCTATCCATGAAATACGGAGATGCGGTCGCCGGTGAAACGGTTGTGATGACTTATAAGGGATAGATAAAAGAAAGCTGCGGCTTCCGTGCAGCACATCCGAATGGAGCGGTCCCGACGAAATAAAGCGCGATAATGTATTTACAAAAAATACCCGCTGTCTCAGCTTTAAGAGTCAGCGGGTGTTTGTGAGTTCCCGCCGCCGTATCTCCGGCGCTTATACAATTCGCGTCATAATGCACTCCTTCCGTACAGAACAATGTTCTGTATAAAATAGCCCCCATTCTCTTAAGGAAAAAGTGAGGGGGTTGAGCGGGTTTGCGAACCAGCAGCAAAATAAGAATAAGACTTGACAATCAAGTTTGAGTCTGATACATTATTAGTGAACACTGTAATCTTATTTTAATGGAGTCCGCCATGCCGCGTGATAAAACAGACACACATAAAAAGATTGTGACAAGCGCAAAGAGAGAATTTTTGGAGCAAGGCTTCGAGAAAGCATCTATGCGAAAAATTGCGGCTCAGGCTGGAATTACAGCAGGAGGATTATACAAGCATTTCCCCACGAAGGAAGCGATGTTTGAGGCACTGGTTGAACCAACTTTAAAGGAATACTATAGGCGCGATTTGGAGTTAACAACTATTGCTATCCAGCAGATTGCAAATCGGAAGTTCGATTTGTTTCGGACGGCTTCCGATAGCGGCAACCGTGAAGTGCTGGACTATATTTATCATCACTTTGATGAATTTCAGCTGATGTTTAATCGTTCTGCTGGTACAAAGTATGAAACAATCCGGCACGATTTAGTAATGTTAGAAGTAAGCGGTGCAAAGCGTTTGATTGAAGCATTACAACAACAGGGAATACCTACTCGGAAATTCAACGATGAACAGCTTCACATTTTGTACAGTACGGCACTGACCCCGCTGTTTGAGATTATCACGCACGGTTATTCTTATGAAAAAGCGCTTACGTTCATAGATTTAATGGTTGATGCGATGAATTTCGGCTGGGAAAAAATTATGAATCCGTAAAAACTGAATCTTCTTTTATTTTAAAAATCGGGCTGAGACCCGATTTTCTCTGTTTTATCGGTTAGCTAACGCTAACCAAAATTGTTTACTTACCGATT
This sequence comes from Caproicibacter fermentans, assembly GCF_009746625.1. Classification (GTDB taxonomy): domain Bacteria; phylum Bacillota; class Clostridia; order Oscillospirales; family Acutalibacteraceae; genus Caproicibacter; species Caproicibacter fermentans. The sequence continues at coordinate 25,112 of NZ_VWXL01000074.1, forward strand.
CCACCCGGTTTTATGCGGCTGCATCAGAACTGTTGGAAAATATATTTTTAAGGAGAGCTTAACATGGAAGAAAAAAATTTAAAGGTAAAGGATTTGGTAAACATCGGTGTATTTTCAGCTATCTACATGATTCTTTCATTTATCGTCATGGTACCTTCCATGGCTTCACCGATTATTTGGCTCTTATGGCCTGCAATATGCGGTGTGGTATGCGGATCAATTTATATGCTGCTGGTGGCAAAGGTGCCCAAAAAGGGAACCGCTCTTTTGGTGGCGCTGATCAATGGTATTATCTATTTTGCCATTGGGGAATGCACATGGACGATTATCTTATCCTTTGCAATTGCAGGCATTGTCGCTGAAATTGCGCGCGGAGCATTAGGATATCAAACCACAGAGAGTGCTTTGGTATCTTGCGGAATCCTTGCTGCCGGATTTATCGGTTCTCCGCTTCCTATGTGGCTGTTTCAAGATAGTTATGTTAATTCCATCATCAAAATGGGTATGGACCCCGCCTACGTTGCCAATATGCTAAAGATGATTTCAGCAGGTTCCCTGTTTGGATTTACTGCGGCTGCTTTTGTAGGCGGTTTGATTGGAGGATTTATTGGCAAAGTTCTCTTCAAAAAGCATTTCGAAAAGGCAGGTATTATTTAATGGGCGCAATTCCAAAAGGGGTTATCTCTTTCGACCCGCGGACAAAAATGCTTCTGCTCATTGCTGTCAGCGCCTTTATTTTTACCAACACCAGTTATTTGGCAGAGGCTTCGATTTTGGTGGTACTGATGCTGATTGCAGTTGGGCTTGGCATCCCCAAAACTGCGCTGAAAGGGGCAATCATCTACATAGCGTTAAGCGCCGTTAAGTATGGGTTGTTGCCAATTCTCCCAAACATGATTGCCGCCAATTTTAACATTGTAGCCGTTACATTCCGCAAGCTTCTTCCATGCTTTTTAGCGGGGGGAATATTAGTGCAGACGACTTCGATCCGTTTGTTGATGTTTACGCTGCAAAAACTGCACATTCCTCAAACCTTAATTATCCCGCTGACAATTACCGTTCGTTATTTTCCGGCACTTTCTGAAGAACGGCAGATTATTTCCGATGCGATGAAATTGAGAGATGTAAAAGGAATTGCAAAAAAACTGGAATACGTATACGTGCCGCTCATGATCACCGCATCGAACACCGCCGATGAATTAAGTCAGGCAATCACAGCACGCGGGATTGATAACCCGGTTCCAAAGACCTGCGCCATAGACATTTGCCTGAGAGGTCTTGACATTCTTGTGATGGTGGCTTCAGTCGGACTGCTTGGGTGGACTATCGCAAAAATGTTTCTATACCAGGGGGGATACCTATGATCCAAATCCAAATTGATGATGTATCCTTTGCATATAAGCAGCAAAAAAAGGAACAGCTTTCTCATGTTACACTTGCCATACAGCCCGGAGAGTTTATCTTACTCTGCGGAAAAAGCGGCTGCGGAAAAACAACGATGACAAAGCTGATCAATGGATTAATTCCTCATTTCGCAGAAGGTGAGTACAGCGGAAAGGTGCTTCTTTCCGAGCAGGATACCCGTAATTTGAAAACCTATCAGATTGCAGAACACGTAGGCTCCATCTTTCAAAATCCCAAAACGCAGTTTTTTAATCTGGATACGGACAGCGAACTGGCTTTTGGTTTGGAGAATATGGGGGCTGATCCAGCCAGGATCAGAACAAGAGTCAGAAAAGTGGCGCAGGAGCTTGAAATTGAAGGGTTGCTGAACAGAGGGGTGTTCGAACTTTCCGGCGGGGAAAAACAATCTTTGGCAGTTGCTTCGGTTTATGCGGCCAATCCACAGATTTATGTTTTCGATGAACCCTCTGCAAATATTGATGAACAGGGAATTGAGCGTATTCGTCAGATCCTTTTCAAGCTGAAGAAACAGGGAAAGACCATACTCATAGCAGAGCACAGATTGTACTATCTAATGGATCTGCTGGATCGAGCCGTATATTTGAAGGACGGTAATATTGAGTTTGTTTATTCAAATGAGGAATTTAAAAACATCCCAGATACCCATAGGCGTGAATTGGGACTCAGAACATTTTACCCCATTGATACGGCTGTTTGTCAAAACAAGAAGCCAAAGCCCCCAGAGGCTCTTCTTACGATTGCAGACCTTACCTGTTGTTACAGAAACGAACCGGTTGTACACCGGGCAACATTTTCTGCAGAGAAGGGAGATGTTATTGCTGTTACAGGGACAAATGGAGCTGGAAAATCCACCTTTATGCGCTGTTTATGCGGACTAATAAAAGAATCAGGCGGAACCGTTACCTATCAAAATAAGACTTATAACCATAAGCAACGCCGCAGTCTATGCTATATGATTATGCAGGATGTGGTGCATCAGCTTTTTGCGGAAAGTGTAAAACAGGAATTCCAGCTTCTCAATCATACCGTGTCTGATGATAAAATAACAGAAATATTGACGGAGCTTGACTTAAATCGGTTGATGGACAAGCATCCCATGACCCTTTCGGGAGGTCAGATGCAAAGATTAGCCATTGCAGTTGCCTTCCTATCGGATCGGGACATTATCGTGTTTGATGAACCAACCAGCGGATTGGATTATACGAATATGCTGGTGGTAAGCCGAATGATGAAAAAGCTGGCTGAAAGCAAAATTGTTTTTATCATAACACATGATAAAGAATTGGTTCAGGAGGCGTGCTCAAGAATCCTCCGGCTTGCGGATGGGAAAATAACCGAGGTCTCTTAAAAACAGGCTTCGCATTTAAAAAAGCCGGCTAACGGCATTAGTCGGTTTTTTCTGGAGGTATTATCGTGAAACAGAAAGAAAAAGCCTGGTGGAAGGTGCTTTTCGGCTTTGCATCTGAATGTAAAGGAAAGCTGAGTGTATCCGTGCTATGTGCGGTTCTCAGTGTAGCGGGAGGCCTTGCGCCCTACTTGGGAATTTATCAAATTATAAAACGGTTCATTGAAAAAAATATCGATTGGCACGCTGTACTGATATGGAGTGGTTTTTGTATTGCCGGATATCTGGTCAAGATCGTATGCTATGGGATTTCAACATCACTTTCTCATACAGATGCCTATACTATTTTAGAAAGTATCCGTAAAAAAATTGCGGATCGATTGATGCGTGCCCCGTTAGGCGCTGTGCAAAGCAGATCAATTGGAAATATTAAAAATATTATTGTCGATCGGGTGGAAAGTATTGAACCGCCATTAGCGCATTTGATTCCAGAGCTTTCTTCCAATGTGCTTTTATCGCTTGCAGTAATAGCTGCGCTTTTTTTAATGGATTGGCGTATGGGACTGGCAGCGCTTGTCACAATTCCGGTGGCTTTGATTCCCATTTTGATTGGCATGAAGTCCTATGATAAACAATATGCCAACTATATGGCTGCGAACGACAAAGTCAATAGCGTAATTGTAGAGTATGTGGAGGGAATTGAAGTTGTCAAGACCTTTAATCAGACGACAGATTCTTACGGCAAGTTTGTCGGAGCAGTAGACTCTTTTAAGAACTCTACAATGGCTTGGTTCCAAAGCACATGGAAAGAAATGAACTTGGGTCTGTCTATTTTGCCTACGACATTACTTGGAACCCTTCCGGTTGGAATTGCACTCTATTTAAACGAAGCTCTCTCTCCACAGGAATTAACCTTGTGTTTTCTATTGGCATTAGGAATTGTGGGGCCGATGTTGAAAGTGATGCAATTTATTGAAGAAATAAAAGGTATGGCTTTTGCGGTAAAGGATGCATATGAGATGCTCCATCTCGCAGAGCTTCCGGAGTCAGCCGCAAGGGTTGCTATCGAAAATACAAATGTCAAAATGAAAAATGTAAGTTTTTCTTATACAGGGCATCAAAACAATTCCATTTTAAAAAATATAAATTTAGATTTGCGGGAAGGAAGTTTTACCGCACTGGTTGGCCCATCCGGAGGGGGCAAGTCTACCATTGCCAAATTGCTTGCGCGATTTTGGGATGTCAGCGGCGGTTCTATTGAGATCGGAGGAAAAGACATTCGGCAGATACCGCTGAAACAACTCTCTGAAATGATCAGTTTTGTTTCACAGGATAACTTTTTATTTGATTGTTCCTTAAAAGAGAACATCCGACTCGGTCGGCCGAATGCTGCTGACGCAGAGGTTGAAAAGGCAGCTGAAGCGGCGCAGTGTGATGAATTTATAGCGCGTTTGGATATGGGATGGGATACTACTGCCGGTGACGCAGGTAAATTGCTTTCTGGCGGAGAGCGCCAGCGTATTTCAATTGCCCGTGCTATTTTAAAAAACGCTCCAATCATTATTCTGGACGAAGCTACAGCATTTACCGATCCCGAAAACGAGGATAAATTACAGCGCTCGCTTATGGCTCTTGCCAAAGATAAAACCTTACTGGTCATTGCGCATCGCTTGTCTACCATTCAAAATGCGGATCAAATTGTGGTGCTTGAAAAAGGTAACATTGTAGACATAGGAACACAGCGGGAACTGTTAACTCGTTGTTCGTTATACCGCAGCATGTGGAAGGCTCATGTAGGAGCAAAGAATTGGGCGGTAGGAGCCTCGGAATCAATATTTTCAGAGAAAGAGGCGACGGAATATGTTTAAAACGGTTAGACGCATTATGAAATGGGCAAGCGAGTATAAGACCCGGTTATATCTAGGCTTTGTATGTTCCTTTTTGGCGGCGGGATTTACTGCCGGGCCGGTAATACTGGCGGCATGGGCGCTGGATCTTGTGATAAAAGACAGCTATGGGCAGGAAACAATAAAAACAAACCTTGTTTGGACCTGTCTTTTAGCAGTTTTAATCCTTGTTTTTCTGCGGTTTCTGTTTTCCTATTGGAAAAATAAATTGCAGGAAAGTATCGGATATGAAGTGGCGGCAAAGCAGCGTATTCATATTGGCGATATATTGAAACGGGTTTCGTTAGGGTATTTTGCAGAGCATCATTCAGGCGACATATTGGCAGCAGTTACCACTGAACTTTCCACGCTGGAGCTTCAGGGCATGAAGATGATTGATACAGTCGTAAATGGCTATATTCAGGCAGTTGCTATTGTTTGCTGTATCGCAATTTATTCACCCCCTGCTGCGCTCATTTGTGCAGTTGGAATTTTGCTCTCGGCATTTGCCCTGCATCACGTCAGTCAGGAGAGCTTCCGGACTGCCACAGTTACTCACCAGGCGCAGGAAAACTTATCAGGTGCCTCTATTGAGTATGTGCGCGGGTTGCCGATTGTGAAGTCCTTTGGGCAGCAAGGGGCATCGGCAGAGCGGTTTCATCGAGCCTGCAAAGATAATAAGAAGTTGCGGATTCAAAGTGAATTCGGGTTTGTTCCGTGGACTTGTCTGCATCTGTTCTTGCTAAAAATCGCAGCTGTAGCACTTGTTCTTGTTACCGCATGGCAAACATTGAATGGAACTTTGTCCTTATCGGAATTTATTATGATCGCAATGTTTTCATTTACCATTTTCGGAAGTGTTGAACCCATGAATGAAGCGGCTCATATCCTACCGGTCATCAATTCCGCCATGGACAAATTATCCGATTTGGAAAAGGCGGGGTTTATAGATTCTGACGGGCAGTATATTATTTTAAAGAATTATAATGTGGACTATCTCCATGTTTCTTTCGGATATGGAGAACGGGAAATCCTACATGATATATCTTTTACGATTCCGCAAAACACTGTGACTGCGATTGTCGGCCCGTCTGGCAGCGGGAAAAGTACAATTTGCAGCTTGCTGACTAGATTTTATGATCCTCAAAAAGGAGCGATATCCATAGGTGGAGTCGATATACGACAAATGACCTGCGACAGCCTGTTGAAAAACATATCAATGGTATTTCAGAACGTGTACCTCTTTCATGACACCATCCGGAATAATATCAAATTTGGAAAGCAGGGAGCAACAGAGACAGAAATTATTGCTGCTTCGAAGTCTGCCAGATGCCACGATTTTATTTCTTCGCTTCCAGATGGATATGATACTGTAATTGGAGAAGGCGGCGGAACTTTGTCAGGTGGTGAAAAACAGCGTATTTCCATCGCGCGTGCCATGTTAAAAAATGCACCGATTATTATACTGGATGAAGCCACGGCCAGCGTTGATCCGGAAAATGAGCATGAGATACAGGCAGCCATATCATCCCTAACTCATGGAAAAACCATTATAACAATTGCTCATCGCCTTGCTACTATTGAAAATGCAGATCAAATTCTTGTTGTTGACAATGGTCAAATTGTGCAGAAAGGTACGCATAAAGAACTAATCAATCAAGATGGAGTATACCAGATGTTTGTATCCATTCGACAGGCTTCTGAGGGCTGGAGATTCACATGATCCGAGAGCTTTATCAGTGACGGCGCTGTCATTCTTGGGGTCAAACATGCTATAATAGGCATATACTGTTATCGCCGGAGTATAATTGACCGAGATCGCCGGCGGAATTGACCCACTCAAGAATAACGGCTACCATGGCATAAAGAAACGCCATGGAGGTAGGCCGGATGTTAAGGAGTGGAATGATACACAT
>NZ_VWXL01000075.1 GCF_009746625.1 Caproicibacter fermentans
ACCTTTTTCCCTTCCTGTGCCAGCCCGATGCCGAGATTGGCGCAGGTTGTGGTCTTACCGACGCCGCCCTTTTGGTTGGCAACGGCAATTACATTGGTCATGTGATTTTTCACCTCCCGCTGAAATAAAAAAAGGACGTTCCATCAGCAGGAACGTCCTAAAATGATATGCAATTCGTCATTCAGCCGGTTTTTTCAGGTTTGAGAGAGGGTTTGACCGAGAGCCACTTCGCCGCAAACCCGCATGGATACTGAGTTTTTGCTTCTTCGTTTTCACCTTCCCGAATAACGCATGTTCAACGAGTGGTACGCCAGAGATATTTCCCGCAAGGTTCGTAGCTCCCAAAGGTTGCGCGGCAGCGCGGGCGTTCCTCTCTCCCTGCCTCTCTACGGTTACAGAAAAGATCCGGATAACCCCAAAAGCTGGGTGATCGACGAGGAAGCGGCGGCTGTGGTGCGACGTATCTATCAGTTGTGCATTGACGGCTTTGGCGTTGAGAAAACCGCCGCGATACTGGAACGGGATAAAATCTTGAAACCTACGGAGTATTGGAAAAGCAAGGGTGTCCGCAAGCCAGGGAAAAAGTCCACCGTCAGGGATAGCCCCTACTGCTGGTGCAAAACCACGGTCGAAAAAATCCTTTTGGCGCGGGAGTATGCGGGCGATACCGTCAATTTCAAGACCTATTCCAAGTCGTTCAAGAACAAGCGCCGATATGAAAACCCGGAAGAAAACCACGCGATCTTTGAAAATACCCACGAGCCGATTATCGACCGCCAGACGTGGGAAATGGTGCAGCGTATCCGGGCAGGAACCAAACGGCGGCAGCCGAAGAATACCGAAAAGCATATGTTCGCCGGGCTTCTGTACTGTGCCGATTGCGGCTGCAAGCTCCATTTCAACGTCAACCACCCGCACACGGAGCTTCAATATTTCAATTGTTCCAATTATCGCGGCAACCGTGGAACCTGTAACAGCACCCATTACATACGATCCGACGCGCTGGAAGAAGTGGTTCTTTTGGAGCTCCGGCGAATGACGCAGTTTTTACAGGACAAAGAGGAGGATTTCGTAAAGCTGCTGATGGACAAATCTGTACAGGAAGCGCAACGGGAAACCAAGCATCGGGAGAATGAGGTTACCAGCATGATCGCTCGTTGTCATGAGCTCGACGCGCTTTTCACCAAAACGTATGAGGACAACGCCAGCGGTAAGCTCTCCGATGAGCGGTTCATGATGATTACCAAACGCTACGATGACGAGCAGATTTCGCTCAAAAAGAAAATCTCCGCTCTGCAAGCGGAGATCGACGCAGAAAAGCGACATAAGAGCAGCGCGGCCAACTTTCTACGGACAGTGAAGAAATATACCCAAATAGACGAATTGACCCCGACCATCGTAAACGAGCTGATTGAAAAGATCGTCGTTCATCAGGCGCAGGGCACCGGCAAGAACAAGACGCAGCAGCTTGAAATCTACTACAACTTCGTCGGCGTTCTGGATATGCCGCAGATGCTGGCGCTCCCGCAGAGTGTGACTGTGGATACACGGCAGGGTGTGGCGGTGGAATATATCACAAGGAAAGCCGGATAACGAAAATAGGAGCAACCTTTCGGTTACTCCTATTCACGGAATGTTCACTGTCCTTATGAACATTCGACATGGTCCGAGTGACAAGACTTGAACTTGCGGCCTCTAGACCCCCAGTCTAGCGCGCTACCAACTGCGCCACACCCGGAAACAACGATGTTTATTTTACCACATCCGCCCTGGAATTGCAAGCAAAAAAACATAAAACAGCCGGCTTTCGCGGGCAGGGAGAAAACAACCGGCTGTCTTTCACGGTTTTCAATTAGTCGTTATCTCTGCCTTCACCGAAAAAGCGGTTATGAATCGCCGCAACTGCCTTATCCGTATCCGCACGGTCGATCAAAACCGAAATTTTAATCTCACTGGTGGAAATCATATGGATATTGATGTCAGCTGCATAGAGCGCTTCAAACATGCTTGCAGCCGTACCGGAATGAGTTTCCATGCCGGCGCCTACAATTGATACCTTGGCCACGTCCTCATCGTACACAACCGATGTTGCGCCGATCAGTTCCACATACGGATCCAGAATCGCGATGGTCTCCTTCAGGTCCGCGCGATGGACGGTAAAAGTGATATCCTTGGTCCCGTTCCGGCCAACCGATTGGAGGATAATATCAATATTTATATTTTTTGCGCCGATTTTAGAAAATATTTTAAACGCAAGACCCGGTCTGTCGGGAACCCCAATGATGGATACGCGCGCGACATCCTCATCTTTCGCAACACCGCTGATCAGCATTTTCTCCACTTTCGTAGCCTCCTTTACAATTGTGCCGGGTTTTTTTGTCATGCTCGAAAGAACTTCAAGCTCAATTCCGTAACGCTTTGCCATTTCGACGGAACGATTATTCAACACCTGCGCGCCCAGTGAGGCGAGCTCCAGCATCTCGTCATAAGAAATCACGTCAAGCTTTTTGGCATTCTTTATCTTTCGGGGATCCGCGGTAAACACGCCCTCGACGTCCGTATAAATCTGGCACAAGTCGGCGTTCATCGCAGCCGCAATTGCGACAGCGCTCGTATCGGAACCGCCGCGGCCCAGAGTCGTCATATCGTCGTAATGGTTGATTCCCTGAAAACCTGTTACGACAATAATATTTTTCTTATCCAATTCTTTTTTGATCCTGTCCGGTGTAATCCGCTTGATTCTGGCACTTCCATACGCCGTGCTGGTATGAAACCCCGCCTGCCAGCCCAGCAGGGAAACCACGGGATAGCCGAGCTTTTCAATCGCCATCGCCATCAAAGAGGCAGAGATCTGTTCACCCGTCGTTAAAAGCATATCCATTTCCCGCCGCGAGGCGTTGGGATTGATTTCATGCGCTTTTGCAATTAAGTCGTCCGTGGTGTCCCCCTGCGCGGAAACCACAACGATCACATCGTTTCCCTTTGCATAGGTTTTGGTCACAATGTCCGCCACATTGAAGACCCGTTCTGCATTTGCAACCGAGCTTCCGCCGAATTTCTGGACAATCAGACTCATAAGGTTCCGTCCTCCTATCAAGCTAAGTTATTCCATTGAAATGATTGCACCCTGTGGGTCAGTATTGAGCACCTGTACCTGCCAGCCATCAACTTCTTTTTCCCGAAGCCGCGCAACGGCATATTTTGAAAATGTCTCGGCTCCTTCCGTCGGAATCATCGAAATAATCGTCGGACCCGCGCCGCTTATGTACGTTCCGAGCGAACCAAGTTCGTAGCTCAAGCGGAATACGTCGTCAAGGTTTGCAATCAGTCCGGAACGGTAGGGCTGATGGATTTTATCCTGAACGGCGACGCGCAGGTTTTCAAGCCGTCCCGAAAACAGAGAAGCCGCCATCAAAGCCGAGCGGGACAGATTGTAAACCGCATCGCTCCTGGAATATTCCTTCGGCAGAACGGAGCGTGCTTTTTCCGTCTTTAATTCAAACGGAGGAACGAAAAGAGCGAACCGGATTTTTTCGGAGACCGGAACGCTGACGCTGTAAACACGGCCCGCCTCAATCGCTGAAGCCGCCAGGCCGCCTTCAATCGCCGGCGTCGTGTTGTCGGGATGGCCCTCAATCTCAGCAGCCAGATTAATCAGGTCCTGACGGCTCAACGGACTGCCAAGCATGCGGTTTGCCCCAAGAATGCCGGCCACAATGCAGGCGGAGCTGCTGCCGAGCCCGCGCGCCATCGGTATATTGTTGAGCTGGATGATTTTCATCCCGGGCAGCTTGTGTCCGCAAAGGTCGTACAGGCGTTTCGCGGCCCAGTAAATCAAATTCGTCTCATCGGTCGGCACCTCAATATTATCTTTGCACGAAATATCAATCAGATCCGATTCTTCCATCCAGACCTGATTGTATAACGTCAGGGCAATGCCGAGAGAGTCAAAACCGGACCCAAGGTTGGCGCTGGTCGCCGGTACCTGTATTCGTATCATATAACAACAACCTCACATTTTACACTTCGCCGATTCGAATCGTATTCTGTATTTGAACCCCAAGCCCGGACAGGGCTTCAAGAGCTTTGCGAATTTCTTTTTCCGGTGATTTTTTCGTAACAAAAGCTATTTCCCCGGGCTTGCTGCCTTTCCGGGTCAGGCGGTCGACGGCACCAAGCTGATTTTCAATATTTTTAAATGCCAGAGTTTCATCCTCCGTCACCGCTCGCACATACATTGCAACGTGATTCTCCAGATAATCCTCCACGTAATCGGGCGAGCCCTCGTCCCAATAAAGATATTTTCTCGCCTTAAAGTGTTTGACACAGTCGATGACATCTGCCACCACGGCGCTGGCTGTGGGGAATTTGCCGGCTCCCTTGCCATAGAAAACCACGTCGCCGGTGGAATCGCCCCGCACCAGAATCCCATTGAAGACATCGTCAACATTGGCAAGCTGACTGTCTCTCGAAAGAAACATCGGACAGACAATCACCTGTATTTTTCCGCTGTCCATCATTTTGACCTGTCCGATCAGCTTAATGACTCCGCCCCATACGTCCGCGTATTCAACATCTTCGAGGCGGATCTGGGAAATCCCCTCGGTATGCACCTGTTCCGGATAAACATGCTTTCCATACGCCAGGGATGCAAGGATGCATATTTTTCTGCAGGCGTCCATTCCCTCTACGTCGGCCGCGGGATTGCGCTCCGCATATCCCAACTTCTGCGCAAGAGCAAGCGTGTCGTCAAATGTTGTTTTCTCCCGAATCATCTTTGTCAGAATGAAATTGGTTGTTCCGTTTAAGATTCCGGCGATTTCAACCACATCGTTCGCCGCAAGGCATTGGCTGATCGGACGGATAATCGGGATTCCTCCGCCGACGCTTGCTTCAAACAAAAAATTTAAATTGTTTTTTTGCGCCAATTCGAGCAGTTCGGCTCCCTTTGCCGCAACCAGCTCTTTGTTCGAAGTAACAACGCTTTTCCCGTTTTCCAGACATTTTTTTACATAGTCAAACGCCGGATGCAGCCCGCCCATCACTTCCACTACTATATGGACGTCCGGATCATTCAGAATTGCATCAAAAGATTTCGTAAAGCTGCGTTCATATGGACTGCCCGGAAAATCCCTTAAATCCAGAATGTATTTTACACGGATCTGTTCCTTTGCACGCCCGGCGATACTGTCAGCATGCTTATCAAGCACCTCCACTACGCCGGAGCCGACAGTGCCGTATCCCATAACCGCTATTTCCACCATTGTCAGCACTCCTTTAACTCTCTCTGCCTTCCCGCATCAGGCTGTTTCGAATCTTCATTTCATTGAAAGACCATTTAAAATGAAAGTCGCCTGACGTTCGGCTGCACAAAACTTTATTGACTAGTTTAACATGAATCGGTCCTCGATTCAACCGTCACGCATAAAAATCATTCATCCGGGCTGATGCTGTCCTGGCGCCACGACTGGTCGTCCGGTTTTGAGACGCCTTGCCGGGAAGAGGCTTTCGAACTGTTTTTATTCCCTTTCGAAGAGGTTTCGGAAGAGTGTGTACCCGATTCCGTGCCGGAATCCGGCTGCTGAGAGGGCAACTCAGGGAAATCGTCGCCGGCTTGCGACGAATCGCCGGTCGACGATGAATTTCCGGCTGCCGATGAGGAACTATCCGTTTCGGAACCGGAGCCCCCGTGGTCTATATTACAGGTTGCCGGCAGTTTGTTAATATCATACCAGCCGGTTTTTGTCTCCGTACAGACACCGGGATTTACCAGCAGGCCGCTTTCCACGCAGAATTTGAAGGGACGCACGTTCTGATCCAAATCGAATTCTTTCTTTTCCTTCCCCTTCAAGTACTGGGTCATAATGTTTTTCCAAACGGTTTTTGCAACCGGCGTTTCATATTTTGTCAGAACCTTCGGGGTCCGGTAACCGGTCCAGACTCCGGCCACCGCGTAAGGGGTCCCGCCGACGAACCAGCTGTCCTTGTTGTCGTTGGTCGTCCCCGTTTTTCCGAAAACGTCCCATCCGCTGATGTTCGCGGCAATACCCGTGCCATGCGCCATCACATTATTCAGAAGCTTATGCACAACGGTGGCCGCCGAGGAGGATATGGACTGAACCGGCACCTCGTTCCGGTTATCGACAATCACATTGCCGTCGTGATCCTGTATATAATAAAAGGTATAAGGTTTATAAAATTTTCCGCCGTTTCCAAACATCTGGAATCCGGCCGTCATTTCTTTTACCGTAATTCCCTGCGTCATTCCACCGACCGCCATAGCTGCAAGCGTGTTATCGGCGGGTTCCAGCGACGTAAAACCAAGCTTTTCCCTCAGGAAATTAAAACTGACGTTCGGGGTGAGCATTTTGTCAACTTGTACCGACGCTGCGTTATATGACTGTTCCAGCGCTTTTTCCACCGTGATGATACCATGGTATCGATTGTCCCAGTTGGCCGGGCCCGGCTGTCCGTTCTTCCAGTTGGGCAGCGGTTCATCGTTGACAAGGGAAGAGTAATTGATCAGGCCCGCGTTCACCGCCGGCCCGTAAACGGCAAGCGGCTTGATGGAAGACCCCGGCTGCCGCTTTGCATCTGTCGCAAGGTCAAACAGACGGTTGCTTTCCTTTTTGCCCTTGGAACCGACAATCGCAAGAACGCGCCCATTGTAATCCATCGCGACATACCCGCCCTGAAGATTCGGGTAAGCGGAAGGAAATGTCTTTCCGTCGTTGAAAACATTCTCCGCAGTTTCTTGCAGGTCCGAATTCACAGCGGAGTATATTTTAAGTCCCCCGTGGTAAATCATATCGATCGCTTTGTCGGAAGAGCAGCTGTAGGTTTCCATCAGACTGTTTTTAACGTCTTCAAACACCGCCTCCGTATACCAGTTCCAGACCGAATTTTCATCCACAACGTCTTCGGCTTTCTTGCCGACGAATTTCATGTTTTCGGATTCCTTTACGGCTGCCTGATATTCTTTGTCCGTGATTTTCCCCTGATCGTGCATCGCCTTCAAAACCGTCTGCTGACGATCTTTGTTTTTTTCGGGATGGGTCAGCGGAGAATAGGCTGTAGGATTTTGTGTGATGCCCGCAATGGCCGCGCACTGGGCGATATCGCAGTCCTGAATATTCTTACCAAAATACAAATTTGCGGCAGTCTGAACGCCGTTGCATCCGCTTCCGAAAGGGACGACGTTTAAATAAGCGCCAAGGATCTCTTCTTTGGAATATTTTTTCTCCAGATTAAGCGCGCGGAAAATTTCCTTTACCTTGCGCGTCAGGCTGACCTCATTGTCACCCGTAATATTTTTAATCAGCTGCTGGGTAATAGTCGAGCCGCCATAGCTGCCGCCGTTGGACTGAAAAATGTCGAAAAGATTAATGGCCGCTCCGAAAGTCCGCTTCCAGTCGACCCCCTTATGCTCCCAGAAACGCTTGTCCTCAATGGCGACGATCGCGTCCTTCATCGCCTTCGGAATTTTATCGTAATCCACCCAGATACGATTTTCACTGCTGTAGAGGCTTTGATATTTTACAGGATTCGACGCGTCGTCGTTTGGTCCGTTCACATAAATAAAACTGGTATAGTTGAGCTGCAGTTTATGAAGATCGTAATCGACCGATTCATTCTTCATGCTGTAAATGTACGAAAAAAGAGACACGGAAACAATGGCCCCCGCGATCACAAAAACGGTAATTATCGTTGTTATGCACCGAAGAATCATTTTAAAAACAGATTTAGCGGTTGAAACGTTCTCCTTGTCCACGTTCCGACCGCCAGCATATTTACTGATGTCGGTTTTTCTCATCCATACCACCCCCTTATATCATAATATTTGCTGTTTTTTCAATTGAATGAATAAGTTACCAAATTTTTCAAATAATATTCACAGAGGTGATCTATTTGAAAAAAACTTCTATGCTCCTGCTCTGCGTGATTGCCCTGCTGACTGTTTTGGTCGTTTTGGGGCTTCCGCATTGGAACCGGCAGTCCGGATCCAGCTCCGCGCCCGATTCGACCGCGTCAAGTAATTTTACCTCAATTGAGCCTTCAAGTCAAGAAAGCAGCGCTATTATCGCCGCAGCAAGCAGACAGAACGAGGATTTATATATTGTCAGGGAATTTGACGGGCACATTGGAGTATTCCGTGAAGGGGACAAGCTCCCCTTTGAAGAAATTGACATCGACGTAAGTATCTTTCCCGAAGAGGACCAAAAGCTTCTTCACGACGGCATACAGGCCAGGGGCACCGCGGAACTCACCCGTGTAATTGAAGACTATGAAGGCTGACGGCAGAAAAAAACGGACTCCGCCCAAAAAAGCGGAGTCCGTTTGCTGTGTCTCTTTCTCAGATGGAAATGCGATGCGCAATCTCATACAGGTTTTTGTCAAACACGCGCTTCATGTTAAGTGCTTCAGAAATATCCAGATCCACAATTTTGCCGCCCTGCATTACAATTACGCGGTTCCCCTTGCCCTTGTAAAGCAGAGTCGCCGCAACCGAACCCATTTCGCTGCCGACCACACGGTCGCGCAGAGTCGGCGATCCGCCGCGCTGAACATGACCAAGGATGGTTGCTCTGGACTCGATGCCGGTGGCTTCCTGAATGTCCTGCGCCAGTTTTTCGACTCCCCCGACGCCCTCCGCAACAATGATGATAAAATGCTTTTTCCCTGTTTTCTGGGTAAAGCGCATGCGTTCGATAATGTCTTTCTGAAAATCGTACGGAACCTCCGGAACAAGAATGCTTGTGGCGCCAACCGCAATACCCGTCTGCAGAGCGATATCTCCGCATCGGCGGCCCATGACCTGAACAACGCTGCAGCGGTCGTGCGATTCCATTGTATCCCTGAGCCGGTCCACCATTTGGACGGCGGTATTCATCGCCGTGTCGAACCCGATGGTGTACTCGCTGGAAGCAATGTCGTTGTCGATGGTCCCCGGAATTCCAATGCAGCGGATTCCGGACTCCGTCAAATCCCTTGCCCCGCGGAAGGAACCGTCACCGCCGATTACCACTACTCCGTCGATTCCAAGGCTGCGGCAGGTGGAAGCCGCCTGCTGAACACCGGCGGGCGTATTGAATTCCGGACTGCGGGCCGTATATAAAATAGTACCCCCGCGGTGGATGATATCGGAAACGCTCCTTAGGTTCATTTCAACAACTTCTCCGCTGAGAAGACCGTTAAAACCGCGTTGAATTCCCATTACCCTCACGCCGTGGGACAGGCCCGTGCGAACAACCGCACGCACGGCAGCATTCATGCCGGGCGCGTCTCCGCCGCTCGTCAAGACGGCGATTGCCTTTGAAGACATATTCAAATCCCTCCAAATTAACGTAAACTACAAATCATTATGTCTCTATAGTTATTATAATCGAAAGGATCCGCCGTTATCAACCGAAAGATATGGACGGAAGTTTCCGTTATATGGATAATTGTTTCTAATCCTCCACAATCGCCACATTTTTTTCGCCAAGCAGCTTTTTCAGCTCGCGAAGCAGAACATCATTCAAACCGACACGCATGGAAAGCGGCGCATGAAACAGCCGGCGGGAATCCGCAAAAAAAACATACAGCGGAGTGGGTCCGTCAAAAACGGCAAGGTACTTTTTCGCCTTCTCATACTGCGGACTGTCTTCTCCCGGCACCTTTAAATACAAGCCCGGCGGGCTTGTTCTGCCGGAAGAACGTCCTGCTTCGCCCGGCGCGGATGAAACCGGTTTGACGGATTCGCAGATCAGCTTGGGGTCCTCGTCCTCGCGGATGCTGACACGTGCCTGGATCAGAAGGATTTTTCCCTCCGCAATCCATTCCGCGTATTCGGAAAGGGTTCTTGGAAACACCAGCATTTCCAACGAACCGAACATGTCCTCCACCGTCGCAAAGGCCATCGTGCTGTCACTTTTGGTCACTTTGACGCGAACTTTGGTCAGGATTCCAAGCACGGTAATCCGCTGCCCGTCCTTCATCGCGCCGCTGCCGTCCTGCGCGCCCTCCAGCACGTCGCTGAGCCGCGTCGCGTGCAGTTTCTCATACGCATCCGCATACTCCGCCATCGGATGTCCGGACAAATAAAGACCGGTAACCTCTTTCTCCATCGAAAGCTTGTCGGAAGCCGGAAGGTCCGGCAGGTCGTCCAATCTGAATTCTTCCGTTCCGGTTTTCGCGGAGGAATCGAAAAAACCGATCTGCCCTTCGACATTCCGCTTTTTATCGGCGTCAAGGTAGTCGAGAACGGAATCGGAGCCGGAAAGCATTTGCCTGCGGTTGGCGCCGAGGCCGTCCAGCGCCCCGCATTTTATTAGGCTTTCCAAGGTTCTGCGGTTCATACCGTCGTACACGCGGCGGACAAAATCAAAGAAGGACCTGTATTTTCCCCGCTCCTCCCTCTCGCTTACAAGTCCGTCGATGAATCCTCGCCCGAGGTTTCGCACCGCCAGCAGGCCGAAACGAATGTCCTTTCCGGATACGGTAAATCCGGCGGCGCTTTCATTGGCATGGGGCGGCAGCACGCGGATTCCCAGGCGCAGGCATTCCGCGATATAGGCGGAGAGCTTATTGTTGTTGTCCAGCACGCTGGTCATCAGCGCGGCCATATATTGACGGGGATAATGGCATTTGAGCCATGCGGTCTGATAGCTGAGGAAGGCATAGGCCGCCGCGTGCGATTTATTGAACGCGTAGGAGGCAAAGCTCTCCATTTCGCTGAACACCGCCCGCGCCGTCTGCTCGTCGACGCCGCGCCGCGCGCAGCCTTCCACCTCCACATTTCCGTTTTCATCCGTCAGGCCGTGCAGAAAGATTTCGCGTTCCCGTTCCATTACGTCCTTCTTCTTTTTGCTCATCGCGCGGCGGACGATATCCGCTCTGCCGAGCGAGTAGCCCGCAAGGGTGCGAAAAACCTGCATCACCTGTTCCTGGTACACAATACAGCCGTAGGTGACGTCCAGAATCCCCTTTAAGAGCGGATGGCGGTAAGTCACCTTGGCGGGATTGTGCCGGTTTTCAATATAGCGCGGAATCGACTCCATCGGCCCCGGCCGGTAAAGCGAGATCACGGCGATCAGGTCCTCGATCTTTTCCGGCCCGAGCTGCGCGATCACATTCCGCATTCCCCCCGATTCAAACTGAAACACGCCGTCCGTCTTTCCCTCGGAGAGCATTCGGTAAACCTCAGGATCATCAAGCGGGATGTCCTCCATTCTGAAACCGGGCTGTTTTTCCGCGATCATCTCTTCCGCGTCGTGAATCACGGAAAGGTTCCTCAGCCCGAGAAAATCCATCTTTAAAAGGCCGAGTTCCTCCAGCGTCGTCATCGTGTACTGGGTGACGATAGAATCCCCGTTTTTTGCAAGCGGGACATACTCCGCAACCGGCCGGTCCGTGATCACCACGCCGGCGGCATGTGTGGAGGCGTTGCGCGGCATGCCCTCCAGCTGACGGGCCATGTCGATCAGCGCGTGGACCTGCGGATCCGTATCGTACCGCTGCCGGAATTCGCCGGAAGCCTGCAGGGCCTTGTCCAGAGTAATGTTCAGCTCCGACGGAACCAGCTTGGCGATGGTATCCACCTGCGCGTAGGGAATCGCCATCGCCCGTCCGACGTCCCGGATGGAACCGCGGGCCGCCATGGTTCCGAACGTCACGATCTGTGCAACGTGATCCGCGCCGTATTTCCGCACGACGTAATCGATCATTTCCGGCCTGCGCTCATCCGAAAAATCGATGTCGAAGTCCGGCATGGAGACGCGTTCCGGATTCAGGAACCGTTCGAACAGCAGATTGTATCGGATCGGGTCGATTCCCGTGATTCCGATGCAATAGGCGGCAAGACTTCCCGCGCCGGACCCTCTGCCCGGGCCTACGGGGATTCCGGCCTCTTTCGCATAGCGCACAAAGTCGTGTACAATCAGATAGTAGTTGACATAACCCATTTTTTCGATGGTGTCCAGCTCATATTCCAGGCGATCCACGATGGTTTGATCCGGTTGCTCCCCATAATGCCGGTGCAGACCCTCATAGCACCGCTCGCGGAAATACGCGGTGTTCTCCTGCCCGTTCGGGGTTTCAAACCGGGGCAGCTTTGTTTTGCCGAACTCGAACTCCACGTTGCAGCGTTCCGCGATTTTCACGGTGTTGTCCGCCGCTTCCGGGCAATCCGGGAACAGCGCGCGCATTTCCTCCTCCGTTTTGAAATAAAACTGGTCGCTTCCGAACTCCATGCCGTCCTTGTCCTCAACGGTATGGTTCGTCTGGATGCAAAGCAGGATGCGGTGCATCGCGCTGTCCTGCGGACTGATGTAGTGGCAGTCGTTCGTTATTACAAGCGGGATTCCCGTTTCCCGGGAGATCTGTCGGATGGAGGGGTTCACCAGCTTCTGCTCCCGCAGTCCGTGATCCTGAAGCTCCAGATAAAAGTTTCCCCTGCCGAAAATCTCATCGTACCGCAGAGCGGCAGACTTTGCCCCGTCATAATCGCCCGCGGTCAAATTGCGCGGAATTTCACCGGCCAGACACGCGGAGAGGGCAATCAGTCCTTCATGGTACTGCCGGAGCAGTTCAAAATCGACGCGCGGCTTGGAGTAAAAGCCCTCCGTCCACGAACGGGAGACCAGAGCGATCAGGTTCTGATAGCCGGTGTTGTTCTCGCAAAGCAGAACCAGATGCCGGTGTTCGGAGTCCAGACCGTGAACCCGGTCAAAACGGGTGCGCTGCGCAACATATACTTCGCAGCCGATAATCGGCTTAATCCCCCGTTTTTTCGCGGCCTTATAAAAGTCGACCGCGCCGTACATGACGCCGTGGTCCGTTACCGCGACCGCCGGTGCGCCGCGCTCCGCCGCGGTATCGACCAGCCGTTTGATGCGGCAGGCTCCGTCCAGAAGGCTGTATTCGCTGTGTACATGCAGATGGACGAACAAAACGCCCCTCCTCCTTGCTTTTAAAAGTTATCGTGCGGGTTCGTTCCGCATACGGTTCAGATACCGCTTCGTATAAGGACAGGCGGCAATACACCGACCGCAAAGCGTAATTTCCTGATGAAGCTTCTCCGCCGCCAGCTTTCTCGCGGCCTTGCGGCAGGCCAGAGGATCGAAGAATTCGTCCCGGTCCATGCCGACGTGCCAGAGTCTGCCGGAAACCGCATGTCCGGGGCAGGCCCGCCCGCAGGCCGTACAGGACCCGCAGCGGGATTCGTCAATCGGTTCGGCACAGGAAAGAGGAGCATCCGTTGTCAGGGACGACAGACGAACCGCCGGACCGAATTGCTCGGTTACCAGCAGCGCGCATTTCCCGATCCAGCCGATTCCCGCCCGCGTTGCAACCGTTTTATGGGGAAGCGCGGTGCGATAATTTCCGAATTCCCTGACCGCCGCCGTCGTCTGACTCCGTGCCCGGTATCCGCTCCTGGTCAGGTAATCCGCGCCGGCCGCCACAATTCGGTCCAGTCGTCGGTTCAGCTCAAAATAAGCGTCGTAGTAAATCCCCGCAGGGCCGTTCGGAAGCGAGGCGATCACCTCCGCCGGAAGCGAAACGGCGACCGACACGCCGAGCGGCAGTTCCTCCGGGGCCGCGGCGGCCAGGCTGCCGACGCCCGCAAGCTCCGCGCCCTCTGAAAAAAGAATTTCTCTCAGTTCCTTATTAAGATCAATCATGGCTCTCGCCTTCTGTTGCCGGCAGGCGGTCTGCAAGTTCCATTATCCGGCGAAGCCTGTGATTAACCCCGGAACGGCTCAGCGGCGGGTCCAGCTTCTGCCCCAGCTCCCGCAGGGACAAATCCGGGTTCCGGTATCGAAGAATCGCCAGCTCCCTCAGTTCCTCCGGCAGCGCCGATACGCCGCCGCCCGCAAATATCTTTTTCAGCGCCATCAGCTGTCCCGCGGCGGCGGAAGCGGTTTTTTCTATATTGGCGGCTTCGAAATTCGTCTTGCGGTTGACATTGTTCCGGACTTCTTTGAGCATGCGGACCTGAATCAGCTCCATGGCGGCGTTTCCGGCTCCAAGAAACGTCAGCAGATCTGAAACATGCTCGCTCCCCTTCAGATAAACAACATAAGAGCCCTTTCGGTTCAACATTCCCGGGTTTACATCCAGTTCGAAAATGTCTGTCAGGAACGCGGTGAGGTCGCGGGCAAGGTTCCGGTAAGGGACTACAAATTCCAGCCGGTAATCCCTGGATGGGTCGGTAACAGTACCGCAGGAAAGGAACGCTCCCCGCAGAAAGGCGGAGCGGCAGCAATCATTTTCCAGATTGGCAAGGTTGATCCGCAGGCTGATTTCCCTGCCGGTATGGCCAAGTTGATTAAGCACCTGCTCAATCTGATTTTCCCCGGGAACCGAAACCGTATAGGCGCTTTTCCGGTCTCCTTTGCGCGGAGATACGGACACGTCCGCAAAGGCGCCGGTTATTCCGGCCGTTAGCTCCGCGGCGCGTCTGGCCGTCTCTCTGTTCTCCGTCGTCAAAGTGATGGACTGCGCCGAAAAACATCTGCCAAAAAGCAGAAGGCCGTAACATTCCGCTTTTCGGCAGCAGTCCGCCGCCTGGATGCGGCACAGTTCTGTTTTGGTATTCGAAGAAAACGACATGGCTTCCTCCCGGATTTTATTGTTTCTGGATATCCCGGTGATTGACGCTTGTCCGCAGGTTCTGCTGCAGCAAATGGTTGTAGAGAAGCTCCGCGAGCGTTACGGAACGATGGTGCCCGCCGGTGCAGCCTATTGCAACGACAAGCTGGCTTTTTCCTTCTCCGCAATAGAGCGGTATCATGTAGTCGATGAGGTCCATGAATCGCCGGACAAAGCCCTTGGTCTGGTCCCATTTCATGACATAGCTGCGAACCGGTTCATCCAGCCCCGTCAGATTTTTCAGTTCCTCCACATAATAGGGATTCGGAAGGCAGCGGACGTCAAAAACAAGGTCCGCCTCGGCCGGCACGCCGTATTTGAACCCAAAGGAAATACAGTGGATCATCAGCGCGTCGGAGGCATCCCCCAGAAACAGGCCGGAAATCCGCTTTTTCAGCTGCGCGGGGGAAAGCAGCGAAGTGTCAATGACATAATCCGCCCGTTCCTTCACAAGCCGAAGCACGTCGCGTTCCAGCCGGACGGCCTGATCCAGAGAGCCAAGACAGTTGTCGGCAAGCGGGTGCTTGCGCCGTGTTTCTTTAAACCGGTTGACCAGAACATAATCGTTCGCGTCCAAGAAAAGCACCTTGTAATCCTTGCCGTCGGATTTCATCTGATCCAGCGTTTCCAGAAGACTGGAGAACATGTCGCCTCCCCGGATATCCGTCACGACCGCGACATGCGAGAGGGTTCCCTTTGCCTGCCGGGAAAGCTCATAAAAGGTCGGGATCAGCTTTGGGGGAATATTGTCAGCACAGTAGAAACCGATGTCCTCCAGCGCATCCATCGCGCGGGATTTTCCCGCTCCGGAAAGTCCGGTTACGATTAAAAACTCCATAAGATCCTCCGGGTTATCAGCCAATTTGTTTCACTTCGCATTCCAGTCGGACGCCGGCTTCACGGTAAACGGTTTCCTGGATCAGTTCAATCAGCCGAAGCACGTCGCCGCAGGTGGCCCCGCCGGAATTCACAATAAAACCGGCGTGCTTCTCGCTGACCATGGCCCCGCCGACGCGCCGTCCCTTCAGCCCGCACTGTTCAATCAGAGTCCCCGCGTAGCGGCCGGGCGGACGTTTAAAAATGCTGCCGGCGCTGGGCACTTCAAGCGGCTGTTTGGATTTTCTCCGGTCATACAGTTCCTGCATCGTGGAGGAGATCTGTTCCGGGTCGCCCGGGCTCAGCTTCAGGCGAAGAGAAGTAATGATAGATCCGTTTCCGGAATAGGCGCTTCTGCGGTAGCCGTACTGAAGATCCCCGCCCCGCAGGATTCCCGCCTCTCCCGTCTGAGTCACGTGGCTGCACGCGGTAATTACTTCGCTCATGGAGTGATCGTACGCCCCGGCGTTCATAAATGCCGCGCCGCCCGCGGAGCCGGGGATTCCCCACGCGAATTCAAGGCCCGTCAGAGAATGATTTTTTGCAAAATTGCATAAGCCGGCAAGAGAAATTCCCGCCCCGCATTCCAGTTCATTTTCACCGCACGGCTCAATTCTCTGAAATCCTTTGCCCAGAGAAACAACGCTTCCCCTGATTCCCGCGTCGCTGACCAAAAGGTTCGACCCGTTGCCAAGGGGATACAGCTTTATGCCGAGATCCCACGATTTACGGGATACTTCCCGAAGCGCGGACTTATCATTCACAATGAGGAACAAATCTGCCGGGCCGCCGATTCGGAACGTTGTATGGCGGCTCATCGGTTCGTTCCGATACGTTTCGCATCCAAGCGAACGTGCAGATTTCTCAAGCTCTTCCAGAAAATCCAACAGTTCGTCCTCCTTTTCTTCAGGCCGGGTCGGAAAGCACTTTGGTATATTGCCTCAGATAGTCGCAGAAACGCTCAACGCTTGAGTTTACGACCAGCTCCTCCGGAAATTCAATCTCCCGAAGCAGTTGAAGAGAACGGTCGAAACGCCCGACCTGAGCGGAGAAATGCGCGTCCGAATTAACAATAACAGGCACATCGTGCTTTTTGCACAGCTCCATGATTCTGGTGCAGTTCGGGACAGAATCACTTCTTCCCGTAAAAGTAGCCTCGTTCAGCTCGACGAGTTTGCCGTTTTCGGCAAATATCGGCAGGACCGTTTCATAATCGTAACGATACAGCTCCGAACCGCTGTGACCGATGACCCGGATCAGCGGATTTTGGGCTACGCCCAGCCACGCGTTTGTCACCTTTTCCACCGTGGGGGCCTTGTCCCTCATGGCGACTTCGTGCATGGACGCCACCACCCAGTCAAGAGTCGAAACGTCCTCCGGGTTCAAATCGGTACCGCCGTCAAAATCCGTTACATCGGCTTCTTCGCCCCGAAGGACCAGAACATGTTCCATCTCTCTTGGCAAAACTCTTAAATTGTGAAAATACCAACGGCCGGGCGCGCCGGGCATCTCCTGTCCGTGATCAGTAACCGCAATGGCGAACAGGCCCCGTTCCGCCGCGGCGTGAACCATCTCGGAAAGTGTGCTGTAAGCGTGAGTGGATGCAATCGTGTGTGTGTGGGTGTCCGCAATCAGATTCATGGTTCCCGCCTTTCTAAAAGTTCAGTTCAAGTTTTTTTTCCGACTCCTGCATCACGGAAAGATCCATGCCCAGATTACTGAGCAGTTCTTCCGCCGCATTATATCCCATTTTTTTCTGCCGGTTATTCATCGCGGCGACTTCTATGATAATGGCAAGGTTTCTGCCCGGTTTGACCGGGATGGTCAGAACAGGCACCTTGATTCCCAGTATTTCGGTAAATTCGCTGTCGATTCCCATGCGGTCATAGATTTTCTGATTATCCCAGATTTCCAGATTGATGACCATATCGATTTTTTCAGAAACTTTTACAGCGCCCATGCCGAAAATCCTGCGGGCGTTGATAATACCTATGCCCCTGAGCTCAATAAAATGCTTGATGTTATCCGGCGCTTCGCCGACCAGAGACTTGGCGGAAACCCGCTTAATCGTCACCGCATCGTCTGCGATCAGACGATGCCCGCGCTTGATCAGCTCGATCGCCGTCTCGCTTTTGCCGACACCGCTGTCGCCGACCAGCAAAATCCCTTCGCCGTACACTTCCACCAAAACGCCGTGCCGCGTGATGCGGGGCGCCAGTTCCACATTCATGAAAGAAACGAGCGCGGCCACCAGGCTGGAGGTGGTCTCCGCCGTGCTGAGCAGCGGCACGGCATTTTCCCTTACCGCTTCCAAAAGCTCCGGCAGAGGTTTCAGTCCGCGGGCAATGATAGCCGCCGGCGGTTTCTGCGAAAAAATAGCGTTTAAGACGTCTTTCCGCTTCTGCGACGAAATGGAGTTCAGAAAAGCGGATTCTGCATTGCCGAAAATTAAAATACGGGTGGTGTCATAAAAGTCGTAAAAGCCGTTCAGTTCCAAGCCCGGCCGGTTTACATCCATTGACGAAATAAGAATTTCGTCCGGTTCACAGGGCATACTGATTACATTCAGTGACAATTCTTTCATCACTTTTGAGAGCGGCACGGTGTATTTTGCAGACATGCTACTACCTGCTTTCCAGTTGTTTTAAAAATATTATATCTCAAAAGCTCCAAACTTTAAAGCAATTCAGAAAAAAACAGGCCGGCGCACTTTCGAGGCGCCGACCATTTCGAAATTCTAACGTTTTCTTTTTTTACCCTTGGGTTTTTGTTTCGTCCCAGAAGCCTGCCCGGTGGTTCCGTTCTTCTGCTCCAAAACAGCCGGTTCGTCCGACTGAGCGGAAGGCAGCTCCACCGGCTTAGAGTCCGCCGCCTTTGCTTCCGTCTGTCTGGCGGACGACAGCTTGGAGGCTTTTTCTTTCGTTTTGTGCTGTTCCCACATGACGTAAAGCGGGCCCGCTATGCAGATGGAGGAATACGCGCCGCTCACCACGCCGACCATCATCGGCAAAGCAAACGTAGTGACGCTGGTCAGATGATAGAAGCTGCCGACCACGAATACCACCGCAACGGCGATAAAGGTGCTGAGGGCCGTATAAACCGAGCGGGTAAAGGTCTGGTTGATGCTGATGTTAACCAGAGAATCGTAACCCGCCTTCAGGCCGAGCAGCCTTCGATTCTCACGGATTCGGTCGTACACCACAACGGTATCGTTCAGCGAATAACCCAAAACGGTTAAAACCACCGCAATAAAGTTGGCGTCAAGCGGAATCCGGAAAAGAACGAAAGTGAAATAAACCATCGACACGTCGTGCAGCAGGGCCACAATTCCGAACACAGCCGCCGCCGTGCCGCCGATTTTGCGGAAACGGACCGCAATATAGAGATCCAGAAGCAGAAACGCAATCAATACCGCGACCATGCATTTCAGGAAGAAGCTCTGCCCCATAGTCGGATTCACCGAGTTTGACTCGACAATCTGGAAATCCGCTTTTGGATATTCCTTATTCAAAGCCGTCTGGATCGCCTTTTGATTATCAGGCGTCATGGACTCGGTTCCGGCAAAGGAAAGGGTTACGTTGTTCAGCGTCTCGCCGCCGGACGCGGATTTAATGTTCTGGCTGACTGCCGCGGAAACACTGCGGTTTACCGTATTATGAACGACGCTTTCTATTTTCGCTGCGTCGACATCGCCGGAATAAGAGTACTTGATCATGGCGCCACCCTTGAAGTTGATATCCAGCTTGACGCCGAAAACAATGTTAAAAATCAAACCGACAGCAATAATTCCAAGGGAAATCGCGAAGAAAATCTTTCGATTTTCATAAAATTTCATGTGAAAATTTCTCATTCCTTCGGCCCTCCATACAACCATTTACCCCGTGTAAAGCCTGAAAGGGATTTCGACATCATTCTTGTCGTAAACACGCCGAACACAAAGTTGGCGATGATCCCGATCAGGATCGTATAACCGAAAGAATAGATCGTGCCGGTGGTTGAAACTCCAAAAATCGAAGATAGAATATTGGTTGGGCCAAACACCAGCATCAGAAGGATCGCAACGATTGCGGTCGTGATATTTCCGTCGAAAATCGCGGAAAAGCTGTTCTTGTCGCCGATCGTAATCGCCGTCGACAGCGTTTTTCCGGCCCAAAGTTCTTCCTTAATGCGCGTTGCCGTAATGATGTTCGCGTCGACGCCCATACCGATGGAAAGAATGATACCGGCGATGCCCGGCAGAGTCATGGTAAAACTGTTGACAAACGGGAAATACCCGGAAACCGCCGCAAACATCAGCGCAACCTGACCGAGCAGAGAAATCACCGCGACAAAACCCTGCAGGCGGAAAACAAAGATCATCAGCAGAGCAATCAGGGTAAAAGCAATAATCCCCGCCATCATCATGGCGTTCAAAGACGATTTTCCGAGAGTCGGGTTAATCGTGTTCAGGCCGGTCGTGGTCAGTTTAAACGGCATGGAGCCCGCATTGATCTTGTTGGCGAGCGAGGAGGCCTCCGCCGCGGTAAAGCCGTTCGGCGAATTGATGACGCAGTTGCCGTCCGGAATCTCTTCATCGACCGTCGGCGCCGAGATTCTCGTGTCGTCCATCCAGATTGAAATGGTCTGACCGACCAGCCGCTTTGTTGCATCCGCAAATTTTTTGGTGCCGCTGTCGCTCAGCTTCAGAGCAATCTGATAAGTTGACTTGCCGGTTGTTTTATCGGTAGTCAGCTCCGGTTTGGCGCTCACCACATCGCTGCCCTGCAGGATGATGTTGGTCGCCGTTGTGCCCTTCGGCGTTTTGTAGACGGGTTGTCCATCCGAACCGGTTGTCTCGGTCGTGTAATCCCCGCCCTCGCGGAACGTTACAAGAGCGGTCGCGGAAAGCTCGTCGATCGCGGTCTGCGGGTCAAACGTTTTTTCGTCGCTTTTCCACGGAAAACGAACGATGATGCGGTCGTGGTTATAATCGGTATAGACCTCATAGTCGGTGATGTTGTTGTTCACCAGCCTGAGTTTAATAATCGATTCGGCCGAATCCATTTGTTCTTTGGTAGCTTTTGCTCCTGTGGCCGGCGAAAAAGTCGCCTCCACACCGCCGTTAATATCGATTCCCCATCTGATATCCCCGACCCCCTTCACATAGGTGGTCGTATTATCCCCGTTTTTCCCCTTAATACCGAAAATAGAGGTATAGGTTAAAAGCAGGATGAGGAGGGCGACGATGAAAAACACCGGTTTTGGTACTCGCTTCATGCGTGAATCCTCCAATATGTTGGTTTTCCGCGAATTTCGCAGACGTACAACATTAATTATATTGTTGTAACTCCAAAATGTCAATCAATTTCATGGCATAATTCGTTGCTATCCTCCATAAAAATAAGGGAGGGATTTTGATCCCTCGCGCACAAATAGATCCTCCTTTTGCTTCCTGATACGGAATGGCGAAAAAGAGGATTTTTTATGTTCCGTTTACGGATTCAGAAGTTTCTCCGCAGCAGCCAGCCGTACGCAGAGGCAGAACAAATCCACCGCCTGACGCAGCTCCTGGACGGGAGGATAAGTGGGTGCGACGCGGATATTGCAGTCGTTCGGATCCTTGCCGTACGGATAAGTCGCGCCGGCGCCCGTAAGCTTTACCCCGGCCTGGCCGCAAAGCTCAACGACCCGCTTTGCACATCCGTTCATGACGTCGACACTGATAAAATAGCCGCCGTTCGGTTTCGTCCAGGACGCGATCCCTTCGCCGGAAAGCTCTTCGTTCAGCTTATTGAGCACCGTTTCGAACTTTGGAACCAGCAGCGCACGATGGCGGGCCATATGAGCGCGGACTCCGTCGAGATTTTTCAGGAAACGGACGTGGCGAAGCTGATTCAGCTTATCCGGACCGATCGTCTGGAACGAATAGCGGTTTTTCAGCACTTTAAAATCATCGTCGCCCGCCGCCATTGCGGCAATACCGGCGCCGGGGAATGTGATTTTACTGGTTGAGGCAAAGAAGAAAGCAAGATTTCGGTTGCCCTTGTGTTCACATTCCTTCCAAAGGCTCAGCAAACAGTCCGGCTCCTCTGTCAGATCATGGACGCAATAAGCATTATCCCAGAAAATGCGGAAATCTTTCGCAGCCGGCTTCAGCCCGGCGAAACGGCGGACAACTTCATCGGAAAAAGTGATTCCGGTTGGGTTCTGATATTTCGGCACGCACCAGATTCCCTTTACGGTGGAATCCTGAACCAGCTCTTCGACAACGTCCATGTCGGGGCCTTCCGGCGTCATCGGAACAGCAACCAGTTCAAAGCCGAAATACTCCGTTACGGCGAAATGTCTGTCATAACCCGGGGAAGGGCAGAGAAATTTCAGATGCTTCTGCCCGCCCCAGGGCGCACAGCCCGAAAAGCCGTGCGTCATGCCGCAGGCAACGGTATCGAACATCATATTCAGACTTGAATTTCCTCCGATGATAACATTCCCCTCAGGAACCTCCATCATCGCAGCCATCAGCCGTCGCATTTCCGGAAGGCCGAGCGGCCCGCCGTAATTACGGCAATCCTCGCCGGTTTCGGAAACCATTTCCGCAGACGAATTGACCAGATCGAGCATTTGAACGGACAGCTCCAGCTGGTTTGAACCCGGCTTTCCGCGGGCCATATTCAGGTTTAGCTTCAGATCCCGAAAACGGCGGTAACGCTCCAGCAGTTCCGCGTATAAACGCTCCAGTTCCGTTTTCGGCATTGATTGAAAATTCAAGATGCGCATCTCCTTCAGCAAAATGCAGAATATCGATTCAAGCACTATCTATTTTAATATATGATCGCAGATATTGCAAGTTAAATCTTTATCTCCTGCATTTCATAAGGTCTTACGCACTGAGCACCAGGGATTATTTACTTTATGTACTGCGCCAGTTCCGAGTCAACCTTCTGGATATGGTTCAGAAGCCAGTCCATTAAAAAATAGTTGGTTTTCGAAATTGTGGCAATGTTCGCACCGTTATTTTGAATCTCGCTTTTTAACTCCGCAATTTTACCGGTAAAGAAATCGTGGAGCTTCTTATGCTCCTCCACTTTCGGGTAAGCGCTGGCGCGCTGCAGCTTTTCTTCGTCGCCGAAATGCTTAATCGTATAACTCTCGAGAAATTCGACCGTGCTGATCAGTTCCTCTTTTCCATGCCCCTGATTGCAGGCCGCCAGCAGTTTGTCAATCCGGTCGCAGAGCTCCCTGTGCTCGCTGTCTATTAACGATACGCCGATTTTCAGGTTTTCATTCCACATCATAATAGATTACCCCCAAACGATTATAGTTGTTTTTGATTAAAACTCCGCGGAGCCCGTTGTGCGCGGGAACGGGATTACGTCGCGAATGTTGGAAATACCGGTCAGGTACATGACAAGGCGTTCAAAGCCAAGGCCGTAGCCGGAATGCTTGGCGCCGCCGTAACGGCGAAGATCGAGGTACCAGCGATATGCGTCTTCATTCATCCCGGTTTCCCGCAGTCTGCGCTCCAGAACATCCAGACGCTCTTCGCGCTGACTGCCGCCGATGATTTCGCCGATCCCGGGGACCAGCAGGTCAACGGCGGCAACGGTTTTGCCGTCGTCGTTCAAGCGCATGTAAAACGCCTTGATCTCTTTTGGATAATCCGTGACAAAGACCGGTTTTTTGAACACCTGCTCGGTTAAATAGCGTTCGTGCTCGGTCTGCAGGTCGGAACCCCACTCCACCTGATAATCAAAGCGTCCGTTTTCCTTTTTCAGGATTTCAATCGCATCCGAATAAGTAACCCGCGCGAAATCGGAATTTGCTACATGGTTCAGACGGTCCAGCAGGCCCTTGTCGATAAACTGATTGCAAAAAGCGAGGTCATCCGGGCACTTCTCCATTACAGCGCGAATCACGCTGCGGATCATGTCCTGGGCAAGCGCCATATTGTCATCCAGGTCGGCAAAAGCGACCTCAGGCTCAATCATCCAGAATTCGGCGGCGTGGCGCTGCGTATAAGAGCGTTCGGCGCGGAACGTCGGGCCAAACGTATAAACCTTTCCGAACGCCATCGCCATGCATTCCGCTTCCAGCTGACCGGAAACCGTCAGCGAGGTGTGCCCGCCGAAAAAATCCTTTGAAAAATCGACGGCGCCGTTTTCACGCCGGGGCAGCCGGTCAAGGTCAAAAGCGGTTACGGTAAACATTTCGCCGGCGCCCTCCGCGTCGCTTCCGGTAATCAGGGGCGTGTGAACATAAACGAACCCGCGCTCCTGAAAAAAGGTATGAATCGCATACGCCGCCGCCGAGCGAATCCGGAACGCGGCGCTGAAGGTATTGGTCCGCGGGCGAAGATGGGCCACCGTGCGCAGATATTCCAGCGAATGCCTTTTTTTCTGAAGCGGATAATCGGGGGTCGAAGCGCCTTCCACGCATAGTTCCGCCGCATGAATCTCCAACGGCTGTTTTGCCTGCGGAGTGAGGACCACGGTGCCCGTTACGGAAACCGCCGTCCCCACGTTCAGTCGGGCCACCTCCTTATAGTTCCCTATTTTTCCGTCCTCAAAAACAATCTGAACCCCTTTAAAACCGCTGCCGTCGTTCAGATCGATAAATCCCAGCGCTTTGGAATCGCGAATCGTGCGAACCCACCCGCACACAGTTACGGTTTTTCCTTCCAACGTTCCGGACTTCCGATATAAGTCGGCGATATCTATTTTTTCCAAATTCCCCGATCCTCCTGTTAAAAATCGATAACTATCATCATTTTATATCAATATTTTCCAAACCGCAAGGCTAAAAAACATTTTTTCGCCCAATCCCAAATTTTATACAGGAGGGGGTTGATTTTTTAAGAAAGGTTCGTTATAATAGTAAAGCCGGTCGGGAAAAGCCGGCCGATGTGCCAGTTGGAGAGGTATTCTAATTGGTAAGGAGCCACATTGGAAATGTGGTGCACCGCAAGGTGTTGCGTGTTCGAGTCACGTCCTCTCCGCCATGTAGTAAAATCCCGGAAGCCGCATGAATGCTAGCTTCCGGGATTTTTATTTTTATATGCAGTCTCGATTTGGTTCTTATTTGGTTCTTACGGTTCTTTTTCATTATATATTCCTACCTTTTCGCCTCCACGAACCACCGGTTTTCTTCCAGCCAGAGACAGGCCTGTTTCCCCATGATTCGGCATGTGTAGCGGATCCCCGCGCCGCCGGCCTTGAGGGATGCGGCGCGCCGCACATCCAGCACCCGGTCAACTTCATACCGGGTTCCATCCTCCCACTTGACGGCAAGCGGCATAATGTGGCCGTCTGAATCAAACTCCGCGACAACGTCAACATAAACCTTTCGGATCATGGGCGATTCCTCCGAACATGTGTTTTGTTATAGTATAGAACACGTGTTCGGCTTTTACAAGCGGAAAAATGTAGAAAAACCGGCCCCGCCCACATCAGGCGGGGCCTTAATTCACTTTTCCGTTTTCCCCTCCACCTTCCCCTCGATCTCCTTCAGCTCCGCATAGATCATTGCCTGGTCTCGTGCAATCGTCTGAAGGTTCGCGTTCATGATTTCCAGTTGTTCTTTCAATTCTTTGTCCATTCCTATCACCCCTAATATTTCCTTGAAATTATTATACATTAGAATAATCCACCTACGGCGAACAAGCCATAATATTTCATGTGAGAATATCACACGTGGAGATAGGAATGCAGCTTGTGGTTATTGGCCTTGTATCTGGCTGATTTGCGCCGCCACTCTGCTCTGCTGCCTGATCGTGGTCTACGGGGTGTACTTCGGCGGCACAATGGGGATAGTACTGTAAAAAAATAAGCCCACCGGAAATTAATCCGATGGGCTGTTTTCGCGCTCCATGCGCTGATCAATCGCCTTTACGATGTACTCGTTCAGAGTTTCTCCTACCCTGTCCGCTGCGGCCTGTATCTCAGCTTTTCGACCTTTGGGAACGAAGGGATACAGACGGTCATAGGATTTCTCTGCATACCGCCGGTTCGCGTCAATACGCGCTTTACTATTTTTAGGCATGATATCACCTCAAATTAATAATACAACTTACAATGTAATTACGCTATTGTATTTTTGTACAAATGTAATAGCGTAAGTTCATGCAATATACCTATTGATGTAATAACGCTATTGTATTATACTATAATCACAGTAAAGAAAGGGGCGGTTGAGAATGGAACTCGTAAAAGCAAGCGTTAAGGCGCAGGACACGGAAACACTTTTAAACTGCTTTACGCTTATGAGCGATACAACATTGGAAGAGGCCGAACGGATGGTATTTGCCGTTATTACCGATGAATTGGAATTGCGTGGGGCTGTTAAATATGATGAAGAAACAGAAGAATATTCCGTATGCGCTTGAACACAACGGAAAGCAATACAAAATCATTGCATTAACCGAAACCAACGGCCCCAGCATGACAGGGCCAAATATTGAAGTCAAAAGCTGCGTTGCAATGTGGTTATATAAAGAGGTTTGGCATCCGGTAAAAAATTACGAAATCCGCGCAGCGCTCAGAGAGATTTACGATTCATTATAAAGCCGCGCCGGGCAACGTTCCCGGCAGAAAGGATTTCATATGATTTACACGATATTTCCGGCTGAACCGGATGAAATGCCACAGGATTTTTCGACCGAGCGCGAAGCGAAAGAATACGCGGCTGTAAAGGGCCTAGACGGTTACACCATAGAATCCACAACAGGTGATGTTGAATAATTTAATATGCTGCGCTACCGGCGAAACGGGCAGAAAGCGAGGATGGAATGAGGTTCACGAAGAAAAAGGATGACACGAGCACAGTCCGCAAGGTATGGAATGACGACAAGACCACCTGCTTTGGCGTCGTCGGAACAGTCGGAGATCTTCTCTCTATCGGGCTCTTCGACTACTGTACCGCAGATAAGAGGCTTTGGGCATTCGTTCCGCGCACAGACGTACAAAATGCGCAGTTCGGAGATTCGCGCGAGGCCGCTTGCAGAAGCCTTGAGGAATAGACGAAAGGAGATTGACAATGAATAGGTTTTTCTACACCTTCGGCAGCGATTCCGGCTTTCCGTTCCAGAACGGCTGGGTAGAGGTTCATGCCGCCGATTGGAACGAGGCGCACGAGAAATTCAGGGCTCGCTTCCCGGGCCGGCACGAGAACACCGTCAACTGCTCATTTTTCTACAGCGAAGAGCAGTGGCGCCGGATGGATCCGGAACATACTTGGCATGGCTACCAGTGTTATGTGGTAATCGAATAGCCCGCCTGATGAGGGCTGCTTGGGAAGCTGCCGAAACGTCCGCGCAGCCAGCGCGGGGAGCGTCGCGGGAACCCGTCGGCTCAGGGGATCATATGCCGCCCACTTTATCTATAGATCGTTCTTTGACAAAAAAAACAAGGCCATCCGGAATTAACCAGGTGGCCTTTATCATTCATCTTCGATTTTACACTGCGCCCGTGGTGTCGGACGCGACCGCCCCGCTTTCCACCGCGGCTGCAGTGTGCGTCTTCGGCAGCGCGAGGACAAGCAGCGGAATCACCGTATTAATTAATTTATCGATCTGCTCTGTATCTTCAATTCCATCCAGTGCAAGCGCCGATTTAATCAGGCTTGTCGCTTCTGCTGTCCTGGTATCGTCCGCGGCGGACCCGGTAACAAGCGCGGCCTTGTATGTAGCTTCCACCCGTGTTACGGCCTGTTGGGCGTAGGTCAGCACCTTATTGATCACCGTCCCGGTAATGCCCGGAAGAAACGGCGTGAGCGCTGTGGCGACGGCCTGAGCATAGCCGAGGCCGGTTAAGACCTTGCCCATTGCTGCGACGGCGTTTTTCTTCGTGCCGAATTTCACGGCCGCGACGGTTATCAGTGCGAAGATTACTACAACGCCGAGGATGGTCATGAGGGTTTGTGTATTCTGATCCATAAATCTTTCCTTCTTTCTGCCCCATATATGGGACAAATTATTTCCGTACGAACAGAAATTCTTCGATCTGAATCGGCGCGCCGTGCATTTTCAGGTCGTCGTCGTATTTGCCGCAGACATAATCCACCTTGTTTTGCACGTTGTCATTGATGATAAGCTCTTTCGTACCATCCGGCATACGGATTCCAAGGATAATTTTGCATTTCTCCGCGCCCTTTGCCGCATTGATGAACAGTTCTTTCCTGGTCATGGTAATTCCTCTTTCCGCCAGCTGCTGCCGGCTGTTACTTAAAAATGAGCGCCAGTATCGCGGCCACAAGGCCCGTTGCAAGCGCCGTAATGATAGCTTTTGTAAACCAGTCCCATTTCTGCGCGGGGCGGGCCGTGATTGCCTTGACGTCGGTTTTGATTTCCTTGACGTCGCTGTCCAGGCCGTCCACCTTCTGATCCATTCGGGCCATTGCGGCGGTGAGGCCCCGAATATCCTTGATTTCGTCTTCCAGACCGTCTATGCGGTGATGAGCCGATTTCGCGCTGTCCAACGCCTCCTGCGCAATGTCCGGCATCGTCAGGCCCCCTTCCTTATTTCACGCGCATCACGAACCGCTTGAGCGGCGCTTCCCCCGGCGCGGTCGTGTAGATTCCCGTTTCCGTTCCCGGCTGCCCGACGGAGACCAGCGCAAACAGCTGCACGTCTCCGGTTTTCGGGAACGGGACAACGGTTACAACTCCACCGGTACCCGCCGTAACTGTCACCTGCTGCGAGCAGACGGTTTTCACCGTGTAATACTGCCCGTGTTCGCGCGAAAGGTCCATCGTCGTGTCGATCTGAACCGTAGTTTTTGGCGCGCCGAAATCCTGATAGGAGACATTCATGTCCACTTTGCCGATGATTCCATCGACCTCGCCGTCGCTCGCGTACTGCCAGACGTCGCCGAGCTGGGATCGGTCGGTGCTTTCCGGCGTCGCGTTACTGTACCATGCCAGCCAGATCGGAATCCCCGCCGCGCGGATCCGGTCCGCATCGATATATTTCGCGAAATAATACCAGTTGCGGTTACTGTAAACCATCGGCTGGTACCCTGCGGCTTTCACCTGCGCGCAGAAATCGAGGACCATATCGGTCAGGCGATCTTCCCCCATCGCGACCAGCTCGTCCGATTCCACATCGACCGCCGCCGGCCATGTCAGGTGATACGGCTTGATCGCCGCCAGAAAATCCCTTGCCTGAGCATTCACGTCGCCGGCGCGCAGAAAATGATATGCTCCGATCGGAAGCCCCGCCGCCAGCGCCGCCTTACTGTTCGCGTGGAAGCATGGGTCGACATAATCAACGCCCTCCGTCGCTTTGATGATAACATAATGAATTCCGGCCGCTTTCACACGCTGAAAATCCGGGTTTCCCTGCCAATGGGAAATATCGATTCCTTTTAACTGCATCCTATGTACCTCCTCACATACCGGTCATTCTGTTGTAGGTTTGTCCTGTTCGGAGCAATCACGCCTCGTACTCTTCGCCGGTGATCGTTTTGTAGTCGTCGGCGGTAATCCAGCCAAGCGGAATCGCTTTTTTCAAATTCTCTTCCGGGAGCCGACCGGAGTCGTAAAGCCGTTTTAGTGTCGCGTACATTATGCCACCCCCAGTGTAGATAACGTCAGCGCATCGATCTGATT
>NZ_VWXL01000076.1 GCF_009746625.1 Caproicibacter fermentans
TCATGCCATCATGAGATTCACAATTCGATGAAATCGTAAAACGATAACAAATAGAGAGCCGTGTGCATCGAGAGGTGCACGCACGGTTCGGGAGGGAGTCGGTACTGCCGGCTTACCTCATACCATGCAGCGGTATCTGCAATATGAACGGCTCCAGGAGCTGGGCATGGCGCACTTTGACTGCTGGGCCTCCCGGTTCGGTGAGACCGTCACCGCCCTGGAGCTGGCCCCGGAAGGCACCGGCTACCGGGCAAGGACGCGGTTCAGTAAATTCTTCAACCTGCCGGAGCTGATGAACCTGTTCAAAGAGGTGGCGGACATTAAGACCGCCGATCAGCTGCATCTGCCCACCCCGGAGGTGGAATACCATACCGTTGTGGCAAAGCCCACGGAGCATCAACAGGAAATGGTGCAGGCCCTTTCGGAACGTGCCGCCCTGGTTCACGGCGGTTCGGTGGACCCCTCCGTTGACAATATGCTCAAGATCACTTCGGATGGCCGCAAGCTGGGGCTGGACCAGCGGATCATCAGTCCGCTGCTGCCCGATGAGGCAGGCACCAAGGTCAATCAATGTGTGGAGAATATCATGCAGGTCTGGCGGGACGGGCAGGACGAAAAGCTGACCCAGCTGGTGTTCTGTGACATTTCCACCCCAAAAGCAGCGCCATCGAAAAAAGTAGCCAAGGCAGTCAGCGGGAACCTGGACAGTCCCGAAATCCATGCACTGGAAACCGCTGTCCCCATGCCGGAACCGGAACCGGCTTTTACCGTCTATGAGGACATCCGGCAAAAGCTCATCGCCCAGGGCATTCCCCCGGAGCAGATCGCGTTTATCCATGACGCCAATACCGAAGTGCGGAAGAAAGAATTGTTTTCCAAGGTACGGACGGGCCAGGTGCGCGTCCTCATGGGCAGCACCTCCAAAATGGGAGCCGGGACCAACGTGCAGGACCGGCTTGTGGCCCTCCATGACCTGGACTGCCCCTGGAGGCCGGGAGATTTGGCCCAGAGGAAAGGCAGGATCGAGCGCCAGGGCAACCAAAATCCCCTGGTCCATGTGTTCCGCTATGTGACGGAGGGAACCTTTGACGCTTACCTCTGGGTGCGACACGAAGTCGCGTAATTAAATTGTTCGGCAGTGACCGAACCTGCTATTCCATTGGCAGTAGCCTTGCATCGCCAAAGCGGCCGGTAACGGCCGTGAGGAAGCATGATGTGAATAG
>NZ_VWXL01000077.1 GCF_009746625.1 Caproicibacter fermentans
TCCTCAAGCTGCGCGCTGGCAAGCCGTACCGGATCATCCTGCGGTATTGTTATTTCCATATCCATTGGGAGCGTCAACTGTTGATTTTTTCGCTCAAATCTGTTATGCTCTAAGAGCTTTTTATTTTCTTTCACAACTAAATTTTAAAGCAAAAAGCCGGAGCTGCCAATACCTTTTCGTATGGTTGCTCCGACTTTTTTTTCGTGCCGTTGCAACGGCCCCTTTTATTCGTTCAAGGCACGGTCTTAAAGGGACGGTTTTATCGATTGTACAATACCTTCCGCAAGGGCGTCAAGGTCCTCAAAATTGTTTTCATTCATGGAGGAATTGATCGTCAGCTGGTCGTCCAGGACCTCCATGTCTTTCATTTCGCTCTCTAAAAATTCTCTCATCAACGTTCCGGATTTACAGGCCCAAGAGCCGTTTTCCACAAGGGCGACGGTGCGTTTTTGCACGTTCAGGGCTTTCATGTCCATCAGGAAATTTTTCATCGGCGGGTAAATTCCCAAATTGTAAGTGACGGATGCCAAAACGATATGGCTCAGGCGGAACGCCTCCGAAATCAGATAGGAAACGTCTGTTTTTGATACATCATACATCACCACGTTCGGCATGCCTTTTTCAACTATTTTTGTGGCGAGCGCACCGACGGCGCTTTCCGTATTGCCGTACATGGAGGAATAAACAATCATGACGCCCTGTTCTTCCGGTTCATAACGGCTCCATTTGTCGTATTTGTCAAGAAAATAGCCAAGATTGGAACGCCACACAGGGCCGTGAAGCGGGCAAATGATTTTGATATCGATGGTACCGGCCTTCTTTAGCAGCGCCTGGACAAAGGGACCGTATTTTCCGACAATATTGGTAAAATAGCGGCGGGCCTCATCGATCCAGTCGCGGTCGAAATTTACTTCGTCGTTAAACATTTTACCGTCCAATGCCCGAAAGGAACCGAAAGCGTCAGCCGAGAAGAGTGCGCCGTTTGTCGTATCAAATGTTACCATGGCTTCCGGCCAGTGAACCATCGGCGCGGCGACGAAAGCGACCGTGTGTTTTCCAAAGCACCGTGTGTCGCCTTCCTTAACCTCTTCCGTCCTGCCGTCCACCTGGAACCCGAACTGGTGCATGAGCATAACGGCTTTTTCGGTTGTGATAATCTTAGCTTTCGGGTAACGCAGCAGAACCTCTTCAATCGAAGCGCCGTGGTCCGGCTCCATATGATTGATGACAAGATAGTCGAGCGACCTACCGTTAAGCACATGCTCTATGTTTTGCAGAAGCTGACGGCAGGCCGACCAGTCTACTGTGTCAAACAAAACCGTCTGCTTGTCAAGCAAAAGGTAGGAATTATAAGAGACGCCGTCCGGAATCGGAAAAATATTTTCAAAAAGAGCCAGTCTGTGGTCGTTTGCGCCGACCCAGTACAGATCGTCCGTAATCTCCCTGACATTATACATAGTAAAATCCTCCCTTGTTTTTTTTCTGGACCATTACGCTTCGATGAAATTCGCTTTTTCTTCGCCGCAATCCGGGCAGATCCATTCCTCCGGAAGCTCTTCAAACGTGGTACCCGGGCGAACATCGCTTTCCTCGTCGCCCAAAGCGGGATCGTACTCATAGCCGCAGCCGATGCAGACGTAATGCTTCCATTGCTGCTTTACTTTCTTCACGGTAACTCGTTTCATCTTCTTCATCGGCGGCGCGGGCTGCTTCGGTTGGCCGTTGTCAAGCGCTTGGGTCAGAAGCGGAAGGACCTCCGTAACGTCGCCCACAATGCCGTAATCGCAATTCTTAAAAATCGGAGCATTGGGGTTATTGTTAATGGCGACGATGGTCGCGGCGTTTTTAATGCCCTTCAAATGTTGACCGGCTCCGGAAATTCCGCAGGCGATGTACAGATTTCCGTTAAACTTCTGTCCGGACATGCCGACGTAACGGTTTAAGGGAACATAGTGCAGTGTTTCCGCAACCGGGCGGGATGAACCGACCGATGCTCCGGCCTGAGCGGCAAGCGAGCGGATCAGTTCCATGTTTTTGCGGTCGCCGATTCCTTTCCCGGCACTGACCACGCGCTCGGATTTGGTAATCGGTGTGTCAAGATCGATTCCTACGCTAAAGTCGTAACCGTCCTTCTTCAGTGCGTTCACCAGTTCTCCGACCTGATCCTGAAGAGTTCCGTCACGGAAGATCATTTTTTTGCGCGCGCCGGTAATCGGCCCGCCGTGATGCGCTTTGGCTGCGGGAACCTCTCTTGCCATGCGGCCGATGATATGAGACGCAATCACAACTTTCTGGATTTCATTGGTTCCTTCGTAAATCGTGCAGATTTTCGCATCGCGGTAGAAACGCTCCACGTCCATTCCCTTAATATAACCGCTGCCGCCGTAAATCTGGAGGGCGTCGTTTACAATCTCCAGCCCGCAGTCGGAGGCGTATTGTTTGGCCATAGCGGCTTCCATCCCATATGGCTCGTGGTTTTGCTTAAGCTCTGCCGCACTGTATACAAGGAAACGGGAAGCGCGCAGCTTTGTCGCCATATCGGCAAGCTTGAACGCGATGTTTTGCTGCTGACAGATCAGTTTTCCGAACTGCTCGCGTTCTTTGGAATATCCCAGCGCACTTTCAAAGGCGCCCTGCGCGATGCCGAGAGCCTGCGCGGCAATGCCGATGCGGCCGCCGTCCAGAGTTGACATGGCAATTTTAAAGCCGTCGCCCTCTTTTCCCAGCAGGTTTTCTTTTGGAACCTTGACGTCGTTGAACATCAGCTCCGCCGTTGCGGAGGAACGGATGCCCATTTTGTCATAGTGGTCGCCAAACTCAAATCCGGCCCATCCTTTTTCCACAATAAAGGCGCTGATTCCGTGTGTGCCGATATCCGGAGTCGTCACGGCGAACACAATGTAAGTGTCGGCTTTTCCGGCGTTTGTGATAAAAATTTTCTCGCCGTTGAGTATGTAGTGATCTCCGTCAAGAACTGCGGTCGTTTCCGTGCCGCCCGCGTCGCTGCCGGCGTTTACTTCGGTCAGGCCAAACGCGCCGAGCTTTTCACCTCTTGCCAGAGGAGCCAGATATTTTTGCTTCTGCTCTTCTGTACCGTAAGCGAAAATGGGCCACGAGCCAAGGGAAACATGAGCGGATAAGACGACACCGACGCCCCCGTCCACACGGGAAAGCTCCTCCACGGCGATTGCGTAGCTGATCATGTCAAGTCCCATACCGCCGTATTTTTTGGGATAGGGGACTCCCAGCCACCCCATTTTGCCCATTTTTCGGACCACTTCGTCGGGGAATCGGTTTTCCTGGTCCAGAGTAAACGCCAGAGGTTTGATTTCCGTTTCCGCAAATTCACGGACTTTTGCTCGAAACGCTTCCTGCTCTTCCGTGGTTTTCAATAACATTGGAATTCCTCCTTATATGATGATTTTCAGCAAATTTCTTACAGGTTTTCAAGCTTTGTTCCCGGAAGTTCCATGTTTTAAACTAGATGCAATTAGTCCAGATTAATGCGGCACTGAATTCCCTTTGCACGTTGCGCAAAAAAGGGGAGAAGATCAGTCTTCCGACAGGATTTTTGACAGCCGGAAAGCCTTCAACTCGTCGTCCAGCTTTCGCTGAATCTGTTGAAGATGTTGATGCACCATGCAGGGCTTGCCGTATTTTTGCCGCCATGCGCAGGGGTAACCCGGCTGAGTGCAGGCGCTGATCGACTTATCGGTTTCCATAATTTCCATTAAATCGTAAAGGCTGACCGTTTGAAGGTCCTTGATTAACCGGCAGCCGCCGTCTTTTCCGCGGGTGATGAGAACAAGCCCGGCGCGTTCCAACTTTTTCAGTATTTTATAAACAAACTGCTGCGGCAGCAATTCTTTCTTGCAAATATCCGCGGTCGTAACATGCTCTCCGCCCGACAGCGCCCGCAGAATACGCAGGGCATAATCCGTTTCCCGTGTAATCAGCACTTAACTTCCTCCCATTGTTTGGTAACATTCACACTATATCATTCTGGATAGATATTGTCAAGTTTTATATGATAATTATTCCTAAAATTTTGTAAAAAAAGAGGATGGCCGCCTTGCCATCCTCTGATAAAATAGGAAATGTAACGGCTACAGGGTTCCGAAGATTCGGTCTCCCGCGTCGCCAAGGCCCGGAACGATATAACCGTGCTCATTCAGATGATCGTCAACCGCGGCGCAGTAAAGCTGTATGTCCGGGTGCGCCTCGGTCACCGCTTTAATACCTTCCGGCGCAGCGATGATGCACATGAATTTGATGCTCTTCGGATTGCTTCGTTTAATAATGGTGATCGCATCGACGGAGGAGCCTCCGGTTGCAAGCATCGGGTCTAAAACGATCACGTCGCGCTGCTCGATGTCGCAGGGGAGCTTACTGTAATATTCGACGGGCTTCAACGTTTTGGGGTCGCGGTACAGTCCGATATGGCCGACCTTTGCCGCGGGTACCATTTGCAGCACGCCGTCCACCATGCCGAGGCCGGCGCGGAGAATGGGGACAAATGCCAGCTTTCTGCCTGAAATAATCTTCGTCTTGGCCAAGGCAACCGGAGTTTCCACCGTCGTTTCCTCCAAGGGAAGGTCTCGAGTAGCTTCATAGCACAGAAGCATGGCAATTTCACTCACGAGCTGACGAAAGTCCTTGGAGCCCGTTGTTTTGTCTCTGAGATAGGTCAGTTTATGCTGAATCAGCGGATGGTCCATAATAAATACCTGTTTTTCCATTTTTACATCCTCCAATCAATTTTAAAGCTCGCCCTGTTCAATTTTGGTGATTTCATCAACGCGCCGCTGATGGCGGCCGCCGTCGAACGGGGCGTTTAAGAACAGCTTTGCGAATTCTACCGCCTGCTCCTCACTGATGACTCTGCCGCCCAGACACAGAATATTGGCATTGTTATGGTGCCTTGTAATTTCGGCGCAGTAAGCGTTCGCGCAGACTGCCGCGCGAATTCCTTTTACCTTATTGGCCGCCATGCTCATGCCGATCCCGGTTCCGCAGCAAAGAATACCGAGTTCGGCGCCGCCGTCCGCGACAAAATGGGCGACCTGGGCCGCGATCGGAGCGTAATCAACCGAATTTTCGTCGAATGTTCCGAAATCCTTATACGCTGTCTTTTCGGCGTCAAGATAGTGCTTAATGGCTTCTTTCAGCGCGTATCCGCCGTGGTCGGCTCCCAATGCAATCATATTTCTTTTCCTCCAAGCTGTTTTTTTAAGGAACGCTCGGCCTGAGCCGGGCGAAGATAGAACGGCATCAATTCGGCGGGGGAGACCGTGCGGTTTTCCCGCACCGCGGCTTCGGCAGCCTTTGCAACTCCCCAGGCCCGCTGATAAATCAGCGGTTCCGGCGGCAGTATAGCGCCGAGTCTCTGAAAAGACTCGGATTTCGCGCAAAGTTTGGCTCCGTCGCCGGCAAGATAAATTGGTTCGCTCAGTTTTTCACATTCCGCCGCCAGTTCTTTCGCGGCGATAGCCCGGTCTGGCGTCAGCCTTTTCAGCGAACCTTTTTCTGCCCTGAAAAGGGCGTTGTAAACCTGACCGCACCGGGCGTCCATGACGGCGCAGACAACGCAGTCCAAGTGGCTCAGATTCTGCGCAATCGCTTCCAATGTGGAGACGCCCGCGCAGGATGTTCCAAAGGGCATTGCAAGCCCTTTGATGCTTGCGATGCCGATCCGGATGCCGGTAAAGGAACCCGGACCGGACGAAACCGCGAACAGGTCAAGTTCGGAAGGATTGATTTTGGCGCATTGCAGAACGCTTTCAATCATCGGCATCAGGGTTTCGCTGTGCGTCAATCCTGTATTCAGAAAATATTCCCCGAGTATTTTTCCGTCATCCGTGACAGCGGCGGAGGCGGTTATCGCAGAGGAATCAATCGCCAGTATTTTCATCGGTTCTCTCCTCAATGGCAATCACCCGTTCGCCGTCCGTTTCCCCGCGGTGAAGATGAATCCGGACGGCTTCCGGAGGAAGCGCATTTTCAATGTTTTCGCTCCATTCCACAACCAGAACCGCTCCGGAATCCAGGTCATCGAAAAATCCGGTGGAAGCCAGATCGTCCCAGCTTGTGACGCGGTACATATCAAAATGGTATAAGGTCACACGGCCTTTGTATTCGTGAACCAGAGCGAATGTCGGGCTGGAAACGCCTTCCGGAATTCCCAGACCGCGCGCAATCCCGCGGGTCAGGGCGGTTTTGCCCATTCCCATTCCGCCGAACAGGGCGAGAACTTCTCCGCCCTTTAAGCCGGAAGCGATTTGTTCGCCGAGGCGTTCGGTCTCCTCAGGAGACGAGGTCTTGTATTCCCGCATCGAATCACCTTCCGTGAATGCCGGCATTCTTAAAACAAGCCGGATATTTTTCCGTTTTCATCCACATCGATCCGTTCCGCCGCAGGGTGAGAGGGCAGTCCGGGCATCGTCAGAATATTCCCCGCGTATGCCACGACGAACCCGGCTCCGCTGCTCAGCTTGGCGTCCCGGATGGTAATGGTAAAGCCGGAGGGCCTGCCCAGAAGCTTTGGATCGTCCGAGAGGGAATACTGCGTCTTTGCAATGCAGACGGGCAGTTGATTCCCCCCGAGAGATTCAATTTCCCCCAGAGAGCGAAGTGCCTGCTGCGTATAGGTTACCCCGTCCGCGCCGTAAATCTCTTTCGCGACAGTTTCAATTTTGTCTGTAATGGGAGCGTCGTTCTCATAAAGAAGATGAACATCGGATTCGCGTTCCGCGGCGCCGCAGACCTTTTTGGCAAGTTCCACGCCGCCTTCGCCGCCTTTCGCAAAAACTTCTGAAAGGGCAAAGTCCGCGCCGTTTTCATGACAGTACCGTTCAATCAGAGCAAGCTCGTCCCCAGAATCGCTTTCAAACCGGTTAATCGCGACGACAACCGGAACGCCGTATTTTTTTAGGCCTGCGATATGCGCGCCCAGATTTTCCATCCCGGCTTTCAGCGCGGCGATGTTTTCTTTCGCGGTTTCCGTTTTTGGCACGCCGCCGTTGTATTTCAGGGCGCGCGCAGTCGCGACAAGAACGGCCGCGTCCGGTTTCAGACCGGAAAGACGACAGTTGATGTCCATGAATTTTTCAGCGCCTAAATCGGAACCGAAGCCCGCTTCCGTCACGCAGTAGTCGCCCAGTTTCAATGCGTAACGCGTAGCGCGAACCGTGTTGCAGCCATGCGCGATATTCGCAAACGGGCCGCCGTGAACCAGTGCCGGGGTTCCTTCCAGCGTCTGGACCAGATTCGGGTTGATCGCATCCTTTAAAAGGACCGCCATAGCACCCTCGGCTTTCAGGTTGCGCGCATAGACAGGTTCGCCGTTTTTTGTATAAGCAACCAAAATATTGCCAAGTCTTTTCTTCAGATCGCTCAGGTTTTTGGCAAGGCAAAAAATCGCCATAACTTCCGTGGCGACAGTAATGCAGAAGCCGTCTTCACGGGGAACACCGTTCGCTTTGCCGCCAAGTCCGCAGACAATCTGGCGAAGTTGGCGGTCGTTCATATCCACGCAGCGCTGAAGCAGAATCCTTCGCGGGTCTATTTGCAGGGAGTTTCCCTGTTGAATGTGATTGTCCAGCATGGCGCAGAGAAGATTGTTGGCTGAGGTGATCGCGTGAAAATCGCCGGTAAAATGCAGGTTGATTTCCTCCATCGGGATTACCTGGGA
Organism: Caproicibacter fermentans; assembly: GCF_009746625.1. Classification (GTDB taxonomy): domain Bacteria; phylum Bacillota; class Clostridia; order Oscillospirales; family Acutalibacteraceae; genus Caproicibacter; species Caproicibacter fermentans. The sequence goes on from NZ_VWXL01000077.1 coordinate 7,691, forward strand.
ATAGCCGCCTCCCGTAGCGCCACCCTTGATCCCGAAAACAGGTCCTAGCGAAGGTTCCCGCAGCGCGATCACAACTTTTTTGCCGATTTTTGCCAGAGCGTCGCCAAGGCCGATCGCCGTGGTGGTTTTTCCCTCTCCGGCAGGCGTGGGGTTTATCGCGGTGACCAGAATCAGTTTTCCGTCTTTTCTGTCTGAAATCCTGCGGTAAAGTGAATCGTTCAGCTTGGCCTTGAATCTTCCGTAAGGTTCCAGTTCTTCATCCTGGATCTCAAGTTCCGCAGCGATCTGTCCGATCCGCTTCGGCTTTACCCGTTGTGCGATTTCGATGTCCGTGAGCATTGGCATTCTCCTAACAACGTATATTAATTAAAATTATAACACAATTCGAGCGGATAGGAAATACTGCGCGCTTAATATTCCGAACGTCTTGCAAGTTTGTGTGCGGTGTCATATAATAACGTAGGACCCGGGCATTTTATGAGGTGAAACGATGCGCGCACTAAAATCGATTGCGAATTATATAAAACGAACGGACAAGCTTTACTGGCTTCTCATGATTCTGATTTCTTCTTACAGCCTTTTGTTGATGAAAACCGTTCCCAGTCCGGAAGGGAGAACAATGGGCTATTTTACCACGATGCTTGTGGCGGTGATCGGCGGATTTGTCGGAGCATTCCTTTTTTCATTCATCGATTACAGGGAAATAACAAATTTCTGGTATGTTGTTGCGGGATTTTGTTTGTTCCTGATTATCTATACGCAGCTTTTTGGTTCTGCCGTCGTCAACAGCGGTGGCGTTAATGCCAAGGCGTGGATTTATTTGCCCGGCGGCCTGACGTTTCAGCCGAGCGAGCTGGTGAAAATAGGATTTATCCTGACATTTTCAAAACATCTTTCAGCGCTGGAAGAGCGGAGCCTTTTAAAGTCTCCTGTCCATATTGTTTTACTTGCTTTACACGCGATGGTTCCCGTCGTCCTGGTGCATTTTCAGGGGGACGACGGTACGGCTGTGATTTTTTTCTGCATGTTCCTTGCCATGTCGTTCGGAGCGGGAATCCAGCTGAGGTATTTCGCTGCGTTGATGGTATCCGTCGGTGTGGCTTTTCCGCTTGCGTGGAAGTATGTTCTCAAGGATTATCAGAAGGAGCGCCTTCTGGTTACTTATCGGCTTGATTCCGATCCAAATGCGGCTTTGCAATATGCATATCAGCAAATTCAGGGGCGGCTTTCCATCGGGAGCGGCGGACTGTGGGGACGCGGCTTGTTTCAAAGTCCCCGGGTCAATCGTTCGATCGTGCCGGTTCAGCAGAGCGACTTTGTTTTTTCAGTAGCCGGCGAACAGCTTGGCTTTATCGGCTGCACGGCAATCATGCTTCTGCTTCTGCTTTACCTCTTGCATACGCTTCGTGTTGCCCGCAAATCAACGGATCTGCTCGGCAGCTGCATTTGCATGGGCTTTTTCGGCATGATCGCGGCGCAGGCCGTTTTTAATCTGGGGATGTGCCTCGACCTTTTGCCGGTCATGGGTGTGACGCTTCCGTTTTTCAGCTATGGCGGATCTTCGGCCATTTGCCTTTACTTTGGTTTTGGGTTGGTTTTAAATGTTTATATGCATCGCGTCAACACGGATAAGGTCGTCTTAAAACGAAGAATTTGACCCTGCATGACAATGAAATGAGCTGCTTTCCGGAATATAAATCCGAAAAGCAGCTCTCTTTTTTATTTCTTCTTTTTTTTCTTTGCGAGGGTGGCTTCCCGATCAATGGTCAGCGTTCCCTCCGTATCGTCGACGATCAAAACGTCACCCGCAGAGGCGCCTTGCGGCAGCTCTGAGATTTCAATCGCATAATACTTCTGGTTTTCGTCCTCACAGATTGCATAGATCCCTTCCATGCGGCTGATTGTGATTGATTTCATAAAAGCCACTCTCCCTGATTGTGATAGATTCTTTTTATTTCTCAGTCTTTACGGAAATTGTTTTACCATCCGTAAGAAAGAGGATGGTTCCGTTGACATCCGTTCGGTAAGTTTTTATTCCGGATCGGTACAGCCGTTCCAGAACATCGTTCTTTGGCAGCTTGTTGCGGTCATACCCAACCGATATTGCAGCATAGGACGGATGAACCGCCTGCAAAAATTCGGGAGTGGTGGATGTGCTGCTGCCGTGATGACCCACTTTTAAAACGTTTGCGGACAGAGCTTCTCCCGCGTTTAAAAGGCTTTCTTCCTCTTCCTTTTCCATGTCCCCCGTAAGCAGGAACCGTATGTTCTGATAACGTAGCAACAGGACTACGGAGGAGTTGTTGGTACTCTCGCCGGGGGTAACAGGCCCTAACACACGGATGTCCATTTCGCCCAAAGAAAACTTGTCTCCGGCGTTCAGATTTTCTTGAGCCATCCCTTTCCGCTTCAGCGCATCCATTGTGTCACGGTAGGCTGAATCCTGTGGAATTAAATCCGGTTTGACTTTGGAATCAAAAAAATGCTTGACGGGAAAACTCTTCAGAATATATTTTAATCCGCCGATGTGATCTTCATCCGGATGCGTATTGACAACATATTCCAGACTTGAGGTTCCTCTTTGTTTTAAATACCGGACAACATCTTCTCCCCGTTCCGGCGTGCCGCCGTCCACCAGCATGCTTTTTCCTCCGCATTCAATCAAAATGCTGTCCGCCTTTCCAACGTCCAGGACATGGACGGAAGCGGGCCAGCCGTCGGTGCAGGAGGAAAAATCGCTGAGGCCGAAAAAAGAGAGGACTCCGGGCCACAGGGAAGAGGCGCCGAACGGAACCGCCGACGCGGCAAGAACCCCCAGAAGGAGACAAGCCAAGGCGGCGCAGCGTTTACGGCTGACAAAAAAGGAAGAAATTTTCATCTCAGGTTCCCGTTTCCGGCTCCGAGTCGGATTTCTGCATGTTCATTTCAAGATATTGCTGGTGCGTGATCAGCACCTGACGCGGCTTGGAGCCGTCCCTGGGGCCGACAACGCCCATCTGTTCCATTTCGTCGATCAGTCTTCCCGCCCGTGCGTAACCGAGCCTTAGACGGCGCTGGAGCAGAGAAGTGGAGGCCTGACCGGCTTCGACGATGCATTTGATGGCGTCAGGCATCATTGGGTCACCGCTTTCCTCCGAGCCGGAGGAAGAGGAATCGCCTTTTTCTGCGGCGGCGTTTCGCTCAATTTCCTCGGCAATGTTTTCGTTATAGTCCGCTTCCTGGGACTTTTTGACGAATCCGACGATGGATTCGATCTCACTGTCGCTGACAAAGCATCCCTGAATGCGGATCGGCTTCTGAGAACCGACGGGGGAAAACAGCATATCGCCCCGCCCCAGAAGCTTTTCGGCGCCGCCCATGTCCAGGATCGTTCTGGAGTCCACCTGGGAAGATACGGCGAAAGCGATACGGCTTGGTATATTTGCCTTAATAATTCCCGTGATGACGTCGACCGACGGACGCTGCGTGGCAATGACCAGATGCATCCCCGCCGCGCGGGCCATTTGAGCAAGACGGCAGATCGAATCCTCAACCTCGTTCGGAGCTGCCATCATCAGGTCTGCAAGCTCGTCGATAATGATGACAATTTGAGGCATATGCTCCATCGGCTGACCTTCGTCGTCCTGATAGTTGCTCTGTGCGGCCAGCGAGTTATAGGCGGACAGATCCCGCACGTTCCGCGCGGCAAAGATCTTGTACCGCTTCAGCATTTCGTTGACAGCCCAGCCCAGCGCGCCCGCGGCTTTCCTCGGATCGGTCACGACGGGGACCAGCAGGTGGGGAATTCCGTTGTAAATTCCAAGCTCCACGACCTTTGGATCGATCATCAAAAATCGAACGTCTTCCGGAGAGGATTTATACAGCAGGCTGATAATCATGGAGTTGATACAAACCGATTTACCGGAGCCGGTGGCGCCGGCAATCAGCAGATGGGGCATTTTAGCAAGATCCGAGACAGCGACTCCGCCCGCAATGTCCCGCCCCAGAGCGACGGTCAAATGACTTCTTGCAACGGTGAAACTGTTGCTTTCAATCAGCTCGCGCATCCGGACAACCGTGTTTTTCTTGTTCGGAACTTCAATTCCGACCGCAGCTTTGCCCGGAATCGGCGCTTCGATTCGAAGCCCCGCGGTGGCAAGGTTCATGGAGAGGTCGTCGGATAGATTGGTGATCTTGCTGATTTTTACCCCGCTTGCGGGCTGCAGCTCATAGCGTGTGACCGCCGGGCCGCGGCTGTACCCAACAAAGGAGGTCTGAACCCCGAAGCTATTCAGCGTGTCGACTAACTGCCGACCGTTGGTTTGAATTTCACTGATTGCTTCCTGTTCGCTCAATTCGCGCGTTGTCTCCAGCATCGAAATGGGCGGAGTGTGATATTCCCCGTCCTGCGGAGGATCGGCTGCGGGAGGAGCTGCCTTGACGGAGGATTTTTCCGGAGTGCTTTTTTCCAGTTCAGGAGAGGAATCCGGTTTGACCGGCGGTTCCGCCTGTTCTCCATCGGAGGCGGATTTACACGGTTCTTGCGGCTTTTGCTCTTGTTCCGGCTGCACGGAGGGAACTCCGATTGAGAAAACCTTTTCCAGCTGTTCCAGCTTTTCATTTTTCTTGAGGGGCTTTTTATTTTGTGAGCGGACCGGGTGAAGCGGAAGCCCGTCGTCGTCGAGCGCGATGTCGATGCTCAGATTTTCGCGATTGCGTTCAATCCTCTTTTCGCGCGCCGTATCAAAGCCGTTTTTTACTATTCCGGCCGGTTTGGCGACGGTGCGGAATAATTGAATCAGGCTTGTCCCGGTCAAGACCATAATGGCGACGAAGAGCAGCAGTAAAATAACAATTTTAGATCCTAGCGGCCCGAGGGCGGCGACAATCGGGATTCCAAGAAGACCGCTGAAAAAACCGGAACCCGCGTGTTCCGTTCCTTCCGTGTAGAGAGTTACAAGGCTTGTCCAGAACGAATGGAGGGTTACGCTTTTGCTGACGGAAAAAATATAAGCCGAAGCACAGAAGAGGGCAATGATTACGATCATCAGAACCAATTTTCCGCCGGTATGGGTTCCCTGCCGTTCCAGAGCGGTTATGATGGATATGTACAAGAGCAGGACAGGCCACAGGATCGCCCAGCTGCCAAACAGGCCGAGAAGCACGTTGTGAAACCAGTGCCATATGTGGTCACCGCTGATCAGAACGAGACAAAACATCAAAATGGAGCAGGCAAACAGAACAACGGCATAGATCTGGCTTTTTTGTTTGTTTGCCTGTGCGCTTCGCATGGCTGCGGAAGCGCCGTTTTTTGCGGAAGCCGTTTTTTTAACCGCCGGCTTTGCGGCGCGTTTTTTTCTGTTTTTTTGATTTGCCAAACGGCACACCTTCTATCCGTTAAAGTTCAGTATGGCCCCGCTTACAATGTTGATTCCCGTGCGGTGCTCCAAAAATCCAGCCACTGCGACAATGACACCCAGCACAAGCGTGTAAATCGCGAAAACCGCAAGATGACCGGAATTCACCATCCATCGCAGGAGCAAAATCGCAAGAAATCCGACCAGCGCGGCGGATACAATTCCTGACAGAATCACCCAGGCCGGTACGGATGGGGGTGCGGAAAGGGCCTCCTTCGTTTCCAGAGCGGCCGCAGCCAGAATGGAGGGAATTCCAAGAACGAAGGAGTAATCCAGCGCTGTTTTCCGGCTGATTCCGCGAATCAATCCGGCGGAAAGCGTGGAGCCGGAGCGGGATAAGCCCGGAAACAGGGCGGCCGCACACTGCATGAGCCCGACTGACAGCGCGTCGCCCGCGTTATATTCCTTTCTTCCGGAGTAAGGCCTTGAACCGGGTCTCTTTCCCTTATTATGTATTTTTGCGTCCTGCCGCGAGAAAAAAATACCGGCCGACAGCAGAAGCCCTGTCGCAATCAAAGAAAAGCCCTCCACCAGAATGTCTCCGTCGGTGGCCCATTGATTCGCGAAATCTTTCAGCCTTCGGCCGGAACCGGGAACAGGCAGAAAAAGCAGAAACAAAGGAACAAGGCTGAGGAAAAGCATCAGAAGCATCCGCCGGTTCGGACTCATTCGTTTCGCAGTAAAGTTTTTCGTGGCAAGATCGCGAATCATAGAAAAAAACTCAAGCAAAAGCCGCCAAACCAGTTTGTAATAAACGGCAAGCACCGCAGCCAGAGTACCCAGATGAAGCATTACGTCAAAGAAGAGACTCGGCTGCTGTATTCCCAGAAAATGCTGGCTCAGCGACAGATGGCCGCTGCTGGAAACGGGCAGGAATTCCGTCGCACCCTGAATGATTCCCTCAAGAATCGCCTGAAGAACCGTCATGCAAGTTCCTCCGTTATGTAAGGGCGGCACGGGGCCGTCCCGTATTTATTTGGACTGTTTCCCTCTGAGTGCTTTTTGCGGTTCTGATGATTTCCTTTTTTCTTTTTTTTTCTTTCTTTCGTCAATCATTTCGTAAAGGCAATCGACCGCGTCGGAAAGGCTGCCGAGAGAATCGATCAGGCCCTCTCGAACCGCGTCCATCCCTTCCAGAACCGAGCCGATGTCAAGAACAAGTTCCTGTGTGTTCATGGAAAGCTCCGTCAGGCGATCGGCGGAAATTTTGGAATGCCCGGTCACGAATTTTGTGATTCTTTTCTGCATTCTTTCAAAATAGTCCAGAGTTTGAGGAACGCCGAGCGTCAGGCCGTTCATCCGCACAGGGTGCAGCGTCATCGTCGCGCTGGGGACGATAAACGAATGCTTGGCCGCGACGGCAAGCGGAACCCCAATGGAATGCCCGCCGCCCAGAACGATCGATACAGTCGGCTTCTTCATGCCCGCAATCAGCTCCGCAAGAGCCAGTCCGGCTTCCACGTCGCCGCCGACGGTGTTGAGCATAATCAGCAGGCCGTCGATTTCCCGGTCTTCGTCAATCGCAACCAGCTGAGGAATCACATGTTCGTATTTCGTTGTCTTGTTTTGAGAAGGCAGAACGGTGTGGCCTTCAATCTGGCCGATGATGGTCATGCATTGAATCAGGTGTTTTCCATCGCCGGTAATGATGGAACCCGAATCCACAATGTGGTCCATTGACCGACTTGTTCGTTCATCCTTGTTTTCTTCTTCGCTCATAATAGGCACCTCCCATAAGGCTTAGTTTGCCTTTGGAAGGGCATAACATACACGCGGGAGGTCAGCCCGCCCGCTAATTCATTGTTATTATAACATTTGTTCCCATATTCATCAACAAATTAAAAATCAAACAGAAAAATAATTCCGTTCGAAATGTTAATTGATTGACAATAATTGAATTTTAATTCATAATAGTTTTGTCTATTCAAATTTGCAACTTTTACCGTATGGATTATTCAAGATGAGGAGAGGATTCCGATATGGGTCTGACACTGGCACAGAAAATTATAAAAAGTCATCTTGTCAGCGGCACTATGGCGGTTGGCAGCGAAATCGGCCTCAAAATAGACCAGACGTTAACGCAGGATGCCACGGGTACGATGGCATATATCGAATTTGAGGCAATGGGTGTTCCAAGGGTTCGCACGGAACGCTCGGTTGCGTATGTCGATCACAATACGCTGCAAACCGGATTTGAAAACGCGGACGATCACCGTTTCATTCAGTCGGCCGCAAAAAAACACGGAATTTATTATTCAAGGCCGGGCAACGGCATTTGCCACCAGGTTCATCTGGAACGCTTCGGCATCCCGGGGAAAACCCTGATCGGTTCCGACAGCCACACTCCTACGGGCGGAGGCATCGGCATGCTGGCCATCGGGGCGGGCGGGCTGGATGTTGCCGTCGCGATGGGCGGGGGCCCATACTACATTACGATGCCGAAAATTCTGCGGGTTGTCCTTTCCGGCTCGCTTTCCCCCTGGGTCAGCGCGAAAGACGTGATTCTGGAGGTACTCCGCCGCCTGTCGGTCAAAGGCGGAGTGGGCAAAATTCTGGAATATGCCGGGAATGGAGTAAAAACGCTGACGGTCCCGGAACGGGCCACCATTACGAATATGGGCGCGGAGCTTGGCGCTACGACTTCTGTCTTCCCTTCGGATGAAGCCACATTGGACTTCTTGAAGGCACAGGGGAGGGAACAGGATTGGACGGAGCTGCACCCGGACCCGGACGCCGTCTATGACGAAACCATTGAAATCGATCTTTCGTCCATTGAACCTTTGGCGGCTTGCCCGCACAGTCCGGACTCCGTCAAACCGGTTCGGGAAATCGGACCGATTACGGTCGATCAGGTCTGCATCGGCTCCTGCACGAATTCTTCCCTGCGCGACATGATGCGTGTGGCGTCTATTCTGAAAGGCAAAACGATCAATCCCAATGTCAGTCTGTCGATTGCACCGGGTTCGCGGCAGGTGTACGGCATGCTCGCCGAAAACGGCGCGCTTGCCGACTTGATCGGCGCGGGGGCAAGAATTCTGGAATGTGCCTGCGGTCCATGCATCGGAATGGGGCAATCCCCGAAATCGGCCGGAATTTCACTGCGGACGTTCAACCGAAATTTCCTCGGGCGTTCCGGCACAGCCGACGCCCAGATCTACCTTGTCGGACCGGAAACCGCGGCAGCCTCCGCGCTTTCGGGTGTGCTGACAGACCCCAGAACCCTGGGAGAGGAGCCCGCAATCAACTTTCCGGACTGTTTTGAGATCAACGACAATATGATTATCCCGCCTGCTTCCGAGGAGGAAGCGAAGGATATTCCGATCCTCCGCGGGCCGAACATCAAAGAACTTCCGGTTGCCGGTCCCCTTTCGGAAACCATCAAAGCCAAAACCCTTTTAAAGGTTGGGGACAACATAACGACCGACCATATCATGCCTGCCGGCTCTAAAATTCTTCCGTACCGGTCGAATATTCCTTATCTTTCGCAGTTTTGCTTTGCCGTATGCGACAAGTCCTTTGCGCAGCGCTGCAGGGAAAACGGAAGCGGCATCATTGTCGGAGGCTCGAACTACGGGCAGGGGTCGTCCAGGGAACACGCTGCTCTGGTTCCGCTGTACCTCGGCGTCAAGGCCGTAATCGTTAAGAGCTTTGCAAGGATTCACTGTGCAAACCTTGTAAACGCCGGAATTCTTCCCTTGGTTTTTGAAAAGGAAAAGGATTATGATACGATCGACCAGATGGATGAACTGGAACTGAACGATGTCCGCGGCGCGGTTCAAGACGGGCGGACAATCACAATCTGCAACAGGACGAAAGGGACTTTCTTTCAGGCGAAGCCTGTGTTGAGCGAGCGCCAGCGCAGAATTGTTCTGGCGGGTGGTTTGCTGAACGACACAAGGGAACAAAACGGAAGGGCGTAAGAGAGTTGGACACGTCGGTGAAAAAACTTTCGGCAAATACAATCAAATGGATTGCGATTGCCGCAATGCTGATTGACCACGTCGCGTGGGGCTTTGTACCGACCTATTCCGCAGCCGGACAGTTGATGCATATCATCGGCAGAATCACGGCGCCGACCATGTGCTTTTTTCTGGCGGAAGGATATGCACATACGCACAATTTTCAGAAATATGCTTTCAGGCTCGGCCTGTTCGCGCTGATTTCCCATATTCCTTTCGTTCTGTTCGAAACGGGGAAGCCACTGAGTTTTTTCCCTTTCAGCGTAATCTACACCCTGTTTCTGAGCCTTCTGGCAATTCGTGCCAGCGATAAAATAGAGAATCCATTTCTCCGAACACTGGCGGTTATTGCTCTTTGTGTTCTCTCGCTCCCGGGGGACTGGATGTTCTTTGATATTCTTTTTACCCTTGCCTTCTGGCAAAATCGGGGGAATTTCCGCCTTCAGATTCAATCGTTTTCCATCATGTCAATTACAATGGTCTTGCTCAGTACATTTTCCTCAGTTACGATGGGGCGTCCGCTTTACAGCGAGCTGTTTCAGGCGGGTGTTTTCCTGTGCCTGCCGATTCTTTCGCGTTACAGCGGAGAACGCGGCGGCGGACGTTACTCCAAATGGACGTTTTATATTTTTTATCCCGCGCATTTACTGGTGCTTGGATTGACTAAGCTTTTTATTTAGGATCGGAGGATGTTGCTATGGCAGAAAAAATAAGGATGCGGACCCCTCTTGTCGAAATGGACGGGGACGAAATGACCAGAGTGATCTGGAAGCAGATCAAAGATATTTTGCTGGAGCCCTATATTGACCTGAAAACGGAGTATTATGACCTTGGACTAAAACACCGCGACGAGACGGAGGATCGTGTGACCGTTGAAGCGGCGCAGGCGATCGAAAAATTCGGCGTCGGTGTAAAATGCGCCACCATTACCCCGAACGCGGACCGGGTGAAAGAGTATGAATTGAACCAAATGTGGAAATCTCCGAATGGGACGATCCGTGCGATTCTGGACGGCACGGTTTTTCGCACTCCGATTCTGGTCAAGGGAATCACGCCGCTGGTTCCGGCTTGGAAAAAGCCGATTACGGTGGCCCGCCATGCTTACGGCGACGTATACAGAAATGTGGAAATGGCTGCCGCCGCGGGCTCAAAAGCGGAACTGGTAATTACGGATGCCGCCGGAAACGAAGAACGAATGACGATCCATGAGTTTCAGTCGTCCGGCATTGTTCAGGGAATCCACAATCTTGATGAGAGTATTTCCAATTTTGCTCACTCCTGTTTTCGGTTCGCTCTTGGTGAAAGAAAAGATATTTGGTTTTCCACAAAAGACACGATTTCCAAAACATACGATCACAGGTTTAAAGATATTTTTCAGGAGATTTTTCAAAAAGATTATGAGGAAAAATTCAAAAAGGCTGGAATCACTTATTTTTATACGCTGATCGACGATGCTGTTGCGCGCGTGATCCGCTCAGAGGGCGGGTTCATCTGGGCCTGCAAAAACTATGACGGCGATGTCATGAGCGACCTGGTTGCAACGGCGTTCGGAAGTCTGGCCATGATGACCAGCGTACTGGTTTCGCCAAAGGGAGTCTATGAATATGAAGCCGCCCATGGTACGGTTCAGCGGCATTATTACCGGCACTTAAAGGGAGAAAAAACTTCTACCAATCCGCTTGCTACTTTGTTCGCCTGGACGGGCGCGCTGAAAAAGCGCGGCGAGCTTGACGGAATTTCGGAACTTTCCGATTTTGCCGAAAAACTGGAGCTTGCATCGATTCGGACGGTGGAAAGCGGAACAATGACGGGTGATCTATCGGGAATATCAACTTTGCAAAAGAAAAAAACAGTGGATACGGAAACTTTTTTGGATGCCGTTCGCAGAACTATGGATCAGCTTTAATCAGTTTCATGTTTCACTTGAATTGGAGGAATGCGTCATGTCAAGACGTGAAAAGGTTTCTATGTCGGTAATCAGGCGTCTGCCGCGTTATTACCGCTTTTTGATTCATTTAAAAGAGAAAGGCGTCACGAGGATTTCTTCGACGGAGCTTTCAACTAAGCTGGGCCTTACCGCTTCTCAGATTCGTCAGGATCTGAATTGCTTTGGCGGCTTCGGCCAGCAGGGCTATGGATATATCGTTAGTCAGCTCTGTGACGAAATCGGCAATATACTCGGTCTTTCCGGTAAATATCCCACCATTCTGTTCGGCGCCGGGAACCTTGGCCGAGCAATCGGCACCCATATGTCGTTTGAGTCGGAGGGGTTCCGACTGATCGGGATATTCGACAATTCACCGGAGCGAATTGGGATGGAGCTTGCAAACCTGAAAGTGAGGGATGTTGCGGGGCTGGAAGAATTCTGCAAAAAGGAAAAGCCGGTCATGGCGATTTTCTGTGTGCCCAGAACTGCGGCTGGCGAACTTGCCGAACAGCTCTATAATCTTGGAATTCGCAATTTCTGGAATTTCAGCCATTATGATCTTTCCATGCGGTACCCCGACGCCATTGTTGAAAATGTTCATCTGAATGACAGCCTTATGACTTTATGCTACCGTATTTCCGATCAGTCTGCCAAATAAACGGCAGAAAGCAGCCGCATATTTTTTGAGCTTTATCAGATCATAAGAAGCAGGTGAAACAGAAGGAGGTAATTCTATGGGCTGGATTCCGTTCGCAATTCTCTTGGGAATACTGCTGATCCTGGTTGTCTGGTGTGTTTCGGCTTACAACAGACTGATTTCATTTTCTGTCCGTGTTGACAACAGCTGGTCTCAGGTGGACGTACAACTGAAAAAAAGATTTGATCTGATTCCAAATCTGGTTGAAACGGTAAAGGGTTACGCAGCGCACGAAAAGTCTACCCTGTCGGAAGTGACGAAATGGCGCGGCGCGGCGATGAACGCAAGAACGCCGGAGGAAGCGATGGAGAATAACGCCAAGCTTTCAAGGGCAATCGTCAATCTTTTCGCGACCGCGGAACAGTATCCGGATCTGAAAGCAAATCAGAATTTCCTGAATCTGCAGGATCAGCTTCGCGAAATAGAAAGCAAAATTGCCGTTTCCCGCCAGTTTTATAATGATACGGCTATGAAATACAACGAATACGTCATGCGTTTTCCGTCAAATCTGATAGCGTCGGTGTTTCATTTCAACCGGAAAAAATACTTTGAAATCGAGGAAGCGGACCGGGCTGTCCCGCAGGTGAAATTTTGAAATCAATAATGAATCATAGGGAAGCCGGAAAAATTATCCCTAGATTACATAGGGAAGCCGGAAAAATTATCCCTAGATTACAGCTGCGGGCCTTTTTCCTATTAACGGCGGTCTTGTTCTGCTTTCTTCCTTTGACCGCCTGCTCGGATGATTCTGATAAAAACTCAAGGCAAGTGTTGCAGAAGCTGAACGTTTCCGCGGCTTTGATGGAAAACGGAGACATGACGGTCTCTGAAACATGGAAAATCAATTTAAAAGACCGCAACAAACCCTATCGGAACATCTATAAGTCCTTTTCTTTAAAAGCAGGCGAGTCCGCAGAAATTACAGATTTAACCGTTTATGACGAGGACCGGGGGATTCCCTATTCCTTTGCGGGCGATGTTGACCCGGAAAGTGTTTCCGGCGATGAAATGCAGGACCAATGTTACCTTTATCAAACCGGAAATCAGGTTGAAATCGGCTGGTTTATGCCTTCGATTGAAAAAGGCGTCCGGACGTTTACCTTTACTTACAGAATTAAAAATCTTGTCACTGTTTATCAGGACACGGCGGTTTTATATCATTATTTTCTTCCGAGCAATTTCAGCCTTCCCGTCACTGTGATGGACGGCACGATCCGCTTTCCGTCCGGCGGCAACAAAAAGAATGTACGCACGTGGCTGCATACGGATGTGAAAAGCAACCTGTCGATTGACTCCAACGATCAAATCAGTTTTACGGCCTCTTCTATTCCGGTGGGTCATTCGGTTGAAGTCCGCCTTTGCATGCCGCCGCAGTTGTTTCCGTCTTCTAAAAATGTCGTTTCCCAAGCGGTTTTGCCGGGGATTGAACAGGAAGAACAAAAATGGGCTGACGAATACGAGCGGAAGCTTCGAATGGAATTCCTGCTTGGCGTTCTTGATGCCGCCGGCGCGGTTCTCCTTCTGGGAATTACTCTGTTTTTCTTTTTCCGGCTCCGCAAAAAGAACAAGAGGCATGCGGTTGAGGTACCGGAATATACGAGAGAGATCCCGCAGGGAAACAGCCCCGGTGGTATTGCAAACCTTTATTATTTCTATTCCGGACTTCATGAAAAAGAAAAAAACAGGATGCTCAGCGCCACGCTTCTGAGCATGGCCAGAAAAGGATTCGTACAATTTGAAAGTACCGGAGACCGATTAACCGTTATTCTGACCGGGGATACAAAGGGAGAAGAGCTGACGGAAAGTGAGAAAGTTTTTCTTGAACTGATTACCACCGTCGGAGAGACATCGGGAAATCGATTTACCATGAGAGAATTTCAAAAATATGCGGAGTCTCATGGGGAATATGTCGGTCGTAAGCTGGAGGACTTTTCCGTTGCCACAAAAAGAGAGCTTTCTCAGCGGGGATATTACGAGGCACGGCCTGTTTTCTTCTCCGCATCCAAATGGGTCGGCGTGTTGTTGATTCTGTTTGCATTTGTACTCTTTGCGGGAACGGATATTCTGGGAGTTTTGCTGATTTATCTTCCTGTTTCCATGTTATTGTCCGGCATATTGTTGATGGTCGGCGGCTCGGTGAAAATGAAATTGAGCCAAAAAGGCGAAAACGAATACGGCGTTTGGCATGGACTGAAAAAATACATGGTCGAATTTTCACGCATGAAAGAGTATGGTGTTCCCCAGCTTGAGCTTTGGGAAGAATATCTGGTTTATGCAACCATGATGGGGGTTTCCGGTGAAGTATGCAAGCAGCTCAAGATGGCATATCCTCAGCTTAGGGATGAAACGTATGTTAACGGCAATTTTGCCGGCAGCTATTTATACTTCATGTTCGGGCCGAGAATTTATTGGGGTGGGCTTGCTCCGTCGCGGGGCACTTTTGACTTTGGGGCCGCGCTGGGCAGTACATTCCGGCAAGTCGGTTCGGCAGCAACCAGATTATCCAATTCGCCCATGAACGGCGGAGGAAAATTTGGAGGCGGTTTTGGAGGCGGAGGCTTCGGCGGGGGAGGATTCTCCGGCGGAGGCGGCGGGTTCGGCGGCGGCGGAGGCGGCGGCGTCCGCTGACGGCAGTTAGAGCACTTGGGCGGTACCGGCCAGGTGCTTTTGTTTTGGAGAAATATTATGACACTGAAGCAATTAAATTACATCATTGAGGTTGTTGCCCGGGGTTCTATCAATGAGGCGGCGAATTCCCTTTTCATATCTCAGCCAAGCTTGTCAAAATCAATCCGAGACCTGGAAACGGAATTTGGAATCGAAATTTTCAACCGGTCTGCAAAGGGAATATCCCTGACTGCGGAAGGGTCGGAATTTTTGTGCTATGCCCGTCAGGTAATAGAACAAACGGAATTGCTGGAGCAGAGGTATAAAAACTTGAAACCGTCCAGACAGATGTGCTCAATTTCCACGCAGCATTATGCGTTTGCGGTCGATGCTTTTGTCAATCTGATCCAAAGGAGCGATTCGGGAGAATATGAGTTTACCTTGCGTGAGACGAGGACGCATGAGATTCTTTCTGATGTACGCGATTTACGCAGTGAAATAGGGATCCTTTATCTAAGTCCTTTTAACAGGAAGGTATTGGAACGCTTTTTTCAGGAAAATCACTTGTTGTTCCACCCTTTGTTTCAAGCCGGTCCGCATATTTTTATCAGTAAGGAGAATCCGTTGGCTGGCCGGAAGGAAGTGTTTCCCTCAGATCTTGGGGAATTTCCGTATCTTTCATTTGAGCAGGGAGAGTATAATTCCTTTTATTTTGCAGAGGAACTTCAAAGCATAACCTACCATCGGAAAAGAATTCACGTCAGCGACCGGGCGACACTGTTTAATTTGCTGATTGGCCTGAACGGATATACGATTTCCTCCGGTGTGCTGAGCACTGCTTTGAATGGGACAAATATCGTTTCGGTTCCTCTTCGGATCGACGATTCCATGTTGATCGGCTGGATCGAAAATCAAAAGGTAAAACTCAGCGGACAGGCGAAGAAATACATTGCTCAGCTAAAACTTGTCATTCGGCAATACGGATTTGATATCGTTGAAAACTATAAACAAATATAATTTTTATATGTTACTGGATTTCGGCGCTCTGTGCTATACTGATAACGATAGAAAACCGCAGGGGGGTAATTACTATGAATCAGTGTGAAAATCTGAGCGCGAAACGAAAAAACGCACCGTTTCGATACGACGTCGTAGGAAGCTTTCTTCGCCCGGAGGCATTAAAGAAGGCCAGAAAAGATTATCGGGGTGGAATGATTTCAAAAGAGAAATTGAAAGAGGTTGAGGACAGAGAGATCTTAAAGCTTGTTCAAAAAGAGAAAGATGCGGGGCTTCAATCCGTCACCGATGGTGAATTCCGCCGCAGCTGGTGGCACTTGGATTTTATGTGGGGATTGCAGGGCGTTGAGCGAAAAAACCTGAAAAAGGGCTATTTGTTCCATGATGAAGTAACCCGTGGGGAAACCGCCTCGCTGTCCGGAAAGATCAGCGGTGAAAACCACCCGTTTCTAGAACATTATCGTTTCTTAAGAGAGGCGGCGGGCAACGATGTGCTTGCGCGTCAGACAATTCCCGCACCGGCTCAATTTTTGGCGGAGTTATACCGCGCGGAAAATAAAGATGCAACGGATCGGATTTATCCGGATATAGAGATGCTTATAAAGGATATTTCCTCTGCTTATCAAACGGTTTTGTCCGACCTTTATCAGGCGGGCTGCAGGAATGTTCAAATAGATGACTGCACGTGGGGAATGTTCTGCGATCAGAAGTATTGGCAGGCGCGTCAAGACAACAAGGTTGATCTGAAAAGCCTGGCCGATTTGTATTTAAAAGCGAATAATATGGCGTTGGAAAGCTGCCCGGCGGATCTGACGGTCAACACGCATGTCTGCCGCGGAAATTATCATTCCACATGGGCGGCGTCCGGCGGATACGAGCCGATTGCGGAAGTATTGTTTGGCGGCGAAAACGTATCGGCTTATTATTTGGAATTTGATTCTGACCGCTGCGGAGATTTCTCTCCGTTGCGCAATGTCCCCGCCGACAAGCTGGTTGTTCTTGGGTTGGTTTCCTCTAAAACGCCTCAACTGGAAGATAAAGAGACCCTGATCGCGCGAATTCGCGAGGCAGAGCGATATGTGCCACTGGAGCGCCTTTGCCTGAGCCCACAATGCGGATTTGCCTCCACAGAAGAGGGAAATCTTCTGACGGAAGCGGATCAGTGGGCCAAAATCGCTCTTGTCAGAGAAGTCGCGCGGGAAGTGTGGAAAGACTGCTGAATTGAAAAAAGAAGCATCTGTATGGATGCTTCTTTTTTTTGGCCGTTCCCTTCGTGTCTCTATTCGTATGCCGTTAACCAAGCAGTTCCTTCATCCATTTTTCTATTTCATCTTCATCGTGAAAAGCTGGCAGGCGGTCCATTCGGTAAAGAGACAGGTTTTCAACGTGTTTGATGGTTTCTCCAGGTTTAACCTGATACAGGGGGCTTAATGAGGAGAGCTCCGCAAAATCTTCGGTCAGGTGAATTTCGCAGGTGCTTCCCGAATCCGGATAGGCTGCCTGAGGATTTGACACAAACCTTTTAACAAGAACAATGCCGTTTAAGGCATATGCGATCCAGCCCGGCAGATTGTTGGTTCCAATTCTGAGCGGGGCCTGATTTTCGGATTCATGCCGGATGACTAGAAACCGGCTCCCACAGGAGATACGTTGATCTTTCAAATCGGTACCTGGCCACAGGTTGATTGTTCTGTTCGGCCTGCCCTCCTGCGCCTGCAAATTCTGCGGAATGACGGCCATTCCGCCTCCGGCCAACATCGTTGAAGGAAAGAGGGCAAAGACCATGGTTTCCCGGGAACAATTTTTAGCCGAGTGGACAATCATAATGTCAGTGGCTTTTTCTCCCATAATAATTTCGAAAGAAAGCTGAATTTCTTCCGGCTTCAGCTTTGGCGGGGTAAAGGTAACGCCTTCGGATTGGGTGCTGTAAACAACCGGAGCGTTGTCCGGAAAGTCAATCTGCGGTGTTTGGCATATTTGCAGACGGTGTCCTCCGTAAAGCTGATAAACCGAATTTTTGGCGGGCATGGTACTTTTTTCGTCAAGCGAGGTGTATTTATGATCAAGGTCGGTATGAAAGATATTTTGCTCATCAATAAAGCCAAACCGCAAAATTCTTGGCCCCGTCTCTATTGACACGACGCAGTCGAGGATTTCGTTGGTGATCCTGATGCAGCGTCCGAAGTCTTCATATTCCAGTTCTTGTATTTCCATGAGAAGGGACACCCTTTCTAGCATTAAAGCGTGATCACTTTTTCGGTGCGGTCTATGCCGCAGGGAGCGATTTTTGGAAGGCACAGAGCATACAGATCGGCCGCTCTGTTCTCCAGATCCGCAATTCCCTTTCCTCTGTCCTCCAGACCGCAAAGGTCGGATGAGCGGGAAATAATCGGCAATTTGGAAACGGCTCCAGCCTTTTGAAGGATTTCCGGTCCTCGTCTTCCAAGTCCCAAAATCCGGATATAGGGGGGAAGGCCGGAAGAATGGAATGCTTTCAATCCTAAAAATGCCGCGAGAACAATCCTTCGGATCCGTGCAAGCGGATACCGTTTGGTTTTAGCAAGAAAATACAGTTCTTCCAGCCCGGTCGCCTGAGCGGATGCATTGAAAATTCTGTTCTCCAAGCCTTCGCTGATGTCGGGCAGAGCTGCAAAATCATCCCTCGTCATCATTCGAAGCTGTGCAAGAATCGCTCGTTCCGCAAGGAAAAGATCCGCGGGGGCTTTTCCGGCTTTCATCTCTTCACTCAAAACCGAGTAGGCGGCAGAAGGCATTAGGGGGGAGCAGTCCCGCCCGCACCGTAGCAGTCTCCGAATCTGACCGGAGGAAGCATAAGAGCCTGCCTCACGGTCTGCGTCGTGTGCCGAACCGAAACGGCTGACGGTAACCGGCGTGATGCCGGAGCCGATCCTTTCGGCGGCTTTTATATATTCGATGCCGAGAATATTGTTGGGGTCGCGGAGCAGAGCTGCTGTTTCCGCGCCGAACAGCTGTTCCACCGCGTTTTGCCTCGCCGCCGCGAAGGTGGATCCGTTCTGAAGTGTTTTTCGCATTTCCTCCCGCAGCAATGGGGAAGACAGCGCTTTCGCCGCGGTTTTCAGCCGATCGACATTTCCGCATTCACTGCCGAACCCGATCAGGTCTGCACCGATAGCGTCAAGAAGCGCGACGCCGCATAAAGCAAAACGCTCGGCCCCCGCAACAGACCAAGGCAGGGGAAGTTCCACAACCAGATCTGCTCCGCAGAGCAGCGCCTGCCGTGCCCTGGCCCTCTTTGAGAGAATTGCCGCGTCGCCGCGCTGCACGAAATTGCCGCTCATGACGACGACGATATGCGTCGCGCCGTATGCTTTTAACTGCTTCATTAAATATTCGTGCCCATAGTGAAAAGGATTGTATTCACAGATAATACCCGCTGTTAACATTTTATAAGATAACCTTGAAATTATACCTTTCCTGTATTATGATATACTATATTACACGATTCTAAAAGCTCTTACAATAGTTCTGCTCATGAATGCGTGAAATCTTGGAGGTAAATAATGAAGGTATTGGTCATCAACGCAGGCAGCTCTTCCCTGAAATATCAGCTGATTGATATGGAGACGGAGAAAATGCTTGCAAAAGGTCTCTGTGACAGAATCGGAGTGGACGGTGCGTTCCAGCACAAAACATCCGACGGCCGCAGCAAGAAAACCAAAACAGAAATTAAAGATCATGAGGCGGCGTTTCAGCTTGTTACAGAAGCTCTTGTCGACAAAGAAGTCGGTGTTATTTCCAGCCTGAATGAAATTTCTGCAATCGGCCACCGTGTGGTTCAGGGCGGCGCGATTTTTGATAAATCCGTTCTGGTAACAGACGAAGTCATCCGCCAGATTCAAAATCTGATTCCATTGGCTCCGCTTCACAACGGTCCTGAAGTAAACGCTATTCTTGCCTGCCAGAAAGTGTTTGGAAAGGACGAGCCGCAGTGCGTTGTTTTCGATACTTCGTTCCATGCAACCATGCCCCAAAAAGCTTATATGTATGCAATTCCCTATGAGTATTATGAAAAGTATAATGTTCGCCGCTATGGGTTTCATGGTACGTCGCATCGGTATGTAAGCAACCATTGCGCACATCTGATGCACCAGCCTCTTGAAGATATTAAAATGATTACCTGCCATATTGGCAACGGCTCTTCCATCGCAGCCATTCAAAACGGCAAAGTGATCGACACCAGTATGGGCCTGACTCCGCTGGACGGTTTTATGATGGGTACTCGTTCCGGTTCTCTGGATCCTTCCATTGTGACTTTTATTATGGAAAAGGAAGGTCTTACTCCGAAGCAGATGGATGAGATCCTGAACCGCAAATCCGGCATGTATGGCATCTGTGGCTACAGCGATGACCGCGATGTAACGAAAGCGGAAATCGGCGGCGACCCGAAAGCGATTCTTGCTCACGAAATGCTGAACTATCAGATTGCCAAACAGATCGGAGCTTATGCGGCGGCTTTGAACGGCGTGGACTGCATCGTTTTTACCGCGGGCCTCGGTGAAAATCAGCCTCCAATGCGCTATTCCATCTGCAAAAGCTTGAAATATCTTGGGGTTAAGATTGATCCGATCAAAAACGATGAGCTCGTTCTTGGCAAGGAAGGCAAGATTTCCGCTTTTGATTCCACCGTTTCCGTTTACGTCATTAACACAAATGAAGAACTCGTCATCGCCCGCGATACAAAGAATATTGTCAGCAGGCTCGAATACGCGTCGGCACCGGATAAGACCAACGTCGACCCGGAAGACGTCTGACTTGTAAACTTTCACAAACAGCCTTAATAGAAGCAGCGTTGAGTTGTTTTTTCTTTATAGTGGAACATTTTCCATTTCATAGAAAAGAGGCTTCCCGGGCGGGAAGCCTCTTTTATGCGGTTTTGCTGGCTTTTTGCCGTTTGATGATTTTCATACGCGAGAAATCTTCACGATCCTTTTCCTCCAGCGCCTCGGTGATGGTTTTCACCGTCTGCTCGAAGCGGGGTATCATGATATTTTTCAGCGCGTTTGCGCGTTTCTGCGTTTTCTTTACCGCGTTAGCCAGTCTGTAAACGCTGTTTTCGACTTCAGCCAGTTCGGCGGTCAGTTTTTTCACTTCATCGAATTTCAGATAAGCCCGGTCGAGCAGGATGTTTGTGGACATTAAGCCGAACGGAACCTGAGCCTTTTCCGCATGAAGGGATACCATGGGGATTTCAACGCCCATTACGCTGCGGTAAGCGACATTCAGCCCGTTTTCCACAGGAACGGTCTGGGAGAGCTCCTTGACAATACCGAGCGTGATGTTGGCTCGCTGAAGAGCGGCGTATGCTTCTTCGTAAGCCTTGTCGATCTTACCCTGAAGCTGATTCGCCCTGTCGATCAGCGCCATCATTTCGCGGATTAAAATGTTGCGTTTCCGGTCTAGCAGTTCAAATCCGGATCGGGAGAGCTCCAGTGACTTTTTAGTAGACAGAAGATTCCCTTTGGTGGGTACGATCTGTTCACTCATTTTCGCCGCCTCCGTTGCCGCTTTCTTCTTCAGAGTCTTCACCAATCTTGTTTACATGATCCCAGAGAACCTGAGACGCCCTGTCCTTAGCGTTGTCGGTTGACAAACGTTTCTTTGCAGGTTCGTAATACTGATCCAGCATCTGATCGTCAACGCGGTCCAACGCTCCGCGTGGAAGGGTCGCGAGCAGTTCCCAGCCAAGGTCGAGGCTCTGCTCGATGGAGCGGTTTTCGGAAGGCCCCTGATTTACAAAATGTGATTCAAACAGTTTGCCGAATTCCAGATATTTCTTGTCATCGGGAGACAGCTCTTCCTCACCGATGACGGAAGCAAGCGAACGGACATCCATTACTTTTGCGTAGGATGCGAAGAGCTGGTTGGAAAGCGCCGAATGGTCCTCACGCGTATATCCTTTTCCGATACCATCCTTCATTAAACGCGAAAGGGAGGGGAGAACGGCAACCGGAGGATAAATCCCCTGTCCGTCCAGAGAACGGTCCAGTACAATCTGCCCTTCCGTAATATATCCCGTCAAGTCCGGAACCGGGTGCGTTACATCGTCATTCGGCATGGTCAGAATCGGGAGCTGTGTGACAGAGCCGGTTTTACCCTTCACCATGCCGGCGCGTTCGTAGAGGGATGCAAGGTCGGAATAAAGATAACCAGGGTATCCCTTTCTTCCGGGAATTTCACCCTTAGAAGAACTGAATTCGCGCAGAGCTTCCGCGTAAGCGGTCATATCCGTCATAATGACGAGAATATGCATGCCCAACTCAAAAGCCAGATATTCTGCGACGGTCAGCGCACAGCGCGGAGTCAGAATCCTTTCGATGATCGGATCGTTGGCCAGGTTCTGAAACATGACGACCCGCTGCAGGATACCGGATTCACTGAACGACCGGCGGAAATAATCCGCAACGTCGTTTTTTACGCCCATTGCTGCAAAAACAATCGCGAATTCACCGTTTTCGTCGCTGATTCTTGACTGGCGGGCAATCTGGACGGCGAGTTCATTGTGCTTCATACCGGAACCGGAAAAAATCGGAAGTTTCTGCCCGCGGATCAGCGTCATGAGCGTGTCTATCGTGGAAACGCCTGTATTGATATAGTTTTTCGGATAGATTCTTGAGACCGGGTTGATCGGAGTTCCGTTAACGTTGGCTCTTTTTACGGGGAAGATATTCCCCAAGCCGTCAATCGGCCGTCCGGAACCGTCGAAAACGCGTCCCAGCAGTTCGGGAGAGAGCGGCATTTCCATTGGACGGCCGGTCAGTCTGGTTCGCGTGTTGGTCAGGGAAATTCCGCGGGTTCCCTCAAAAACCTGAATGACGGCACGGTTTCCTTCCATTTGCACAATTCGGCCCTGTCGAATGCTGCCGTCATCCAGACGGATGCCCACAACCTCTTCGAAAAATGCGTCCTGAACGTCGTCAAGAACGATCAGGGGGCCGTTAATATCTTTTACGCCGATATAATCAAGAATCATGTGAAACCGCCTTCCAATCAATCATTTTAACAGTACGATGCCAGCGGGGAAACATGCCCGTTAAGCAGAAACGATCTTGGAGAGAGTACTGTCAATCTCTTTGATATAGTCTTCAAACATTTCCGGTTTGTTGTTCGGAATATCATATTTCATCTTGACCAGCTTGTCAAAAAGACCGGTTTGCAGAATGCCGGAAATCGGTATGCTGGCGGAAATTAAATGTTTTGCCTTTTGATAAAGATAAAGGATGACCTTCATCATCAGCTTTTGCTTTTCGAGAGGCACATAGGTATCCTCCGCATGAAAAGCGTTCTGCTGTAAAAAGCCGACGCGAATGACCCGGGCGATTTCAATAATCAGTTTTTGGTCGTCTGGAAGAACATCCGAACCGATCAGCTTTACAATTTCCATCAGTTTGTTCTCCTGCTGAAGAAGATTATTGATCCTCTTGCGGTACTGGATGAAATCATTCCCGACATGTTCCGTGTACCAAGGGTCAAGGTCGGAGAAATATTCGCTGTAGCTTTGCATCCAGTTTATCGCGGGGTAGTGACGCGCATAGGCAAGCGCTTTATCCAGCGCCCAGAAGCAGCGGGTGAAACGCTTTGTATTTTGGGTGACGGGCTCGGAGAAATCGGAGCCTTGCGGAGATACAGCCCCGATAATGGTTACCGACCCTTCCGATTCGTTCAAATTTTTTACCATGCCTGCGCGTTCGTAAAATTCGGCAAGACGGCTGGGCAAATAGGCGGGGAAGCCTTCTTCTGCGGGCATTTCCTCCAAACGGCCGGAAATTTCCCGCAGGGCTTCCGCCCAGCGGGAGGTAGAATCCGCCATCAGCGCGACATGATAACCCATATCGCGATAATATTCGCCAAGGGTAATGCCGGTATAGATGGATGCTTCACGGGCTGCCACCGGCATATTGCTTGTATTGGCAATCAACACGGTCCGGTCCGTCATCGGACGGCCGGATTTTGGGTCGGTCAAGTCTGAAAATTCCTCCAGAACCTGACTCATTTCATTGCCGCGTTCGCCGCATCCGACATAAATGATAATATCCGCGTCGCACCATTTGGCAAGCTGATGCTGCGTCATGGTTTTACCGGTGCCGAAGCCGCCAGGAATCGCCGCCGTACCGCCTTTGGAAACCGGAAACAGTGTGTCGATGACGCGCTGTCCGGTGATTAAAGGAATGTTGGGCGGTAGATGTCCCAAAACCGGACGCGGGGTCCGGATCGACCACTTCTGGCATAGGGAAAGTTCATGCATTTTGCCGAACTCATCCTTTAATTCCACAACCGTATCGTTTACATGGTATTTCCCGTTCGGTTTGACGGATGCAACCGTACCGGAAAGTCCCGGCGGCACCATGCATTTGTGGCGGATGATCGGTGTTTCCGGCAATTCGGCATAGACTTCGCCGCCCTTTAAAAGGTCCCCTTCTTTTACCGTAACCGTCACGTCCCATTCGCGGCTCTCGTCAAGCGCGGCAATATTGCTGCCGCGGGCGATGAACGAACCGGATTCTTTGGCGATTTCCTTTAAAGGACGCTCGATCCCGTCAAAAATATTATCGAGGATCCCGGGGCCAAGGGTGACATTCATCGGGCTTCCAGTGCCGTAAATCGGCTCTCCGGGGCGCAGGCCGGTTGTTTCCTCATAGACCTGGATCGTGGTTAAATGGTCTGAAACACCGATCACTTCGCCGACCAGACGCTCGTTTCCAACATACACCATTTCCATCATGGAAAAACTGCGGGATTCCCTGACGGTTACTACAGGCCCGTTGATTCCGTATATCGTATCCTGATTATCCATAAATTCATCTCCGATAACACTAATCCGTTAAAAACTGCTGAAATACCGCAGCGCATTCATGACGGGCGGATCTTCAGCAATTTTCAGACAACGGCCATACCAGACTGTTCTTCGAACCATTCGCGTTGATTTTCCAGAAGGGTGTCGAGAGTTCCATCCGCCGACAGCCCCATGTTGTCGTTTCGAGCCCTGATTCCGCCGATTCGTATGCTTTCAAGGACTTGAAAGGAACAGGTACTGCCAAAAGAGTCCCGGATCAGATCTTCGTATTTTTCATCACCGGATTTTAAGAAAATCACCGTTCCCTCATTCTGCAGCACTTTGGAAAATTGTTCGGCTGACTTTTTCAAAAAGTCTGTGTAGCGTTCTGTTTTTGTAAATTCCACCAGTTTGTCCGCGGAACGCTGAAAAACTTCATCTGTAATCTTTTGCCTTTTTTCCAGCAGCTGACGTTTCAAGGCCATATCCCGAACAGCCATTTCCTTCACGATGCTGATCCGCATCTGACTCATTTCTTTTTGAATCATGCGGTAGCATTCCGTCAGGACTTCTATTTCCGCCTCGCCGAGTTCCTTCTGTTTAAACGAAGCGATTTCATCCTCTATCTTTTTACGTTGCTCTTCTGCGTAGTGATTAATGGCAATATAAAATTTGTCTTTTTTCTCGTCGATATTAGCCATTTATGAACCCCCGTTCGACCTAAAAAATTCGACTAAATCTTAACGCCAATCGCTTCACGGACATAACGGGTGATGGAATCCTTGGTCCGCCCGTTTCCATGGCGGTCGGGGATTTCGACAATCAGCGGCCGTTTGCGGTTCAGCTTCAGATTATAAATCATTTCAGAACAGAGGGAAAGCAGGGTCTCGGTAATCAGAACAACCGCAATGTCTTCCTGATCCATCGCTGTCTGAAGAGCCTGCCTGACCTCGTTAGCTTCATGAACAACAACGCCTTCAATGCCAGCAAGGCGCATTCCAACCTGTGTGTCCACGTTGTCGCTGATTACATAAAAGCGCATAAGCCGGCCTCCGTTTCCTAAGCTGGTCAGACCTTATTCAGAATCAGAATAGACATTAACAGTCCGTAGATCGCAATTCCTTCACCAAGAGCAACAAAAATCAGCGCTTTACCAAAGGCCTTCGGATCCTCGCTGGTTGCGCCGATTGCAGCTGGAGCAGAAGCCGCGACGGCGATTCCGCCGCCGATCGCTGCAAGGCCGGTAGAAAGGGCCGCGGCAAGCATCGTGAATCCTGTGGAAGAAGCGGCCGCTTCGGTAGTCTGAGTGGTTTGCGCGGGAGTTGCGTCATTAGACGCCGCATGAGCGACGGCGGGCGCCGCGAAGGTAATCAGGCAGACGGCGGCAAACGCAAGAAGCTGTGCGGCAAGCGCGCTGCGCTTTTTACGGCCGCGCTTAACTGCACGTACGGCAAGAAACGTGGATACCATTAAAAAAATCACCGGCAAAGAAACGATAAGATAATTCATAAATAATTCCTCCTAATGAAAATATGTAGCTAAAAAGGTCAGGTTTCCTGGCGAACGACAACCGGCAGGAAAGGCCGGCCTTCGCCGTCAAAGAACCTGCTGAACATCTCATAAAATTCAAGCCTTAACGCTTGTATGCCTACCAACAGCCCTTCCAGGGCAATAACGAAAATATTGCCGACCAGAACAACCACAGCAAAACCGATGCCTGAAAACATCTCCGCAAGCATGAACACAACCATCATCATCCCGGCGTGAACCAGAACAAATGCACCCACACGAATAAAGCTCATGGTATTTGTCAGAAAGCTCAGCAGAAATTCAAACACTTCAAAGAAATTCTGCATGAGAAAGTCGCTCCATTTTTCGGGTTTCCAGTTCGGCCTGGCTTCAGCAAGGCCGCCGAGAATCTCACGGAAAAACATCGAAATAAGCGGCAGCACGATCAGGCATAAAACATAGGGAAGAGTAACAATTTTAATTCCGAGTAGAATTTGTCCTCCAAAGCCGAACACAATTGACGCATAAAAAATCAAGCCGGCAACTCCGTTCGGCCCGAAGAGCGCGTTTGTGTAATTCTTTCTTCGCAGAGAGGAATAGATGTTGATCAAGATAGCTATCAATACAAGCGAAATACCAAGTGCGACGGAAAACAAAATGATCATATTGGTTGTTTCCGGTTCCATAACGGAAATCGGTTTCTCGCTCAGACCAAACAAAGAATGATATAAAGGATCCAAAAAGTGTTCGAAACCGAAGAAAGAACCGAACAGAACACCAAAGAAAGAAGAGCTGATGCCGCAGGGGATCAGGATTCTTCCCAGCTTCATTTTCATTTTTTTCCACATAATATAGCCTGCTGCCGCCACGCATATTCCCTGGCCGAGATCGGCAAACATAATTCCGAACAGAAAAAAATAGGTAATGGCAACCAGGATTGTCGGGTCAATTTCGTCGTAAGATGGCAGGCCGTAGATTTCCACAAAATATTCAAACGGTCTGAAAAGCTTTTTGTTGTTCAATTCAACAGGAGGGGAATGCATCAGCACTTCCGGCTCCTCCGCTCGGTCAAAGGTACATTTAACCGTCTCCAATTCGTTCATCTGCGCCTGAATTTGGTTTTCTCTATCGGCGGGGATCCAACCGGTTAAAATAAAGTTGTCTCCGTACCTTGCCGCATAGCGGCGGATATTGTAATAAACATATTCTTCCGAGAGCCAGGAATAAACATTTTGAACCATCTGTTTTTCTTTGTTCCACAGCGCGTCAATCTGGCGATTAATCTCAGCTTTTTGGTTTGCCTCGTCGTCGCGCTTGGCTGTCAGCTGACTCAGCGCGGTTTTCATGGTTCCGGTCAGCTCATGCAGACGGGTGCGTTCAAAATACAGACCGGAAAAAATGCGGTCCACTTCGGCAATCCGATCAATCGGCGCGCAGTACATTCCCCAATAACGCTCTTCGTCACGGCTTCCCGGGAAAAAGACAACGTAAGGATTATTTTCGTAGCTTGACAGCTTTTCATAGCTTTCAACCGGAAGGGAACCGAAACGGATTCTGATGAATTTGCAATCACGAAGGTCATCCAGATTAAGATCCAGACCTGAAAAATGCCTGACCTTTTCAATTTCTCTGATGTCTTCCGAAATCTGCCGGTCAATTTCATTCCTCTTTTTTATCAGATCATCAACGGAGGAAGAAAAAGATTTAACATAGGAACGCCAGTTTTTGACGCTTGGCGCAATTTTATCCACCATACGCACGCTCAGTAAATCAACATGCCTGTCGATGGTCTTCAGGGTATCTTCAAGCGTATGCAAAGCGTCCGTATAGGGGTTTTCGTCGTTCAGAGGTATGAATTCCGATGTGTCGGAGTAAAAGGCCAGAGCATTATCCGGATGGAATATGCCGGATTTGCCAAGCATTGTGGTCACTTCGTCCAGTTCGGACATCCTCCCGATCACATTGAGGATTTTTATTTTCACAACGGCCATGCTTATGTCCCCTCTTTCCTTGGTTAGTTATTCACGACAATAAGAAGTTTCCTGATTTCATCCGTTGCCAGCCGATAGCGGATACCCTCGACAATCGTGATAATATCACTGATTTCCGCTTCGCTCGTAAAGATGTAGGAAATCAGTACTACGGAAGGATGTGTTGAAAAGTCAATATAATGGTGGCAGTTGCGGAAGTTCATGCGACGTGGAATTTCTCCGACGTAATCGTGCTCGAATCTCAGCGCCCTTTTGCCTATTTCGGAAGTTTCCAAAATGGATACAATTTTCTCTTCGTCATCGGCTTCAATCATTTTATCCAGAAAATGTTCGCCGAATGTGCCATAGGGGAGAAGAGCATTTTTTATGAATTCCGGATCCGAATGATAAGATATTTTTAGTCTGACAATCCGAGTAAAATTTGTTAGGTCGATATATGATTTCAGAATATCGTTCAACTGTTTGGTTGTCTCGCCCCGTGTGTATCTTTCTATAATACGAAACATGTTGGAATACAGATATGTGTAAAGCGAGCTTTCAATTCCCGTATAATTGATCCAGCCGTTTTCCTCCGGGTGATACGGCTCCAGAATACGGCGGTACTCTGTATGGCTCAATGTGCGGAGAAGGTCGTCAAAACTCCTGATTTTGCTGAGAGACTTCAGGTCAACCTTTGTGTGGCGCGTAAGATAGGAGGGCATGTTGAATAAATACTCCTCAGGCATACCCGCATCCAGCAGAAGAATGACGTGAAGGATCTGTTCAATTTCATTTTTTTCTATAAAATACTGTGAGAAATGTTCTCCGACCGTAATTTCGTAATGGCAAAGGGACGCGTAATCTTCCAGCAGTTTTTGCCTTAGTTTCGCTTCCAACTGTCCGCGGTGAATTTCCGATTCTTCTATGCCGGAAAGGATCTTACCATATACAGTGTTGCTTTTTAAGTAACTCGCAACTTCACTGACCGACTGGCAGGCAAGAAGATCGTTGTAGTTCTGTATGGTCAGCCTTTTTCCGTACATGGCCCGCGCTTTAGAAAGGACGACGTTTGATGACAATTCGGAAAGCATCTCTCCTCACTCTCCTATTACTTTCGCCACGATTTGTTCAACCCACTGATCTCCCTTATCGCGATATAACTCGTCCATCCGATCGGAAAGCCGCTTGCTTTGCTTTTTCTTTTCCACCCATGCCGCCTCGGCGGCTGCGCGTTCCTTCGGCTCGTTTTTCGAGATTCTTCTTCTTGCTTCCTCCAGATATTTTTGGCGGATTTCCTCCCGCTTCTGCTGAATTTCTTTTTCGGAATCCACCTTCTCCTGCTGGGCAGTTTCAGTAATCTGCCGGGCTTTCCGGTCCATGTCAATGATCTGTTTCATCAGATCCTGCATATGGCAATCCCTCCCGTATATTATTATGAACAGGTGATTATCTGTGAGTATGCAAAATCACTTGTACTATTTGAGTGATTTACATTATTATACCATAAACAAGAAATTATTATTGAAGAAATGAAAAAACCGATTCCGAAAAAAGCCGTTTTTATAGAGTTTATCAATAAGAAAATTAGTGAAATTTTGTGAATATTTTGTGAACTGATCAATTTTTCAGACTTTGAATCGGTGCCGGAATCCTACCGCCGCGCAGAATCATTTTCAGCGGGGAATAGCGGTTGACCTCCATGACGGGACCCCCGCCCAACAAGCCGCCGAAATTCAGCTCCTCGCCGGCCTTTTTCCCGATTGCCGGAATCAAACGAACGGCGGTTGTTTTCGAATTTACCATTCCGATGGCCGCCTCATCCGCTATGATGGCGGAAATAATTTCAGAGGGGGTATCGCCCGGTACTGCAATCATATCGAGTCCGACCGAACAGACCGCGGTCATGGCTTCCAGCTTTGTAATACTGAGCGAGCCGCAGCGGGCCGCGTCAATCATGCCGGAGTCTTCCGTGACGGGAATAAAAGCACCGGAAAGGCCGCCAACGTGGGAAGAAGCCATGACACCGCCTTTTTTCACGGCGTCGTTCAGCAGGGCGAGCGCTGCTGTGGTGCCGTGCGCGCCGCAGCTTTCCAGCCCCATTTCTTCCAGAATATGAGCAACGGAATCTCCGATTGCAGGGGTCGGAGCAAGGGATAGATCAATGATTCCAAACGGAACGCATAGTCTCCGCGAGGCTTCCTGTGCGACTAGCTGGCCCATACGGGTCACTTTAAACGCCGTTTTTTTAATTATATTGGCAACTTCATCCATTTTGCAGTCTCCCGCTTTAGCCAAAGCAGCTCGAACGACGCCGGGGCCGGAGACCCCGACGTTAATCACGCAGTCGGGCTCTCCGGGGCCGTGAAACGCTCCTGCCATAAACGGGTTGTCTTCCGGCGCATTGCAGAAAACCACAAGCTTTGCCGCGCCGACGCAGTCCCTTTCAGCGGTTGCCTTGGCGGTTTCCAGAACGACGCGCCCCATTTTTTCAACGGCGTCCATATTGATCCCGGCCTTGGTGGAACCGATATTTACGGAAGAGCATACATACTCCGTTTCACTCAGCGCCTGCGGAATGCTTTCGATCAAAGCGTAGTCGCCGGGTCCGAAGCCCTTGTGAACCAGGGCGGAGTAACCCCCGATAAAATTGACGCCGGTTGTTTTGGCGGCGCGGTCCAGCGCTTTTGCGAAACGAACGGGATTTTTATCGGGGCAGGCCGCCGCAATCATAGCGATCGGCGTCACCGAAATTCTCTTATGGATAATCGGAATTCCATACTCTCTGCTGATGTCTTCGCCGGTCCTGACGAGGTTTCCGGCATACCGGCAGATCTTATCATAAATTTTCTCGCATGCCCGGTTCGCGTCGGGATCAATGCAGTCCAACAGGGAAATCCCCATGGTTATGGTTCTTACGTCAAGATTTTCGTTGTCGATCATTTGAATGGTTTCAAGAATATCTCGGGAATTTATCATGATTGTTTCTCCAGCCTTCCTCCAGAGTCCGCTTAGATGCGGTGCATGGAATTAAAAATGTCTTCGTGCATGACATGGACGGAAAGATTCAGCTCCTTACCGGTCTTTGTCAGCTCTTCGGATAATTCCGGTAAAGGAATTTTGCATTTTGAAATCTCAACCAGCATGATCATGGCAAAAAGGTCCTGAAGAATCGACTGGGTTACTTCGACAACATTCACGTTGTTTTCCGCGCATACGGATGAAACCCGTGCCAGAATTCCAACCATGTCTTTGCCGATTACTGTAATTACGGCCCGCATTTTGTTACCCCCAAACGTGTAATAATATTCAGGATTTTATTATGTGCGGAAACCCCCTTTTTGTCAAGCGACGGTTGACCCGAGGAATGTCAAACTGCTTAAAAAAAGAAAAGGACCATACTTCCAACATGGAGATGATTGATCTAGGATTTCCGAAAGAATTGTGATACTATAAATAATATGAAAAAAAGCGGATTGGAGGAAGTCATGAATATTCAATACATATCAGACTGTCATATCCATACCGATTGTTCTCCGGACGGGACCGATTCCGCCATGATGATGTGTGAAAGCGCGGCTCGCCTCGGGTTCTATGCCGTTACCATCACCGATCATTGTGAGTGCAATCATTATAGGACGGATGGGTATGATAAATCCATTCGTCAGTCCTGCTTTGAATCGAGAAAGGCCGCCGCTGCTTTTCAGGGGCGGCTTCATGTTTTTTCCGGCGTTGAACTGGGCCAGCCCATGCAGAACACGGACGCCGCGGAAGATGCTCTTGGGTGCTTTAATTATGATTTTGTTCTCGCTTCTTTGCATAACATAACGGGGAAAAAAGATTTTTTTGATTTGGATTACTCCGCGGAGAACATTGACGATCTATTAAACAGATACTTTGATGAGATTCTGGAAATGATCGAATGGGGAAAGTTTGATTCCCTTGCGCATTTGACTTACCCTTGGCGTTATCTCGCAGGAGAATTCGGACTGCATATTCACACTGACAGATTTATGGGCAGAATTGACGAGGTTATAAAAACGCTGATTGCAAAAAATATCGCTCTGGAAGTAAACACCTCCGGATTTAGGCAGAGACTTGGGACGTCCATGCCCGATGCTCCGGTGATTCGCCGTTACCGCGAATTGGGCGGCAGGATGATAACCCTTGGCTCCGATGCTCATCGCTGGGCGGATGTCGGCGGCGGAATCGAGCTGGGACTGAAACTTATCCGAAGCGCCGGTTTTCATCACTATGTGGTTTTTACCGGAAGAAAACTCCATTATCTTCCGGTTGAGTAAGTAAGACAGTACGTTTAAGGAGTGTATTAAAAATGGATCGTTTGCTGACTCTTCTGGATGAAAACGCCCGGCTGTCGGTAAAACAGCTCGCCGCAATGCTGGGAAAAACAGAAAATGAAATAGAAGACGAAATCGCGGCTTATGAAAAGGCGGGAATCATCCGCGGCTACAAGGCTCTGATCAACTGGGAGAAAGTCGATAAAAACAAGGCCAGCGCATTGATTGAGCTGCGGGTATCGCCCAAGCGGGAACGGGGATTCGATGAAATTGCAAACAAAATCATGCAGTTCGAAGAGGTGGAAAGCGTCTACCTGATGTCGGGCGGATATGACCTTGCGGTCAAGGTGCACGGCAAAAGCATGCAGGACATCGCCATGTTCGTCATGCGCCGCCTTTCCACGCTGGATTCCGTGCTTTCCACCGCAACCCATTTTATCCTGACCCGGTATAAGGACGGGAACGTCATTCTTAATACGGAGGACGAGAAGGACGAAAGAAGGAGTGTGCTCTGTGATTGATTACGAGCGCATGCTCAACAGCGAAGTAAAAAACATGAAGCCTTCTGGCATACGCCGTTTTTTCGATATTGCAAGCGAGATGGACCATGTGATCTCCCTTTCGATCGGCGAGCCGGATTTTACGACGCCCTGGCACGTTCGCGAGGAAGGGATCCGATCGCTGGAGGACGGTAAAACATGGTACTCCCCCAACCGCGGTTTTCTGGAGCTCAGAGAGGAAATCTGCCGGTTCCTGAAGCGACACTGCCATTTGGATTACGAACCGAAAACGGACATCGTGGTAACGGTCGGCGGCAGTGAAGCGATCGACCTGACGATCCGGAGTCTGATCGAACCCGGGGAAGAGGTTTTGATCCCGGAGCCGAGTTTTGTCTGCTATAAGCCGCTGACCATCGCGTCGCGCGGCGTGCCGGTCGTGCTTGAAACGAAACAGGAGGATCAATTTCGGCTGACGGCGGAGGAACTGAAAAGCAAAATAACGCCGAAGACGAAACTGCTGATTCTGCCGTACCCCAATAATCCGACGGGGGCCGTTATGCGCCGGGAAAATCTTGAGGCGGTCGCAGAGGTTGTGGAGGAACATAATCTTTTTGTCCTTTCGGATGAAATTTACGGGGAGCTTACTTACGGCGATTACCGGCATGTATCTTTTGCGGAGATCGGCGGGATGAAAGAACGGACGGTTCTGGTCAACGGTTTTTCGAAAGCGTTTGCCATGACGGGCTGGCGGCTGGGGTATGCCGCGGGACCGAAAGAAATTATTCGGCAAATGACGAAGCTCCATCAGTTCGGCATTATGAGCGCGCCTACCACCGCGCAGTACGCGGCCATTGAGGCACTGAAAAACGGCGACGGGGATATCATATCGATGCGCGATCAGTACGACCTGCGCAGAAGACTGATTGTCGACGGATTTAACGAAATGGGTCTGAGCTGTTTTGAGCCGGAGGGAGCGTTTTATGTTTTTCCCTGCATCAAAAGCACGGGCCTGTCTTCGGAAGAATTCTGTGAAAAACTGCTTTATTCGGAAAAAGTAGCGGTTGTACCGGGCAATGCGTTCGGCGATTGTGGGGAAGGATATATCCGGGTTTCCTATTCCTATTCCATACGCCATATCACAGAGGCCCTGTCGAGAATCGAACATTTTCTCCGTACAATGCCCGGTGACCGCAATGCCTGATTTTACGGAAAATGCTTACGCGAAGATCAATCTGACACTGGACATTACGGGGAAGCTGCCCGATGGGTATCATACGATCCGGTCGGTTTTCCAGAGTATCACCCTTTCCGACCGTGTTTCGTTAACGGAGACTTCGGACGGGGAAATTCATCTGTCCGGCAGCGTGAAAGAATTGCCCTGCGGAAAAGAGAATACGGTTTATCGCGCTGCTGAAGCATTTTTTCAGGCGACCGGCTTCAAAAATCCCGGCGTTTCTTTTTCCCTTGAAAAACGGATTCCCCGGCAGGCGGGGCTGGGCGGCGGAAGCGCGGACGCCGCGGCGGCGCTCCGGCTTCTGAACCGATCCTGTCATACCGCGCTGAGCGAAGCGGAACTCTCTGAAATCGGGTTGACCGTCGGCGCGGACGTGCCGTTTTGTCTGCTGAACGGAACGGCGCTTGCGGAAGGAATCGGCGAGAAATTGACAAGGCTCCCGCCGCTTCCGCCCTGCCGTATCGTCGTATGCAAGCCGGAAGCCGGTATCGGGACAAAGCAGGCCTATGAAGCATTAGATCGGAGCGGAACCTTTTTCGGCTGCGATACGGACCGGATGCTGGAAGCGCTTCGGCGCGGAGATTTGTCAGAAATTGCGGCGCAAACGGGAAACGCTTTTGAAAAGACCGTCCCTTTGCCGGAAATTAAAAAAATCAAACGGCGAATGCTAGAGGCGGGCGCGGCCGCTGCGTGCATGTCGGGCACCGGTTCGGCGGTATTCGGACTGTTTGATCGGGAAGACCGGGAGAAGAGCTGTGCAGACGATTTGCGGCAAATCTATCCGAATGTGTTTGTCTGCAAGCCGTTTTTTCCCGATTGATGAAGAAGAGGAACTCCGGATTGACCGGGGTTCCTCTTCTCAGTTTTCATTTAAAAAGCTTTTCCGGGGTGCGCGTAATGACGCGCTTTGTGTTTCGGAACCGGAATTTTTTTCAGACCTTCAAAAATCAGATATCCGGTCAGACAGCCGGCGGCGCTTAAAATTGCTTCTGCTATGCTTACGTTTCTGACGGCAGAGCGTGACAGAATGTTTGCAATCAGCTGAAAGGATTCCAAACAGATGCCGCCGAGGAGTGAGACAATCAGCATTTTTCCCAGACGCATTCCGGAGTCTGCGGCGGGAATCAGAATCCCAATCGGGATGAAAAGCAGCAGGTCGCGGAGCAGAGTTGCCAATACGTCGCTGACGCCGAAGGAGGAAATCAGAAAAGGATTCCATTCCGCAGCTTTAAGAGCTTTTGCCGCCGTAGCTGCGTCCGGAACCAGAAAGCTCCGAAACGTCAGGCACTGACCGGTTTGCAGCAGCGCGGCGACGTAAAGGAACAGAAGGGCAATGCTCAGCTTTTGTGCAAGTTCTTTCTTTCGGAAGAATAGGGGCATACAGACACAAGAAAGGACGATTCCCCAAAACAGGGCGGTCGCGATGCCGATCTGTGCCGGAAACAAAAGCTCTTTTGCTCCGATCGCCAGATTAATTAAGGATTCCTGCATTTTTACACTTCCTTTTTTATTATGATCATAGCAAAAATATTTTAAAGAAAAAAGAATAAAATGGGAAATTTTGGACAATGCTCCTTTTGCAAATCAAAAAGGAGCTGTTTTATGAAAATATTTGGAAAAGCGCTGTGCCTGGCATTCGTGATTGCCGTATTACTTAATTTCACAGGATTTACAGCCGGATGCGAACAAATTCCTTCTCAGGTTCTTCGGCTGCATGTTCTTGCAAATTCCGATACACAGGAAGACCAAAGCCTGAAATTGAAGGTTCGCGACCGGATTCTTCAGGAGAGCGCCGGAATGCTGGATGATGTTCACAACCGCAATGAGGCGGAAAAGGCCGTAAGGCAAAGACTTCCGCTTTTAAAAAAAGCCGCGCAGAACGAAATCAAAAAGCTGGGATATGATTACCCTGTGGAGGCGAAACTTGCGAAAACATATTTTACAACCCGAACCTATGGGGACGTAACCCTGCCGGCGGGTGAATATGACGCGCTGGAAATCACCATCGGCTCCGGAAAGGGCCACAACTGGTGGTGCGTTATTTTCCCGCAGCTCTGTCTGCCCGCGGCGCAGGACAAAAAGCAGCTGGAGGATGTTCTGAATCCGACGGAGCTGAAAATCGTCAGGGACGGCGGCGGATATCAGATCAAATTTAAAACCGTCGAATATTACGAACAGCTCAAGCAGTGGCTGGAGCAGCGATAACCGAATTCCGAAAATTCAGCCGGCCTTTTTTCACGCGGCGTTTTATGCTATACTTTCTCAAAAGGGAGTGGGGCGTAAAATGCTGCGTTTTGTTTTGGGCCGCGCCGGCAGCGGGAAAACACAGGCCGTCCGGAATAAACTGAAAAATCTGGCGCAAACGGGGGAAGAACGGCTGATGCTGCTTGTGCCGGAACAGGCTTCGTTTGAAAACGAGCGCGCAATGCTCCGGCTTCTGGGGCCGGTTCTCGCCCGCCGCGTGACCGTAACCAGCTTTTCACGGCTCACGGACGAGGTCCTGCGGGGCTGCGGCGGCTTCGCCGGGCGGCGGCTCGACGACGGCGGACGGAGTATTTTTATGAGTCTCGCGCTGGAGCAGGTCAAAGATCAGCTGGATGTCTATCGGAAGAATTCGGAAAGCACCGAACTGATCGGACTTCTTCTCAGCGCATGCGCCGAATTCAAGATGTGCGCGGTTACGCCGCGCGACTTGTCCGCCGCCGCGGAGCGGATGCGGGACGGTACGCTGAAACGGAAAATATCGGAACTGTCCCTGATCTTTTCCGCTTACGACGCGCTGGTGTCGCAAAGCTTCGTCGATCCGCTCGATGATCTGACAAGGCTGAAAAACGCCCTGAGCGAACACAGCTATTTTTCGGACTATACCGTCATGGTGGATTCGTTTCAGAGCTTTACCGTGCAGGAGTACGACGTATTATCCCTGATTTTGCGCCAGGCAAAAGAGGTTTGCGTCGCCCTTTGCACGGATCGTCTCGACGATCCGGAATGCGGGGCGGGCCTGTTTTCCCTGATTCGCAGAACCGCGAAAATTTTAGTCAGAATCGCAAGGCAAAACGGAGTTCCGGTTGCGGCCCCAAATGTTTTGGAGGGCGGCGCGCGGTTTCAGAGCGAAGACCTGAAAGCGCTGGAAGGCGGAATCTATCGTCCGGCCCATCAGGAACCGTTTTTAGGGGAAAGTAAAGCGGTCGCCGTTTACGAGGCGAAGAACAGCTATGATGAATCGGCGTTTGTCGCCGCTACCGTCCGGCGCCTTGTGATTGACGAAGGATACCGTTACCGGGATTTTGCGGTGATTGCAAGAAATCCCGAATCTTACCGGGGAATTCTGGACGAAGCGCTTGAAAAATGGGAAATTCCATATTTTATGGACAGGCCGGAGGAAATCGACGCGGAACCGCTGATGCGGTTGGTTCTATCCGCGTTTCAGATTACGCAGAACGGATTTCGCTCCGACGATATTCTGCTCTACCTAAAAACCGGGCTGTGCGGCCTTTCACCGGATCAGATTTCTCTGCTGGAAAACTATACGTTTTTATGGAGCATCTCCGGCCGTAAATGGCTGGAGGAATGGACGGACAGCCCGGAGGGTTTCGCTGAGCGAAAGCCGGGTGATCCGGCAATGCTTTCCGAGATCAACCGACTTCGGAGCATGGTCGTCGAACCCCTGAAGCATTTTTTTGAAAGGACGGAGGACGCGGACGGAACATCGATTGCTGCGGCTGTGTTCCGCTTGCTTGAGGAACTGGGCGCGGCTGAAAATCTAAAACAGTTTGCCGGTCAGCTGTCGGATGGCGGGGATCCGGCGCTGGCGGACCGGGAACTGCGCATCTGGGATCTGCTGATGGAAATTTTGGATCAGACGGCTTTGGTAATCGGAAAAAATAAAATTTCCGCAGCACGTTACGCCGAACTGCTGCGGCTGGTTATCCTGTCCAGCCGCATTGCAAGCATTCCGCAGGGGCTGGACGAGGTAACCGTCGGCGCCGCGGACCGTTCGCGCCCAGAAGAACCGAAAATCGTTTTTCTGGTCGGATGCGCGCAGGGCGAATTTCCCCTGTCGCCCGGCGAGGGGGGGCTCATCAGCGACAGGGAACGCCATGAGCTCATCAACCTGGGATTGGAGCTGAACGACACGGCGGAGGGCGCCGCGATCCAGGAACGATTTCTTGCCTATTCTTCCATGTGCGCCGCTTCCCGGAAGCTTTATCTCAGCTATCCGGTTTCCGATGCGGAAGGAAAGGCGAATTCTCCCTCCACAGTTATAACGGAGGCGCTGGCTGTTCTGCCGAAAGCGGAACGGTGGAACGAGCTTTTGCTCGAACAGACGTATTTTGCCTCGGCACGGGGGCCTTTGCTGGAACTAGCGGCACAGAGATGGAGTACGAACGACAGGCTGTCCGCCACCTTGAAAGAGCTTATGAATCGTTACGGGAAGGACCGGCGGCTGGCCTCGGTCGCCAACGCGGCGGAAAAACGGCCTTTCCTGTTCGGGGATGCGGACAAGGCCCGCGACCTTTTCGGCTCGGATCTCCGCGTTTCGGCGACACAGATTGAAAAATACCATTTGTGCCGCTTTCAGTACTTTTGCCGCTACGGAATCGACGCCCGCGAACGGAAAACCGCCGAACTCAACGCGCTGGAATACGGCAGTTTCATGCATTACCTGCTTCAAAGACTGTTTCAGGAAATCGGAAGCGAAGCTATTTTCAATCTTGACGACGACGGGCTTCGAGCCGCCATTCTGAATTTTATGGACGATTATGTAAAAACCAGGTTCGGCGGCCTTTCCAACAAAACCCCGCGATTTACATATCTGATCACCCGGATTGCCGATTCCGCGGGGATCATTGCCCGCCGTATCGCGCAGGAGCTGTCGCAGAGCGGGTTTGAACCCGTTGACTTTGAACTCCCGATCGGCGAAACGGTGCCGGCTTTGGAAATTCCTCTTCCCCATGGAGGAAAAGTAAGCATCGACGGAAAAATTGACCGCGTCGACGTGATGACCCGCGGCGGGACTTCCTACCTGAGAGTTGTGGATTACAAAACCGGACAGAAGGAATTCCGCCTTTCAGACGTTATTTACGGAATGAATCTGCAGATGCTGATTTACCTTGCCGCACTGTGTGAGAACGGAAAGGGGCGGTACGGTGAAATTCTTCCCGCCGGCGTTCTGTATATGCCCGCAAACCGTCCGTCGCCGTCTGCGGAGCGGGGGACCGCAAGCGATAAATTGAAAAAGGAATCGGACAGGCAGCTTCGGATGGACGGTCTGATTTTGAACGACGCGGACATCGTTGCCGCAATGGAGCCGGACGGAAAGGGCGCTTTTATTCCGGTGACCTTAAAGGACGGAGTTCCGTCGGGCAGCGGTCATTTGGTCACGGATCGGGAACTGAAACAGATTCTTCGATATATCCGCGGCCTGATTGAAACAATGGCGGCCGAGCTAAAGCGGGGGAATGTGTCCGCTGTTCCGCTGTCCGGCGGATATGATGCCTGCGCCTGGTGCCCTTACGGGGCGGTCTGCGGCCATGAGAGAGACGACCCGGAGCGTGAAATGCAGAAATGGGACCGCGACGCCGTGCTGGCGGAGCTTTCGAAAAGGGGTAAGACGACATGAGCAGAAACTGGACGCAAGGCCAGAAGAACGCGATTTACGCGCGCGGCGGAACCCTTCTGGTTTCCGCCGCCGCCGGCTCCGGCAAAACAGCCGTCCTGGTCCAGCGCGTTATTGAGCGAATAGTCGACCCGGTCAGCCCGATCGACGCGGACAGGCTGCTGATCGTCACGTTTACAAAAGCCGCCGCCGCGGAAATGAGCGGCCGCATCGCCGCGGAAATCGCCCGGATGTTGGAAAAGGATCCCGGAAACGTCCGGCTTCAGCGCCAGCAGATTCTGCTTTCCCGCGCGAAAATCGGAACAATCGACTCCTTTTGCAGCGATCTGGTGCGCGAGAATTTCTTTAAACTGGGAATTGCGCCGGATTTTCGGATTTTGGACGACGGGGAAATGACCGTTCTGCGCGCTCAAATCATTTCGGACACGCTGGACGAATTCTACGAAGCGGCGAAACCCGAGTTTTTTGATTTTGTCGAGGAGTTTTCATCCGGGCGGGATGACGGCCGCATCGCCGAAACGGTGAACCGTTTGTACGATTTTGTACGTTCCCATCCGTTTCCGGACCGCTGGCTTTCGGAAAAGTCGGCCTTGTACGACGATTCGGTCCCCCCGGGAGAATCCGTCTGGGGACGTGCGATTCTTTCCTATGCGGAAGAAGCGGTGGAGTACGGAATTTCGGTTACCGGAAATTCCCTTGCCCGCATGAGCGGCGACGAGGAGCTCGACGCCGCATATTCCGACGCCTGCCGGTCGGATCTTGCAAACCTGCTGAGTTTAAAAGAATGCGTTTTGTCCGGCGACTGGGACCTTTGCTCTCTCCGCTGCGCCGGGTTTTCCTTTCCTAAATTCAAGCCGGTCCGGGGCCGCTCGGAGGATCCTCTCAAAAATTCAATTTCTAATGCGCGAAAAGAAATCAAGTCCTTGGTCGGCCGCCTTACGGTTCTGTTTTCCGGCTCCGGGGAGGAGTGGACGAAGGAAATGTCACGGCTTGCCCCGGCCGTGCGCATGCTGTTTCGTGTTACGGAGCGGTTCGGCTCTCTGCTGGCGCAGAGAAAAGCGGAGCGCCGCGCGGCGGATTTCAGCGATTTGGAGCATTGGGCGCTGAAGCTCCTGGTTCGCGCCGCAGAAGACGGATTCGAGCGGACTCCGGACGCGCTGGAGATTTCCGAGCAGTATGAAGAGATTATGGTGGACGAATATCAGGACACCAACGAAGCACAGGACATGATTTTCCGCGCGATTTCCCGCAACGAAACCAATTTGTTCCTGGTCGGGGACGTCAAGCAAAGCATTTACCGGTTCCGGCAGGCGATGCCTCAGATCTTTTTAAAGCGGCGCGCGGCTTTGCCGGATTACGACCCGGAGAATGAAACGTTTCCCGCCTGCGTGATTCTCGACCGCAATTTCAGAAGCAGAAGCGGGGTAACGGGGGCGGTTAATTTCGTTTTCCGGCAGCTGATGAGCAAAAAGGCGGGCGAGCTGGATTACACAAAGTCGGAGGAG
Source organism: Caproicibacter fermentans (assembly GCF_009746625.1). Classification (GTDB taxonomy): domain Bacteria; phylum Bacillota; class Clostridia; order Oscillospirales; family Acutalibacteraceae; genus Caproicibacter; species Caproicibacter fermentans. Next base: position 48,739 of record NZ_VWXL01000077.1, read on the forward strand.
CTGGTTCCCGGCGCCGATTATCCTCCCCAGAAGGAGCCGGCGGCCGATCTGGAAATCATCGATCTTTCCGGAACGGAATTCCGGAAAGACTCCGACATGATCCGTGCGGAATGCCTGCGCATCGCGGAACTGATCTATTCCATGACGGACGGTTCGCATACCGTAACGGACCGCGGCAGGCAAAGGCCGGCGGTTTACCGGGATTTCTGCATTCTGCTCCGCAGCGCCAACCGATATGCGCACGAATACGCAAGGGAGCTTTCGGCACTTGGAATTCCGGCGTGGGCCGATACGGTGGGCGGATTCTTCACCGCCAGCGAAATCCGCACCGCCCTGTCGCTGCTTCAGGTGATCGACAATCCGATGCAGGATATTCCGTTGCTTGCGGTTATGATGAGCCCGATTTACGGCTTTTCGCCGGACGATGTCTCTGAAATCAGGCTGCATGACCGCGCGGGCCGTCTTTATCCCGCGGTTGCTTCGTCTGCGCGGGCCGGAAACCGGAAAGCCGCCGAATTTCTTGAAGAGATCAAGCGTTTTCGGACTTTGTCCGCAACCATGCCCTCAGACCGGCTGATCCGAACCGTTTACAACTCAACGGGCCTTTCGGATCTGGTTCAGGCCATGCCGAACGGAGAACTGCGGCTGGCGAATCTTCGCCTGCTGCTGACCTACGCCCGAAAATACGAATCATCCGGTTACAACGGGTTATCCGGTTTTCTCCGCTTTATCGAACGCATGCAGAAAAGCCGCGCGGACCTTTCCGCGGCTTCTACCATCAGCGAATCGGCCAATGTGGTGCGAATTATGAGCGTGCACCACTCGAAAGGGCTGGAATTTCCGATTTGCATTCTGGCCGGCTGTTCGCGCAGCTTTCATCGGGAGCGCTCGGACGTTCTGCTGCATCCGGAACTCGGCCCCGGCATTCGGCTAAAGGATCCGGCCACCGGCGCCCGTTGTTCCACAATGGTTAGGGAAGCCGTTGGGTTGGAGCAGGAGCGGGATGAAATGAGTGAGGAGCTGCGCGTGCTTTATGTCGCGATGACGCGCGCGAAAGAGAAACTGATTCTGGTCACAACGCTCGCGGACGCCGGCGGAACTCTTGCTTCCCTTGCTTCCCGGGTAACGGGCGGGGCTCGGATTCAGCCCTACGTTGTGCGCGGCGCGTCCTGCATTTCAGACTGGCTGCTGCTTTGCGCTCTTCGCCATCCGGACGGCGGCTCTCTTCGTGAGATTGCCGGTGCGTCCGACGAAATCACAGTGGGGGACGGGGAGCATTGGGCGATTCATGTAACCCATCCGCGGGCGGAGGAATCCGCGGAGCCGAAAATTACAGAGAAGTCCGAAGCTGCGGCAGATTCCGCTTTGCTTGACAGACTGGAGGCAGATCTGAATTATTCCTATCCGTATTCCGGACTGAACGGCATGTGCGCGAAGGTTGCCGCGTCCGAGCTGGCCGCCGGGAAATTCTCCGCCCGGTACTCGGCGTCCGCCCGTCCCGCGTTTCTGGGCGAAACCGGCCTGACTCCCGCGGAGCGCGGCACGGCGCTGCACGCCTATCTTCAGTTTGCGGATTACGAAAAGGCGGCGGCCGCTCCCGACGGGGAGCTTTCCAGACTGGTGCGGGAAGGTTACCTGACCTCCTCGCAGGCTCAGGCGGTTGACCTGAAGGCTGTTCAAACATTTTTGCAAAGCAGGGTCGCAAAGAGGATGCTTGCCTCTGCCCGCATGGAACGCGAGTTTCGCTTCACTGTGGAGATACCGGCGGGAGAGGTGCGCCAGGAACTGGACGCGAAATTGTCAAAAGAATCTGTGATTCTGCAGGGCGCGGCGGACTGCGTGTTCGAGGAACCGGACGGCCTTGTGATCGTTGATTATAAGACGGACCGCACGGGAGACCCGGAGGAGCTTTGGCGGCGATACGAGGAACAGCTGGATTGGTACCGGCGCGCATTGGAGCTTTGTACGGGGAAAAGGGTAAAGCAATGCATGCTTTACTCGTTTGCCATCGGAGCGGAAATTACGGGTACGGGAAATAATTCTTGACAAAAGCGGCGGGTGTCTTTATAATAAATAACTGTAAAACAAAGCGGGATACACTCTGAACAGTTGTATTTCCACCTGTGGGGTATTGTCCGTCACGGGTCAATACGTTTGATTGTTCCTTTCGGAGCAAAACTTGGTATTGATGCGCGGGCGGATGGTTGTGCCCGCGCTTTTATTATTATTTATTGATTGACGTGTTATGGAGGTGCTTAACTATTAGCAACAAGGAACTTCAGGTTAACGAACAAATCCGCGACAGGCAGGTGCGGTTAATCGGTTCGGACGGCAGCCAGCTCGGCCTGATGTCATCCGCGCAGGCCCTGCAGAAAGCCATGGAAATGAATCTGGACCTGGTGAAGATTGCTCCTCAGGCCAGTCCGCCGGTCTGTAAGATCATTGATTACGGCAAATTCAGATTTGAGCAGGCCAAACGTGAAAAGGAAGCCAGAAAAAATCAGCATATCGTTGATATTAAGGAAATTCGTCTTTCGCTGAATATTGATGTTCACGACTTCCATACGAAGCTCGGCCATGCGGAGAAATTTCTGAAAAGCGGAGACAAGGTAAAGGCTTCTATTCGTTTTCGCGGACGCGAGATGGGCCATCCGGAACAGGGCTATGAAATTATGAAACGCTTTGCCGAGGCTCTGAGTGAAATTGCAAACGTTGAAAAACCGCCTAAGCTGGAAGGACGCAACATGTTGATGTTCCTTGCTTCCAAACCCGTTAAGTAAAGTTTTAAGGAGGGGCAGTCATGCCTAAAATCAAAACACATACCGGCGCAAAAAAGCGCTTTAAGCTGTCCAAAAACGGTAAAGTTATCCGCGCTCATGCCAATAAATCGCACATTCTCAATAAAAAGTCCACAAAGCGCAAACGCGGTCTGCGCAAGACGGTTTCCGCCGACAAGACGAATGTGGCAAGCATTAAAAAGCTGATTCCCTATAAGTAAAGACTGCTTGGAAAATGGAAATTGACCATTTATTGGAGGTAATAGAATGGCACGTGTTAAGGGCGCATTGATGACGCGCAAAAGAAGAAAAAAGACGTTAAAACTCGCAAAGGGTTATTTCGGTTCCAAGAGCCGTCATTTTAAAATGGCGAAACAGGCCGTCATGAAGTCCGGCAACTATGCGTTTATCGGACGCAAGGCCAGAAAAAGGGACTTTCGCCGTCTGTGGATTACCAGAATCTCGGCTGCCTGCCGGGCAAACGGCGTCAGCTACTCCATGTTCATGAACGGACTGAAAAAAGCCGGCGTTGCGCTGAACCGCAAAATGCTTGCTGAAATCGCCGTTGCGGATGAGGCTGCGTTTAAGAGTCTGGTTGAAAAAGCAAAATCCGCTGTTTAAATAATCACTTACTGCGCCCGGTTGGTTCCGGGCGCTCATTTTATCCGTTGGGAGTTCTTGCGAATGCCCGAAATAATTTTGAGCCGCAGAAATGAAATCATTCAATCGGCAATACGGCTTTCCGGTTCCGCGGATTACCGCAGAGAACGCGGACTGTATTTTCTGGAAGGCGCGCGGCTTTGTTCGGACGCGGCATGCAGCGGCGTTGCGGTGCAAAAACTGCTTTATACGGAACGCGCCGGGGAGAAATACGCGAAGTATCTGTCCTCCGTTCTGAAAACCGCGCGGGAGGTTTATCTTGTCGGCCCGCAGGCAGCGCAGGCGCTGTCCTGTACAAAGTCGCCTCAGGGTATTTTCTGCGTTTGTGAAATGCCGCGGAAAATTCAGCATATTGCCGATCTAAACAGGAGCGGTCCGTATCTCGCACTCGAAAATTTGCAGGATCCCGCTAATATGGGAACGATTCTCCGTACGGCGGAAGCTCTTGGGGTTTACGGGGTCATATTGGGTGGAAGCTGTTGCGATATATATTCTCCAAAGGTGCTTCGCGCATCGATGGGGGCTGTATTTCGTATGCCTGTTTTTGTGGAAGAAAATTTGCCCTCGGCGTTTTTGGGGCTGAACCGCCGGGGCTTTCTCACCGCTGCGGCGGTTCCGGATTCGGACGCTCTGCCCGTGACAAAAATGAATTTTTCCGTTCCGTGCGTGCTTACGGTCGGAAACGAGGGCAACGGGCTGACGGAGGAAACCCGAAAGGCGTGTTCCGTTCAGGTTACCATTCCTATGCTGGGAAGAGCGGAATCCCTGAACGCGTCCGCTGCTGCGGCCGTTTTGATTTGGGAAATGATGAGGAACCGGGCGGGAGGCGCTGGTTTATGAGTGATTTTGACCCGAGAGCATATTGGCTGTGGCTGCAGCATGCCCTTGGAGCGGGCAGCTCCAAGCCAAACCGCGTTCTGGAGGGCTGGAATAATCTGGAGGAATTTTATTGCGGAGGCCGGGAAGCATGGCTGTTGGAAGGCTACTTCACGGCGAAAGAACTCCGCGGCATGGAGTCATACTCCGTTTCCGACGCGCAGGCGCTTTTACGGTACTGCGATCAAATAGGGCAGAAGGTCGTCACCCCGGACTGCGATGAATATCCGGCTCAGCTGCGGCAGATTCACAATCCGCCGTGCGCGCTTTATTATAAGGGAGCTCTTCCCGATTTCAGCAGAGAACCTGCAATCTCGATTGTCGGAACCAGAAAGGCTACGCAAACCGGAAAAACGATTGCCCGAAGCTTCGCCTATGAGCTTGCGAAAAATGATGTGATCATCGTCAGCGGCGGCGCGCTTGGCATTGATACGGCGGCGCATCAGGGGGCGCTTCAGGCGGGCGGAAAAACCGCTTGCATTCTTGGCTGCGGCATCGATACGGCGTATCTGGCGGCAAATGCCGCCCTGCGGGATACCATTGCGGTCAAAGGCGTGCTGATTTCCGAATTTCCACCGCAGACACAGGCGTCCGGATCGAATTTTCCCATCCGCAACCGAATTATCTCGGGGCTTTCTCTCGGCACTCTTGTCGTTGAGGCCGCGGCAAGGAGCGGATCTTTGATTACGGCGGATTACGCTCTGGAACAGGGGCGCGATGTTTTTGCCGTCCCGGCAGGTATTTTCAGCCCTGTTTCGGCGGGAGTCAACAGCCTGATTAAGTCCGGAGCAAAGCCTGTCAGCGGGGCAAAAGAGATCCTTGAAGAATATCCTGAATGGATAAAAAGTAAATTTTTTCTTGACGATACAAAAACAAATGTTATTATAGAAGAGAATGGCGCGAAATGCGATTCTTTCAAAGAAGATAAAAAGCAGAAGGAAATCTGTGCGGATAAATTTTCACCGGATGCGCAAATACTATTGTCCGGCTTAACAGACAGGCCGCGTCAGATTGCCGAATTGTCTGAAAGTACACAGATACCGGCTGCGCGGCTCCTTTCCGCCGTGACCGAATTGGAATTGGAAGGCGTAATTGAATCCCATTCAGGCCGCAGATACAGCCTGCGTCGCTCGTAGTTTTCCTCTGCATTCTTTGGGATGAGACAGAAAATGCTTAATAATAAGAGGTGGTTTTATGTCCAAGCTGGTGATCGTTGAATCCCCGGCAAAAGCAAAAACAATTAAAAAATATCTGGGAACCGGTTTTGATGTCGTTGCTTCCATGGGGCATGTGCGCGATCTGCCCGAAAATCGGTTGAGCGTAGATATAAAAAATAAATTTAAGCCAAAATACGAGATTATTAAAGGTAAGGAAAAACTGGTTCAGGACCTGAAGGATCTTGCTGAAAAAAGCGATTCCATCCTGCTTGCCACCGACCCCGATCGGGAGGGAGAGGCGATTTCGTGGCATTTGGCATATATTCTTGGCCTTGATATGGACCAGAAAAACCGGGTTACTTTTAATGAAATTACAAAAACCGGCGTTACGAACGGAATGCAGAATCCGAGAAACATTGACATTGACTTGGTGAACGCACAGCAGGCCCGCCGGATTTTGGACCGGTTGGTCGGTTACAAGCTCAGCCCGTTCCTGTCCCAGAAAATCAGGCGCGGTCTCTCCGCCGGACGTGTGCAGTCGGTTGCGGTTCGAATCATTGTGGACAGGGAAAACGAGATCCGCAGTTTTGTTCCGGAAGAATACTGGACGATCGACGCGAAGTTTATCCCCAAGGGCTCCCGCAAAATTTTTGCCGCAAGTTTTTACGGCGACACAAACGGCAAAATGAAAATCTCCAGCGAAGAGGAATCCAACCGGATTCTGGAAGATCTGAAGGACGCCGATTTTAACATTGTTAAAGTGAAAAAGGGAACACGACGCAAATCTCCGGCCCCTCCGTTTATCACTTCAACGCTCCAGCAGGAAGCCTCGCGCAGGCTTGGCTTTCAGGCGAGAAGAACGATGAAGGCGGCGCAGGAGCTGTACGAAGGCGTGGAAGTCCCGGGACTCGGAGCGGTCGGTCTGATCACTTACATGAGGACGGACTCCCTTCGCATCTCGGAAGACGCCATTCATGAAGCAAGTGATTATATCCGTGAGCGATGGGGCGACAAATATCTTCCGGATGCCCCCCGCCACTTTAAATCCAGAGCCAACGCGCAGGACGGTCACGAGGCGATTCGCCCTTCCATGCCGTCCCTTCCGCCGGAAAAAGTCAAGGAAAGCCTGTCCTCCGACCAGTATAAGCTTTACAAACTGATTTGGGAACGCTTTCTGGCAAGCCAGATGTCAAACTGCCTGCAGAGTACCACGCAGGCCGAGATTCAGGCGAAGAATTACATCTTTAAAGCGTCCGGGTTTACCGTAACGTTCGACGGCTTTACCGTGCTTTACGAAGAGGCGAAGGACGAAAAGGACGAAGCCGGAGTTTCGCTGCCGCCCCTGGAGAACGGAATGCCGTTGAAATTGAAAGAGATTGCGGGCAGTCAGCATTTTACACAGCCGCCCCCGCGTTTTACGGAAGCGTCGCTGATTAAGGCGCTGGAGGAAAACGGGATCGGCCGCCCGTCCACTTATGCCGCGACGATTTCAACCATAACGGGAAGGGAATATGTGGTAAGGGACGGGAAAGCCCTGAAGCCGACCGAGCTGGGCGAAACCGTAACCAACCTGATGAAAGAGCGATTCCCTAAAATCGTAAACATCAAATTCACCGCGCAGGTGGAAAGCAATCTTGACGAGGTTCAAAGCGGCAAAACAAATTGGGTGGAAACCCTTGAAGATTTCTACGGGGACTTCGACCAAACGCTGAAGACCGCGAAAGAGGAGATGCAGGGGGTCAAAATCCAGCTCAAGGAGGATGTGACCGACGTCATCTGTGAAAAATGCGGGCGGCATATGGTCATTAAAAACGGCCGTTACGGTAAATTCCTTGCTTGCCCCGGATATCCGGAATGCAAAAATGTAAAAAAATACGTGCAGGAAACCGGCGCGGAATGCCCGAAGTGCGGCGGTAAAGTCATTGTGAAAAAGACAAAAAAAGGCCGCGTTTTTTACGGCTGCTCCAATTACCCGAACTGCGATTTCGTTTCGTGGGACGAACCCTCCAAGGAAAAGTGCCCAAGGTGCGGCAAGACCCTCCTGAAGAAAAAAGGGAAGAATCCAAAGCTGTACTGTGTCACGCCTGACTGCGGTTTTGAAAAGACGGAGGAAGAATGAGGATCCGGGTAGTCGGCGCCGGCCTTGCCGGCTGCGAGGCGGCGTGGAAAATTGCCGAGGCCGGAATTCCCGTTGAGCTTTATGAAATGAAGCCGCTTCGCTTTTCGCCCGCGCACCACAGCGAAAACTTCGCGGAATTGGTCTGTTCCAATTCCCTGAAAGCCGAGAGGACGGAAAGCGCCGCGGGCCTATTAAAGGCTGAAATGAAAAGGCTCGGCTCTTTGCTTTTGTCCTGCGTGGATTCCTGCCGTGTTCCCGCCGGCGGCGCGCTTGCGGTTGACCGCGACCTTTTTGCACGGAAGGTGACGGAAAAAGTCGTATCCCATCCGATGATTCAGATTCGCCGGGAAGAAGTGAACGAAATCCCGGCGGATGGAATCGCGGTCATTGCAACAGGACCTTTAACCTCCGATGCGCTGGCCGGAAAGATATCCGCTTTATGCGACGGGAGTCTGAGCTTTTTTGACGCGGCCGCACCGATTGTAACGGCGGAAAGCCTGAATAAGGAGCGGATTTTCGCTGCCTCCCGCTATGAAAGGGGAGACGACGCCGCATACCTGAACTGCCCGATGAACCGTGAGGAGTACGAACGGTTTTATGAGGAACTGGTCCATGCCCAACGCGCCCCGCTCCATGAATTCGACGCGGCCGACCCGAAGGTCTACGAGGGCTGCATGCCGGTGGAGATTATGGCGCGCCGGGGGCCGGATACCATCCGGTTCGGACCGATGAAGCCGGTTGGCCTGCGGGATCCCATGACCGGGCACCGCCCGTGGGCCGTGCTTCAGCTTCGGCAGGAAAACGAATCCGGGACCTTGTATAATCTGGTGGGGTTTCAGACCAATCTGAAATTTGCGGAACAAAAACGCGTGTTTGGAATGATTCCCGGACTGGAGCATGCAGAATACGCGCGGTACGGGGTGATGCACCGCAATACGTTTCTGAATTCTCCGACGGTTCTGTCGTCCGGTTTTGCTTTCAGAAAGAATCCGGACTTGTTTTTCGCGGGACAGATCACGGGTGTGGAGGGATACATGGAATCCGCCGCTTCCGGGATCATGGCCGGAATGAACGCGGTTCGGCGACAGCGCGGCAAGTCTCCCCTCGTATTGCCGGAAACAACCATGATCGGTGCTCTGAGCCGCTACGTTGAATCCGGTGGAGCCGGTGATTTTCAGCCGATGGGGGCTAATTTCGGCGTGATTCCTCCGCTTCCGGAAAAAATCCGGGACAAGCGGGAACGCTACGCTGCTTTGGCTGCCCGGGCGCTGGAAGACCTGGACCGGGCTCTGACCGAAAAATAAAATATGCTCATTTGAATCGAGGTGCTGGATATGAAAATCATCGTTGACGCATTTGGCGGCGATAACGCTCCGCTTGAAATTATCAGGGGATGCGCGGACGCCGTGAAAGGCCTGGGCGTCGATATCGTTCTGACCGGCCGCGAACAGGAGATCCGCAGGGTCGCGCAGGAGAACGGCATATCGCTCGAACGGATGGAAATCTGCGACGCTCCCGACGTCATTACCATGGAGGATTCCGCCGGGGATATCATGAAAGCAAAATCGGATTGTTCCATGGCCCTGGGACTTCGTTTGCTTGCGCAGGGGAAAGGAGACGCCTTTGTTTCCGGAGGGAACAGCGGCGCTCTGGTTGTCGGGGCCACACTGATTGTTAAGCGAATCAAGGGAGTGCGCCGGATTGCATTTGCCCCTATTATGCCGAAAAACAAAGGATGCTTTATGCTTATCGACAGCGGCGCAAACGTGGACTGCAAACCTGAAATGCTGCAGCAGTTCGGCATCATGGGCTCCATTTATATGGAAAAGGTTATGGGGATAAAACGACCCCGCGTCGCGCTTGCAAATATCGGTGTGGAGGACCACAAAGGCGGCGAGCTCCAGCACAGTTCGTTTGCTTTGCTCAAAAATTCCGGCCTCAATTTTGTCGGCAACATCGAAGCCCGCGATATCCCGGACAACGCCGGAGACGTCATTGTGGCGGACGGGTTTACGGGCAATGTCATCTTAAAGCTGTACGAGGGCGTCGCGCTGATGCTGATGGGGAAGCTGAAGGACATTTTCACACACAGCGTGAAAAACAAGCTGGCTGCCGCCGTCGTGCTCGGCGATATAAAGGCACTCAAACAAAATTTCGATTACAACGAATACGGCGGAGCGCCGCTGATGGGATGCTCAAAGCCCGTATTCAAAACCCATGGCAGTGCGAAGGCAAAAACAGTATACAATGCTCTGCGGCTGACGAAAGCCTATGTGGAAGGCAATGTGGTTGACGAAATCGCTTCCAGCATAGCAAGATACGGAGCGGACGAAAAATAAAAAATTAGGACTGGGGGCGGACTGATTGACCGAACTGGAAGAAAAGCTCGGATACCATTTTAAAAACAAAGATTACCTGAAAACTGCGTTGACCCACTCCTCTTTTGCGAATGAAAATAAAGTCCCCGGCGGGAGCAATGAGAGACTGGAGTTTTTAGGAGATTCCATTCTCGGGCTGGTGGTGGCGGATTATCTGTATAAGAGTTTTCCCCGTCTGCCGGAGGGGGACCTGACCAAAAAGAGAGCGGCGCTGGTCTGTGAAAAGGCGTGCTGCGGGTTTTCACGTCAGCTCGGCGTGGGCAAATATCTTTTGTTAAGCCGGGGAGAACAGAACTCAGGCGGAAGAACCCGTTCTTCCATTCTTGCGGATGCTTTTGAATCGATTACCGCCGCGATTTATCTGGACGGCGGGATGGATGAAAGCCGCAAATTTGTGCTGCGTTTTGTTCTGCCTCTCTTAAAGGAGACAAAGCCGAAAATTTTTAAAGATTATAAAACGTCGCTGCAGGAAATCGTGCAGAAAAATCCTGAGGAAACGCTGGAATACGTCCTGACCGGGGAAAGCGGACCTGATCATGACAAGCATTTCACAGTCGAGGTCTGTCTGGACCATAATGTGATTGGCAAAGGCGGGGGCCGAAGCAAAAAAGAGGCGGAGCAGCAGGCGGCGCGCGAGGCGCTGGAACTGATGGGGTACTGATGCGTCACGCAAACGTAGCTCTTTTTGTACCAAACAACGGCTGTCCGCACGCGTGCAGTTTTTGCAGTCAGAAAACGATTACGGGAAAAGCCTTTCAGCCGGAAGCGGCGGATGTTGTTTCCGCCGTGGAAACGGCGCTGTCCGATTTGGGGCAGAAATCGAAATTTGCCGAAATCGCCTTCTTTGGCGGCAGCTTTACCGCTGTGGAACGCAATTACATGATCTCTCTTCTGGAAGCGGCGTACCCTTATGTGAAAAGCGGTTCTTTCGCGGGAATCCGGATTTCCACGCGCCCGGACGCGATCGACCGTGAGGTTCTGTCCGTTCTGCGGGAATACGGAGTAACGACCATCGAGCTTGGCGCGCAGAGCATGGACGACCGAGTCCTTGAACTGAATGAAAGAGGGCATACCGCGGAACAGGTAAGGACTGCGGCCGCCCTGATTCGCTCACAGGGCTTTTTCCTTGGGCTCCAGATGATGACGGGCCTGTACGGCGACACCCTGTCCGGCGCTGTCGCGACCGCGAAACAGATTGCAGCTCTGAATCCCGACTGTGTGAGGATTTATCCGACGATTGTCCTGAAAGGGACAAAACTGGGCGAACTGTACCGGGAGGGGAAATACTGCCCTCCCGGTCTGGAAGAAACGGTCGGCTTGTGCGCCAATCTGCTGGACCTTTTTGAGGGAAAACACATCCCTGTGATTCGCCTTGGCCTGCATGCGTCTCCCGAACTGGAGCGCGATATGCTTGCGGGGCCGTGGCATCCCGCTTTCCGCGAGCTTTGCGAAAGCAGACGAATGCTTGACCGGATCATACGCGCCCTTCGTGAGAATCAGGTGCCGGAGGGCAATATCACCATTCGGGTCAACCCTACGGGCGTCTCCGTTGCGGTCGGGCAAAAAAAGAGGAATCTTCAGGCGCTCTCGGCGCTTGGATATTCCGCGAAAGTGGAACGGAATTTATCGTTAAAGCAAAGGGAATTTCAAATTGATTTGGATGGAGGGAAAAGGATTTGCTGCTGAAATCGCTGGAACTACAGGGATTTAAGACGTTTCCGGACCGGACAACGCTTACCTTCCACAACGGCATCACAGCGGTTGTCGGCCCAAACGGAAGCGGAAAAAGCAATATCAGCGACGCGGTTCGATGGGTCCTTGGGGAACAATCCGTCCGTTCTCTGCGCTGTACAAAAATGGAGGACGTCATATTCGGCGGAACGCCGGCGCGCAAGGCGCTCGGCTTTGCCGAGGTTACCCTGAATATCGACAACACCGGGCGTCAGCTTCCTTTCGATTCCGACAGTGTTTCCGTAACGCGGAGATATTACCGCTCCGGAGAAAGCGAATACCTGATCAACAAGACAAATGTCAGGCTGAAGGATATCAACGAGCTGTTTATGGACACCGGCCTGGGCAGGGACGGGTATTCCATGATCGGCCAGGGAAAAATCGACGCGATTGTGGCGGCGCGCAGCGAGGACCGCAGGGAAATTTTTGAAGAAGCCGCCGGAATTTCCCGATTTCGCTACCGCAGAGAAGAGTCGGAACGCCGCTTATCCCAGGCGGAAGACAATCTGGTACGCCTCAACGACATCCTTGCCGAACTCGAAAGCCGCGTCGGGCCGCTGGGCGAACAGGCGGAAAAAGCGAAGGAATACCTCAAGCTTGCGGAGGAAAAACGAAAGCTGGAAATCAGCCTGTGGCTGAGGACATTAACCCAGTCTTCGCTCACTCTGCGGGAGCAGGAGGATAAAATTCTTGCGGCGAAGACGCAGCACGAAGCAGCGGAACAGGCAATTCTGGCTTTGGATGAGGAATTGGAAAAGATCTTCAGCCGTTCGAATCAGTGCTCTGCAAAAATAGACGAGACCAGAAGAGAAAGCACTTCGCTGGATGAAAGCGCCGTACAGAAGGACGCGGAGGCTTCCGTTTTAAAAAACGATATTTTGCATAACAATGAGAATAAGGAACGGATCGGGTCCGAAATCGAGCAGTACCGTCTTTCCGGAGAAGAACTGCTTCGGATGATAGAGGATAAGAAAAGACAAATTGCAGAGAAGACAGAATCCATCAGGTCGAGAGACGCAGATTTTGCCGACTGTTCCGAGCGGCTGGAGCAACTGAAGAACAGCCTGAACGAAACGGCGGGCAGGATGGACGGCTTTACCCGCGAGATGACAAATCTTTCCGCAAAGGCCACGGACGTAAAGATGAATGAAATGACTGCGGCCGCCTCTATTGCGGAAATCCGGCTTCGTTTGAACGAGATACATAAAAACATGGAGGAAACAGACTCCAGAAATGAATCGCTGAGGAAAAAAGAGGAAGAATATCTACAAAAACTGGAAAACCTGAATCAGCTGATCAAAACGCTCGGCAACACCGTTCAGGGCCATGAGATGCGCCTGAAATCCCGAAAAGACCGGTTGGAAGCCTCCCGCAGGCAAAGCGACAGCCTTCGCCTGGATCTGGAAGAGCATCTGCGCAGAGCCCGTCTGCTGGAAGATCTGGAACGCAATCTTGAGGGCTTTTCCCAGAGCGTGAAGGTTGTGATGAAAGAAACCGCTCGCGGTGCGCTGACCGGAATCCACGGGCCGGTTTCCCGACTGATCCGCGTTCCGAAAGATTATTCCGTCGCCATTGAAACGGCGCTCGGCGCTTCCATGCAGAATGTCGTCGTCGGCACGGAACAGGACGCGAAACGCGCGATCGGCCTGCTGAAAGAACGAAATTCGGGACGTGCCACATTCCTTCCGCTTTCCGTGATACGGGGCAGAGTCCTTTCGGAGTCGGGTTTGTCTTCCTGCCCGGGATTTGTCGGAGTTGCTTCCGAATTATGCTCCTGTGATCCCCAATATCAGGAGATTTTGAATTCTCTTCTGGGTAGAATCGCGGTAGCGGAAAATCTGGATTTCGCCGTTGCCATCGCCGGAAAATTCGGATACCGTTTCCGCGTGGTTACGCTGGACGGCCAGGTGGTAAACGCGGGCGGCTCGCTGACAGGCGGCTCGCTCGCAAAAAACTCGGGACTTTTGAGCAGGGCCGCAGAGATCGAAACTCTGAAAAAAAAGGCCGGGGAGCTTCGCGGTAAGGCGGAACAATCCTCGGAAGCGCTGAAATCGGCGGCACAGGAGGTGTCTGCGGAGGAAGCGGCCCTCTCGACGGCAAAAGGGGAACTTGCGACCGCGCAGGAGGAAAAAATCCATGCCGATGCGGAACACCGCAGAATTCTTGCGGATCTGCAGTCCGCTGAAAAAGGCGCCGAAAACCTTCGCCGGGAAGAGGCGACGGCCGAGACGCGCCTGAAAGAACAGGAAGAAACCGTTCGCGGCGCTCGGCAGAAATCCGAAGAATTGAACGGCCGCGTCGAGGCACTAAAAGCCGAACTGGAAAAAGCGGGCGGCAACCGAAGGGAACTCACGGCTCAGTTGGACGAACTGACCTCTTCCCTGAAACAAATCGAGCTGGACAGGCTTTCCGCTCAAAAGGATGCAGAGTCTTTAAAAGAAACCGCAAGAGAGTTGGAAGAACGCAGACTGGGCCAGAAAGAAAAGCTCGGCGCATTGGCGGACGAAATAAAATCAATCGAAGCTTCCACGGCCGAACTGACCGCCAGAATAGAAAGTCTTGGCAAAGAAGCGGAAGAATTAAAGCTTCAATCGGCTCAGGCATCCCAAAAAGCAGAAGAACTCAGTCAGGAACGCATGGAGCTGGAAAAGAAATCGGTGGAGCTGCGTGCGGCCGAACGTGAAAAATCGGAGGAAAAAGAAAAAATCGGTCACGAGCTTGCCCGCCTGGAAGAGCGCCGGACCAGCCTGCAGAAGGAATACGATGAAATCATTTCACACCTCTGGGAGGAATACGAACTGACCCGCAGGGAAGCGGAACAGGAAGCGGAGCCCGCGTCGGACCCGAAAGAAGCTCAGCGAAGGCTGAACGAATTGAAGGGCCGGATCAAATTGCTTGGTACGGTGAACCTTTCCGCAGTCGAGGAGTATCGGGAAGTATCCGAGCGTTATGAGTTTATGAAAGCGCAGATCACGGACGTGGAACAGTCCAGGGATGAGCTGAAAAAGCTCATCGGAGGGCTGACCGAACGGATGAAGGACCTGTTTGCGGGCCGGTTTGAACAGATCAACCGTTATTTTTCGGAAACCTTCCGTGACCTGTTCGCCGGAGGTAAGGCAGGGCTTTCCCTCAGTGAGCCCGACGACGTGCTGAACTCCGGTATTGAAATTTCCGTACAACCGCCGGGTAAGATCGTTTCTCATCTGGAGGCTCTGTCCGGCGGCGAAAAGGCGCTGGTCGCAATCGCGCTTTATTTTGCGATTATGAAAGTAAATCCGCCGCCGTTCTGCGTGCTGGATGAAATCGAGGCGGCGCTTGACGATGTGAACGTCGACCGTTTTGCCGCCTATCTTCGGAGGATGACCGCGAACACGCAGTTCATCGTCATCACGCACCGGCGCGGCAGCATGGAGGAAGCCGACGTCCTGTACGGCGTGACCATGCAGGACGAGGGCGTTTCCAAAATGCTGGAGATGCCCGCTTCAGAAATAGAAACAAAAATGGGAATCAGGCCTTAAGGGGCGGAAAGGGGGAGCCATGGGATTATTTTCGAAAATCAGGGACGGTCTGAAAAAGACCAGGGAAAGCATGAGCGCATCCGTTTCGGCCATGCTGAACTCCTTCACAAAAATAGACGAATCTCTGTTTGAGGAATTGGAAGAACTTTTAATTATGGGCGACGTCGGGGTCGAAACCGCCGGCCGTGTCTGCGAAGAGCTGCGCCGGAAGGTCAAAGAACAGGGCGTCAAAGACCCAAACGACGTTTATGATCTGCTGCGCACGATTGTAGCGGATATGCTCCGGGGCGGAGAAGAGCTGAAAATCGGGACAAAGCCGTCCGTGATTCTGGTGATCGGAGTCAACGGCGTAGGGAAAACAACAACGATCGGCAAGCTTGCGGCACTGCTCGGAAGTCAGGGAAAAAAAGTGATTCTGGGGGCGGCAGACACCTTCCGCGCGGCCGCGATCGAGCAGCTTGAAGTTTGGGCGCAGCGCTCCGGGGCGGAACTGGTCAAGCAGACGCAGGGCAGCGACCCGGCGTCCGTGGTGTTTGATTCCATCGCGGCCGCAAAGGCGCGCGAAGCTGATGTGGTGATCTGCGACACGGCCGGGCGGCTTCACAATAAAAAGAACCTGATGGAAGAGCTTTCAAAAATCAGCCGTGTCATCCAGAGAGAGGCGCCGGACGCGGACCGGGAGGTTCTTCTGGTCCTCGACGCGGCCACCGGACAGAACGCCGTCAGCCAGGCGCGGGAATTTCAGTCAGCCGCCGAGATTACCGGAATCGTTCTGACCAAGCTGGATGGGACGCCCAAGGGCGGCGTTGTCCTCTCCATCCGCGAAGAATTAGGCCTGCCTGTTAAGTTTATCGGAGTCGGGGAACAGGTGGACGATTTGCAGACGTTCGACGCGGACCAATTTGCAAGGGCGCTGTTCGAAAGGCAGGAAGAAACGAATGAAACTGATCATAGCGACGCATAATCCGGATAAGATCAAGGAATTCGAACGGATTTTATCTCCTCTGTCCGTGACGGTAACAACCGCAAAGCTGGACGAGGTGGAAGAAACCGGGAGCACATTTGAAGAAAACGCATTTTTAAAGGCGGATGCGGCGTGCAGGGCCACCGGCCTGCCGGCCGTTGCGGATGACTCCGGGCTTGCGGTGGACATTTTAAACGGAGAGCCGGGCGTTTACTCCGCCCGATATGCCGGAGAAGGGGCAAGCAGTGAAGACTGCAACCGAAAGCTTCTCCATGCGCTCCGCGATCTTCCGGCGGAGAAAAGAAGCGCACGGTTCGTCTGTGCGATTTGCTGTGTCTTTCCAAACGGAGACATCATTACGGCGCGCGGCGAATGTGAGGGTTCCATTGCCTTTTCCCCAAGAGGTTCCGGCGGCTTTGGATATGACCCTCTGTTTTTGGTTGGCGGCCGGTCATTCGGGGAGCTGTCCGGGGACGAAAAGGATAAAATCAGCCACAGGGGACGAGCATTGCGTGAATTTGCCGAAAAATTGAAAAAATATGAGGAGCAATGAAAATGCTGACTGGAAAACAGCGCGCTTATCTGCGCTCGCTGGCCAATCCGATCGACACGATTTTAATTGTGGGAAAATCCGGCATTGGCGACGATTTAATCAAGCAGGCGGATGATGCGCTGACCGCCAGGGAACTGATCAAGGGCAGAGTCCTGGAAACATCCCCCGTTTCCGCAAGAGAGGCGGCGGATCAAATCGCCGGTTTGGTTCGGGCCGAATCCGTTCAGGTAATCGGTTCCAGATTTGTTTTATACAGAAGAAATGAAAAGGATCCTAAAATAGTACTTCCCAAACAGGGAAAAAAGTAATATGATAAAAAAATAAGGGAATGCCGGGTGAAACAATGCGGAAAATAGCGGTCATGGGCGGAACCTTTAATCCGATCCATAACGGCCACCTGCATTTGGTGCGCCGATTTCAACAGATCATTGGCGCCGACCGCGTGCTGCTGATTCCCACGGGGACTCCGCCGCATAAAATCGCGCCGAATCTTGCACCTGCGCGGGATCGGCTTGAAATGTGCAGACTGGCAGTACTGCCGGACGGATTTGAGGTCAGCGATATGGAGATCAGAAGAACCGGCCCCAGCTATACTTCCGACACACTGCGGGCAGTAAAAAGGGAAAATCCGGACGCGGAGCTTTTTTTTATCACGGGCGAGGACATGTTTCTGACCCTGCACGACTGGCACGAGCCGGAGGTCATTTACTCGCTGGCAACGGTGTGTTCCGCGCCGAGAAGCAGCCGCGGTTGTTCCGCGCTGCGGTCGTATGCGGAGAGGGCCGTTAAGAATGGAGCGAAAACAATGATCTGCGATATTCAATATTTGCCGATTTCCTCCACAATAGTTCGCGACGCCGTTAGAAGAGGCGAAGATTTGCTGGATTACGTCCCGACTGCCGTCGCCGATTATATCTATCACCATCATCTGTATTTGGAGGAGCAAAATGAATCTGGAATCATATAAATCGGCTATTCGCGGTCTTCTTGGAGACAAGCGCTACGAGCATTCCGTGTGCGTTGCCCGCGCTGCGGTATCCCTGGCTCAAAAATACGGCGCGGATGAAAAAAAAGCGGAAACCGCGGGGATTCTTCACGATATCATGAAAGACCTTCCGCAGGAAGAGCAAAAAGAACGAATGAGGCAGTACGGGATCCGGCTTACGGATGTTGAAAAAAACGCGCCGAAGCTGTGGCATGCGATTTTGGCGTCGGAATATATCCGCCGTGAACTCGGGGTAACCGACCCTGAAATCCTGCAGGCCGTGCGTTACCATACAACCGGACGTAAAAACATGACTCTTCTGGATAAGATCCTGTTTATTGCGGATTTTATTTCGGATGACAGAGATTACCCCGGTGTGGATAAGTTGCGGCAAGCCGCGAAAAACAGTTTGGAACAGGCTATGATCGAGGGAATCGTTTTTACGGTAAAGGATCTGGCGGATGCCAGACGACCGATTCACCCGGATACGATTGCGGTCTATAATCAAACAATATTGCAGAATTTATCCATCGACACAAATCAGAAAGGTTGTTGAGAATGACGTCACTGGAACTGGCCGTGCAGGCTGCGAAAATACTGGACAGTAAAAAGGCAAAGAATCTCAAAGTTATTGGAATCCGAGACGTTTCGATTCTTGCGGATTATTTTGTTCTTGCGACCGGTACGAGCAGCACGCATGTGAAATCGCTTGCGGATGAAACGGAGTTTCAGCTTGGGGAATCCGGGCTGAACCCCGGGCACAAAGAAGGTTACCGGTCAAATTCATGGGTCCTGCTTGACTATGGGAATGTAGTGGTCCATGTGTTTACGGAGGAATCCAGGAATTTTTACGATCTGGACAGGCTCTGGCAGGACGGAGAAATCGTGGACCTTTCAAAAATGATAGAATGACTTGCTGTTCGGCCTGTTACCCGGCCGTGAAAATGATACAATGTAGGGGCGAATAATCAATGAAATATGATCACAGGCAAATCGAAAAAAAATGGCAGGACCGTTGGGAGAAAGCCGGGGTATTTCACGCCTCCGACAGCCACGATAGGCCGAAATACTATACGCTGATCGAATTTCCGTATCCTTCGGGTCAGGGACTTCATGTGGGGCATCCAAGATCGTATACCGCGATGGATATTATCGCGCGCAAGCGCCGTATGCAGGGTTACAATGTTCTGTATCCGATCGGCTGGGACGCGTTTGGACTGCCCAGCGAAAACTACGCGATTAAAAACCATGTTCATCCTGCGGAAGTTACCAAGAAGAATGTCGCGAGATTCAAACAACAGCTTCAATCGCTGGGCCTGTCGTTCGACTGGACGCGCGAGATCAATACAACCGACCCGGAGTATTATAAATGGACACAGTGGATTTTTTTGCAGCTGTTTAAGCACGGTCTGGCCTATAAGAAAGAAATGGCCGTCAACTGGTGCACCTCCTGCAAATGCGTTCTTGCGAACGAAGAGGTGGTCAACGGCGTATGTGAACGCTGCGGCAGCGAAGTGGTTCGCAAGGTAAAATCACAGTGGATGCTGAAAATCACGGAATACGCACAGCGGCTGATTGACGACCTTGCTCTGGTGGACTATCCCGACCGCGTGAAGTCACAGCAGATCAACTGGATCGGCCGTTCCACGGGAGCCGAGGTGGACTTCAAAACGACTGCCGGCGACTGTCTTACGGTATATACCACGCGCCCCGACACACTCTACGGCGTAACCTATATGGTGGTTTCACCCGAACATCCCCTTCTGGAAAAATGGAAAGGGCTGATTCGGAATGCGGATGAAGTGGCCGCCTATCAGGAGGCCGCTTCCAAAAAATCGGATTTTGAACGTACGGAGGTTGCAAAAGATAAAACCGGAGTCCGTCTTGACGGGATCCGCGCGATCAACCCGGTCAACGGAACGGAAATACCGATTTTTATTTCCGACTATGTCCTGGTTTCTTACGGAACCGGAGCAATCATGGCCGTGCCGGCTCATGATACCCGCGACTGGGAATTTGCCAAGAAGTTCAATCTTCCCATCATTGAAGTCGTCCAGGGCGGAAATGTACAGAAAGAAGCCTTTACGGACTGCGGAACCGGAATTCTGGTCAACTCGGGAATCCTTGACGGATTATCCGTCGAAGAGGCAAAGAAAAAGATCATAGAATTTCTGACGGAGAAGGGCATCGGACGTTCCAAAGTCAACTTTAAACTGCGCGACTGGGTGTTTTCGCGCCAGCGTTACTGGGGGGAACCGATTCCAATCGTTCACTGCGAGAAGTGCGGATATGTCGCCGTTCCCGAGAGTGAGCTGCCGGTTCGCCTGCCGAACGTGAAATCCTATGAGCCGACGGACAACGGGGAATCGCCGCTGGCGCATATGACCGACTGGGTCAATACCACCTGCCCGCGCTGCGGCGGTCCGGCCAAGAGGGAAACCGACACGATGCCCCAGTGGGCAGGTTCTTCCTGGTATTTTCTGCGCTATACCGACGCGCATAGCCACGACGCTTTGGCGGGAGACGACGCCCTGAAATACTGGACGCCCGTCGACTGGTATAACGGCGGAATGGAGCATACAACGCTTCATGTGCTGTACAGCCGCTTCTGGCATAAATTCCTTTATGATATTGGTGTGGTGCCGACTCCGGAACCGTATGCCAAACGTACCAGCCACGGAATGATCCTCGGCGAAAACGGCGAAAAAATGAGCAAGTCGCGCGGCAATGTCGTCAATCCGGATGATATTGTGACTGCTTACGGCGCGGATACCATGCGCCTTTACGAAATGTTTATCGGCGATTTCGAAAAAGCCGCGCCGTGGAGCACCAACGGAATTAAAGGCTGCCGCCGCTTTATTGAGCGGTTCTGGAATCTTCAGGAAATTGTCTGCGATGGAGAGGGCATCCGCCCAGAGTTGGAGGTTCCGTTTAACAAGGCCATTAAAAAAGTAGGGGAAGATGTCGAGAACCTGAAGTTTAATACGGCGATTGCCGCGCTGATGTCGCTGATTAATGACATTACCGCCGTAGGCTCCATTACAAAGGGGGAACTTCGCGTCTTTACCATGCTGCTCAATCTGTTTGCACCCCATGTCTGCGAAGAAGTCTGGGCCAATCAGAAATTCGATGGGATGGTCTGCCAGCAGGAGTGGCCGAAATACGATGAAGCCAAGTGCACGGAGGAAACGGTCGAGATCGCCGTTCAGGTAAACGGCAAGGTACGGGCCCATTTGTCGGTTCCGG
Organism: Caproicibacter fermentans; assembly: GCF_009746625.1. GTDB lineage: Bacteria > Bacillota > Clostridia > Oscillospirales > Acutalibacteraceae > Caproicibacter > Caproicibacter fermentans. The sequence goes on from NZ_VWXL01000077.1 coordinate 69,703, forward strand.
CGGAGATTTCGAAAGAGGACGCTCTTTCCCAGGCAAAAGCGAACGGGAAAGTTTCCGCCGAGATCGATGGGAAGAAGCTGGTCAAAGAAATCTATGTTCCTTCCAAGCTGGTAAATCTCGTGGTCAGATAGTTCGGTATTAGCCGCTCTTTTCAGAGCGGCTTTTTCTTCAGAGTGAAGGAGGTTTCTATGAAAAAAATTTTGGTCGTCGTGGATTTTCAAAAGGATTTTGTAATTGGAAGTCTTGGTTTTCCGAACGCGGTTTCGCTGGAAAATAAAATTCTTGAGAAGATTCAAGAATATCGAGCCGTCGGTGGGGAAGTCGTATTCACGTTTGATACTCATGGAGAAGATTATTTAAAGACTCAGGAAGGAAGGAATCTGCCCGTACCGCATTGCCTGAAAAACACGGAAGGCTGGAAGCTGTACGGAAAAGTGGCGGAAGCCCGCGGTTCATCCGACAAATGCTTCGAAAAACGTACTTTCGGATCTTTAGAGCTCGCGGAATATCTTTCCCAAAACGCTTACGACCGTGTGGAACTGGTCGGCCTGGTTTCCAACATCTGTGTTATTTCCAACGCTGTTCTGGCAAAAGCGGCCTTACCCGAAGCTGAAATTATTGTGGACGCACAATGCACGGCCTGCGCGGATGAAGCAATGAACCAAAAAGCATTGGATGTGATGCGCGGTTTACAAATCGGTATTGTGAATGCCTGACCAGAAATAATGCTGTAAATATTCAGTCAAAAAAATCACGCTTCCAATGAAAAGAAGCGTGATTTTTTTATGTTACTGAAACAGTTGCAGCCCAAAGTACAGAACAACACACTGAGCCAGTAAAATCACAGGAATACCGATCATGAATTTTGCGTGCCTTGTTTTATGCCGAATCAGCAGCATGGTAAACAGCATGGCGGGCGAACCGCCTAGGGCGGCAAAAAACAAAAGCCTGCTCTCAGGAATTCGCCATCTGTGCCGCGCTGCGCGGTGTTTATCCACAACGGTGGAAATTGCCGCCATAAGATTAATAATAATCGCGTAACAAATCAAATATATATAACCAGGCAATGTTTTTCCTCCCAGCCTCCATTACAGTCTGGCGCCGCAATTCGGACAAAAACGGCTGTCCGGGTTCACCTGTGCGCCGCAATTCGGACAAAATCTGGCGGCGCGCCCCGCTACGCGGAAAATTTGGTCCGGATTTATCTCTGAACCGGGGCTGCGTTCAATTCGTTTTCCTTCCTCGCGATGGATTTCATAAACGGCTCCGCAGTCAGGGCATGAAATAAAATATCTTTTCCCGAAACGAAACAGGGGAATAAAGAAAAAAGTAAACTGCTTGTAAACGCATGTTACCAATGCCGTCTTTCCCCTGAGAGAGCAGCAGGGAAAATACCCGCAGCTGCGAAAACCCAGTTCCGCAATACCGCTCGTGATTCCAATAATAAAGAACATTTTTCCACCCCCCCGAAGGGATTATTTTACACGATATCGTTATTTCTGTCAAATGATGTTTTTTATGGATATGGAAAGGATGAAAAAAATGGTAATCAGACTGTTTAACCGGCACAGTATGATAGTATGTGTTTTTCTTCTCGCGATCGTTGTTGCCGTGACGATGGCAGTCAATTTTAACCGCAGCCCCAATCTGAAAACATCTGTAGCAAAAAGCCCGAGGCCAAACGAAGCCTGTGCGACTTCCTCCGCGGCGGAAAGCGTCGCTCAGGTCACGGGGAACGAATCGGAAATGCGCGCGGTCTGGGTTCCGTATCTCAGCCTGAATATGAGCAGAGACGACGATAAAAGCGAACAAGCCTTTTTAAATAAGTTTAACACAATTATCAACAACGCAAAAAAGTGCGGAATGAATACGCTGATCGTTCAGGTAAGACCGTTTGCGGACGCGCTGTACAAATCCTCTTATTTTCCTTGGAGCCATGTTGTGGGGGGCACTCAGGGCGTAAATCCGGGGTACGACCCTCTTGCCGATATGGTAAAGGCAAGCCACCAGGCCGGATTGAAGATTCAAGCCTGGGTGAATCCACTGAGAATTCAGGTTTCAAACACGCCTTCCATTTTAGCGGTAGGAAACGTTTACAACACATGGAAGAAAGACAATGCAAAAGCCGACTGGGTGGTCGATTTTGGGGACGGCAAGTATTTTAATCCCGCTTACGGCGGAGTCCGCCGTTTTGTAGCGGACGGAGTAAAGGAGATTGCGCAGAATTACGATGTGGACGGCATCCAATTCGACGACTATTTTTATCCGACACAAGACGCGGCGTTTGATCGGACTGCTTATTCCGCTTACTGTGAATCCGCCAAAAAGACCGGGACTCCGATGAACCTTTCGGACTGGCGGCAGGCAAACGTCAGCGCGATGGTCTCGCTGGTTTATCAGGAAATAAAATCCGTGAATCCATCCCTGCCGTTCGGAATCGCCCCGCAGGGCAACGTTCAGAACGATCTTGCAATGGGCGCAAACGTCACGGAATGGTGCTCCGCAACAGGCTATGTGGATTATATCTGTCCGCAGCTGTACGTCAATTTTGAAAATCCGGTCCTGCCGTTTGACACTGCGGCAAAAGCATGGCGGCAGCTGGTTACAAACAAAAAGGTAAAACTCTATTATGGTCTGGCGGTCTATAAGGCCGGGTCCGACGCGGACAGCGGCACCTGGAAAACTTCCAGCGGGATTCTGGCAAGCCAGGTTGAGTACGGGCGCGAAACCACCTGTGACGGATTCATGTTTTATTCCTGCGATTATCTGGTGGGGGATCAGACAAAGCAGGAGGTTCAGAATGTTGTGGAGGCTTTGGGCCGCTCGCCCTGAACCGGCTCGGCCGCCTCGGCAAGGCAGAAATCCTGCGTGGTTTCCGTGATGCGCACCGTCAGAATTTTTCCGCAGAGGTCTTCGGCGCAGTGCATTCTGACCGGCGTATAATTGGACGTATAGCCCTCATAGACACCGGCCGAGCATTTCCGTTCAAAGAGGACGGATTCCGTCAAGCCGCACTGGCTTTGAAGAAACGCCGACCTTGTTTCCCGGGCCGCTTCAATCATTCGTTTGCTGCGGTCCTCTTTCACCTTCGGGTCCACCTGGTCCGGCGCGCGGTCTGCAACCGTTCCGGGTCTGCGGGAATAAGCGAAAACATGCGCCTTTGCAAAACCGATTTCTTTCAGAAACATTTTGGAGCTTTCAAATTCTTCCTCCGTTTCGCCCGGGAAGCCAACCATAATATCCGTTGTGATCGCGGAATTGGCAAATTCTTTACGCAGATTTCGGACAATCCTTCGATATTCCTCCGTATCGTAATGCCGGTTCATTCTTTTCAGAGTTTCGTCGCAACCGCTTTGAAGCGAAAGATGAAACTGCGGACATAACTTTTCCTGGCGCTTCAAACGTGCTATCACGGATTCGTCCAGTCGTTCCGGCTCGAGGGAACCAAGACGGACCCGTCGGATTCCCTCGACCGCGCAGGCGGCTTCAACCGCGTCACAAAGCGTTAGGCCAAGTTCCTGACCGTATGCGGACAGGTTGATTCCCGTTAAAACGACCTCCCGATAGCCGCCCGCGGCAATTTGCTCCAGTTCGTTTTTCAGCTCTTCCATCGGTTTTGACCGTACCGCTCCGCGTGCATAGGGAATAATGCAATAAGAACAGTAGCGGTTGCAGCCGTCCTCGATTTTCAAGAAAGCGCGTGTCCGCTCAAAAAAACGGTTCGTATTCATCGGCTCGAATTTTTCGCCCCGCTTATGCGGGACGATATCGATGATTCTTTGTCTATCCATCAGATATTTTTGCAAATCGGGCAAAAGGGAGGACCGGTTGGAATTGCCCAGCACAATATCGGCTTCCGCAAGCTCATTTTCAACGGCCTGAGGAAACGCCTGCGGCAGGCATCCGGTTACAACCAAAACCGCACCCGGATTATCTCTGCGGGCACGGTGCAGCATCTGGCGTGCTTTCCGGTCGCTCATTGAAGTTACCGTACAGGTGTTTAAAACGACGATGTCGCTTTCCTGCAAGGAATCACAAACGGTAAAGCCGGCCGACTGAAGACGGTTTAGCAGAACCTGGGATTCATATTGGTTTACTTTGCATCCTAGTGTAAGAACAGATACTTTCATTTGTACACCTTTTATAAAAATAGATATTTTGTTTTGTCGAAAGAAAAAATCTATAGGCAAGTTTAACATTGACCTTGCGTCAGAATTGAGCTATATTTTGTAGAGACAAATAAATCAGGGGGGTAACTGTATGTACACGACTTCGATTCTTCTTTCCAGCATTGAAGCAGTGAAAAAATTTGTCACATTGACAAACAGTTATAATTTTCCGATCAACCTTGCCACCGACAAATATAAAATCGATGCCAAATCGATCATGGGTATTTTCAGTCTTGATTTGTCCAAGCCACTGAAAATTGAAGTCGACAGCAATAATGCGGATGATTTTATCAGGCAGTTACAACAGTTCCAATGCGATCCCGTCCCTATAAAATCTTAAATTTGAAGTTGCAGCGCGGCCGTTCAGACCGACGCTGTTTTTTTATGCCTCTTCCTGCTGGGACAGGCCGCTCCATTCTTCAAAGAGGTTTTCATTCTCTGATTTCAGGGAGTTAATTTGGTTTGCTAGTTCCATCGCAGCCTGATAGTCGCTCGCAGTCTCGGGTTCGGCAAGTTTTTCTTCCAGATCCGCAATGATTTTTTCGTTTTGGTCAATTTCTTTCTCCAGCCGGAGTATCGTTGCTTTTTGTTTTCGAAGCGCGGCCCCCTGTTTCTTTTTCCTTTTATAGTCGTTTTCCATTTCGCTTTCACGGGCAGGCGCTGCGGTCTGTTCGTTTTTTATTTTGTCCAGGTATTCCTGATAATTTGCGCCGCAGTCCTCCAATCCATCCGTTTTTAAAGCGAAAATGCGATTTGCGGTTTTATTGATAAAATAACGGTCGTGAGAAATGATGAGCAAAGTTCCTTCATAATCTTCCAGAGCAGACTCAAGCGCCTCGCAGGACGGAAGATCCAGGTGGTTGGTTGGCTCGTCCAGTAAAAGAAAATTGTCCCGGGACAGCATCAGGCGCAGCAGCAGAATTCTTGCGCGCTCTCCACCGCTCAGAGCCGAAACCTGTTTGAAAACATCTTCCCCCTGATACAAAAAAACCGCAAGCGCACTGCGAACCTGTGTTTCCGTCATTTGAGGATAGTAATCCCAGATTTCGTCAATCACTCTTTTTTCGGGTCTCAGCCCTGTCTGCAGCTGATCGTAATATCCGATTTTTACGCCTGTCCCCAAGCGAAAGGAACCGGAATCCGGAGAAAGCTGCCCCAGAAGAACTTTGATCAGGGATGTTTTGCCGCAGCCGTTAGGGCCGATCAGGAAAACCCGGTTCCCCCGGTAAATCTCAAACGACACGTTCTGAAACAGAAGGTTGTCCCCGAAAGAGAGAGAAAGGTCTTTGGCGGTCAAAACGTCGTTGCCGCTGCGAACATTGATTCCAAACCGGAAGCAAAGCGTGTTTTCCTGCGCGTCCGGTTTCACAAGGGTCTGTTCCAGCCGGTTGATCATTTTCTGCTTGCTTTCCGCAGTCTTAATATTCTTTTCCCGGTTCCACCGGCGCTGCTGCGCGACGATTCCTTCCAGACGGCTGATTTCTTTTCTAGTGTTTTCGTACTGTCGGCTTACGGAGAGATCGTTGTTTTCCTTTTGCTCCAGATAGGAGGTGTAACTTCCTTTATAGAGCCTCAGCTTGTGATTCTTCAGTTCAAACGTCCGGTTTGTTACCCGATCCAGAAAATAACGGTCGTGGGAAATTACCAGAAAGGCCGCTTTGGAAGAGCGCAGAAAATCCTCCAGCCATTCGACGGACGCAAGATCAAGATGGTTGGTCGGTTCATCCAGCAACATCAGGTTTGCACCGCTGAGTAGCAGCTTTGCCAGCTGCAGTTTCGCGCGCTGTCCGCCGCTCAGCCTGCCGATCGGGGTAGCCGTCTGTTCCTCGTCAAAGCCAAGCCCAAGAAGCGCGGAACGCGCACGGCTTCGAAAGGTCAGCCCTCCGTCCGCAATGAATCTTTCGTTCAGTACGGTTTGCCGATCTATAAGAGAATCAACGTTTTCCGCGCTGCCGTTGAGAAGTATCCGTTCGATTTTTTGCAGCTCGTGCTCCTGAGCAAGAAGCGCTGAAAACACCGTGAGAACTTCATCCAGAGCGCTCCTGTCAAGGTCGCGGCAAACATGCTGTTCCATATAGCCAAGCGTCGTTTTTCCTGCGGCCGAGATGGTTCCTGCGTCCGGGGACAACTCTCCGGTAATCAGTCTAAACAAGGTTGTTTTTCCGGAACCGTTGCTTCCTATCAGTCCGACATGGTCGTTTTCCTGTATTTCAAAGGAAATATCGCTCAGCACCACCTGCGTACCGAACGATTTTTCCAGATTTCCGATGCTGAGGTAACCCATGCTCTATTCCTTCCTATGTACACTGCTTGTCAAGCAGGATTCACGGCTTTGATTGCCGTTCAAATCATTATAACGGAATTGCCGGCTGAAATCAAGGACGCGCGCGGTTCCCGGGCAGTTTCCCCTTTATAGGTACATTTTTAAAAGCTCAATGTTTTTCTGACTTTCGGTCAGATATTCTTCTGCAAGCTTTCGGCTTTCCGTGTCGTCGTCGGCGGATCGGTTCATGGATTTCACCAGATCTTTCATCGCGGCGTCCGTACAATGAATGGCAATCTGTGCGATATGGGGGGAGCTTTTATTCCATGAGGTATCCATTTTAATGGAATCACGAAGAGCCCGTTCCATCAGCCCCGGCTCCTCTTCCGGATGAAGTCCGTTTCGGCGCAGAATTTCCGCCGACTTTGCCGCGGTGGAGCGGTAAAGCTCTTGCTGCCGCTGAACCTGATATTTTAAGCTTTCATCTTTCACGAGAGGGAGGACCAGCTCGGCCGCCTCCATGCTTAAACGGGAAACGCGAAACAGTTCGTTAACGATCAGATTTCTCTTTTTGTCCCGCCGCATAGAGTTCTCTTCCTTCCTTCAATCATCTTCACTGTATTAGGATACCCGTGACCGATCCTGTTTAATCTGGACTTTTGCTCCCGGCTGGAATATAATAACCAGGAGGTGATTTTATGAGGGCCGGCATTTCCACGGCTTGTTTATACCCGATGCTGCTTGAAGACGCTTATTCCGCGTTGCTGAAGCTGCAATTTCACGAATTTGAAATTTTCATCAATACATTCAGCGAACTGAAGCCGGATTATGTCAGGGAGCTTCGTCTCAGGGCGGAGGATACAGGCAGCCGCATTAAATCGCTGCACCCGTTTACTTCCGGATTTGAAAGTTTCATGCTGTTTTCCGATTATGAACGGCGGTTTCTCGACGGACTTGAAATCTATAAAAGATATTTTGAGGTATGTAATTTACTTGGCGCAGAAATATTTGTTCTCCACGGCAAACGAAGCGATAAGCGCTCGCCTGCCGCCGATTTGCAATATTATGAACGGTACGTCCGGCTGTTTCAACTTGGAAAAAAATTTGGTGTAACCGTTGCACAGGAAAATGTAAATAATTTTTTAAGCGACGACCCGTCTTTTATCTTAAAAATGAAGGAGCACTGCGGCGAGAACTGCGCTTTTGTCCTTGACATTAAGCAGGCGGTCCGCGGCGGGCAGGATCCGTACCGGATTTGTGCCGCGATGGGCGACAAAATCGTTCACGTCCATATGAATGACAATAAGCCCGGATCGGACTGCGTGCTTCCCGGCTGTGGAACAATGAATTATCCGGCATTGATCCGCATTCTGGAAAAATTTGGATTTGACGGGGACCTGATTATCGAGGTGTACCGGAAGAATTTCACCCGGATGGAAGAACTTGTTTCGGCTAAACATGTTGTTGAAGAATTATTATAAAAGATTTCATAGTTTTGCTTGATATTCATACCGTAAATTGGTATAATTAAGCAGAGGTGATTCGAGCGATGAAGTGTCCATATTGCGGTTACGCAGAAAGCAAAGTAATCGATTCACGCCCGACGGACGAGGGGGAACGAATCCGCAGACGCAGGGAATGCCTGAAGTGTTCCAGGCGTTTCACCACCTATGAGGTGATTGAAACGGTACCCACTGTTGTGATCAAAAAAGACAAATCACGGGAGGCCTTTGACCGCAACAAGCTGCTGAACGGATTGCTGCGGGCTTGTGAAAAGCGCCCCGTTTCTATTGAAACGCTGGAAAAAATCGTTGACGAAATTGAAAATATGCTCCAAAATTCTTTGGACCGCGAAGTACCGTCCAGCCTGATTGGTAAATATGCCATGGAAAAATTGAAATCTGTCGATGAAGTTGCGTATGTCCGCTTTGCTTCCGTCTATCGCCAGTTCAAAGATGTCAACACGTTTATGGACGAGCTAAACCGGATCATTAAAAATAAATCGAAATAGTAATTCTGCCGCTTGAAAACGGAAGTTCAGCCGCCAATTGTGAAAAAGTTGGGCGGCTGTTTTTGTGTACCGAAACCACCGGCGGTGCCGGTGAGAGCAAAAAAGCTTTCGCTTAAGCGCCCTGCCGATCCGTCGTTGGGTATTGTGTGAAAAAAGAAATCGTCATCCTGTCTTTGGCACGTGTAATCTGGCAAGAATAACTATATTTAGCGATGAAATGCTTTACTTTGCACAATCCATCATGTAAAATAAGAGAAACTGAATAGGAGTGTTGGAATTGCAGCCAAAATATAAACGAATCTTATTAAAGTTAAGCGGCGAAAGTTTGGCCGGCTCGAAATCCCACGGGATTGATTTCGACAAGGTTCTGGAAATTTGCAGGCCAATAAAACAATGCGCCGATATGGGAGTACAGATCGGCATCGTTGTGGGCGGCGGAAATTTCTGGCGCGGGCGCAGCAGCGGCAAAATGGACCGCACGCGTGCCGATCATATGGGAATGCTCGCCACCACAATCAACGCGCTTGGCGTGGCGGATGCACTGGAACAGCTTGGCGTTCAGGTCCGTGTTCAGACTGCGATTGAAATGAGACAGATCGCTGAACCATATATCCGCAATCGGGCTGTTCGTCATATGGAAAAGGGGAGAGTGGTGGTTTTCGGCTGCGGCACGGGCAACCCGTTCTTCTCCACAGACACGGCTGCAGCCCTGCGTGCCGCCGAAATCGACGCGGATATCGTGCTGAAAGCGACCATGGTTGACGGCGTTTATGACAGCGATCCAAAGACAAACCCGAATGCGGTAAAATTTGATTCGCTGTCTTTCCTTGACGTGCTGAACCGTGGCCTGCAGGTAATGGACAGTACGGCCGCTTCGCTTTGCATGGATAACCATATTCCGATTCTGGTGTTCAGTATCGACCGGCCGGAGAACATTGTAAAAGCGGTCTGCGGCGAGCCGATTGGAACAATTGTAAAAGTTGTAAAGGAGGATTAGTCATGAAAGAAATATTATCTGATGCCGAGAGCCGTATGAAAAAAAGCATTTCCGTTCTTTCGGGCGATTATGCCGCGATTCGCGCGGGCAGGGCCAATCCTGCTGTCCTGGACAAAATTCGGGTGGATTACTATGGCTCGCCGACGGCGATCAATCAGCTTGCCGCCATTTCCGTCAGTGAAGCGCGCGTCCTTACCATTCAGCCGTGGGATACAACCGTATGCAAATCGATTGAACGCGCGATAGAAACTTCCGAACTGGGAATTAATCCGCAGAGCGATGGAAAAATCATCCGGCTTACTTTTCCGCAGCTTTCTGAAGAAAGACGCCGCGACCTCGTGAAAGAAATCAGCAAAATGGCGGAGGAATGCAAGGTCGCGATCCGCTCGATCCGTCGTGACGCGATGGATAAGCTGAAAGTGAAGAAGAAAAACTCTGAGCTGACGGAAGACGATTTAAAAACGGCTGAAAAACACACGCAGGAACTGACGGACAAGTATTGTAAGGAGACGGATAAGGTCTTCGACAACAAGAAAAAGGAAATTTTGGAGATATAAAATTCATGACGGCAAAAATATTGCCCGTACATGTGGGAATTATTATGGACGGCAACGGCCGCTGGGCGCAAAAACGCGGCATGCCCCGTTCCGCGGGCCATGCGGCCGGAGCGGCGGTTTTTAAAACCATCGTCCGCTATTGCAATCAAATAGGAATCCGTTATCTGACGATTTACGCGTTTTCGACCGAAAACTGGAAACGCCCGCAAAATGAGGTTTTGACGCTGATAAAACTTTTCAAACAGTATCTCAGCGATGCCTTGACGAATTTTCTTGATGAAAATATTCAGGTTCGCTTTCTTGGCGATGAAACAGCCTTTGACCCCAGACTGAGGGAGTTAATCGACGAGACTGTCCGGGTATCCAAGGACAAGACCGGCATGGTTTTGAATATTGCTTTAAATTACGGCGGTCGTGCAGAGATTGTTCAGGCGGCAAAGGCTTTGGTTCGGGACGTTCAGAATGGAACTTTGCCGCCGGACGAAATTGGAGAAGAGGACTTTGCCCGCAGGCTGTATACCGCTGGGCAGCCTGACCCTGATTTGATCATCCGCCCTAGCGGAGAACAGAGAATTTCCAATTTTCTTTTGTGGCAGTCCGCATATACCGAATATATTTTCATGGACATTCTTTGGCCGGATTTCAAGCCGAATGATCTGGATCGAGCACTGGATCTCTATGCCGCCCGCAACAGGCGCTTCGGAGGGATTTGATTGAGAACAAGAGTTACATCGGCACTGACTCTGATTGTGTTTCTGGCCGCGATCGTCATCTGCAACAGCACGCTTCCGCTTGCTTTGAATTTTGCGATCGGCCTGATCTCCGTCCTTGCGGTGAATGAAATTATCACCGCGCTGGGGCTTGCCAAAAATCTGATCCTTCTGATTCCCAGTCTGCTTTTTTCTGCGGTGTTTCCATTCCTTGGGACTTCCTTTTGGCATGACGCCGCTTATTTTCTCTACACCGTAATCATTTTTTCCGCTCTGATTTTATATCATACGGAGATTACTTTTCGCGAAGTCGGCGTAATTTACAGCATGTCTTTGCTGATTCCGTCCGCTTTGGGAACAATTATCAGCCTAAGAGAAATCGGCGGCAGCCATGGAATGTTTTATGTGATCATAGGAATCTTTTCCGCGTGGACGGCGGACGTCGGCGCTTTTTTCGCGGGGACCTTTTTCGGGAAACATAAACTCTGCCCAAATATCAGTCCGCATAAAACCGTAGAGGGAGCGGTCGGCGGCCTCCTTCTGAATGTTGCCGCCATGCTGGTTTTCGGTTATTTATTTCACGCGATCTATTATGCTTACAGCGTGAATGTGTCATACCTGCCGCTTGTTCTGATCGGAGTTTTCGGAACAGGCATCTCGATTCTTGGCGATCTGAGCTTTTCACTGATCAAGCGCAGCTGCCATATTAAAGATTTCAGTGAAATTATCCCGGGGCACGGCGGGATTCTCGATCGTTTCGACAGCGTCATCTTTGAAGCTCCGTTTGTTTATATTCTGGTTCAGCTGCTTCCCATCGTTTTAAACTAATTTCTCATAGACTGCAATAATCAAAACAATTGGTGAATAATAATGAAACAATGTTTATCCGTTTTGGGATCCACGGGGTCCATCGGCACCCAAACTTTGGATGTCGCACGAAGGCTGGGAATGAAAATCTGCGCTCTGGCGGCAGCAAAAAACGTCGGCCTGCTGGAAGAACAGATCAGGGAATTTCGCCCCCAGGTTGCCGCGGTCTACGATCCGGCCGCTGCTTTAAAACTGAAAACGGCGGTCAGCGACCTGCCTGTCAGGGTAGTGCAGGGAATGGACGGCTTATGCGAAGCGGCCTGCCTGCCAACGGCAGGCCTTGTTTGCAATTCTGTTGTCGGAATGGTCGGACTTCGCCCGACGCTTGCGGCAATTCGAGCCGAAAAGGATGTAGCGCTTTCCAACAAGGAAGCGCTGGTGGCCGGCGGAGCGTTGGTCATGCGGGAAGCGGAAGAGAGACATGTCCGGATTCTTCCCGTTGACAGCGAGCATTCCGCGGTATTCCAATGTCTGCAGGGCAGTCCCGGGAAAAAAGCAATACGCAGGATTCTTCTGACCGCTTCCGGCGGACCTTTTTTCGGAAAAACATTGGAAGATTTGAAAAGCGTAACTCCGGAACAGGCATTAAAACATCCGAACTGGCATATGGGGCCGAAGGTTACGATTGACTCCTCAACCATGATGAACAAGGGGCTGGAAATTATTGAGGCTTCCTGGCTTTTCGGACTCCCGGATGATAGAATTGACGTACTGGTGCAAAGGGAAAGCGTCGTCCATTCCATGGTGGAATTTGAAGACCGGTCCGTAATCGCGCAGCTCGGTGTACCCGATATGCATCTTCCGATCCAGTATGCCCTCACCTACCCGGAACGCCTTGCCTCCGATACGGATATTCTTGATTTGGCAAAATACGGTACTCTGACATTTTCAAATGCGGACGAAAAGACGTTTCGCTGTCTAGCGGCGTGCAGACGCGCATTAAGGCGCGGCGGCCTTGCGCCTGCAGCGGCGAACGGAGCAAACGAAGTTGCGGTAAAGCTGTTTTTGGACCACAGAATTTCCTTTCTGGAGATTGGAGAATTGGTTTGGGAAGCGATGGAGCATCAGCCTGACGTGGATGAGGTGCGGAGCGTCGAAGATGTTCTGCGGGCCGATGCGCGCGCTCGCAGTTTCGTTTTGAGCACAGTTACTACCTGAGAGGTGATTATCATCATAAAAGCAATTTTGATTATCATTGCTGTTCTGCTATTCGGATTTATGATTTTTATCCATGAATTCGGCCATTTCTTTACCGCGAAATTATGCGGGATTCGAGTCAATGAATTTGCGATTGGAATGGGGCCTACCCTTTTTCATAAACAGGGAAAGGAAACTCGTTATTCCCTTCGCCTTCTGCCGATCGGCGGCTTCTGTGCCATGGAGGGTGAGGACGAAGAAAGCGCAGATACCGGTTCCTTTGGCAAAAAACCTGTTTGGAAACGATTCCTTGTCGTTGTCATGGGAGCCATCATGAACATTTTGCTCGGGCTTGTTTTAATGATGACGATTCTGGGGCAGGAAAGCGCGTTCTCTTCCACCACCATTTCGCAGTTTGATCAGAATTCGGCGCTGCAGCAGGCCGGATTGAAAAGAGGGGATGAATTTATCTCCGTCGACCATTACCGGATTTACGGGGACCGTGACCTGAGCTTTGCCCTTGCGACGGCAAACCCTAATTCCGTTGATATTGAAGTGCTGCGGGATGGGAAAACATTCACTTTCGACAATGTCAAGTTCAACAGCCGGAAAGTAAACGGCAAGAGCGTTCTTACCCTGGACTTTTATGTGCTGCCGGTGGATAAAAACTTCGGCACGCTGATTACGAAATCTTTTCAGGATACGGTTTCCACGGTCCGCATGGTTTGGTACAGCCTCGTGGGATTCGCAACCGGAAAATTCGGGTTTAACGACGTCGCGGGGCCCGTCGGAGCGGTCAGCGCGATCAACCAGGCTGCTTCCGCCGGGCTTGCGCAGAATTTTATGGCGGGACTCAACAATATTCTTTATATGATTATGGTTCTGACCGTCAACCTTGGCGTAGTCAATCTGATGCCTTTTCCCGCGCTTGACGGAGGGAAAGTACTGTTCCTTCTCGTGGAAGCCGTTCGCCGCAAGCCTCTGCAGCAGAAATACGTCGGAATTGTTGAAACGGCTGGATTCTGCCTGCTGATGGGTTTTATGGTGGTCGTTACCTACAGCGACATTCTTCGTTTAATTACAGGAAAAGGACTGGGCGGAGCATGAGAATTTCGAAAACAGTCCATGTTGGATCTGTCGCGGTGGGGGGCGGAGCAAAGATTACGGTACAGTCGATGTTGAGCCGGCCCTCCGCCGATCTGAGCGGAAATGTCTCTCAGGCCAAGGCTCTGGAGAAGGCGGGTTGTGAGATCCTGCGTGTCGCGGTGCCGGACGCCGAATCGGTTGCTCTGATCCCTGCAATCAAGCAGTCGGTAAATATTCCGCTGGTCGCGGATATTCATTTCGATTACCGTCTTGCACTTGCCAGTGCGGAGGCGGGAGCCGACGCAATCAGAATCAATCCCGGCAATATCGGTTCCGACGAACGGGTCAGGGAAGTGGCTGCCGCCTGCGCCGACAGAAAAGTACCGATCAGAATCGGCGTGAACTCCGGTTCTATTGAAAAGGAATTGCTGGAAAAGTATGGCGGACCGACCCCGCAGGCGCTTGCGGAAAGTGCTTTGCGCCATGCTTCCCTGTTGGAAAAATTTCAATTTGATGATATTGTCATATCGATTAAATCATCCGATGTCAATCATATGATTCAGGCGAATGAACTGATTGCGGAACAATGTGATTATCCGCTTCATCTCGGTGTAACGGAAGCGGGCAGCGAACGAATGGGACTGATTAAATCCTCGATCGGGATCGGTTCTCTGCTGCAAAGGGGAATCGGCGATACGATTCGCGTGTCTCTAACCGCAGATCCTGTGCGCGAAATAGAAGCCGGCATCGATCTTTTGAAAGCTCTTTCTTTAAGGGAAGGAATTCGGATTGTTTCGTGCCCTACCTGCGGCAGGACCCGGATCGATCTGATTTCGATTGTAAACGAAGTCGAAAAGCGCCTTGCCGGCTGTACGAAGGATTTGACGATTGCCCTGATGGGCTGTGCCGTCAACGGACCGGGGGAAGCCAGAGAGGCGGATATCGGAATTGCCGGGGGAGACGGAGTAGGGTTGCTATTTAAAAAAGGGAAAATTATGAAAAGAGTTCCGGAAGAGCAACTGGTCGAAACTCTTTTGCGGGAAATCGAACAAATGTAAAGGATGAATGCGCTTGAAGAAGTTTGGAGATTTTTTTCACGAATACATAGATATATCCCGGTTTCCGGAGCCGGTTCGGGAAGGAACGATCGCTTCTATTCAGATCGATTCGGCCATTCGAGCGCTCACGGCAAACGTCCTTTTTCCAGACCTTGTGGAACGGAACATTCTGGATCATGTGGAACGCAGCATTGTCTCCTGCAAGCCGCTTCGTCTCTCAAAAGCCTGCGTGAAACCAACATTTCCGCAGGCTTCTTTTTCAACGGAGTATTTTCCGAGCCTGATTATGGAACTGAAACGCCGTGAAGCGAGCCTGAACGGAACTCTGACGGATTCCGAGGCAAAGCTGGAAAACGGAAAGCTGCTGATCGAGCTCAAACATGGCGGCGGAGACATGCTGCTGGCCCGCCATGTGGATAGAATGCTTGCCGAACTGATCCGTGAGGAATTCGGAATTAGTCTGGTTGTAGAATTCGGCGGCGTTCTGGCTGCGCAGGAGGGTGCGGCGGCGTTTATTAACAGAAAGCTTGTGAAAGAAGAGGCTCGCCGCAGACAGGAAGTTTCTGAACAGATCGAATCGGAGGAAGCTTCCCTGAAGCAGAAAAACACCGCCAAAACCATCAGCATACGCGAAGGGGATACGCTGTATCCCACGGTTATTCTTGACAGCGCAAGGGAAATTTACGGACATCTGCCGCGGGCCAAGCCGATCCCAATTTCAAAAATCACGCCGGATATCGGCAGCGCAACCATATGGGGAGAAATTTTTTCTGTGGACCAGAAGGCGACGCGCGACAGGCAGCGAAAGATTTATTCCGTCAATATCACGGATTACACCAGTTCCATTACACTCAAGATCATAGAGATGGCAACCCAATGCAAGATGCTGGACACGCTCGCGAAAGGAATGTCTGTTCTGGTGCGCGGAGATGTGGAATACGACAAGTATGACCATGAAATCGTCTTGCGTCCCAAAAGCATCGCAACTGTAAAGCAGGTGGAGGTTACGGACGATGCCCAGGACAAGCGTGTGGAACTGCACATGCATACCACAATGTCCGCCATGGACGGAGTCAACTCCGCATCGGACCTGATTCACAGAGCGGCCAAATGGGGGCATACGGCTGTGGCAATCACGGACCATGGAGTTGCGCAGGCCTATCCGGACGCAATGAACGCGGCGGAGGAACTGAAAAAGAAAGGTCAGCCGATCAAAATTCTTTATGGTTCCGAAGCCTATTTCGTCAATGATCTGGTGCCCGCTGTCAAAGGGGATTCCGTCAGAGAGCTTACCGGCGAATTTATCTCGTTTGATATTGAAACAACGGGACTGAGCCCATCTGCGGACCGGATTACTGAAATCGGCGCGGTTCGCATTGTGAACGGTGATTTAACCGATTCTTTTGACACATTCGTCAACCCGGAACGAGGGATTCCGGCTAAAATAACCGGGTTGACCGGAATCACGGACGAAATGGTAAAGGATGCTCCTTCGGAACGTCAGGCGCTGGAACAGTTCTTTCAATTTTGCGGAAAAGATGCGGTGCTGATCGCCCATAACGCCGACTTCGATACCTCTTTTATCCGGGTAGCCGCCGGGCGAAGCGGCTTTGAATTCACAAATACTTACATAGACACCGTTCCGATGTGCCGCTCGCTTCTAAAAGGAATTAAAAACGCAAAGCTGGATACGGTCGCAAAATATCTAAAACTCGATCCTTTCAACCACCACAGGGCCTGCGACGATGCTATGGTTCTCGGTCAGATCTTTTTAAGGCTGATTCAGCGTTTGCAGGAGGATACCAGCGCAAAAACGGTGCAGGATATCAATAGCTGCCTTGCCGGCGGCGATATTAAAAAGATGAAATCATACCATATGATCCTGCTGGCGAAAAACCAAACCGGCCTGAAAAACCTGTACAAACTGATATCAAAATCTCATCTGGAGTATTTCTACCGGAATCCGAGAATCCCGAAATCGGAGCTAATCAAATATCGGGAAGGCCTTTTGATCGGAAGCGCCTGTGAAGCCGGAGAACTTTACAGGGCGATAATTGGGGCGCAGCCTTGGTCCGCTCTGTGCGAAATTGCGTCGTTTTACGACTACTTGGAAATTCAGCCGGTCGGGAACAATCGTTTTATGGTGCGAGAGGGGCTTGTTCCCGACGAGGAAAAAATCAAAGAGTTTAACCGTACCGTCGTAAAATTAGGTGAAAAGCTGAATCTGCCGGTTGTTGCAACCTGCGATGTTCACTTTATGGATCCGAAGGACGGGGATTACAGAAAAATCCTGATGCAGGGCCTCGGCTTTAAAGATACGGACGAACAGGCACCGCTATATTTTCGGACAACGAAGGAAATGCTCCGGGAATTTGCCTATTTGGGAAAAGAAAAAGCCTATGAAGTCGTCGTGACGAACACCAATAAAATTGCAAATATGGTTGAGGAGATCCGGCCGATTCCCGAGGGGACGTTTCCGCCGTTCATCGAAGGAGCGGAGGAACAGCTTACGAGCATCACATGGACGCGCGCGAAGGAACTGTACGGCGATCCTCTGCCGGAGCTGGTTCAGAAAAGACTGGAACGCGAGCTTGGTTCTATTACAAAACACGGTTTCTCGATCCTTTACATGATCGCTCAAAAGCTGGTCGCGGATTCCGTGGCGCACGGCTATCTGGTTGGCTCCCGTGGGTCGGTCGGTTCGTCTTTCGTCGCCAATTTGGCGGGCATCTCAGAGGTTAACCCGCTGGAGCCGCATTATGTTTGTCCAAACTGCAAGCACAGCGAATTTGTAACCGACGGCAGCATCGGCAGCGGATTTGATCTTCCGCCGAAAAAATGCCCGGTCTGCGGTGCGGAATATAACAGGGACGGACATACGATTCCGTTTGAAACCTTTCTTGGCTTTGACGGGGACAAGACCCCTGATATCGACCTGAACTTTTCCGGCGAGTATCAGTCGAGCGCCCACCGCTACACGGAAACACTGTTCGGCAAAGATCACGTGTTCAAGGCCGGGACAATCGCTACGGTTGCGGATAAGACGGCGCTGGGCTTTGTGAAGAAATATGAAGAAGAAAAAGGGCTTGTCCTCCACAGGGCGGAAGAACTCCGCCTGGCCACCGGCTGCACGGGGGTCAAGCGAACGACAGGGCAGCATCCCGGAGGAATGGTGGTCGTGCCGAAGGGAAAAGAAGTTTTTGATTTTTGCCCGGTTCAACATCCGGCCAACGACCAGAATTCCGACAACATCACGACTCATTTCGATTTTCACTCCATTCATGACACGATTTGCAAGCTGGACGAGCTGGGCCATGATGTTCCGACGATTTACCGCTATCTGGAGGATTACACCGGAATTCCCGTCATGGACGTTTCCATGAGCGACCCGCAGGTCATGTCGCTGTTTACCTCCACGGAAGCGCTTGGGGTCAAGCCGGAGGATATCGATTCACAGACCGGCACTTTTTCATTGCCGGAAGTAGGCACCAGCTTCGTACGGCAGATGCTGATGGACTCCAACCCAAAAACTTTTTCGGATCTGCTTCAGATTTCCGGGCTGTCGCACGGTACCGACGTTTGGCTGGGCAACGCGCAGGAATTGATTAAAAACGGGACCTGCACCATTTCAGAAGTCATCGGAACACGCGACAGCATTATGACTTATCTGCTGCACAAAGGCCTGGAACCGAAAATGGCGTTTAAAATTATGGAAATCACCCGAAAGGGAAAAGCACCGAAGCTGTTGACTGAAGATTACATCCAGGCGATGAAGGACCACGGCGTTCCGCAGTGGTATATTGATTCCTGTATGAAAATCAAATATATGTTCCCGAAAGCCCATGCCGCGGCATATATGATTTCAACTTTGCGCCTTGGCTGGTACAAAGTCCACCGCCCGGTGGAATATTACGCCGCATACTTTACCGTGCGCGGAGAAGACTTTGACGGCGCGCTTGTAATGCAGGGACGCGAAGCGGTTCGGCGCAAAATGAACGAAATCGCCATGAAGGGAAAAGAAGCGTCTGCCAAAGAAGAGTCGGCCTACTCCACCTTTCAGATTGTCAACGAAATGCTGGCAAGGGGAATTGAGGTCCTTCCGGTTGACCTGTTCAAATCGGAAGCCAAAAAATATCTGGTCGAAGACGGAAAAATTCGGCTTCCGTTTCTGTCGCTTTCCGGGGTAGGAGAAGCGGCGGCAAACAGTCTGGCGGAAGCGGGAAAGAAAGGCCCCTATATTTCCGTGGACGATCTGCAGACCCGATCCAAAGTTTCCAAATCCGTGATTGAAACATTTGAGGCCGCGGGGGTTCTGAAAGATCTGCCGAAAAGCAGCCAAATGTCATTATTCGGTTGACAGCGCGATTTTAGTATGGTATTCTATTAGCACGGTAAAGTGAACCGCGCATGAAAACAAGGAGCGGCATTCATGAAGAAAAACAACAAAATTACGCCGGAGGGCACCAAGGATTTTTTGTTCGAGGAATGTCTTACCAGACGATATATTGAAAGAACCATCAGTGATGTGTTTTCTTCCCGCGGTTTTCATGAGGTAGTAACGCCGGGATTGGAATTTTACGATGTGTTCGATCCGGATTTTTCGGGCATCTCTCAGGATGTCATGTATAAAATGACGGATCAGCATGGACGTTTGATCGTAATGCGTCCGGATTCAACGCTTCCAATCGCCCGGCTGACCGCGACGCGGCTCCAAAATTTGCCAAAGCCGATTCGGCTGTATTATACCCAGCCGATTTACCGGAACCATCCGGGATTAACCGGACGAAGCGATGAATCCGTACAGACCGGAATCGAGCTTTTGGGCGCCGGAGGAATTCGGGCCGATCTGGATGTATTGTCCGCGGCGGTTGAAGCATTGGGCAAATGCGTTCCGGGGTATCGCCTGGAAATCGGGCACGCCGGTTTTTTCCGCACTCTTGCGCAGCAGATTTCCGTCGGGGAAAATCTTCTGGAAGATGTGCGCTCCGCGATCGAAACGAAGAACTATGCGCGGCTGAACGGAATTCTGGATGCTCTCCCGCAGGGGGAATATGTGCAGGCGCTCAGAGAGCTTCCCCGCTTATTCGGCGGAGAAGAGGTCTTTGACCGGGCTTCGGCGCTTTGCAAAGATTCGGGATTGGTTCAAACGTTGGACTATCTGCGTAAAGTTTACCGTTCCCTTTCCGAATTGGAACAGAGCGGGCGGATCATGATCGACCTTGGCCTTGTCCAGCGAAATGATTATTATACGGGGATCGTGTTCAGCGCATATGTGGAAGAATTCGGCGACGCGGTTTTGCTTGGAGGACGCTACGACAACCTGCTCGGCCATTTCGGTCAGCCGATGCCCGCAATCGGTTTCGCGGTCAATGTGGATGCGATTGCAAAAACCCTACTTGACCGCGGAAACGTATGTCCGGTGCTTCCAATGGATATTTTGGTTCACGGAGATGCCGGATATGAGGTCAAGGCGCTTGAATACACTTCCGATCTGATCTCAAAGGGGCTGCGATGTGAAAACAGCGTCTTTGAAACGCAGGACGACGCGATCACCTATGCTCAAACAAGCGGAATCAAACGAATCGATTCTGTAGGCGAAACAATCAAAACGATCAATCTGATATAAGGCTGGTAAAAATGAAACCACTCAGAATCGCCCTGACAAAGGGCAGGCTGGAAGAAAGCACGGTAAACCTGTTCGAACAGATCGGTATCGATTGCTCCGCGGTACGAAACAAAGGCCGAAAACTGATTCTTCCGGTTGGGGATGGGCTGGAAGTCGTTCTCGCAAAGGCGGCGGACGTAATCACTTATGTGGAGCATGGTGTCTGCGATTTGGGAGTCGTTGGGAAAGATACCATTATGGAAAAAGGCGGGAGCTTTTACGAGATCCTCGACCTTGGGTTCGGCAAATGCAGATTTGCCCTGGCCGGTCCTGTCGGGTCGGACTTTTTCAGCGGCTACTCCGCCAGAACCATCGCGTCAAAATATCCGCACGTTGCCCACAGCTATTTTGAAAGCAAGGCAATGGACATTCGGGTGATTAAAATTGAAGGGTCCGTGGAGCTGGCCCCTCTTCTGGGGCTTTCCGACGCGATTGTAGATATTGTTGAAACGGGCACAACCCTGAAAGAAAACGGTTTAGCGGTGATTGAAACCATCAGTGACGTTTCAGCGAGGCTGATTGTCAACGCGGCAAGCATGAAGCTCAGGAAAACGGAAATAGAAGCTCTGACAGACCGAATGGAGCGGTCTGTAAAACTGTCTAGCGTTAAGGAGGAGAGAGTGTGCTGAAAATTTTCGAGGGAGACGGCGCTGCAGGCAAAAATTTGATTTTTCAGTTAAAACGGCGAGGCAGTAAATCAAGCCCGGAAATTGAACGGACGGTTGCAAAAATTATCGAGGATGTTCAAGCACACGGAGACACGGCGGTTCGGGATTATACTTTGAAATTTGACGGCGCTCTTCCCGAACAGATGGAACTGGACAAGGCGGAAATTCATCGGGCGGTACAATCCTGCGATCCTGCGTTTCTAACGGCGCTGGATCGAGCATCCCGGAATATCAGGGACTTTCACGAGCGGCAAAAGCAACAAAGCTGGTTTGCGACGCGTCAGGACGGCGTGATGATGGGACAGCGTATTCACGCGTTGTCGCGTGTGGGTATTTATGTTCCCGGCGGCACTGCGGCTTATCCATCCTCCGTGCTGATGAACACGATTCCGGCTAAAATTGCCGGCGTCGGTGAAATTGTGATGACGACGCCGCCGGGGAAAGGCGGCAGGCCAAACCCGAATATTCTTGCCGCCGCTTCCGTTGCGGGCGTTGACAGAATTTTTCAGGTCGGCGGAGCGCAGGCGATTGCCGCGCTGGCGTTCGGAACCGAAACCATCCCGATGGTCGACAAAATAGTCGGACCCGGAAACATATTCGTCGCAACGGCAAAAAAGCAGCTTTACGGTACGGTTGGCATCGATATGGTTGCAGGACCCAGCGAAATCCTGATTCTTGCGGATGAGACGGCAAATCCCGCCTTTTTGGCAGCCGACCTGATGTCTCAGGCGGAGCACGACGTTCTTGCCTCCGCCATTCTTCTGACAACCTCGCGTGCTGTCGCGGAAGAAACGGTGAAAGAAATATCGCGTCAGGTTCAAAGCCTGTCCCGCCGGGAAATGATTGAAAAGTCGCTCGAAAATTACGGGGCTGTGATCGTCTGCGGGAATCTGAATGACGCCGTTGCTTTTGCAAATGAGCTTGCTCCGGAGCATCTGGAGCTTTGCGTTTCAAAGCCGATGGAATATCTGGGCAGAATTGACAACGCCGGCTCGGTCTTTCTTGGTGAATATTCCCCCGAACCGCTCGGCGATTATTTCGCCGGACCAAACCATGTCCTTCCCACAAGTGGAACCGCCCGCTTTTTCTCGCCGTTGTCTGTCGACAGTTTCGTCAAAAAATCAAGCTTTCTCTATTATACGAAGCAGGCACTGGAGCCGGTGAAAGAAGATATTATGACGCTTGCTCAGACGGAAGGATTGACCGCGCATGCCAATTCGATCCGAGTGAGGTATTCAAATGGCTTATAATCTAAACTCAAAAATCAGGGACCTGAAACCATACGACCCGATCCTGGGTGATTTTCCGATTCGTCTGGATGCGAATGAATCTTTCCTTCAGCCGACTGATGAAATACTTACTAAAATCAGGGACGCTGCTGCAAGCGTTGTTTTTAACCGTTATCCGGATCCGTTTGCCAAGGAGCTCTGCCAAAGTTTTGCCGACTTCTATGGCGTGGATGAAGCGTCCGTCACGGCAGGGAACGGCTCCGACGAGTTGATTTCGGTCATACTGGGTGCTTTTGTCATGAAGGACGAAGCGATTATGACGCTCTCGCCCGATTTTTCCATGTACCGGTTTTATGGACATTTAAATGAAGTGAAGTGCTTTGAATACCAAAAGAAAGCTGATTTTTCCATCGATCTTGATGAGCTGATTTCTCTTAC
Organism: Caproicibacter fermentans; assembly: GCF_009746625.1. Taxonomy (GTDB): domain Bacteria; phylum Bacillota; class Clostridia; order Oscillospirales; family Acutalibacteraceae; genus Caproicibacter; species Caproicibacter fermentans. The sequence continues at coordinate 92,558 of NZ_VWXL01000077.1, forward strand.
CAAGGAGTATGACATAAAAGCGTTGGTCTTTTCGAATCCCTGCAATCCGACCGGCAGAGGCCTTAAGAGGGAAGAAGTTCGGAAACTGGTCGCTTCCGTCAACGCCCTTGTCGTTTTGGATGAAGCATACATGGATTTCTGGGATCAGTCGTTCATTCGGGAAGCGGGAAACTACGATAATTTAATTGTTTTGCGCACCTGTTCCAAGATGATCGGAATGGCCGCGCTTCGATTGGGATTCGCGGTAGCCAATCCTTCCATTACAAACGCAATACGAGCGGTAAAGTCCCCTTATAACGTAAACGCGTGCTCCCAAAAAATAGGATCCATCGTTTTAAAAGAAAAAAGCTGGCTCGATTCCGGACTTTCCGAAATAAAAGCATCCCGAAAAGAACTTTCTTCCATGTTGAAGTTTCTGGAACAAATTTACTGCAATCAGATTCATGTATACGACAGCGTCACAAATTTCATACTGGTTCGTGTCTTGGAAAGCAGGCGTGTTTTTGAGGGGCTTAAGAAAGCGGGTATTGTCGTCCGGCATATGGGGGATTACATCCGGATCACCGCCGGCACCGCGGAAGAAAACATGAAATTAATCCGATGCTTGAAAACAATTTTATAAAGCGGGGAGGGTGCGCGGCATGAGATTTTCCGAACAGAATCGCGTAACAAAGGAAACAAACTGCTCCGTTCGGTTAGATCTGGACGGAGGGAAAACAGAAATTTCAACGGGTGTCGGATTTTTCGACCATATGCTGAATTCATTCGCCGTTCACGGTGGATTTGGGTTAAAGATTAAAACTTCCGGTGATTTGAACGTCGACGGTCATCATACGGTGGAAGACACCGGCATCGTTTTGGGGAAAGCGTTTGCCGAGGCCCTTGGCGACCGTTCCGGAATTGCGCGATTTGGGAGTTTTTATGTGCCGATGGACGAAGCCCTTGCATTCGCGGCTGTCGATATCAGCGGGCGACCGTTTGTCGTATTTCACGCGGAGTTCTGTCAGGAACGGATCGGTGATTACGATTCCTGCCTGACCGAGGAATTTTTCAGAGCCTTTGCCGTTCATGCGGGAATCACCCTTCATGGTTCGGTAAAATACGGAAATAACGCGCATCATCAGACGGAAGCATTGTATAAGGCGGTGGGACACGCCATGCGGATTGCCGTTGCCCCGGCGGGGAACGGCCCTTTGTCCACTAAGGGACTCTTATAGGGAAGAATCGGAGGAACTGCTGTGATACTTTTGCCGGCAATAGACTTGATTGACGGAGAATGCGTCCGCCTGATCCAGGGCGATTACAACACCGCGCGACGCGTGGCGGAGGACGCGGTTGAAACCGCGCGCTCGTTTCGCGAGGCCGGGGCTCAATGGCTCCACGTAGTGGATTTAAACGGAGCCAAAGCAGCCAAACCCGTGAACGCCAAATTAATGATGCGGATTTTGAAAGAAACCGGGCTTTGGCTTGAAGTGGGCGGCGGAATCCGTGACATGGAAACGATCCGGGCCTACCTTGAGAACGGCATTTCCCGGGTGATTCTCGGCACGGCAGCGGTCAGTCATCCGGAGCTCGTTGTTTCCGCGGTAAAACGGTATGGGGAACGGATTGCGGTAGGGATTGACGCGCGAGACGGCATGGTCGCTCAAAATGGCTGGACGGAAACCTCCTCGATCGACCCTCTCAATCTCGCTCGTCGGATGGAGCGGGTTGGTGTAAAGTATTTGATCTTTACAGACATATCCCGTGACGGAACCCTTTCCGGGCCAAATCTTTCCATGCTAAAACAGCTTCAAAACGGCGTTTCCTGCCGTATTATCGCAAGCGGCGGCATCAGCAGCCTGAAAGACATCTCCGACCTCGCAGGTTTGAACCTGTATGGCGCAATCTGCGGAAAATCGATTTATGCAGGAACACTTGATTTGAAAGACGCCGTCACGCTCTGCGGGCAAATGGAAAGGGAGGGCTCGACTGTATGAATCTGTACCGAGCGGAAATCCGGGAGGATACGATCGAACCCTTCTTTCAGAAAGCGGATCTGCTCCCCGCTGTCGTACAGGAAGAGGGAACAGGCGATGTTTTGATGCTGGCCTATATGAACCGTGAATCCATGCGCAAAACATTGGAAACGGGCTATACATGGTTTTACAGCCGTTCCCGCAGGGAACTCTGGAACAAAGGAGCCACTTCCGGCCATGTGCAGAAAGTGACACGCATTCTTGGGGACTGCGACAACGATACCCTGCTGGTTGTTGTCCGCCAGACCGGCGCGGCTTGTCATACCGGTTCACACAGCTGTTTTTTCAATGAAATCTGGAGGAATACCGATGAGTAACGCTTTGCAGAATTTATATGATACCGTGATCAGCCGAAAGGACGAACACCAGGAGGGATCTTACACCTGCTACTTATTTGAGCAGGGACTTGATAAGATCCTGAAAAAATGCGGGGAAGAGTGCAGCGAAGTCATCATCGCTGCAAAAAACGGCAAAAAAAGCGATACGGTAGCTGAAATATCCGACCTGCTTTATCATTTAACCGTTTTAATGGCTCAGGAAGGAATTTCTCTGGACGATGTGGAAGCGGAATTAGAGAAGCGGAGCGAAAAAACCGGGAATTTGAAAAAATTCCATCAGGTTAATAAAAACACATAAGCGACAAAGACGCCGATGCAAACTGCACCGGCGCTGTTTTATTTGGCTGATTCGCGGCAAAGCGTCAACACCCCCGCACAGAAGGAAACCGGCTGAAACGCGCATGCAAGATGCAATCCGCTCATTTGCCGTGTGAATTCCTCTGCCGTAAAATAATGTTCGTCCTCGTCCCAAATATCGGCGAATTTTCTGTGGCAGGTTTCATATTTCTCAGCGGTCCGGAAAGACACGTCCCCGATAATAATCTGCCCTTTCTCAGTCAGATGGTCCGCAAGACCGGTAAAAAATCTGGCTCTGCGGTTCACCGGAACGTGATGGAATGAATAGGTCCCAAGGATAAAGTCGTATTTCCTTTGATCAAGCTCCTGCGGAAGCCCTTCCGTAAAGTCGCCCTGTGCCAGTACCGCCTTCGGCATTTTTTTCCTTGCCAGGCAAAGCATGTCTTTTGAAAAATCCATACCGAAAATCTCATAACCATCCGAATAAAGGCGAGAGGTAAGGGAAGCCGTTCCAAGCCCAAGATCCAACACGGCCGACCCGCCGCCTGACTGTATTCGATGATAAATCTCCGTTAAAACATTTTGATAGCCAGCGAAAGGGTAAGCATTTTCTTTCTCGTTCCGTGAAACTGTTTTGTCATAATCCGGCGCCCAACGGTCGAAACCTTCCTGCGTAAGCATCAAATTTTCGCTCCTTTTCAATCATTTGTGAAAGCTCATCCCGTCAGGAAAAACGGTAAAATTCCTTTAAAAACCAGATGTTCTTTGCCTCAATCTCCCTGCCGTTCAAGTATTCCAGAATCCCCGAATCAGACTCAAACCGAAATTTCAGCTTATAGGAATAAAGGGCCTGATAAGGAAATCCCGACGCTTTGTTGCGGGCGTTGGTTCCGTATTTCCCGTCTCCGGCCAGCGGATGACCGATGGAAGCAAGATGAGCTCTGATCTGGTGCGTGCGTCCGGTCAGCAATTCCACCTCCAGCAGGCTGAATTCTTTCCGCTCCGATAAAACCCGATACCGGGTTCTGATCGTTCTGGTATCCGCTGTCGGTCTTTCTGAAATATAAACACGGTTTTGCGTTTCGTTTTTTTGCAGGTATCCTTCCAGCGTGGCTTCTTTTTTTTGCGGAACGCCGCATACAACGCAAAGATAAAGCTTCTGCAGTTCGCGCTGTTTCACTTTTTCATTCATGATGCGAAGAGTTTCCGCGTTTTTTGCCGCCATTACGAGTCCGCCCGTGTTTCGGTCAATTCGGTTGATTAGTGCGGGAGCAAATGAATTTTCCTCATCGGGTCTGTATTCTCCCTTGTCAAAAAGATAATGCTGAACCCGCGCGATCAAAGAATCAAAATGATAACTCTCATCAGGATGGACAATCAGGCCGGGCTGTTTGTCCAAAACAAGCAGATTATCGTCTTCATATGCAACATTCAACCGGGCCGGTGCCTTCAAAAAATCATATTGTTTCGGCTGTGTCTGGAAAAATTCATCCTTTAAATACATCGAAAGCACATCGTTTTCCGCTAACCGATCGGATATGCCGCACCGTTTGCCGTTCAGTTTAATATCTTTTTTGCGAATGCTCTTGTACAACATGGACTGAGGAAGATTTGGGAACGATTTGGTAAGGAATTTGTCCAGCCTTTGCCCGGCGTCATTCGCACCGATTACAACTGTTTTCATAATTTATATAATCTCCTGAATAAAAATGGATATATAATTGATTATATCATGATTTGAATGGAACGAAAGCCCGAAAAGGCTTTTCAAATAATATATTTTAGTATATAATAGAAAAAATAGAAGAAAAAACAAAGGGGATTCATGCATGACTCAGGAACGCGCTCTGGAAATATTCAACGAAGCGGGCGTTTTGCTGGAAGGACATTTTAAGCTGACCTCCGGCCGGCACAGCAACCGCTACCTTCAGTGTGCCAAAATTTTTCAAAACACCAGATACAGTGAAGAGCTTTGCGCTGCTCTTGCCGAAAAATATAAGAGCGAAGGTGTTGAAATTGTAATCGGGCCGGCAATGGGCGCTGTGCAGATGGCTTATGAAGTCAGCAGGGCGCTGGGATGTGAAAACTTCTTTACCGAACGCGGGGACGACGGCAAAATGACTCTGCGCCGCGGCTTCGCAGTGACCCCTGGGCAAAGAATACTTGTTGTAGAAGATGTTGTAACGACCGGAGGCTCTGTGCGCGAAGTAATAGAGCTTATTCGGAAAAGCGGAGGCATCGTTGCCGGGGTCGGTTCTATTGTGGACCGCACGGGGGGAGGAATCGATTTCGGCGTTCCGTATCAGGCGGTTGTTTCGCTAAAAGTAGAGTCATGGGAACCTCAGGACTGCCCTCTTTGTAAAGCGGGAGCCCCCGCTCCGATCAAACCGGGCAGCAGAAAGAGCTGATTCTTAATAAAAGGGAGCGGCTGCTTTTGGAGAAAAACACCACTGCACAAAATCGGAAGCAGCCTGAAACGGAATCTCTGCACGTAGGGCACAGGGAACGGGTAAAAAATCAATTTTTAGCCGGCGGGCTGGATTCTTTTCAGGCACATTCAGTTTTGGAACTTCTCCTTTTTTATGCAATTCCGCTTAAGGATACAAATCCGATTGCCCACCAGCTTCTGCAGAAATTCGGTTCTCTGTCCGGGACTTTCGACGCCCCGTTTGAAGAACTCCTGAAAGTTAACGGGATCGGAATGTCGGCGGCAACATTGATTAAATTGATTCCTCAGCTTTGCCGAAGGTATCAAGAGGACCTCGACCGCGATAAAACTTATATTTACAGCTACGACGAAGCCGGCAAGCGCCTGGTGAACAAATTTATCGGCCGCCAGAACGAAGTCGTGGTTTTGATGCTTCTGGACAGCAAGACCCGTGTTCTGTACTGCGATGTTGTGGATGAGGGAGCCGTGAATTCCGCCAGTATTTACATTAAAAAGATTGTCCGGCTCTCCGTGCAGTATGACGCCGTTTACGCTATTTTATCCCATAATCACCCTAGCGGAAATTGTCTGCCGTCCAAGCAGGATCTGAGCACAACGCGGTGGATCTATGAGGCGCTGGACACGGTGGAGGTCAGGCTGATCGACCACATCATCGTCAGCGGCAACGATTATCTTTCGATTGCAAAAAGCGAACTGATGCCGGATTTGTTTAACCCTGAACTGGAGTAAAAAATGGATTTTAAACTGGTTTCAAACTATCAACCGACCGGGGACCAGCCGAAAGCGATTCGGCAACTGGTGGACGGGCTTGGCAAGGGAGCGCGGGAGCAAACCCTGCTTGGAGTAACCGGCTCCGGAAAGACGTTTACCATGGCAAACGTCATTGCCCAAATGAACCGGCCGACCTTGGTACTGGCCCATAACAAAACGCTTGCGGCACAGCTTTGTTCAGAATTTCGTGAGTTTTTTCCGGAAAACGCCGTGGAGTATTTTGTCAGTTATTATGATTATTATCAGCCGGAAGCATATATTCCCACGACGGATACCTATATTGAGAAGGACTCCGCAATTAACGACGAAATCGATAAACTTAGGCACTCCGCTACTTCCGCGCTTTCTGAACGCCGGGACGTGATTATTGTCGCCAGTGTTTCCTGCATTTACAGTCTGGGCGACCCAATCGATTACCGGACCATGGTCATTTCTCTGCGCCCCGGGATGAAGAAAAACCGTGACGAGCTGTTAAAAAGGCTGGTCGAAATCCAATATGAACGAAACGACGTCAATTTTATCCGAAATAAATTCCGCGTCCATGGCGACGTGGTCGAGATTTTTCCTGTTCAGTCCAACGACACGGCGGTACGCGTGGAGTTTTTTGGGGATGAGATCGACAGAATCCGCGAAATCAATCCTCTTACAGGGGATATTAAATCGGATTTAAAGCATATCGCGATATATCCCGCCTCTCATTATATTGTTCCGAAAGAAAAAATGATGCGCGCAATTTCCGAGATTAACCGGGAGATGGAGGAACGCGTAGCGCTGTTTCAAAGTCAGAACAAGCTGATCGAAGCACAGCGCATACAGGAGCGGACGCGTTACGACATGGAAATGCTGGGAGAGATCGGGTTTTGTAAAGGGATTGAGAACTACTCCCGCGTTCTTTCCGGGCGGGAACCCGGAAGCTCGCCGTTTACGCTGCTCGACTATTTTCCAAAGGATTTTATTCTTTTTGTGGATGAGTCCCATGTCACTCTGCCTCAGGTTCGCTCTATGTATGCGGGGGACAGAGCCAGAAAGGAAACGCTGATCAACTTCGGCTTCCGCCTTCCTTCCGCTTATGATAACCGCCCGCTGAATTTCGATGAATTTTACCGGCATATCAATCAGGCGGTCTTTGTCAGCGCGACGCCGGGCGACCTGGAAAAAGAAAAATCAGCGCAGATTGTCGAGCAGGTCATTCGTCCGACCGGACTGGTGGATCCGGAAATCATTGTAAAGCCGACCGAGGGACAGATCGACGATCTGATTTCGGAAATCAACCTGAGAGCCGCGAAGAAAGAGCGCGTGCTGGTTACAACGCTGACCAAAAAAATGTCGGAGGATCTTACGTCATATCTGGATTCCATGGGAATTCGCGTACGCTATATGCACCATGATATCGATACGATTGAACGAATGGAAATCATTCGCGACTTGCGGTTGGGCGAATTCGATGTACTGGTCGGGATTAACCTTTTGCGCGAGGGGCTGGATATTCCGGAGGTTTCTCTGGTCGCCATTCTCGACGCGGACAAGGAGGGCTTCCTGCGCAGCGAGCGTTCTCTGATTCAGACCATCGGCCGCGCGGCCCGCAACGCGAACGGACAGGTGATCATGTACGCGGATTCCGTTACGCCCTCCATGGAGGCGGCAATTCGGGAAACCCAGCGCAGGCGCGATATTCAGATGCGGTACAATCAGGAACACGGCATAACGCCGAAAACGATCGTCAAGAATGTTTCCGACATTCTTGAAATCAGTTCCAAAAGAGAAGATTCGGATGCCGGCAAGAAACGCAAACGTCTTACGTCTTCCGAACGGAAACGAATGATAGAAGAGCTAACCAAGGAGATGAAAGCGGCCGCCAAGCTGCTGGAATTTGAGCACGCCGCATGGCTGCGCGACCGGATAAAGGAGCTCAGCAGCGGAAAGTAGCAGGATTACGGAGGAAGTATGTCAGCAAAAACCATTCTAGTCAAAGGCGCCAGAGAACACAATCTGAAAAATATCGATTTGGAGATACCGCGTGACAAGCTGATCGTCTTTACAGGGCTTTCCGGTTCCGGGAAGTCCTCGCTTGCGTTTGATACGATCTACGCGGAAGGGCAGCGCAGGTACGTGGAGTCCTTATCCTCGTATGCGCGGCAGTTTCTTGGGCAGGTGGACAAGCCGGATGTCGATTCCATCGACGGCCTTTCTCCGGCCATCTCCATCGATCAGAAAACAACCTCAAAGAACCCGCGTTCAACCGTCGGAACCGTCACGGAAATTTACGATTATCTGCGTCTGCTGTACGCCAGAATTGGGATTCCGCATTGCCCGGTCTGCGGCAGGGAAATCCGTCAGCAGACGATCGACCAGATTGTCGACCAGGTCATGAGCCTTCCGGAAGGCTCAAAAATTCTTGTGCTGGCTCCCGTTGTTCGTGAAAGGAAAGGGGAGCATCAGAAAGAATTCGAGGCCGCGAGGAAAAGCGGATATGTCCGCGTCCGTGCCGACGGCCTTATTTACGATCTTTCAGAAACCATCAAACTGGAAAAAAACAAAAAACATACGATCGAGATTGTTGTGGACAGACTCGTGATACAACCATCCGTGCGGTCACGCCTGGCTGATTCCATTGAAACGGCTTCCGGGTTGTCGGGCGGTTTAACCGTCATCAGCGTCGTTGACGGAGAAGATCATATGTTTTCACAAAACTATGCCTGTCCGGAGCACGGCGTCAGTGTGGAAGAGCTGACGCCCCGGATGTTTTCCTTTAACAATCCCTTCGGCGCATGCCCTAAATGTTCCGGTCTTGGACTCTTTATGAAGATCGACCCGAATCTGATTCTTCCCGATAAGAATCTCTCGATCAATCAGGGAGGCATCAAAGCCGGGGGATGGGCGATGGAAGGCAACACCATCGCTGCGATGTATTTTCAAGCGCTTGCGAAGCACTATCATTTTTCCCTTGACACTCCGGTCGGAAAGCTCCCGAAACAGATTATCGACATACTTCTGTACGGCACCAAAGGTGAAAAAATACGGGTGGAGCGAAGCACCGATTTCGCGCACAGCGTCTACCAAACTGAATTTGAAGGCGTCGTCAACAATCTTGAACGCCGCTACCGGGACACGCAAAGCAACTGGATCAAAGAAGAAATACAGTCCTATATGAGCGCGATCCCCTGCGATGCCTGCCATGGAAAACGGCTGTCTCCCGTCAGCCTTGCCGTGACGGTGGGCGGCATCAATATCGCCGACCTGTGCGACAAGTCCATCTCCGAAGCTCTTGAGTTTTTTGACCGTCTGAAGCTCTCGGAACGGGAAAACATGATTGCCCGGCTCATCCTGAGGGAAATTCGCAGCCGTCTCGGCTTTTTAAAGAACGTCGGCCTGGAATATCTGACGCTTTCCAGGTCGGCGGGAACTCTTTCCGGCGGAGAAAGCCAGCGAATCCGCCTTGCAACACAGATCGGTTCCTCCCTGACCGGCGTTTTGTACATTCTGGACGAACCCAGCATCGGCCTTCACCAAAGGGATAACACGAAGCTGCTTGATACGCTGAAGCACCTGCGGGACATCGGCAATACCGTCATTGTTGTCGAACACGACGAAGAAACTATGCTGGCCGCCGACCATATCGTCGACATCGGCCCCGGCGCCGGCGTCCATGGCGGAGAGGTCGTTTTCAACGGCAAGGTCCGGGATATTCTGAAATGCAAAGGTTCCGTTACCGGAGATTATCTGAGCGGGCGCAGGAAGGTTGATATTCCCGAGAAAAGGCGGGAAGGAAACGGGAAAAAGCTCTCCATCGTCGGCGCGTCGCAGAACAATCTGAAAAATGTCAGCGTGAATTTTCCTCTCGGCGAGTTTATCTGCGTCACCGGTGTTTCAGGTTCCGGAAAGTCTTCGCTGATCAATGAAATTCTTTATAAATACCTTGCCGCGGAACTGAACGGAGCCAAAACCCGCCCGGGTTCGTTTCAAAAAATTACCGGGCTGGACGCGCTGGATAAGGTCATCCAGATCGACCAGTCGCCGATCGGGCGCACGCCCCGTTCCAACCCGGCGACCTACACCGGCGTCTTTACCGATATTCGGGATTTGTTTGCGTCCACGCAGGACGCCAAACTTCGCGGCTATACTTCCGGCCGGTTTTCCTTTAACATGAAGGGAGGGCGCTGTGAAGCCTGCGAGGGAGACGGAATCATCAAGATTGAGATGAACTTTCTTCCGGACGTTTACGTTCCCTGCGACGTCTGCAAGGGAAAGCGCTATAACCGTGAAACACTCGAAATCAAATATAAGGGAAAAAGCATTTATGACGTACTGGAAATGACCGTGGAAGAAGGGCTTCAGTTCTTTTCCGGCATTCCACGCATCGCGCGGAAACTGCAGACGATTTACGACGTGGGACTCGGCTATGTAAAAATCGGCCAGCCCGCGACCACGCTGTCGGGCGGAGAAGCACAGCGGGTCAAGCTGGCGTCTGAGCTGAGCAAACGCCCGACTGGAAGAACCATCTACATTTTGGACGAGCCAACCACGGGCCTTCATATCGCGGACGTTCATAAACTGATCGAAGTTCTTCAGAAACTGGTCGACGGCGGAAACACGGTTCTTGTCATTGAGCATAATCTGGACTTGATTAAGACGGCGGATTATATTGTTGACCTGGGGCCGGAGGGAGGAAACGCCGGAGGTCAGATTGTCGCCACCGGTACCCCGGAAGAAATTGCAATGGTTCCCGAATCCTATACAGGACAATATCTGAAAAAAATGCTGCAGGGAAAGGATTCTGCCGAGTAGCTTAAAACGAACCGCAATATGGAAAAGACAAGCCTGAAATGGGCATAAAAAGAGCCGCTATGAACCGTATCCTCAAAAGCCAGTCAGGATTTTGCCTGGCTTTTGACATTTCATAGCAGGCTCCGATTTTTTTTGCAGCAGTGGGGAATCCCCGCCGCTGCTAATTTTTTTGCTGATATTTTTTGACAATCAGATTGGCGCATTTATAGACGTCGCCGCCGCCGAGGGTCAAAATCAGATCGCCGTCTTTCGCATGTTCCAGCATATAGTCCGAAATCTCATCAAATGTTTTAAACCAGACACACCCCGGAATTTTGTCGGCCAGGTCTTTGGCATAGATATGATACGTATTCGTTTCGCGAACGGCAAGAATTTCAGAAAGCACGACCCGGTCCGCGATTTGTAAAACCTTTGCAAAGTCGTCCAGCAGCATATAGGTTCTGGAATACGTATGCGGCTGAAAAACAGCCCAGACCCGTGAAAAGCCCATCTGCTTTGCGGCGGTCAGCGTCGCCGCGATTTCGGTTGGGTGGTGCGCAAAATCATCGGCCACCGTAACCCCGCCATATTCGCCCAGCAGTTCAAATCTGCGGTGGACTCCCGTAAACTGATGCAGATTTTCCGCAATCACTTTGGGCTCTATGCCCAGATGGTCCGCGACCGCAAAAGCGGCCAGGGCGTTATAAATGTTGTGCTTGCCCGGAACACTCAGGGTGACTTCGGCCAGTTTTTCGCCCTTTCGATAAACGACGAATTTTTCACGGGCCCGTAGTGTATTGCAAATTTCGTCCGCGTAATAATCGTTTTCCTTGTCAAACCCATAGGTGAGAATCTCCTTCCCCTCGAGGCCCTCAACCGCTTTCATTGCGTTTTTATTGTCCCCGTTTACGACAAGAAGGCGGGATGTCTGTTCGGCAAACTGATGAAAAGAGCGAATGGTGTTTTCCACCGTGCCGAAATAATCAAGGTGATCATTATCAATATTCAGAATTACGGAAATTGCGGGGTGTAGTTGCAGAAAAGTATCGACATACTCACAGGCTTCGCAGACGATGGTGTCGGAATGCCCCACGCGTCCGTTTCCGCCGATGAGCGGCAGTTTCCCTCCAATTACAGCGGAGGGGTCTTTTCCGGCGCCGATCAGAATCTGAGTGATCATGGCCGTCGTCGTCGTTTTGCCGTGCGTTCCGGAAACAGCCACTGCGTTTTCATACCGGCGAGCCACCATCCCGAGCATAACGGACCGCTCGACCGTCGGTATATTTTTCTCCCGCGCGGCCACCAGCTCCGGGTTATCCGGCTTTACGGCGGCGGTGTAAACCACCAGTTCGGCTCCGTCGATGTTCTCCGCTTTTTGCCCCATGAAAACCGGGATCCCGTAAGAACGGACCCGCTCCAGAGTATCCGATTCGCTGATATCCGACCCGGTCAGTTGATAGCCCTGATGGAACAGAATTTCGGCAATCGGGCACATCCCCGATCCTCCGATTCCAACAAAATGTATTTTTTTAACCTTTGACAGGGTGTCGTATAATTCCATAAGTTTTCTCCTTACCATTGTTTTTGTGCAGAAAGCGCTCAAATAAATATATTGCCAAACATATTTATAATAATCACATTTTGGAATATATGCAACAGAAAATATATTTTTGCATTTCTTCCATAGAATCACATTGCAGGAACCACCTCCATACTATGTTAGAAGAAAATAGCAGGGGGCTTCTCTTTATGAAAGAAAACTGCAGTTTCGGAGTTTTGGGCGGGGACGGGCGGCAGATCGCAATGGCGGAATCCATCGCCGCGGACGGCTTTTCCGTATACGCCTTTGGTTTTGAGGATGTGGAGTTTCACGAAATGATTCGCAAGTCGGAATTAGAGGAAGTGATTAGACACTGTGAATCTATCATTCTTCCTTTGCCGGTAACCTCCGACGGAATTCACCTGAAAGCGGATTACAGTAAGAAGCAGATTGTATTGGACGATAATTTTGCAGAGCTTCTGCGAGACAAACAAGTTTTCGGCGGTAAAATGGGGCGGCTTTTTCAAACGAGCAGGCAGTGGGACCGCATCAATACGCACGATTACAGTTTGCGGGAGGAGTTTGCCGTTCGCAATGCGGTTCCCACGGCGGAAGGCGCCATTGAAATCGCGATGAGGGAATACCCCGGCACATTGAACGGAAGCCGGTGCCTTGTCGCCGGGTACGGTCGGATTGGCAAAGTGCTTTCCCGGATGCTTTACGGAATCGGAGCCCGTGTCACTGTCAGCGCAAGAAAACAAGCGGATCTCGCATGGATTCGTTCCTGCGGATACTCGGGCATTTTGACGGAGCAGGTTGGAACGGGAAACTACGACATGATTTTTAACACAATTCCGTATCCTGTTTTTGATCGTTCCGTTTTGACAAAAATGCAATGTGATCCTCTCATTATCGATCTTGCGTCTCTTCCGGGCGGAGTGGATCTGCAGGCTGCGGAAGAGCTGGATCTTCATGTGATTCATGCGCTCGCGCTTCCGGGAAAAGTCGCGCCGAAGGCAGCTGGAGAAATCATCAAAGAAACGATTTATCATATTCTGAAGGAGTGACGGCGTTTTGAATGAGATTACGTTCGGATTCGCAATGTGCGGATCGTTTTGTACGTTTGACAGCGTACTGGACGAAATGAGAAAAATTGCCGGGCAGGGTTACAGGCTTTTGCCGATCATGTCGGAAACCGCTTCTTCCACCGATACACGTTTCGGCAGGGCGAAAGATTTTCTCTGGCAGGTCAGCGACATTTGCGGCAAAGATGTCATTACAAGTATTGTCGGTTCCGAACCGATCGGCCCCAAAAAGCTTGTCGATCTGATGATCGTCGCGCCGTGTACCGGCAACACGCTTGCAAAACTTGCAAACGGTATTACGGACACAGCTGTTACAATGGCCGTCAAATCCTGTCTGAGAATCGGAATTCCGGTCGTGCTGGCTCCGGCCACAAACGATGCTCTGGCTGCCTCCGCGCAGAATTTGGGCAGGCTGATGAATGTAAAACATATTTATTTCGTACCCATGCGCCAGGACAATCCCGAAAAGAAACCGAATTCCGCCGTGGCGGACTTCAGCCTGATTCTTCCAGCCGCTCTCGCGGCTTTGCAGGGAAATCAGCTTCAGCCGGTGTGGCGATAGAAAAAATCAAAACACAGCTTGAAATTCAAAGTAAAAATTGCTATGATTGGAAACAGATTGGAAGTGAAACGGATGCTCTACTGCGCAAAATGCCAGGTTCTTGCCAAATCGGAGGCCGTATGCCCATCCTGCGGAAGCAAAAAGCTTCGGGAGGTTCGGGCAAACGACCCCGTTTTGCTTTTTACGGCAGATGAAATGCAGTGCGGCATGATCCGCGCTGCGTTTGACAGCAACGGCATTCCTCATGAAGAACGAATGTGCGGGCCTGGTGCGCCGCCTTCTATTTTGTACGGAAAAATGCCGAATTCGCTTTATCATATTTTCGTTCCGTATGGGGAAGTGGAACGCTGCGAAGAGATTTTGCACGGAATCGGGGCACTGGGCGAAAACAAATTCGAAAGAAACGGCCCTCAGAATTCAGATGAAGACCCATCGGCAGCGATGAGCCGCGGAGAGCGTATTTTGGTACGTATTCTATCGGCTGTCATGTTTCTGGCTCTTGTCTGGGGCGTTGTATCGATTGCGGATGAATTCATTGATTTTATAAAATCCGCACTTACTTAAAGTATATTTAATAAAAGGAGTTTTTTCATGGGATACCATATAGATACAGACTGCATTCATGCGGGATACGAACCGAAAAACGGAGAATCCAGGGTTCTTCCGATTGTTCAGAGCACAACATTTAAATACGACAGCGCGCAGACGCTTGGCGAGCTTTTTGATTTGAAAGCCGACGGATTTTTTTATACCAGAATCGGAAACCCGACGATTGATGCCGTGGAGAAAAAAATCGCCGTGCTGGAAGGAGGAGTCGGCGCGCTTTTAACATCCGCCGGGCAGGCCGCTTCTCTGATCTCAATTTTAAATATTTGTCACTCCGGCGACCATATGATTGCCTGCAGCGCAATTTATGGCGGAACCTTCAATCTTTTTTATAAAACCATACGTGAAATGGGGATTGAATGCACCTTTGTCTCCGCCGACAGCACAAAAGATGAACTGGACGCGGCTTTTCAGGAAAATACGCGCTGTGTGTTTACGGAAACACTTTCCAACCCGTCCCTTATCGTAACCGATCTTGAATTGTTCGCAAAAGCGGCTCACGAGCACGGTGTCCCGCTGATTGTCGATAATACTTTTCCAACCCCCGTCAACTGCCGTCCGTTTGAATTCGGAGCCGATGTTGTCGTGCATTCCACTACAAAATACATGGACGGGCACGCGGTTCAGGTCGGCGGCGCGATAGTGGACAGCGGCAATTTCAACTGGGACAACGGAAAGTTTCCTATGCTGACCGAACCGGACGATTCCTATCACGGAACGGTTTATACGAAGGACTTCGGGAAAAGCGCCTATATTGTCAAGGCGCGCGTTCACCTGATGCGGGACCTTGGGGCACAATCGTCCCCGATGAATGCATTTCTTCTCAATCTTGGTCTTGAAACGCTTGCGCTACGCATGCAGCGGCATTGTTCCAACGCGACGGCGGTTGCGGAATTTCTGGAAAGCAACGACAAAATCGAATGGGTCAATTACCCCGGCCTGAAAAGCAGCAAATACTATAAGCTTGCCAAAAAGTATATGCCGCACGGAACCTGCGGCGTTATTTCCTTTGGAGTAAAGGGCGGCAGGGACGCGGCGGCAAAGTTCATGGAAAACCTCGAACTTGCTTCCATTGTCATCCATGTTGCCGACCTGCGCACCTGTGTCCTGCACCCTGCAAGCACCACGCATCGGCAGTTGAATGATGAGCAGCTGAAAGATGCCGGCATCAGCCCCAATATGATCCGTTTGTCCGTCGGGATTGAAAACATCGAAGATATCCTCGGCGATATCAAACAGGCCCTTGCTAAGCTCTGAATAGAATCTTGTATCAAAATTGTCTCCCGGAAAAAGAGAACCGGAAGGCAATTTTTATTTCACTGTTTTCAGCTTTTTTCCGGACAGGAATATGCGGTCTCCGTGCTCCGAAAGCATCATTGCGATAAAAATCAGCAGAAATCCGCCAAAGGTTCGTTTGGTGAGGGACTCATGCAGAAAAACGATGCCGCAGATAGTTCCGAAAACAGATTCCAGAGACATGATCAGTGAAGCTTTTGCCGGCGGCGTATACTTTTGACAAATCGTCTGAAGAACGGTCGTCAGCATGGTACCGATGACGCCAAGATACAGAAGAGAGAAAACGGATTGAGCCGGCAGGGAAGTCGGAATCTTTTCCGTCCATACAGCAAACGGTAACGCAAAAATTACTGTGGCAAACGCTTGCGTAATGCAGATCAGAATAGGGTCGTGTTTTTCGGTAAGAATACTGATGGTTACGATCTGCATTGCGAAAAACAGCCCGCAGGCGAGAGAAAGCAGGTCGCCCGGATTCATGGAAAAACCATTCTGAATGGAAAGCAGACCGACTCCCGTAATACACATACATGCTGAAACAAGATGAAAAAGTCGAGGCTGCTGTTTTCGCACCGCCCAATACAAAAATGGAACAATGACACAGTAGACCGCGGTGAGAAATGCATTTTTTCCGGCCGTGGTATATTCAACCCCGACTGTCTGCAGTTCATATCCGGCAAAATTTTGAAGGCCGATTACAAAACCCCATTTGATATAAAAGAGGTTGATCTGTTTCAATTTTTTAAAAAAGAAAAGACAGAGAAACACAGCCGCGATACTGAATCGCAGCACAATCATGGTTGCGGCCGGCACCGTGTCCGTTGCGTTTTTTACAACAACAAAGCTGCTGCCCCAAATCATTGTGACAAGAACAATGCCCAGCTCCGCAGCAACTGATCGATTTCGTAAAATTCTCAACTTAGCACCTCAATCCTAAAATACGACAATGAAATATTATAGCATTCCTTTCAACAATCGGCAATACGGAAAAATACGTTTCTAATTTGTAAATTTTAATGGAATCCTATCGAATCATTCTTTTCTAACTTGTGGAACTGTGGTATAATTATTTTTGTTTCACCGAATCTGTTTTGGAGATGAAATCAATAATGACAGGAATTGAACAGCGGGCTGTTTGCAGCGGCGTGAATTTCCGCAGCATACGGGATGATCGTTTTAAAACAATCCGCATGTCCGTTCATTTTTTATGGCCTCTTGCAAAAGAGACCGTTTCTGAAAATTCCATTCTTCCTTTTCTGCTCAGTCGTGCAAGCAGAAAATATCCTGATTTCTCAAAATTAAACGCACATCTGGCCGAACTTTACGGAGCGGTACTGGATGCAAATGTACAAAAGCTTGGGGACATTCAGGTTCTATCCGTTTCAGCATCCGGAATTGCGGACCGTTATTCCTTGAACGGGGAGAGTGTTTCCGCAGAATTGGCCAAGCTTCTGTGCAGCATTATATTTGACCCGCCGTTGGAAAACGGCCTTTTCCCCGTTCAGGGCTTTGAACAGGAAAAACGCCAGCTGATCGAAATGGTGGACTCTGAATTTAACGATAAGCGCATGTATGCCAAGCTGAAGTGCGAAGAGTTAATGTGTGCAAAGGAACCTTACGGGATCGGCCGCTGCGGAACCAGGCAGCAAATTCAGGAGTTGAAACGCGAGGACCTGACTCAGGTATGGGAAAACCTGATTCACCGTGCAAAAGCTGAGATTATGGTTTTGGGTGATTGCGACCCGGAACCCGTTTATCAGGATTTTTACGCCGCGTTTCAAAATCTTGCCAGAACTGATTCTGTTGATTGCCCGAATCAGTCAGTGCCGTCGGCAGCAAGCGCCGCCGAAACCACTGAAAAAATGGATGTTGTGCAGTCGAAGCTGGTCATGGGATTCCGCACCGCGTGCGCGGAACCTGATGCCGGCGTTCCTGCCATGAAACTTTTTAACGCGCTCTTCGGCGGTACTCCAAGCTCAAAGCTGTTCTTGAATGTTCGGGAAAAACTGAGCCTATGCTATTACTGCAGTTCCCAGTTTAACCCCATGAAAGGCATTCTGCTGGTTCAAAGCGGAGTGGAAACAAAGAACATCGACCGGGCAAAGCAGGAAATTCTCAATCAGCTGGAAGAGGTTCAAAAGGGCAGCTTTGATGAAAATGAGCTGGCGGCAGCCAAATTGAGCCTTTGCAACAGCTACCGCACCTTGTCGGATTCCCTTGACGGACTGGAAGCCTGGTATTTATCCCAGACGTTCCGTCCAAAGGTTAAAAGGCCTGAGGAAGAGGCGGAGCTGGTAAACGCCGTCACAAGAGAACAGGTGATTGAAGCCGCGCGGAAGTTAACCCTTGACACGGTATATCGTCTGGAAGGAAGCGGGGTGGAAGCCTGATGGATTGGCTGAAAAAAATCACAAGCGAACGTACCGGAGATTTCTATTATACCGGAAAGCATTCCTCCGGACTTACGGTTACTGTTTATCCAAAGGAAAAAAACAATTCGACCTACGCGATTTTCGGTACAAAATACGGGTCGATTGACAACTGCTTTAAAACCGCTCAGGAAAGCGAGCCTCATCGGGTCCCGGCCGGAATTGCTCATTATCTGGAGCATAAAATGTTTGAAAGCGAAGACGGGGACGCTTTTAAACGCTTCGCGAAAACCGGCGCGTCGGCAAATGCCTACACGTCGTTTGACATGACCTGTTATTTATTTTCCTGCACGGAAAACGTCTATGAATCCCTGAAGATTCTTCTTGATTTTGTTCAGTCTCCGTATTTTACGGAGCAAACCGTGCAAAAAGAGCAGGGTATCATTGGTCAGGAAATTAAAATGTACGACGATGACCCGCAGTGGAGGGTCCTTTTCAATCTCCTTGACGCTCTCTACCAAAAGCATCCGGTCAGAACAGATATCGCCGGGACAGTAGAAACGATCGCTAAAATTACGCCGGATTTATTGTATCAATGCTATCATACTTTTTATAACCTCAACAATATGGTGCTTTGCATCGCCGGCAATGTTCAGCCGGATCGGGTTGCGGAAATGTGCGACGAAATGCTAAAGCCCGCGCAGCCCGTTCAGATTGATCGGATTTTTGAACAGGAGCCCGACCATATCGTTAAAGCTAGAGTGGAACAAAAGCTCTCTGTTGCGGTGCCGCTTTTTGAACTTGGTTTTAAAGAAAAAGTCTCATCGAAACGTCCTTCCGTAAAAGAGATAGCGGAAACCGAAATACTGCTTGAGGCCATTTCTTCCAACGCAAGTCCCTTATTCCGCCGCCTGCTGGACGCGGGTTTGATTAATGAAGCTTCGTTCGGCAATGAGTATTTTGAAGGTCCCGGTTACGCATCCGTGATTTTTTCAGGTGAATCAAAAGACCCGGAACAGGTTGCTCAGGAAATTAAGCGGGAAATTGAAAACGTTCGGAAAAACGGTTTTGACCGAAGAATCTTTGAATGTGCGAAAAAGGCGGTGTACGGCAGAAATATCGCTTCGCTCAATCATGTGGGCAGCATAGCAAATTCACTCGTCTCTCTTGCCTTTTCCGGCCGTGAGTTATTCCAGTATATTGACGCCGTCGCGCAGACGGATCTGAATTCCGTGATGGCCAGGCTTGAGAATCAGCTGCATTCGGAATTTTCATCGCTTTCTGTCATTTTCCCCAATCAATAATAAACTAAAACCTCCGGAGCTTTCCACGCTGAAGCCCGGCGGGTATCATCTATTAAAAACCTGTGCTGCGTGGAGAAATGGTGGTATAAGATGTATCATGTTCAATTCCCGGGACTTGGTATTAATGTTACCCTGGATCCCATCGCTTTTAAAATTGGCAATCATCCGATTGCCTGGTACGGAATCATTATCGCAACCGGATTCCTCCTGGCTTTTCTTTATGCATTGCAAAGCTGTAAAAAATTCCGGGTTGACCCGGACCGTTTTGTCGATGTTGTCATGGTCGGAATTATTTTCGGCGTAATAGGAGCCAGGCTTTATTATGTCTTGTTTGATTCAAGCAGCCAGTATATTGAAAATCCTATCAGCGTTTTTTATATCTGGAACGGCGGACTTGGAATCTATGGCGGAATCATCGGTGGTTTGCTGTTCGGCTCCTTGATGGCAAAGCTCCGCAAGCTCAGTATCCCTGCTGTTCTTGATCTGGCTTCACTAGGTTTTTTAATCGGACAATGCATCGGGCGCTGGGGCAATTTTGTCAATCAGGAAGCTTTTGGAACAGGAACCAACCTGCCTTGGAGGATGATTAGTGAGAACACGGATCTCGTTTCAGCAGCCGGAGTGCATCCTTGCTTCCTTTATGAATCGTTCTGGTGTCTGCTTGGCTTTATTCTGCTACATATTTTCAGCAGAAAATACAGAAGATACGACGGGCAAGTTTTTTTACTTTACACTCTCTGGTACGGCGTTGGGCGGTTCTTTATCGAAGGTCTGCGAACCGACAGCTTGATTACTCCGGTCATCCCGCTGAGAGTGTCTCAGGTTGTTGCGGCTGCCGCCGTAATTGCAGCCATCGTACTTCTGATTGTATTCAGAAACAGAACGGTTTTGACCGGCTGCGGTTCACGCAAAATTATGGAACTGAATTCTATTGTCGATGAAGTAAAACCGGAAGAAATCGAAGAAACATACACAGACGACGGGACAAGTACGATTTTTGATTCCGCGGAGCAAGCCAGAACTTATATGAACGAAGAATCTGAAACAGCCGACCAAACCGAAAGCGACTCTGAAGATAAGCCGCAGGATGCGCCGGCGGCGGACGCTTCTTTACAGGACGAAAAAGCCGGAGGGGAGGAAACAAAAGATGGCGAAGCTGATTGACGGCAAGGCAATTTCTGCGCAAATCAAAGCGGAAACAGCTTTGGAAGTTCAGGAATTGAAGGACAAGGGCATTATTCCCGGTCTGGCGGTGGTTCTGGTTGGCAATGATCCGGCCTCCCAGACTTATGTAAATCTGAAAGAAAAGGCCTGCGCTGCGGCTGGAATTTATTCAGAGAAATACGCATTGCCCGCAAATACCCACCAGGACGATCTTTTTGATTTGGTAAACCGGCTGAATCACAAAAAAGAGATTCACGGCATTTTGGTACAGCTGCCTCTTCCCGATGGTTTGGATGAAGAATCCGTCATTGAGACGATTGATCCCTGGAAAGATGTCGACGCATTTCATCCTTCCAACGTCGGAAGAATTATGATTGGTAATTATCGTTTTCTACCGTGCACACCTGCGGGAATCATGGAAATGCTGCATCGTGAGAAAATTTCTGTTGCCGGTAAAAAATGTGTGGTTGTGGGACGGAGCAATATTGTCGGCAAGCCAATGGCAATGCTTTTGCTGCACGACAACGGAACCGTTACCATTTGCCACAGCAAAACAAAAGATCTCGAGGAAATCTGCCGCTGCGCCGATGTTCTGGTTGCCGCCGTCGGCAAGCCGAAATTTATTACCGCCGATATGGTAAAGCCGGGCGCATGTGTGGTCGATGTGGGAATGGATCGTGATGAAAACGGCAAGCTTTGCGGAGACGTTGATTTTGAGCCGGTCAGCAGACTAGCTTCCTACATCACGCCGGTTCCAGGCGGAGTCGGTCCCATGACAATCGCGATGCTTCTTCGGAATACGGTTACGGCCGCAAAAATCCAAAACGCGATTCCGGACCGCCAGAAAGTCTGCTGACTGTATGGGCAGCCTCTTAAACTCAGTCCGTTCTCCAAAGGATCTGCAGCAGCTGACGCCGGAGCAGTTGCCTCAATTATGCGCAGAGATCCGTGAAAAAATAATTCAGACCGTCTCCACTAACGGAGGACATCTGGCATCAAATCTCGGGGTTGTGGAACTCACGGTTGCGCTGCACCGGGTTTTTCATTCACCGGAGGACAAAATTGTCTGGGATGTCGGACATCAGGCTTACACACATAAAATGCTGACCGGAAGACTGGACCGGATCGGGACGATACGGACACGCGGAGGACTTTCCGGGTTTCCCAATCGTCAGGAAAGCCCTCATGATCCATTGACTTCCGGGCACAGCAGCACTTCCATATCGGCGGCACTGGGCATCTTCAAAGCAAAGGAACTAAAGGGTGACGCGGGCCACGTCGTCGCTGTAATCGGGGACGGCGCGCTGACCGGCGGTCTTGCTTATGAAGGGATGAATAACGCGGGCCGGCTTCACAAAAATTTTATTGTTATTTTAAACGACAATAAAATGTCAATATCCCGCAATGTCGGATCCATGGCGCGCTATCTCGCGCGAATTCGTACAAAGCCGTCCTATTTTAGAATCAAAGGTAATATTGAAAATACTCTTGATCATATTCCGGGAGTAGGAAGACCATTTCGGCATGCCTTGACGAAATCAAAATCCATTCTGAAACAACTTCTGTATAACAGCACGATCTTTGAGGATATGGGTTTTTACTATTACGGTCCGTTTGACGGACACGACACGGAAAAGCTGATGGAAGTCTTTCAAAATGTCAAAAGTATTCCGCACCCCGTTTTGATTCACGTTCTAACACGGAAGGGAAAGGGATATTCCTATGCGGAGGAAAATCCCAAAGCCTTTCACGGGGTTTCCTGCTTTAATGTCGAGACCGGGAAAGCGGTAACGGCTGCGGGCAGTTTTTCCTCGGTTTTTGGCAGCAAACTCTGTTCTCTTGCCTCTGAGGATGAAAGAATCTGTGCCATAACGGCCGCAATGCAGGAAGGCACGGGTTTATCAGTCTTTTCGCAAAAGTACCCGGAGCGTTTTTTCGATACCGGTATCGCGGAAGAACACGCCGTTACGTTCGCGGGCGGGCTCGCCTGCGGAGGAATGCTTCCTGTGTTTGCGGTTTACTCCTCGTTCCTGCAAAGGGGATACGATCAGCTGATTCATGATGTTTCCCTGCAAAGGACAAAAATCGTTCTTGCGGTTGACCGTGCCGGAATTGTCGGGGAAGACGGTGAAACACATCAGGGAATTTTTGACGCTGCTTTTCTGAAAACGATTCCTGGTATCACTATTTACTCTCCTTCCTATTATGATGAGCTTCAAAGCAGCATGAGACAAGCCCTTTACGATTGCGATGGACTGGCTGCGGTTCGTTATCCCCGTGGAGAACAGCTTTTTCGACCGTTTGATTTTCATGGGAGTCGTAAAGCCTATTGCCTTTACGGCAATGAATCCGCTGACATTGCACTCATTACTTATGGCAGGCTCTTTTCAAACGCATGTCAGGCGCTGTCCCTTTTGAAAGAAAGAGGGATTGAGGCCAGAATTATAAAGCTGAACCGGATCTTCCCAATCGACCGGGAAGCCATCCGGGAGGCACTGAAAGCAAAGGCTGTTTTTTTCTTTGAAGAAGGAATTGCACAGGGCGGCATCGGTGAACATTTTTCTTTTCTTTTGAACCAGGCCGCTTATCAAGGCAGGTTTTATCTCCGTGCGATCAACGGTTTTGTGCCGCATGAAACGATGATGCAGGCTTTGGAACAGCTTGGGCTCAGCGCCGGAGAAATGGCAGAATTGATTGTATCGGAGTGCTCGGATTGATTGAGAAAAAAAGGCTTGACTGCCTGATTTTTGACCAGGGCTATACGGAAAGCAGGGAAAAGGCCAAAGCGGTCATTATGGCCGGAAAAGTGTATGTAAACGGACAGAAACAGGATAAGGCCGGGACGATGTTGCCGCAGGACGTTCAAATTGAGGTTCGCGGCGACCGGCTGCCCTACGTAAGCCGTGGCGGTTTGAAGCTGGAAAAAGCTCTTGCATCTTTTCCGATTGATCTGAAAAATAAAGTGGTAATGGATATCGGCGCTTCAACCGGCGGTTTCACAGACTGCATGCTTCAGAACGGAGCAAAAAAGGTATATTCCATAGATGTCGGGTACGGTCAGTTGGCGTGGAAGCTGCGTACCGATTCCCGCGTGGTCAATCTTGAGAGAACCAATGTGCGTTATCTGACCGAAGAACAGATTCCGGAACCAATCGATTTTTTCAGCGTGGACGTATCTTTTATTTCTCTGCGTTTGGTTTTGCCGGTAGCTCACCGGTTTCTGGCGGCAAACGGCCAGGCCGTTTGCCTGATTAAGCCTCAGTTTGAGGCCGGCCGGGAGAAGGTAGGAAAAAAAGGAGTCGTCCGGGATAAAAGGGTACATGTTCAGGTAATTGAGCGAGTGATCAGCTTTGTGAAGGAAATCGGATTTTCTGTTCTTGGCCTGACTTTTTCGCCTGTTAAGGGGCCGGAAGGAAATATAGAATACCTGTTATCCCTTCAAAAATCCGATCTGCCCTCGGACTTTGCGCCGGATATCGCTTTATTGGTCGAAGAATCCCACCGGGAGCTGAATGGCGGTGAATCAAAATGAATGTCGCGGTGATTCCAAACCTGAGCAAAGATCATGCCGGACGCCATACGCAGAAACTCATTCAAAAACTGCGGGAACTTGACATGAATGTGCTGATGAAAGCGGAACTCCAACCAACCTTTCAGAATGCGGAAGCCGTTTTTTTCAATAACATGGCTGAGATGGTTCGGTCCTGTGATCTCATCATTGCCGTCGGCGGGGACGGCACCATCATTCACTGTGCCAGAAACGCCGCAGTCGCCGGAAAACCGATTCTCGGAATGAATACCGGAAGGCTTGGGTTTATCGCCGGTTTAGAGACTGATGAGCTGGACAGCCTGATGAAACTCAAAAATGGGAATTACTGCGTTGAGGAACGAATGATGCTGGAAATCCGGGTGAATGACAATGGTACGCCCAAGGTTTTTACAGCATTAAACGATGCCGTTGTCGCACGGGGAGCACTTTCGCGGATTCTTGATTTAAAGGTCAGACTGGACGATGCCAGAGTATGCGATTACCGCTCCGACGGTTTGATTATCGCGACGCCGACCGGTTCCACGGCGTACTCATTATCCGCAGGGGGACCGATTATCGACCCGGAACTGAGCTGCATTCTTCTTTCTCCTATCTGCCCGCACTCTTTGCTGAGCAGACCGGTGGTTTTTGGTCCGGGTGCAAAACTGTGCGTTCAGGCTCATTCCGACTACGAGAGTGAAATAATCCTTACGATCGACGGTGAGATATTTATCAAAATTCCGGACGGCACCAAAATCGAATTTTCCAAAGCGCCCGGCACCGTTAAAATAATAAAATTGAAAGACAGTAATTTTTACGAGATCGTAACCGATAAACTTGGAGAGAGGAGAAATGAGCATGAAAGAACGACGGCATGCGAAAATACTGGAATTAATCGGGAAATATTCCATTGATACGCAGGAGGAATTACTTCGCCGTTTACGCGATGAAGGCTATGAGGTGACACAAGCTACAGTTTCCCGCGACATTAAGGAGCTTCGTCTGATCAAAACGCTGACGGCAGGCGGCAAATACAGATATACGGTTGGGCAGGAGGAAGCGAAAGATTACACCACAAAATTCTATTCGCTTTTTTCCGACGCTGCTTTGTCGGTGAGATTTGCACAGAATATGATTGCCATAAAGTGCCTGACCGGAATGGCCAACGCTGTCTGTGCCGCAATGGACACCCTTCACTGGGAGAATATTGTTGGCACCCTCTCAGGGGACGATACCATTTTTATTCTGATGAGCGATGAGAACGCTGCGGAAGGGCTGTCTGCGGATCTGAAAAAATTTATCAGGTGATTGCCATGCTGACACAGCTTTATATTGAAAACATTGCCGTGATCGAAAAGGCGCGAATCGAATTCGGCGCCGGCTTTAATGTTCTGACCGGTGAAACCGGAGCGGGTAAATCCATTGTCATTGATTCCATCAATGCGGTCCTGGGAGAAAGGACTTCCCGGGAATTGATCCGCACGGGCGCAGACCACGCCCTGGTTTCTGCCGTATTCGAACTGAAAGACGGATCCGCGGTGCAAAAGCTGGAGGAATCGGGCTATTCTGTGGAAGAAGACGGAACTTTGATACTCCAGCGTGAAATCTCATCTGACGGCAAGTCTTCCTGCCGAATTAACGCGCGTCCCGCCACGGTTTCCGCCCTTAAGGGGATCGGCAGTATGCTGATTAACATCCATGGTCAGCACGAAAGCTACGGCTTGCTGTCGCCTGAATTACATATCGCTTATCTGGACAGCATGGGGCTGCCTGAAGCGCTTTTGAAACGCTACCGGGAGGCTTTCCATTCCATGCAGAATATGAAGGCAAGCCTGGATTCCAGTAAAATGGACCAGTCACAAAAAGCGCGGCAAATCGACCTTCTGACTTATCAGATCAATGAGCTAGAATCGGCGAACCTTCATCCGGGCGAGCAGGAAGACCTGAATCGTCAAAAGAATCTGTATCGGAATTCAGAGCGCGTTGCGCAGGCAATTTCACAGGCAAAGACCGCATTGAGCGGGGATGAGGAGACCGCCGGGGCGGTTTCGGCCGTATCGGATGCTGCCGATGCGCTGAACACCGCGGAAAACTATCTTCCCGAACTGCACGGTCTGGCGGAACGGCTGCAGGCGATTTCTTATGATCTGGAAGACTGCAGCGATGAAATGCGGAATTTTTCATCTCTGTTGGAGTATGATCCCTCGGAGCTGGACGAAATTGAGGCCCGGTTGGATTTAATTTACCGTTTGAGCTTAAAATACGGCGGTTCCGTCGATGAAATGCTGGAATACCTCGAAAAATGCAGGCAGGAGCTGAACGCAATCCAGCTTTCGGATGAAAACGCGGAGAAATTTAGAAAAGAATATCAGAAGTACCGGTTACAGGCGGAATCCCTGGCAACGGAACTGTCCGAATGGCGCGCCGGCGCGGCGGACCTTTTTACCCAAAAGGTGAAAGAGGAACTTCGTTTTCTGAACATGCCGAACGTATTGTTTGAAATCCGGCGGGAACAAGTCCCGATGAATGAAACGGGCTGCGATCGGATTGAATTCTATCTCTCAACGAATGCGGGAGAACCGGCGAAACCGATTGCAAAGGTGGCGTCGGGCGGCGAACTTTCGCGAATCATGCTTGCCATCAAAACGGTCCTTGCCGGCAGGGACGATATCGGCACCTTGATCTTTGATGAAGTGGACACAGGCGTCAGCGGCAGCGCGGCACAAAAGGTCGGGTTAAAGCTCCGGGAGGTATCGGGAAACCGCCAGGTTATTTGCGTGACGCACCTGGCCCAAATCGCCGCGCTTGCGGATACCCATTTCTTGATCCGGAAACAGGTTCGCAATCAGCGTACCTTCACCCAGGTTGACCGTTTGGACCGGGAAGGCAGACGGCAGGAACTTGCGCGTATTATGGGCGGAGAACAAATCACCCCGTTGATGCTGCAGAATGCCGAGGAAATGCTGCGCATGGCGCAAAACGATTCTTCGGGGTCTTGACAGGCACCCGAAAACATCTTATAATTTCCTTTGAACAGCTGAGAAGGGAAGAAGTAATCCGAAGCAAGAGTTCAGAGAGCCTGCGTTGGGTGCGAGCAGGTACGATCGCCGGATGAAATACATCCCGGAGCCGCCGAATTGAAATGCTAGTAGGTTCGGCCGTGAAAACGCACGTTACAGCGCGTGGGTATGGACTGTACCCGTAAGGCCGCTTCCGTGAGGAAGACGGTAAACTGAGGTGGTACCGCGGAATTTTCCGCCCTCTGCAAAAAATTGCAGGGGGCTTTTTGATTGTCCCCTGATAAAATGGAGGAACTCAAAATGGGTGTTTTTGAAATTTTGGAAGAACGAGGTCTGATTGCGCAGACAACGGACAGGGAAAAAGTCCGCCATTTGCTCAATGAAGAAAAAACCGCGTTCTATGTCGGGTTCGATCCGACTGCGGACAGCCTGCACGTAGGCCATTTTATTCCGATCATGGTCATGGCGCATTTGCAGCGCGCCGGGCACACTCCAATCGCGTTGTTTGGCGGGGGAACCGGCATGGTTGGCGACCCGTCCGGAAAAACGGATATGCGTAAAATGCTGACGGAAGAAGAGATCGCGCACAACATCTCATGCTTTCAGAAGCAGATGTCAAGGCTGATTGATTTTTCCGATGACAAGGCAATTATGGCAAACAATGCCGACTGGCTCACAAACCTGAATTATATCAATTTCCTTCGGGATATCGGCGTCTGCTTCTCCGTAAACCGCATGCTGAGCGCAGAATGCTATAAGCAAAGACTGGAACGCGGACTGTCCTTTTTTGAAATGAACTATATGATTATGCAGAGTTATGATTTTCTGGAGCTGAACCGCCGTTACGGCTGCAGGCTTCAGTTGGGCGGGGACGACCAGTGGAGCAATATTATCGGCGGCGTAGAGCTGATCCGCCGGAAGGAAAACCGGGAAGCTTATGGCATTACCGTTACCCTGCTGACAAACAGCGAAGGCAAAAAGATGGGTAAAACGGAAAGAGGCGCCGTGTGGCTGGATCCTCAGAAAACTTCTCCGTTTGAATTCTATCAGTACTGGAGAAACGTCGGGGACGCCGATGTGCTGAAATGCCTGAAAATACTGACCTTTGTCCCGATGGAGCAGATCAATGAATTCGCCTCGCTTTCAGGGGAAAAGCTAAATCCCGCAAAGGAGCTTCTGGCTTTTGAGGTAACAAAACAGATTCATGGCGAGGAGGAAGCGATTAAAGCAAGAGACGGGGCACAGGCTCTGTTTGGAAGCAGTTCCGATACGGAGCATATGCCGACCACGGAAATCTCATCTTCCGACCTTTCGAACGGAACCATCGGAGTTCTGGATCTGCTGATCAAGGCAAAACTTGCTTCGTCACGCGGCGAAGCAAGAAGGCTGGTCGTTCAGGGAGGTATCTCCGTTGATGGCGAAAAGGTGTCGGACCCAGCGTCCGTTTATTCAAAAGACGACTTTCAGGAAAATGAAAAATCTTGTCTGATTCTTAAAAAAGGCAAAAAAGTCTACCATAAAATTGTTTTGACACACTAAGCCGAGCCTGTTTGGAATGCTTCCAAACAGGCTTTTTCATCTTCACATGAAAGCACTCTTTTGCATTTGATTCGAAAAAAAGCTGCAAAAACAGGGAAAACCTCTGGAAATGTGTCAGATTTTGTGCATTAAAATGAAATCGCTCTTTCAATTCGAAAAAGATTGACACGGCTTTTGAAAAAGCATAAAATTATAGATATAAGTCTGAAAAGAGATACCTGACAAAAACAAGTCCCATACTTTGAGGTTGTTTTGGGAGGGGTGATGACGGCACACATGGAAAAAAATGACATGATCCGCGTTTTGAACGAAAATCATACCGACTTTTTAAGCCTTCAGTTTACCGATATTCCAGGATCTTTTAAAAATGTGACCATTTCCGCCGATCAGATCGAAAAGGCTTTCAATAATAAATGCATGTTCGACGGTTCTTCCATGGAGGGTTTTGTTCGAATTCAGGAATCGGACATGTATTTGCATCCCGACCCGGACACTTTTCTGATTTACCCATGGAACACGCAAAGCGGTCAAGCCGCACGGCTGATTTGTGAAATTGCCCTGCCTGACGGGACTCCATATGCGGGGGATCCCAGGCACGTGCTGAAACGCGCGTTGAAAAAGGCCGCCGATCAGGGTTTTACTTTTTTTGTCGGAACGGAGTGTGAATTCTATCTGTTCCAGACGGACGAATTAGGTCACCCGACAACCGAAACAAATGATACCGCCGGATATTTCGATCTTGGCCCTTTGGATCAGGGTGAAAACGCAAGGCGCGATATCTGCCTGAACCTTGAGCAAATGGGATATGAAATTGAAGCGTCTCATCACGAGGCCGCGTTCGGGCAGCACGAGATCGACTTCAAATATGCGGAGGCGCTGACTGCTGCGGACCGCTTTGTCACATTTAAAATGGTGGTTAAATCCTGTGCAAATGAAAATGGACTTTACGCCACTTTTATGCCCAAACCTGTTTACGGACGCGCGGGTTCCGGAATGCATATTAATCTTTCGCTGTTTCGGGACGGTCAAAATGCCTTTTATGACGAGTCCTCACAGAACGGACTCAGTCATATCGCCTTGAATTTTATCGCCGGCCTTCTGCTGCATATAAAAAGCATCTGCGCGGTTACAAACCCATTGGTTAATTCTTACAAAAGAATAATTCCGGGCGGGGAGGAAGCCCCCAGTTTAGTCGGCTGGTCCGCAAATCGCAGGGGCACCTTGATTCGGCTTCCCGCTTCACGGGGAAAGAGTACCCGGATCGATTTGAGAAATCCCGACCCAACATGCAATCCATATCTGTCTTTTGCATTGCTTCTTTCCGCCGGTATGGATGGAATAAACCGCGATCTGCTTCCGCCTCCTTCCATCGCTTCGGGGGAATCTTTTGAGAAAATTCAGAAAAACACGGATGTTTTGCCGGCGGATCTTGGAGAAGCGGTTCAGTTTATGAAAAGCGATCCTTTTGTGAAAGAGGTTCTTGGCGATCTTGTGTTTCATAAATATGTGGAAGCAAAAGAAGAAGAATGGCGGCAATATTCTACTTCGGTAACAGAATGGGAACTGCGCCGTTACTTAAACCGGCTCTAGATTCAAGCACCACATCCTACCCCTACGGAGTTGTTAACTATGAGCAGCATTGTCGTAGCGAATTCGAATCCGGATTATGCGAAAAAAATAGCGTCTGTCCTTCGATCAAGCGGCTTATATGTGGGCGGCGTCTGTACAACCGGTGCTCAGGTGATGGAATTTACCAGTAAGCATTATCATGGCGGCGTTGTGGTATGCAGTGTAAAACTGAGGGATATGCCTGCCGTAAATCTTCCTCGCGTGGCGGGTGCCTCGTATGATTTTCTTTTTCTGGTCAGTTCACAGCTCGCTTCTATGAGTGAATCCTTGGAACAAGCTACTTTGATGCTTCCAATCAACAGGATGAATCTGATTTCCACTGTAAATATGTTTTTAAATCTGTCGGACTATACTTCTCTCAATATCAAAAAGAAACTGGCGGCGGGAAATTTAGACGAAAAGCAACTCATTAAAAACGCAAAGGATCTATTGATCGAACGTAATAATTTTACCGAACCGCAGGCGCATCGTTTTATGCAGAAGAAAAGTATGGATACCGGAAAAAAGATGGTCGAGACAGCCTTGATTATTTTAAATTCATAAGGAGGACTGCAGATGAATTTTACAAAGATGCAGGGGATCGGCAACGATTATATCTATATAAACTGTTTTCAAGAGAAAATTGGGAACCCTTCTGAAATTGCCGTCAAATTGAGCGACCGCCATTTCGGCGTTGGTTCCGACGGCATTATTTTAATTCAGCCGTCTTTGGCTGCCGACTGCAAGATGGATATGTACAACGCCGACGGTTCCCGTGGGAAAATGTGCGGAAACGGCATTCGCTGTGTCGGAAAATATGTTTATGAACGCGGCATTGCAAAAAAGGATATACTCACAGTGGAGACGCTTAGCGGCGTTAAGACATTACATTTGGATCTCGACGGCGGTCAGGTGTCAGCGGTTGAGGTCAACATGGGAAAACCGGTCCGGAAAGCTTCCGAAGTTCCCGTGCTTTTTTCAAAAGACCGTGTTTTGAACGAACCTGTTATCGTTGACGGAAAAGAGTACCGGATCACATGCGTTTCTATGGGAAATCCCCACTGTATTGTTTTTGTCGACGATGTTGATTCCATAAAATTAGAAAAAATCGGGCCTTTATTCGAGCATTACCCAATGTTTCCCGACCGGGTCAATACGGAGTTTGTACAGGTTTTGGGAAAGAATGAATTGAAAATGCGGGTCTGGGAACGCGGTTCCGGCGAAACCCTCGCCTGCGGAACCGGCGCCTGCGCGGCCGCATGTGCCGCCGCATGGAATCAGTTTGCTGAGCGCCAGATAAAAATTCATTTGAAGGGCGGGGATTTATCCATCCGCTGGGACGGCAATTCCGATGAAATTTTCATGAAGGGACCAGCGAAATTTGTCTTTGACGGAACGGTAGAAATATGATATCATATTCATTCGGAATGTATATTCTGAATCGCTTGTGAAAGGAATGGCTGATTTTGCTAAAAATTAATGAGAATTTTGTGAAGCTGCCCGCAAGCTACCTCTTTGTGGATATTGCGAAAAAAGTGCAACTTTTTTCGCAGCAGCATCCTGAAAAGGAAGTTCTTCGTTTAGGGATCGGCGACGTGACCAGGCCTTTGCCGAAATCCGTGATCCAGGCAATGAAAGACGCCGCGGAGGAAATGGGGAGCTCGGCCACCTTTCGCGGATATGGCCCCGAGGCTGGATATTTATTCTTAAGAGATGCAATCTGCAAGAATGATTACCAAGGCAAAGGGATCGAGATAGACCCCGACGAAATTTTTGTCAGTGACGGTGCAAAATCTGATACGGGAAATATCGGCGATATCTTCGACCGTGAGAATACCGTAGCGGTCTGTGATCCGGTTTATCCCGTTTATGTTGATACGAATGTCATGGCGGGACGAGCGGGGGATTATTCGGCCTATGCCGGTTGGAGCAAAATCATTTATATGCCTTGTAAAAAAGAAAACGGATTTCTGCCGGAGCTGCCGGAAGAGAACGCTGATATGATTTACCTTTGTTTTCCAAATAACCCAACCGGAATGGGAATTCACAAGGATGAGCTAAAAAAATGGGTCGATTATGCTTTGGAGCGTCATTCCGTCATCCTGTATGACGCCGCTTACGAAGCATTCATCACGGACCCGGAAATGCCCCACAGTATTTATGAAATCGAAGGCGCCAAAAAATGTGCGATCGAATTCCGCAGCTTTTCCAAAACGGCCGGATTTACCGGGGTTCGCTGCGCGTTCACGGTGATACCGAAAGAGCTCACCTTTAACGGAATTTCTTTAAATCGGCTCTGGGGACGCCGTCAATCAACGAAAATGAACGGTGTTTCCTATATAGTACAGCGCGGAGCGGAAGCGGTCTATTCCGAAAAGGGAAAGCGCGAAGTCCGTGAAAATATCGCCTACTATCAAAATAACGCAAAAATCATCCTGAACGGTCTGGCTCATGCTGGATTTGAAGTATACGGCGGAGTTAATTCGCCTTATATCTGGCTGAAAACACCGGAACGCCTTTCTTCCTGGGAGTTCTTCGATCTTCTTCTGGAAAAAGCAAATGTTGTAGGAACACCCGGCTCCGGCTTTGGACAGGCAGGCGAGGGATATTTCCGTCTGACCAGCTTTAACACGACGGAAAACACGAAGGAAGCCGTTGAGCGAATTATTAAGTCCTTTTCCGCCGCTTAATTAGGACATTGAAAACAGATATTAAGAAATGGTTGGTGATAGAATGAAAGCACTGCTGATGCTTGAAAACGGCATGACTTTTGAGGGATTGGGTTTTGGCGACGAACACGACACCCTCTGTGAAGTCGTTTTCAACAGTGCAATGTGCGGTTATCCAGAACTCCTGACAGATCCGTCCTATGCCGGGCAGGGCGTTGTGATGGCATATCCCCTGATTGGAAATTACGGGGTCTGCTACGACGACATGGAATCCGTTAGGCCGTGGGTCTCCGCGTATATTGTTCACACTCTTTCCGAAGTACCGAGCAACTTTCGCTGTGACGTTGACCTGAATACATTTCTAAAGAACAACCATATTCCCGGCTTGCAGGACGTTGACACAAGAACTCTGACAAAGGTGCTGCGTGAAAGCGGAACAATGCGAGGGATGATTGCTTACGGGGATCATATTGACGCGGACACGATGAAAAATAAAATCCGGTCCTTTACCCTGAACCCGACCGTTCCGATTGTCAGCTGTCAAGAAAGCTCTGTTTACGGCGACGGGCCGATTCGTGTTGCGTTGCCCGATTATGGAGTGAAGAATAACATTATTCGTTCCCTTGTAAAACGCGGATGTACGGTAAAGCGTTTTTCATACGATACTTCTTTTGAAGAGATGATGGAATTTAAGCCGGATGGAATTATGCTGACGAACGGTCCGGGAGATCCGAAGGACTGCAAAAAATCTATTTCCGAACTCAAAAAAGTATACTCATACGGGATTCCCACTTTCGCGATCTGTCTCGGACATCAGCTGATGGCGCTTGCCATGGGATTCGATACTTATAAATTAAAATACGGCCATAGAGGAATTAATCACCCTGTCAAGGATCTTTCGGAGAACAGGGTCTTTATCACTTCCCAGAACCACGGCTATGTGGTGAATGGCGAAACAATTGATCCTTCAGTTGCGGACATTCGTTTTATCAGTATGAACGATGGCAGCATTGAGGGATTAACTTATAAAAGCGGTAAAGTATTTTCCGTGCAGTTTCATCCGGAGGCCTCGCCGGGTCCTCTCGACACCGGTTTTCTTTTCGATAAGTTTATCACCCTGATGGGAGGGAGCCGTCTTTGAGCAAGAGACAAGATATTAAAAAAGTCGTGATTATCGGTTCCGGGCCAATCATTATCGGTCAGGCCGCGGAATTTGACTATGCAGGCACGCAGGCCTGCCGCGCGCTTCGTGAAGAGGGAATAGAAGTTGTCCTGATTAATTCGAACCCCGCGACGATTATGACGGACAGGCAGATCGCGGACAAGGTTTATATTGAACCGCTGACGATTGAAACCATCAAGAAAGTGATTCTGAAAGAGAATCCCGACAGCATTCTTCCGACTCTGGGCGGACAAAATGCGCTGAATCTGGCGGTTGAGCTGGAAGAATCCGGTTTTCTGAAACAGAATCACGTGGAAATGATCGGAACGGATGCCAATACGATTCGTATGGCGGAAGACCGCGAATTGTTTAAAGAGGCCATGGAACGCATCCGCCAGCCGATGGCGGAAAGCTCTATCGCGGAAAATATGGAAGAATGCCTGAATGCCGCTCAGAAGATCGGGTACCCGGTTGTCGTGCGCCCCGCATACACTCTGGGAGGAACCGGCGGCGGCATTGCGGCGAACGAGGAAGAGCTGATCAATATCGCTACGGTCGGTCTGCACAGAAGCCGCGTCCATCAGGTTCTGATTGAACGCTGCATCGCAGGCTGGAAAGAAATCGAATATGAAGTAATGCGGGATAAAAACGACAACTGCATCACGGTCTGCAACATGGAAAACGTCGACCCGGTCGGCGTGCATACCGGTGATTCCATCGTTGTCGCACCCTGCCAGACGCTTGCGGATAAGGAACTTCAGATGCTGCGCAGCGCAGCGCTCTCCATTATCCGGGAGCTGAAAGTGGAAGGCGGCTGCAACGTCCAGTTCGCACTAAATCCGGACAGCTTTGAATATGTGGTCATTGAGGTAAACCCCCGCGTCAGCCGCTCTTCCGCTCTGGCATCCAAGGCGACCGGCTATCCCATCGCGAAGGTGGCTTCAAAAATCGCGCTCGGCTATACGTTGGATGAAATTCCGAACGCGATTACGAAAAAAACATTTGCCTGTTTTGAACCGACACTGGATTACTGTGTTGTAAAAATTCCACGCTGGCCTTTTGACAAGTTCGTTTTTGCCAAGAGGATTCTTGGGACACAGATGAAAGCCACCGGAGAGGTTATGGGCATTGCGCCGGACTTTGAAGCCGCGCTGATGAAAGCAATCCGCTGCTTGGAACAAAATGTTTACAGCCTGATAGATTCTTCCTTCGCCGCGCTCTCTGACCCGGAGCTGGAAAAGAGGCTGCACGTCATCGATGATCGCCGTATGTGGGCGGTCGCGGAAGCGCTGCGGCGCGGTGTTTCCTTTGACCATATCTTTGAAATTACAAAAATTGACCGTTGGTTTTTACAGAAATTTTATAACATCATTCAGGTAGAAAAAGAACTCGCTCAGAGGGAACTGGATTACAGCCTGCTTCTAAAAGCCAAAAAATACGAGTTTATGGATAAAACCATTTCCGAACTGTGCGGCAAAAGCGTTGAAGAAATTCGCTCGTTTGAAAAAGAATGGAAGATCCGCCCGGTTTATAAAATGGTCGATACCTGCGCCGCGGAGTTTGACGCGGAAACGCCCTATTATTATTCCAGCTATGGAACCGGGAACGAATCCGTTCCGCAGAAGGAACGGAAAAAGATACTGGTAATCGGGTCCGGTCCGATTCGAATCGGGCAGGGGATCGAATTCGATTTCTGCTCCGTACACAGCGTTTGGGCACTGAAGGAACTGGGCTATGAGACGATTATCGTAAACAACAATCCGGAAACCGTCAGCACGGACTTTGATGTTGCCGACAAACTTTATTTTGAACCGCTGACGGAGGAAGACGTTCTTCATATCGTCATGCTGGAAAAGCCGGACGGCGCGGTCGTTCAATTCGGAGGCCAGACCGCGATTAAACTGGCGCAGACGATTGAAAATATGGGCGTTCCTCTGCTTGGAACCAATTATGACAGCATCGACGCCGCGGAAGACCGCGAACGGTTCGACGCCATTTTGAATCGGTGCGGCATTCCGCGCGCGGAAGGCCGAACGGTATTCACCTGTGACGAAGCGATCGCAGCCGCGCGGGAACTGGGTTACCCGGTATTGGTTCGGCCCTCTTATGTTCTGGGCGGACAGGGAATGCAGATTGCTTACTCCGACGAGGATGTGATTCAGCAGATCGGCATCATTAACCGTGTGGCGCAGGAGCATCCGATTCTGGTCGACAAATACATTATGGGAATTGAAGTTGAGGTTGACGCTGTTTGCGACGGCACCGATTCCGTCATTCCAGGCATCATGCAGCATATTGAACGCGCCGGTATCCATTCCGGCGACAGCATCTCGGTTTATCCAGCCATTGGCGTTGAAAAAGAGATGCAGAATAAAATTGTGGAATATACCCGCCGCCTGGCAAAGTCGCTGAACGTGATCGGTCTTTTGAATGTTCAGTATATTGTGAAGGATCATGAGGTTTATGTGATCGAGGCCAATCCCCGTTCCTCCCGGACGGTTCCTTATATCAGCAAGGTTACCGGAATACCGATCGTACCGCTGGCAGTCGGAACTTTCTTTGGAAAAAAGCTTCCCGATATGGGGTATCATTACGGACTTCAGCACGAACGGGATCTGGTGGCCATTAAAATGCCGGTGTTCTCCTTTGAAAAGCTGTATGGGCAGGATGTAAACCTCGGACCAGAAATGAAGTCGACCGGTGAAGTGCTCGGGATTGCGCGCACCTATGATGAAGCGCTGATTAAGGCTTTCTACGGTGCCGGAGTGCATATGATTCAAAAGGGACATGTCATCCTCACCGTCAAGGACGGCGACAAGGAAGAAATGCTTCCAATCGCCAGCGGGCTGTACGATCTTGGCTGGAAAATATACTCTACAAAGGGAACGTCCGACTTTTTGAACGACCATGGAATCCCCACGATTCGAACCAAGAAAATCGGAGCGGGAAAGCCGGACATTCTGGACCATATCATTTCCGGGGAAATCGACCTGGTCATCAACACTCCGTCAAAAGTGGATGAGCATAAACGCGACGGATATATTATCCGCCGGAACGCCGTGGAAGCCGGTATCCCGTGCTTGACCTCCCTTGATACGGCCAATGCGTTTTTAAACTGTGCTCTTCATGCGGACAGTATGAATCTTTCGGTCATCGATATCACAAAAGTTTCAACTTTTTTAAATTTCATATAACGTCTGGAGGAGAATAAAAATGAAAAAAATGGAACAGCTCTACGAAGGAAAAGCCAAAAAGGTTTTCGCAACCGACGATGCGGATCTTTGCATTGTCGATTACAAGGATGATGCGACCGCGTTCAATGGTCAGAAAAAGGGAACCATTATCGGCAAGGGCGTTGTAAACAATAAAATGTCAAACTACCTATTCAAACTTCTGGAGTCAAAGGGAATTCCGACACATCTCGTGGAACAGCTCAGCGATCGCGAAACGCTGGTCAAAAAAGTGGAGATTGTTCCTCTGGAAGTGATTGTTCGCAACAAGGCTGCCGGAAGCATGGCAAAACGCCTTGGCTTAAAAGAAGGGACCGAGCTTCTTTGCCCCGTCCTGGAATTCAGCTACAAATGTGACGAACTCGACGATCCTATGATTAACGAAAGCCATGCTCTGGCCGTAGGGTACGCGACAAAGGAGGAGATTGATAAAATTTCTTCCATGGCGCTGAAAGTCAATGAGATTCTCTGCGAATTTTTCCGCTCTGTTAATATTGAGCTGATTGATTTCAAACTTGAATTTGGACGCTATCACGGAGAAATTCTGCTGGCCGATGAGATCTCTCCGGACACCTGCCGCTTCTGGGACGTAAACACGCATGAAAAGCTGGATAAAGACCGTTTTCGCCGCGACATGGGCGGAGTAGAAGAAGCATACCAAGAGGTCATGGGAAGAATCGGTTTATAAAAGAATGGATGGTGATCTTTTGAATTGTTCCGTTTCGGAACCTGATTACGGACATCCGCATGAGGAGTGCGGTGTGTTCGGCGTTTATTCCGACGGCACGCTGGACCCATCCTATGCTGCATATAACGGGCTTCTCGCTCTGCAGCACAGGGGGCAGGAAAGCTGCGGCATCGCGGTGAACGACAAGGGTGTTATTTCTTATTATAAGGATATGGGGCTGGTCACGGAAGTGTTTAGCCACGAAATTCTGGACAGGCTCAGGGGGCAGATGTCCGTGGGACACGTCCGGTATTCCACCGCGGGCGCAAGCGTAAGGGAAAACGCTCAGCCGCTTGTGATGCGTTATATCAAGGGAACCCTTGCGATTGCACACAACGGGAATTTGACGAACGCATTCGAGCTGCACCAGCTGCTCGCAAAACAGGGCAGTATCTTTCAGACTACCATCGATACGGAAGTATTCGCTTACATGATCGCACGCGAACGGGTCGAGGCTCCTTCCATTGAGGAAGCTGTTCATCGCGCCGTAAAAAAGGTACACGGCTCCTATTCCATGGTGATGATGAGTCCGCAGAAGCTGATTGGCGTGCGGGATGTTCACGGGTTCCGGCCGCTTTGCATCGGCAAAATCAACAACTCCTATGTCTTTGCGTCCGAGACCTGCGCGCTTGACGCCTGCGGTGCGGAATTTGTCCGTGACGTGCTGCCCGGCGAGATTGTTGTAGCGGATGAAAACGGCCTGCGTTCCATCCGCGATGAAGTAACGGAAAAGAAATCGCTCTGCGTTTTTGAATATATTTATTTTGCAAGAACGGACAGCGTCATAGACGGCATCAGCGTTTATGAAGCGCGGAAAAAGGCAGGGCGACTGTTGGCCCGTCAAAATCCGGTTGACGCGGATATTGTCATCGGCGTCCCGGAGTCCGGAATCGACGCCGCAATCGGTTACAGCGAAGAATCAGGAATTCCCTATCAGAAGGGAATTGTGAAAAACAGTTATATCGGGCGTACTTTTATCAAACCAAGTCAATCGGAACGCGAAACCAGCGTGAGAATCAAGCTGAATTCTCTTCATACCGCAGTAAAGGGAAAGCGCGTCGTCATGCTTGATGATTCGATTGTACGCGGCACGACAAGCGCGCGAATCGTATCCATGCTGAAAGAAGCCGGGGCGAAGGAGGTCCATCTCAGAATCAGTTCTCCTCCGTTTTTATGGCCCTGCTACTATGGAACCGATATTCCTTCAAAAGATGATTTAATTGCCTGTCAGCACAGCATTGAAGAAATCGGCAAAATGAGTTTTGCCGACTCAATCGATTTTCTGAAGCTTGAAAATTTGCCAAAAATGCTGGATGTCTCAGGGATCGGCTGCAGCGGTATCTGCGACGCCTGCTTTTCCGGAAAATATCCGGCTGAAATCCCGAATTACCTGGTTGCCCAGAAAAATTATGATTACTGCACGCCGATCAAACGGCTGTAATCCGCATGGAGGCCCAAAGATTGAAAAACACCTATGAAACGCCGCTGTCTGCCCGGTATGCAAGCAGCGAAATGAGCTATCTGTTTTCTCCGGATAAAAAATTCCGCACATGGCGAAAGCTCTGGATCGCCCTTGCTCAGGCGGAACGTGAACTCGGTCTGAATATTACTCAGGAACAAATCGACGAAATGATCGCCCATCAGGACGATATTAATTACGAAGTGGCACGGGAACGTGAAAAAATCGTTCGTCACGACGTTATGTCCCACGTCTATGCTTACGGGGAACAGTGCCCGAAAGCAAAACCGATTATCCATCTGGGCGCCACTTCCTGCTATGTAGGCGATAACACGGATCTTATCGTCATGACGGAGGCGCTCCGTTTAATCAGGGACAAGTTGGTCGGCACGGTCCGTATTCTATCCAAATTCGCTATGGAATATAAAGATCTGCCGACTCTGGCGTTTACCCATTTTCAGCCGGCCCAGCCCACAACGGTCGGGAAACGCGCGACCCTCTGGATTCAGGATCTGCTCATGGACCTGGACGATGTGGAATATCTGCTTTCGCAGGCAAAACTGCTTGGTTCCAAAGGAACGACCGGAACACAGGCCAGCTTTCTGGAGCTGTTCGACGGCGACCATGAAAAAGTAAAACGCCTCGATGACCTGATTGCCGAAAAAATGGGTTATCCGTCGTGTTTTGCCGTTTCCGGACAGACCTACACCAGAAAACTTGACAGCCGCACCCTTTCCGTGCTAAGCGGAATTGCTCAGAGTGCCGCGAAGTTTTCCAACGACATTCGTCTGTTGCAGCACCTGAAGGAAGTTGAAGAACCGTTTGAGAAAAATCAGATTGGTTCCTCCGCCATGGCCTATAAGCGCAATCCGATGCGAAGCGAAAGAATCGCGTCGCTGGCCCGCTATGTGATTGTCGACAGCCTGAATCCCTGCATTACCGAAGCGACGCAGTGGTTTGAACGCACGCTGGACGATTCCGCGAACAAAAGGATCAGTGTTCCTGAGGCATTTCTGGCGGTTGACGGAATTCTGAACCTCTATGAGAATGTTGCGGACGGTCTGGTTGTTTATCCCAAGGTGATTCTCCAGCATTTGAGCAGAGAACTTCCGTTTATGGCCACGGAGAATATTATGATGGACGCGGTGAAACGCGGAGCGGACCGTCAGCAGCTTCACGAAAGAATCCGTGTGCATTCCATGGCCGCTTCACGGCTTATAAAAGAAGAGGGCGGAGAAAACGATCTGCTGGACCGGATCGCAAACGACCCGGCTTTCGGCGTTACCAGAGAGGAACTGGACCGAGTCGTCAGTCCGGAGCGTTTTGTCGGCAGAGCTCCCGAACAGACGGAAGACTTTATCTGTGATATTGTACAGCCGATTCTGGAACAATATCTTCAGGTGAAAGAAACGAAGCCGGATATTAACGTTTAAATTGTTTTTCCCATCATTTTATGATATGATTAATAGGTTGTTGCAATGCTGCCTAAATCCTGCCGCAGGGCAGTATGTACTTTCCGTAGCGGCGCGGCGGAGTGATTTAAAATGATTACAGCTATTGTTGGTGCCAACTGGGGCGACGAGGGAAAAGGAAAAATTACGGATGTGGAAGCCGCCAAATCCGATATTGTGATCCGTTTTCAGGGAGGCAGCAATGCCGGCCACACCATTATTAACCACTATGGCAAATTTGCCCTCCATCAGCTTCCGTCCGGCGTTTTCTATAACCATACGACAAACATCATCGGGAACGGCGTAGCTCTGAGCGCAGAGAAGTTTATTGCCGAACTGCAATCCTTAGAGGAACGCGGGGTACCCAAACCAAAAATTATGGTTTCAAACCGTGCGCAGCTTGTCATGCCTTATCACATTCAGTTGGATTCTTTTGAGGAGGCGAGGCTCTCCTCCCGTTCATTTGGTTCCACAAGATCCGGAATCGCACCGTTCTATTCCGACAAATTCGCTAAAATCGGCTTTCAGATCAGTGAGCTGTTCGGCGATCGGGCGTATTTGGAAGAAAAAGCAGAGCGGATTGCGACCTTGAAAAACATCTATTACGAATATTTATATCATCAGCCCAAACTAACTGTGGACGCGATTCTGCAGCAGCTTCTGAAATATAAAGAGATGCTGGCCCCCTATGTGGCCGATACTTTTGATTTTCTTTACAACGCGGTCAGAGAGGGGAAGAATATTCTTCTGGAAGGTCAGCTGGGGGCATTGAAGGACCCGGATTTTGGAATTTACCCGATGGTTACATCCTCTCATACGCTTGCCGCCTACGGCGCGGTCGGCGCGGGGCTTCCTCCCTACGAGATTAAAAATATTGTCACGGTCGTCAAGGCGTATTCCAGCGCGGTTGGCGCGGGAGAATTCGTCAGTGAGATATTCGGCGACGAAGCCGACGAGCTGCGCCGCAGAGGGGGAGACGGCGGAGAATTCGGTGCGACCACAGGGCGCCCCCGCAGAATGGGTTGGCTGGATCTGGTCGCATCCCGCTACGGATGCCGCGTACAAGGTGCCACTTCCGTCGCGTTCACCGTTTTGGACGCATTGGGATATCTGGATGAAATTCCTGTTTGCGTCGCTTATGAACTTGACGGAAAAACAATAGATTGTTTTCCCACAACAGCGGAGTTGAAACGCTGCAAACCGGTTTTGAAAAAACTTCCCGGCTGGAAATGCGATATCCGCGGAATTAAAAAGTACGAGGATCTTCCCGAAAGCGCACGCAACTATGTTGAATTTGCGGAAAAGGAAATCGGGGTTCCGATTCACATGGTCTCAAACGGTCCTTCCAGAGAGGATATCCTTTATCGGTAAAGTTCCAAAGTACAACCCAAACAGAAATCTGAAACGGTCGGTTTGGCTTCCTGCTGTAAAGCAGCGTGCCTGCCGGCGTTTTGGATTTACCTGATTTCAGCGTCTGAAAGAGGGGAAACTCAATGTGCGGTATCTTCGGATCTATCGGTTGTTTTATCCAGAACGCGAGGTATCCTGAAATCTTGCCGCCGTCTTGTGTTCCTTCCACTGCAGTTATTAGTTTATGCTGTTGCTTCCTAAAAGGTCTGCGGGATTGGCAGACCGCGTAATTTGTCCAAATCAGTCACCGTTATATAAGGAGAAAAACCGTATGAAACAAAACGAGGCAGTCCTAATTCTGGATTTCGGTGGGCAGTACAGTCAGTTGATCGCGCGCAGGATACGCGATCTGAATGTATACTGTGAGATTAAGTCCTATCAGACTTCCGCGGATGAAATCGCTTCTTCCGGCTATCATGGAATTATATT
Source organism: Caproicibacter fermentans (assembly GCF_009746625.1). Classification (GTDB taxonomy): domain Bacteria; phylum Bacillota; class Clostridia; order Oscillospirales; family Acutalibacteraceae; genus Caproicibacter; species Caproicibacter fermentans. The sequence continues at coordinate 135,351 of NZ_VWXL01000077.1, forward strand.
TTCCGGCGGACCGGATACTGTTTATGATGACCAAGCGCCCAAATGTGATAAAAAGATTTTTGACCTTGAAATTCCGATTCTCGGCATTTGCTACGGCGCTCAACTGATGGCGTTTTCACTCGGAGGGGAAGTTGACAGCGCAGCTATCCGGGAATACGGCAAAACAGAATTTCAAATCACTGCGGAATCTCCTCTTTTTCAGGGAATCGACCGGCGCTCGGTATGCTGGATGAGCCACACCGTATATATTAAAACTCCGCCGGCCGGCTTCCAGATTACGGCGGTCAGTTCTACCTGCCCGGTTGTCTCTATGCAGAATACGGAGAAAAAGCTCTACGCCACACAATTCCATCCTGAAGTAGAACATACGCTTCACGGTCAGGAAATTCTCCATAACTTTCTTTATGAAATCTGTAGATGCACCGGCGATTGGAAAATGGATTCTTTTATCCAGACTTCGGTGGAACAGATGAAGAAAACAATCGGGGAGAAAAGGGTGATTTGCGCACTTTCCGGCGGCGTAGATTCCTCCGTGGCTGCCGCACTGGTGCATCGTGCGGTTGGCAAACAGCTTACCTGTATTTTCGTCGACCATGGCCTTTTGCGCAAAGGGGAAGCAGAAGAAGTTGAGCGAGTATTCCGCAGCCAGTTTGATATGAATCTGGTTCGTGTCGATGCGCAGGCCCGCTTTTTAGCTCGTCTTTCCGGTGTTACGGAGCCGGAGCAAAAGCGTAAAATCATTGGGGAGGAATTCATTCGGGTATTTGAAGAAGAGGCCAAAAAAATCGGTCAGGTCGATTTCCTTTGCCAGGGAACAATCTATCCTGACGTTGTCGAAAGCGGAACCGGGAACTCGGCGGTCATCAAAAGCCACCACAATGTCGGCGGTCTTCCGAAAGATATTGGCTTCACGGGCCTTGTGGAGCCGCTGCGTTATCTTTTTAAAGACGAGGTAAGAAGGGTCGGCGCCGAACTGGGACTGCCTGATACGCTCGTGTGGCGCCAGCCGTTCCCGGGCCCCGGGCTTGCCATCCGGATCATGGGCGAAGTGACCGCAGACAAACTTTCTATTCTGAAAGACGCGGATGCCGTTTTTCGCGATGAAATTGCAAAGGCAGGGCTTGACCGGAAAATCAATCAGTACTTTGCGGTGCTAACCGGAATCAAAAGTGTCGGCGTCATGGGAGACGGGCGCACCTATGACAATACGATTGCGCTCAGAGGCGTTACCACTTCAGATTTTATGACTGCGGACTGGGCCAGAATTCCCTATGATGTGCTTGAACAGGCCTCCAGCCGCATCATTAATGAAGTTAAAAACGTGAACAGAATTGTTTATGATATTACTTCAAAGCCACCGGCAACGATTGAGTGGGAATAAGCCGACCGCTCTCACGGTAAGCTAGTATAAAATTCTTCAGCTTGTTTCATTGCTGAATAAAGAAGAGTTCTTTCAGGGAATGCTGTGCCCTGTTTGAATCACAATGGCCCGCCCGGATACCCGGATATTGAATAGCCCGCTATAATTCATTAGGCAGCCAGATTTCTGGCTGCCTAAATCAAAATATTCCGTACTGGCTGTTTACCGCTGACTAAGGCCAAACTGAAGATGGAAAGGCATAACCGCGTTATGTCAGCGCCTGGTCTACTTTCTGGTTAAGAGCACAGTCAACGGCTTGCAACCATGGCGGAGCATAAGGTTTTCGGAAACCAATGAGAAACGGTTATGCCATTGGCAGCATTCCGGAAATCGCGGTGAAACCGATGCCGAGCAGAATCACGACTATCATAAATTTCCAGCAGGTTTTCCACCATTGCGGGAAACTGATCCTGGCGACCGCAAGGCCGGCGACCGTCATTCCGGCGGTGGGAGAAATGGTATTGATCGTCTGATTCGAAATGCACAAAGCGGTTACGGCCGCTTCCGGATTAACGCCCATTAAATCGGTAAGAGGCGCCATAACGGGAATCGTCAAAGCGGAAAGGCCCGAGGAGGAGGGGACCAGCAGACTTAACAGCCCTTGAGCTAAATACATCAGGGTTGTAAACACCGCCACAGGAACGCCGGCCAGCAAATTCGCCAGAGAATTCAGAATGGTATCGACAATCATACCGCCGTCGGCTACTACGAGAATTCCGCGGGCAACACCGATAATGACTGCTGCATAAACAAACTCGCTCATGCCCTTTACAAATTCTTCGGCCATCTCTTTTTCGGTCAAGCCGCCTACAATTCCGGAAAGCAAGCCAATCCCCAAAAACACCATGCTGATTTCATCCATATACCAGCCTTTGGTGATCAATCCCCAGACTATAATGCCCATCCCGCAGGCAAATACAATGAGAACAAGCTTTTGCCGCAATGTGAAGGGAATCTCTGCAGCATCGCTTTCCATGACGGAAAAATCTTTGCGCTTTATAATATCGTCTTGATAAGTAATGGAAGATGCGGGGTTTTTTTTCACTTTTCTGGCATATCTCATAACCCAGATAATACCTATCGCTGTGAAAATCACGTATTGAATAAAACGGAACCATAGCTGCGGATTGCCCGAAATGTTTGCGATTCCCTGAGAAATTAGCACGTTGAAGGGGTTTACGGTTGAACCGATATACCCCATTTGCGGACCGAGAAAAACCACCATAAAGGCAGTCATAGAGTCATATCCAAGCCCCATGATGATAGGTATGAAAATCGTGTAAAACGGCAATGCTTCTTCCGACATGCCGAATGTAGTACCACCGACACTGAATAAGATCATGGCGACGGGAATAATGAGAATATCTTTCCCTTTCATTTTTTTAATGACGCGGCTCATCCCGGCGTTGATGGCATTCGTCTTGTTTACAAGGGCAAACGCGCCTCCAATCAGCAGCACAAATGCCACTACGTCGCTGGCATCCTGAATTCCGCGGGTAGGAGCCATCAGTATGTCAGCAAAACTCTGACGCATGTCGTTACCATCAGCGTCTACCTTATCAATTTGATGATACGTGCCGGCGATGGCGACTTCACGCTCTCCTGCGGCTGTAGAAACCATTTTGTGATCAAACTGTCCGCTGGGTATCACCCACGTCATGATTGCAGCTAAAATGATCAGCATAAATGCAATCGTGTAAACATGGGGTAGTCCAATTTTCTTTCTCAATGTCAACATGTAAATCCTCCTCTAATGATGTCTTCAGAGCATACAGTAATATAACGTCTGTATACATATTATAACGTTATATTAAAACCTACTCAAAGATTTGTCAATATTCAAAATATATTTTGTCTATCATTACAAATTTATTTCTGAAAATTCGTCAATTTGCAGGAGAACGGAATGGGTTGCGTGCAAACTCCCTCGGCGTTTGAACGCACTGCTCCTGTAGTTCAAGCTTTAATTGATTCGCTACGGCTTCCTGTGCATAAAGTTTGCCCATTGCTCCCTTCCATATCCAATCCGGCATTTCTTTGCTGAAGCGCAGGTAAACGCGTGCAGACATCAGCAAGATCAGTCTCACGAATCCATATACACCGGCCATTGTGCCAAACAGGCCGGAAAGAGACAGAAAACCATTTTGAAGAGGCATCAGCCAGCATATCTGCATGGCGGCGGAAAAAAGCAGGCTGATTTGTCCTTTTTTCAAAGCCGCTGTGATACAATCCGTACAAACCGCGTAGGAGCGCTTATCTCCTCTGATATAAAGTTCAATTTCCCGAACGGCTTTTTGATTACATAAAATACATGTCTGCATAAAAACTCTTCCTTTCGTTTATATACCGAATTTACAACGGCCGTGCTTAGAAATTATCTCTGTCTGCATGATATAACATTTTATATCGTTATATATTCATCTATTACATTATTATGATTTATTTCTAATAAATCTGCTCAAAATTAAATTATTTTAGGCATATTATTCCTTATCTTGCACAATTTCTATAAATGCGATAGAATAAGTAAAACTATACATATAGAAAGTAGGTGTTGTTGGTATGAGCACACATCTGAATGACGGCTCCTTAACTCCTTTATACCAGCAATTAATGGAAGAAATCAAAGTTGGAATATTAAATAATGAATATGTTCCCGGCGAAAAGATTCTGTCCGAGATGGAACTTTCAGAACTGTATCACGTCAGCAGAATAACCGTGCGCCGAGCGATAGAGGAATTGTGCACGGAAGGCTATCTGGTCAAACAGCAGGGCAAGGGTACCTTTGTAAATCCGCGGAAAATGAGTCGTAAAATTGAACAGATTGGCGATGTCATGGGATTTTCGGAAGCCTGCCGCGCCTGCGGCATGGTACCCGGTGCCAAAGTGCTTACTGTTCAGCGCTGTCCCGTGAGAGCAGATGAAAAGCGCTTTTTTTCTTTGGACTCTGAAGAAAATGTTCTCTATCTTCAACGAGTGCGAACCGCTGACGGTGAGCCCATCATGATTGAAAACAGTTTTTTCCCATATAACGCGTTCAAATCACTTAACCCAAATGAGTTGAACGATGCTTCATTGTTTAAGTATTTGAAAAACACCTTCGGCAGAACGCCGACGTCTACCAGCCAGACTACATTGGAAATTGTTCGGGCTTCGACTGAACTGGCAACTTATTTGGATATCATTACGGGCGATCCTCTCTTCTATATGAATGCGTATTTTTTAGACCAGAACAAAGAGCCCCTGTTGATCGGACGGCAGTATATTGTAGGAAGCCGTTTTGTATTCAACTTTTAAATCAAATTTTACCTCTTTTATTTTTGAGAATGACGGCCCTTTTCAGGCCGTCATTATTTATTATTGATAAAAAATATAAGATATATTTAGTAAGTTTTATATTGTATTATAACGTTATAACATGTTATAATGACATCAAGAAATAGAAAGGTGATGATCTCCGTGAAAGAGCGTCAAGGTTGTCTGCTCCTTTTGTCGGACTGCGTATTTCCTTCTACCAATCTAAAGCCGATCAAAGGCTTTGTTGCGATTGAAGGAAATCGTATCGCCGCGGTGGGGCCAAAAAGCGAGTGCGGTCCTTGGAAAAATAAAGCGAGTCAGTTGTTGGATTTGGGAGATCGGCTGGTCTGTCCGGGGTTTACGGATGTTCATACTTTTTTTTCAGGCTGGGCCCTGTTGAGTCTTGGCGCCGATTTTTCCGAAGTTTATTCGGATGCCGAGGGTGTGACAGCCTTAAAAAAATTTGAGCGTGAGGCACCGAAAGAAAGCGCTTTGTTCGGCCATGGCTGGAAGCCGGATCATTTTAAAGTGACCGATCCGTACCTGCTCGACAGGGTTTGGCCCGATAAGCCGGTCGTTGTTTTTACGTCCGACCGGGGGAATTGTTGGATAAATGCCGCGGCTCGCCGATGCTACGGCTTCGGTCCCGAAAAGTGCTATGCCGAAATGACTTGGAAGATGATACGGGAATACTTGCAGCTTCCCTGCATGAAAGATAAATACAAGGAATATATGGCAATGCTGAACGCGCGGGGAGTCACCACGATCAAGGAAATGTCTTTTGATAATTACTATGGATTTACGAATGTAATGGATCAGCTGGAAAAAGAAGACGCTTTGACGCTGAGAGTCTCCATGATGAGCCAGCCGGTAGGCGAAGGTATAAATATTGAATACGGTAAAACAATGAAAAAGCGTTTTCAGGGGCCTTTCGTCTCTTTTTCAGGTTTCAACCGAATGACGGACCGCTCTGTTCCGTCCTCCATGGCCGAATTGATCGAACCATACAAATCGCATCCGGGCTGCATCAACACGGTGCCTGTGGAATGGGAACTGATTGAACAGGAAACCCATCTTGCCGATGAAAACGGGTTCCGCTACTCTCTGCATTGTCAGGGCGATGGAGCAATCCGCCACACGGTCAATTTATTTGATACCTGCCAGAAGGATGAACGGGGCCGGCTTAAAAACCGCCATGCGATCACGGATCTGGAGTATTCCAATCCGACGGACCTGGAAAAATTCGGACGCATGGGCGGCATTGCGGAGGTATACGCCCAGATTCAGTCACTGGACAATCGGAACGATGTGCTGGACATGATCGACAGACAATTAGGCGGTGACCGCGGAGTAAACTATTGGAACCGGCGCAAAATGTGGGACAGCGGCGTGGTTGTCTCCTGCGGTACCGATCTGCCTCTGCTTCTGCCCAGTGTGCCGGAGTCCATCTGGTGCGGCTGCGGCGGCCGCTTTGCCGACGGAGGCGCCTACAACCGTCAGAACATGCTGTCAATAGCAGAGATGCTTATCGCATGGACTCGCAACGGCCAGTATAACTGTTACAATGAAGACCGGCTTGGGACCCTGGAGCCCGGCAAGCTGGCGGATATTGCGGTTTTGAGCGGCAACGTATTTCGCCGCTCCGAAGAGGAAATCCGTAATTTCAAGGTCGACCTTACCATTTCGGACGGCCGCATCGTGTATGAGGCACTGTGATTCACAAACCCTTGATCAAACGATTCCGAATATTTACCGAAAAAGGAGGTTCCTACTTTATGGCTCATGTAAAACGAGAACAACTCGCGGCAATAGGAATTCACTACGTTTATTTTCCGCTGGATTACATGCTGGACCATCAGGCGAAAGCAGGGTACAAAACCATTGAACTGCTGGGCATGGCACCCCATTACCTGATGGATGAAGCCGGATATCAGGATCCCGCCGAGATTCGCCGAAAAGTGGAAGGGCGCGGTATGAAAATCGGCTGTTTTACACCGGAATGCGCTGTGTATTATTACACCATGTGCGCGCCGGAGGGGGGATTCCACGACAGGAGTATGGAGTATTTTAAACGGGGAATCGAGGCGGCCTCAAAAATGGGAGCCGAGAAGCTTCTTACAAACTGCATCGGCGCTCCTTTCGATGAGGAATACGGCCGTTCCTACGACCGGGCTGTCCGCAGCCTGTCTCTTCTTTCTAAAACCGCGGCCGATTATGACGTTACGATTGCCGTTGAGACCGTACGCCCTGAAGAGAGCCGCCTGTGTACAACGATGCCGGAACTCGTGAGAATACTGAAAGATGTTAGCAGCCCCCAAGTGAAAGCCGGACTTGATACCGTTGCCATGGGTGTGGCCGGCGAAACACCTCGACAGTGGTTTCAAAGTCTTGGCGGCGAAATTGTTCACTGCCATTTCATTGACGGCCGGCCTTATGGGCATCTGGTTTGGGGAGACGGTCTGTATCCGCTTGAAAGTTACCTGGATGTGCTGAATGAATTCGGGTATGAAGGACTGCTGGGCCAGGAAATTACGGACGGCCGATATTTCGATGATCCCGCTGAAGCAGATCTTCGCAATTTCAAAGCGTTTGAGCCCTATTTTACAGATTGAAAGGAGGAAACGACCATGGCAGCTCCAAAGATTCGCCGCGAGCAAATCGCCGGCATGAACATTCATTATGTAAATTATTCGCTGGATTATTTTCTTGATTCACAGCAGCGCTGCGGCTTTAAAAGCATAGAGCTCTGGTGCGCGGCGCCGCATGTATGGCTGGATCACATGCGGTACTATGACGCCAAGGAAATCGCACGCAAGATCAGCCGAAGAGGCCTTTCCGTTCATGTGCTCACTCCGGAAAACTGCACTTACCCTTATCAGTTTGCAGCAAAAGAGAAGGACCACCAGGAACGGTCGTTTCAGTATTTTGCAAACGGCATACGGCTCGCTAACGAATTAGGATGCGACTATATGGAGGTAAACTCCGGCTGGGGATACTGGAATGAAGACAAAAAGGAGGCTTGGCAGCGCAGCGCCAACATGCTTCACCGGTTGGCGGAAGTGGCCGCAGAGGAGGGAATCACGCTCGTAATGGAGGCGGTCATGCCGGAAGAGAGCCAGCTGGTTATTGATTTGGAAAGCGCGAAAAAGATGCTGGATCAGGTCTGCCATCCCAATCTGAAAGCGATGGTGGACACCTGCGCCATGGGAGTGGCGAACGAAACGTTGGAGCAGTGGTTTGACGCCCTGGGCAATGACGTGCGCCACATGCATTTTATCGACGGGACCCCCTACGGCCACCTGGTCTGGGGAGACGGCAATCACCATTTAGGCAGATTTATTGAAACCCTGAACCGGCGCGGCTATCAGGGGTATCTTGGGCAGGAAATCACCGACAGCCGTTATTTTCTGGACCCCGCGGCCGCAGACAGAAGAAATATGCAAAACTTTGAACGCTATCTGGAAGACTGAGCGTATTTACCGCTTATATCATGATTCTAAAGGAGATAACATGGCATGAAAACGAATGAAGTAATCAGTAGAGTATTGGCTGAACACGAAGAAATCACCGAAATCTATTGGACAGCTTGCGGAGGGAGCCTGATCGACCTGTATCCTTCCCATTATATGGTGAACGCCGAAAGTGCGAAAACATCCTCCGGCTGGTACACCGCGAAAGAGTTTACGGTGACCCCGCCCAAAAGGCTTGGAAAACACAGTCTAGTGATTGTGTGCAGCCACTCCGGCAATACGCAGGAAGCCATGGATGCCGCCGTTCTCGCGTATGAAAAGGGTGCCGCCGTGGTAACCCTTACGGACAAAGCCGGCTCCAAGGTGGATGATCCCCGGTTCATCACATGGGTGTATCCTTGGGGAGATCATGTGCCCACCGCAGAGGTTCCGCTCGGGATCTGCCCCACGCTGGCCGCAGAGCTGATCAAAGCGCAGGAAGGATTTCCAAAATACGACGCTTTGACGGACGGCCTTAAAAAAATGGACGGGATCATTGAAAATGCAAAAAATAAGGTCAATGCAGAACTGAGCGAAAAATTTGCAGACCGGTGTCAGGAAAACGAATTCTTCTATATTTTAGGTTCCGGAGCCGCCTTCAGCCAGACCTACGGCTTTGCCATCTGCAGTCTGATGGAAATGCAGCGTCAGAATTGCTGCTATTTACACTCTGCCGAATATTTTCACGGTCCCTTTGAATGCACTGAAAAAGGCATTTTCTATTTCCTGCAGATGTCGTCGAGCCAGAGCCGTGTAATGGACGAACGTGCCCTGTCCTTCTTAAAAGCCCATACGGATCGGTTAATGGTTTTGGATGCAATGGAATACGGCATGGGGGATGTGGACGCAAGTGTTCGCGCCTATCTGGAACCCGCGCTGTTTTACGCGATGAATGTGGAGCTTCGGGCCGCGCGCGGCAAACGATTCAACCACTCGCCTGAAATCCGCCGTTATATGGGAATTGAAAATTATTGATTGATTTTAAAAGAAGGAGGCGTCTTGTCATGCCGAAGTATCCTGTCCGAGTCCTTGGCTTTGGAGACAATGTCGTGGACAAATATGAGCATATGAAAATCATGTATCCGGGCGGAAACGCGGTAAACTTTGCCGTGTTCGCCAAAAAGCTTGGGGCTGAACGCAGCGCCTACATGGGCATTTTCGGGTCGGACGAAGCCGCCGAACACGTCATCGCTTCCTTACGGCAGGAAGGAGTGGAGATGGTCCGCTGCCAGCAGGTCTTCGGAGAAAACGGCGCGGCGCGGGTTACGGTGAATCCGGTTAACGGAGACCGAATCTTTCTGGGGTCCAACGCGGGCGGCATCCGGGGAGACATGCGCTACGTGATCGATCGGTTCGCCCTCGAATATGTCAAGGGTTTCGATCTGGTCCATACCGGGAATTACTGCTTTACGGAGCGGGAGCTTCCCAAGATCAAGGCAAGCGGCGTTCCGATCAGCTTTGACTTTTCCGACGACTCGACCGACGAATACTTCGAGGAAATCGCCCCGCTGGTGGACTACGCCTTTATGTCCTGCGGAGATATGACGCTCGAAGAAACCTATAAAAAGCTGGAAAAAGTCAAGGCTTTGGGGCCGAAGTTCGTATGTGCTTCGCGTGGGGACGAAGGCTGCGTCGCCCTCGACGACAGTCAGTTCTATACTCAGGGCATCAAACCGGTGGAGCATCTGGTGGATACCATGGCGGCCGGAGACAGCCTGATCACCGCCTTTTTGGTGACCTATCTTGCCGCCCAAAAGGCCGGTGGGTCCGGTCCTGCGGTCATACAAGACTGCCTGACCTTTGCCGCCGGATTTGCATCCGAAACCTGCGGACTTGCAGGGAGTTGGGGACATGGAAAGACTTACGATTGAATCATTGGGAGATGAAACCATGAATCAAGCAGTTGCAGCGGTAGGATTCTGCTGCGCGGACGTTTATGAAAAGCTGAATCAATTCTATCCAACGGGCAACGGCGTAGACTGGGGCGTGCATTTGGCGCGCATGGGAGTTCCCGTAAGCGTAGTAAGCGTCGTAGGAACCGACAGTTACGGGGAAAAGATGAAGCAGGCTCTGGCCGCCGAAAAAATAGATATCAGCCATCTTCGTATGGAGCAGGGCGACACTTGCAAAATGATGATGGACCTGAAGAACGGTACGGACCGGGTACATCTGAAAGAGATTGAAGGAGTTATGGCCGATTATGCGATCACGGAGGACGAATTCGAGTTTGTGAGCCGGCATACCATGCTGCACACCGATCTTTTCGGGAAAGTGCTTGACCGCCTTCCTGACTGGAAGGCTCACGGAGTCCGGATCGTAATGGACTTTTCCGTCTTCAGCGAAGACCCGGAGTTTCAGTGCGAAAAAATCTTTCCCTATGTGGATTATGTATTTCTTTCATACGACGGAAAAAAAGACGAACATATCAAAAATTGGGTAAAACAAATTCATTCCTATGGGCCAAAGATTGTAACGGCAACCATGGGGGAGCTTGGGTCTATCAGTTATGATGGAACCAACCTGTATGAGTATGGGATCGTACCCGCAAAGGTTGTGAATACCGTCGGGGCGGGGGACAGCTACATTGCCGGCTTTACTTATGGAATTCTCAATGGCTGGGAAATTCCGGAGTGTATGAAAAAAGGGGCGGAGATTTCCTCCGCGGTTGTTTCCAAGTTCGAGCCGTACTGAACATGAAAGGTAAAGCAGAAGGGAGGAAAAGTTTCAATGCTGATAGATATGCACGTTCATCCCATCTTTTATGGACCGATCTGCAACGACGACGCGGAACTGGAGAATCGTAAAAATGCTTTTGGGGTCTGGAAGCAGGGCCCCATGGACTTTGAAGAGCTTTTTGCCGAATGGGATATTTGCGGTATAACGCAGGCCGCCTTGCTGCCGCTTGACCTGACCACCACTGCCGGATGCTGGGTGGTGGACAACGATCAGGTAGAGGCGCTATGCGGTATGAATCCGGATAAATTTATCGGCTTTGCCAGCGTGGATCCGCATCGTCCGGACGCTGTGGACGTCGTGCGAAAGGCGTTTGAGGAACAGGGCCTGCAGGGATTGAAGCTGAATCCCGCAAAACAAAAATTTTATCCGAACGACCCCGTGGCGGAACCGATTTACAAGCTTTGCGAGCAGGAAAACAAACCTGTTATTTTCCATTCAGGACTCAGCTGGGAGCCAAACACCCCTACCAAGTACTGTCACCCCATTGCGTTTGAGGAAGTCTTGATCAAACATCCGAATCTGCGGGTGTGTCTTGCTCATTTCGCATGGCCATGGGTGCGTGAAATGGCTATGCTGATGATCAAATATCCGAATGTCTATACGGACACATCCCTGCTTTATGTGGATTCGCCCGAGGAGCAAATGATGGAACTTTTCACAAAAGATATGGGACCTATGTGGTTTGAACGCTGTTTCCCGGAACAGGTGATGTTTGCTTCCAACGGGCCACGGTTTCGGGCTTTTAAGCTCAAGCGCGCCCTGGATAAGGTGCCCATGCGGGATTTTGCCCGAGAAAACCTGTACTACAAAAATGCACTGCGCTTTTTGACCGGAAAGGGGTGTAACCATTATGGTCGTGGTGAAGACGATCCGGCATCTGAGTAAAGCTGTTTCTGAGTTTTATAATATTACCGAGCAGGTACATGGGATTGTGGAAAAAAGCGGAATTAAAAACGGCTTTGTGGCCGTCATTACCTCACATACTACCACGGGAATTATGGTAAACGAAGCATTGCCGTGTGTGGAGCAGGATCTGAGCGAACTGATGGATAAACTGGTGCCTCTGAACGAGCCTTATCTTCACGCCCACTTCTTACCAACTTATGGAGCGACCAGCAATAATTCCCAGGGTCATCTGAAAAGCGCTCTAACCGGGAATCATTGTTTGTTCCCGGTCCTTGACGGAAAGATTGTATGCGGCGGTGCGCAGGAAATCTATCTGGCAGAGTATGATGGTCCACAAGCACGTAAGGTATTTGTGGAAGTGATGGGAGAGTAATTCGGCGAAAATCTCCTTTTACCCGATTGATGTATGGCTGATCACGGGAAGTCCTTTGTTCTTAAAGCGAGGCGCATAACCGGTATTTCTCCGGTTATGCGCCTCGCTTTTTACTCAATGCCTTGTTTCAGCGAATTTCATCGCGAAGTTTGGCAGCCTCTTTTGTAAGAGCTTCGATCTCATCGAATTTTCCGTCAGTAAGCAGATCTTCCGGTACCATCCATGTTCCGCCGCATGCAAGCACGTTTTTCTGCGATAAGTATTCTTTTACATTCCCCGGCTTTACCCCACCGGTCGGCATGAATTTCATTCCGGAATAAGGACCTGAAAGGGCCTTCAACATTGCAATGCCGCCGACAACTTCCGCCGGGAACAATTTAACCACCGAAAGCCCTTCACGCATACATGCTTCCACTTCCGTAGGTGTGGCACAGCCTGGGAAAACAGGAATTTTGTTTTCAATACACCAGCGGACAACGCTGAGATTGGTACCGGGGCTTATCATTGCCTTGGCACCGGCGTCAACCGCCAGTTCTGCATTTTGTACCGTCAAAACTGTTCCGGCGCATACAAAAAGCTCCGGGACTTCCTTTGCGATTGCACGAATAGAATCCGCAGCCGCGTCACTTCGAAACGTGATCTCCGCGGCAGGCAGACCGCCGTTCTTCAGGGCTTTCGCCAACGGAACAGCATGCTCAAGACAATCCATCTTGATGACCGGAATAATTCCGATTTTATATAACATCCGCGTCATATCAATCATCCAGAATTCCTCCTTATTCAGCTTGCTGCTGATATTTCGTCATGAACCGATTCAACTCATCGCGAGTGGGAAGGCCTTCATTATCGCTGACATTCATAATCTGAATGGTTCCAATCGCGTTCGCGCGCCGCACGGCTTCTTCGAGCGACAGTCCCTCCGTCAACGCACTGATGACACCCGCCGCAAACCCGTCTCCGGCGCCAACCGTATCTACAATTTTTTCAGCAGGATACGTAGGGGAATAGAAACTGTACTTTTCAGTTGCAGCATAAGCGCCCTTGGGACCGATCTTTACAATCACGGCCTTTGCACCACGCGATAAGTAAAATTCTGCAATTTTCTTCGGGTCTCTGGTTCCGCAAAGGATTTCACCCTCGTTTTCGCCCGGCAAGACATAATCCGCCATTGATGCAAGTTCATTAATCGTTTGAATCATAACCTCACGGCTTGGCCAGAGCTGAGGCCGTAAATTTGGGTCAAAGAAAACCTTAAGGCCCTCATTCTTCGCCTTCCGGATTAATTCAAAGGCACTTTCCCGCGCGGAAGATGAAAGCGCGGGAAGGATGCCGGTCATATGCAATGCACAATATTCTGAAAGGTCAAGTTCATTCAGGTCCTCCGGACAAATCGTTGAAGCAGCGGAATTTTTCCGAAAATAATAAATATCAGGGTCGCCATGGCTTGTTTTGCTTTTCAGCATAAATCCGGTGGCATGATCCTTGCTTTTCATCACCATGGAAGTGTTAATGGAATTACGATTCATTACTTTAACGATCTGGCGGCCAAACGGGTCGCTGCCAAGCTTGGTCAGGTAGCCAACCGGATGACCCAGGCGGGCCAATCCTACGGCTACATTAAATTCGGCGCCGGCTACGGAGGTGGAGTAGTGGCGAACATCTTCAAGAAGGGCCTCTTCTTCAGCGATGAACAGGCCCATCGGCTCCCCGACCAGCATGATTCTATTCTTCATGGAAGAATTCTCCTTAAATAAATCAGATTATGGCTGTTTTCCAATATAAGCCAGTATGCCACCGTCAACGTAAAGCACATGGCCGTTGACAAAATTGGAAGCTTCGCTGGCAAGAAATACAGCCGGTCCCATCAGGTCATCGGTTGTGCCCCATCTTGCAGCAGGAGTTTTGGCAACGATAAACTGATCGAAAGGATGGCGGGAGCCGTCGGTCTGGCGCTTTCGCAGGGGAGCGGTCTGCGGCGTTGCAATATAACCGGGTCCAATGCCGTTGCACTGGATATTGTGTTCGCCGTATTCCGAGCAGATGTTTCTTGTCAGCATCTTCAGGCCGCCTTTGGCAGCCGCATATGCGGAAACCGTCTCACGGCCCAATTCACTCATCATGGAGCAAATATTAATGATCTTTCCATGACCTTTTTTGATCATTCCCGGGATTACCGCTTTGGAAACAATGAAAGGTGCGTTCAGATCAACATCCACAACCTGTCGGAACTCTTCGGCAGTCATGTCAAGCATCGGGATTCGTTTAATAATCCCGGCGTTATTCACTAAGATGTCAATCACGCCAACCTCTTCCGTGATTCTCTTTATCAGTTCCTGGACCTGAGCTTCATTTGTAACATCGCACACATAACCATGAGCCTTGATTCCCAGCTTCTGATAGGAATCAAGGCCTTTCTCTACCAGTTCCTGCTTAATATCGTTAAAAACAATTGTGGCTCCCATGTTGGCATATGCGCAAGCAATGGCGAAGCCAATCCCATAAGAGGCACCGGTGATAAGGGCAACTTTTCCATCCAAACGAAAACTGTTGTTATCAACCATGGTTATACCTTCTTTCTTTTCAATTAAATTGCAACTTCAGCGCATTTCCTGAATCGGGATTTCATCCATGTCGTCAAAAGCCTTGTTTTCTCCACCCATGGCCCAGATAAAATGATAATTAGTCGTTCCGCAGCCTGCGTGGATGCTCCAGGAAGGGCTGATAACAGCCTGTTCATTCTGCATCACGATGTGCCTTGTTTCTTTGCCTTCTCCCATCATGTGAAATACGACGTTGCCTTTCGGAATATTGAAGTAAGTGTAAACCTCCATGCGGCGTTCGTGGGTATGCGCCGGCATGGTATTCCAAACACTCCCCGAGTTTAAGCAAGTAAGTCCCATGGAAAGCTGACAGGTCTCAAGGACATCAGGATGAATAAACTGGTTGATGACCCGTTTATTGCTGGTTTCAGAAGAACCAACCGGACGCTTATTTGCATCCGCAATAGAGATAAAAGTAGTTTTACAGGGCTTGTGAGCCGGTGCGGATACCATATAGAACTTTGCGGGTTTCTGAGGGTTGTTGCTTTTAAAGGTTACTTTTTGGGTTTTCATGGTCACATAGAGGCAATCCTCAAATCCCATAGGGTAGCTGGTTTCATCCGCAGTGATTTCACCAGGGCCGCCGATGTTGAAAACACCGATCTCACGGCGTTCAAGAAAATAGTGCGTTCCAAAATTTTTCCAGCAATCAATGCCTTTGTCAATAGAAACCGTTTCGTTTACAGGCATGCAGCCCAATGTAACCATTCTGTCCACATGTGAGTAAACAGCAACCACTTCATCCTCACGATAAAGGTTTTCTATCAGGAATTCCTGACGGATCTCCTCGGTGGTATAGCGTTTGAAATCACGCTGATTGGCAGAATACCGAATATCCATAGTAACTCCTTTTCCGATTCGAAAATTCGAACCTGTTTATTTTTTCTGCAACAGATGAAAGGCAAATCCCGCGATCTCATTCTGGAAGTAAATAGCGCCCAGATTGCCTTTCTCATTGCGACTTGCAGACTCTTCATTGAATGCGATTCCCTTGGATTCCAGATACTCCTTCGCACGGTTAATATCGGTTGTACGGATTGCAATGTGCCCATATCGACCCAGGAATTTCGTTTTCATGATTTCAAATTGCTCATTAGCAAAAATGGAACCCGGGGTATTCCGACTCTCAAATCCGAACAGATTGCAGAGCAACTGTGCGGTTTTCTTTGCTTCCTCTTCGTTGTCCTGGTTAATGCCAATGTGAGCAACTTCGAAGCCAAAATCCTTCCCATCAGTTCTATCCATTTTTCAGCCTCCTTTCAAGCTTTATTTTGCAAGGTAACCGCCGTCAATTGGAATGACAGCGCCATTGATATAATCGGAAGCAGAGGAAGCCAGAAAAACGGCAATTCCTTTCATATCTTCCGGAGTTCCCCAGCGGCCCGCCGGAATTCTGCCTAAAATTTCTTTTTTTCTGGATTGGTCCTCAATTAGCTTTGTATTCATTTCCGTGTCCATATAGCCGGGGGCAATCGCATTGACCTGAATATTACTGCCTGCCCACTCGTTGGAAAGCGCCTTTGTCAACTGCGCGACACCGCCCTTGCTGGCCGCATATGCCGGTACGGTAAAACCGCCGAAAAAGCTGAGCATTGAGGCAAGATTAATAATTTTACCGCTGCCTTGCGCAAGCATCTTGCGTCCTGCAAGCTGACACATTTGGAATACGGCGTTTAAATTGATGTTTATGACAGCATCCCAATCCTCCGATGTAAAATCTTCGCAACGGTTGCGTCGTTGAATTCCGGCGTTGTTTAGCAGGATATCGATTCGGCCCGCGAGAAGCGCAACTGCCTTTTCAAACAGAGCGGGCATTCCATCTTTGTCGCTCAGATCCCCTTGAACGGCAGAAACATCCAATCCTTTGGCACGAAGTTCCTCGGCGGTTTTCAATACCGTGGAGCTGGAACCCAATATTACGACTTTAGCGCCTGCTTCGGCAAGCCCTTCCGCCATTCCACGCCCCAGACCTCTGGTTCCCCCGGTTACAAGGGCATTTTTTTCGCTTAAATCAAATGAATTCATGATACAGGTTTTCCTCCGTTTTTCTTTTCAATTAGAAATGGAACATAACCTTGATTGCTCCGGTCCCTTTTGTTGTCAGCAGATCAAAGCCTTTTTGAGCTTCGGAGGCGGGAAGAACGTGGGTGATGATTTTTTCGTAATTTGCTTCCTGCGCTACAAACTTAGCGGCAACCTCAAAATCTTTTTTACGGTAAACTCGAACGAACTGGATAGAAGTTTCCTTAAACATTCCTTTGATCAGGGGAAGCTCGGCAGGTTTTTTGTAAGCTGCCACAATAATGATATGTCCGCGAACTTTCACAGCGTCTAAAAGGACATTTGCAACAGGCTGAACTCCCGCGCAATCGAATACCCAGTCAAATCCGTTTCCTCCAGTACGCTTTTGGCAATAAGGCTCCACGTCAAGACCAATAGGGCTAACAACCTCAAAGCCCATTTCACGAGCTGCCTGAGCGCGAGTTTCGTCCGTTTCCATCATAAGAATGGAAGATGTGCCGAACACTCTAAGGGTTAGCGCAGTGGATAGTCCAATCGTACCGCAGCCGAACACCAGAGCGTTGTCTCCCGGCACAAAACCGCGTTCCCTAAGGGTATGAACTGTAACCGCCACCGGCTCAACAAAGGCCCCAAGCTTATCTGAAACTTCATCGGACAGAGGAATTATGCTGTCAATGGGAGCCTGGACATACTCCGCCATTCCTCCGTCACAGTCAATGCCCAAAAGTCCGAGTGTATTGCAGACATGTGCATTTCCCGTACGGCAAGGTTCGCAGTTTCCGCAGGAAAGCAGGGGATAAACGGTAACGCGGGTTCCCTTGGGAAGGCCCGGGATATTTTCACTTTCCATCGTTCCTGAAAACTCATGGCCCATGATCAAAGGCGCTTTTGCTCTCGGATGAGTACCTGCGCAAATATTAAGATCCGTACCGCAAATGCCTGCATGAGACACTTTAATTAATGCCCAGCCATCCTTCGAGACAGGCTTAGGCACGTCGCGAACTGAAATTTTTCTGGGGCCTTCGTATATAATAGCTTTCATTATGATTGCCTCCTTTGGGACCGTGGCGCAACGCGGCCCGACCTTGCTTACATTTAGGGAACCTCTGATTTAATCCGCCCCTCTACCGAAGAGAGGAGAACTCTGGTAAAATAGAACTATCAAGACACAGGCGGTGCAGAGAAATGAAAAAGCAACAAACTTTTACGGATATTGAATATAGCTGCAGAAAGAAGAAAACACGGCGGGAAGAGTTTCTGGAAACCATGGACGAGATTATCCCGTGGGAAGAGTGGGTCGGTATCGGGGCCGTCCGCCCATGGGCATTGAGCGGATGCTGCGGATGTATCTGCTGCAGATCTGGTTCAATCTCTCCGATCCGGCCACCGAGGACGCAATCTATGACAGCTATGCCATGCGTAAGTTTACCGGCATTGATTTCATGACGGAGAATGTTCCTGATGAGACGACGCTTTGCAAGTTTCGGCACCTGCTGGAAAAAGACGGGCTAAACAAGCTGTTTTTTGACGCCATTAACCGCGTCATGGTAGCTACCGGCCACA
>NZ_VWXL01000078.1 GCF_009746625.1 Caproicibacter fermentans
ATGTGTATCATTCCACTCCTTAACATCCGGCCTACCTCCATGGCGTTTCTTTATGCCATGGTAGCCGTTATTCTTGAGTGGGTCAATTCCGCCGGCGATCTCGGTCAATTATACTCCGGCGATAACATATAAAGGCATTCCAGATTGTAGGAGTTTCCACACGTACATTTGCATATTGGTATTCCAACGGAATGTTGCTGATGATGTACGCCTTTGTATAACACGCCACACGGTTTGCATACCGGCAGGGCAGCATAAGCGGGTAGCCATCCAAAAGATTGTTCATATCCTGAATTTTCAGACTGGATGAGAATTCATCAAAAACAATCACATCCTCACTTTGGTATTTATCAAAGCATCCATGCTGATAACCGGTTATCTGACACACGTTTTCATAGCCGTATCGCTCCATGACAAAGCGTGTCTTGCCAAGCCCTGTCGCCCCGTATATGTAGGTTGTTTCCAGTATGCGAAAGGTATCGCGAAATTGCTCCGCAATCAGTTCCTGCCGGACTTGCTCTAAAGTGGTGCGGTAACGCATTAAATGGGTCTGCACTCGAATAACATCCATTGCGCTGTGACCGTCCTCAAGCATGGCTAACGCTATATCCCAATCGGTGCGCTGACCTGGGTTTTCTATCGGCAACACTCCCCATTCCTCAAATGTGCCGGGGATACTGGTATCGGCTTTTTCATCCTCTTTCCATTTACCTGTTTTTTGAACATACGCCCGGTTTTCTTCGGAAGTGCCGCAAGCCGCGTCAAGATGGGCGGTTGGGAAACAGCCCTTGACGGTGGAAAAGCGAATTGGACTGTTAGCAACAAAAAACACATGAGTATGCGGGGTCTGCTCCTTTAAGCCATGTTCGTCAGCCATGCACCAGTATTTTAGCTGCATTTTATCGAGCGTCCCACAGATTTTTTCATGCGACCAATCCTCACCGGGATTATTGATTGTAAGTAAGTATTTTCTGTGTCGTGTATCTTTTTTCAAAGGTCCTCGCTTCCTTTGCGTGATGATTTTCGCTGTGATGGTAGGTGTTTGATTGGTACAGAGGTTGTCTGGGTAATACTAGCCAGACAACCGCGCTCGCCCGCCTTACGCTTCGCGCGGCGGGCGGCGCGTGTGGTTCTATGACAACGCTTTTACGCATATCTGCCGCATTCGTTCGAAATCCTGCACTGTTCCCACCTTGATAAAATGCAACTGCGAGCCTTGCAGCAGCGCAACGCCCTCACCTTGCCCGAATACACGGCCTTTCACTTGCTCCATGAAATCAGGCAGCAGCATTTCATAAATGCTCTTGATTGCCGCTCCAAGGGCTACTACAATGCCATAGTTAAGGCGTGAACCAGCGGGAAAAGCAATCGCATCCGGGCGCTGCATGGTAGTAATTAAGCGCACAGACAGGGAGCGTCCAAGCAGTAAAATTTCGCTTACTTTATTCATGACCACGGCAGCGGCTTTTTTATCCTCATTTACGAGGGACAGGACATTCGCCATGTATTCATCCCAAATCAGCGTGATGGGATTGCTGCTTTCGTCCTCCCCCGACTGGCGGGCATTCAGACGGGCATACACGGCATCTAACGCTTGCAGCGTGTTTTTGTAGGCATAATAATGTGGGCAGCTACGCAGATATGCAAAACTATCTTCGCTCTTGTAGTCCGCAAAATAGAATTCACCATGCGGGTCTGCAAGTACCAGCTTAGAGAATAAGGCGTTTTCATAGTAGGATTTGCCCGACCCGGACATACCGCAGACGAGAATATGACTGTTTGTAGTCAGTGAAATATCGGTGGTTATGGGAACTCTAGCTCCATAACCGTCCCATGTATCCAAATCAAAACCCAGTGTCAGCAGCTTCGGCGCATCAGATTTCATCATCATACAGCACATCCTCTCTGTGCGTTTCGGCTCCGGGCGCGGCAGTAATAACAATGATGTCTCGTTTACGACCGTTTTTGCCGCCATACTTGATAGGTTCGGTATAATGAATGTCGAGAACGTCTTTTACCGCCTCGCTTTCCTTTTGCCAACGTTCCCTGCCAACGCCAAGGGAGAAAAAAGTGAAAGTACTCACATCCGTTCCCTTAATGCGCTTGCATGAAATTAGTGCCGGGGCATGGCCGTAACGACTGTAAAGACCTATTTCCAATAATTTGCCTTCAAACTCCTTTGCTTTTGACGGTGTCCCCAACAAAAATAATAAGCCCACCAAAAGCAACATGAAAAATAGCGGGATGAAAACGGCGATAATATAGCCCCAGAGAGTGGACAGCAGCGGTATATCGCTGTGAAAGGGCACTAATTTATCGCGAATATTCCAAAGAAAGATAAACACAACACACAGCAGCAAAACCAAAATTCCTTTCCATGGTATTGATATGGCTCCTTTTATCCCAGACCACAGGCGCAAGCGCAGGATAGCACGATTCCTTCGTCTTTGCACCAACGCTTTCTCTCTCTGAACAATACTAATTGAATTCATACTTTTCCCTCCATAAAGTGGCGCCGGGGGATTGTACTCCCCCGGCGAATACCTTTTAAAGCTTACTTCTGGGCGACAAGTTCATAGGCAATGGGCTTACCTCGTTTGTTGTAGCTGATGACAACGGGCTTCGTAACAATTTTGCCAAATTCGGCAAGGCTCCCAAAAACGGTTTTGAAGTCCTCGTTTGTCATACTCACCTTATCGGCAATATACCCGACAGCACCATCGGCATCATTATCCCCGATAAAGACGGATATGCCGGTGATGCGCTCCTTCTTGTCGTTCTCGAAGTCGTAAGGGCGTGCACCGAGAAGCATTTCCATTTGTTATCCCCCCTTTCCTATGTAGGCGGCTGGTGTTCTTTGACCGGGCTTGTGACCGGCTTGCCGCATTACCTGGGCCGAAGTGCCCCGTCACTCTGCGTTGAAAGTGTATTCTCAAAATTCTCTTTGTCCCTTCCTCATTTGGCCAGCACCATCATCTCATTACAGTCCTCGCAGCGCACGCGCACCTCATGGGTGGCCCGCACGCTAGTGTGGCAAGCGGGGCAAACATATTTGCGGGTGCTGCTGGGCCGGTGCGCCATGCCGTTAGGCACATTGGCCGCATCTGCGCCGCCCTTTTCCCTCGCGCCCACTTCATCTCGATTCATATCTATTTCGCGCCAGCCCTGTTCTTCGATAAAAGCACACAAAGCCGGGGCTGGTTGCGTAATGCTCCATCCGATATTTTTGGAGAATCCTATCTCCAAATCCCGGCAATTGGCAGCATCGCGGAATCGCTTGTTATGGTAATAGCCGCTGCGTGAACAGTCCTGTATGCCCTCTTGAATGTTCCACAGGTGCACCATCTCATGCAAAAGCGTGGCAATGACATTTGCTATCGGCCTGTCCAGTGTACCGGCTCCAATATTCAACTCATGCCTATGCTCCGCGCCACTACGCCACACTTTGCCAACGGTCACATGGCCGTATGCGCATTTTGTTTTTTGGATGGTGATGATGGGTTCATTCAACCGACCTTCAAAATAGCGGTTATTCAGCACTTGATAGGCCAACTCTAAAAATCCCGCGGCTCGGCTTGTTTTGGTGGGAAGCTCCATTGCTTCACCCTCTCTTTCATGTTTTGAAAAGTGCACTTCAATTTGGTCTTGTTAAACTACTTGCGACCTGTTAAAATTGTAGCAGGTACACTACTTGCGCCGCTATAGCCGGAGGCATTCCGTGGGCTTGCTTTGTTGTTGCAAAGGCTTGCTTTTTGCTTACGCGCCAACTTGTCATTTTCAGAGGAGGAGAACATGATGCAAGAGAGCGAGATGAAGTTGTGTTTCGGAGTGTTTGTCAAGATACTGATTTGTTGTTGCTCACTAAACGTCACAAATAAAAAACTGGTTAATGAGTTAACAAAAATGTTTATCCCTTCATATGAATGTAGCGATACACAAGTATCGCGTTTATTAAAGTGCGCGATTAATATGGATTCACAAATAATTGAGAACGCCCAGGCGGCAACCCCAGCAGATATTTACCCCAAATTTCATGATGCCATTGTTCCTTTGCTTGATGAAGACAAAAAAGCAATTGCTATTCTTGCGCTGCTCGATGCTATCAAGAAGGATAAAGAACTGGATAGCATCAAAAAAGAAAGCTTCAAAAAATATTTTGGCGCAACAAAAGATGCCCTGCTCCAGCGGAGCGAGTTTGTGTTACATGAATTTTTAGCAGCGGCGTTTCTCTATGCTACTACTTGTGTTAAGAACCGAAGTGGTGAAGGGTGTATTGAGTTGATAGACGATTCATATATTGGCAGTCTCTATGCAAAAAAAAATAAGATTCGTTTGGTAAGCGCACCCGAATCACAAAGTGAGCATCCCAAAATTCCCGCAGCAGCAAATACCCACGTTATGCATACTGATAGCACATCCAAGCAAATCTTCAGCATTTTTAATGACGCTGTTAAGAAATTCCACATCATTGACTACATATACAGCGATCCGGCAGAGGCTCTTCCCAAAAGATTGGTAGAATATGTGATAGGTTTTTTAAGTGCTATAAAACAAAGTATAATTATTGGGTTGATTGAGTACCAAAAAGAAGTAGCTTATCAAAAAGTAAAAAAATTTTCTGATGCTCTTGCCAGCTACCAGAGCTATTTGGCAGAAAATTTGTACCCTAAAACAGATGTTTTTGCATTGACAGGTACAGAGGATGCCCAATATATTGTGGATTTCAAAAAGACAGTTGATGATTACAAGCAGAAAATCAATTCTATATATGGTGAAATTAATAACGGCAACACTCTATTTGTTCTATAGTTCTGGCGAACAATCGCACACTTCAAAAGTATATTTCTTTCGTCCTTCCGTGAATTATAAAAACCCCTAAACATCCAATCAAGTAACTTTCGCGGCATAATTGCTTTGCTTTTATTCCACGGTTTACTTGACGGGCTGTTTAGGGGATTTCTTTGTCTAATCACGGACGAAAAGAGGTTTTTATCCAGCTGGACGGGCTCAACTTGACAAGCTTAATTTTATAATGAATAGTTTGTTGACAGAAAAGGTGAACCCCTCAACTTCACTTGTTGAGGGGGGAGATTTGTATGTCAGTTCAGTTTCTACTTTGTAATTAACCTGACTGACCGAATGTCTTAAACAAAAACAACGCCCACGATACTTTTAATCAGTATCTTAGGCGTTGTTTCCTTTTTCGGGGTCTGGTAGGATTTCTATAATATCGGAAACTTGACACTTGAAAATCTGGCAGAGAGCGTCAATCGTATTCGTGGATACGGATTCATCATTCATCAACCGTTGGATAGTTTTACTATCCAAATTATAATCTCCGCATTTGTTTCTTAGAAAATATGTGCTGATTTTTCTGTTCTCCATCAGCTTTCTAAGCGGCTCGAAAGATACCATTAATGCACCTCCCCCTTGACTTTATATCCATTATCACATATAATGACGATGGATAAATATGAGGAATATTCCTCATAAAATAAGGAAGGGGGATAAAGCGTGAAGAAACTATTATGGATTTTGGGAACAACAATTGTCGGTGTACTTTGGTTTGTACTTGTTACCGTTATAGGAGCGGGAATAAGTATGGCTGCCAATATAGCCACACGCTCCGATACACTGCCAGCCATTGAAAATATATTAGTTCCAGTGATGTGCATAGGATGGATAGCTTTGATTATTATATCAATTCTGATGTGGAAACGGTGGAAAGCAAAATGCCCTGTCTGTAAGCGATGGAGCGCATTAAAACTGATGAAAACAGAAATTCTGAAACAAGAAGATATTTCTGTTCTTGTGGAGTTGAAACACAGAGACTTGAATCGGGAAGTTACCGGCACTCACGAGCAGTATATTCCCGGAAAACGAAAAACATATCAGGATACATACAAATGTAAATACTGCGGCAATTTGGAAACTCATACACGTATAAAGGATAGTTCAAGTGTATAAAATCATGGATTATTTGAATTTACAATTCATTTTCTCTGCTATAAAAGCGACGAACAATGAAATATATACCAGATATTCAAAATATAAATTCGGGGGTATTTATAATGAAAAAACGTATTTTTTCCCTAGTCCTGACTTTGGTAATGTGTCTGGGGCTTTCTATTCCGGTTTCAGCCTATAGCACGGGCAAGGTAGGACAAGCGAATACTGTCAGCGCGGGCGGTGCGTCCACTGGGCGGATAGACAAAAACGGCTCCTTGTGGATGTGGGGAGATAACTCGTATTATCAGTTAGGTAATTTGGTCAGTGGCAATTCTCAAACCGTTCCAATCAAAGTGATGGACAAGGTTGTTTCTGTCAGCTGCAGTCCCGGTAACACCGCCGCAATCAAGACCGACGGCTCCCTGTGGGTGTGGGGGCTTTATTCCAAGCACGAAGATGGCCCCGCTAAAGTGATGGACAATGTAGTTGCTGTTAGTTGCAGTTCTGGTAACACCGCCGCCATTAAGACCGATGGTTCTCTGTGGATGTGGGGCGATAATTCATTGGGGCAGTTAGGTAACGGCTCCTCAGGGGATTCCTCAGTGCCTGTTAAAGTGATGGGTGACGCAGTTGCTGTCAGTTGCGGAGACGGCTTTACCGCCGCTATCAAGACCGACGGTTCCCTGTGGATGTGGGGGAATAAACAACAACGGAGAGATGGGAAATGGCGGGGCGGCCAATAAAGAAGTTATTATAGGAGGAGGTACAGGAGATTCTGATGATTCGGAAGGTTCTGCCTCTCATATACAGGATGTTCCCCTTAAGATAATGGATAACGTGGTTTCCGTCAGCTGCGACGGCGAAACCGCCGCCATCAAAACCGACGGTTCCCTGTGGACGTGGGGGACTAGTGCATCCGGGGATTCTGCGCCGACGAAGTTAATGGACGGCGTGGCGGCAGTCAGCTGCGGAGACGGATATGTAGTCGGAGATACAAGCGGATATACAAACGGATTTACCATCATTGTTAAAACGGACGGTTCCGTTTTGGCCTATGGGGAAAACGATAAAGGACAGCTGGGCAACGGCGTTATGAGTAACACTGTGAATAAAACCACCCCGGTGAAGATTTCATTCTCTGCAACTTCGACAGCCTCAAATGCCGTTAAGATTGATACTGGAAATACTTTGACCGTGAAGGCCGGAAAGACCTATCAGTTCAAGCTGACAGCCGACAGCAAACCTACTTTCGTATCCGGAAATTCGAAGGTGTTTACCGTGACTTACAAAGGGCATACCGGAAACAACTATTTCTATCAGGTCAAGGCCGTCGGGAAAGCCGGTCAGGGAACCGGGTTCTATCTGAATAGCTACAAAACTCCCGTAACGGTTGCAATGATCTCTAAATCGCAATAAACATACTGGAATGTTAATAGACGGAATTATAAACAGAGCATATAAAACAAGACGGTTAAGGCAACAGCTTGACCGTCTTAATTTATATGCTATACTTGTGTTGACTATTTAACTCATATATTGTATAGTTTTATTATAAGAAAGGGGCGTTGACTATGCAAGAGGTAGCGCAACGGTTAAAGAGCTTACGGGAAAGTGTAAGCCTATCCCAAGCAAAAATAGCCGCACTGATGGGAGCAACACAAGCTAGCGTAAACCGCTATGAAAACGGACAAACCACCCCACCGCTCAAGATTTTATTTTGGTATGCGGATTTTTTTGATGTTTCTATGGACTATATTTTCGCCCGGACAGAGCAGCCAGAGGGCAAGCTATACGAGCATAAGCCAAAAGTCGTTGAAGCCATTACACAGGACAACAAGGAATTACGGCGATTTGTGGATATGTGCTTTGACCCCTCGTCCCCTGTCAGCGAGAAATTGCGAGATATGCTAACGCAGATGTTAAACGAACAAAGAAAATGAGACGGGGCGTTTCCCCTTACGGAGGGTATTCAAAAATCTCCTCCAATCAAGGCTAAAATGAACTGATTTACAATCAGGCCTTGACAGGAGGAGATTTTTGAATTTGCGGCAATTAAGGGGAACGCCCCCATGTGGCGGGATAATGGATTACCGCCCCAAAAGTTACGAAAGGTTGTGAACTGGATGAATGCTGTTATTTATGCTCGTTATTCCTCTGATAATCAGCGGGAAGAAAGTATTGAGGGACAACTTCGGGAATGTAAAGCATACGCCGAAAAGAATGGTATCACCGTTTTAAGCACTTACATAGACCGAGCCTTATCGGCCAAGACCGACCACCGCCCGGAGTTTCAGCACATGATAAAGGATAGCGCAAAGGGTTTGTTTGATATAGTGCTTGTGTGGAAACTAGACCGCTTTTCACGAAACCGCTATGACAGCGCACACTATAAAACTGTCTTGCGGAAAAATGGCGCAAAGGTGGTTTCTGCCACCGAAAGCATATCCGAGGATAGCACGGGTATTTTGCTTGAAAGTTTACTTGAAGGGTATGCGGAGTTCTATTCTGCCGAGTTGTCAGAAAAGGTAATCAGAGGATTGACTGAAAACGCCCTTAAATGTAAATACAACGGCGGGGGCTTGCCGATTGGCTACACCATTGACAACGAACAGAATTTTCAAATTGACCCTATCACCGCTCCCATTGTGCTTGAAGCTTTTCAACGCTACGACAAGGGCGCAACGGTCAAACAGCTTGTTGACTTCCTCAACATCAAGGGAATACAGACCTACCGCAACAAGCCGCTTCGGATTGACTGTGTAAAGCGGCTGTTAAAAAATCGCCGTTATATTGGTGAGTATAAATATCGTGATACCATAACACCGGACGGCGTTCCCACAATTGTTCCAAAGGATTTATTTGACCGGGTGGGCGAACGGCTGGCGAAAAATAAAAAAGCCCCTGCGAGGGCAAAGGCCAAAGAGGAAATGTATTTACTAACAACAAAGCTTTTTTGCGGATATTGCGGTGCCTATATGTGCGGCGAAAGCGGAACAAGCAGCAATTCGACCGTTCACCAATATTATAAATGTGTGACCGCCAAATATAAAAAGGCCTGCCCTAAGAAGACGGTAAAAAAGAATTGGATAGAGAACCTTGTGATTGAGCATATTGTAAAGCTGTTGTTTGATGATGCGCTGATGAACGACCTTACCGACACATTAGTTGAGTTTCAAAAGAGGGAAAACACCACGCTACCGTTGTTGAAGAAGCGGCTAATTGAAACGGAAAAAGGTATTGAAAATATTCTCAACGCCATTCAACAAGGCATTTTTACTCAATCCACCAAGCAGCGACTTGACGAATTGGAAGAAACAAGAAGCAGCTTAGAGGTTTCCATTATCCAAGAGGAAATGCAAAAGCCAGTTTTGACGAAAGAACAATTATTATTTTGGTTACACCGTTTCCGGGCTTTAGATGTTACCAATCCCGCCCACAGACAAAGGCTGGTTGACAGCTTTGTGAATGCCATTTATCTGTATGATGATAAGATAGTGTTGATGTTCAACTATAAGGAAGGTAGCAAAACCATTAATTTTTCCGATATAGAGTGTTCGAGTTTGAGTGCGGGTGCTGCACCAACAAAAGACATATCTTTCGCCAAGGGGGAGGTATGTCTTTTGTTATGTGGAAAAGCATGGTATTATGGATTCAGAGTTTATTATTTCATTAGACAAACAGAAACTTGAGGAGAAATTTCTATATGAGATATAAATATACAAATGGGTCTGAACCAGACTTTATTTTATTGTGCCATGAACTGGATGAATTTTTGAATAAATTGGTTGGCGGAGAAGAAAACCGTTTGCAATATATTCCATATAATCAATTAGATGATATTCACGATGTTGTTATAGTTTACGACGGGGATAAACCTATAGGTTGTGCAAGTTTTAAGCATTATGATGTTGAAACGGCAGAGGTAAAACGCGTATTCATTAGGGAAGAATATCGCGGAAAAGATATTTCAAAAAAGTTGATGGAATTGTTGGAGCAAAGCGCAAAGAAACAAGGCTATAAAAAATTTGTACTGGAGTCCGGCGAGCCATTGATTGCCGCAATGAAATTATACAGGGCCATTGGTTATTTTAAAATTAAAAATTTCGGGCAATACAAAGATATGCCAGATTCCGTCTGCATGGAGAAAATACTGTAATTTTCAGTATGTAACTTAATTGGAGATTATACTAACTGTAAAAATTTTATTTGCAACATTTTTCCACTACAAATGACCCTCGAGTGGTCATAACGACAAAAGCAGGCTGATGATATGTCAGTCTGTTTTTGTTTGCGTGTATTTCCTTTTGCATCTTTGTCTGCTATAATTTTGCTGGTACTTGCATAAATAAGCAAAAATTTATCGGGTAGTTTTGAACTGCGGATAATTTATAATTTGCGAGGTAATAAAATGAATGAAAAGTTCTTCATAGAAATCAATGGGTCAAAGCAATGCATGTTTTTGCAGAGCGAAAATACTGAAAACCCTGTGTTGCTATATATACATGGAGGACCTGGCGCACCCGAAATTGCATTTGCTGAAAAATACCCGACTGGCTTAGAAAAGCTATTTACTGTTTGCTGGTGGGAACAAAGAGGTAGCGGAATATCATATAACCGTAAAATCACTCCGAAAGAAATGACACTTGAACAGATGGTTTCGGACACGATTGAGGTGACGAATTATTTACGCAATCGCTTTGGAAAAGAAAAAATATATATCATGGGACATTCATGGGGTTCTTTGCTGGGTGCTATCACAGTTAAGCAACAACCTGAGTTTTTTCATGCTTATATAGGCATTGGACAAGTAGTACAACAAGATCGTTCAGAACGTTTGCGTATACATATATGCTTGAGCAATTTGAGAAGTCAAACGACAAAAAAATGATACGACGATTAAGAGAATTCCCAATTGAAGCTGGTGGCGACATCAGTATAAAATATCTTGCCGGAGCGCGGAGTGAAGGTATGAATAAGCTTGGTATCGGTGTTATGCGAAGCATGGCATCAATGTTTGATTTTGTTGCAATAGTGCTTAGATATAAGGGGTATACTTTAAGTGAAAAGATTAAATTCGCAAAAGGTAGCAGTTTTTCACTAAAATATTTGTGTGATTGTATGATTAAAACGGATTTAACAGAGCAGGTACCATGCTTGCAGGTGCCCGTATATATTTTCCAAGGCAGGCACGACTATCAAGCATCTTATGTAGTAGCAAAGGATTTTGCAACGGCGCTAAAGGCTCCCATAAAAGGTTTCTACACATTTGAAAATTCCGCACACAGCCCTTGCTTTGAAGAGCCTGAAAAAATGTGCAATATTTTACGCGTTGATGTTTTGCAAAATCAAGTAAGTTTATCTGACAAGATATAATTGTTTCACCTTATCGTGGAAACTATACAGGAAGATTATTAAATGTGACAAGAGAAGAATTCAGAAACGATTCATTGTTTCTGCGTGACCAGTTTCCTCATGACGGAGTCTTTGAAATGCCTATCATAAAAAAGGCAGACATTGCTCTTGATGATCTGGCTTTGATAGGATATGATAAACTCAATGAGGAAAGTTTCAATCGGATTGTCCATTTTTTTCTGGACGACTATAAGTTCGAGGTGATGTGGAACGATCCCGAGCCTCGAATTGAACGACTTCGGAAGTACAAAGCAGTATTGTCTCCGCAATTTAGCCTTTATACAGAAATGCCACTCGCATTGAAGGTATATAACACTTTTCGGAACCGATGGTGCGGAGCATATTTTCAATCAAAAGGGCTTAAAGTTATTCCATCGCTTGTATGGGGGGAACCGAATACATTCTGGTTTTGCTTTGACGGTTTAGAACAGGGTTCCATCGTGGCCGTATCAACCATAGGAATGCGAAAAGAAAAAACATTGTTTTTGCAGGGTTATACTGAGATGTTGAAACGAATACAGCCAAGCGCCATTATTTGTTTTGGCACTCCTTTTGAAGAGATGCAAGGCAACATCTTTGCAGTTGATTACGCGGAAACCAATCACTTCAATACAAAAGATTTTAGCTTTTACACCATTAAGGGCGGCGGTATGGCAAGCGGCAGAAATTCGCTTCCAAAAAACGATTCACAACTCAAGCATATTTTTAGAAATGGTAAGGGCCATATTCCGGATACAGAGGCAAACAGGGCATTGCTTTCAAGTGTTGCAAACGATAAGGGCAATTATATGGGAACCGATCAATTTGGAAACAGATGGTATTCTAGATTGCAAAGCGATGGAAGCCAAATTTGGGTCGAAACGCGTAAGGGGATCATTCGAGAAGGTGGAGTCAATAACCCTCCAAAAACGTGGGATCCCAATACTGGCTTTAATAGTCCAATAAAACCAGGAGGTAAAAATTATGCATACATTATCTGAGAAAGCTTATTTATCCATGTTCTATGTGATCGACGCTTATTATTCAGCCCATCCTTCTGATTCTGTTGGCTCGTTACTAGGCGACCTAAATCCATTTTTATTCAAAGACTCAATATCTGCGGACCCGGCCGCTTACGACGATTTTTGCGACTGTTTTGCCAAAACCGCTAAGGGGAGAGAGGTAGACGATGTTGATGTGGGCTATCAGGCTGCAAAATCATTTTTACAATTTTATA
>NZ_VWXL01000079.1 GCF_009746625.1 Caproicibacter fermentans
CAATTTTATAACGATGAATTTGGGTTTGAGCTTGAAAATTTGATTCGTGATTTTTCTTATGAGGATTATAAGAAGGCCTATCACTCTCTCAAATAATGCGAAGCGTTTGTCCAGGAAATAGAGCTTTTGATGATTCATTCAGCCGTCGAATCACCCGCACCAATGAAAAAGCAACATGTAAGGTATCGAACCTGCATGTTGTTTTTTTGTTTTTTACCAATTTTGAAAAGGTTTTTCATGCGGCCGCATCCAACGCTGCGGCAGATTTTTAATAAATTCTTTAAAAGTTGCCCTCTAAGGGGCAGCTTTTGCCTGTTTTCTCCGTTTAAGTGAAAGAATGTAATGCTTATCACTTAAAGGAGGACGTTCGCGTGTACGTAAAGAAAATGGCTGGATTTGTTCTATCTCGTGAAGAAAAATGTATATACTTTTCAACCGCCAACCATTCAGAGTACAAGATGGAAACATTGGGTAGCACAACTGGATTTCAAAACATGTTTTACATGCAGAAATCATCATGGTAAAATATATTCGGTAAATGAAATACCGGATATAGAACCGCCCGTCCATCCAAACTGTCGCTGTGAAGTTCAAAACATGGAAGCGGTTTTCGCAGGAGAGGCTACGAAAGATAGCGAAAACGGCGCCGACTGGTGGATTAAGGAACCTCTGAACAAATGGCGCAGGAAGAGGAATTCAGAGAAAAGGGATTCAAGAGGCGTTCCAAACTGAATGATTACGTCGAATTTCAACGCTATACTCCTGAATTTATTTCCACTTTTGCGG
>NZ_VWXL01000008.1 GCF_009746625.1 Caproicibacter fermentans
CACTCCCCATCGGGTTTCCCCATCCGGATAAGTTGTGGGATGACAGGTGTAATTTCACCGTCCTTTCCTGATATTTTACCTGCCGCTTGCTAAAGGCGGTTTTTGATATATACCCTTACGGGCGCACATAAAGCTCGGTCATTGAATTGCTGACTGGCGTCCCGGTGGCGAATACGACGCCCCGGCTGTGCGTGATTTCGTCGAGATACCGGCATTTCAGAAACATGTCGCTGGACTTCTGCGCGTCGGTGGTGGAGAGGCCCGCCACGTTGCGCATTTTCGTGTAGAGAAACAGATTTTTGTAGTTGTGCGCTTCATCCACGAACAGACGGTCCACGCCGAGCTGCTCGAAAGTGACGACATCATCCTTGCGGGAATTGTCGTTAAGACGCTTTAACCGGGCCTCGAGCCCCTTCTTGGTGCGTTCCAACTGCTTGATTGTGAATTGCTCTGCGCCACTGTCTTTGAGTTCCTCCAGCCCGTTTTCAATTTCCCAAATCTGTTCCTGAATCAGCCGTTTCTGCCGTTCCAGCGAGACGGGGATTTTCTCAAACTGCGAGTGGCCCATAATGATTGCGTCGTAATCGCCGGTGGCGATCCGGGCGCATAATTTTTTGCGGTTGCGTTTTTCAAAATCCTTTCGTGTGGTAACGAGAATATTGGCCGAAGGATACAGTCTCAGAAACTCGGAAGCCCACTGCTCCGTCAGATGATTCGGAACGGCAAACAGGGATTTTTGACACAGCCCCAGCCGCTTGCCCTCCATTGCGGCGGCGATCATTTCGTAGGTTTTGCCCGCGCCTACGACGTGCGCCAGCAGAGTGTTCCCGCCGTAAAGCTGGTGCGCCACGGCGTTGAGCTGATGCTCTCGCAGCTTGATTTCAGGGTTCATACCGGGGAATACAAGATGCCGCCCGTCGTATTCACGTGGGCGGCTGGAATTAAACGTTTCGTTGTATTTTTTCGTCAGGGTCTGACGCCGCTCCGGGTCTTTCCAGATCCAGTCGCGGAAAGCGTCCTTGATGGCCTGCTGCTTCTGCTGGGCGAGGGTGGTTTCTTTGGAATTGAGGACGCGGCGCTCTTTGCCGTCCGGGTCTGTCACGGTATCGTAGATCCGCGTGTCCCGGAGATTTAAGCTGTCCTCCAGAATTCGGTAGGCGTTGGCGCGGTCGGTGCCATAGGTGACATAAGCCGCCACATTGTTGTAGCCGATGCTGTTTTTATTGGATATAGCCCACTCCGCCGTAAACGAGGAATAGTTTACCCGGATGCCATCGCGCACACCGGACGGCGGGTTGAGCAGTTCTTCCATGAACTGCTGGATGTACCCCTTGTCAATCCACGTCGCGCCGAGACGCACCTCGATTTCCGAGGCGTCGAGGTCTTTCGGCTGGGCGGCTTCCAGCGCCTCAACGTTGGGGGCGATTTTCTCCGCAAGATCGGGCCGCATTTCCGCGAGGTCTTTCGCCAGCCGCAGCTTACGGCGCACGTTGCCGGAGAGGTATTCGTCGGCGGTCACAAAGGGGATATTGCCCAGCTTGTAAAAGGCTTTCGGAACACTTGCCGGGTCCTGTTCGCCCAAATCGCGGAAAATCACACCCCGCAGTTCGTCGATCAGCGCTTCCGGCGTTTTGCCGGTGAGGGAAGCCATGTAATCCATATCCACCCGCGCCTTTTCCGCGATGGAGAGAGCCAACGCTTCCGACGCCGTGTCCACGGAAGTGACGATTTTCCGCTGCCGGATGGTACGCTTGGTGAACATGTCGGCCTTGCGTTCCAGCTTGCCGTCCTCGTCAATCACTTCCAGAGAACAGAGCAGATAGTACGAAGAATCCTCCGCAAACGCGAGACTGTTGCCGCGCGAGTTGATGAGGCCGTATTTCGCGGAAAAGGCGTCGTAGAGCCGGTTCAGCTCCGCTTGCGCCTGAAAAATTGCCGCATCTGCCGTGTATTCATCCAACTGGAGGTTGATGAGCTTCTGCACACAGTCCCGCAGCTCCACCATGCCCATGACGCGGGCCTTGGCTGTTTCGTTCAGCTCCGGCCGCACCATGCGGGAGTTTTCCCGGTAGTACACCTTGCCGTCCACGACGGTATAGGAATAGTTTTTTACGTCGGGGTCTGCCGGGATGGAATCGTCGATTTCCTCGTTCTCACCGAGATCCGGCAGTTCCGCTTCGGCCATCTGTCCCTGAATATGGAAAACCGCCTCGTGGAGCTGTTCGGAAAGATCAGTATCGGGAAACGGCTCACAGGTTGTTTCCTTTTTATCGCCGTGCATCTTATCATCCCATTTGATCGTCCCCAGCACCATTTCGGGATGATCGGCAAAATAGCCGTTGACGGGAATGCCATCCCCGGTCTGACCGAGATGCACCCAATCCGGTTCAATGTCAATGGGCCGGTCGCGCTTTTGGAGAAAGAGGATGTCGGTGGTGACTTCTGTTCCGGCGTTGGCCTTGAAAGCATTGCTCGGAAGCCGAATGGCCCCCAGCAATTCCGCGCGCTGCGCGATGTACCGCCGCACCTCCGGCGACTGTTTATCCATCGTGTAGCGGCTGGTCACGAACGCGATCACGCCGCCCGGCCGCACCTGATCGAGTGTTTTGGCAAAGAAATAATCGTGAATCGGGAAACCGAGTTTGTCGTAAGCCCGGTCGGAAACCTTGTAGCTGCCGAACGGCACGTTGCCAACGGCCAAATCAAAAAAGTCTTTCCGGTCGGTAGTTTCAAAGCCCGCCACGGTAATGTTGGCGTTGGGATAGAGCTGTTTGGCAACCCGGCCTGTGATGCTGTCCAGCTCCACGCCGTAGAGCCGGGACGCCGCCATGCTCTCCGGCAGCAGGCCGAAAAAGTTGCCGACGCCGCAGGCCGGTTCCAGAATGTTGCCGGTCTGAAAGCCCATGTTGCCGACAGCTTCATAAATGGCTCGGATTACCGTGGGGCTGGTGTAATGGGCGTTCAATGTAGAGGCCCGTGCCATTTCGTATTCCTCGGCGGTCAGTGCGCCGACCAGCTCGGTATATTCCTTTGACCATGCGGCGTTGTCAGGGTCGAACGCCTGCGGGATGCCGCCCCATCCGACATACCGGGAGAGGGTTTCCTGTTCTTCCGGCGTTGCCGTGCGGCCCTCGGACTCGATTTGTTTCAGAGTGCGGATAGCGGCGATGTTGTAGCCGTATTTGGTCTTCGCGCCGCCCTCGCCCAAATGGTCATCGATAATGCGAAAGTTGCGGCGTTCTGATTCAACCTGTTCTTTTGCGGTGACCGTTTTTTCAGGGAGAGCCACACCGCTTTCCGGGCGTAGCTTGCCGGACGGCTCTATGGCAGGCTCCCGCAGGACCGGTTCATGGGAAAAGCCGTCCTGCTCCTGTTCATACAGAGCGCGGAGAATTGGGGCAATTTCTTCCCAACGGGCGCTCCGTTTGCTGTTGTATTTGTCGTGAATATCGACCTCGAAGCCCGTGGTGGTGGCGAAGAAATCCGCCGTCTCTCCGGTGGCCAATTCCATCGTATCGGAAGTCCCAGCATAGGTATCAGAAAGGCGTTGGGCCACGCGGGTATTACCCTCGTTTTCGCGGAAGTATCCCGCAATCTTTTCCTTGTCCCGCTGTTCCAGCAGGCCGGAAGTCAGGGCCTCGCGCAGATCGGCGTCCGTGTGTTCCAAGTCCGCAGCCAGAAACTCCGTGATGGGACCGTTCCGGGAATCCTGCCGCAGCAGGCGTTCAAAGTTTTCCCGGCTTTCAGCGCGGAAAATGGGATAGGCAAGCGACGGGTCGCGGAGTTGGACGTCGGAAGTGCCGATGTCGGTGATTTCAAAGGGCTTATTGTTCAGAAATACCGTATCGCCAATCTTGTAGGGAAGCTGAATAGCAGCGCTGTCGGGAACCGTCCGCTGTAGCGCCTCCCATTGCTCGTCGGAAAGCGTTATATCCACTTCATGGGAAGCGTCACCGTTTCCGATGGTGATGGTGTCGCCGGTGCGGGTGATCGGCTGGTCGCTAAGATCGGGCGCTGCCTGTTCTTCCTGCGTGTAAAACCGATTCTCCCGGATGAGCTGGGCGATTCGCCGCTGCACCTTCGGCCATGACAAGTCCGTCGATGTGCTGCCCACGGTCACGGGAAACGCCGGGAGATCGTCGCCGTACTCGGCGCGCAGGAACGCCGACGTGTCCTTGTCGCGGGCGTGTTTCCGCATATACTCGGCAACGGTGTTTTTGCTTTCGGTGCTGCCGTTCCATTCCTGAAGGGCGGCGTCAATGTCGGCTTGGGCCGTAGTGCTTTTTTCCGGCTTCTGTGGTGCTGGTACAAAAAAAGCGGAGGGCTTTTCGCTCTCCGTTGCGGCAATTTTCTGTATTTGTTCCTGCTCCGACGGGAAGAAACTTAGCTGTAGATAAGCTCCGTCAGAATCGTTTCCTCGGCCTGCGCTTTGAGGTCGTTCATGAGGCCCACCCAGCGCATCGGGTCGGAGGCTTTCAGGCTCTCCGTAACGCCCGCCGATTTCATCAGCTCCGGCATCATGCGCTCTAACCGCGCCGTCGCCGTCCGCTCGATCTCCAACAGGTGCGGGTACAGCTTCTCCGACAACAGCAGGCTGTTGTACAGAACCGGACGGTGCTCCTTCAGGTAATTCTTCCGCATCCTCCCGTATTTCCCGATGCTCTCCGTCTGCTCCGTGATCGTCAGGTCCGGAATCAGGTAATCCCCGTTCTTGGTGTAGGTCAGGTTGTTCTCCATGTGTGGCGCTCCTTTCCGCGAGGTGTTCTCGTTCGTAATTTTTAACGGTGACTTCAATCTGCCGCAGCACCCTTTGACTTCCTTCGCTGACCGCCGTGCCGAGGGCGGCGACGGTATCCGGCGTGTTGAAATCAAAGATGCTCAGAAAATCCTCATGCTCAAAGTATTCGTCGGGTTCCAGCCCGCAGCGGGACATGAGGGCGTAGGTCAGACTGACAGAGGCGGCATTTAGGAACTGTGCTCCGATGTTGAATTCATCATATTCCTCTAAAAAGCTGCCGTCAACGATGTGGAGAATGTCGTACTGATGGTCCTGCCAATATTCGTTTGCCAACTGTCCGGCGATCTGCTCCAATTGATCGGCAAGGCCCTTTTCGCCTGAAATTTCATATTCCTGTTCCAGCACTGTCGCAACCGCGTCCTCATGCTCCGGGCGGTACTGCCAAAGGAACGGACGGCGGGAATTCTCCCTGCCGCCCGTGTCGGAAATATCAAAGACGTACCGGATTCCCGGCCTGTCGCCGGATGCGTCGATGAGCGCGATCCCCTTGCTGCCGTGCCGAACGTACCGGCGCATTTTATCGTTCCAGACCTCATATCCGGCACAGGCCGTCGCGTCGGGGCGCTGGGCGAAAATCATGAGCTGTTCTTGATATGGGTACTTGTAGAGCCGCGCGGCGGTTTTCAGAAAATCCATCCAGCTTTCATGACTGGCGGTAATCTGCGTCGCCGTTTTCTCCGCGATCTGCTCGCAGGCTTGTAGTTTTGTCGGCATATATTTACAACTCCTTCCTGTTACTCAAATGAGTTTTATAATAAAACGCAACATAAACTAGTTTTTCAATATGCTAAAATGGCCGTTACAAAACGGAAGTTTTGTAACGGCCATCATCTTTGGTATCGCACTGTTTCTCTGAATTAAAACTTTTTGGGAAACGCTTAATTGTTGATTTTTTGCCCATCAACAAAGATATTGATTGACTTATATTTAATTTTTTGATAACTTAGTGTTTTTTCAAGAGATTTTAATAAAGCCGTGCGATTGCTCTTGGTAAGACAATCCGTAAATTCGTTCGACAATGTCACATTTAAGGTAAAAACATCCCCAACAACATACGTGGCGGTACTGCTATTCCCTGATTGTTCATACCCATTCGAATCAATTTTATAATCAACCATACTCACACTATCAGGAATGTTATTCAACTTTTTCCATTCTTGAAAGATATTCTGTGGAGTGTAATCTAACTTCACCGATTCTTTTTTTATCTCAGTTGTGCCATTTTCAAGATAGTATATATCAACATAGTCATTGAGAATGGCGTTTGTGGTCTTTTCCTGATGTGCCTCTTTGCTTGATATTAAAGTAGGAAGAAATTTTGGTATGATTACAGAAGCACATAAAACAAGCGCAATGCATGCGGCAATTCCAGTGAAACGTTTCCAATTGAAGCTGACCACATTTTTTTTGAGGGTGACAGCTTCATCGGCCTCTTGTATGAAGTTATCATCGATACTATTGATGGCATTATACAGATTTTTCCCTGTCATGCCATAAAGCCTCCTTTCTGTAAATAGACTTTCAATTTGTTTCTTGTCCTAAAGAGAGAGGATTTAACTTTACTTTCACTGATTTCAAAACGGACTGCAATTTCTTTAATGGAATCTGTGAACCAATATCGCCTAACAAATATAATTCGTGATTCGCGATCAATAGTATGGAGAAAACAGTTCACTGACCTTCCAAGATCATCGGCATCATATTGCCCTTCCACACCCTTTAATCCGACAATACATTCTTCCAGTTCAGAAAAGGCGATTTCTAATTCAGTGTTCCTTTTTTGAGCTGAATAATATTCGTATCGTTGCAAGGCAAGATTGCGAACGATCTTCCCAAGATAGGATTTTAACATACTAGGTTTTTGGGGAGGAATAGCATTCCATACCCTCAAATATGCGTCGCTTTCACATTCCTCGGCATCCTCCTTGCTTTTTAGGATGTTGTTAGCAATACAAAAGCAGAAATTTCCATATTTTATCTTAGTCTTGTCAATTGCTTCTTCGGAACGCTCAAAATACAACTGAATAATTTGGGAATCATCCATGCTTTTCCCCCTCTCTTATTTAATGAAAGCTTTCACTTATTATAGATCGGAAAAGAATAAATTGGTTGCAATGTTTTGAGAAAAATCATGTAAAAAATTGATAATCGTGTTCTTCATTCAGCATCCACGTCAAAATCCGGGAGCAGATCAAGCTCGGCGTACTCGGCGTCGCTCATGCCCCGGAGCTTTCCCAGCGCGGAATCCGTCAGGGACAGAAGCTCTGTTTCCTCCGCGCCGAGATAGTCGCGCATCTTTGTCAGCTCCGCAATCAGTCCCTCCCGCGTCCCGGTATTGTAAATGCACATCAGGTTGATTTCATCGTTAGTAAACATATCACCGCTCCATTTCCGCGCCTCTGTCGGGCGCTGTTTTTTTGTGTTCCCGGCTGACCGGCTGATTTCTGAGCCGTTCCACGACGGAATTTTTCTTTTCGTCGTCTTCCCGCCGAGACGCCTCGGCAAGCTCCAGAAGGGAGATCGGCTGACCGGTTTTGGACTGCTGTTCCAGCTCCGCGACGGTGGGATTTTTTCCGTTGTCGATGACGCCGTCGATCATGTCGTAATCGTCCTCCATCGACATTTCCGCGCTTTTCAGGTAGTTTTCCGGCTTCAGAAAGGCCGGAATCTCCTGAAAACCGAAGCTGTCCACATAGTGACAGGATACAACGCCGTTCTGCTTTAGGGCAATGATGTCGCTGACGGACAGGCTCGGCTTGTGATAATCGGCGGGATGATCGTTGTTAAACCTGTCCCACAAAACGGCCAGTCTTTCCTCTGTATTGCCCTTATCGGTAAGCGGGGCGGTATAGGTAAGATCATAAATTGCCGTGATCCACGGAAATGCCTTTGGATTCCAGCCAACTGAGCGGCTCAAACCGGATATCCCGCAGCTCGTCGCCGTCCTTGACCTGATAGATGGCGAAAGCGTCCTGAGAGGTTTTCAAAAAAGCGGCTTCCCGCTGCTCCTGATGCTTCATCCGGTCCTCTATAGCGGATGAAAACTCCCGGCTTTCTTCCCATTCCTCGCGACTGACGGCGAACAGGCCGCTGTGGGCCTGAATCTCATCCGGGTCGAACGCCATGCTTGCGCCGCCGTTCTCAATCATGTAAACGGTGAGATCCTGCTCGAAAAGCTCCAACGCCCGGTCTTTGGAGAGGGACAGCAGATCGCCGTCCAGATACCCGCAGGCTTTCAGATTTGCCACGGTCAGTTCTGAATCCGGCCTGGGATATTCGTCGAGTGCCAGTTCCGGCGCATCCGGCAGCATACTGGCTTCTTTCGAGGATGTGGGGGCATCTTGTGGCTCCGGCGTGACAATCTGATGATCCCCCATGCTTAGATTATTTTTACGGATATATTCCTGTATGTCCTGTTCACGCACGGCGGCAATCTTGTTTAGAATGTCAAGCGGCACCTTTTCTGAGGTTGCGGGGGTCAGGTGTTCAAGGGCAATCGCCTGTTCGTAAGCGGTTGGAATGGAACTGACACCCTCATCGGCAAATCCATTTGCCGTTTCCCGCAGGCTCTCCTTATCGTAAAGGGTATAGCCGTATCCGTCCTCATTTTCCTTCAAATAAAGATAGGCGGCGTTGTCCAGCAGATACACCGCCTCGGTTTCCCTCGGAGAATAGATTTTTTCGATTTCATCCAGCCGCCGCAGAAGCTCATCCGGGAACGCCGTGTCCTCACCCTTGGCGGCACTGAAAATGGCCGCACGGGTGTCTTTTCCGTAACCGCTTTTCAAATCTTCCACGGTGGCCGGGACTTCTTCCTCCATAGAGTTGAGAGGAAACGGCGGTTCCATGACGGAAGTTGTGTACTGATACACGTCCCCGGCGAACTGTTCCAGAACGCTGTCATACTCTTTCAGGACCTCGCGGAAATTTTGGTCGATGTCGGAAATAAGGCCGGAGGCGGTTTTATTGATGGTTTCAAGAGAAGCCCGCAGCTCCGGCAATTCCTTATCCTTGCTCCAAGAGGCGATATAGCCGAAGCTGTTCTCGCCGGTCTGAATGCCGTAATATTGGCAGACGGCATAGGAAACGCTCTCGGCCTCCACTTCCTCGCTGTGCCGATCCTTCGGTTTGGGCGGTTCGGCGGTTTCATCACTTTTGGCGGCGGCAAGCCGGGCCTGTTCATAGTTATGCAGCGTGGCGTGAGTGATTTCGTGGACGGCGGCGGAGACGGTCTGCACTTCGCTCATGCCGGACCGGATGGCGATACGCTGGTCTTTTTCGCTGAAATAGCCGTCCGTATTCGGCTCCATCGCTTCAAAAGCAAGCGGAACGGGGGACGAACGCCGCAGCGCCTCCATGAAAATCTCATATTGCTTCACATTTCCCATGAGATCGTTTGCCAATGTCGGCAGAGGCTTCCCCTCGGTCTGCGAAACGTCAAAGACCGACACCACCTTGTACATGGGAATTTTGATTTCCTTTTCCT
The DNA here is from genome assembly GCF_009746625.1 of Caproicibacter fermentans. Lineage (GTDB taxonomy): Bacteria > Bacillota > Clostridia > Oscillospirales > Acutalibacteraceae > Caproicibacter > Caproicibacter fermentans. Next base: position 9,285 of record NZ_VWXL01000008.1, read on the forward strand.
CCATGATGATCTTGCCGTCCGCGTCCAGCATGGGAACCTTGGTATCGGGGTCGAGCTTTTCTTCCTCGATTTTCTTTTTGAACGGCGTGGGAGCGATAATTTTGATCTCTTTTTCGCCCCGCATGACATTCCGACTGAACTGATCGCGCCATTTGTTGAACCCGGCCACGAGGGTGGCGTCCGGTTTCTGCATGTAGATGAGCATGGTGTTGTTGACGGAATAGCGGTGAAACCGGGACATGGTACGGAGGTACTGCGCGTACCGGTCGCTCTGGAACAGGCTTTGGATGCCCTGTTCGATGCTGTCGGTGATCTCTTTCAGCCGTTCTTTATTCTTTTCGGCCATAGTGTGCTCCTTTCTCAATTCATAGAATCGAAAAAAGCGCGCCCCCGCACAGGCCGGGGGAATCCTATGCAGGAGCGCGCTCATTATTCATTTTCGGAGCGTATGCTCCTTGTATTATAGAGTAGTAGTTATTAAGGGCCCTCTCCAAGGACTTGTGCTACACTGTAAAGGATGCTGTGGATTGGTTGTATGCTCCTACCACCAGATGGTTCCCGACAGGTTCCAACCACAGCCCTTTGCATTTTTGTTAATTAGTTAAATACCGCCAGACGGTTTATGTGGAACAAGGTTACAAGAGCAAAGCGCCCTGTGGAAGCAGCATCACAATCTTACCGTCGGAGGTCTTGCTATGATTTCTGTTGGAATCGACGTTGCCAAGGATAAGCACGACTGCTTTATTATCAATTCAGAAGGGGAAGTCCTCGCGGATGTGTTCACCATCCCGAACAGCCTAGAGGGGTTCCAGAGTCTGCTGCAGAAAATCCGAAGCTGCTCCTCGACTCAAGACAAAATAAAAGTAGGGCTTGAGGCTACCGGACATTACAGCTACAACATCCTTGGGTTTCTTCTTGACAATGGTCTTCCCACCTATGTCCTGAACCCCCTGCACACTAACCTTTACCGGAAAAGCCTCAGTCTCAGAAAGACGAAGACAGACCGTGTCGATGCACGAACGATTGCGGCTATGCTTATGTCTGATTTAGGCCTCAAGCCCTACACAAATACAGCATACCACAATGAGGAATTGAAGTCACTGACGAGGTACCGTTTTGACAAGGTGAAGGAGCGTGGCCAGCTTAAGCAATCAATTTCCCGTCTGGTCTGCATTCTCTTTCCTGAACTGGAAAAGTTGGTACCGACGCTTCACATAGTTTCCGTTTATACCTTGCTGGAGAAATTTCCAGGAGCCAAACAGATTGCGGAAGCTCATCTGACGCGGCTGAAAACACTTTTACATGACGCTTCCAGAGGCCGCTATGGGCGGGACATGGCCGTAAAAATCCGTGATGCTGCCAGAAATTCCGTCGGTTCTGTGATGCCGGCGAAATCGCTGGAGCTGCAGCATACCATCCGGCTTATCAGGGAACTGGATACCGAGATTGGGGAAATTGAGTCCGCCATCCAACACATTATGGATAAGATTCATTCACCTATTACCACCGTTCCCGGCATTGGTACTCAGATGGGTGCTATGATTCTGGCTGAGGTAGGAGACTTCTCCCAGTTCGACTCTCCGGATAAAATTCTGGCCTACGCCGGGCTTTCGCCCTCTACCTACCAGTCCGGGCAACTCAAAAATTGCTATGCCCACATGGAAAAACGGGGTTCCAGATACCTACGTTATGCCATATTTAATGCCACAAAGTATGTTTGCCTTTGGGTTCCGACGTTTTCTTCCTACTTTGCTAAGAAACGAGCAGAGGGCAAGCACTACAATGTCGCAATCTCCCATGCTGCCAAAAAGCTGGTACGGCTCATTTACGCCTTAGAAAAGTCCGGAGAATCTTATCACCTGGCAGCATAGCTTTCACTCAATAGCTGGTGTGAAACTTTGATAGGACCTCGCTTTGCTATACATTTTTGAACCATCTTCTTTTCGATCACCATCCTCAGTTTCGAACTTGACTTTTAATAGTTAATCTGTCGGGAGGGCGTATTTTCGCTGTTTTAGCCCGCAAACTGTCGGCTTCGCGCCGCCGGTCGCTGTACGGTTCCCGGACGGAAACACAGCCTTTGGGAACAAGATAGCTGACGGCCCCGCGATGCTCCGGGTGCTCCGGTTTCACCTTGTCGGGGTATTTTACTGAGAGCCGTTTGAGCTTTTGGATAAGTTTTTTATTATGTGTGTAAACGCTGGCCGTCGCTTCTTCTTCGTTATAGCTGATGATCGTCTCCCGTTCATATTTGGTAAGTTTCATGATCTGCCCCGCTTTTTCGTCCCCGAATCAAATTCCAGTTTGAAATTGACGTGTTCCCCGGTGTCATCCAAAATCACCGTGGCGTCGTAAGTCTTGCCGGCTTTTTCGGAATAGCAGCCGGTAAGCCTTACGCGCCCGTCCTTCAGGAGCGCGGCGGCGACGGATTTTGTCAGCGCCTTTTTCTTGACAGCGAAAAACCGGTTGTCCTTCCACAGCCCGAAACGGCAACTGTCGTTTTCGCAGAAAAAGCCCTTTTTGCTTTCGGTCACGCTGCCGCCGCAACGGGGGCATTTGCCGATAATTTCCCGACCGGAGGGGAACAGCACTTCCGCGCCCTTGACCGGCGTATATGTTTTTATAAGTTCCCGGAGCATGGATGAAATCCCGTTCATAAAAGCGTTCGGTTCCAGTTCGCCGCGCTCCACCTGTTTGAGCCGGTTTTCCCATTCGGCGGTCAGCAGCGGGGATTGAAGCTGTTCCGGCAGGACGGTGACAAGCGACACACCGACCTGAGACGGAATGAGATTGACGGTTTTCTTGGCCTTTTTCCGTTCCACAAATCCGGTAGTAACGAGCTTTTCCAGAATGGCCGCGCGGGTGGCGGGGGTGCCCAAACCTTTTCTCTCCGCATCATCCGGCATATCCTTCGCGCCCGCCGTCTCCATCGCGGAAAGCAGGGTGTCCTCCGTGTAGTGTTTGGGCGGCGAGGTTTTTCCATCTTTGACTGAAAAAGCGGAAATAGGGATGTCCTGTCCTTCTTTTAACTCAGGCAAAGGTTTGTCGGACTGTTCCTGAAAATAGGTTTTCCAGCCCGGAACGAGGATCGTTTTGCCCTTGGCAGTAAATCCATACCCTGCACAGTCCAGCGTGACGGCTGTTTCGTCGTATCGGTGCGGCTCACTGACTGCGCAGAGAAGCTGTCGGGAAACGAAACGCAGAATTTCCCGTTCTCCGGCGGGCAGCGCGTAAACATCCGCTTTGCCAGCGACGGAGGTGGGAACGACGGCGTGATGGTCGCTGACCTTCGCGCTGTCGCAGACCTGACCGGCGTTGAGCTTTTCAGGAACATCCGCGCCGCAAATACCGGCGGCGACGGAGACAAGTGCCGGGACGGTTCCCTCCATATCGTTTGTCAGGAACCGGCTGTCGGTGCGCGGATAGGTGCAGAGCTTCTTTTCGTAAAGCGATTGCAGATAATCGAGCGTCTGCTGGGCCGTGTAGCCGAGCAGACGGTTGGCGTCGCGCTGGAGGGTGGTCAGGTCGTAGAGGGCGGGAGTCTTTTCGGCTTTTTCTTTCCGCTCCACGGCTCTGACAGTGGCTGTTTTCCCTTTGCAGGCGGCGGCAATGGCTTCGGCCTCCGGTTTCTGTTTGAACTTGTCGCCGGTGGCGGTGAAGTCGCCGCAGTCGAGGCTGACCGTATAGAACGGCTCCGGCTGGAATGCGGAAATTTCAGCTTCCCGCTGCACGATGAGCGCCAGTGTCGGGGACATGACGCGCCCGACGTTCAGGGTACGATGGTAAAGGGTACTGAACAAGCGTGTCGCGTTGATACCCACCAGCCAGTCGGCCTTGGACCGGCAGAGCGCGGACTGATGCAGCCCGTTGTAATCCCGGCCCGGTTTCAGGTTGGCAAAGCCCTGCCGGATAGCCTCGTCCTCCATTGAGGAAATCCAGAGCCGTTTAATCGGCTTGGAACAGCCCGCCATGTCATACACGGTACGGAAGATCAGTTCGCCCTCGCGTCCGGCATCGCAGGCGTTGATGACTTCATCCACATCGTCGCGGCGCATCAGGGCGCGGAGAATATCAAACTGTGCTTGTTTGTCCCCGCTTACGGTGAACCACCAGTTTTCCGGCAGGATAGGTAAATCTTCACGCCGCCATTTCGCGTATTTTTCATCATAGGCGTCGGCGCTTGCAAGCTCCGCGAGGTGGCCGAGGCACCACGAAACGAGATAGCCGCCGCCCTCCAGAAACCCGTTGCCGCGCTGTTTCGCGCCGATCACGGCGGCAATACTTTGAGCAACCGATGGCTTTTCACTGATTACAAGTTTCAATTTTTTCTCCTTTCATCGGACATAGAAAAAGGACAACCGATTTCTCGATTGCCCTTGAGTATAAAGATACGAAACTAAATCTGTGCCTTTTGTTGGGTTACTTCTTTTTGACAGGAATCCATATCTCGCTGTAATATTTCTCATCCTGTATTCCTTTGGGATACTCGGCAGGATCGCTGTACATTTCAATATTGTAGCCCGCCGCAATCTCATAATCCTTGCTGTTTGGAAGCCATTCCGAAAAAATTCTTTTGCTTACATCCTGTAAGGACTGGGGCATCCCGCCTTTGCAGGCAAAAACAGCCCAGGTGTATGCGGGAATAACCTTTGTAACAAAGCCTTCCGGTATTTCTGCGGCCGGATTGTAATTGTCTGCGACCAGATACTCGAATTCATCCGATCCCATACTCTCGTCAATACTGATGCCATACATTCCACATACCACCCGCTCTTTTCCGGGCTGATGGAGTTCCAGCCAAAACTTAGGAATTTCTGCTTTTGCGTCATCATACTTGAATGTTCTGGACGCTCCCATAACCGTAAAGGAATCCTTTTCGACAATCTTGTAATCCATAACATAACCGCCTTCCAAAGTAAATTTGATTTTCAGCTGAGCAAAAGACTTAATCATTGCTCCGTCTTTTCGAACGGCAGTCGGTGTGACGCCATGAAAACGGGTAAACGCCTTGGTGAAGCTGTCCGGTGAGTCATAGCCGTATTTCAGTGCAATATCAATGATCTTTTCATCGGTGGAAACAAGCTCACTGCCGGCAAGAGTAAGCCTGCGTTCTCGGATATACTCTCCGACCGTAAAACCGCAAAGCATGGCAAATCCCTTTTGAAAATAGAAAGGGGATACTAACACCTGCTTTGCAATCTTTTCAATTGTCAGTTCATCAGTAATATTGTTTTCAATATAGCAGATGGCTTCACCGATGCAATCAACCCAGCCCATGTACACATCTCCTTGCCTGTGCTTTCATCTTATTACTTTCAAAGCGGCTGTTCCCGACTTTTTGTGTTATATTTTGTCCGCAGATTAAATTCGCGTTTATAAGTATCTTATCATTCAGGATAATCCAAAACAAGCCGCGTTATTTTATTAGCCCCTTTTGCATTAAAAAAGGCAACCGATTTCTCGATTGCCCTTACACAGTAGCTATACCTGTCGTGAAAATAAACCCGTGATTATGACTTTTTCACTGGTCTGATATACTTCCAAAAACGTTCCGGATCATGATAAAAGTAAATTATTCTCCCGGGGGAAGTATCATAGCAATAACCGGTTCCTGCAAAATCAAAAGTAGCCATTGCCTTTTCAACCTTTTCCTCCACACTGCGATTTTCCTGCTCATAATCGAATGGCTCATGTTCAAAAACAAGATACTCGGCTTCGGGAACATCAATTAGTAGCATTTGTGGCGGTACTTCGCCTTTGTAATCAGAAGGAAGGCGCACGCCATAACACTCTATACGTGGGAAACCCCAATCGCAGAGTCTGCCGTCCGGGTCATTAATGTACGCCATAATTTGACCGCTGCTGCTGTTTGATTCGCTCCCACCATCGTCATCCAATTTACCTTTGATGCTATCGAGTAAGCCGCAAATTGTATCGCAGTCCTGTCCCGAAATAAGGCTTTGTTTTTGCCAAAAATCCCAGTACCCATTACTCTCATAGTTTTTAATGTGTAAGAATTTGTGTGCGGGAATGGTTACAAAATAAATTTTAACACCATCTGTGGATTTTATCATACCTATCTCTCCCAATCCGAAAAAGTAGCGGTCGAAGGGGTTTATTTTTGTACGAAGAACGACAGGCTTAGGCTTTTTTCGGTATTCACTTGGAGTTACACCATAGGTTCCCTTGAAAGCTCTGGTAAAAGCTTCGTGTGATGAAAAGCCATAATCAAAAGCAATATCCAAAATGTTTTTTTCGCTATCCCGAACCTCTTTCAGTGCAAAGGCTAACTTTCTAAGCCGCAAATAATCTCTAAACTGCATACCCGATATTTCCTTGAATTTTCTGGTGGTATGAAATTCAGAATAACCCAACTTGCGAGAAAGAAACCGCAACGTTAGTGCTTCATCGTGATGATGTCTGATACACTCGTCAATTTGGTCAACGATTATTTGAATCTGCTTGTGCCACTCGTACATTCGTCTGCTCACCCCGTTTCAACTACCCTATAACAATTATAGAGTAAAGGAAATTGCATTGCTTGATTTTACTTGCGGAAATCGATGCTTTCTTTTGCGCCAGAGATTATTTGAATAATCAACGATCTAAAAGCTTACGAAATATCTTAACACACAGGTTTATCCGAAACAAGCCGGAACGTTATCGCTCCGGCTTGACGACCTTCTGTGTGATGATAAGATTGCGGTAACAGTCAGGGGGATGGTCAGAACGGCCTTTCGGCGGGGCGGGAGGCCGTTCCTCCCGCCTGTATTGAGGCTTCTGCACCATCATCCGCTCAAAAGGGCTGTCGGTGAAAAAGGTCATTCGTCCTCACTCTCCGTTTCACCACCGGATGATTCGGAACCGTCTTTTTGCGCTGTCTCTAAGTCAGGGACTTCCGGTTCATCTTCCGGCTCAGATTCTTCCTCTTCTTCTTCGGTGTAATCGTAATCGTCCGGGTCGGGTTTGTTCTTGTCCTTTTTACCCGGCTTGCGGAATTTGAAGAACCAGACCGCCGCACCGGCGAGAACGGCTGCAAGAACGGCAACCGCCGCGATTCCGGCGCTGCCGTTCTGCTTTTCCGGTCGGGAAACAGAAGAAACCGTGGGCGTCGATGCGGTCGGCGCGGAGGATGTCTCCAGAGTAGAAGTAACCTTGGACGAGGAAGAACCGGATACGTCCTCGTTGTCGCTCTTTGCAAGTGCAAGCAGGTCCTTGTCCGTCACGGCGTCAAGGAAATAGACGTTTTCGGCGTTTTTCTGACGGTCGATAATCAGGTAAAAGACGTGCTTGCTCGGCGTGGTAACGGTGAAAAACTCCTTGCCGTCCTCGTTGGTCACGTTGTCGATCACCGTCCCGGTGCCGTCCGGCGTCAACGGCTTGAGAGATGTTCCGGACGACGTTGCGGACGACGCCGACGACGATGCGGTACTGCTCGCGGTGCTGGAACTGCTCAAGGTCGGAGAGGTCGTCCCTGTGCTGTAGGCGAGGACGTTGACGGAAAAAGCCGCCGTGCAGGACACGGCGGCCATCAGGCAGACCAATACGCGAATTTTAGATTTCTTCATGATGTTCCTCCTGCTTCTTTTGGTCGGATACGGGCCGGTTTTCGCGGGATGCTTTCATGAGCGCCGACAGTTCCTCTGCCGTCATGCCCATGCCCCGCACAAGGCCGACAATATCGAGATTTTCCAGTTCCCGGCGCTGCTTTTCCAGTTCCTTCTGCCGGTTTTGCAGCGCGGAGATTTTCGCCGCGTTCTTTTCATACTCGGCGTCGATTTTTTTGAATTTCGGATTCACGGTTCATTCCTCCAATCTGTTTGTTTATGGGTTCGGTAAACGCCCGAACGTATAAAAATGGATCTGCCAGTAGCTATTGTTGAGATTCGAGTAACCGATGGGGTCCCCCGCCGCGAGCATCATGCCGTTTCCCACATAGATGCCCACATGGGATACACCGTCGGTATCGTAGGTGTGTTCAAAGAAAACAAGGTCGCCGGGTCTTACGTCGGCGTGAGAAGCCGGAGTGCAGATGTCGCAGAGGCCCTGCGCCCCCAGCCGTCCCACGTTCCACCCGCTGTGATTGATCACCCACGACACATAGCCGGAGCAGTCGAACGAGGTTTTCGGGCTGCTGCCACCCCAAACGTAAGGGTAGCCGATGTACTTTTTCGCTTCCGTCATCATGGCGACGAACCGTGCGTCCGCCATCGCTTCCGGGGGAATATCGTATTCCGTGGGCTTTTTGACGGTGGATGCGTTCGGATAGGCCGACGAAGGGAACAGGTCGGGCCGGTTGCCGAGGGTGGACATATACATTGAGTACACGCCGACCTGATCCTCGTTCATGATGGAAATAGGAAGATGGGACAAATCCTCGTTGTGCAGCTTCACGTTGCAGATGGTGTAGGTATAGGGAACCTGACGGGTTTCGGTATGGGTCGTGCCGTCCGGGTCCGTCACGGTATCCGTTTCAGTGCGGGTTCGGGTTTCCGTCTCCACGGTCTGCGTCAGTTGATATTCTTTTGAGAACAGCGCGGAAAGCATGTCCCGGACTTCATCCAGCGTCCATTCGCCGCCGTGCCACGCGGTCAGGATGGAGATCAGCACATACGGATCGTGACCGATTTTATCGAGGTCATAGTGATATTCGTCATACCCGGGGTGCTGTGTCTCATAGTGGTCGATTTCGTCCTGAAGGTCTGCTTCTTTTTGGGCGTAGGCGGCTTCCGCGCCGAGCATGGCGTCGTCCGTGGAAGGATAGGTGGACGCGGTAACGCCGGACAGCGCCCCCTCCAGCAGAACCGAGCTGGAAGATAGAATGTTCAGAAGCAGGACAAGCACCAGAAAAATGCCTGCGGTAATAAGAAAACCGTTCCGGTGCCGTCCGACAAAAGCCGCCGCCCGCTTGCCCTCCCGCGCCGCCGTCTTTGCCGCTTTAGAAGTGTTTTGGGCGGCTTTCCCGGCAGAACCGGTAAAATGACCGGCCCGTTTCGCGGCGGCATACTGCTTTTTGACAGCCCGCTTTTGCCGCCAATGGGCCAAAGGATTTCCGGATAGCAGCGGATTGTCCCGCGCGGCCTTTTTCTGCAAATAGCCGAGGTTGGCGCGGTCAAGCCGCTTTTCCGCTTTGGCCGATTCCCGGTAGGGTTTCAGTTTGTGGGAGCGATGGGCGCTGTGCGCTAGACGCCCGCCTGTCTCGGCGGATTCCTCGCTTTTGTGCGCTGCCTCCACGCCCACGTTTTCATCCTCGGACTGCCGGATTTCCCGATGGAACTGCATCAGAACGGCGTTCCCGGGCGCATCCCGGACGGCGTGGGTGAATTTGGGCGGCTTTTTCTTGTCCACTTCCTCGAATTTCAGGCGCGTTGTAACCTTGCCGGTGGCCGGGTCAACGGCGCGCTGCCGTTTTAAAGCGGTCTTTTTCGGGACTTTGGCCTGTGCGCGATCAGCTTTAACCGCCGCTTTCTGCTCTCTGTGGACAAATTTTTTTAATACTGGGTCGGTTTGTTCCTCCTCTGTAAATTGCAGGCGGGGCGCTCGTTTTTCCACTATCGTCACCTCCTGTCCCGCCGAGCGCGGACGCTCATGTTGCCGCCACTTCCTGCGGCTTGGTGGTCATGATACGGTACAGCTCCGTGTCCTTCGGGAAATGGTCAATAAACGGCAGAATGACGTTGCCGTAAAACAGCAGCCCTTCGCCCTCGCCGGAATGGGTGACATAGGAAAGCTGATGCGGCGAAATGCCGAGCTGCTTGGAGAGAATCTGCCGGTCGCCGGAAGCCTGATTGAGCATGTAAATGTAATCTGAATTTTCAAAGATGTTCTCGATTTCCCGTGAGGAAAGAAGATCCTTGATGTTCTGCGTGATCCCAGTCGGAATGCCGCCCCACTTGCGGAACCGCTTCCAGATCTCCACGGAATAGGCGGCGGTCTGTTCTTCTTTCAGAAGAAGATGGAACTCGTCGATATAGTAGCGCGTGGATTTTCCCACGGCGCGGTTGACTGTAACGCGGTTCCAGACCTGATCCTGCACGATGAGCATCCCGATTTTTTTGAGCTGCTTTCCAAGCTCCCGGATGTCGTAGCTGATGACACGGTTTTTTACATTCACAGTAGTGCGGTGGTTGAACACGTTGAGGGAGCCGGTGACGTAGATTTCCAGTGCCGTGGCGATGTACTGCGCTTCCTTTTCATCCTGCCGCCGCAGCTCGTTATACAAATCTTCCAGAATCGGCATGCTCTCCGGGCGCGGGTCGTTCAGGTAATTCCGGTACACCAGCCTCACGCAGCGGTCGATGATGGTCTTTTCCACCGGCTGCAAGCCCTCTTTGCCGCCGACGATCAGTTCACAGAGCGAAAGGATGAAATCGGACTTGAGCGACAGCGGGTTTTCTTCCTCGGAATAGTTGAGGTTGATGTCCATTGGATTGATGTAATCGGTTGACGCGGGCGATATTTTGATGATCTGCCCGTGCAGGCGCTCAATCAGCGGGCCGTATTCGGCTTCCGGGTCGCAGACGATGATGTCGTCGTTTGTGACGAGGAACACATTGACGATTTCCCGTTTCGCGGCGAAGGATTTGCCCGCGCCCGGTGTGCCGAGAATCAGACCGTTCGGGTTTTTTTGGAGCTTTCTGTCCACCATGATGAGGTTGTTGGACAGGGCGTTCAGCCCGCAGTACAGCGCCTCGCGCCCCGTCTGGAACAGCTCCTGCGTGGTAAACGGGATGAAAATAGCGGTGCTTGATGTGGTCAGGCCCCGCTGGATTTCCACCTGATTCAAACCGAGCGGCAGACTGCTCATCAGCCCTTCCTCCTGACGGAAATCGAGCCGGGTCAGTGCGCAGTTGTATTTCTGCGCGAGGGAGCTTGCCTGAAACACGTTGTTGTCCAGCCGCTGCCGGTTTTCGGCCACGTTGAGAACAAGAAAGGTCACGAGGAACATACGCTCGTTGCGGCTCTGTAAATCCTGCAACAGTTTTTTTGCTTCTTCGCCGTAGGTGGCAAGGTCCGAGGGGATGATGTCCATGTCATAGCCGGAACGGATGGCCTTTTTCTGCTCCTGAATCTTCATGGAATCCAAATCCGTGATTTTCCGTTTCACCGTCTTGATGGCGCTCACCTGGTCGATGGACTGGATGTGCATGGTGACGATGAGGCTGGATTCCATGTCGAGAAAATCTGCCAGCATCCGGTCGTTCAGCTCCGGCGCGAGGATTTGCAGGAATGACACCGCACCAACCTGACGCCCCATGCCGAACATGCTGCCGCTTTTGAACTCGAAGGAGGACGGCGCGATGAAATCCTTGACGGAGAGGCCGGAGGGAGCCAGCCAGTCCCACGAAAAACGGAATGGCTCCGGCGCGTCCATGCGGAAAATATCGTGCAGCAGCCGCAGGCGGTCCGCGCCGTTCAGGGAAGCGGCTGTCACGCCGAGATGCTTGAAGTTGTTGAGAATGTCGATCTCGATACGTTCCAGCCGGGGCTTGGCCGCTTTCAGACTGTCCGCTTCGATGCCGAAAGTCAGGTATTTGGTCTTGATGAGGCCGTTGTTGCCTTTGGCAAGCTGGTTCCGGAGCATTTCCGTGTATTCCGAACGAAGGCTGTCGAAATCGTCGCCCTGCGGCGGGATGGTGACGCTTTTCGCAAAGCTGTCCCGCGTCGCAGCAAGGTTCAGAAACGAGAGCTGAAATTTAATGGAGCTGTCGAAATAGTTGAGGAAATCGCACCAGCCCTCGAAAATGGCGGTCTTATCCTCGTTCTGGTTGAGCTGATAGTTGATGTCCTGAAACTGAACGGTTTTCGTGTAATAGCTGTCGGTCACGCGGCAGATACCGTCCGGGAACATACGCTGAAACGGAATGCTGTCCTGCGCCGACTGCTTTTTCTTATCGGTCTGCCGTGCCTTTGCGACGGCGGCTTCGATCTGACGTCTCTCGGCGCGGGACAATGACCGTCCTGCGGCCGGTTTTTGCTTTTGTACCGACAATCCGACGCACCTCCTTGTCGAGTTGACTTTGCCGCGCGAGCACGGCGTAATAGTTGTTGGTCTGATAGGGCCGCTGCTTTGGCCGGAGAAACAGCACACGGGCAATATTGCGGACTATCTTTTCCATCGGCAGGCCGTTTTTCTCATAGACGGCCATCAGGAAAAACGGCAGCATCACGAGCACCATGCAGAGGGATGCGGCCCCGGCACTGAAACCTGCAGGCCCCTTGAGCAAAAAGAAAAGCGGTACGCCTACAAGCGCGCCGCCGCTGAAACAGATAAGCTGCCGTTTCGTTAAATTGAACAGAACCTTCGTTTTCACGGCGGTCAGGTCCTTGGGCACGGGAACATAAGCCATTGAATCACTCTCCTAAATATATCTGATAAAAAAACACCACATCTGCGATGGGGGCTGGAAAAGCGTAAACGAATATGCTATATTGATAATATAAACTTGCTATTAATGGCCTTGATAAACACGAATTCTGAGAAAGGTAAGATGTTGATATGAAGGCAGATGAATTAGAGAAAATTGTCCTTGAAAAATTAAACAAAGGTTTATTGGACGGTATAGTAGGAAATGATTTCGTTACAGGAGACTATGCAAAAGTAACTTTCCGTAAAATCATAAAGGATGGTATACCTCAAATTCTTCGTTTCGGGGCAGATAGTAAATTTTTTGATAATAAGGAAAATGTACGAGTGTCAGGAAAAGAATCGGTTCAACTATTTAAGACAGTAATAGAAAAACTGGGCTTTATAAAAAAATATGGTTGGCTGATTGATGATCCTGATGTTAAAGCCTATAGTGCCTTATTCAAACCAAATAAGAAATAAGAGGTATACTTTCAATGAAATATAGCATTTAACTTTAAGAAACTAACAAATTTCGAATTTATCAAGCGCAGGATGAAAAAGTCCTGCGCTTTAATGCGCGTTGAAGATGGATTTTGCGAGGCTGCCGGTTTTAAAAAGCGTGAAGCACAGCAGCACTGTGTAGCCCATGCACGTCCAGATCGCCTTGCTGATATCCGTGCTCACGCTGATACTTTTTACAAGAACGGCGTAAATCGCCACGCAGACGATGATGAGAAAGCCCTGAAATCCGAGCGCGAACAGGGAGCGAAGATAGTTCTGCCCCATGCCGCCCGATTCCCGGTTGAGCATCGTCGCCATCGGGATTGGCGCGATGGACGTGGCTAAGTAGATTTCGATCATCCTCCCGTACACGATGATGAAAATGCAGATTGTGAGCGCCCACATGGTGAAACCCACGAAAATGCTCTGGAACCACAAGCCAAACAGGGGGCCGAGATCCATAGCCAGGAGCCGCGTCTGAAGGTTTGCCGTAACGGAGCTGATGTCGATGGACGTATCGGAAACGATGATTCCCGCCGCGCTGTTGACCACGCTCTGAGCCACGTCGAATATGCCCATGACGATATTCCATGTGTTGGTTACGATGAGGATGGCGCAGGCTGTTTTGAAAATCCAACGGAAAAAAACGGCGCTTTCGATGTCGTGAAAATTGTTTTTGTCGGTAATGATCTGAATCAGCTCCAGCGTCATGACAAACGCGAGGATGAGGCCTGCAATAGGCATCATGACGTTTTCGGACAGGGTCCGGATCATATTGTAAATGCCGGTGTTCCACGCCTGCGGCGTCGTTCCCACCTGAGAGGCAATCTGCCCGACCTGACTGTTTACGTTGTCGAACATGCCCGACAGGTTGTTCATGATGCCGCCGACGAGTATTTCTTTCAGCCATTCGGTAATCTGCTGCTTGATGAAATCCAAGTGGCATCACCTCCTTTCCCGCGCCCCCTTGAATGGGGCACGGAGTGTTTTCGCGTCGGCATCAGCCGAAAAGGTTGGAGAGCAGAGGAACCAGCGTAATGCCGATCAGGGCCACGCCGCCGCCCGCCATAAGCTGTTTAATGCCCTGACTTTTTGCACCCGGATTGTCGTTGCCGTAACCTTCCAGAAGGTTGATCGCGCCCCAAATGGCAAGGCCCGCGCCGAGGGCGATAACAAGGGTCTGGAGAACGCCGATTGCGGAATGAAAGAAACTCATAATACTACCTCCAATTCTGATTTTGAATATGAAAAAAGCCGCTATTCTGCGGCTTTCGGGTCCCCGGAGAGGTCAACGGAATACGTGTTGAACACATCGTCCGGTTTCGGTTTCAATTTGGTGGACAGAAACTTCTCAATATGGAAAGCATTGTGGGGATCGTAATCGGACAGGTATTTGTAGTTCGGATGCTTTGTGATGTCGTACTTGTCAGAAAGGAAGGGCCGGACGCCGCGAAGCTGGAGGATGCATTTGCCGCCGTCGAGGACGGACAGCTCATCGACCGAAGCTAAATCCTTCCCTAATTTTTGATAATTGAGGCTGTGGGAAACCTCGCGGCCCCGGCTTTCGCCGGTATTGTAGGTGTCGATCGTCTCTTTCCCAAGAGATTCGGTCAGTTCTTTTAAGGTCGTGCGTTCCTTGCCGCCGAGGAAGATGGCGCTGTCGCAGTTGCCGATGATCGTGTCGGCGTTGTCTTTGTACAGGGCTTTGAGCTGGCTCTGCGCCTGCAAAACAAGGCAGGCCGAGATTTCACGGCTGCGGATGGTGGCAATCAGCTTTTCAAACTTGGGGATCTGCCCGATGTTGGCGAATTCGTCAAGCAGGCACCGGACGTGGACAGGCAAGCGCCCGCCGTATACATCGTCCGCCTTTTCACACAGCAGGTTGAAAAGCTGCGTGTAGGCCATCGAAACCAAAAAATTAAAGGTGTCGTCATTATCGGAAATAATGATGAACAGGGCGGTCTTACGGTCGCCCAGCGTGTCCAGCTCCAGTTCGTCGTAGGCCGTCAGGTCACGAAGCTCTTGAATGTCGAACGGGGCCATTCGTGCGCCGCAGGAAATAAGGATCGATTTTGCTGTCTTGCCCGCCGCCAGCTTATATTTCTTATACTGCCGGACGGCGAAGTGATTCGGATTTTCCTTTTCCAGAGTCTCGAACATAAGATCCACGGGATTTTTGAATTCCTCATCATCTTCTCTCACTTCCGAGGCGTTGATGAATTCGATCAGCGTAGCGAAATTTTGTTCCTCGACCGGGGCCTCATAGTGGATGTAGCCGATGAGCGCCGTATAAAGGAGAGTCTCGGCCTATAACGATAGGTAAGGTTTTGATGTTATCGCCGCCTTTTCCCCCGTTCCACACCGGACATGCGACTTTCACCGCATCCGGCGTTCCATCGATTGTTTTCGCAAGCATTTAATCAGTCACCAAATTAATTACTTAATCTATTGCTGGAAGACCGGCTTGCATACGCAAGCTGTTTACTTTTTCCATCAGTTGCTTAGTTGCTTTGAGCATATCAGCTGTGGCTCTTAATACCGTTTGCACATTATCTTGTAGCAATGGCAAAAACCTATTATGGATTAGCGTCATGTTCTGATATCTTTCCTTGCCACCGAGTCCTACGGGTGTTTTAAGCCAGCAGATGATATCAGAGGCATCCGTAAACGCTTCTCCGCATAGGGCGCATTTACCACGTTGAGCAGAAAATAATGAAATCCTGCTGTCTGTGTATTCTGCGCTATGACCTTCGGACGTTATGCTTCTTAGTCCTTTAAGGACAAATGAATCCAGACTAAGATTTGTATGAATCAACGCTCTTCCTTCGGCTGTATAACTACAAACAGCCGACCTTTTAGCCATCGGTATCTTATTCTTGATGTATGCGATAGGGTAGATTGGTTGGTCGATACCGGACACATAACGCACCATCTTCGATTTACCAAACCGTTCCTTTTCGTTTTGGGTCATGGTACCGCCCTCACGAACAAGCATACATCCTGTTTCTGTATTGAGCCGATTGGTTAAAACTGTCATGACCTGCCTGTGGATTATCTTGCAATCAATACTGATACAGGTTGCAAGCTGATAATAGTTTTGTATTCCCAACACCATAGAGTTGAACAACCGTATTTCATCTAATGGTCGTTTTCCTTCCGATGGCCTTGCAATCCGTTTTGCTTGCTCCACGAGCTTTTGTCGTTCCAGTTCCATCTTTTCGTCACAGATATGGGATTGTACAGCGTATTTATGACTTTTCGGCCTTACCCGTATCTTGAATCCCAGAAACTCTGAATAGCGTTTTCTTACATTTACTATTCTTGTTTTCTCTGGTGAAACTTCAAGTTTTAACCTCTCTGCAATCCACTCCGACACAGCTTCTTTTGTTCTCAAAGCGTCTTCCTTATCCCGGCAGAAGATTCTGAAATCATCAGCATATCTCACGATATACATTTCTTTCAGATTTGTTTTCTTCATAATCCTGTATCCATGGCTTTTATCAAACGCGGTGTTGTTACCTATCTGTCTGTACCTGCCACGGTCAACCGCCACCGGGTTGTTCTGCCATTGACTCTCTATCCACTTATCCAGTTCATTCAGCACAATATTTGCCAGAAGCGGCGAAATGATGCCGCCCTGCGGAGTGCCTTTGTCTGGTATCATGGTGGAGCCGTCCGGCATCCTTATTGGAGCTTTCAGAATCCGCTTGATTACAAATATCAACTGTTTGTCCTGTATTCCCATTGCCCAAATCTGCTTCATCAGCTTGCTGTGATTTACATTATCAAAGAAACCTTTGATATCGAACTCAATTACATAATGCAGATTCATCCTTTGAAGCATGGTGTAGGTCCTCTGCATTGCGTGTTCAACGGAACGGTTAGGGCGAAAGCCATAACTGTTATTGCTGAATTGGGCTTCACAGATGGGTTCCATGACCTGCTTAATGCATTGCTGTATCAGCCTGTCCCAGATGCACGGGATTCCTAACGGACGTGTCTTGCCGTTTGGTTTGGGGATATCCTTACGTCTGACCGGTTTCGGCCGGTATCCGTGCTGGCTCCCTGTGACAATAAACCTCACGTTCTTAACAACCATTTCGGGTGAAAGACACCCAATGTCACTGATGTTTCTGTTGTCTGTTCCTGCTGTGTAACTTCCTCCGTTTGCCTTGATGTTCCGATATGCCAGCAGAATGTTATCACGCGTCAAAATGAGTTCCATCAGATTTGTGAAAATATCTCCATCCTTACTCCGGCGATACAGCTCGTCAAAAACAGGCTGCATACCGTAATACTCGGCGTGGCGCAAGTCGTCCACACATAGATTTTTTGCTTTCTTTGGCATAAGGCATCACCTCCTTTTTGCGAAAGTGACCCTTTTGGTCGTATTCGAATCCTTATGTTGGACTGAATAATGCCTGTTTATCTCAACCGACTTGTGGCCATCCCTCCACCCTCGTTACAAGGGATTCATAGGTTCGACCACTACTTTTCAGCGGCAGTTCATCTGCTTATTATTCTTCGTCAGACTATTCCTTGCGGAACCTGCTACCTTTCCTCGTTCCGATAGTTCTATCTGTACATACATATCCTTAGGCGCTTGCTATAAGCCTGCCAGCTTGACTGTGCCTGTAACACAGTATGGCGTTCATAGGGCAAAATCTATACTAACCACACTGACTGCGCATTAACGCACCCGTATATTTCTATACGGTCTTCTTTTAGACCTGTACATTCGCAAGTTCGTCAGTCCGCCCGCCAAAGCGAACATTCTCGCCATAGATATCTTATAGACCCTTGGCCTATAGGTAACATGGTCTGCCTCCAGACCGCTTTCGACCACTTTTGGCAGTGGTTACGGTTACTCTCAGCCGTTGTCATGAGGCTTCGCACACAAGCCATTACAGCTAATGCACGCCCATCAAGGGTAGGCGTTTCAGGGCGTTACCCCGTCATTCCACCTATCAAACTACCAGTTCTCCGAACAACGGAAAACCGTTGCCCGTGCGCCGACTTTTTACCGTCAGCGAACGAGTCGCACTTACCCAAAAATCATCTCCTTCCTTGCCTTCGCCCTTGGTATTGGTGATGAGCGCCGTGACCAGCTTCAAGATGTCTTTTTCCGAATGGATGTATGCGAAGGGATTGTATCGCATCGACTTTTTGAAGTTGATGGTGTTGAGAATTTTGATGCGGTAGCCCCTGCGCCGCAGAAGATTTCCGCACTCCACGACGATGCTGCCCTTCGGGTCCGTGACAACGAAGCTCGTCGGGTAGTCTTTGGAATCGCACTGCATCAGGTTCGGTTTGATGAAAAACCGCGTCTTGCCGGAACCGGAGCCGCCGACGACCAGCACGTTTTTGTTCCGGGAGGTCTTGGGGTCCTTCGGACGGCTGTTCATGGTAAGCCGTTCCGTCTGCGTGAGAATGACGTTATTCTCAAAAACGGGGTCGATGTACGGCCTGATGTCCTCGGCCTTGCCCCAGCGGGCCGAGCCGTATTCCACGTTTTTGCGGAACTTTTTGGCGTTCCGGCCCTTAACATAGACCGCCAGCCGGAGGGCGGCGGCGAGAAGGACGCCCACAGCCAAATCAGCCGGATAAAAGCTCGGCAGCAAAGACGCAAAGGCGGCGGTGAGGCCGTCCATCAGATGCAAGAGCTTCCACGAAGCGTCCGTGCCTGCGGTCAGCCGCCACGCCTGCCCGAACTTGGTAGCAAACAACGCGACGAACAGGTACGGCAGATTCATCAGAAGCAACTTTTTTGTTTTCTCACTCATCGCGTTCGCTCCTGTTCCTTATGTTTTACTTGGTCAACGGTATTCGCTTTGACCCGTTCTTTGAACTGCCGGAGCCGAGTGAGAACGGATGGCTTTTTCGTCCGGTTTACCGTTTTCGCCGTGAACTCGGTGAAAGCGGCGGTAAGCGCGTCCGCATCCCGCGCCTTGAAAAAGACGAGATATTTTGGCGGCGATACGCTGCGGTCCTTTTTTACGGCGTAGTCCACGCCGTATTTCCGCGCCACGCGGTCAAAGGAACGGATGTTGCTGTCGGTGATCTCGATATTGGATACGCCCGCGTTCTGTCCGACGAGCTGCTTCAGCGTCTGCCTGCCGTGGGGGATCACGGGACCGGCGCGGGCCTTGGCGCTTTTCTTCTCCTTTCGGTGGGCCAGATACTTGGCAATCGCCGATTTGAGAACCCGGCCCGTGAGCTTCGCGCCGCTGATGATGAGCGTCACGGAGCGGTTTTCGATTTCTTCCTGCAAATTTGTCACCTCCATGTGTCATGGCGAAGCCGCCCCGTCACCGTTCATCGTGAGAGGGCGGCTTTTTCTTTGCCAGTGCCGGTTTCCGGTCATTTTTCTGTTCCCCGCTCTTTTTCACAAAAGGGGTGAGAACGGTTTCCTTGCTGTCCATGTACATTTCCTCGGTTTTCTGTTGCGCCTGCTGAAGCTTTGAGATGGCATCGGTCACGTCGTTGAACAGAGAGTGGTACATTTTCTGATATTCGGGCACGGTATCTTCACTCCTTTTCCGCGTCTTTTTCCCGGCCCTGTCCCTTGACGGTAAGAATGCCGTCCAGCGTGGTGGCGGTAATATGCAGCCGCTCCGCCGTGGCAATATCGTTTTTTACGGTTTCATCCACGTTCCTGCCGCAGACCACCAGCACATGGGCGCGGCGCAGGAAGTTGCAGGCAATATCCACGCCGTCCTTGTGCTCCTGCGGGATGGCGTCGTTTATGAAAAGCGGCAGAAACAGGACCGGGCAGACCGGGGAAAAGCCCGCATCGTAGACCTTGCGGCAATATTGCGCCGCGTCCTCGGTGTTTTCGATTTCATCCGCGCCCCACGGGGCGGTGATGTATGCGAGGGGTCGTTTCATGGTGAAATTCTCCTTTCTGTTTTTTTGTCGGGTATGAAAACAGCCCGCGCTGGACGTTTACCGTCCGGGCGGGCTGCTTCCGTACATGTCGTGATTGACCAGCGCCGAATAATAGCTGCTGATAGTGGTCGGAGCCTGATACAGCGCGGTCAGAATGTAGTTTCGGATATTGCGGACATCAGTGGTGTTTTTATCCAGACACTCCAGCACGTATTCGATGTGGCTGTCGTCGAGCTTCAAAAGCCTGCTTTTCACTGTTTCGGCGGGCATGTCCTCACCCGCGATCCGGATTTCCTTTTTCCGGCTGCACACGGTGTCGAGCATAATACCCACGATTTCATCCAGACGCTCCGTGTCGCATCTCTGCCGCAGAACGTCGTAGGAAATATTCTCTTTGATGATTTCGCGGTAGGCATCCGTCGCATCCATCGAATCAGCCGGGGCAACGGCCTCCGGTTTTCGCTCTGCCGGATTGGATTGATACGTATTTGCTCCATACGTATTTGATTTTTTAGGGATATTAGTTCCCTTAGTATTTAATTGCGCGGGGTTTTCCGTATCCGGTTTTTCCATATCAGGGTTATCCAGATACGGCTTTTCCGTATCTGGTGAATCCGTATCCGGGAAAGGCGTACCCGGCGATTTGCGCGGCTGCTCGTAGATGGTGTATTCGGTGTCCGTGATACGCCCGTTTTTGCCGCGAAGCTGGCGGCGCTCCATATAGCCCGCACTTTCCAGCTCCTTGAGCGCCTTTCCGATAGCGTCCACACCCTCCCGGCAGATGGAAGCAAGGCCCCGCGTGGTGTAATCCCAATCGTCCGGAAGGGAGAGCATCATGGACAGCAGCCCTTTCGCTTTCAGGGACAAGGCCCTGTTTTTCAGATGATGGTTGCTCATAACCGTGTAATCCCGCGTCCGTTCCACACGAAAAACCGCCATTTGTATCACTCCCTTCCATGTGACCGGCTTAATCGGTAATCGTGAAGTTTAATATCAGTTCATGGGAAACAGTTTTCGCATTTGCCCATGCAAGACCGAATTTGGCGGTAAGCGCCAGATTTCCCGACGCTCCGTTCGCGCCGAGCGTTCCCAACGGCACTTCCGAAGCAAGATCACCCGTGTAAACGGGAGATTCCCGGTCAACCGCCGTCCAGCCTGAACCGGCTGTTTGGCTGATTCCCACGCCGAGAGCGATTCCGTTTCCGGTCTGCGCCGCCGTCAAGCTGTTCCAGTCCGAATAGGACGTGGGGCGGCATCACCGATGCCAGATGTCGCTTTCAGCCCCGCGACAGAAACTTGGACGGGAAAAGTGGAATGGTTGGTAATCGGAATATCCGGTGCGGTGAACGGCGTACTGCTGTTCGGGTCAATCGCGTAACTGATGCTGACCGGATGGGTCACAGAGACAAGTTCATCCGTATGGTAGTGGGTGACAGCCGAAATGTTTCCGGCATTATCCACGGCGGCGATATGGATGTAAAAGCTGCTGCCGGATGGGCGGGAAAAAGTATAGCTGTTTGATGTCGTGATAATGCTCCCGTCCGGGATGGTATCGGGGTTGTTGTCCACTACGATGGAATAACCCTTCATACCGGTTTTTAGGGATGTTGATATAACCGGAGAATCGTATTTCGCGCCGTCGTTCTGACCCGTGGCCTCCACATAGTATTGATAGCCGGTCGCATTGTCCTGCGAAGAATAGTTGACGGTGTACTGCGTCCGGCCGGAATTGTGCGTGACGCCCGAAATTGCCGGTTCGTCCGGCGCGTCCAGATCCTGCCCCTTGTGGTCGTTCCAGCTTGTGTCGGTCGTGATTTGAGCGAGGTAAAACAGAGTGTTAGCCGTAACGCGCTGCTCGTCCGGTGTCGCTTCGCCGTCGGAGTGGCCAGTCTGAATCAGAGCACAATTGCTCCATGTTGTCAGGTAAAAATTATTGGTACCCTTGCCGTTGGAATCGCTTTGCGGCACACCGCCGCAGTACGGATATGGCGGTTGATATGCCATCCAGATGTCACCAAGTGCAATCTGCGAATTAGAGTGAGATGTCGGGATGGTCAGCGCCGTGCCTATGCCGCCTATATTCCAAGGATAGTTGGTGAGCAATCCCTTTTTCGTAACAGAAATCTCCGAACCGCCTAAAGGCGTATAGTGGTTGATCGTTTCAATGTTTACATAGTGGGCGAGCTTAAAGAAATTTGGATTGGCAATGGCATCGTTGGAAACAAGCGTATCATGTCCGAAACAAACGCCCCGCCCGGTTCTAATAAACGCATCCGTACCGGCTTCCGCCGCTACCGACAGGTCTTGCAGATTGTTGTTATCCCACGCGCCAAAATACAGCACGTCGTATTTGTAGCTACCGTCCGCGTTTTTCAAGTAAGCGTCGGGATTGGCGTTAAAATCGAAAATCGACACGGTATCCACGGAAATAAGGCCCTCGCCGTAGCCTTTGGAATTGTGCCCATTCGGCGTTTCCATCCACATTTTAAGGGATGCCGACTTCGGCAGGGTGTAACTCTTTCCTTGCCACGTCGTAAAGGAAACGGTCGGAGTGACAACGGGATAGATGTTCAGAACCTTCGCGCTGTCTTTGGCGGGGATGCTCTGGAAGGTTGATTCATGCGCAGACTTGGAATAGAGCATATAGCTGTATGGTTGGCTTTTGTCACTGTTCGTCCAGTTCAGCGCCACATAGTTCCCGGACGGATTCGGCGTCGCGGTCAGCGTCAGCACCGAAGCGGCGGATGCCGCGAACGCGGGCGAAACGCCAGACAGTAGAATTCCGGCGGCAAGCAGAGGGACGAGAAAAAGCCGCCTGAATGATTGTCTCAAATAGAAACCCTCCTTTCGGCGTGGAAGGTTGGCCGGGAAAATCCCGGCCAATTCCCGCACTTATGTCTTTATGCAAGCTGGAACTGGAAAACAAGCTGATGGTTGGCCGTGTACGCTCCGTCGAACGCGAGGCCATAGTCAGCCGTGAGGGACAACGCGCCGGAAACGCTCGGATTCAGCGTCCCGACCTGTAACGGCGAATCGTTCACCGCCCAATGGGTGGAAGTGCTGTACCCGCTGTTCCAGCCAGAATTGCCTTTTGCCGCAATGCCGAGCGCGATGTACTTCTTGGAATCCGCGAGGTTGAGTGAGCGCCAAGCTTTCGCGGACGGGTCGACGTCGGTGAAGGTAAGCGTTCCTCCCGAAGCGGCTTTCAGGGATTCTACCGTAGCAATTACCGCAACCTTGGTGTTGTTGGTCACTTTGATGTCGGGCGCGGTAAAGGTTTCGGCGTCCGGGCTAATGGCGTAGGCCACGTTGATCGGATGGGTGACGGAAATGGTCAGCGGCGAGATGGAACCGTTGATCGTCACGTTCCCCGTGACGCTGCCCGTGCCGGTGTCGGTCTTGTCGGCGGCGAACGCCGGGACTGCCGCCGACACGCCGAGTACAGCAAAGGTGATGATACCTGCGAGAATCTTTCTGAGTTTGCTTTTCATTGAGAAGCCTCCTTGTAAATTTTTATATCAACCGGATCATCCGGCTGATTACGAAACGGAAAGATGGATTTTGTAGTCGGCCATGCCGAGGTAAGCCTTAGTATCCTTACCGTAATACCGGATGGTCGCTGTCACGCTGTAATTCCCGGATGAAACCTGACGGGAAAGAGTAAGGCCGTCGATATGCTGTCCCGGATAGATCGGCGCGGATTTCGCTATGGTTTTGCCGTCCAGCACAATTTCACACTGCATAATGACAGTGTTGGAAGATGGATTCTCCACTTCCCATGTGCCGGTGCTGTCCTTCGCCCCGCTGGAAAAGGACGCTTGCGCGCTCACCTTGTCGGTGACGGTGACTTCCTGCTTTTGAAGCCGGGACAGGATTTCCTGCCGCGATGGGGTGCTGCCGCTTCCCGATTCCGCACTCCCGGTATCGTCCAGAGACGGAGCGGACGATGAGGGAGCGGAACTGGACGGCGGCGGGTTTGGGCAAGGGTGCTGATTTCCGCAGCTCCGTAACAAGAGCAGCAGGAGAAGCAGCAACAGCAGAAGAATCGCAAGAATGTACGGCCACTTGCGTTTTCGCTTTTCATCCTCCTTCCCGCGCCTGTTTTGGTTGATTTTTTCAGTTGTCATGCGGTTTCCTCCTTAATCAAGACATGAAAAAAGGCGTCCCTTTCGGAACGCCTGAAACGACGGTTATTATCTTTCCTGATCCCGCTGCCGCTTTTTTTGCCATCCGTCCAGCAGCCGGATAATGACCTGCTCCATTTGCTGCGGGGTGTACGACTTGGGAAAATATTTTTGGAGCTTATCCGCCTTAAGGGTCAGGTCGTTTTTCTCCGGTTTCTTTTCCTCCGACATGATGGCAAGCATACTGTCCTCGTTCAAATGGCCATCCTGACTGAAATTTTTCAGCCGCTGGGCCTGTGAAAGAGAAGGGGTGGCCTGTTCGCTTTCGATGGTGTCAAGCAAAAGCGTCTGTTCCTCCGGTTTAAGGTACGACAGTTCCACGGCGGGGGTCATGGCGATTTTCTTATCGTCCACCATTTGCTGAAGTTGTGGAGACAGCTCATTCAGTCGGATATACCGCCGCACTTGGTCTTTACTGATGCCTGCATCTTCGCCTACTTTTTCAACCGATAACTTCTGTGCAACTTGCATAGAAGTTAGATCAGTCCTCGCACCTTGCCGCTTAATGGCTTCCAGCTTCATTTTGTACGCCTTGGCCCGTTCACTCGGCAGGATGTTTTCACGCTGAATGTTGCTGTCAACCATGATAATGGTCGCGGCGTCATCGTCCAGATCGCGGACGATAACCGGCATAGTGGGAAGTCCCGCCAACTCGCAGGCGTGTTTACGCCGGTGGCCGGAAATTAGCTCAAAACCGCCGCCTGCGCGGGGACGGACAATAGCGGGAACCAACACGCCGTATTCTTTGATACTATCCACGGTTTCTCTCATAGAATCATCGTCCCGCACCTGAAACGGATGGTCGGGAAACGGGTGCAGCTCCGAAAGCGGCATATCCGTGACCTTCTCCCGTTTTTCATCCTCGCGGGTTTCCTCCGTGGAGAAAATATCATCGTAGCTGTTCAGACTTATGTTTTTGGCGCTGCTTTTCAATCTTCAACACCTCCTTCGTCAGTTCCCGGTACGCCTCGGCAACTTTGCCCTTCGGGTCGTGGGCGAAAATACTCCTGCCCTCCGCGCTGATTTCGGCGGCGCGAACGGAATGAGGAATCTCTACATCAAAAACCTTCAGCTTTGAACCGTAGGTATCCCGTAGCAGGGCGCTAATCTCTTTGGCGTAGTTGGTACGGCTGTCCACCATCGTCAGCAGAATGCCGTCGATTTTGAGCTTCGGATTGATCTGCCGCCGTACCTTGTTGATTGTCTGCAAAAGCTGTTCGAGGCCCTTTACCGGAAGGTACTGCGCCTGAACGGGAATGAGAACGCTGTCGGCTGCGGCCAGCGCATTGACGGTGAGCATCCCCAGCGAGGGCATACAGTCCAGAAGCACATAGTCGTATTGCCGCTTTACGCCGTCCA
This sequence comes from Caproicibacter fermentans, assembly GCF_009746625.1. Lineage (GTDB taxonomy): Bacteria > Bacillota > Clostridia > Oscillospirales > Acutalibacteraceae > Caproicibacter > Caproicibacter fermentans. The sequence continues at coordinate 34,566 of NZ_VWXL01000008.1, forward strand.
GATACTGCTTCAGGATTTTTTCACGGCTCATGGCGTTGACAAGCGATACTTCCATGCCGGAAAGTTCGATATTGGCGGGCATGAGATCGACCCCTTCGTCATGATGCAAAAGGCCCTCACCGGGGACGATGGTTTCCTCGTTCAGCACCTTACCCATGATCGTCGCCAGCGTAGTTGGTAATTGGTCGGGTTGGGAATTGCCCAAACTGATGGTCAGGGAACCCTGCGGGTCGCTGTCCACCAAAAGCACTTTTTTCCCTTCCTGCACCAGCCCGATGCCGAGATTGGCACAAGTTGTGGTCTTGCCGACGCCGCCTTTTTGGTTGGCAACGGCAATTACATTGGTCATGTGATTTTTCACCTCCGGAATAGAAAAAGGACGTTCCTTTTCACGGAACGCCCTTAAAATATGATGAAGTTATTCAATTTTTAGGGGTAAATACTGCTTCTTAATTGCCCGTAAACCCTTGGTATTACTGACTTTTTTGAATAAATGCCGTAAGAACACTCGCACCAATAGAAAGACCCGGAAAGCCGCATGAACGCTGGCTTTTCGGGTTTCTTTTTTACATAAAAACCGATTTATGCGTATCAGTTGAACTGGCAGCGCAGCCGCGATGGTCTCCACTGTTTCCATCTTTTGGCAAAGGTTTGTGCGTAAATAGTTGTTGTACCAGATAATTTTTCCGGACATGGTTGCTGTCCCTCTTTCAGAATGCTGTCTCGCAACTTCATTCTATCAGAGACCTGCAAACCTTGTCTCTTTTTATCCGTTTTTTTAACTTGCGCAACATCAGATTTTTCCTGGAGAAGCCCGAAGAGCCATAGGAATGTTGGCTCTTCGGGCCTTAAGTTATAGAGCGGCTCTTCCGCATCATGCTTGACTGTGCGAAACGCCCTGGCCTGCCTCCGCCAGGTGCAGCCGGTGGAAGCGTACTTAGCATGCCCTAACGCCATGGAGAAAAAATATGAATCTACAGAAAAAACGGTTTCTTTTTATCTTTCAATATAGTAAAATAAAGTAAAGAGGGATTTATTATGATTTTTAATATGAGTTCAAATACACAGATCGGCAGCAAGCAGCCGTTAAGCACTGAGGAAGTGTTCAGAAAAATTCTTAGAAGAATTATCAAGCTTCAGCTGGAGCCCGGCCAGCGCATCAGTGAAAATCAAATGGCACAGGAATATAACGTATCACGCTCCGTCATCAGGACGACTTTTACAAGACTTCAGCAGATGAAATTCATCGAGGTCTTTCCGCAGAGAGGCACATATGTCAGTTTGATCGATTTAAATCATATCGCAGATTTACTTATGCTTCGCACTGCGGTGGAAAAGGAAATCATCTATGAGATGTTTACTTCACTGCAAAAGAAAGACAGGCAGGCGCTTGTCGACGCCCTGGAAGCCAATTTGGCGGAGGAAGAAAAGTGCAGGAATGAGGCCGACTATTTCGGAAAATTCCCGAAACTGGATTCTGCTTTTCATAAAACGATGATAGACAGCGTCGGACGTTATGCGCTGGTAGAACTGCTTTCCGACGATATGCTTCATATCGCGAGATGGCGAAATTTCGATGTGGCTTTCGGCAACCGAATTCCGGAGCTGATCGATCAACACCGCGCGATTGTGGAAGCGATAAAAAAAGAGGACATGCTGCTGACCCAGCAGAAAATAGCGGATCATTTGGAAACGATTTCGTCGATCTATGAAAGAGTTGTCACGCAGTATCCGCATTATTTTAAAAATCATTCATAAAAAAAATAGAACAGGGCGGCCCGTTTGGTCAAATCGCTTATTTTGAATTTTTGTGAAAGACTTGATTCATACGGGCTGCTATTTTATTTTAAAGAAAATCATATTAACGGAAAACCAAGCAACAACTTGTCGAAATTGCATAAATTTGAAAGAATTTCAAGAAATCTATTTACAAAATGGATCAAAAGTATATAAAATATGAATATAGAGTGATTGACAAATTATTATCTTAACAAAGTAAATGACAGAACAAAGAAAAATAGCTGGTATACAAGAGTACTAGGTATCCATAAAACTCATCTTTTTCCCGGAACCTTTAAAAAACTAGTACACAAGTATACAGGATTGGAGGCGGTGTAATGTTTACGTTGGGAATTGATATAGGATCGACGACTTCCAAGGCGGTCATTGTAAAAGACGGCCGGGAGATTGTCGCCTCATCCGTTGTGATTGCGACCGTCGGAACGGACGGTGTTTCAGACGCGATTGAGAATGTGCTGGGGGAAAGCGGGCTTGAGCACGGGGACATTTCGGTCACCTTTGCGACAGGGTACGGCCGACAGACGTATCCGGATGCCGACGGGCAGGTCAGCGAACTGACCTGCCATGCACTTGGGGTGCATCATGTATTCCCGGATGCGAGAACCGTGATCGATATCGGGGGACAGGATGCAAAGGTATTGGCACTGAATGAACGGGGAAGAATGGCGAATTTTGTCATGAACGACAAGTGCGCGGCAGGCACCGGGCGCTTTCTGGATGTAATGGCAAATATTTTAAAGCTGGATATTTCGCAGCTGGAGGTGGAGGCCGCGAAAGCGCTTCATCCCGCCGGCATCTCTAACACCTGCACCGTGTTTGCGGAGTCGGAGGTGATTTCCCAGCTTGCGGCGGGCACCAAAATTCCGGACCTTGTTGCGGGAATCTGCAAATCGGTCGCGTCACGTGCCGCGTCTTTGGCCAAACGGGTCGGCGTGAGGGAAACGGTCTGCATGAGCGGCGGTGTCGCGCGCAACGCCGGGGTTCGCAAAGCGCTGGAACAGGAGCTTAACGTTAATATCGCTTCTTGTGATATGGCTCAACTGATGGGTGCGCTGGGGGCATCCCTGTACGCCTATGAGAAAGCCTGAGGCTAACAATAAAAAGGAGTTGTGATTTTATGAGTGAGGAAGTCAAAAAGCAAAGACCCGCGCCGGATCCGAATTCAGCAAAGTTCAAACTGGGGCAGATTGCGGCCAAGGCTTACAGCGATTGTGTGGAAGCCAAGGCGCGCGGCGAGAAAGTCGGCTGGTGCGCCAGTAACTTTCCGGTGGAAATTCCGGAAACGCTGGGCCTGCATGTTTGCTACCCCGAAAATCAGGCGGCTGCTATCGCCGCAAGGGGCGGCGGCGAGCGGCTGTGCAGCGAAAGCGAGGGGGAGGGATATTCTAACGATATCTGCGCTTACGCGAGAATATCTCTCGCGTACATGAAGTTGAAGGACGCGCCCGAACAGAATATGCCGCAGCCGGATTTTGTCCTTTGCTGCAACAATATCTGCAACTGCATGATTAAGTGGTACGAGAACATCGCCAAAGAGCTTGACATTCCGATGATCATGATCGACATCCCGTTTAATCCGGATTATGAAGTATCGGAAGCACAGACCGCTTACATAAGGGCACAGTTCTGGGACGCGATTCATCAGCTGGAGCAGATTACAGGCAAAAAATGGAGCGAGGAAAGATTTCAGGAAGTCAAGAAGATTTCCGGTCGTTCCAGCCGCGCATGGCTTGAGGCAACCGCTTGTGCCAAACATAATCCGTCGCCTTTCAACGGCTTTGATCTTTTGAACCACATGGCGGTCATGGTGACGGCGCGTGCCAAGAAAGAGGCCGCGGACGCAATGGAGACCCTTTTGAAGGAATACAAGGAGAATCATGAAAAGGGAGTTTCAACGTTCCGCGCCGAGGAAAAGTACCGCATCATGTTCGAGGGAATCGCCTGCTGGCCGTGGCTGAGGGTTACCTCATCCGGACTGAAGGACAGAGGAATCAATATGGTGACCACCATTTATGCAGACGCTTTCGGGTTTATCTATGACGATTTCGACGGTATGTGCCGCGCCTATTCGCGTGTGCCCAACGCGATGTGCCTCGAGCTTGCGAGGGACAAGCGAGTCAAACTCTGTAAGGACGACCACGTCGAGGGACTGCTGGTTCATACTAACCGTTCCTGCAAACTCTGGTCCGGATTTATGCCCGAAATGAGCCGGCAGATCGGCAAGGCCTGCGGTATTCCGGTCGCAAGCTTCGACGGCGATCAGGCCGACCCGAGGAATTTCTCGGCGGCGCAGTATGATACCCGCGTCCAGGGCCTGATGGAAATCATGGAAGAAAACAAAGGAGGAAACTGACAATGGCTGTTGATGAATTACTGGCTCAGTTTCATGAAATTGCCGCGTCGCCCAAAAAACAGCTGGAAAAATACCTGGCGCAGGGTAAAAAGGTGGTAGCCTGCGCTCCGGTTTACACGCCGGAGGAAATCATCCATTCCATGGGACTTGTTCCCATGGGCGTCTGGGGCGCGGATCAGAAGGTCGGCGAAGCAAAAAAATATTATCCGGCGTTTATCTGTTCCATCATGCAGACGGTGCTGGAGCTTGGCATCACCGGCAAATATCAGGGCGTTTCCGCAATCGTGATCCCTTCTCTCTGCGATTCGCTCAAATGCCTTGGGCAAAACTGGAAGTATGCCGTTCCCGATATTCCGTTCATCCCCATGACTTACCCGCAAAACCGGAAGCCGTCGTATGGGATTGCGTTTACCAAGGCCGGCTATGAGCGCGTAATCAGCGACCTATCCGCCGCGACGGGCGCAAAGTTTTCAGAAGTCGCACTGGCAGACTCCAACCGTATTTACAATGAGCACAACGCCGTGATGCGGGAGTTCGCGGAGATTGCCGCGGATCATGCGGTCAGCGCGGCGCAGCGCAGCGATGTGTTCAAGAGCGCCTGGTTTATGCGGAAGGAAGAACACACCGCCATGGTGAAGCAACTGAACGCGGAACTGGCACAGACACCGAAAGATAAAGGAAAAATTCGTGTCGTGGTGAGCGGAATTCTGGCAGACTCCCCCAGTTTGCTGGAGATTTTTGATAAAAACGAAATCAGGATTGCGGCGGACGACGTAGCGTTTGAATCAAGGCAATACCGGACGGACGTGCCGGAAGACCCCAATTCGCTGGATGCGCTTGCTCGGAAGTACGCAAATATGGACAACTGCTCTGTGCTTTATGACAGGGACAAAAAGCGAGTCGATTCGATTCTCGAACTGGCAAAGCGGCACGACGCGAGAGGCGTCATCGTCCTGATGACAAAATTCTGCGATCCGGAGGAATTCGACTATGTTCCCATCAAAAGAGCTTGTGAAGCGGCCGGGCTTTTGAATCTGAACATTGAGGTTGACCGGCAGATGGTGAATTATGAGCAGGCAAATACCATGATCCAGACATTCAGAGAGATGTTCTAACCCAGCGGCCAATGAGGAGTATTGAAATAAGGAAAAGGGGAAAATGTCATGATTAACAAGAACAAAATGCCTGTTGCGATCGGGGTAGCGTTCGTGTGGTTTACCACGCAGTTCGGCGGCGGATTTGCTTCGGGGGCGCAGCTGCTTACCTATTTTGTACAGTTTGGAATCTGGACCCTCGTCACACCGATTCTGGCGCAGGCTTTCGGCGCGTTCTTCCAGTGGTACGGGCTGCGCTATGCGAAACGGCACAACACCTATGATTACCGCACGTTTACCGACACCTTCTATGGCGATCTGGGAAAAGGAACGAAAACGGTTTTCTCAAATCTCTATGAAGTGGTTTACATCGTAACAATCTGCCTCGCTTCCGCGGTCGCTTTCGCGACGGGAGGCTCCACGCTTGAGGCACTGACCGGCATCCCCTACCTGCTCTGCACACTTGTCATCGGGGCGGTTATCTTTGTGCTGACGATCTTCGGCACGGATATTGTCAGAGCTGCGGCTTCCACCATTTCCGTGGCGATCATAGTCGGTCTTCTGGTTGTCTATATCCCTAACATCATCGCTCAGTGGGGCACTATTTCGGCTAACATCGGCCAACTGTCGGTTGCCCCCGCGCCGGTTGCCCCCGCTTTATGGAAATGTCTGTTGTACGGAGCGTTCCAGTTGGCTTCCATCGGCCTTTTGATGCAGCATGCAGAGCCGTTTGAAAACGAAAAGGTAGCAAAGACTTCCATGATTTACGGCTTTATCGTTAATGCGGGAATTATTTTCATCTGTACGCTCGGCATGCTGGCGGTTGTTAAAAATCCGGATCTTGCGACAGCGAAGGTTCCGACGCTGCTGATGGTTACAACAGGCGTCGGCGCAGCGGTCCTGACGCCGATCATTTCAATCCTGATTATTCTCGGCTCCGTATCAACCGCCGTCAATATGATCGCCGGCGTTGTCAAGCGTTTTGTAACCGCGTGGAACAAAAAAGACGCCTCTCCGGAAGAATCGGGAAAGAAAAGCACACAGCGCACGATGACGATTGCGATTCTGTTTACTCTGCTGACCTTTGCAATCGCACAGTTCGGACTGATTCCGCTGGTTGCCGTCGGATATGGGTACCTCGGCTATTTGACCATTTTTGTCGTCCTGATTCCGTTCCTGATCCATATGTTCCTGACCAGGGCGGGGAAAATCGATTCTGAATTCAAAAAGAATTAATCAAGATAAAAGGAGAGACCGAAAAAATGAGCAAACCATTGCAAGGAGTCCGCGTCATTGAGCTTGCCACCTTTATCGCCGCCGCTACGGCGGGCAGATTTATGGCTGACCTCGGCGCAGACGTCATCAAAATCGAATCGGCAAAGGGGGACCCCCTGAGATACACGGCGCCTTCCGAGGGAAGACCGCTGGATATGTACGAAAACACCACATGGGATTTGGAAAACGGCAACAAACGCTGCATTTCCCTGAATATGAAGGACCCGGCGGGCAAAGAGGCGTTTTTAAAACTGCTTGAAACGGCGGATGTCCTCATTACCAACTGGCGGGTTCAGGCGCTGGAACGCGCGGGCCTTGATTATGAAAGCCTGAAGCAAAAGTATCCCAAGCTTGTCTATGCAATCTGCACCGGCTATGGTGAATACGGTCCCGACAAAGACCTTCCGGGCTTTGATTTTACCGCATTCTTTTCAAGGGGAGGCTATCTGGATTCGCTGCGCCAGAAGGGCACCGTGCCGATGAACGTGGTGCCGGGCCTTGGCGACCACAATGTCGGCATGAACCTTGCCGCGGGAATTCTGGCGGCTCTGTATCAGGCGAAAACAACGGGCGTTGGAGAAAAGGTGGAAACTTCCCTGTTTGAAAGTGCCGTTTTCAACATGGGCATGATGATTCAGGCGTCAAATTACGAAGGAATCGCACAGCAGTATCCCATCGATGTCAGAAAGGCCGCCAATCCGTTTAACGCTGCATGGAGGACAAAAGACGACCGGTTCATCCAGACTTGCATGCCGGATTACAACACCTATTACAAAGCCTTTATGAAGGCGATCGGACGGGAGGACCTTGTCGAAAACGAAAATTATTTCCCGATTCTGACTTGTCAGAAAAAGGGCCTTACTTCCGAGGTTTACGACATTGTCATGGAAGCGTTCAGCCGGAAGACCGTTGAGGAATGGACGCGGATTCTCGCCTCTGCCGACGTTCCGTTCGCGCTTGCGAAAAATTGGATGGAAATCCGGGAGGACAAGCAGGCCGAGGCGAATAACTGCTTCTACGACATGCGCTATTCCACTGGAAATACCAGAAGGCTGGTGAGACTTCCGGTGAAATTCCAGCAGATGGGTGTGCCGGACTATCGCAGAGGCCCGATGATCGGCGAACAGGGGCCGGAAATTCTGAAAGACATCGGATATGACGAAAAGCAGGTTCAGAATCTGATGGAATCCGGCACTCTGTATGTTTGGAAGGACGAGAAAAAGTCGAACTGATTTCAATCAAAGGGACTGCAACCGGACCGGCACCGGTTTCGGCTGCGGTTCTTTCAGTTGATATTACGGAATTACCGGGGATGCAATGATGAAACTGGTTCATAAGACGATAATTGAATGTTTGGCGGAACGGGCAGGCGCCGACGGCGAAAAGACGGCTGTTGAAACGGGCGGGTGGAGCTGTACCTATCGTCAGCTTGACCTGTTTTCCGATCTTTTGGCGGCACAGATGAAAAGAAACGGAATCGGCACTGGGGTGCATGTTGGCATCTGGAGCGTCAACAGCCCGGAGTGGGTCGTAACGTTTTTTGCGCTGGTGAAAACGGGAGCCGTGCCCGTGCTGTTAAATACCTGTTTTCAGGATGACGAAATTACGCAGGTTCTGAATTATGCAAATGTAGAGGTCCTGTATTACGGAGAAGGTTACAAGACAACATCCTATCGGGACATGATTGAAAGAATCAGGGAAAAAACGCCGAACATCAGGCGTTTCGTTTCAATGGATCAGGTTAAAGACGGAATGAATTCCGCCGGGAGTAGGTATGCCGACGCGACGCATGGGCAAAAGGCCTTCGCCGAGCTTCAGGAAGCGAAGAAAAAAATCCGGCCGCAAGACACGGCCTGCATGATTTTCACCTCTGGAACCACTCTTGTTCCCAAAGGAGTGCTTCTCAGCCATTACAGCCTGGTCAACAATGCCGCCGCGGTGTCAGAAGCGATGCAATGGAGCGGACGGGATAAGATGTGCATTACTGTGCCGATGTTCCATTGCTTCGGCCTGACGGTCGGCATTCTGGCCTGTGTAATCTGCGGTGCGGGTATGTATCTGATTCCCTGCTTCCGGACCGGAGTCGTATGGGACGCGATTGAGAATCAGCGCTGCACAATCCTGAACGGCGTGCCAAGTATGTTTCTCGCGCTTATCCGGAGTTCAAACGGGCGGGGAAGAACTGCGCCTTTCCTGAATTCCGGAATTATCGCCGGGTCGCCGATTACGCCGGAGGATTACAATGAAATCTGTGAACGGTTTCCATCGCTTCATCTTCAGCCTTCGTACGGCCAGACGGAAACCTCCCCCTGTGTGACGATTGCGGATTGGAACGATCCCCAGGGAAAGAAAAGCGCTTCTGCGGGAAAGCCGATTGACTTTGTCAGCGTTCGCATTTGTTCCGTTTCGAATGGAACCGTCGAGAAATTGGACAAAGACGGTGAAATTCAGGTCAAAGGCTACAATGTGATGGAGGGTTACTATCATCTTCCGCAGGCGAACAGAGAAGCCTTTACGGCGGACGGCTGGCTGAAAACGGGGGATATCGGCCATTTCGATTCCGACGGGGAACTCCATGTTACCGGCAGGCTGAAAGAGATGATTATCCGCGGCGGCGAAAATATATCTCCGCGCGAAATCGAGCGGGCGATTCGCGCGCTTGACTGGGTGGAGCAGGTCAAAGTGGTTGGTGTGCCCGACAAAGTGATGCAGGAGGCCATAGCGGCGTGCATCATTCCCAAACAGGGATGTCAAGTTGACAGGAACGGACTGTTCCGTTATTTAGATAAAAAACTTTCCCAATATAAAATGCCTTCCTATGTATTCGAATTCAAATCTTTTCCTTTCAACGCAAGTGGAAAAATTCAGTTGGAAAAAATAAGGAAACAGGCGGCTGTGCTGGCTGAACAGGCAGCAAAAGAAAAAAAGGAGGAAGCACAAATATGGCAGACGCGTATTTTACGGAGCAACATGAGCTAATCAGGAAACTGGCCCGCGAATTTGCGGAAAAGGAACTGACGAAGGAAATTCTTGACAAGGTGGAGGAAACAGGGGAATTCCCAGAGGAAATTCTTGACAAAATGGCCGCGGCGGGATTTTTCGGAATCAAAATACCGAAGGAATATGGCGGCCAGGGGGCGGACGCCCGTTCTTATGTTCTGGTCATGGAGGAAATCGCGAGAGTTTCGGGCGTGGCGAGCATCTACGTGTCGACCCCGAACTCCCTTTCAGGCGGACCGCTGCTTCTCGCCGGCAATGAGGAACAGAAAGCGAAATATCTGACACCGGTGGTAACCGGCAAGAAAAAACTGGCATTCGCTCTGACCGAACCGGGCGCGGGCTCCGACGCGAGCGGCATGGTGACCTCCGCCGTAAAGGAGGGCGACCATTATGTGCTGAACGGGCGCAAATGTTTTATCACAATGGCCCCGCTTTCCGACTATGCGGTTATTTTTGCAAAGACCGACATGAAAAAGGGCAACAAGGGCATTTCGGCGTTTGTCGTTGATATGAAAGGCCCGGGCGTCAGCTGCGGCAAGCCGGAAGACAAGATGGGCATCATCGGCTGCGCGACCTCTGATATTATTCTGGAGAATGCGATCGTTCCGGAAACGGACCGTTTGGGCGAAGAGGGCGAGGGATTCAAAATCGCCATGAAGACGCTGAATACCGGCCGTTTGGGCGTGGCGGCTCAGTCAATCGGCATCGCACAGGGCTGCCTGGACGAGACCATAAAATACGCAAAGGAAAGAAAACAGTTTGGGCAGCGGATTGCCGACTTTCAGGCCATCGGTTTCATGATCGCCAATATGGCCACAAAGCTGGAGGCCGCAAAGCAGCTGACCTATAAGGCTGCGTACCTTCTGGATACCAAACAGGATACGACACTCAATGCGTCGATGGCAAAGTATTTTGCCTCCGAGGTGTGCAACGAAATCGCGGCCTGCGCCGTTCAGATTCACGGCGGATACGGATTTATCAAGGATTATAAGGTAGAGCGGATGTACCGCGACTGCCGCGTGTTTACCATTTATGAAGGAAGCAGTCAGGTTCAGCAGATTGTCATCAGCAAGCAGCTGCTGAAAAAGTAAGAAGGGAGAAGCTTAAGGCATGAAAATATTAGTTTGTGTAAAACAGGTTCCGGATACGAATGAGGTTAAAATTGATCCGGTCAAGGGAACCCTGATCCGCGAGGGTGTTCCCAGCATCCTGAATCCGGACGACGCAAATGCGCTGGAAGCCGCGCTTCAGCTTAAGGACAAAGACCCGGACACGAAGATTGCCGTTCTCACCATGGGCCCCCCGCAGGCAACTTATATGCTCAGAGAATGCCTTGCGATGGGTGCGGACGAGGCGTATCTGCTCAGCGACCGTGCGTTCGGCGGAGCGGACACCTGTGCCACTTCCACAACAATTGCGGCGGGAATTAAAAAAGTCGGGAATGTCGACCTCGTTTTTGCAGGGCGCCAGGCCATTGACGGCGACACCGCGCAGGTTGGCCCCCAGGTCGCGCAGCGTTTGAACGTGCCGGTTGTTACCTATGTAAAGGACATCAAGGCTGAAACGGGAAAAGTGACCGTTCAGAGGCAGATGGAAGACGGGTATGAGATTATTGAGGTTCAAACCCCATGCCTTCTTACCTGCGTGAAAGAGCTGAACGAACCCAGGTATATGTCGGTCGGGGCGATTGTTGACGCATATCAAAAGGAAATTACGGTTTGGGGACATGATCAGGTTGAACTTGACCCGAAGGACTGCGGACTGAACGCCTCCCCAACACAGGTTTTCCGCTCCTTTACACCGCCGCAGAAGGGCAAGGGCGAAATGCTTTCGGGTTCCGTCGGCGAGATAGCGGCGGTACTTGTTTCCAAGCTGAACGAAAAGCATCTATTAAAAAAAGAAGGGTGAGAACAACATGGCAGTTGTTGTATTAAAGGATCAGTGCAAAGGCTGCACGAAATGCGTGAAAAGTTGTCCGTTTCAGGCAATTACGATGGAGAACAGAATTGCCGTGATTGGTCCGGCCTGCACAGGCTGCGGCCAGTGCGTCGAAGTTTGCCCGTTTCAGGCGATCAAGAAGACGGAAGACAAAAAGGCCGCAAAAGATTTGAGTACCTATCACGGCGTATGGGTTTTTGCCGAGCAGAGAGACGGAAAGCTGATGCAGGTGGCGGTTGAACTGCTGGGCGAGGGAGCCAAGCTTGCCAAAGCCGTGGGCTGCGAACTTTGCGCGGTTCTTTGCGGTTCCGGTGTGGAACCGCTCGTGAGCGAACTCTTTGAGTACGGCGCCGACAAGGTCTATTACGCCGATGCACCGGAGCTTAAACAATATACGACCGATGCCTATACCAAGGCGATTTACGAGGCGATTGAAACCTATAAACCTGAAATTGTTCTGCTTGGTGCGACACATATCGGCCGCGACCTGGGTCCCTGCCTTGCGGTCCGCTGCGGAACCGGACTGACGGCTGACTGTACAAAGCTTGAAATTAACCCGGAGACCAAGGGGATCATGCAGACCCGCCCCGCGTTCGGCGGCAATCTGATGGCGACGATTGTTTGCCCGAACCACAGGCCGCAGATGTCGACGGTTCGCCCGGGCGTTATGGAGAAAGCTACAAGGACTGCCGGCAGAGCCGGAGAGCTGATTCGTTTGAGGATCGGATTCCATGAGGGCGATATTCGCACAAAGGTGCTGGAGGTTGTTAAATCCGTCAAAGAGGCGGTGTCCCTGACCGACGCTGAGATCATTGTTTCGGGAGGAATGGGGCTGGGAAATCCGGAGGGATTCGAACTCCTCAAAAAATTTGCGGAAAAGCTCGGCGGGACCATAGCGGCGTCAAGAGCTGCGGTTGATGCCGGCTGGATTGATCACGCCTATCAGGTTGGACAGACCGGAACGACTGTGAAGCCGAAAATTTATTTTGCCTGCGGTATTTCCGGTGCCATTCAGCATGTGGCCGGAATGCAAAAATCCGGGCTGATTGTCGCAATCAATACCAATGAAAGCGCGCCGATTTTCGATATTGCTGATTTCTGCATTGTTGGCGATCTGTATAAGGTGATTCCGGCCATTCTGGAAGAACTTGAAAACGTGCCGTGTTAAAATAAATGCGGGGCCGGTCCATATCCCGGTCTTTCAAAATGGGAATGAAGTAACGAATTCGGAGAATTCAAATAAAAAGCGGCGGAAAAAATTCTTTTCCGGCCGCTTTTTCTGTTCTGGCGGGCAATCCAGTTTTCCGGGTTTGACCGTCTGCTGTAAAGTCAGGGCGTCGGCGAAGCTGACGCGGCGCCCGTTACCCGCGTTCCGGATATCTGAAAGTTGCCGTAGCCGGTCGTTGCCACCGCTGCAAGCGCATTTCCTGACAGGGTTCCCTTCACTTGATATTTTGTGCAAAAAAAGCCCATGCTAAGAACGCCTGAAAATTCAAAGGCATTAAAATCAATTTTGCCGTTTTTAAAAAAGCTGGTGCTTCCCATGGCCCGAATGGAGCCGCTTAAAATCCCTCGTTCCTCTTCCATGGCCAGCACGCCTCTTTGGGGTCCGATGGGTGTCTGCAATGTAACATTGAAAGTACTTTTCATAATAAATCCCCGTTTATTTTGTATTTCAATCCGCATTCCACAAGCGGGGAGTACGGCTGAAAAGGGATGATTTGGCGGTTTTTACGCAAAGTCGGTCAGCGGTATAAGATGCCCGTCGGCATGATTTTACCGCACGCTATTTTGGCACCGGAATTCCCGGATGGCTGCGTTGTGAAATCATCCGGAGCCGCGTGAACGATCACAGTTCGCCCGACGACTTCATTCACGGTAAATCTGTCGGTGAAAAACGCCATGAAAGCGTATCCCCGGTTGCCGAACAACGGAGGAAGATCGCCCGCATGTGCGGGATGCGGACAGCCGTTTGGATTATAATGACCGTCCGTGTCGGCGAAAGGGTCTTCGGCGTTTCCCGTACAGGATTTGCCCTCGTGAATATGGAATCCGTAGATGTCGGGAGAGCACGCCTGTGTCCCTGTTGGGAGCCCATGAACCTGGGCGATCAGATAAACTCCGTCCGAAGTCTGATAAAAGGAGACAAAGCCGCGGAGATCGGGATAATCGGGGCTGCCGTTTATCATGGCGCGGGCATTGGGAATCCTTCGCAGGGTATTTTGAAAAAGTCTCAGATTCATTTGGTGTTCTGAAAGCAAGGTACCACCTCCTGGACTATTTTATGCACATGGAAATTAATTGCCAATGTACTGCCTGAGCAACCAGCCGTTTTTCGGAGACGAAGGTTTTCAAGCGCCGACATATTTTTAAAAGACTTCCATATTTTATGGTATAAGGCGGAGGGCGGTACAGTACCGCTTGCCGGTAAATTTCGCTGATGGGAAAGGATGTTTTGAAAGATGTGTACGGCAATCACGTTTCAGTCTAAGCAGGGAGTCAATTTTTTTGGGCGCACCATGGACTTTTCTTACCCGATCGAACCGAAGACCTATATCATCCCCAAGAATTACGTTTGGCACAATGTTTTGAACGGGAACATGTACAGCGATTCTTACAGCTTTATCGCAATCGGTCAGGAAAGTGATGAAATGCTGGGCTTTTTTGACGGAGTCAATGAAAGAGGGTTTGCTTCGGCGGTATTGTATTTTCCGGGATATGCAAAATATCAGGAAAAAGTGACCAAAGAACAGAAGGAACCCGTTGCGGCGCTTGATTTTCTCCATTATATTTTGGGAAAATGCGGATCGATAGACGAATTAGACGGGCTCTTGCGGCAAATTTCTCTGTTTGGCGTTCCGGACCCGATCACACAGAGCGTTGCCCCGCTGCACTGGATTGCAACCGACCGAAGCGGGAAAAGCGTTGTCATCGAATCGACGGAGCAGGGAATCAAACTGTATCGAAATCCCATCGGGGTTTTGACCAACAGCCCGGATTTTCCATGGCATATGACAAACCTCAGAAATTATATGACGGCGGCTCCGCGGCAGGAGGAAGAGGTTTTCTGGGGAGAAGTTCCGCTCAGGCCGTTCGGTCAGGCGGGAGGAACCGTGCCGCTGCCGGGAGGCGATACCTCCCCGGAGCGGTTTGTGAGAACGGCGTATCAAAAAACGCATGTTGAAATCCCTTCCGGCGACACCGAGGCGGTAATCACCTGTTTTCATCTCATGGAAAATGTCACAATTCCCAGAGGAGTGGTCGAAACGGCGAAAGGCGACTGTGACGATACAAAATATACTGCTTTTATCAACACAAAAACATGCGAGTATTTTTTTAGGACTTATGACAACAGCGAGATTGCGTGCGCAAGCCTGTGGGACCGCAGCGGATACAGCAAAAAACCGGTCTGCCTGGGAGATTTGGCGCGTCCGGTTTCCTTTCATAAAATTTCTTGAAAACTGCGCGCGCAGACAAACCCGCCGCCCCCGAAGGCCCACGGTACCGGCTTTCGGGTCCGCCTGTTTCTCCGCATAGAAAAGCCGCCCGAAGGCGGCTTTTGGGGAGGAGTGTTATGAAAAAAGTTTATGAAAATCCTCAATCTGAGGGACTTGTGGTTTGTCTGCGGGCCTGCGGTTCGGTGTTCCGATCATGCCGCCGACCATGCTGCAGTGATTTTGTTTTGCTTTGACGGTTTTAATTATACCGGCATGTTGTTAAGGAGCCGTTAAGAAGAAATGAAAATAGATGGAGAAAACAGTTAAGAAATTTTGAATACAGCCGCCCGATGTGACCCATACGGTTGGGATAAGTTTCAAAATGTGGTATAATCTAATTAAAATCAGAGATTATCTGAAAGGAAATATGTTATGAAGAAGTCGAAAATACTGATCCCACTGTTTCTGATCTTGTTGCTTGGCGCGTTTATTTTTGCCGATGCGCCGAATCTCAATCCGCTTTATCGGGAAGGGCTCAGCTTTTGGGGCTTTCTCATAACCGCAGTTTCACTGTTTCTGTGGTTTTGGAAATCCGGCGTGCGCAAATTTACGCGGCAAACCAATATCGAATTTTCCGACCTGAAAAAGGGACGCGTTTTTTTCATCGCGGCGGCGGCTCCCTGGGTGATTTTTATTCTTGTAAGTTTGTTTTCCAGCGTGCTTTTTCATGTGGATCAATACAAAAACCAGATGCCGGAACCGGAGAACAGGGTGTTTTCTTCCGATGTTCAGGCGATCGATATTTCACAGCTTCCTGTGGTCGATAAAAGTCTGGCTTCTCTGCTTGCCGACAAAAAGCTGGGTGAAAAGCCATCTCTCGGCAGTCAGGTTGCTCTGGGGGAGCCTACTATTCAAAAGGTCAATAATAAACTGGTGTGGGCGGTGCCCCTGCTGCATTCTGGCTTTTTTAAGTGGATCAGCAATTCCGGCGGTACGCCGGGGTACATTTTGGTTTCGGCGACGAATCCAAAAGATGTGGACTATGTGGACAGCTATGCGATCAAGTACCAGCCAAATGCGTATCTCCTTGATAATCTGCAGCGGCATGTACGTTTTTCCGGCGGGCTTTTTACCGGGCTGACCGATTATTCCTTTGAAATCAATGATGAGGGAAAACCCTATTGGGTCGTTACAACTTATAAATATCTGGCAGGGTACAGCCTTCCGGAAGCCGACGGCGCGATTATTATTGATGCCGCCACCGGAAAAAGCGAAAAATACGGCATCGGCGATATTCCCGGCTGGGTGGACCGTGTGCAGCCGGTCGATTTTGTCATGACGCAGATCAATAACCGGGGAAACTATATTCATGGGTTATTCAATTTTTCGAACAAAGATAAATTTGAGACTTCCGAAGGAAACGCGATTGTCTATAATAATGGAAGATGCTATTTGTACACCGGCCTGACCAGCGTCGGGGCCGATGAAAGCACCACGGGTTTTATCATGGTCGATATGGTGACAAAGACGCCGTACCGGTATCAGATCAGCGGTGCGACAGAATACGCGGCGCAGCAGTCGGCGGAAGGAAAGGTGCAAAATATGCACTACCGTGCTTCCTTCCCGCTGATTACCAATGTGGACGGCCGCCCGGCTTATTTTATGACGCTGAAGGACGACGGGGGACTCATTAAGCAGTACGCCTTCGTTTCCGTCACCGATTATACGAGCGTCGGAACCGGAGAGACGATCGGTTCCGCGATTTCCAATTATCAGTCGGTCGTTAAGAATGTAAGCGGAAGTTCCTCCATTGATACCGGAGACCAGGAACAGAATCTGCAGGGAACGATCGACAGAATATCGTCTCAGATCGTGGGGGAAAATACGGTTTATTCCATGATTCTAAAAGAACAGCCTGACAAGATCTTTACCGCGGTTGCGGACATCAGTCAGGAATTGCCGCTGACAAGGGAGGGCGACGGAGTAAAGATCACCTATATCAAGGCGGACCGAGGAGTGATCAGCCTCTCAACCTTTGACAATCTTGAATATACGCAGAAGTAAGAGGATGAATCGAAAAACGGCTCCGGCACTGTTTCACACAGTACCGGAGCCGTTTTTATACTTTGTTCAGTTGTGAAATGTGTTACTCCTGCTTTGTTTCTTCCTTCAATGCCTTTTCCTTTACTGGGTACGTTTGCCCGACAAAAACGGAAACCAGGAACACAACTGCGAAAATGAAAGAAAGAACGGACCAAATCATCAGATCCTGATATGTACCAACATTGGAAATTCCCACAATTCCGCCGATCGCGTAAATCACGGTGGTCGCGATCGTGCCGCCCTTGCTGCTTCTGGCAACGATTCCGACGATTCCGGCGACCAGCAGACAGATTGCCAGGAATAATCCTGAGGACCCGCTGGATTCCCCATTCGCGGCAATCGCGTTCCCGACCCCGGCTGCGCACGATTGGAACAGTACAAATAAAGACAGGACAATCGACACAATCCCAATAATCAGTTTTGCTACTTTCATATAGACACCCATCATTCATAATTTATACATATATTTTATCATTTTGGGAACAAAATGCAAGACTTTTTTCTGATTTAAAATACTTTAAAAGAGATAATTTGGGCCGGCGCTTTTAACACGCCGGCCCATAACAAGGTTTTGCATGCTAATGAAAGAGCTTTTGCTGCTCTGAGCTTTCGATTATCGCGGACGTCTGGGCGGTGGCCCGGGCGGAGGGGGTCCGGGAGGTCTTGGCGGTCCGGGCGGACGTGGAGGCCTTGGGGGATACGGACGCCTGGGGCACCAGGGAAAGATTGGCCACCAACGACAGAACGGCCGATCGTATCTTCTTGGCATAATTTGCATCTCCTTACCCACATTTTATTCGCGGAGCAAGAATTCTGCGACACAGAGTGATGAAAGAAGCGCCGAAACAAAGAATTCAGGGGATTTTCAAAAAAAGCGGCCCCAACCCGAAGGATGGAGCCGCAAATGCCGAAAAACGCTTCTTCGTTTTATTCCACCTCCCAGTCTCACAACACGTGTGTATGATACCGAATGAATGGGAACAGAGCAAAAAAAATCATAAAGATTATATGAGAAAAGGATCACATCAAAAGGCCACCCGGTTGGGGGTGGCGGTGAAAAGAATGTAGTCCTCTAGATCAGAGGGCGTAACCGACTTAAAAAATTTGACACGTGTCCGGTCAAGCGCGCTGTGTTTTTCTGTTAGAATTTACGGCAACGGCAGCAACAACCGCGGCCGCAGCCGCAGCAGCAAAAAGCCAAAAAGGGAATCAGCCAGCAGCACATGATGCAGTACCACCTTTCGTGTAAACTGCTATATCCTATGCGTCCGATTACAGGCTTGTCAATCTGGCTAATTGGAATTTGAATGCGGAAACAAAGATTGTTTCCGCGGGCCGAATACCTTCTGGAGAAAAGAATTCTGAAAAAGAGGCGCGCGCCGGCTTGCTGGGGATGAGCCTGAGTGCCTATATGAACGCTTTGATCGACAGAGACATGGGAATGTGCCCGTAAAATTCATCATACTGTCACCGTTCTCACCTAAAATTTGTTTGGTTTCTGCCGATAGAATAAATAGATAAAAAAGAAAGGGTATGATGGCCATGGCTATTTCGGCGGTTTCAGGGACAACCGCTGCCTATTCTGCGGGCGTGGACAGCAACTCCTCCAGCCAGATTTCCCAGTTGGAGAAACAGGAAAAGAAACTGCAGGAGAAACTGGAGACTTTGCAGAAAGACTCATCCGGTGAGAATGCCAAACTGGTTCAGCAGCAGGAGGCTCTAATTCAGCAGCAGATTTCACAGATCGAACGGCAGATTCTGCAGATTGAAAATCAGCAGAAATCGCCGGAATCCTCCGGGCAGTCGGCAGCTGCAAACATCAAAACGGCAAGTGCCACGGAAAACAGTTTGTTAGATACCTTTGCATAATCGATCCCCCGTCGGTTTATTGGCCGGCGGGGGATTTCTATATGATTCAATTATGAAGTCTTTTACATTACCCGTGTTGGAATGAAGGCGTCAAGAATACCGATTGCGACTGCGCCTAAGACAGCGCCCAGAATTGTGACATTCATATTCGGAACAGCAAACTGGGCCGCGTATAAAATGACGGCGGTCAGCAAAAATCCTTTTAGTCCTTTTCCAAATGGGGAAGCGTCGGTTTTCATAACGCTCTCCACCAGATAATCCAGCAGGCTGATTACAATCGCGGCAATCAGAAACGACCAAAGACCTACAATGGAAAAGCCGGGAGTGAAAAATGAAACCAGGAATAAAACAATCACCATTACGGCCAATTTTCCCAGCCATCTGCCAAAAGAAAAAGATGTTTGCGTATCGGACTCATTTTGGTCGGTTCCGGCATAGTGCGTGTGAACGGCATGACCTTGATGCGCCATGAGTATCACCTCCTTTCACAATATTAGTAATCCTGTTTTTATCAAAGATATTAGCGGTAAATTTTATGCTGACTTTTAGGGAACCTCTGAACAAATGGCGCAGGAAGAGGAATTCAGCGAAAAGGGATTCAAGAGGCGTTCCAACTGAATGATTACGTCGAATTTCGACGCTATACTCCTGAATTTATTTCCACTTTTGCGGAAATGGGCGCACTTCTCCCTTGTCAGGTCTCACTGAAACTTCGACCTGCCATTGCCAGCATATAGAG
>NZ_VWXL01000080.1 GCF_009746625.1 Caproicibacter fermentans
TGGCGAAATGAATATAACCACCTTCGCCCACACAGTTCTCTGGATAATTTGACGCCGGCAGAATACGCCATGAAAATCTCAGGTGATTACTAACTTTCTATCTGGACGGCTTTTGGGGGCAGGTCAGGAATCACAAGCAGTATTTTCTAAGGAATATGAAAATCTTACTGAACAGATTTATACGATAAGTGCAGGAGATTATGCCAACACTGCCCTTGTTGCTGGTGAAGGAGAAGGCACAGAGCGAACCTTTATTTCGATTACAGGTGGCTCAGGTGAGACAAGACATGAAATTTTTGTGGATGCTAAGGATTTGCGGGCGGAAGACTTTGGTTCGGATTACATTGATACACTAATCTTTCGAGGTCAAAGTAAGCTTAGTGAGCAGGCCATACGATATTCATTTGATACATCTATCAATCCACACGGCAATTTAACATATAAGATAGACTTCGATCTTGGGCAGACCGTCAAAGTTATTTCCAAAGCATGGGGTGTATCCATGACGACACGTATCACCGAAGTCGAGGAAACCTATGACGCAGACGGCCAGAGCATCAGTGTAGTGTTTGGAAAAGCGGAGTTAACGATAGCACAAAAAATCCGCTCTGACTTAAGCGAGGTTAAAACAGCGATATTTGCTCCAACGGGCATATCCGAAATTGCACAGGCTATAGGGACCGTGGAGGAAACGTTGGGAATTGTGGAGGAAACCTTAGGTGACTTGACTGAGGTAGATTCAGAGATTCAAGGAGACAGCGTGTAATGGTATAGTGAACTTGTAACGCTCCTGCCTAATGGATTACAATATCTATTAGAAAAGGAGAACGCCATGCAAACAATTACTGAGGAAACCAAGAAAAAAGTTGTAAAGCTCCATATCCAAGACGGTCGCACAATTGCCAGTCTTGCTGCCGAATACGGAATCTGTCACGCTACCGTTTCAAACTGGATTCGCGCTTACCGTGAAGAATGCCAAACAAATGATGCCGCAAAGTCTGAAAACGAATTAATGCAGGAAGTTAGGCAACTCCAGAGGAAACTTGCAGAAGCTGAAAAGGAAAACGATTTTCTAAAAAAAGCAGCGGCATTCTTTGCGAAGGAAATCGATTAGTGGCATATCGATTCATCGAGAAACATCAAAGAGATTTCGGAATCCGTTGGTTGTTAAGGCGAATGGGAATCTTTCCAAACGCATATTACAATTACCTGAAACAAACCAAGGCTGCATACCGTGCAAAGAGAAATGGGATTTGCCGTAAAATCAAGGATATCTATCATGAATTCGGCGGAATTCTTGGCTACAGAAGCATGCGCGTTTTCCTTGCAAGAAATCAGATATTTTTAAGCAAAACTACGGTTCACAAATATATGAACAAAGAGCTTCATCTGCAGTGTGTCTGCCGCCGTAAGCGCCCTGGTTACAAAAAGGGGCATGCCCACAAAATCTTTCCAAACCTGTTGGATCGAAACTTTGTGGCAGACAAAGCCAATCAGGTCTGGTGTACAGATTTTACATATGTTTTTCTTACGAACGGTTCCATGCGTTACAACTGTACCATCATTGATTTATACGACCGCAGCGTGGTCGCAAGTGAAACCGGCAAATGGATTACGAGCGATTTAGCAATTTTGACTCTCGAAAAAGCCCTTCATTCCCAGAAGAGGAGACCTGAAAATCTAATATTGCATTCCGATCAGGGAAGCCAGTTTACTTCCGTTCAATTTATCCTTTATTGTCGGGAACACGGCATTACGCAAAGCATGAGCGCCGCGGGGTGTCCTTATGACAATGCTCCGATGGAACGTTATTACAATACTTTTAAGGCGGAATTGATCAATCGCTTCAACTTTCGGACCGATGAAGAATTGGCACATGCTGTCTCAGAGTACGCCTATGTTTGGTACAATCAGGTTCGTCCACACTCATACGACGATTATCGTACCCCCTACGAGGCAAGATATGGATTGGATCAATTTAGACAGTTGCGTTACAAAAACGCTTGACCATTACAGCGTAGCATCTACTATCAATAATCTGTATGGTAAACTACCAGCACTCGAAATCAATGTGGGCGGAGGTACTATATCCATTGGACAATATGCGTTGTACCATATGAACTCTGGGGATGCCTTTTATTTCACCTCATGGAGTGGCAATAAGTTTAGTGACCAGCCAAGTGATGACGGTCATGTCTTTTTGGTAAAGCATAACGGGGATAACACGGGGAATGGCTATCAGCGGGCAATGGGTTTCTTTATTTCTCGTAATACCATGACATTTTATGTGATTTCTGTTTTCGTATTTAACAACCCTTCTGGTCAAGCAAACTGGCTTAATATCAATAACGAACCTGTAACTACTGCAAGGATTGCCAATGGAGCAGTCACTGGCTTGAAAATTACAGACCGTACAATTACAGCCACTAAACTGGCTTCTTCCTTTAGCGACTACTCAACTACAGAACAAAACACAGGGCGGCTATGGATAGATGGCAAGACGATTTATCGTAAAGAGATAAATCTCGGTTCGCTTACGGATACAACACCAAAACATGTACCTCATGGTATAGCAAACCTCAGCACTGTTGTCAGTTTAACCGGTTTTGTCACGAATGGGAGTGTTTTCTTGCCACTGCCCCTTGCTCGTTACAACAACTTTGCATCTCAAATCGGACTCTTCGTGAATATGACCGACATTGTAGTCGAACCAGGCAATGATAGAACTGCATATACAGGCTATGTAGTTATAGAGTACACAAAAACCGTTTAGTAAGGAGGGAATAGTTTATGGAGAAAAGTGGATTTTTCAACTCATCTGATGGAGATAGAATCTATGACGCGACAGATTTCGCTGCATATTTTGGAAGCCTTGTCTCGAATGGTGTATTTTATTCTACACCAACAAACCTTCTGGTGTCTCCAGGGATTGGGTTGGCAGTGAGCATAGCAGCGGGCAGTGCGTGGATTAATGGTTATCGATATGAAAATACGGATGTTTTAAACAAACCACTTTCTACAGCAGACGGAAGCAATCCTCGCATAGACCGGGTTGTGGTTCGCTTAAGTCAAATTACGAGGAGCATTCAGCTTGCCATTGTCACGGGTACTCCCGCAGCAACACCCATAGCTCCAGAGTTGACAAGAACAAGCGATGTCTATGAACTTGGCATCGCTGATGTTTTAGTACCTTCGGCTGCCACATCGATTTCAGCAAATAACATTATAGATACCCGATTGAATACTAGCCTTTGTGGGCTGGTAAACTCGCTAGTTTCGGCTGTTTATGAATAGGAGGAGGTGAATGTAAGTGGCGGATATTAATGGCATCACTCTGCAGGCGGGTTCTAGCCCGACCGTCCATTACACAATTACTTATACCAAAAGCCGTCTAAATAATAGTCAGATGAGATACAATTTCACCATATCCGCTGCGTTGGGTTCATCAGGTTCCTTTATCCGTAGTGGTTATGCATTGCTTTGCACTATAACTGTAAATGGATCTTCTTCACAGGTACGTATTAAAGCGGCGGATGGAGATAACTGGGAAGGGACCACACCAAGGCTCAGATATGTTTCGGTAACCTGCGCTTCTACTACAGGTAATGCAACCCAGCCAGTCACATTCAAAGTGGTATCTGATGGACGATTGCCATTATCCTCTGGTGTAATTACCAATTCAAGCTATACGGTACTAAGTGCTCCATTGCTTACTACAGCTTGTGGAGCCCCAACATCTTGTACTGTTTCTCCAACACTTGCGGAAGGGAATGTGACTCTTTCTTGGAGCGGTGCTTCTGGAGGCATCAATAATACGATTTCCAGTTATGAGATTCAATATAGTGATTCCGCCGATAATGTCACATGGGGAGCATGGACTGCTCTGACAACGGTGACCACCACAGCGACAAGTGGTAGTGTATCCGTTGCTCCGCCTCCTACCCGAGGTAATTATCGTAGATTTCAGGTACGAACCCGTGGTACAGCAGGTGCTAGTTATTACTCTAGCTGGAAAGTATCCACAAACAGCGTCCGCAGAAATACGGTGCCAAAGCCAGCGACGACTGCTGTTGCCTCCCCGGCAGCATATAGCGATGAGACTATCACGCTTAATTGGAGCGGAGCATCTAACGGTACCAGTCCAATTAAGGGATATCAAATTGCCAGTCGCACATCTACGGATAATAGTACTTGGAGTGCGTGGAATGTGTTGACCACGTTGACACTGGCGGCAAGCGGAGGGAGCTATAACCCAATAGTTTCAAGGACTCCAGGAACATATACTCAATTTGGTATTTGGACAATTGATACATTAGATGTTTATTCAATAGAAAAAGTCAGCAATAGTATCTATTGTAATGTCACAGCTTGTGCAGCACCGACCCTATGCACGGTAAGTGCAACATTATCTGAAGGAAATGTCACTCTTTCTTGGAGCGGAGCATCTGGCGGTGCAGGTAACCCTATCACTTCCTATGAAATACAGTACAGTGATTCACACGATAACATCAATTGGGGTGCCTGGTTGGCATTGGCTATAGTCAATAATTCTGCAACAAGCAGTATTTTAAATGTCAGTCCACCTGCTACACGTGGCCATTATCGTCGGTTTCGAATAAGAACTCGTGGTACGGCTGGTGAGGATTATTACTCAGACTGGACTATTTCCAGCAATACTGTTCGTAAAAACATACTGCCCATACCACCGACTATTTTTGCCGCAAACCCTCCTATATATGAAGCTAATACAATAAATCTTTCATGGAGTGGGACGGTACCTGGAACCAGTGCGATTAAGCAGTATGTCATACAACAGTCTACATCGACAGATGGTGTGAATTGGTCGGCATACGTAGCACTGACGACTATTATTTCAAGCAATACCTCAGGTAGCCTTCAGGTAAATGCTTCACAAATAGCTGGTCGGTATACCCGTTATCGAATCAGTGTTACAGATGCACTTGATGCAGTTTCTGCCTTTGTAGTTAGCAACATGGTAAAGAAAAACAGCCCACCTGCATCACCAGTAGTGGACTGTCCAATGTCTGGCAATTTTACTTATAACTCTACACCACGTTTTATGATTACAACAGGAATTGAACCAGATGGACAAACACAAATAGTGGAGGTAAGGATTGACTCTGGTCCATGGCAAAATAGCGTGGACAATCCTGAGCGGTTTTCTGTAAGCGGCTATCTTGGTAATGGTGTCAAGACGGTTTACCAGGCAGAACCTCTTTCTGTAGGAAATCATACGGTTACTTTTCGTTGCCTTGACAGTGATATCGAGTCAGCAAGCACAGAAGTTGTTCGTACCTTCACGATTTTAGCATTACCTTTTGAAATCATCACCGCTAATGTGACACATGTAAAGGCAGCGCATATTCAGACGATTCGAACTGCTATAAACAGGGTACGTAGCTATTACAATATGTCCCCTGCAACTTGGAAAGAGGAAATCGTCGCAGGAAAGACCACTGTTAAGAATTGGCCATTTCATATCGTTGAAATACGCAAAGCTATTGATGCGATTATTATGATGATTAATAGTTTTGATTCTTCCCAGGCATTCGATATACCACCTGTCACATGGGTGTCTATTGGTACAGGACGACCAAAGGCAGATGTAATGCAACAAATTCATGACCTAATAAAAATAATGTAAAGATAATATTCAGCGCTCTTGTAACTTGCAGGGGCGCTTTTCTATATGGAAATACACGAAACGGAGGTGTCTTTAATGAAAGAAATTTGGAATTGGATACAACTGGCTATTGCTGCTGTCGGTGGATTTCTTGGATGGTTTCTCGGTGGTTATGATGGATTTCTTTATGCTTTGGTAGCCTTTATTGTCATCGATTATGTGACGGGAGTGCTGTGTGCCATTATAGATAAAAAGCTATTGTCAACGCCGGGAGAAAAATGACCGAAACGCCGGTGGAATTGACCCACAAACGCCGACTATTCTTTTGCCGGTTTCTCCAACGCCGGAATATCTGCCGGCGGGACCATCTGAACGCCGATTTTGAGCCGGTCTTTCAGCCGGTATGTTTCGCCCCGGATGTTGATCACATGAGCATGGTGCAGCAGGCGGTCAAGCGTGGCCGTGGCAATCACGGTGTCGCTCATTAACTCGCCCCATTCGCTGAAACGCTTGTTGCTGGTCAGGATGATGCTTCCGGTTTCATACCGGGAACAAATGAGGCGAAACAGCAATTCGGCGGATTCCCGGTCAAGCTGCATGTAGCCGACTTCATCGACGATCAGAATATCCGGGCGGAGATAGACCCGCCATCTTCGCTCCAGACGTCCTTGAATGCTGGCCTTTCGGAGATCGGCGATGAACTGCGGCAGCGTCACAAAGTAAACCGTCATACCGTTACGCAGCGCCTGCATGGCAAGCCCGACGGCTAAATGTGTTTTCCCGACGCCGGGCGGACCCAGAAAAACGACATTTTCATTTCTGGCCGCAAACGCCAGCGTAGACAGCTCCTTGATTTTTCTCGGATCAATGCTGGGCTGAAAGCTGAAATCGAATTCTTCCAAAGTCTTTCGGTTGGGCAGTCTGGAAAGCTTGATTCTGGTCTCCTCGCTGCGGCGTCTTCTCTCCTGATGTTCGGTATCCAGCAATTCTCCAAGAAAGTCCAGATAGGTCAGTTCCCGATGGGAAGCGTCTTCCAGTCTGGCATCCAGGAGCTCGGCCGCAGTGGTCAGCCCCATGCTTTTCATCAGCTCCCGGGTGTGCTCCAACTCAACCATGGGAAGCCACCCCCGTAACCTGATCGTAAATATCCAGAGAGCGGGTCTCTACTGATACGTTCCCATTTAGTCGGGCAAACGGCGCTGCGGTCGGAAGACCATTGTGCTCGGCAAGCCCCTGATACTGGCCTTTCAGCCAAACAATCCGTCCGGATGCGTATTCCACTCTGTGGGCGGCAATGCGGACTTCTCCGTCATATGCTTCAAATGTTTCGCCGCAAAACCGGACGCGCACTTCCCGCCCGGCGTACTGCCACGGAATCCCGTATCTCGCTCCGTCAAAGCTGACGAAACCGTCTTTGGTGACTTTTCGGATTCCCCACCGGTATTTGTCGCGGATGCTCTTTTCCGGAAGAGAACGCAGCGTTTCACCGGACAGTTCTTCCAACGGGATTCTGCCCGTTGTTCCATGAACTTTACTGTCTGCCTTTTTGCACCACTCCAGCGCCTGCAGATTCAAATCTTCAAGCCCGGTAAAGGTTCTGCCCGGCAGAAAGTTGTTCTTTACATATTGAACCAGCCGTTCCACTTTCCCTTTTGTTTGAGGACGCCGGACTCTGCATACTTTCGGGATGAACCCCATATCGGATGCAAAGTCGGCAAATTTCGTATTCCAGACGGTTTGTCCTGCTTCCCGATGGTCAACTACGGTTTTCATGTTGTCTGTCAAAACCACTTCCGGGATGCCACCGAAATATTCAAACGCATGAATCATGCACCGTTCCAGGCTGTACAGATCGCATCGCTTGGTGAATTCCAAATACTTGACCCGCGAATGCCCCAAAATCATCACAAAGGCCGGGACCTTATGTGTTTCTCCCTTCCCGTCTATGTAATTGCAGATGCCCCAGTCCATCTGCGCTTGTTTACCCGGCAGGCTTTCATATCGGGGAACGGAAGGTATGTTTTTTGCAGGCCGGTATGGATGCACATAGTCTTTCAGAATACTCATTCCGCCGGTATATCCTTTTGTACGCAGTCGTTCCAATATTACCACGCAATTAAAAATTCCCTGATGCATCATTGCCTGGATGTCTTCTCTGAATCCATCCAGTTTGGAACCCATTTTCGCGGAATGCTCCGATGGTCTCTGAGGTTCCCGATACTTCCGGGCTGTGTTCTTGGATATGCCTAATTCATTTCCGATGGCATAGTTGCTCTTGCCATTCATCGCTTTATCGCGTATCATGAGGATTAGCCCACTCCTTATCATTCCGGTCACTCCCATACAAGTTATCGCAAACTTTATGGTAGACCTTGATTTGGTGTGGGTCAATTTTTCGGCGTTCTCGGTCAATTATACTCCGGCGGTGACACTATGTAGCGAAATCGGTGCTAAGGGAATTTTCAAAAAGGTACTCATCTTTGCAATGGTAGGAATCGCTCATATTATCGATACACAAATTTTAGGTAGTATCGGAGAGGATAGTGGTGCTTTACGTACAGCAGTAATCTTTTTCTACCTAAGTAATGAAGGAATATCTATTTTGGAGAATGCCGGTCATATTGGACTGCCCATCCCAGAAAAACTAAAATCGGTTCTTCAGCAATTACATGGACGTGATGGGGAACCGCCTAAGCCTGGTGATGGAATATGATTGACTTAACATATTAGAGGTGATTTTAATGAAGTTACGCAAACTAATATTTACGAACAATGCCTGCTTCAAAGCGGGTAAAACAATAACACCGAAGGGTATCATGGTTCACTCGACCGGCGCTAACAACCCGTGGCTCAAACGATATATTGGCCCAGACGATGGCTTGCTCGGAAAGAACCAGTATAACAACCATTGGAATCAAGACAAACCTGGAGGGCGTGAAGTCTGCGTCCATGCCTTCATTGGTAAATTAGCAAATGGTTCCATTGCTACCTATCAAACATTACCTTGGAATCACCGAGGTTGGCATGCTGGCGGGGCTGCGAACAATACTCATATTGGATTTGAAATTTGCGAGGACGGTTTGACCGATGCCTCGTATTTTTCTGCTGTTTACAAGGAAGCTGTGGAGCTTTGTGTACATCTTTGCAAACTCTATGGGTTTAGTGAAAAAGATATCATCTGTCACAGCGAAGGTTATAAACGAGGCATTGCCAGTAATCATGCAGATGTGATGCATTGGTTTCCTAAGCATGGGAAGAGTATGGACACCTTTCGAGCGGATGTAAAGAAACTATTAAATGGTGAAAATAAAACAGTTGAGCCGGTGAAAAAGAAATATTACCGTGTGCAAATTGGTGCTTATTCTGACAAAGCAAATGCGAATGCACAGCTTGCCAAAGCTAAAAAGGCAGGCTTTACGGATGCATTTATTAAGTATGATTAATCAAGATGGGCGAGTTTAAAACGGTGTTGCTTGATTTTCACAAAGTCTCTCAAATAAAATATTAAACTATTAATTTATCTAGCCTGTGGGGGTTCTTCCCTTGCAGGCTCTTTTTTTATGCCTTGATTTAATTAAATTCTACAAATCCTCAACTTCGACCTGTTCCCACGGCTATTAGGTAGGAGGTGATTCCTAGTGAATCAGCACGAGGATAAAAAAGTTACGAAGATCTCGGATGAGGTTATAGACAAAAGCACCACCGCACTTAAGAGAGTTTCACAGGAACAGTTACAACGTGAGTTTGATTATATCCAGGCAGAAAAGTTGCTGAGAAAGATGCTCGAAAAAGGCTTAATAACTGAAGTGGAATTTAACAAGATAGACGCATTAAACCGCCAAACTTTCTCCCCTTTTTTAGCTGAAATAATGCCCTGAAATCGTTGATATATAAGGGTTTCAGAGGTAATATGTGACCTACCAAGAAGGAGGTGAGAGGATGAAAAAGATAACGAAAATAGAAGGGAATCTAGCCAACTCTTTTATTAAGCCAAAAACACTAGTAGTTGCCTACTGCCGAGTTTCAACAGATAGTAATGAACAGCTAGTCAGCTTGCAAGCGCAAAAGGCTCATTATGAGACTTATATAAAGGCGAATCCAGAATGGGAATATGCAGGCTTATATTATGACGAGGGAATCAGTGGCACGAAAAAGGAAAACCGCTCTGACCTGCTTAGAATGTTATCAGACTGTGAAACTGGAAGGATTGACTTAATTATTACAAAGTCCATCAGCCGATTTGCGAGAAATACTACAGACTGCTTGGAGATGGTTCGAAAACTGATAGGCCTTGGGGTTCATATCTATTTTGAGAAGGAAAATATCAATACGGGTTCAATGGAAAGCGAGTTGATGCTCTCCATTTTAAGTGGGCTTGCAGAAAGTGAGTCAATTTCCATTTCAGAAAATACGAAGTGGGCCATTCAAAGACGATTTCAAAACGGAACCTTTAAAATTTCCTACCCGCCATATGGTTATCAAAATATTGACGGTCAAATGATAGTAAACCCCAAGCAGGCTGAAGTTGTGAAGTATATTTTTGCAGAGGTATTATCGGGCAAAGGCACACAGAAAGTTGCAAATGATCTTAATCAAAAGGGTATCCCATCAAAAAGAGGTGGTCGTTGGACAGCTACTACGATTAGAGGGATTCTGACCAATGAAAAATATACTGGTGATGTTATTTTGCAAAAGACTTATACTGACAGCCATTTTAATAGGCACACCAATTATGGTGAGAAAGATATGTATCTAGTAGAAAACCATCATGAGGCAATTATCAGCCATGAAGATTTTGAAGCTGTAGATGCCGTTCTCAATCAGAGAGCAAAGGAAAAAGGCATCGAAAAGCGCAACAGCAAATATCTAAACCGATATTCTTTCTCTGGCAAAATTATCTGCTCGGAATGTGGCAGTACCTTTAAAAGACGGATTCATTCATCCGGTCCAAGAAAATACATTGCTTGGTGCTGCAGTAAGCATATAAGCAATATAACGGAATGTTCTATGCAGTTCATTCGAGATGAAGATATAAAGACTGCATTTGTTACGATGATGAATAAACTCATATTCGGTCAGAAGTTCATATTAAGACCACTTTTGCAGGGGTTACGTAACCAGAACAATGCAGCGAGTTTTCGTAGAATTGAAGAGTTGGAAACTAAAATTGAAAACAACATGGAGCAGAGCCAGGTACTGACAGGTTTAATGGCCAAAGGGTATCTGGAACCTGCTCTGTTTAATAAAGAAAAGAATGCACTGGAGGCAGAAAGAGAAAAACTTCTTGCCGAAAAGGATCAACTTACTCGTTCCGTCAATTCCAATTTTGCAAAAGCAGATGAAGTTGACCGTCTGCTTAAGTTTGCCACTAAGTCCAAAATGCTCACAGCTTATGAGGATGAGTTGTTTGAAGATTACGTAGAGAGGATTATTGTCTTTTCACGGGAGGAAGTAGGTTTTGAATTAAAATGTGGAATCACATTGAAGGAAAGGTTGGTGAATTAGATGGGTCACACACCCTATGGATATAGAATTGAAGATGGAAAAGCTGTTGTGGATGAAAAGACTTCTGAGCAGGTAAAAGAATTATTTTCAGGATACTTGGCAGGACTTTCTTTGAAGGATGCTGCTAAACAAGCTGGGATAGACTGCTACCATGCCACAGCAAGTAAGATGTTGCAGAACAAGCATTATCTTGGCGATGAATTCTACCCTCCAATTATTGATGAGAAGACCTTCGAAAAAGCTGGGGTGGAAAAACGAAAACGAGCAGAAAAGCTCGGAAGGATATGGGAACCTAAAGATGAACCGGAAACGGATTATCCTGTAATATTCAAAGCAAAACCTCTGGTGCAAAAATATGACGACCCATACAAACAGGCAGAATATGCCTACAGTTTGATAGAAAGTGAGGTGTAACAAGTGGCAGTGAGTAGGAATGTAACAGTGATTCCGGCAATTAAACGAGTCGGAAATAATAAAAATAGTGAAAGCAAACCCAAAATACGAGTGGCCGCTTACTGCCGTGTTTCAACGGATAGTGAGGAGCAAGCTTCAAGTTATGACATTCAGATTGAACATTATACAAATTATATTAAGAAGAACAAGGAATGGGAATTGGCAGGGATTTTTGCGGATGATGGCATCACAGGTACAAATACCAAAAAGCGAGATGAATTCAACCGCATGATTGAAGAGTGCATGGCAGGAAATATTGACATGATCATCACAAAATCCATTAGCCGATTTGCCAGAAACACGTTGGATTGCCTTAAATACATCCGTCAGTTAAAGGATAAAAATATTGCTGTGTTCTTCGAGAAAGAGAATATTAACACCATGGATTCCAAGGGTGAAGTATTGCTGACTATCATGGCATCCCTCGCCCAACAAGAAAGCCAATCCTTAAGCCAGAACGTTAAGCTGGGTATTCAGTATCGATATCAGCAAGGTGAAGTTCAGGTCAACCACAAGCGTTTCCTTGGATACACCAAGGATGAAAACAAGCAACTGGTGATTGACCCAGAGGGGGCTGAGGTTGTTAAACGAATTTACAGAGAGTACCTGGAAGGAGCCAGCCTTTTACAGATTGCTAGAGGACTAGAAGCAGACGGTATTCTAACAGCGGCAGGCAAAGCCAAATGGAGACCAGAAACACTGAAAAAGATACTGCAGAATGAAAAGTACATCGGTGATGCCCTTTTACAAAAAACATATACGGTTGATTTCCTCTCTAAAAAGCGAGTCAAGAATAACGGCATTGTTCCCCAGTATTATGTAGAAAACAGTCATGAGCCTATCATTCCACGTGAGCTTTTTATGCAAGTTCAAGAAGAGATGGTCCGAAGAGCAAATCTTCGCGGCGGCAAGGGCGGTAAAAAGAGAGTTTACAGTAGTAAGTATGCTTTATCGAGTATTGTTTACTGCGGACAGTGCGGTGATATTTACAGACGGGTACATTGGAATAACCGAGGATACAAGTCAATCGTTTGGCGATGCGTCAGCCGTTTGGAGGAAAAGGACTCTGAATGCACTGCCCCTACCATAAATGAGGAAACATTGCAGACAGCAGTGGTTAAGGCTATTAACGAACTTTTGGCTAACAAAGAACCCTTCCTCTCAACCTTGCAGAAAAACATAGCTACTATATTTAATGAAGAAAATGATAATGCTACTGATGGCCTTGAAAGCAAATTGGAAGAATTACAACAACAGCTTCTTGTTCAAGCGAAGTCTAAGAATGACTATGAAGATGTGGCTGATGAAATTTATCGCCTTCGAGAATTAAAGCAAAATGCACTAGTTGAAAATGCAGAGCGAGAAGGAAAGAGGCAACGAATCGCTGAAATGACTGATTTCTTGAATGAGCAATCCTGCGAGTTGGAGGAATATGATGAGCAATTAGTGAGGCGGCTTATTGAAAGGGTTACGGTGCATGATGACAGAATTGAGGTGGAATTTAAGTCAAGTATTGAAATAGATATAGAAAATTAGATATAAGACTTGCCGCTGATTAAGGGTAACAGCTCTTGATTGGCGGCTTTTCGTTTTTATAATGCTTATGTCATACAGGAAATTGAAAAAACTTAACGGCAAGTTGCACAAGCTACTATTTTTATAAAATACTGTCTAATGGATAATTCTGCATTCATATGGTCTACGGAGCGTGGATTATATTTTGAGATACATTGTTTTATACTAGAGTCGAGGTGAAAATGATGGATACAAAAAGAAAAAAAGAGCTTTTAGAAGCCTATAAAAACAGACATCCTGAAATGGGAGTAATATCTTACCGTTGTAAAGAAACTGGCGAGGTATTTTTGGGTATCTCCAAAGATACAAAATCAGCCTTTAACAGCAATAATATGAAATTGGCAGCCAACTGGCATCCTAATAAACGATTACAAGAACTCTGGAATAAATATGGCTCGGAAGGCTTTGAACTATCAGTTATTAAAGTGTTAAAGTATGATGACCCACACGAAGATTATACAGCAAAATTAGAAAGTTTGAGAGAACAGTGTCTCGCTGCTGATCCAAATGCAAGGAGGATATGGCGATGAATGAAAAAGTTGTTATGGTATCAAATGGTTATGAGCGTATAGATGGCAGAAACGCCTATAAATCTGGCATCAAACGTTTAACATTAGGTGCACCTATGCTGGAAGAAAATAAAAAAATGCAGATTGCCGCACAGATTTGGAAAAATGATAAAGATGGTGAATTGATTTTGGCCCAGGAGCTGCCCATCCATCAAATATTTGATTTGATGATTTTTTTGTCCAGGACATTGCTTTACTTCAAGGAGGCTTACCGACTCCCCCTTTTATATGACCCGGAAAAACCCCTCGTGGAACGTGTTGGGCTACAAGGCGATGTGCTACCTGTAGAGGTGTGTGTAGACAATCAAAACATCAATGAGGACATCAAAGCATTTGCCCAGAGTCTGAATGATTTAGGGGAATTGATTGGAGAACGCAAGCGGGTGCTTAACCGAATTTTAGAAGAATTGGAGTTATATTAATATGAAACAAACCAGTATTTTATCACCTACCAGACAGCTATCAGAAGAGGAGAAGTCCCATGTCTGGCAAAAACCACCTTCACATATTGAGAGTGAAGCAGAAAAACGTATATATCAAGAAGTAGTAAGAAATTGGAATCGCGGTGAAATGAAAATTAGCACCATTTTGCTGGAGGGGGATGCTGGTTCGGGAAAAACCCAGATTGCCAAAGCTCTATCTGCTGATTTTAACCTGCCTTATACGAAAGTAACCTGTTTTGCAGATATGGATAAATCCGATGTCCTGGGTTCGATTCTTCCGGTGCTGTCAGAAGAAGATGGTCATTCTGATAAGGTTGAATATCGCTATTATCCGTCAGAAATTGTTCGTGCGTATGAAAATGGATGGCTCTTGGAGATTCAGGAACCGACAGTGATTCGGGATGCTGCTGTTTTAATGGCGCTAAATTCCGCATTAGAACCAGATGGCAGTCTAAACTTGCCAACTCGTATCGCGCATCGTCACCCTGATTTTATTGCGGTTATCACAACAAACCGCGGTTACAATGGCTTCCGGCCCTTAAATGAAGCTATGCGAGATCGAGTGCAGCATGCAGAAAAACTAGATTTACCGCCTAAAGAAGTGATGATGGAGCGGGTTAAAGCTAAGACCGGTTATGAATCTGAACCTGTACTATCTCTTTTAGCTGAAACGATTATGGTGCTGGATGAGACAGCCCGCGCCAATGCCATTAAAGGTGTGGCCGGTATGCGTTCCTATATCTTTTGGGTGGATGCCGTTCAAAGTGGTGCCTCAATCCAAAAAAGTTTATATTATAAGGTGTTATACAAAATCACGACCGATCCGCAGGAGCTTGTTATTTTAGAGCAGGCACTGGCTAGTCATGGCTTGACAGAAAAGCTTGAGGAAATGGATCACATATGTCAATCGCAAAAAGACGGAGAAAATCCTGAAGTAATGGAACTTAATATTTCCGAAAACGGAGAATTCTCTGCCAAGACAGATCAAGCTGATAAAAACGCAGTGCGTCTGAGAAAATCAGAAGACAGTGAGGGGCATTCTGATACGAGCAGTGATGAAAATACTGATATTTCAAGCAATGATAATGGGGAAAATGGCACTCCATTCTATCATGAGCTCGATAAATCAGATACAACCGAATTACAAAAAAAAGAATTTCGTAAACAGTTGAACAGGGAAGCACGGCAAAGTGTTCAAGGAAGTGTCCATGAAGATATTAAGCTGATTGTCCATCGTCCGGAAGTTACCTACCAGAACAGGGAAGAGTATAACCGTATGATGACAACTTTGATGCCAGTTATTCGGGAATTAATCAGAAAAACAAATCCGCTGTTGGAGCATGAATTATCTGCTGAATTCGCGAAATCGAGGTTGTATGGCACAAAATTTTGCGCGGATCAGGTTGCCACTATGGATTTTCGCACATTTGCCCGCAAGCGTCCGCCTGAGGAAGAACCCTCTATTGCGGTTGCTCTCAGGATTGATGAATCAGCGTCAATGTCAGCCTTTGGTCGTTTGGATGCAGCAAAACAGGCAGCTGTCGCCTTATACGAATTCTGCAAAGGGTGTGGCATTCCGATAATGGTTTACGGGGATACAGCAGACCGCTCCAAGCTGGAGCAAATGTCTGTCTATTCCTATGTAGACTTTGAAAGCAAAGATGCAAATGAAAAATATGCTCTTATGAACATTCAGGCTCGCAGCAACAATCGGGATGGTATGGCATTGCGCATTATTTCCGATAGATTGCTTAATGCGCCCCAAAAATCCAAATTAATAATCAGCATCAGTGACGGGCAGCCTAAGGCTATGCCTGATTATTCAGGTGAAAAGGCAGCGTATGATATGAAAGATACTTTGCAGGAATTTAGGCGAAAAGGCATCCAGTTCCTAGCTGCAGCTATTGGACAGGATAAGGAGGCTATCCGAGAACTTTACGGTGCTGAAAATACACTGGATATAACCGATTTGAAGCAGCTTCCAGCAAGATTGGTACAAGTAATCGCAAGGTTCATGTAGTATGATATATTAAGCAGAAATGGAGGTGGTGGCATGGATTGTGTGAAAATAGGAAAATTAATTGCCAAGCTGCGAAAGGAAAAAAACCTTACCCAGAGAAATATTGCAGATGCACTGGGTATTCAAAATAAAACTGTTTCAAAATGGGAATGTGGTTTAGGATGTCCTGACATATCGCTGTGGCCAGAACTATCTACTATTTTGGGTGTTGATATGAAACAGATGATGGAGGGTGAAATCACATCAAATAAGCCGGATAGCGGCAATATTGATAAAGTACGTTTTTACGTCTGTCCTTCCTGTGGAAATATTTTGGTGAGCACAGGAAGTGCCTCTATCTTCTGCTGCGGAAGAAAATTAGAACGTGTCTTGCCTACTGTTGCAACTATTGCACCAAAAATCACGGTAGAGGAAATAGATACTGATTACTTTGTCACTTTTGACCATCCAATGACCAAAGATCATTATCTTTCTTTTGTGGCCTATGTTAAAAGTGACAGAGTATTTCTAAATCGCTTGTACCCAGAACAAAGTCCAACTTGTAGGTTTCCTATAACTACCGGTGGCAAACTATTTGTTTATTGTATTAAGCATGGCTTATCGGTATATTCAGGTAATCTATAATTAAATCAATATTATCTTCCTGGGATGTATATGTTTGTTGTACTGTCCATGGCTTTTTTCAATTTTAAACGTTGTTTAAAACAACTTATTGTGTTAAAATATATGCTGATACAAATAAGAGTTTAGGAGGAACCGAAACTATGACAGCCTCAATGCGTTTAAGATAAGCTGGCAATAAAAAAAAGCAGAATCTATCCCCGATGATAGGCTTTTTTGTTGTGCTTATTTATACGATATTGAGCATTCATTAGTTACGGTGAGATATAAGTTATTTAACTATACCTTTATTTAACTATGTCTTTAATATGAATGTTTCCAAATTGTATGTATGCAGACCAAAAGCCACATTGTGGATTTAGGCCTGCATTTTTTATTGCCTAGAATGCTATTCAAAATAGAAATTCAAGCAAAATAATATGCAGGAGATAATATAAATGGAAAAATACAACAATTGGAAACTTAAGTTTTATACAATATGGGCAGGGCAGGCAGTATCATTAATCACTAGTGCCATCCTGCAAATGGCGATCATTTTTTACCTTACAGAGAAAACAGGATCTGCGATGGTCTTGTCTATGGCTTCACTAGTAGGTTTTTTACCCTATGCGGTCTTTGGACCAGCCATTGGTGTATTAGTGGATCGTCATGATAGGAAGAAGATAATGATTGGTGCTGATTTAATTATCGCAGCAGCTGGGGCCGTGCTAGCTATTGTTGCATTGTATATGGAGTTACCTATCTGGATGGTTATGGTAGTATTGTTTATCCGTAGCATTGGAACAGCTTTTCATACCCCGGCTCTCAATGCGGTTACGCCACTTTTAGTACCAGAAGAACAGCTTACGAAATGTGCAGGCTATAGTCAGTCTTTGCAGTCTATAAGCTATATTGTTAGTCCGGCGGTTGCAGCACTCTTATACTCCGTTTGGGAACTAAATGCTATTATCGCCATCGATGTATTGGGTGCTGTGATTGCATCTATTACGGTAGCAATTATACGTATTCCTAAGCTGGGTGATCAAGTGCAAAGTTTGAAACCAAATTTCATAAGAGAAATGAAAGAAGGAATGGTTGTACTACGGCAAAATAAAGGATTATTTGCTTTATTACTCGTTGGAACATTATATATGTTTGTTTATATGCCCATAAATGCATTATATCCTTTAATCACTATGGAATATTTTAATGGTACACCGATGCATATTTCTATTACGGAGATTGCTTATGCCTCTGGTATGTTGATAGGGGGTCTATTATTAGGGTTATTTGGGAATTACCAAAAGCGAATCTTATTAATAACGGCATCAATTTTTATGATGGGGATAAGCTTAACCATTTCAGGATTACTTCCTCAAAGTGGATTTTTCATATTTGTAGTCTGCTGTGCAATAATGGGGCTTTCGGTTCCGTTTTACAGCGGTGTGCAAACAGCTCTTTTTCAGGAGAAAATTAAGCCTGAATATTTAGGACGTGTATTTTCTTTAACTGGAAGTATCATGTCTCTTGCTATGCCAATTGGGTTAATTCTTTCTGGATTCTTTGCTGATAGAATCGGTGTAAATCATTGGTTTTTACTATCAGGTATTTTAATTATTTGCATTGCAATAGTTTGCCCAATGATAACTGAGATTAGAAAATTAGATTTAAAATAAACAATATTGGAGGGATATTTATGTATCTTATTTTCATGTAATTCTTCCTGCTTAAATCGCAGGGTTTTCCCTGCGTACAAGCAAATGAAAACATGCGATTATAGACAGGAGGAAAATGTTATGGAATTGATATTAAAAGCAAAAGACATTCGTGTGGAATTTAAAGGACGCGATGTTTTAGATATAGATAATTTAGAAGTATATGATTATGACCGTATTGGTTTAGTAGGAGCAAATGGTGCAGGAAAAAGCACTTTATTCAAGGTGCTTTTAGGCGAATTAACTCCTCCAGGATGTAAAATGAATCGTCTGGGTGAACTTGCCTATATCCCTCAGTTGGACGAAGTAACCGTGCAGGAGGAAAAAGATTTTGCACTTGTAGGCAAGCTTGGTGTTAAGCAATTAGATATACAAACCATGAGCGGCGGTGAAGAAACAAGGCTTAAAATAGCACAAGCTTTATCGGCACAGGTTCATGGTATTTTAGCGGATGAACCTACGAGTCATTTAGACCGTGAAGGAATTGATTTTCTAGTCGGGCAGCTAAAATATTTTACAGGTGCACTGTTAGTTATTAGCCATGACCGCTATTTTCTTGATGAGGTAGTAGATAAAATATGGGAACTGAAAGATGGCAAAATCACTGAGTATTGGGGAAACTATTCTGATTATCTTCGCCAGAAAGAGGAAGAACGCAAGAGCCAGGCTGCAGAATTCGAACAATTTATTGCGGAACGTGGCCAATTGGAAAGGGCTGCGGAGGAAAAGCGGAAGCAGGCCCGAAAAATAGAGCAGAAGGCAAAAGGTGCTTCAAAGAAAAAAAGTACTGAAGGCGGAGGGCGTTTAGCTCATCAAAAATCAATAGGAAGTAAGGCAAAAAAGATGCATAATGCCGCTAAATCTCTAGAACATAGGATTGCGGCGTTAGGAAATGTAGAAGCACCAGAAGACATTCGCAGGATTCGTTTCAGACAAAGTAAAGCATTGGAGCTTCACAATCCATATCCTATTGCCGGTACGGAAATTACTAAAATATTTGGGGATAAGGTACTGTTTGAAAATGCATCTTTTCAAATTCCGCTTGGAGCAAAAGTGGCTCTAACTGGTGGGAATGGAACAGGAAAAACAACTTTAATCCAAATGATCTTAAACTATGAAGATGGAATTT
The DNA here is from genome assembly GCF_009746625.1 of Caproicibacter fermentans. GTDB lineage: Bacteria > Bacillota > Clostridia > Oscillospirales > Acutalibacteraceae > Caproicibacter > Caproicibacter fermentans. The sequence goes on from NZ_VWXL01000080.1 coordinate 19,654, forward strand.
CTATTTCACCTAAGGCAAAAATAGGTTACTTTGCACAAAATAGTTATAAGTACAACGGTAATCAGAAAGTCCTAGGGAACCTCTGATTTAATCCGCCCCTCTACCGAAGAGAGGAGAACTCTGGTAAAATAGAACTATCAATTCACAGGCGGTGCAGAGAAATGAAAAAGCAACAAACTTTTACGGATATCGAATATAG
>NZ_VWXL01000081.1 GCF_009746625.1 Caproicibacter fermentans
GCTCAAATCTGTTATGCTCTAAGAGCTTTTTATTTTTTTTCACAACTAAATTTTAAAGCAAAAAGCCGGAGCTGCCAATACCTTTTCGTATGGTTGCTCCGACTTTTTTTTCGTGCCGTTTTGCAACACCCCCTTTCAGTTTTTATTTAGGAGACCGTTCCTAACGGTTGAAAATCTCTCTGTAAATTGTCGCGGGGCGCTGCGAAAATTGCCTGGGGTGCACCCGACTTTTCGCTTGAATGTGCGAATAAAATAGGGGGTGTTTTCCATGCCGACGGCGTTACCAATGTCGGCCACGCTGACGTTTGTCTGCAGCAACATGCGGCAAGCTTCCTGAACCCGTCGGTTAATAAGGTACTCGATGGGCGAAAGGCCGAAATTCGCTTTGAATTCCTTAGCAAGCCGGAATTTGTTCACGTGGATTTCTTCGGCGAACTGGCTTAAGCTAAGCCGCTCGGCGTACCGGTCATCGAGAATGTTCTTCAGCTGGTCAAGGTAGAACAGAACCGGACGCTTCCCGTAGGCGTAGTCTGCCTGAAGAAGGGCAATCAGCCGGTCCAGTACGGGAGAGTTGGCATCAGAACATGGCTGCGACCCTGCGAGAGTGTCGAGCAATTTTCTCACGTCGGAATCTGCCCGAGTATGGCAGAAAAAAGGAAGTCGGTTGGGAGTTCCGCTGATCAAAAAACCGGTGATACGGAGCGGATCGCTTTTCGACTGCAACAAGTAGGAAATGCCGAAACGCAGCAAAAAAAAGCTTCCTGGCACAGCGTTCCAGTTTCTTCCTTCCCGGCTTAGCTCTCCGGCCCCACTGCGGATGAAAAGAAGCAGAAATGACTTTTGCCGTGGTGCGTCGGGATAGATGGAACCTAAGACAACGCTGTCTACCCTCCCCAGCAGATGATACTCAGATTTTGCCGGTTCCTTCAATTCCCGGAGATGTTCCAAAACTAATCCCGCCCCTTTTAATGGATTTTCTTCTATTATATGTTGAAATAGGGAGAAAAAGAAAAGCTAAAAGCATTTAGCGTAAATGTTTTTAGCTTAATTTACTTAAATGGTCTTTTGGAATCACACAAACTAACAGTGATAATATCTATAATATTTCATAAATATTTTAACTATCCGGAGAAAAAGCAATAAAACGTCAAGATAATATTATTAAGACAAGATAATGCAGTGACAAATACAGGGTAAATTGTTATTATGTAATTGAAGTAATTAATTAATAAATTACTTCAATTCATTTTAAACTTGCTATTAGGGAGGTAACAATATGCAATTGAAAAGAGCCATCAGCGTCCTTTTGGCTTCAGCGATGATTGTGGCGATGACCGCATGTAGTGCGGGAGGCGGCAGTTCGGTGGAGACGGGCAGCAAATCTTCGACGGCTAATCTGCCGGCCTTTGATTCCCTTCATCTTGGTACCGATTATAAGAATATCAAAGCAAATCTGAAATTCCTTACTCACAAAACTGATCTGGTAAATACGACCTTCAAGGATTACGTCCAGCAGTTCCAAAAGCTTTACCCGAACATCAACATCACTTACGAGGGCATCACAGATTACGAGAAAGAGATGTCCAACCGCATCACCACGAAAGACTGGGGCGACATCTGCATGGTCCCCGCCTTTATCACCAACAAGGCGGACCTGCCGACCTACTTTATCCCACTCGGTGATCAGAAGACCCTCGCGAACACATATAACTACACCAATATGTGGATGTATCAGGGCAAGACTTACGGCATTGCTTCCAACGGCAACATTCAGGGCATGGTTTACAACAAGAAAGTCTATCAGAACGCCGGCATCATGACGCTACCGAAGACCCCGGATGAATTCCTCACGGATCTTCAGAAGATTAAAGATTTCTCCGGTGGAAAGGTAGTTCCGATGTATACAAACTTTGCGGCACAGTGGACCATGACGGCTTGGGACGCTTACATAGGCATTAACGCAACCGGTTCGCCGGACTACATGAACATCACGCTTCCGCATGAGAAAAACCCGTTCTCAAAGAAGAAAGATATGACCGGCCCCTACGCCGTGTATTACACCTTGTATGAAGCGACAAAGCGCCATTTGATTGAGGCCGACCCGACCACAACCGACTGGGAGGGAAGCAAGCCGATGATGAACAAGGGGCAGATCGGAACGATGGCGCTGGGCAGCTGGGCAATTAGCCAGGTCCAGACTGCGGGAAGCAACTCCGCCGACATCGGATATATGCCTTTCCCAATTACGGTGAACGGCAAGCAGTATGCCACGGTGGCTGGAGATTATAACTACGGCATCAATGTGACTTCCTCTAATGATAATAAAATTGCGGCGATGCTCTATGTCAAGTGGTTGGTGGAGAAATCGGGCTTTGCGGCTTCGAACGGTCTGATTTCTACCGTAAAAGACGACCCGCTTCCGACCATTTTGCAAGAATCCTTCAAGAATGTGACATTGCTGGAGGATACACCCGCAAAGGCTGGCGAGGAGGCTCTATACGGAAACATCAACACGGATTCCGAACTGTCTCTCAACAGCAACTATACGCATGTGGCGAAAATCGTGGAGGCTGCGGAAGGCGCCAGCGAATCTCTGGACGGCATTATGGACGACTGGAACAAAAAGTGGACGGCAGCTCAGCAGAAATACGGAGCATTGAAATAAATTCAGTTTTCTTCGATTTGATGAGCCAGTGCTAAGCACTGGCTCGATTTTTAAGGAGGTCACCATGAAAAAGGCAAATAGAACGGATGGACGCCAAAACGCTCTCCCTTTTTGGCAATGGGCCCGCGGCCTGCGTGGTCAGCAAATGCTGGTAACCATCACCTTCCTGCTGGTCCCGCTTTTACTGTTCTTTATATTTACCTGCCTTCCATTCCTGAAGATGGTTCAGTTCAGTTTTTTTGATATGCGGTATATTGGAAGCAGAACATTCGTCGGGCTGGATAACTACAAATCCGTTTTCACGCGGAGCGATATTCTCAGCTCGCTGAAGCTGGCACTTTACTATCTGGGCGCCTCCGTGATCCAGCTTGGCCTCGCCTTGCTTTTCGCGAGCGTGCTGAGCTTTAAAACGCGACTCGGCTCTTTCTTCAAGGGCACACTCTTCTTTCCGTATCTGGTCTGCGGAATCGCGATGGGCTTTATCTTTAAATTTTTCTTCACGCACGGCTTCGTCCTTGACACGGTGCTCACCGCCATCGGCGTGCCGCATGGAATCCTGCCCATGTGGCTCCTGAACACGAACATCAACAATTTCTCGTTGGCCGGGAGTTCCATTTGGCGCTACACAGGGCAAAATATGGTGTTGTTCATCGGAGCTATTATGTCCGTGGACCCGAATCTCTATGAGGCGGCGGAAATCGACGGCGCGAATGGAGTCAATAAGTTCTTCCATGTTATTCTCCCAAGCATCAAAACCATTGTTGTTCTGAACATTATCCTCTCCGTCTCCGGCTCCATCAGTGCCTTCGAGCCACCTTATGTTATTACGGGCGGATCATTCGGCACTGCAACCTATTTCGTTTTGATGGACCAGATCGCGCATCTGGACCAGAAGGTCGGTCTTGCGTCGGCCATGGCGATTGTCCTGCTTGGAATCATCATCGTCGTCACCGTTATACAGAGACTGGTCTTCCGCTTGTTCCTCGATGAAGACGAAAAAGGCATGACCTTCCGTGAGCGCCGCAGAAGCACGCGGCGGATTGCGGTAACGGCAAGCAGTAAAGGGGGAAAATAGTGATGGGTTTCAAAGGTCTCGACGGTGTCCATGTTACGAGAAAGGTAATTTGGACCGTATTAAAGTATTTTGTCCTCTGCCTGGGTGCTTTCGCATCGCTTCTCCCGCTCTACTCCTGCGTGGTCACTGCCTTCAAAACACCGGATGAGTATCGTAATACTAATGTGATGACCTTACCGAGTTCCTGGTTTAATTTTGATAATTTCAAGAAGGCATGGCAGCAGGCGTCCATGGGAAAAGCGTTTCTCAATTCCCTCATGATCCTTGTGGTGGTACTGATCGGTTCCATCCTGTTCAGTTCCATGCTTGCCTATGTGCTGAACCGCTTCAAATTTCGGGGGAACAGCTTCATTCGCAACCTGTTCCTCGTCTCCAGTCTAATTCCAGGTGTCGCAATGCAGGTTACTGTTTACCAGATCATGTATACGCTGCACCTGATCAACAGCCTGCCAGGCTATATGATTCTGATGATGGGCACGGACGTCATTTCCATCTATATTTTTCTCCAATTTTTTGACAATCTTCCCGTTTCCCTCGACGAGTCAGCCATTCTTGACGGCTGTACCTACTTCGGCGTGTATTTCAAAATACTATTGCCGTTGCTGAAACCGGCCGTCGTGACCTGCATGATTCTGAAAGGTGTGGCGACCTACAACGAATACTACATGGCCAGCCTTTACCTGCAGGACAAAAACAATCTAGGCGTGGTTTCCACCGCTCTGCTCATTTTCACTGGGCCAATCGGAAGTCAGTACAATTATATCTGCGCCGGCGTTGTCATCACCATGATCCCTGCACTGATCATCTTTATCTTCTTCCAGAAGCAGATTTACAGTGGTCTTACAAGCGGTTCTGTCAAGGGTTGACAATCCTATTTTCAGAATATTACCGGAAGGAATTTTATCATATGAGCGAAATTAAAATTATCGGCAGCGACATCCCAAACCTCCCATGGCAGGAACCCGAGGGAGAGGCTGCGGACCTACCCCTTTGGAGATACCAGGATAACCCCATCATTGGCCGGAACCCAATTCCGAATGTAGCCCGCATTTTCAACAGCAGCGTTCTTCCCTATGAGGACGGCTTTATCGGCGTATTCCGTGGGGACAAAACAAACGGAGTCCCCTCCATTTATCTGGGCCGCAGTAAGGACGCTTTCCATTGGAATTTTAACCGCGAGCCGATTCTGTTTACTGACGAAAAGGGAAATCCTTTTATGCCGCGCTACGCCTACGATCCACGCCTTGTTAAAATCGAAGATACCTATTACATCATGTGGTGCCAGGACTTTTACGGTGCGTCCATTGGGCTTGCGAAGACAAAGAATTTTAAGACCTTCACCCGACTGGAAAATCCGTTTTTGCCATTTAACCGCAACGCCGTTCTGTTTCCGCGAAAAATCAACGGGAATTACTTGATGCTATCCCGCCCGAGCGACAGTGGCCACACGCCTTTCGGTGACATTTTCGTCAGCGAGAGCCCGGATCTTGTATTTTGGGGCCGACACCGCCATGTGATGAGCCGCGGCAACGAGTGGTGGGAGTCCCTAAAAATCGGGGGAGGTGCTGCCCCGATTGAAACCAGCGAGGGATGGCTGCTCTTCTATCATGGCGTTTCCGGAACCTGTAATGGTTATGTCTACAGCATCGGGGCAGCGATTCTAGACCGCGACAATCCATCCGTTGTGAAATACCGCTGCCCGACCCACTTGCTTACACCGGAGGAGTGGTATGAAGAGCGTGGCTTCGTGCCGAATGTCACCTTTCCTTGCGCGGCTCTGGCAGACGCGACGACCGGACGCATCGCCGTGTACTACGGTTCCGCGGACAGCTACGTAAGCCTTGCGTTTGCTCGAGCAGAAGAACTGATTCACTACATTATACAAAACAGCGTGGTCACACAGGATGACACAGAGATTGGCCTACGGTGATCAATATGGCGACGAAAGCGAGGGGATTTTCCTTGTTGCAGGGCGAAGTAAGGCAAATGCTGACGGAAACTATAATCCCATTTTGGAAGAAACTTCGGGACGACGAAAACGGCGGTTATTACGGCTGGGTAGATTACGATCTTGGGGTCAGCAAAAAAGCCGTCAAGGGTTGCATCTTGAACAGTCGCATTCTGTGGTTTTTCTCCACCGGCTCCATGCTGCTGAAGCGGAGTGACCTCCGGGAGGAGGCAGACCATGCCTATGCCTTTTTGAAAAGTGCCTGCCTGGATCGCGAACACGGCGGTGTCTACTGGTCGGTGAATTACGACGGGGCGGTGGCGGATTCCACCAAGCATACCTATAACCAGGCGTTTGCTATTTACGCGCTCTCTGCATACCACCGCCTGACCGGCGACCCGGAGCCATTGGAGTTGGCCCGCGGAATCTACCGCCTGATCGAAGAAAAGTGCACCGACGAGGTGGGATACCTCGAGGCGTTCGACCGAGAATTCCGGCCGGTTTTGAATGAGAAACTCAGCGAGCACGGTCTGAATGCGGAAAAGACGATGAATACACTCCTTCACGTATTCGAGGGTTATTCCGGGCTTTATGAGGCTTCGCACGACGAGGCGGTGGGGAACGACATGCGTCGTATCCTCCACATCTTCGCCGAAAAGGTCTATAACCCGGAGAAAAAACGACAGGAGGTTTTTTTCGATCGGAATATGAATTCTCTAATCGACCTGCACTCCTACGGGCACGATATCGAGGCCTCGTGGCTAATGGACTGGGGTTGTGGCTTGTTGAAAGATCCGGAGCTTACAGGGAAAATTTCTACCATTAATTCTGAGTTGGCGGAAAGTATCTATCGGACAGCCTATCACAAACATTCGCTGTGGAGTGAAGCTGTGGACGGAGTCCCTGATAAGACGCGTGTGTGGTGGGTGCAGGCCGAAACGGTTCTCGGCTTTCTGAACGAGTATCAGAAACATCCGGAGCATCCGGAGTATTTCAAGGCCGTTACGGAGGCCTGGGACTACATCAAAACGAAGATGGCTGATCCACGACCCGGCTCGGAGTGGTTCTGGCAATTGGATGACGACGGCAATCCCGACCCGAACAAGCCGTTTGTAGAGCCTTGGAAGTGCCCCTATCACAACGGGCGCATGTGTTTTGAAATCATCAGGAGGAGCATCAATGCTGAATGCTGAATATTTCCGCCGCCTTCGACAGCAGGAAGAACTGCTGCTGAAACACAATCATCCGCAGGAGTTTTACAACGGGATCTTTACCCGGTGGTGCAACCCGGTGTTGACGCGCGAGCATATCCCGCTTTTATGGAAATATGATCTGGATGCGGAAACCAACCCATATTTCATGGAGCGTCTCGGGGCCAACTCGACGTTTAATTCCGGCGCGCTGGAGATGAACGACAAGTACTATCTAATCGCCCGCATCGAGGGGAACGACCGCAAATCCTTCTTTGGTGTGGCGGAGAGCGATTCCCCCGTGCAGGGTTTCCATTTTTGGGATTACCCAGTGCAGTTGCCGGACACGTGCCCGGATGAAGTGGACGTGTATGACATGCGTGTCACGAAGCACGAGGACGGCTGGATCTATGGTGTCTTCTGTTCCGAGAGCAAAGATAAATCCGTCGGTGACCTCTCCTCCGCCGTCGCGGCGGCAGGAATCGTCCGTACGAAGGACCTGAAAACCTGGGAGCGACTGAATAATCTGGTGACGAAGCAGTCAACCCAGCAGCGCAACGTCGTACTCCTTCCTAAGTTTGTCAATGGGAAGTACGCGTTTTTCACCCGCCCGATGGATGGATTTCTCAGCACCGGCTCGGGTGGCGGTATCGGGTTCGGCCTTTGTGACGACATCCGTCACGCTGTCGTTGATGAGGAAACCGTCACGAGTGCCCGTCGCTTTCACACAATCACCGAGGAAAAAAACGGCGCTGGCGCAACACCGATTTACACAGAAAAGGGTTGGCTCCACATTGCGCACGGTGTGCGCAACACGGCCGCCGGTTTACGCTATGTGATCTATGCGTTTGCGACGGACCGGGACGAACCGTGGAGGGTGGTCGCAGAGCCGGGCGGATACCTGATTGCCCCGTTCGGAGAAGAGCGCGTCGGGGACGTCTCGAATGTCGTCTTTACTAACGGAGCTATCGCCCGTGACAACGGAGAAGTCTATATCTACTATGCCTCCGCGGATACCCGCCTGCATGTGGCCTCCACTACGATCGACCGCTTGCTGGACTATGTGTTCCATACGCCGAAGGACGCGCTTCGCTCGCCGGACTGTGTCAAACAGCGCTGCAAACTAATTTCCCGTAACCTTGAACTTCTTAAGCAGGAGCAGAAATTCTAATTTTGTGTAGCGGCAGGAAGGAGAAACTGTTCTTGGAAACTATCTTTGGTGTTACGTTCGCCCCCTTTGCCCATCGTGGAACCTTTCGGAACCCATCGGTACAGGAGAGTCTGCGTAAAATGAAGGAACGTACCGGGGCCACCCACATCATTTTGGTCCCGTGCGGTCTGCAAAAGACGCCGCAGTCGGAGAACATCGACTTTACCGGGGAAGGTACGGTCTCCGATGAGGAACTATCTGAGCTGATCGTTTACGCGCAATCCCTGGGCCTTCGGGTGATCTTAAAGCCGACGGTCAACTGTGAAAACGGCGTTTGGCGTGCGCACATCAACTTTTTTGACAACGAAGTCCCCGGCGAACCAAAATGGAGTAACTGGTTTGCCTCTCATGAAAGGTTTCAGCTTCACTATGCGGAATTGGCAGAAAAGATCGGCTGTACAATGTTTATTACCGGCTGTGAGATGGTGATGGCCCAACGCCGAGAAATGGAATGGCGTAACCTTATTGGCAAGGTCAAGTCGGTGTTCTCCGGTCCTGTGTCGTACAATACCGACAAGTATCAGGAGGAGAACGTCACGTGGTGGGACTGTGTAGACGTCATTTCCTCCAGTGGCTACTACCCTTTCGGCTCGTGGAAGGAGCAGCTTGCCCGTATTCGGAAAGTCGTGGAACATTACAAAAAACCGTTTTTCTTTGCGGAAACTGGGTGTATGTCTGTGCACGGTTCGGGGGGTACTCCAAACGACTGGTCTCTGGCTGGCCCAGCGGACCCGGAGGAACAGGGGTGCTGGTATCGCGAGATGTTCCGCGAGACGCTTCGCTGCCCGTGGATTCGTGGCTGGGGCCTTTGGGACTGGCCTGCGTATCCTTGTGCGGATGAAAAGGCGGTTACAGATGGAAGCTACCAGTTCTGTGGAAAACCTGCGGAGGCTGCTGTACGGGAAGTCTACAGAGCAAAATAGAAGCAGTAAGGGACCATGGTCAATCGGATAGGCAATTAAATGAGCGGTGTTCCAATAAGAACATAAAAATGCAGAAAAATGGGTATATCCCAAATTCTATGTAAAGTTCAAACTCTGGCGTAAAATGGAGCAAAAATAAGTGTGGCGGCAGCGGCTTAGTCCGATGCTGCCATATCTGCAATATAACAGCAGGCACATGGGAGTCAAGGGCGGTAAAGCCATTTTTTACTCTTGACGTCCTGTGCAAATGATGTTAATCGAGCATCCGATCAGCAAAGAACACAGCTAACTGTGCGTGGATAATGCTCCAGTCTTGCCTTCGACCGGTCCATTTTTTCGTGATGTCGATCATCGCGAGATACAGCATTTTCAGCAGACTGTTGTCCGTTGGAAAAACCGACTTTGCCTTCGTCACCTTACGGAGCTGGCGATTGAAACCCTCAATGGCGTTTGTTGTGTAAATCAGTCGGCGTACTTCCTGAGGATACTTGAAATATGGACTCAGATTCGGCCAGTTTTCCTGCCAGGAGGCGCAATCTTGGGATACTTCTTGTCCCAGCGCCGGAAAAAACATTCAGGGCTTCCAGAGCGGATGGTTCATCTACGGCGGCATAGACTGCCTTCAAATCAACCATCAGCGCTTTCAGGTCTTTGTAGGAGACATATTTCGTAGAATTGCGGATCTGGTGAATCACGCAGCTGGTTCCGCTTTTAATATCAAATGCCTAGGAAAGTTTAAAAATCAGGTTGCTGTGTGGTACATGAAAGTCGTACATACCAATGGCTTCCGACCACCGGCACCATTTTAAAGACTCCTCAGATCCGTTTTTTTAGCGGATTTGGGGATTCTTTTTATTTTCGCTGGGATTTTTATTACATGGGCCAATTGATTTAAAACTTTGCGATGAATCAGATGCATGAGAAGCTGTCGGAAAAACATTCAGGATTGCGTTGGCGGAGGAAACCTTTGAATTAAAACTCAGGTGCGTATAAATATTGCTGGTTGTACTGATGTCACTGTGTCCCAACCACTCCTGCATCTCTTTGAGGCTCACTCCGTGAGCAAACAGCAGGCTTGCGCAACTGTGCCGAAGATCGTGAAAACGAATCTTACGCAGGTGATTGTGTTCCAAAACGAGAGGGAAATGCGATGAAATGTAATTCGGCTTGATCCGTTCTCCTATCTCATTCACATAAATGTAGTCCAGGTATTTTTTGCAGTACGAGTTGCCACATAGCCTTCGATTTTCTTCCTGCCGTTGTTTCAAATCAAGAAGCACTTTCTCAAAAGGAGCAACAAGCGGGAGCGTTCTGCAACTGGATTTCGTTTTGGTTCGGTCGCGTGCCACTGTTAATTCTTTACCGTCAATACACACCTGCGTGACAGTATGACGAATTGTAAAGGTTTTTTGAAAGAAATCAATGGAGTCCCATTTCAGCCCTACAATTTCGCTCCTGCACAAGCCGTAGAATGCGCCTAACAATACCGCCAGTTCAATCGGTGTCCCTTTTACAACCTGAAAAAGTCTTTCCAATTCCTCTTCGTTATAGATACTTCCTTCGAAAGGCTGCTTCTTAGGGCGCTGAACACGGTCGGCGGGATTGGAAGGAATCAAGCCTGTTATGAACGCATACTGCAAGGCTTTCCGGACATTGGCATGATGGTGAATAACCGTGTTAGCCGAAATCCCATCAACATTCAACTCATGTTGATAAAATTCCTGAATATCCTTTGGCGCTACATCGCGAAGCAGAAGTTTTTTGCCTTAAAAGTAGGGAACAATTCTGCTTTTGATTGAATAACTGTGTTTGTCAACCAGAAAGTAGACCGGGCGCTGACTTAAAAGTATACCACCTACCGCCAACCAGAAAGTAGGCCACCTGTTTAAGAATGATGTGCCTTCAGGGTCTGGTCGAGACGGTAGGAATCGCCGTTCATGTCGAGGACGTAAGACTAAGTACGAAGTGTTTAATCTTGCAATTCAATATGGACTGTTTCATATTAAACCAGTTGAGATTCCGTTTGAAGGCGTATCTCTTCCGGGGCATTTTTATTATGCCGATACAGGGAAAGCAGCTCCCACCATCATAGCAATATCGGGCAACGATGGGACAAAAGAGGAACTATATGCAATTGGAATCGGCGCCATCAAGCGCGGAATGAATTGCCTTGCTTTTGATGGGCCGGGTCAGGGTGAAACAATTCGCCAACGCAATATCCCGTTTCGATATGATTATGAAACAGCGGTTTCTCTGGCAGTTGATTTTGCCCTTCACGACCCTTCCGTCGATCCTGATAAAATTATCCTTTGGGGCGAAAGCCTCGGCGGTTATTTTGCGCCTCGGGCAGCCGCTTTTGAGAACAGGATATCCGCGTGTGTGGCAAACGGCGGTTTATACGACTGCCTGAGTTTGAATCCGGAAAAACGTGATTCTATTCTTCAAGGCATACGGAAACATGCGGCAGTTTTCAATCGTTTGGCTCGGTTATTCATGAAAATGAGTGTCGCCTTTGATTGGAGATGCAGGCACGGCTTTTTGACGTTTGGCGTTGATACTCCGTCTGAATATATGCTGAAATACGAGCCATTTTATCTAAAAGGTGGTTACCTCAAAAATAACATGCCCAGTTCTTGTGATTGGTAACGAAGATGATAAAAAGAATTGGCGCAATCAGGCGGTTCTTCTATACGATGCCTTAAAATGTCCAAAAGAATATATGTATTTTACCAATAAGGAAGGTGCGGGTGCGCATTGTCAGGCAGGGTGCCGAGTTTATGCGAATGACCGGATATTTAACTGGATTGAAAAGATTCTGGTTCGTAAAGAGGAAAAATAATTGCTTGTATCCCCCGGTTCTTTATTTTAAAATAATAGGTGGAGTGATATAAGTGAAACAGGATCAATCCATTCATGAGCCCAAGCAAAAAAGAAGCGCGCTGACTCGGGAAAAAATTGTAGATACTTCGCGGGAACTGTTTTGTAAAAAGGGCTACTACCAAGTCAGTACGAATGAAATTGCACGCGCAGCCAATATCTCAATCGGTAACCTCTATTTTTATTTTCCGAACAAAGAAACGATTTTCCTGGAAATTCTGGATCGATACCATCAGTCCTTTCTGAAGATTCATGAGGGCTTTTTACGCGACGCTGAAAATTCGAGCAAAGACCTCAAGCATTTCCTGCGCGGATTGATGGAAATGATCATAAAAAATCATGAGAATTCACGCGAACTTAACCGGGAGATTCAAATTTTAAGTCTTTCAGATCCTGCTGTTGCAGCTTTATTGGAAAAACAGCAGGAACAAACAGAAGTCACGGTATTTCGTTACTTTGAAAAATACAGAGACCAATTGCAGGTACAAGACCTTGAGGCGGCTGCGGCAATTACCTTTTCATTGATTAACTCGGTCGTCGACCAGATTGCCTTTTCAAAAAACAAAATTAACCGTAAGAGGCTACTTACAGAAACTGTTAATGCCGTAGAAATTTATCTTCTAGGAAAATAATCAAAATGAAGGAGAAGAACTTTTATTTCGATAGCGAGATGAAAGTCACAAATTAAGCAAAATGGGAAACTGATGTACTGTGTCAGCTTCCCATTGCTTTTTTCATCGTCTATAACTACGACGTTGGGTACTCACGAAGCGCCCACACGCAGCGGAACGTGTTGCCACAGATAAAATGGTCGGTCTGGAATTTGATCACCGAAGGTGAGATTATCCAGTGCCTGCCTTTGTGCAGCCATTTTTTTAAATTGATTTTGCAAAATAATTGATCTGTTTTTTCCGCATTACAGAGAGAATTTCGCAGCAGCGAAAAGCATCGTTTTCATGGTTCGGCAGACTCTTCTTGAATATACGAAAATTTTGTATACAACGAAAAAATTGAATTGCCATCCTGTTTTAACGTACTCCAACGTACGAAATAAAATATTTTGTTATTTAAAAAGTCTTGATTAAAAACATTTAAAGTGACAAATTTAGATGGTAATCTTACAATAATTTAAAAATAATGCACAAAAACAGCGTCCTTTTTTCTGTTCTTTGTCAATAGATATTTTTTTAAGCTCATGCTAGAATGTCATCAATGTACGAAATTTCGTACATTTAATGACCTTTCAAATTGATACCCTGTGGAAAGGAGGAAAAGAGTTTGCTGCCTGGAAAGCTGATGCAAAAAGTTGGCATCATCGTACAAATCCTTGCCGGCAGGTTCATTTCCGTGCAGATCGGCGAACGCATTCCCACGGTGGAAGAGTTTACCCGGGAATACGAGGTTTCAAGAGGAACTATTCAAACGGCGCTGACGCTTCTGCAGGAAGACCGTGCGATATCCTTTCAGCCTCGGGGACACATGGGAACCTTTGTAAAAGCGATCAATCGGCCGAAGCTTCTGGAGCTTTCCGGAATTAAAACTGTGGTGGGCGTCATGCCGCTCCCCTACTCCAAAAAGTATGAGGGGCTGGCGACCGGTCTGTATACCGCGCTGCAGGAAAAGGGTCTGAGTGCGGCGCTGGCCTTCATGCACGGTTCCAATTACCGGCTAAACGGTCTTCTGGAGGATCGTTATGATTTTGCGGTAATGTCCTTTTTGACGGCAAAATATTACATTGACAGGGGAGAGCCGATAGAAATTCTGGAAAACTTCGGCCGGTACACCTATGTCGGAAAGCATGTCCTGCTGCTGCGGGATGACTTTCAGGGGGATTACGAAAACTGCCGTGTGGGAATCGACCATTCCTCGGTGGACCAGAAGACTCTGACACAACAGTTCTTCGCGGAAAAAAATGTGGAATATGTTCCGCTGATCTACAGCCAGATCGTTCCGTTTCTTTCCATTGGGAAAATAGATGCCGCTGTATGGAATCTCGACGACATCGACCTCGCGGGGAATCATTTACGTTATGAGCCCCTGGACGAAAAAGGGATCAACATTGTCGATACGGAGGCGGTTCTTGTCTGTAAAAAAGATAATCTGAGGATTTCACAAATTATCCAGGAGCTTCTGGAGAAGGACCGTGTCCTGGAGATTCAGAAGGACGTCATTGACGGGAAAGTACTGCCAAAATACTGAACAAAGGATTTGTAGCGATGGATATTATGGATCGGATCAACCTGATGAAAGAATGCTCGCTCGTTGACGATGCGGCATACGCCGACCTTGTAAGCATTGTGAAAGTATTTCGGGAAGATTTTCGGTTTGACCTGACCGAAGAAAACGGCGGTGTCATGATTACCCATATCGGCGCGGCGATCAAGCGCCTGAAAGCCGGCGAAAAAGTTAATCCTCTGGACCGGGAGGTTCTGAGCCAGGCAGCGGAAGAGTCGGTCTACCCCACCGCACAGAAGATTCTGGACAGAATCCGGGAAAAGATTGCAAGAAGGCTTCCCTCTGCGGAAGAGGAGTTTCTGCTGGTGCATATCTGCAACACCCTCGAAACCAATCCCAACGGTTCCAACTAACAAAAAGAAAGGATGGTCAGAATGAAAATCGCGATTGGCGGCCTCAGTAAAAACGTGGTGGCAGCCGCAGTGGAAAAGGCTTCCGGAGGGAAGATTGAAACAGTTGTCACAACAGACATCGGCGCGGTATCCCTGCTTAAGAAAAAGGAGGTGGATTATTACTTCGGCGCGTGCGAAAGCGGCGGCGGCGCGGCCATTTCGATTCTGATCGGAATGATCGGCTACTCCAATTGCTGCACGGTCACGAAAAACGGACAAACTGTGAAAAAGGAAAACGTTGAGAAGTTTGTCAACGAGGGTAAAATCGCGTTTGGGATGTCTGTGGAAAGCATTGAAAAAACGGTGCCGTTATTAGTCGAAGCTCTGCTTGAGAAAAACGCAAACTGAGAGGTATAAGATTAAGGAGGAAGCATTATGACGGGAGATTTATCCGTACTCAATTATGCAGTAGTCATTGTTCTATGTGCTTTTACAGCTTTCCTTTCCCACATGGGCATGGCGGTGTTCCACGACGGCCTGCGGCCCGTTGTCCCGGAATACATTGAAGGCAGGATGAAACGCTCCGAACTTGGAACCATCGCCTTTGGCCTCAGTGTTGGCTTCATAGCATCCGTCGGTATCGCGCACACGGTCGCAACCGGTCTTTTGAACCCGTGGCTGTTGTTCCTGACCACGGACATTCTGGGCGTAATCTCCCCCAAAAAGTGGGTGGCCCCCATTCTGGGCGGCATCTGGGGCGCCCTGACACTTTCGGCGCTCGGCCTGATTAATACCGTGCTGACCGGCCTTCCGGTGAATTTCATCGGAGCCATGGGTGAAATCAGCAACCCGGTGGTCTCCTGCTTTGCGCTGTTCCCGCTGGTCGCGATTTTCATGCAATTCCATGCGAAAAAGGGAATTGCCGCAACAATCGTCACCTTTGCGATCCGCATTTTGCTGGTTCGGTTCACCACTCTTTCGGCAGACGCCATGGAAATGTTTGTCGGCATCGTTTTCCTGGTGGCCTTTGCCGTGGCGGAAGACAGAAAACGCGGCAAAACCATGGATGAAGATGAACAAAACGTTTTCTCCGAGCGTACCGCACGCATCCGCAAGAACGTTGTATTCCTGATGATCGGCGGAGCGCTCATCGCTGTGGCATGTAACATTCACGTTTTCGGTGGGTCCGAGGTTTCCATCTACACCCTGGCAAAAGCATATACATCGACCGACGCCGCAACCGCTTCCGGGCTGATTCATCAGGCCGCCCTCGCGGAGTTCATGAGGGCTCTCGGCTTTATTCCGCTGATTGCGACGACCGCTATTACAACAGGTGTCTACGGCGTGGCCGGCTTTACCTTCGTCTACTGCGTCGGCTATCTGATGCCGAATCCGGTTTTTGCCGCGATCGGCGGTGCGGCGGTCATCCTTGTGGAAGTTCTGCTACTGGGTCTGGTCGGCAAATTCCTCGGTAAATTCCCGTCTATCCGCGACGCTTCCGACAACATCCGTACGGCAATGACAACTGTGATGGAATTTGCCCTGATTATCGGCTCCATCAACGCAGTGGTTAAAATGGGCGGCTACACCGGATTCTTTATCGCTGCCATGATCTATTTCATCAACGAAATGACGGGCAAGCGCATCATGAAGATGGCGATCGGCCCGGTTGCGGCGATTGCAACCGGCGTAATTTTGAACATTCTCTATTACGTAGGGCTGTTTGTCCCAGTAAAATAAAGCGGGTCTTATTTCGGAATATCCAGCAGAACCGGCCTGGGCGGAACCGCGGGATTCCCCGCTGTTTCGCCGGGTTGTGTTGCAGAAAGGGCATGAAAATGATACAAACAGTATGCGGTGCGGTCCCAAAAGATGCTTTGGGCGTCACACTGAGCCATGAGCACCTGCTTGCGGACCTGAGAAGAGTCCGTCACGACGAGGCCTCCGTTCTGAATGATCTCGATATGATTTCAGAAGAACTAAAGCCGGCCGTGAAACTTGGGTGCCGTTCAATTGTTGAAGTCACAACCGTCGATATGGGACGGGATGTGACAGGACTTCGGAAACTGTCCGGAATGACGGGACTGAACATCGTTGCGTCGACCGGCTTCTATCTGAAGGAATACCACAGCGGCCGTTTGCAAAAGGCAACGGTTGACGATGTGGAAGAGTTTTTTGTGAAAGAAGTCAATGTTGGCATAGATGGAACCGATATCAAATCCGGAGCAATCGGAGAAGTTGCTTCCTCCGAGAAAATCTACCCGAGCGAAGAAAAGGTTCTGACGGCGGCGTCCAGGGCATCCAAGCGGACCGGCACGGCGGTGTTTACCCACTGTGACATGGGCCGTCTCGGTCTGGAACAGATTTCTCTGATGCTGGGGCAGGGAATGACGCCGGATAAACTCGTCATCGGCCACACCGACCTTACCGCCGATGCGGACTACCAAATCAAAATGCTGAAATTTGGAGTAAACCTGGCCTTTGACACGATTGGGAAAAGCAACTATCTTTCGGACGAAACGCGTGCGGAGGTACTGATCAAACTGCTGGAGGGCGGCTGGGAAGACCATCTGCTTCTCTCGGAGGACGTTTCCAAGCAGTCCTACCTGATCCGCTGTGGCGGAAAGGGATATACTGCTGTTTTGGGAAGTTTTCTTCCGCTTCTGCGTTCAAAACGCGTTCCAGAGGAACAGCTTCACAAACTCCTAGTGGAAAATCCTGCGAGGATTCTGGACCGGTGAACTCCGGCAACAAATCAGAAGGAGTAGATGTTCATGATCACGTATCCTCTGCCTTCCCTGTCTTTGGAACAGGCCAAAGAGCTGCAGTTTCGCATTGTCGATCTCACCACACGTTATTTTGACGGCTACGAGGTATTATCGGAAGGCGATTTGGGCGTTGTGAAGGGAAAGAACAAACCCTCCTACACAAGGAAAGTGGAGCGGGTTCTCGCGGACCTGTTTCAGACGGAAGACGCAACTTTAGTCCGGGGTGCCGGAACGGGGGCAATCCGCTGGGGATTGACATCCATTCTGAAAGGCGACGGAAAACTTTTGGTGCATTCCGCGCCGGTGTATCCCACCACGCAGGTCACTTTGGACACAATGCGTGTGAAACCGCTTCGGGCGGACTTTAACAATCAGGAAGATATTGTTCGCGTATTGGATCAGAATCCGGACGTCACAGCGGTTCTGATCCAGCTGACGCGGCAGAAACCAGACGACCGTTACCGCTGTAACGAAGTAATTCGGACGATCCGGTCCATAAGACCGTCCGTGCAGATTTTAACGGATGACAATTACGCCGTGCTGAAGGTTCCGAACATCGGAGCCCAGTGCGGAGCCGACCTGTCTAGTTTTTCCTGTTTCAAGCTGCTGGGACCCGCCGGAGTGGGGGCACTGGCCGGAAAAGGAAGCCTGATCCGAGCGATTTCCGACTGCAACTATTCGGGCGGCAGTCAGGTTCAGGGTTACGAGGCAATGGCGGTTCTGCGCGGGCTGATTTACGCGCCAATGGCCCTCGCCGTTCAGGCGCAGGTCGGCGAAGAACTGGTTCAGCGGCTTTGCTCGGGAGAGATTCCCGAGGTAAAAAATGCCTTTCTTGCAAACGCGCAGTCCAAGGTGCTACTGGTGGAATTCTGGGATGAGATTGCGGACCGGGTGCTCGAATTCACGGCGAAAAACGGAGCCGCGGCTTACCCCGTAGGGTGTGAATCCAAATTCGAGTTTGTCCCGATGATCTACCGCATTTCGGGAACCTTTCGCCGGCAGGACCCCTCTTTGGAGAAGCGCATGATCCGCATCAATCCGATGCGGGGCGGCGCGGAAACCGTCATGCGCATCCTGAAAAAATCTTTGCAGGAAGTGAAAAACGAAAGGTGAAACAGAAATGTTTTTAGAAAAAACGTGGGAAAGAAATTACCCGCTGATTGAAGCAGCGGTTTCCTTTCATAAATCGGGTGTCCTATGGCCGGACACTTATCTCATCGATGTGGATACGCTGCGGCAGAACGCTTCCCGCATTCGGGAAACAGCGGATCATAACGGACTCCACTTGTACTTTATGCTCAAGCAGCTCGGCAGGAACCCGGCCATTGCCCAGGAACTGATGCGTCTGGGCTACGACGGGGCTGTCGTGGTGGACTTCCGCGAAGCGGAGACAATGATCGATTCGGGAATTCCGATTGGGAACGTCGGTCATCTGGTACAGATTCCGAAAGCGGCTTTAAAAAAAATTCTGAGCGCGAAACCCGATTACGTGACGGTTTATTCCCTGGAAAAGGCATGTGAAATTGACGCCGTATGCGCGGAACTAAGTTTGGAGCAGAAACTGATGCTCCGCGTTCTGGGGGAAACGGATCTTCTGTATTCCGGCCAGTACGGCGGCTTTCCTCTTTCGGGGCTGGAAGGCGCGGCGCGGGAATTCAAAAAGCTCGGGCACATACGCGTGGCCGGCCTGACCTCTTTCCCCTGCTTTCTGTTTGACGAGAACTCGGGGAAGGTGGAGCCCACGCCCAATATCGGGACCCTGCAAAAAGCGAAAGAGCTCCTGACAGCAATGGGATTTTCCATTGACCAGATGAACATGCCGAGCGCAACCTGCTGCGCCAGTCTTCCGCTGATCCGACAGGCAGGCGGAACCCACGGGGAACCGGGCCACGGACTGACCGGGACGACGCCGCTGCACGCGGTAAGCAACTGTGAAGAGATTCCGGCGATCGTCTACCTGAGTGAAGTCTCCCACCTGTGCGGTGACACCTCTTACTGCTACGGCGGAGGACACTACCGGCGTTCCCATGTGAAGCAGGCGCTGGTCGGCTCCCCGGAAGAACACAGGTTTCTGGACGTGATTCCTCCCACCGACGAAAGCATTGATTACCATTTCGGCCTGAACGGCCCCGTGCGGATCTCGGAAAGTGTCGTAATGGCATTCCGCACGCAGATCTTTGTCACGCGAAGCCATGTGGCGCTGATTGGCGGGATATCGGAAGGAAAACCTCAGGTTCTCGGCATTTATACCTCCGAGGGAATGAGGATTCAATAGACAGGAAGGAGAGATTCATTGAAGAAATTTATTATTGTCGTGCTGGACGGCTTCGGGGTCGGCCAGATGGAGGATGTTCCCCAGGCGCGGCCTCAGGATACAGGAGCCAATACCTGGCTGCATATTCTGGAAAATAAACCGGAGCTCAGGCTACCCGTGTTGGAAAAGCTGGGTCTGATGAATATTATTGGGACAGAATCATCCCGGATGAAGTTCAGTTCCACGGCAACCTTCGGCAAAGCCGGACTGATGCATTCCGGAGCCGATACTTTCTTCGGTCATCAGGAAATCGTCGGTACCAAGCCGCAGAAACCGTTTGGGGAACCGATTAAAAACCGGATTGAACTCATTCACGACACGCTGGTTCAAAACGGATATCACGCGGAGTACTATCAGGGAGAATCCGAGCGGATGCTTGTGGTGGAAAACGCCTTGACGGTTGCCGACAATGTGGAGTGCGACCCGGGTCAGGCGTTTAACGTCACGGCCGCGATCGACACACTCGATTTCGACGAAGTTTTGAAAATCGGCAAGCTTGTGCGTTCCGTTTCCAAGGTGCCGCGCGTCATCACCTTCGGCGGCCGGGGAGTGACCATTCAGGATATTCTCGCTGCGGTGGAAGAGCATGACGGCGGCTATATCGGCGTAAATGCCCCAAAGTCCGGTGTTTACAACCGTGATTACCACTGCATCCACCTCGGCTACGGAGTGGACCCGGAAGTACAGGTTCCCACAATTCTGGGCCGTGCCGGATACGGCGTCACCCTGCTCGGGAAAGCGGCCGACGTCATCCAAAATCCGTTCGGAAAGAGCTGCTCCATAGTTGAGACCTCAAAAGTCCTTGGAAAATTGATTGAACTGTCGAAAGAAACGGAATGCGGTTTCTTCTGCTGTAATGTGCAGGAAACCGACCTGGCCGGGCACCAGGAGAGCGTGGAGAAATATGCGCATATTCTGGAAATTGCCGATCCTCTGCTCGGCCAACTGATGGACAGCATGGGAGACGAAGACCTGCTGGTTGTGATGGCGGACCACGGGAACGACCCGACCATTGGACATCCGCACCACACCCGGGAGCATGTTCCGCTGATGATCTACGGGCGCGGAATCCGTCCGGGGAACCTCGGCATCCGAGGCACCCTGTCCGATGTTGGAGCGACAGCGACCGATTATTTCGGGGAGCATCCGCCCGAAAACGGTTCCAGTTTTTTACCAAAACTCTTGGATTAATTTCAGGAGGCAAATGTAATGATTTCTACGACCGTGTGAATATTTTCATTTAAAATTGTGAGTGTTCCATATTCATTCATCCCAATCTTTTCCATCCGATCATTTCAAAATACTCCTTACTTCTCCGATATAAAAAAGCGATCCAAAGGCACATATTGCACCGCCTTTTGGCGTCTCGACGAGGCTTTTTTTCACCGCGGTTCCAACTGTGTCGCAGATTTGAATATTTTTGCAATATTCCTTCGCTGCTTTCGCCAAATCGGCAGCGGAGAGCGCCCTGCCACTGTTTGGAGTAACCGTGAACAGCTTTGCGCAGCCCGGCAGAATCTCTGCAAGCATGGACTGGTAATCCTTGTCGCCCAGCACTCCCATAATAAACGTCAGCGCTTGGCCCGGGAATAGGGAATCCAGGCTTTTCTTCAAGGCTGCCACACCTTCCGCGTTATGCGCACCGTCTATCAAAAAAAACGGATTCTTACTTAGTACCTCGAGCCGTCCGGGCCATCTCGCCTTTAAAAGTCCTTTTCGAATCGCTTTTTCCGTGATATTATACCCCTTGTTTTTTAGCACCTCTGCCACGTGAACCGCTACGGCAGCGTTTTTAACCTGATGTTCTCCCAGCAGGGATATTTTAAGAGCCGTATACTGTTTATAGCTGAAAGTTTGTCCTTCCATATTTTGCTCTATGATTTTTATCCCTGAAAAATCTGTCCTATGAAGCTTAGCACCTTTTTCTCTACAGGCTTTTTCTATGATCGCTGTGACGGAAGGAGGATTCGAATATGCCACAATATCCCCGCCGCGTTTGATAATGCCCGCCTTTTCTGCGGCAATCTCCTGTATTGTGTTCCCGAGTATGTTCATGTGGTCATAGCTGACCGCTGTTATTACGCCCAGGTCCGGCGTGTCGATCACATTGGTCGAATCAAGCCTTCCACCAAGCCCCACCTCAAGGACAACAACATTACAGCCCTGTTCGTAAAAATATTGAAATGCCATTGCGGTAAGAATTTCGAATTCCGTGGGATGACACCCGCCGTGTTCCAGCATGATTTTAATCTTGCTTTGAATCAATTCGGTCAATCCTGCAAACCGGGATTGTTCTATCTCAGCGTTGTTTACTTTGATCCGCTCTGTCACCCTTTGAATATGCGGAGAAGTAAAGATACCGGTCTTATAGCCGGATTCCATCAGGATACTGCTGATAAACGCTGCCGTCGAGCCTTTTCCGTTTGTACCGGCTATATGGATATACCGAAGCTTCTTTTGCGGGTTATCCATGCGCTCCAGCAATTCCGATATCGTATGGAGCCCGGGTTTCATTCCGAATTTTTGTGTATTACAGATAAATTCTAAAGCTTCCTCGTAGGTCATAGCCTATTACCACCCTGCTTTTTATATTTCATAAACACATAGTTTAAGCCTGATTGTGTTTTTTCTGCGCTGCGGGAAACCATTTTCCATTCATTCAATTGATCCAGATTCGTAAAATACGTATCGGCGTCATAGGAATGAAATATTTTTGTGACATAAGCCGTATCGCAATAGGGCAGCAGGAGCTGGTAGATACTTCCTCCTCCGATAACATACATATTTCTGCCGCCGTAATTTTTAAGTTCTTCCATCAGCTCTTTCAGGGAATGAACCGCTATCGCGTTCTCCACCTGAAAGTTTTTGTTTTTTGTCAGCACAATATTGGTTCTGCTCTTCAAAGGCATTCCTCCCGGAAAACTGTCCAGTGTCTTTCTTCCCATGACGACTACCTTTCCTATAGTCTTTTCGCGGAAAAAGGCCTGATCCTCCGGGATCTTGATGAGCAGTTCATTTTTTTTCCCGATTGCCCAATTTTGGTCAGCTGCTACGATCAGATGCATCTGTTTTAATGAGACAGGCCCGGATTGTACTGTCAGTAAAAATTCATGATACAGTTCCCGAATGCTCTTGCTGCATACGGGATGTATCCTTTCCGGAGCTATTTCATTCAAAGGCTTCAGCACAAATTCCCGTTCCAGCATTCTCGGATGCGGAATGGTTAACGACGCATCGTTCAAAACCAGATTCCCAAATAGCAGGATATCCAAATCGATGGTGCGCGGTCCCCAATGAACGATTCGTTCCCTTTTTAATGTTTTCTCTATGCCGCAGCAGATGCCTAACAGCTCATACGCGGTAAGTGACGTTTCGATCTCAGCGACCGCATTCAGGAAATCCGGCTGTTCCGTATAGCCCACGGGAGCAGTATTGAAATATGCGGAGACCTTGATAACTCTGACTCCGGAGGTATTTTCGAGCATCTCGACCGCCCGGTTGAGATGCGCCTCTCTGTCGCCAAGGTTTGAACCCAACCCGATATACGCGGTAACGAGACTACCACTCATCTTTGTCACCCCGTTTCCGTTCCAACTCAACCGCCGCATATTTTAGATGATGTCCCATTGGGGCCCATGGCTTTTTCAGCGTGATGCTTATTTCCGCAATGTCCGAATATTTTCGAAACAGATGCTGGATGATGTTCATGGCTGCGGCCTCAATCAGATTGCATTTACCAGACTGCATTACGGTTTGTACATCATTGCACAGGTCGGCGTAGTTGAGCGTGTCGTTCACGTCGTCGCTTGCCGCCGCTCTTTCCAGATTCGATCCGATCCGAAGGGAGACGAAAAACATCTGTCCGATTGTTCTTTCTTCCTGTGCAACCCCGTGATAAGCGTACACCTGCAAATCCTCGATGATGATCCTGTCCATTCGCAATCACCTCACCATACTGTCCGTCATTGCCGCGACCCTTACGTTTTGCAGCACATCATGTACTCTAACGATATCTGCCCCTTTCAGTATGCCGACTGACGTAACGGCCAATGTACCTTCCAACCTGTCATTTACCTCCAACCCAAGGGTTTTGCCGATGAAGCTTTTCCTTGACGCGGCAAGAAGGATGGGGTATCCCAGTTCTTTCAGCAGATTAAGATTCCGCATGACCGTTAAATTCTGCTCCCATGTCTTTCCGAATCCGATTCCCGGGTCCAGAATGATATTTTCATCCTTTACTCCTGCCTTGACGGCAAGCTCAATGCTTTCCCCCAATTCGGACAGAATGTCTTCCATCAGGTTGTCGTAGCCCGTGTTGGTTCTGTTATGCATGATACAGACCGGTACTTTACATGAAGCCGCAACATCGGCCATCTCTGGATCTTTTTTGAGGCCCCATATGTCATTAATCATATGAGCGCCGGCTTCAACCGCAAGTGCTGCTGTCTTGGCCTTATAGGTATCGACGGAGATCGGCAGAGCGCTCTCTTTGGAAAGCCTCTTGATGACGGGAATGACTCTACGAATCTCTTCCTCGGCCGACACCGGAACGGTGACCCCCGGCCTTGTGGATTCTCCCCCCACGTCAATGATATCTGCGCCTTCTTCCTCCATTTGTGCGGCATGCTTCAAGGCGGAGTCCATATCAAAATAATTTCCGCCGTCCGAAAACGAATCCGGCGTTACGTTCAATATGCCCATGATATAGGTCCGATTTCCCCATTTCCAAATCCTGTCTGCAATATTTAACTGATCTGTCATAATCAAGATTCTCCTTTTCAAAGCAGATTTCAATACGTTAACTCAGGATTTTTTCCGTCCGTAAACCGATTGCATACGTCTATGCTTTTGCAAAAAATGCAGGGTCTGCAAGCCTTATCGCTTTCATAGAGCACGGTACCCAAAAGAGATTTCCGGGTATCTTTTCTGCGATGAGTTTTTATGGCGTCCGTTATTTCTTCGGTGTCTTTACCGCTAACGCCGATATCCTCCAGAATTTCCTTTGCCAGAACAGCGCCTTCCAGTGCATGGTCCGATCCATCCCTGTATTGCTTCCATTTTGCGATATCATGAAGAAGCGCGGCCGCGTATATAATCTCTCTTGAAATTGGAAATTTCCTCTCCAGGCACATGATATAGGCCACTCTCGCCACGTCAAAAGAATGCTGCAAATCATGCCTGCAAAACAGTCTGTCTTTTTCCGCTTCGACATTCAGTTCCATATCCCTGATATACTGCGGATGTTTGAGAAGCTCATTTACCATCTTCATCAGAAACACTCCTTCCGTTAAAACCGGTAACGAATGTCTCATGTTTATTACAAAGTATCAGGAGTTTGTTCATCAGGTTTTGATCGCTGTTGAATCTTCCCCGCAAAGCCGTCGTCACGGTAAGCGCATTCGTATTTTTAATCCCTCTGGTCGCCATACAGGCATGCTGACCCTCGATGATGACGGCAACGTCCTCTGTCTGCGCGGCCTTCTGCATAATCTCCGCAATATCCGACCCGATCCGTTCCTGAAGCTGCAGCCTTTTGCTGACCATATCCGCGATTCTTACGATTTTGCTCAACCCCAGGACTTTACCGTTGGGTATGTATGCCACTGTCGCCATCATGTTGTACATCAGAGCAAGATGGTGTTCGCAGCAGCTGAAGATTTCAATATCCCTCACCACTACCAGGTCGTTGTTGTTTTCCGGCGTATACAGATCGTCTTCGAAGGTCTTGTGAAACATCCCGGCGATCTCATCATTTGTGTAGTTGATTCCCTCGAATCTTTCTTCGCACATCTTAGCCACACGGGCGGGAGTCTCCAGCAGTCCCTCGCGTTCCGGGTTCTCTCCCAAAGCCAATAAAAGCCCGCGTATGTGTTCTTCTATTTTCGTTTTATCTATTGACACTGTCATTTCCCTTTCTGCCAATCTGGCTGACAACCGACGGAGCAAAAGCCGGAGCCCCGTATTCCGATTCGTTTTCCGGTATGAAAATCCCCCCTTTATGTGGCAAAATTCCATGCCACATAAAGGGGGGATTACCCCAATATGCAGCAGCGGGATGCGAACCTTGTACCGTAAGCCTGTTAAAGCTTTTCGTCCCTCTGACAACTCCCCGTTCAGAAGGCACTGTAAATCAATGATTTACGCACAAAATTCTACTCTGCTCATGATTTTAAATTTGACAATCAGAACGAAATAAAAAAAGACCCACCAATCCAAGCATTACGCCCAGACGGTCGGCTTCCAAAACGCTGTACTCCCTGTGGTTAAATCCACTTCCGTCAGTCGTACAACACGTTTATGCTATCACTACTTCTCAAGATTGTCAACACCTCGGCCGGTTCGAATTGGCGATGTGCAGGGTGGCTGCACAAAATACAGGAAAAAACAGATGTAGATTGTTAACAATCCATGGCATGTGCCCGCTTTTTATTTCTAATTGACATTGATTTAGAAGCATGATAACATGAAACCAACTTCATATTTTGGGAAAGAGGGGGATTATGAAAACAAAAGTCAAAGAATTGCGAATGACGACCAAAATGACGCAACAGCAGTTGGCCGATTTGGTTCATGTTTCTTCACGGACAATCATTTCTATTGAAAAAGAACAGTACAGCCCTTCTCTTATGCTGGCTTATCGGATCGCGGAAGTGTTCGGAGTAACTGTTGAAGAACTGTGCTGCTTGAAAGAAAATAAAGAATTGGAGGATAAGCAATATGAAAATCTATGACAAAAAGAAATTTGGCTCCGGCTTAGTCTGTATGGCCTTAAGCTTGTTAAATCTGATCGCCAGCTTTTGGACTGGATTTGACGTGAGCGGTATCATTCTCATTTTGGCCCTCTTGCTTTTCGGGGTTGTATTGTTAGCACGCAGTCTTTCGTACAATTTGTCAAGAGAAGATCAGTTAGAAGGTTTGGATGAACGCAACCAACTTATTGAATTGAAAACAAAGAGTAAATCTTTTCGCTTGACACAGGGCATTTGTTTTGGATTAATGCTCGTATTCCTCGTCATGGGGAAAGTATCAGGAGAGAATTTGTTTATAAGTATGGGAGTTGGACTTGCATTTGCATATGCTGTTTCTATGTTTACGGAGATTTTTACATGCTTTTATTATGACAACCATATGTAGGAGGCCATATGAATAAGAGAAGTAAAATTGAACAACCGCTTCAAGATGAACAAGACGGGGAAACCGACATGTTTTACCATTAGATACAATAAAACGAGTAACTCAACATTTCACAACGTAAAGGCGGCATTCCACAACAATTCTATTGAAATTGGCTGTATGATTTGAAAAAATAATAAGATAGGCTACGTACAAAAATGTTGTTGGCACTTTCGGGACGGTCTCGAGCCGCTAAAACAACGTGTATGTGAACCGTTGTTTTAGCGGCTTATTTCTTCATCGCTCTGCCTCCTTTTTAAATATTAACTCATTACATGGAAAATCTGATGGGCAACACATCACCCGTCAGACCGTTACCCTGTGCAGTCTCTTGTAAACTGTACTTTGATAACGAATAACTAACAGTTTCATTTATGCCTATTTTATTTGAGGTAAGTTCAACAGCAAGACCACTTGATAAAGAAATCCGAAAACCATTAGCCTTGACTGGCTTGTACCTGAAAGCAGAGCACCGTTTGATACCCCTGCCCCGGCTCACTCTCAATGGTCATGGTGCCACAGTGTGCTTCCACAATCTGCCGAACCAATAGAAGCCCTAAGCCGTGGCGCAGGTTTAGCCGCTCGTCCGTGCTTTCCATGTAGTGGGTACTTTCTTTAAGCTCCCGCAGCTTTTCAGCTGAAAGCCCCACACCGTTGTCTGCAACCGTAAGAGTAATCGCTGCTTCGGAGTAATCAAGAGTTAGCGAAATTTCACAGCCTTGCGGATTGTGACGGAAGCTGTTTTGCACCAAATTATTGATTGCACGCATAATTAAACGGGAATCACATTCCAGTATGACATTTTCAGCGGCAGGTTTAATCCCAACCTCCACCGGATAGGATTCAGAAAGCCCGCCATTCAGCAGTTCCACCGCATAGGATCGCAGAAGTTTAGATAAGCGCACCGGTTCCTTATGGAGTGGCTGCATTTCATATTCCAGATGTGACACCAAATTCAAATCCTGTACCAGTTCCTTTATTTTAATGCTTTGCTGTCTCACAATTTCAGCCTGATCCTTTACAGAGCTGTTTATGGTTTTATTATCTGCAATGCGTCCGGCGTATCCCAGAATCATGGACAGCGGCGTCCGTATATCATGGGAAACACCGCTGATCCAGTTCGCTCTTGCTTCGTTCTGTTTGCTCAAAATGCGAGATGCTTTATTGATACTTCCCGCAACCTCTGATAAATCACCGCCGATAGCCAGCGATACCGGCTTACCGTCGGAAAGCGTCTCAATCGCATCAATGATCGGTTCCGTACTTCGGATAATTTTCCGTCTGGAGAAGTAATAGGCTAAAAACAAAAATAAGAAGTCGGCGGTCAGCATTCCGGTCATATAGAGCGGAAGCGTTTGAATCGCATGGATCGAGAAATAGTTGCTGGTCAGCTTGGTATAGCTGTCTTTCGGATAGCCCAATACCAGCAGGCCATCTTCCGTGTTCCAGACAAAAACGGGATAATCCTTTAAATATCCTTTGGAAAAGAGGGCAACATCCTGAATAGTATAATCTCCGGGAATGTCTTTGGGTATATTAACGGCCCATATACGATTCCCGCCCTGGTTCAGGAACATGGCCCAAATATGAGCACTCTCCAGTTTTTGGCGAGCATCGTCCGATACACCCTCTACCGTCGAGGCAGCGGCAATTTCCTCCAACATGGTTTGCGGTGAGGTATCTCCGTAGTCGTTTCTAATAACGCTCTGAAACGTAATACCAAAGGCCAGTACATTGAGCAGCGCCAACACAAGGTTAAAAGCGGCAAAGGATGCCAGATGTTTTGAGATATATTTTCCGAATGCTTTCATGGCGTCACTTCCTTATGTTCAGCTTATAGCCCAGCCCTTTGATTGTAATCAGGGAAACCGGTTTTGACGGATCTGTTTCAATTTTTTCCCGAATGCGCCGCACATGGGCGTTCAGGCTGTTCTCATACCCGAACGGATTGTCGCCCCAAAGGGCTTCGCAAAGCGAATCTATGGAAACAATTTTTCCCTCATTCCGCGCAAGGGTTTCCAGCAGGGTGTGTTCTTTTGCCGTCAGAGGAAGTACCTTGCCTGCTTTATGAACTTCGGCGCGGCTGAAATCAACCGTGCATCCGTCCAGCTTCAGGAGTTTCCTATCCATTTTGTAGCAACGGCGCAAAACAGCATAAACACGCAGCAGCAGTTCCTGTCCCATAAAAGGTTTTACGATATAATCATCGGCCCCCAGACCAAGACCGGCCAATTTATCCGCAGCCTCGTCCTTCGCCGTCAAAAAAATGATCGGCACATCGGTAAAAGAGCGCAATTGCTCCATAAGGGAAAAGCCGTCTCCATCCGGCAGCATCACATCTAAAATTGCTAAATCAGGCTTTTCAATTTCGGCAGCTGCGGTGCCTTCTTTTACAGAAGCGGCCAAGATAATGTTTTCAAAACCGTCATCCTTTAAAATGGCGGTTACCATTTTAAGCAGCTCCGGCTCGTCATCCACAAGCAGGAGCTTTTTTGTGTGTAAAAATGCCTGATCCATTCCTTCACCTCCAATAGGATCTATTATACCAAAGCATGTCCGTTTTGTGTGGTGATCGGCAAAAAGTAAGGTAAAAGTAAGGATAGGAGAATGTGGATGTCAGGTTGACGCTGTACCATAAGAGCATCGAAAGGAGATGTTCTTATGGATACCATGATTACAACGGAACAATTGACAAAAAAATATAAGAATTTCACATCTGTCAACAGTGTTTCGCTTCATATCCGGAAAGGCAGCATCTATGGCTTTCTTGGGCCGAACGGTGCCGGGAAATCTACCACCATGAAAATGCTGCTGGGATTGACGGCCCCCACAAAGGGCAGTTTTATCATCGATGGGAAGCACTTTCCAAATGACCGGATGGCCGTTCTGAGGGAGATCGGCTCCTTTATCGAATCCCCCTCGTTCTATGCCAACCTGACCGGACGTGAAAACCTCGATATCATCCGACGAATTTTAAAGCTGCCGGAAAGCTCGGTAGAGGATGCGTTGGAACTGGTTGGCCTCACAGAGTTTGGCGGTCGGCTGGCAAAGAATTATTCGCTGGGCATGAAACAGCGGCTGGGGCTTGCGGGGGCGCTGCTGGGCAGACCGCCCATCCTCATTCTGGACGAACCGACCAACGGCCTTGATCCCTCCGGCATCCACGAAATCCGCAATCTGATCAAATCCCTGCCGGAGCTCTATGATTGCACCGTACTGAT
Organism: Caproicibacter fermentans; assembly: GCF_009746625.1. Classification (GTDB taxonomy): domain Bacteria; phylum Bacillota; class Clostridia; order Oscillospirales; family Acutalibacteraceae; genus Caproicibacter; species Caproicibacter fermentans. The sequence goes on from NZ_VWXL01000081.1 coordinate 29,932, forward strand.
TTCTTCCCACATGCTGTCGGAAATCGAGCTGATGGCGGATGATATCGGCATTCTGAACCATGGCCGCCTGCTGTTTGAGGGCAGCTTGGACGAGCTGCGGCAGAGTGCGCTGCAGGCCGGTTTTTCCTCGGATAATTTGGAAGAAATGTTCCTTTCCCTGATAGAAAAGGACAATGCAGCCAGAAAGCAGAGGGCACAGTTATGAACGCACTTGCCATCGAACTGCGAAAAGAAAAGCGGACAGGCGTAATTCCCGTGCTGCTGGTTGTCGGCGTTTTGGGAGCGGCATACGCCTTTGTCAACTTCATGTTGCGAAAGGACACTCTGCTGAACCTGCCGCTGGCCCCGATGGATGTTCTTTTGACCCAGCTCTACGGCATGATCATGATCTTAAATATGTTTGGTATTGTAGTCGCCGCCTGCATGGTCTACAACATGGAGTTCAAGGGGAATGCGGTCAAGAAGATGTATATGCTGCCCATGAGCGTTCCGGGGATGTACCTTTGCAAATTTCTGATTTTGACTGTCCTGCTGCTGGCAGCGGTAGCGATTCAAAATCTCGCACTGATGAAAATCGGCACGACCGAACTGCCGCAAGGTACCTTTGAATTGGGAACGCTGGTGCGGTTTGCCGCTTATTCGTTTATTACTGCCATGCCGGTGCTGTCCTTCATGATCTTACTTTCCTCCCGTTTTGAAAACATGTGGGTTCCTCTCGGGATCGGAGTTGCGGGATTTTTAAGCGGGATGGCCTTGGCAAACTCGAAAGTTGCTTTGCTGATGATTCACCCCTTTGTTATGATGCTGAAACCCGCCGTTGCTATGAGCGCACAGCCGGATAGCACGGTGATCCTTGTTTCTTTGGTGGAAACGATCCTATTCCTTGGGGCAGGGCTGTGGATGGCAAAGCATCTGCGCTATGAATAAGGGGAATTAAAATGAGTTTTTTAGAACTGCTGAAAATTGAGTTTATGAAAGTGAAGCGCTCAAAAATCATTCCATTGATTTTTGTTGCCCCGTTATTGGTGGTAGCATCCGGGATTGCGAATTTGAGCAGCTATTTCACACCGGAATATACGAATGCTTGGCCTGCTATGTTCATTCAAAGTGCACTGGTCTATGCCTATTATCTGCTTCCGCTGAGCATGGTCGTTGTTTGCGTTATGATTGCAGGAAGGGAAACACAGCACAACGGCGTCTTAAAGATGCTGGCTCTGCCGGTCAGCCGGCATGCCCTTTCTCTGGCAAAGTTCTGTGTACTGATGTTCTATTTGTTCATGGAAATGGTTGTGTTCCTCGCAGTATTTATCGTTGCCGGATGGGTTGCCACAAACACGATGGGAGTCACCGAAACACTGCCTGTCCTTTACCTGCTCAAGTGGTGTGCGGGGCTGTTTCTTACGATGCTGCCCAGCGTGGCAACCATGTGGGCTGTTACTGTGTTGTTTGAAAAACCGCTGCTGTCCGTCGGCCTGAATCTGCTTCTTGTCATTCCCGGCGTCTTGGCCGCCAATACGCCGCTCTGGATTGTCTATCCATATTGCTACAGTGGTTATCTGGTGTCCTGCTCGCTGCACGAGTTTACAACGAATACCTCAGGGATAGCCTTTGAGCTGTTTCCGTTCCTGCCCTGTGCCGTCCTGATCTTTGCATTGGTGCTTACCGTGGCCGTAACACAATTTGGAAAGAAAGAAATGAGGTAAAAAGATGGAAAACAAGAAACATCAAAAAACAAGCATTGCTGCACTGATTGTTAGCGTATTGCCGCTCGCAACCTTTATTCCTATTTTGTTGAAAATCACGATATCGGACGAAATACGTAACCTTTGGGCTGGGGCCAATATTCTTTCTATTTTGGCAGGGCTTTGTCTTTCCATTGTCTGCGTGAAAAGTAGCGAAAGCCGTAGTGTTTTGAATATCATCTCTACAATAATATGTGTCGTCTTGATATTGATCGTAATTGGAATCATTATTCTGGCATTGTTTTTAAATTTTTTACAATAAGATGATTTGCTCCTTTGTCTAAATCGAATTTTGGGGTGAATTACCCGCCATATAAAAAAGCGGTAGTTTGGCGGGATACTTTACATGCTTAAATGCCGTTTGAAACCTTCCAAACCCGTGAAGTTTGGAGGGCTTTTCTATGTTATATGTGTAGGCGTGCTAACACCTAAAAGGTTTTTGACCTACGTTCTGGAATTGAAAGTCCTCGGTATAGTGGTGGAGTTTGAGGAAAATGGCCTCAAGACACAGACCAAGCTCTGCTGGAGAGTGTAACGGCAGTTCTGAATACGATATATAAATGAGCCTAGCCTGCTGGAGCTTCCTGCCCGCATCGGGAAAACTATTCCCTGACGGATAACCAAATCAACCGGGAGCTTGAAAAAGCGAGGTGGACGGCGACTACACCAAGCTGCTGATATTCGCTGTGCCGCTGCAAAATATGAGGCCGGTCACAGCGTCCAGCCCGCCGCCTTATTCTGCAGTTCAACCATGTGTTTGAATAGGCCGCCCTGCTGTAGCAGCTCTTGGGGAGAACCCTGCTGGGAAACGCAACCGTTATCGAGCACTACAATCTTGTCCGCATCGGCAACGGTCCTCATACGGTGTGCAATGACTAGCACGGTTTTGTCCCGGATGAGCTGAGAGATTGCGGACTGAATGAAGGTCTCGTTTTCCACATCAAGAGAAGCTGTCGCTTCATCCAGAAGAATGATTGGAGCATCTTTCAAAAATGCGCGCGCGATGGAAATGCGCTGGCGTTCACCCCCGGACAGCTCCGAACCGTTTTCGCCGATCATGCTATCGAAGCCGTCCGGAAGCTTCTCGGCAAATTCATCGCAATGCGCGTATCGGGCCGCTGTCAGAACTTCCTCATCGGTAGCCTCCTTCCGGCCGACACGGATATTTTCCTTTATTGTATTATTAAACAGCGTAACATCCTGAAAAACAATCGAGTACAGCGAAAGGAGCGTCTCCGGATCGATTTTTGAAATATTCGTTCCTCCCACGGTGATTTTCCCGCAGCTTATGTCCCAGAACCGCGCGGCAAGCCGCGATGCGGTCGTCTTTCCGCCTCCGGACGGGCCGATCAGTGCGGTCACTTCACCCTGCCTGGCGGTAAAGGATACGTCGCGCAGAACGTTATCTTTTCCGTTATAAGCAAAACCAACGTGATTGAACCGGATGTCACAGCCCTCATTTTTCAGAATAGACCCGCCGCTCTGAACAGGGTGATCAAGGATTTCGTTCATTCGCCCGGTCTGGACGTTGGCCGCTATAATGGCGGCGAGGTTTTGAAGTGCGGCCTGCATCGGGTCATACATGCGCGAAACCACAAGCAGGAACATAAAAAACGTCAAAATGTTGAGGTTTCCGTTGATAAGCAGGACTCCTCCGGTCAGCGCAACCGTTGCGATACCCAGTTTCAGAATCATCTGCGCGGAAGCGACAAATAAAGCGGTACCGAGCTCAGTTAAAATGGCGCGTTTCTCTACGGCCTTTATTTTTTTATCGAGTCCCGTAAGATAGTCTCTCTCGGCATTGTTCGCTTTCAGATCCCGGACAGATTCAAGGCACTCCTGGATCCCGTCGGTACAGGCCATCTTTACCGTCATCTGCTTTCGTCCAAGCGCGTTTTGAACTTTTGAGGAAAACAGCACGACGCAGAATGAGACGGGAAGCACCCAGATCGCTGCGAGCGCCATACGCCAATTGAAAAAGAACAGACTGACGGCGACAAGAAATGTTGAGGTCACCGCGCCGATCAGTTCCGGGATATAGTGAGAGAAAGCAGTTTCAAGTGATGAGCAGTCCGCCATGATCGTACTGGTCAGGTCGGATAGATCTTTCTTTCCGAAAAAAGATAACGGGAGTTTTCTGAGCTTTTCCGCAAGCGTAATCCGTCGGACACCGCTTTCCACATAGGTAGCAAGGTAGCAGGCGTTATACTGAATCCGCGAAGTCAGGAAAATCAGAAGAAGGCATATCGCGCACCCTATGATATAGAAGCTGATTCGGCTTCCGGGCACGCCGCCGTTCATAAGATCACCTACGAGGTAATAGAGAAGCCCTACCGGAACCATAAGGACGAAATCCGCCGCCGCACATGCGGCACAGCTTTTGACAAGATCTTTCGCCCCCTGTTCGGAGAGCGCGTATTTATGTTGGACGGTTTTAAGCAAGTTCATTTTTGGCACCTACCTTCCATTTCGCGGCACGGCTGTATTCTTGCCACATGCGTGTGTAAAGGCCCTCTCCCTGAAGAAGTTCTTCATGATTGCCGCATTCTTCGATATGTCCATCTTCCAATACGAATATCTTGTCGACTCCTGCAACGGCGGACAGTCGGTGGGCAATCATGATAACGGTTTTATCCTTCGAAAGCGCTTTGAATGCCGCCTGCACCTTAAATTCATTGTCCGGGTCGGCGAAGGCCGTAGCCTCATCCAGAATAATAATCGGCGTATTCTTCAGCATGACGCGGGCAATGGTAATCCGCTGCTGTTCGCCGCCTGAAAGATAAACGCCTTTCGTCCCAATCACGGTGTCTATCCCGTTCGGCATTTTTGAAAGAATATCGCCGCACTGCCCGCTTCCAGGGCTTTTATAACCTCCTCGCGTGTGGCGTCCGGTTTTGCCATACGGACGTTTTCTAAAATAGATGTTTTCAGCAGCCTGCTGTCCTGAAAGACAAAGGATACCGTGTCCATCAGCTGCTTTTTCGGGATCTCCTTGACGTCTACGCCGCCGATTATGATTCTGCCGCGGCTGACATCCCAGAAACGCGCGATGACGCTGGCAAGTGTCGTTTTGCCGCCGCCGGACGGACCGACGAGGGCGACATGCTCACCGGGTTTAATCTGCAGGGAAATGCGATCCAGCGCGTTTGCTTTCGTGTTTTGGTACCGAAACGAAACGTCGTCCAGCACGACGGAATTGTCTTTTGGACACAAAGGCCGTATGGGCTCTGGCATGGGCGTGAGCGCCATCACGCTGTCGATCCGCTCCAGCGCATCGGCGACAATCATTTGATTTTCACTGGAAAACATGATCTTTGTCAGTGTAACGGTTATAATCGGCGTAAATATAATATAAAAAAGCAGATTCAGCAGGAACGCATTGCCGACGCCGTTTTGTGTCATGAAAAGTGCCGCCGCGATGAGGACGGCAAACACGGCGTTGATCGCCGTCGTGTAAAACATCATCGGCAAACGCAGCTGCTTCGTGTAAGCAATGACCCATTTTTCGTAATTGTCGATGGACGCCTTGAACCTTTTAAACGAGAATACCGACTGCCCGAAGGTCTTGACGACAGGTATTCCGCGGACGTATTCAACGGCTTCATTGGACATTTGTCCCAGAGCATCCTGGTATTCCTTCATTTTCGTACGCATTTTAGCGCCGGTCATTGTTGCCATCAACGTAAATGCCGAAGCGCCAGCATGCCGACCGGAGTCGTGATCGCTCCGGCACGGTCCGGCAGTTGATGAGCCAGGTAGGTCTCCGTAGCTGCGCTGGACTCGTTGACGATCTTTCTCAGCTTGCCGCTTCCGAAGCTGTCCATGAACCCGAGCGGAAGTGTAACGATATGATGCATTGCCTGACTCCTGATATTGGATGCGACCCTGAACGCAGCGATATGCGAACACATCAGAGCACCGATATAAATGAGCATCGATACGACCGCAAACAGAACGGCCATCCAGCCGTTATGCGCCAGATTGTGTGCCGCGCCGAAATCCGGCGCGACTTCAAGTACCTCTTCCATCATTTTCCATATGTATACGAATGGCAAAAGCGCGACAAGCGCGCTGATCGCGGACAGAATCCACGAGAATATCGTCAGATATCGGAAGTTTCCGGCATAATCAAAAAGCTTCAATAGGTCAGACTGTTTTTTCAATGGCTTTTTCCTCCTTTGAATTGTGTATAAAAAAAATTAATTAACCGTTGACCGCCGCTGTTGTCAAGCGGGTAGAATTCGCCGGCCACTCCGTTTTCCATATGCAGAACAGTGACCTCATATCAAGAGCTTGTTTTTTGCCGTCATAGGAGCAGCAAAAATCATGAAGCTCCAAGGTGTCTCCCGGAACTGCGGGAGGAGATTCGTTCTTCAGATTTGTAAGCGACAGCGGACGGAGGCCAAGCCTTCGCAGTTTTTCGGGCGGCAGAGCCGCAAACTCGTTCATTGGAAGATCAAGGCTGATTCTGCCGCCGCTCATATAAATCACCCTGTTGCAGATATCTTTCAGCCAGTGGAGCCTGTGTTCGGCGATCACGACAGTTTTGCCGCGCGACTTCCATAAAAGAATGGTACGCCTGAGGCTTTCTATCGCATCCATATCCAGGTTGGAGGTCGGCTCATCCAAGACAAAAACATCGGGATGCGCGGCGGATACCGAAGCGCATGCGACCTTTTGTTTTTCACCGCCGGACAGATTGAAGATACTGCGTCCGAGCAGTTTTTCCGCCTCCATATCGCGGGCTGCTTCATGTATTCTTGTTTTTCTGACCGTCACCCCAGCCGAAGGAGCCGAACAGAGCGATTTTTTTGCCGCTCAGCGAGTTTTCCAGGGCAGAGAACATAGGTCCGAACTCCGTATCATCCAACTCTTCGGTTCCCATCGCGGGGCAGCCAAATGCCACGGCATCATATCCAGGCAGTTTATCAGCCGAGAACCCTGAGGGAGTTAAGAGGGTATCTTCGTAGGATTTCCAATATCCGCTGCATGTAAAGTTTCGGCCGTTGTTTTCAATGAAACCGACGACGTCATGAAGCGGATAGCCAAGGAACAGGCCAATCTCATGCGGAAACTGCCGCTCAAGGCGAAAACGATCTGATAACTGCCGAAGAATACCTGTAAACCCATTTGAAATCGCATATCCCGATCGCTCTAGAAAATCACGGTTTGCCTGCTCGGATAGAATTCGGTTAATCCATTCCATGCGATAGATATAGATTAGAAAGAAGCCTGTTTTGCATTGCTTCAAGAGGCAAACAGAGAGTCCGTATGCATGCAGTTCCAAATCCTGTCCCGAAACCGCTTTTTTTACAATGTCTTCGTCAAACGATTGGAAGCTGAACAGATTCGACGGCTTTACGCCGGCCAGCGTTGGAGCGCATTGCTCCACGAAAACCGATTCAAACGATCGCCTCATGTTCCTCTCCTTCCGGGGCATTCGCAATGATTCTTTATAATGGCCCGCAGGGCGTTCAGACTGCTGAGATGGGATTGTTCAATGCTTGCGTTACACCGTGCTGATTCCAATACCGCAATTTCCTTCATCTTATGCGAACCCGTATTTGCAAACAGTTTAATCAGATCGGGTGAACCAATCTTTCGTTTCAAGTTTCCCTTAGTTATCACATAAACCTTTGCCTTACAGCCATATGTTTCGCAGGTATCGACATAAAGCCGCTGCATGCAGCGGCTTCCGCCGACAATGACAACGCTCATGGCCTTCCTCCTTAATACTGAGTTAGAGTACTTTAACCAATGCTCTGTTTTTTAGCGCCTCTCGGCGCTTTTAACCCATAGACAAGACGGCTCACGCTCGTCAGTCCGATATTCCGCTGATCAGCCAGTGCCGTTTTTTCGCAATGTTTATTTTAACCGCATACCTTCCGATTGCCTGCAGCAACGCCCAGACGCAACTTATGGTCAGCATGGCAGTAAGCCCGTACGCGAAAGAAAGCATCGCGTCAGCATCCACTTTCATTTTTGGCGGTTCTTTCAATCTTCATAACCCTTTTGGTAAACAGTCAGGACATATCCCGCATAATTTCGCACATGCTCCCGATACGCTCATCGGATATCCCGGCAAGAAGCGCAAATACGGCGTTTCCGGCATCTTCCGGTGGTAATGCGAACTCTCGACAGAGGAACCGAAAGATAATCTCGTAATATGCGGAATAACGCACAGCCAGCTCACGGCCATTCTCCGTGAGAAATACCATGCCGTATTTCTCCTTTTGAACCAGCGCTTTGTCGCTGAGTGCTTCCATCATTCTGTATACGCTTGGTTTTGTGACATGGAGCGCTCGGGCAATGTCGACGCATCGCATTCCGCGTTCACCGCTGAGCGAATGCATGGTGATCAGATATCGGATGGATGATGCGGACAGTGTCTGCATTCTCATACATCCTTCCCTCAGGACTATTTTCCATGATGGCAGCTGCCGCTCATGGGGCAGCCCGCGCAGTTGCAGGAGGACCTGCCCTTCTTTTTTCTTCCGACCATGCTGATAATAACCAGCGTCACCACAGCGGCCAGAATAACGCAGATGATCATGGTCGCAAGGTTTTCAGTCAACCACATAAGCGTTTTATTGTCCTCCTCTCTTCGTTTTTTTGTTATATTCCGGATTTCGCGCCTATTTTTACATTGGATTTCAGCGTTTCGGACTCTTTATATGGTCTGAACAGCATGGTAACGATGAAAGCGACGTTGAGGAAAGCAACGATAGAACCGATGACGTTTCCGTTGCCAGAAAACAGCATGCCGAGCTGATAGACGGTCAGCGCGACGGCATAAGCAAAGACGCACTGATATCCGATGGCGAACCAGGTCCACTTGGAGTTGTTCATCTCACGCTTGATGGCGCCCATGGCTGCGAAGCAGGGGGCGCAGAGCAAGTTGAAGATCAGGAAGGAGTAAGCGGAAAGCGGGGTGAAGACGGCGCGCATGTTGTTCCATACCTGCCAGCCGTTCTCCGCCACCTCGTCGAAGCCCCCGAACAGGACGCCAAATGTTCCGACGACGTTCTCTTTGGCAATCAGGCCGGTGATGGAAGCGACCGCACCCTGCCAGTGGCCCCAGCCGAGCGGAATAAAGATCCAGGCGATCGCGGAGCCGACGGCGGCCAGAATGCTGTTTTCCATATCGCCGACCATCCCGAAGGAACCGTCTTCAACGCCAAAGCTCGACAGGAACCAAATCAAGATCGCCGCCAACAGGATGACGGTGCCGGCTTTCCGGATGAACGAGGATGCGCGTTCCCACATGGAACGAAGCAGATTGGAAACCGTCGGCCAGTGGTAAGCGGGAAGCTCCATGACGAACGGGGCTGGGTCTCCCGCGAACATCTTACTCTTTTTCAGCATGATGCCGGATATAACAATGGCGCAGATGCCGAGAAAATAGGCGCTGGGGGCGACCCACCACGCGCCGCCGAACAGCGCGCCGGCAATCAGGGCGATGATTGGAAGCTTCGCGCCGCAAGGAATAAAGGAAGTCGTCATAATGGTCATCTTGCGGTCCCGGTCGTTTTCGATGGTACGCGAAGCCATGATGCCCGGAACGCTGCAGCCTGTGCCGATCAGCATCGGGATAAACGACTTTCCGGAGAGTCCGAATTTTCGGAAGATGCGGTCCATGACAAAGGCGACGCGCGACATATAGCCGCAGGATTCAAGAAAAGCGAGGAACAGGAACAAAACTAGCAGCTGAGGGACAAAGCCAAGCACCGCGCCCACGCCGGCCACGATGCCGTCGAGGATCAGGCCTTCCAGCCAGTCCGCGCAGTGAATACTGTCCAGTCCGTTCTGCAATAAGACGGGAATGCCCGGCACCCACACGCCGTAGTCGGCGGGATCGGGTTCCTCCTTATCGGCGACCGCCAGATAGCTGTCGTACGTCACGGGGATTTCCTCTTCCACGTTTCCGACGTCGTCGTAGAGATAAGCGGTCGCGGTAAGCGCGGCAGCTTTTGCGGGATCGACGCCAGCTTCTTCCGCGGCGGATTCAAAAGCGCCTTTGATCGCGCCGGGTTCGGTATATGCATCTACTGCTTCAGAGTAAGCGGAGGAGCCGATGCCGAACAGATGCCAGCCGTCGCCGAACACGCCGACGTTGGCCCAGTCGGTCGCCCATGAGCCCACCGTCGAGACAGAAATGAAGTATACGATGAACATGACCACTGCGAAAATGGGCAGCGCGGCCCAGCGGTTTGTCACCACACGGTCAATTTTATCCGATGCCGAGAGTCTCCCGGCCTTTTTCTTTTTGTAACAGCTCTTGATGACGGAAGCTATGTAGAGATATCTCTCGTTTGTGATAATACTCTCGGCGTCGTCATCAAGCTCCGTCTCCGCGGCTTTGATATCCTCCTCGATGTGATCGCGCACCGGTTGACTCAACTTCAGCGGAGTCAGAACTTTTCCATCGCGCTCGAAGATCTTGATGGCATACCAGCGCTGCCGCTCAGGCGGCATGTTGTGCACGGCGGCTTTCTCAATATGGGCAATTGCATGTTCCACGGCGCCGCTAAAGGTGTGCATCGGGATTGTCTTTGTGGATTTGGCGGCTTCAATTGCGGCCTCCGCCGCTTCCATAATCCCTGTGACCTTCAGCGCTGAGATCTCAACAATTTTGCAGCCGAGTTCACGGGACAGCTCGCTGATCTTGATCTGATCCCCGTTTTTTCTCACTACATCCATCATGTTTACGGCGATCACTACAGGAATGCCGAGTTCCGTAAGCTGCGTTGTGAGGTAAAGGTTCCTCTCGAGGTTGGTGCCGTCCACGATATTGAGAATCGCGTCAGGCCGCTCACTGATCAGGTAGTTTCTCGCCACAACTTCCTCCAAGGTGTATGGGGAAAGGGAATAGATACCCGGCAGGTCCATAATGAGGACATCTTTATGATTCTTAAGCTTGCCCTCTTTTTTCTCTACCGTTACGCCCGGCCAGTTTCCGACAAACTGGTTGGAGCCGGTCAGCGCATTGAACAGCGTTGTCTTACCGCTGTTCGGGTTGCCTGCCAAGGCAATTTTGATCTCCACTTTCTATATCCTTCCTTTCTGTGGTTAGAGTACTTTAACCAATCGGCATAAATAAATAGGGGCCCCATGATATATCCGACCTCGATCATTTCCGACTTTTACCGTCCCGCCGATCTTTACATCCCTGAGCGTTTTTATAAATCATTCCTCCTTCATATCATGATTTTGCTTGCCATCTCTCTTCTGATGGCAATGGGGACTCTTTGATATTAACGATAACATTGTCTTCCCTCATGAAAATGACCGTAACGCTGCCTTCGGCGACAAAGCCGAGATCCTCCACATCGGCTTTTCCACCGACTTTCCGGATCACAGCATCCTCGAGGTATCTTTAATTAGAGGAATCTAACCGACGACTCAAATTATTGGTTAGTCTTTGCTAACCAATAATAGTTTAATAGCTCTAACTAAATTTGTCAATAGATTTTTTGCCTATCTTGATTATCTGGTTAGAGTGTGTTAACCTGAAATCAATATCAAATGAAAGTCGGTTAAAATGCCATGAAAATATTCAGAGCGTTCGAGGATTACCTGGAGGCTATGTTGATGATGAAGGAGAAGCACGGCTATATTCGCTCCATTGACGTCGCCGAGGCGTTGGGTGTGACCAAGCCGAGTGTCACCTATACGACAAAGCGCCTGCGGGAAAATGGATATATTACAATGAATAAGGACGGCCTCATCACGCTGACCGATTTGGGGATGGAAGTCGCCTCCCGCACCTGGAATCGCCACAAGCTGCTGACCGAATTCTTTATGAGGCTGGGTGTGGATGAAAAGACCGCCCGAGAGGATGCCTGCAAGGTGGAGCATGACCTCAGCGAAAAAACTTTTGAAGCAATATGCCGCCATGCGGACCTGGAAAAGCAAAAATACCCTGATGGGAAAGAATAAAAATTTCGTAAAGAGAAGGAAGGTTCTGCCGCGCTTATCTGCGGGCAAAACCTTTCTTCTTTTGATAGTGGCAGTCGCGGCATAGACCGCCACGCGCCAGAGTGTGCCGCCGGTTGAAGACACTGCCGCCGAGTCCGGCCATATCGTAATCGTAGGAGCACATAACGGGAGTAATTTCGGAGATACCCAGTCTCTGCATGGCATCTCCGGGTGAGAACGAAATCGGAATGAAAGCTTCGACGCCGTTTCTTTCAATTCGCACATCTTTGCGCGCACGATGGATTCCCCTCGGGCTTTCCGCAATCATACTTTGTAAATTCGCTTGGCGGTATGCTGCCAGACATTCCCGGATGAAGAGTACTATTTATTCGGCCATGATCACCGGCGCTCGTTCCGGCGTTTTTCGCTCCCACGGCACCGCCGCGCCGTCACTGTATTTCAAGTGGCTATCTTTCTGATTAGCGTTTTTTCGCTTTCCGGTATACTTTCAGATTAGCATTTATAGTATCTAAACTGAATTACAAAACCCCTGTCCAGCTTCGTTTGGACAGGGGAACATAAAAATTGTTTTTTCTGTCTACTTTCTATTGACCAGTTCACTAAGCTGGAGGTTTTGGCTGATCTGTTATACGGAAGTAATCCCACTTATAATTCCGCGATATACCTTCTGAACAGAGTATAGGTAGCAGTAAAATAGCAAATCAGTACCAACAGAAACGCACCGCAAACCTCGGCTATATTTGTATAAACTTGGCTTATTGTAACATATGGAATATATTCTCGATAGTTCTTTATTGATAAATATGTAAGGACGATTCCTGAGCCTAAAAAAGCAATGATGACAGGAAGTCCAAACCACAATAGCATTTGTTGGCGGATAATTTTTCCGATCCATTTATGATCTATTCCTAAATTTTCAATAATTTGAAACCGCTGTTTATGTTCAGTTGCATCCATTAATTGCTGCAGGGAAAGAATTGTGAGGCAAATGACAATCAAAATGAGACTTGCGTATGTACCTCCAAGACGAAGCATCAGAGAATTTGAGATTCCTTCATTAAGTTGCAGCGTCTTTAAACGTACGAATCCACTGTTTTCTGGAATCGTTCCAATATGATTCATCCATTGCGTTATATCTTTTGACAGAGCTAAAGCGAAGTGATAGTCTAATGGACTTGTTGTATTGGCGGCATAAGACGTGGTTGCCAGCGTAAGTGTCTCACAAACATCATCAGGCAGAATATAAGCCATTTCCATGCCGCTCGTAAACATTCCCATCCCAACGTTTACTTGATAATCTGCGTCAGGAGCCTTTTTTAGCGTATAATTTCCAGCCGTAATGCTCTGATGCGTGTTATCAAAATGAGAAATATCATCAGGTAGTGCCGTATTTCCCCATGCCACAGCAAAACCACTTTCCGGCAAGACAATTTCCGGATGCCCTGATAGCCGCAGTAAGGCATTATAATCGCTCAGAGAAACGCCTAGAATCGGCAGATTCTTTTTTATTCTTCGGTCAAAGTCATTTTTTTGTAAAAAATAAGCCTCCACATTTGCAGAATTTGTAACCTTATAGCCCCCACGTTTTAGATAGTTATCAATATACGAATAGTCCAAAGCAGACTTAGGCAGGTCCTCCACTCGTTTTACGGTTTGATATTGAGAAAATATCTGTACGTCAAAAATAGATCGCACCGTTAGATAGCCATCTACCTCTCCCGTTAAAATTGGTAGCCAAGCGAGCAGCACTAGGGAACTCAATAATACACACGTCAGGATAGCCATGGTGTGGGAAGCGGTTTTCAGTTTTGAAACGATCTGACCCAACAGAAATAAATGAGTGTAATGGAACCGTGCAGAGTTTTTCTTTGCAACAAGCAGCAACCATGATAGACTGCTGAAAATTGATACAATACTGAATAATATCATAATTACCCCAAGGATAGAAGGGATCGTGGTGTAAAGTTCCATCAATATGCCTTCTCTGACCAACTCAGTAAAAAGATCCGTCATCCGTAAAAGAAAAACTCCGGCTGCCAGGCTTGCGACGGAGAGTATTGCGGCGGTCAGGCTTCCATTATGCTTCCAGACACAGGTTTCCAGCAGAAAAAATCCCGCCAGCACCAAAAAGAGCAGAGCGCTGAGGATACAAGGGACTACTGCCTCAATTCCCGCTTGGTTAAGTTTGTTCCAAAAGGGCAGGACACCGCACAAAGTCAAGAGCAGGATTCCCACATCTGAGAGCGAAGCGGCAATCAGGCTTTTCAACAGCATATCCTTTACGGTAACCGTACTCTCGGTTTGCTGTTCTTCATGAAGCATGTCTATGATCTTTTGCCGGCGGATTACATGAACGTTTCCAAGGCCAATCACCGCAAATAAAGCTGTAAAAAAAAGAAAAGTCCAAAGAACAGTATCTGAAAAAACTGAGAAATATAATCGGTACGGTTCTCCGAAGGATGCCATGATGATCACACTGACGAACTGTGACAGAAGGGTACCGAGCAGGATCCCAAAAATGACAGCAATCAGTCCCATCAGGAGCGTTTCAAGAAAGAACAGATAAGCAACAGTCCTCTGTTCCATACCAAGAATAATTTGAAGAGCGAACTCCTTTTTCCGACGCCGGATCATGTAGCGATTGACATAAGAAATCAAAAATACAAGCAGCAAGGCAATCAAGGGAATGATAATTCTCATTTTACTCGAAAAATACTCCAAATCCATCTGGATCGGCAACCTATTGTTATAGGACGGGCTGGTGATGGATAAAAAGCCATAGAACAGGCCCACAGAAAGAACTAATGTTAACAAATAAATCAGATAATCTCTTGCAGAGCGTTTTGCATTTCGAAATGCCATTTTAGCGTACATCGGAAAGATCCCCTCCCAACAAGGTCATAACATCAAGAATCTTCCCGAACAGTTGCTTGCGGGATTGACCTCCCCGGAGGATCTCAGTGAAGATATGGCCATCCTTAAGAAACAGGATTCGCTTTGCATGGCTGGCGGTAAATGCATCATGAGTGACCACCAAAATAGTCGCTTCAAGTTCCTGATTCATTGTCTGCATGGTCGTCAGAAGCATCTGAGAAGAATGACTGTCCAGCGCCCCCGTTGGTTCGTCGGCCAGAATCAGCTTTGGGTGATGGATTAAAGCTCTAGCGCAAGCGCAACGCTGTTTTTGTCCGCCAGAGACCTGGTAAGGAAACTGATTCATAATAGAAAGAATATCAAGCTTTTCGGCCATTTGTTCCACTCGTCGGTCAATCTCCTTGGGCGGCGTTTTATTGATCGTCAAAGTCATTGCGATATTTTCTCGAATTGTCAACGTATCCAACAGGTTGAAATCCTGAAAAATAAAACCGAGATTCTCCCTGCGGAACCGAGCTGATTCTCTGTCTTCGATTTCCGTAATATCAGCTCCGCCCAGAAGAATATGACCGGCACTGACAGTGTCAATTGTGGAAATACAATTAAGTAAGGTGGTTTTCCCTGAACCGGATGGACCCATAATTGCAATGAATTCTCCGTTCTGGACTTCGAAGTCGATATCATCAATAGCCTTGGTGATATTCCCCTTGTTTCCATAGTATTTTTCGACATGCTCGATTTTCAAAAGCGGTTCCATTCTTTTCACCTCCTCTTAATTCTAATGAGTGAAAGAAGAAAAATGTATCAATTTTTCTTACAAAGGCCTTACAGTTTTGTAAGATCTCAGATGGATGAAAAGCAGGTGGAAATTACTCCCGCACCTCAAAAAAATCACCTTTTGGAAAATCCAGTCCAACTGATGTTCCTTGTCCGCACTTTGAGGTCACGGTAATTCCGATACCGAGCTTTTCGCACAGGCGATTACACAGGTACAGCCCTATGCCGGTGGAGTTTTGACTGTCCCTGCCGTTCTTACCGGTAAAGCCTTTATCAAAAATTCGCGGAAGATCGCTTTCCGATATTCCAATCCCGTTATCCTGAATGCAAAGAGTAACCCTGCTACGTTCCGAATAGGCCTGAAACGAGAGAGAAGGGACTTCTTCACTGTACTTTACCGCGTTTGAGATTATCTGACTAATAATAAAGCTAATCCATTTTTCATCCGTATAGACGATTCGTTCGCAGTTTTCCATCTGAACGGCAGCATGGCTTTGCAGTAGAAGCTGTTTGTTTTCCGCAATTGCCTTATGAATGGCATCCGACAGTACGATTTCTTTCACAAGATAGTCTTTTTCTACAGTATCGCTCCGCGCATAGTAGAGTGCCTGTTCTGTATAATTACGAATTTTTTCCAGTTCAATCAGCAACTTTTTTGTTAAACCTGACTTGTTGTTTTCATAGATCAACTGCATTGCGGCAATCGGTGTTTTAATGTCGTGAATCCATTGTTCTATGTATTCCCTGTATTCCTTCTTCTCTCGCCCTGATTGAGAGACCCGTTCAAGCATTGACTTATTTGAAGCTTTCAAGATTGCATAATAAATTTGATCATCTGCACGCGCAGGGCAATCCATGACCTCCGAAAGCAAATACTTCTGATCCAGATGGTCCAGCATAGACAAGAGGCGCTTGAAATAACGGTTGCGGAAAAAATACCGAGTATTTAGATAAACGAAGGCAACCAGAAACCACACGGCAATTAAAATTTCTATGATCCCATTATTTACCCTTGCCGCAGAAAGAAAGGCTAAGCAGCCAAGCATGGAAATGATGTGGGTGAGTATGCAGGGAATCTGGTCCTTAACATAATCCACATATCTCATATCATATACCCCTGGCGGTGTTTTGTCTGGATAAAATCCGTTAAACCGATCTGCCTAAGCTTTTCACGAAGTCTGGTCATGTTCACGCTGAGTGCGTTGTCATCAATGTAAAGCTGATTGTCCCAAAGATACTCCACTAAGTCAGCGCGGGGAACGATTCTACCCGCATTCCGGAAGAGAAAAGCCAGAATTTTGAGCTCATTTTTTGTTAGTTCGGTCAACTGGGCCTGATATTCTACCCGGCTACTTTCCAAATGCAAAATAACTCCCCGATATGCCATGACATCCTTCTCCTTGGATGGGTAAGCACGCTTGAATAGAGAAGCGATGCGGGCCAACAGGATAGAGGTATTGTAGGGCTTTGTGATAAAGTCATCGCCTCCCAACATGATACCGTTCAATTCATCCATATCAGTATTTCGCGCTGTGACAAAGATAATCGGTACAGCGGAGAAGGTCCTAATCTTTGAGCATACCTGAAAACCATCCTGACCTGGTAGGTTAATATCCAGCAGAATCAAATGAGGAATATATCGCCTAACAGCTTCAAAAATTGCTGTAAAACTATCTGGAAGAACAATCTCATATCCATTGCTCTGCAGGAGAATGGAGAGTTCCTCTCGAATTACAGAATCATCCTCAATCAACATGATCCGATCCATATAATCCCACCTTTCCCTAAATTTTTCTCAATCTTTCCGTCATCTTTATTATAAATTGAGGATTGAGCGAATTCAATGGTAAGCTTTATAGTTAAACCTACAGCAGATAGTATCTTTTAAAAGACGTAAGCGTCCAACCTGGCAGTCCCTTGATAACAGAGAGAGGCCCCGACTTGACGAAATGCAAGTCGGGGCTAAAGTTTAGTTTTTGTAGTATTGCCGCAGCATGTTACGTTGATGGGTATCCCAACCTCATGGAAATGAACTGCTTTCGAGCGATCTTAATACGAATACATGGACTACCCCCGTTCTATTGTAAGTCCAGGTTTTTGTCCGCGCCCCCTTTCGGTCAAAATCTTTTCGGCGTCGACAGAAAGTCCCGTCTGCTGATAAGTAACATTATTGCGAAAAATTCCAGGTGTCATCATTTTAAATTTTAAAAAATTTCGTGTAAATGTTTTTTCTGTGTTATAACCCACTTCGATTGCGACATCAATAATGCTTTTATTGCTCTGAAGCAGGAGTTTACAGGACTGGTTAACTCTGATGTAATTTAAAAAATCCTCAAAGTTTTTTTCCACCTCATACATTAAGATCTGATGAAGATCGATCACGCTGATATGAAAATTTTTCGCGACACTTTTTGCTGTCAGCTCATCCCTGGAATTCCGATAAATATAGGCTACAATCGCATATGCTTTTTGACTTTCCCGCACTTTGCAAATATCACTTACTTTTTGATAGGTTTTTCGGTACTCATTGGCTTTCATGCCGATTCGCGCTGCGAATACTTTGGATACATGGGAAGCGTCAACATAGCCAAGAATTCCCGCCAGTTCTTCCAGTGTAAAGTCAGTATACAACAGATAATTGATGGTTTTCGCAACTCGCATTTCATCAATTAGATTGGAAAAAGAAAGGCCGGTAACCTGTTTGACATACAGACTGATGGACGATTCACTGAGGTAAAAAGTTTTGGAAAGTGTTTTTAAATTCAGTTTCTTATTGAGATGAGTGTATATGTAACGAAAAATGCCGCAGCGATCTATATTGAGATTCTGTGCTTCCCTTTGGCTGAAAAGTTGGTCTTTTTCTCCTATTCGTATAAACAATACAATCAAATTGACGAGTTGATTATTGATATAAATATTGCTTAGTGCTTTGGGATGAATGGGTTCTATGGTTGACTCAACGCCGACTTCGTTGCGAATGATGGAAAAAATATTTTGTACTTCCGCCATTTGCTCTTTATCGCAATGCACAACCTGGTTCTCGCAAATCATATGGATCACGTCCATCGGCTGATTATCTGAATTATAGAAGGATTTAATAATTTCATTGATCATGTCAAACCGATAGACAAGAATGTAATATTGCAGCGTCTCGCTGACTTCTGGGACTTCACTAATTTCCCACGGAAGTATTGCTACAAACGAACCGGGCTCCAGATCATATTCTGTGTTTTGAATCCGAATTTTTCCCTTGCCTTTGTTAATTAAAAGAAAGCGGGAGGCCTCATGGAGCAAGGGTTTGGTTGGACCTTCAATTACTTCCAGGTCGAAACTGCATAGTTTGCGTTTGTCCAGATTTGAGCAGTAAGGCGTTTGCATTTCCACTATTTCCGGCACGTAAAACTCCTCTCCGCAAAACAGTACGCGGTTAAATTGAATTTTGTACTGTTATTCTTCGCTGTAACGATCGTTTTCCATTTTGTTAATTTATGATCAAACCCTTTCCTTTTAAATATAATTGATTCAAAAGTTGATAATAGGACATTTTGATTATAATTTATTGTATTTAAAGATCTTTTTTATGAAATAGTCATAGCACCTTTTATACAGTTTATACGGGATTATGATTTTATATTTATGTCTAACTGTATATTTTTGCGGTCCATCCTTTATTTGATTGAATTCAAAGTACTAAAAATTAAAAGGTTAATGTCCTGATTGTGAGTTTTGTTTATTGTAAACTCTTGTCATGGAGAAAAAACAGGGAGGAGATTGAATTGGATCATATATCTTCGGTACTTACATACCTGGCAAACTTTCTGTGGGGATGGCCCATGTTGGCATTGCTTGTGGGCGGTGGCCTGTACATTAGGGAACCTCTTATTTAATCCGCCCCTCTACCGAAGAGAGGAGAACTCTGGTAAAATAGAACTATCAATTCACAGGCGGTGCAGAGAAATGAAAAAGCAACAAACTTTTACGGATATCGAATATAGCTGCAGAAAGAAG
>NZ_VWXL01000082.1 GCF_009746625.1 Caproicibacter fermentans
GGCCCAACAGGAGGAATTAGAGCTTGTCCCTGCCGACTTGACAGCATTATATCACGGGTATCTCAAAGCCTGCCGGTATTCTATTTTTGGGGCGTTTTCGCCCTACAAAACTTATTATACGAGGAGGAAGAATAATGGATTTTTTAACACTGGCAAAACAACGCTGCACAACACGCGGCTTTACGGGAGCACAGATTCCAAAAGATGACTTAAATCAGATTTTATCGGCTGGACGTGTCGCCCCTACAGCCTGTAATAAACAACCACAAAGGATTATTGTTGTTCAAAGTGAAGAAAACATTTTAAAAATTAAAAAGGCTTATCAAACGTTTGGTTCTAAGTGTGTTTTTATCGTGTGTCGGGATCGACGGGATGAATTAATACGGCCATTTGATCAAAAATGTTCTGGCGATTTGGATATAGGTATTGTCTGTGACCACCTGATGTTGGCAGCAAGAGAATTAAATATTGGAAGCGTAATGGTTGGTTTGTTTGATCCCGCAATTATAAGCAATGAATTTCATTTACCAGAGTACATAGAACCGACAGCTTTACTCTTAATGGGGTATCCAGAAAAAGGCTTTTTAAGTCCAGAGCGTCATATTGCCCAACGCAAAGAAATAAGCGAAACGGTGATGTATGAGAAATATATAGATTAAGGTAAAAGTCTTCCATAGGAGTTGTTGAGTATGAAAGTATTAGTAAGTGCATGTGTACTAGGATGTAATTGTAAATATAATGGAAGAAACAATCGCAATGAAGCTGTGATTGAATATCTAAAAGGAAAAGAGGTTCTCAGTATTTGTCCTGAAATGTTAGCCAATATGCCTATTCCCCGACCATGTGCTGAGATTGTTGATGAAGTAGTGATGGATGATAAGGGAAATAATGTTGATTCTGATTATAGGAAAGCAGTTGCGCTTGCATTAGAAAAAATAGAAGGAGAAAAAATTGATTTGGCTATTTTGCAGTCAAGAAGTCCAACTTGCGGAGTTAACAATATATATGATGGAACATTTACCGGGAAGCTAATATCTGGTCAGGGACTTTTTGCTAAAGCCCTGATTACTAAAGGGTACCCCGTAAAAGATGCAGAAGATTTTAATATGTAGATTCGAAATAGAAAAATTCAATGTTTTTGCCGAATATCAGTTGGTCGTCGTGTCTAACTTTTCATTACATTAGAAAGAGGGATTAGCATTGCTGATCCCTTTTTCTGTACTCCAAAGGGGTACAGCCAATCTGTTCTCGGAAAGTTTTCGTAAAGTAGCTGCTGCTTTGAAATCCGCATTGAAAGGCAATATCGATAGAAGTCATATCTGTATCGATTAACATTTGACATGCTTTTTGGATTCGATATTGTTTCAGGTACTGATTCGGTGTGGAATGGATTGTACGGTGAAAACAGCGCAGAACTTCGCTTTCACTGATCAGCGCTACCCTTGCTAAAGTAGAGATGGTTATGGTTTCTGAAAAATGCATCTGAATGTATTGAAGCATGGTTTTTATTCGATCGGCATTTCGAAGATTTCGAATGCTGGGTTTTGCTTCACATATGGAATGATTTGTTAGCACAATTAGAATCAATTGCGATAATTCGTTCCTGACATATATTTCAAAACCATTTTCAGTGTTATAAAGTCTGTTCCATACAGAAATCGAGTAAGCGAGTATTTTGTCCTGCCAGTTAATGAATGGGTCTAATAAAATGTATGGCAGATTTTTATTCTGGATAATCGGCTCAATATAATTTTGCCAGTATATACTATCTATGCTTCCGATTAGCCTTGGATGAAAAACAATGGATCTTAAAACGTATTCGCCATCGTTTGTTGCATGAATGGAATGAAGAAAGCCTGCATTGATAAATATCCCTTGATTTTTGTTTAGGATATGTTCTGTGCTATTAACAGATACTTTTATCGATCCTGAGATTACCCATATAATCTCAAAATCTTCGTGCCAGTGCCAGGGAATAGAATAGCTTGATAAGTTTTCCTCATAAAAAGCAATCGGGAATTCTGACGTTCCATGCTTTTGAACTTCTTCACCGGAAGAATTCACTGTTACATTACATTTTGCTATGCTCATACAAGATACCTTCTCTTTGACGATTTTATTATATAATTTCGAGTGAAATATTATATAAAAGTTCGTTGAATGATGATATTATTATATCACAAAAAAGAGAAGGAGATCAATATGTTTCAATTACTGTTAGTAATTATCTATATTGCATTTATTAGTCTTGGATTGCCCGATTCCTTATTGGGTTCGGCATGGCCATCCATGTATATGGAATTTGGGGTGCCGATTTCATACATAGGCGTCATTTCTATGATTATTGCAATCGGAACCGTTGTTTCAAGTTTACAGAGTGATAAACTTACCCGTAAATTTGGAACCGGAAAGATAACGACCATCAGCATTACTATGACGGCAGTTGCTTTATTTGGCTTTTCCAGTTCACACTCATTTGGTTTGCTTTGTTTCTGGGCAGTTCCTTACGGACTTGGAGCAGGTAGTGTTGATGCATCCTTGAATAATTATGTAGCACTTCACTATGCAAGCAGACATATGAGTTGGCTTCATTGTATGTGGGGAATCGGCGCAACTATTGGGCCTTATATGATGGGATATGCCTTGAAGCATGGTCAGAATTGGAATGCAGGTTATCAGTATATTTCCTTTTTACAGATTGCTTTTGCAGTAGTTTTGTTTTTTAGCCTGCCGTTATGGAAGAACCAAAAAGGGACGGCAGAAGAGAATGATATTTTAGCGGGAAAAGCATTGCCTTTGAAAGAGGTAATTCAGATTTCTGGAGCAAAAGAAGTAATGCTTTGTTTCTTTTGCTACTGTGCTTTGGAACAGACGACCGGCTTATGGGCAAGCAGTTATCTTACCCTGATCAAAGGATTTTCAATTGAGACAGCGGCTGGTTTTGCAAGTATGTTTTTTATTGGTATTACCATTGGGAGGGTATTAAGTGGATTTATAAGTATGAAATTAAGCGATTTACAAATGATTCGTCTGGGGCAGGGAATCATTGCGGCTGGTATTATTATGATGTTACTGCCGTTAAATGAAGTAATATCTTTGGTCGGCTTGTTTTTCTTTGGTTTTGGATGTGCGCCAATCTACCCATGTATTATTCACTCCACTCCGTCCCGTTTTGGTGCGGATAAGTCACAGGCAATCATCGGGGTTCAGATGGCAAGTGCATATGTGGGAACCTGTGTGATGCCGCCGCTATTCGGCTTAATTGCAAAGCATATAAATATTGTTTTGCTGCCGGTATATTTGCTAATCATTCTTTTATTAATGGTGATGATGCATGAATTGCTGGTAAAAAAAACTGCTTGAAGGGATGAAGAAAATGTTTGCTGATTATCATGTTCACACAGAATTTAGCGATGATTCTGTTTATGAAATGGAAGAGGTTGTAAAAGATGCAATACAAATAAAAATGGAAGAAATATGTTTTACGGATCATGTAGATTATGGAGTTAAGCTGGACTGGAATGATAAGAAAGAAATTCAATATCGCGATGGTATGCCTATGGCAAATGTGTATTATCCAGAATATTTTGAGACGATTAAGGAATTACAATATTTATATGGTGACTTGATTGCTATAAAAAAGGGAATGGAGTTTGGAGTACAGGTGCATACAATTTCTCAATATGAAAAGCTCTTTGTGAAATATCCATTTGATTTTATTATTCTATCTGTGCATCAAATAGATAACTTGGAATTATGGACACAGGATTTTCAGAAAGGAAAGAGCCAGAAAGAATATAACGAAAAATATTATCAAGAGCTGCTGGAAATTGTAAAACAATATAAAAATTATAGTGTTTTGGGACATTTAGATATTATTATAAGATATGATAAAAATGGCACATATCCGTTTGAAAAGATTTCAGACATAGTTAATGAAATTTTAAAAATTGTCATTCGTGATGGAAAAGGAATAGAAGTAAATACGTCATCCTACAGATATGGACTTACGGATATGACACCATCCAAAGATATACTTACTTTATATAAAAAATTAGGCGGTGAGATTATCACGATTGGAAGCGACAGTCATAAAAAAGGACAGCTAGGTGCACATATTGAAAATACCAAGAAAGTATTATTCGATATGGGATTTCGATATCATTGTACATACGAGAATATGAGGCCGCATTTTCATAAGTTGATATAATAGAAAATTGTCCGGATAACTTAGTTTATCTTCACTATAAAAGGAGACACAGTATGCGATCAGAAAAAGAAATGATGGATTTAATCATAGCAGTTGCCAACAATGATGTCCGCATTCGTGCGGCCTACTTAGAAGGTTCACGTGCAAATCCAAATGTACCAAAAGATATCTTTCAAGATTATGATATTGTATATGTTGTTACAGAAACAAGGTCATTCAGAGAGGACAAAGCCTGGATTGATCGATTTGGTGAGCGCTTGTATATGCAATATCCAGAGGAAAATATCTACTACACTTCTGATGTTGAAAATTGCTATGGTTGGCTAATTCAATTCACTGATGGAAATAGATTGGATTTACATGTAAAGACATTAGAAAATGTACTTAATAGTCTAGAATTGTATAAAACACTAGTTGACAAGGACAATATCATGCCTCAAAAACAAGTATTGTCCGATGAAGAATATTGGGTGAAAAAGCCGGTGCCAAATCAATTCTATTGTACATGTAATGAATTTTGGTGGTGTTTAAATAATGTGGCGAAGGGATTATGGAGGAATGAGATTCCATATGCAATGGATATGATAAATTTTCAAATAAGGCCAATGCTTAGGCGGCTGCTGGAATGGAAAATTGGGATTGATAATGATTTTTCAGTCAGCGCAGGGAAATCCGCAAAATACATGGACAAGTATTTGCCGAAAGGGATTTATGAACAATACTTAGAATCTTATTCGAAAGCACAAATAAACGCTATATGGGATGCTGTTTTTCTCATGTGCGATTTGTTTCAGAAAATTTCTTTGGAGGTAAGTGAGAAATTAAATTTCCCCTACGATTTGACAGAAGCAAGAAATAGCAAGAGCTACCTTGAGCGCGTTAAAAGCTTACCGTCCAACGCAACAGAAATATACTAGATTTGCCTATTGCGATGAAGAGGAAGCGCTTTGCCTTAAGGAATACGAATATAAGCGCAAGCAAAATAATACACCCGAAGATATGTTTATACAAATTGATATTCCACTGACATTGGTACATCAATTTGAACTTATGAAAAACGCCGGTTTTAAAACGGTTGAAGTTTTGTATCAAAATTGTGGAACAGTAATTATTAGAGCAGAAAAATAGCAACTAATGAAATGATGTAGGGGGTGATAATGATTGAAGTTCAATGGTTACTATGTCCTATATGTGGCAATAAAACAAGACTGAAAATTAGGAAAGATACAATCCTCGAAAACTTCCCCCTATACTGTCCCAAATGTAAACAAGAATCTCTAATCAATGTGCTACAACTCAATATGTCAGTTATCAAAGAGCCAGACGCAAAGACGCAGAGCCGATAATCAATGAGTACATATCTCTTGATTATCGGCTCTTTTCATATAACAATTTTCTGTTATACGATTGCTGACAAATTTAACAGACATACAAAGCCGTCATTTTCCGTTAAAAATCGGAAAGAGTATACCTGTAATTCTTCTTATTCTGGCGGCTTTGGGATAAGGAGGTTTTTATGTACCCCAAAGCATTTTTTTCTCTGAGAGAAACGCCGCCATATTGTGACGGTTTAATATAGCAGAAAAATTTCATTTACATAGTTTAAAAGTATTATATCAACTTGTGGGCGGCTATTGCGCCCATTTTTTATTCGACACCTTTCGCGCTAATTTGCGTAAAGGTGTTTTTTTGTATCCTTTTTTCACTGACAACGTATGGAACAAGCCTTGTCACTTCGGGCTGTCAACGCCGGAACTTTTTTGACCCAAAACGCCGGTCGGAAATGACCCATATCGCCGGTTACATGAGCGCCAGTCACAGTACCGCCGGAATGTCCACCGGCGGTACTGTCTGAACGCCAGCTTTG
>NZ_VWXL01000083.1 GCF_009746625.1 Caproicibacter fermentans
AAAAACAGAAAATGATTGATTTTTCAGCTTCGCTTTACGGCGGAGCTTAGCATTGCTATTCCTATTTCGACGATTTATCTCGCAAAGTTTTCAACAAAAGCTTCGTATTTAGATCACTTTTCAACATGAACGGGGGTGTTGCAAAATTTTCATTTTGCAACACCCCCTTAATACTCAAAATTTTTCAGGGATATCATTTTTAAATTCTATTTGGTAGGCTTCCGATAAGATTCTGATGTTATCTCTAAAACTCTTACGAAATTTCTTCATTGCTTTTGAGAAGTTTATGTCTTCCCAATCCCCATTGCCATTTTTATAAATTATTCCTGGGCGGGTTACACATCCCATATCGTCTAAAAAAGAATTACAGGAATCAATCATTGTACGAAAACAGGTAATAGTCTCACCGTTAAAGTCGTATTTGGGTAAGAGTTCAGTCAATTTATTTCTAATTTCAATAGCCGATTTTGCGCACCAATTTTCTATTTCCATTTCAGCCGGATTGGTTAAAATCCGCTTTGCTTCAAGAAAATAATATAGCTCTTGAATGCCTTTTTTCGCATTTTCAGTATATTCCCAAGACACTCCACCGACAGGAGTATCAAGGCCTGTAATTCTAATCCTCATATGTTATCCCTGCCTCTAATTGACTGTAAAATTCGTACATTTGAATTATATCAGCCACCAATATAAAAGAAAGGAATTTTACCATGCTTGATAAGAATAACTATCTGAAAAATGCAGAGCTTTCCACGGAACAGAACTGCAACATGATCGACGGCATACCTAACAATACGGCCTTGCCCGTTCCTCCGTCTGTGCCTGTGCCAGAAATCAAGCCGTTGGATAAGGTGAAGGAACCGCCACGTCGCAAGCGGAGCCGGGAACTGGAACGGTGAGCGCACCAAAACGTAAGCGCGGCGTTCCCCTGTATGTGTGGGTCAGCCAAGACGAATACGATACGATCCAACGCCGCATGGAGGACGCGGGGACGCAAAACCTGAGCGCTTACATTCGCAAAATGGCGCTGAACGGGTACGTCCTGAATGTTGATCTTGCGCCCGTTCGGGAGCTTGTTTCCCTGCAACGCCGGTGCTCCAATAATCTGAATCAGGTGGCAATTCACGCGAACACTTACGGCGTGTATCCGTCGGAAATTGCGGCTTTACAAAAAGATTACGCGGAGCTGTGGGGCCGGGTATCCGATGTGCTCAAACAGCTTGCGGCGGTCATGGCATTGTAAAGGCATAAAGAGATAGCGGATACCACGCTCTCTTTTACACAGCATATTTTTACTGTTCAAGGTTGAACACTACCATCGCGTACAAAAACTCATTGATAACCAATTTAACATTTATGTGTTGACTGTCAAGCCAACACACATACCGGTAATGGTTATCCTGAACATCTGTCCAGTCCATCACCGCTTGTTGGGTCACAAACATGTCATCACTTTCGACCGCTGATAGCGCAGGCCCGAATACATATATCTTGTTGAAAACTCTCGAGCCGATGATAGGAAGTACACAGTCATTTATAGGAATAAAGTCATCGGACGCGTCAATTTCCTCCTGTGTCATGTTTGGACGAAACGTATATGATACATACTCCGGCATCCCTGACCTGTCATCCTCATGATACGCTTCGGTAAGTTCATAGGCTGCGTGACATATTGATAGCTTAATGAGTATTTCCCCTATTCTCTCGTCATAAACTATCTTGTTGCTTTCAACACATTCGGCAAATTTTTGTTTCGCCTCACGAACCTCTTTGCGTTTTTCTGAAACGCTTATTGTGGTATAATAGCAATAATTTTGGTAGTATTCTATAAACGCTTTAGTGTAGAGTTCATCCTTTGAAAAACCATTATTGCATTTTTGGCAGGCTGGCACAACAGGCAAATCGTCAGGATATGGCTTTGATAAAAATACTTTAGATGGACAGTGTTCCCGTGTATCGGCTACATCACCGCAATACACACAATACATATCGGAGCCTCGTTCAAATACAACCCTTGAACGGTATCCATCTGGCCCCCAAAACTTGTTAAAATTAAAGTCGGCATTATCTTGATCTGCATCATGGTCGCACACTTTGCTGCCTCCTTGTAGTTTTCATGGTAGTTCAACATCAAATATCTTTATAACAAAAAGGCTGTACCTAACAATTGAAGGATAGCACCATAAAACCAACCATGTTTAGAGAGGTGAGTTGTTAACCGTTCAATGAAACCGGGCTTACTAATAAGCTGCTTCTTATCAATACTTTCTCTAACGATTGCTTTTGTTTCTTCCAGTATAGCGTACAGTTCTGCCTTATCGTCATCACCTTTTTCCTCAATCAATTTTTCAATCTCGTGAACAGAATTATCTATGGAAATTGTTGATGCTGACATGTTGCCAAAATTTATAATTGCACCGGGGGCATATATACTGCCAATTTGCGGTATGTACGCTTGCTTCTGTTGTTCAACTTTGCTCTTGTCCACAAATCGCAACTCCTTCCAATATCCAAACGCTATATCCTTTACTTGCGTCTCATCAACTAATTGACTGCCCTGCTCAAAAAAGAAAGCAACTACAGCATCTTTTTGGCGCTTATAGTCATCAAAAGACCCATGCAAAAAAATTTGGACATAGTAATCATTTTCATCAACTTGATTATAGGAAATCCACTCATTTCCACCGGTAACACGCCATGGCATACTTCTGGCACCAATAGATTTAAGCATTTTCTGCCATTGTTGATTGAATTCAGAAGTCATAGACTATCACTCCAAACATTTTATTTTTATCATAGCATGAACTCAATCAATAATAAACAAGAACTCACTTCGGGCCAAGTTGGCCCGAAGTGCCGGGACAAGATTCGCAAAGTCTCGACAACATTGTTGTCCCCCTTTTTGGATGGTAAAATATAGGTAGAACCAAACAATGAAAGGGGTTGCTTTTATGAGGATCATACTTAAAATCATTGCCGCGCCATTCGCGGTCTTTCTGACAATCGCTGTAGCGATGTTCATTTTCCTGTTTGTCCTGTCTGAAAAAATCCTGAGCCTTGTATCCGGCCTTATGGCCCTTTTCGGAATTGCCGTCATGATATTTCAGCGGGAGTGGGTTGGGGGCGGCGTGTTCCTTTTTCTTGCTTTTCTTGCTTCCCCTGTGGGGATACCGGCCATTGCGGAATGGCTGATTAGCAAGCTGTACGGGCTGAACCATGCTCTGCGGGATTTCATCTTGAGTTGACAATACAATTAACGTGAGAAACGGCGGCTTGCTTAGCCGCCGTTTCTCATAAAAGAAGGGGGTTACGCATGGCAACCACGCGCCTGATCACACACCATATCAGCAAGGGAGAAACCATTGCGCAATCCCTCGCTGACCGTTTCGACTACGGGCAAAACCCGGATAAAACAGAGCATGGCGAATGGCTCTCCGCTTACCAGTGTGAACCGGAAACCGCCGACGCGGAGTTTCTGCTTTCAAAAGCGCAGTACAAATCTATCACGGGCCGGGAGCAGAAAAAGGATGCGGATATTTTATGCTATCAAATCCGGCAGGCGTTCCTCCCCGGTGAAATCACGCCGGAGGATGCCAACCGGGTAGGCTATGAAACGGCCATGCTTGACGAAGGGCAAACACGCCTTTTTTGTCGCCACGCACATTGACCGTAAGCATATCCACAATCACGTTTATTTTAATTCCACGTCTCTTGACTGTACAAGAAAATTCCGCAATTTCTGGAACTCGTCTTTTGCCCTGCGGCGGCTTTCAGACCGAGTTTGCCTCGAAAACGGCCTGTCCTATATCGAGCATCCGAAGCTCCGCAGTAAAGGTCAATACAAGCATTATGGTGAGTGGCTTGGCGACGGAAAACCGTTGTCCTGGCAGGAAAAACTAAAGACGCAGATCGACGCTGGCCTTGCCGAAAAGCCGCCGGACATGGCCGCTTTCTTACAGGCTATGGCCGCTGCCGGCTACGAAGTAAAACAGGGACGCGGCGGCGCTATCAGCTTCCGGGCCGAGGAGCAGGAACGGTTTACCCGGCTCCGGGCCTCCACGCTTGGCGAAGGTTACGGGCAGGAGGATATACAGGCTATCATTGAGGGCCGCGCCGTCTTGCCGGAGAGCCGGAGCAAACCAACGCGTAAGGTCAACCTGATAATAGATATTCAACCCGCATGAGGGTCGGAAAAGGCCCGGCCTATGAGCGTTGGGCCAAGGTGTTCAACCTGAAACAAATGGCGGCTACGCTTCAATATTTGCAGGAAAACGATCTGCTGGAATATGAGCAGCTTGCGGAAAGGACGGCGCAGGCCGCAGACCGTTTCCACACCCTTTCCGACAGCATAAAATCCACCGAGGCCGCTATGAAAGTCAATACAGAGCTAAAGGCAGCGGTGGTGGATTACGCTAAAACCCGGTCTGTGTTCGATGGGTACAAGGCCGCAAAGTACAGCAAGAAATACCTTGCGGAGCATGAGGCTGATATTACATTGTACCGGGCGGCGCAGGACACTTTCCGGCGCTTGTTATCCGGGGCGAAGCTCCCGAAGATGGACGCGCTGAAAACCGAATATCAAAAGCTGACGGCAAAGAAAAAAGCCACCTACGGTGAATACCGGGCGGTTAGAAAAGACATGCAGGAGCTTATCACGGCGAAAGCAAATATTGACCATTTGCTCGGTCTGACGGACGCACAAAAAAATAAGGAAATGGAGAGGTAGCGACATGACGCAACAAAAGCGCGGAGCGCCCACTTCGGGCCAAGTTGGCCCGAAGTGGCAAGGGTTTGGGGCTGGCCCCAACAAGCATTATTTTTTGCGTTTTGGCCGGAGGGCAAAATGCAAAAATCTGCGAATGTATTGACATTCGCATTGCTTGCCGGTTAGCATTCATGGGAAACTTGCTGATAAACGCAAGAAAACGGCGGGTTTCCCCCTGCTATAATTGCCTACTCACTTTTGTACATTTCTGTGATGTCAAGAAAAATTTTGCTCTTATCATTGCAATATAAAAAAGAACGTGATAAAATATAGTTAACCCACTCATATATTAACAGTGTCATATAAAAATAGCGAGGTAAAAGTATGTCTGATAAATATATTCAGGTATCAGGTGCAAGGGAACGAAATCTAAAAAACATAAACGTTCTGATACCCAAAAAAGAAATTACGGTTTTTACAGGTGTTTCCGGTTCAGGAAAATCATCTTTGGTATTTGATACAATAGCGGCAGAATCGCAAAGACAATTAAATGAAACCTACACCAGCTTTATCCGTCACCGTATGCCACATTACGGAAAGCCCGATGTGGACAGTATCGAAAATTTGTCCGTAGCCTTTATTATCAATCAAAAACGATTAGGGGGCAATGCCCGATCAACGGTTGGGACAATTACAGATATTTATTCTGTATTACGTTTATTGTTTTCCCGAATTGGGGAACCATTTGTAGGTTATTCCGATGTATTTTCATTCAACAACCCAGCTGGAATGTGCGAACATTGCGAGGGCTTAGGAAAAATTGAAACCATTGATATTGAAAGACTGTTAGATAAAAATAAATCCTTAAATGAGGGAGCTATCCAATTTCCAACTTTTGAACCTGGCGGTTGGCGATTAACCCGCTATATTCATTCAAGCTTTTTTGATAACAATAAAAAATTGAAAGACTACTCTGCCGAGGAATTGGAGCTGTTACTTTACGCTGATGGAATTAAGGTTAAAAATCCAACACCCGAATGGCATAAAACCTCCTTGTATGAGGGACTAATTCCACGCATTGAGCGGAGTTTTTTAAAAAAAGAAGATGGTGAAAAAGTCAGATATGGAAATGAAATCGAACGATTTGTTGTAAAACAGGACTGTCCTCACTGTCACGGAACACGTTTAAATGATAAAGTGTTGTCTTGTAAAGTAAACGGTAAAAATATCGCGGAATGTTCAGATATGCAAATTAATGAGCTTTTGGACTTTGTTCAATCCGTTCATGCTCCTATAGCCGCTACAATTGTTTCGGAACTTGTTAATCGGATTCAGCACATGGTATCTATTGGGCTAGGCTATTTAAACTTAAGCAGAGAAACATCTACACTTTCAGGCGGGGAGTCTCAAAGAATTAAAATGGTTAGCCAACTTGGCAGCAGCTTGACTGACCTTACTTACATTTTTGACGAACCGAGTATAGGGCTTCACCCTCATGACATAAGCAAGATTAACGAACTTATGAGGTTGTTGCGTGACAAGGGGAACACTGTTCTGATTGTAGAGCATGACCCGGACATGATAAAAATTGCAGACCATATTATCGACATGGGGCCGGGTGCGGGAACCGATGGGGGTAAAGTTGTATATCAAGGGAATTTACAAGGTTTGAAAGCAGCGGGTACACTCACAGGAAAGTATTTATCGTACAGCCCGAAAATAAAACCAGATACGCGCGCCCCGAAAGGTTGGCTTTCTATTCAAAATGCAACCATGCATAATTTGAAAAATCTTTCGGTTAATATACCCAAAGGAGTAATGACTGTTGTAACCGGGGTTGCCGGTTCAGGAAAAAGTACGCTAATTAATGGAGTATTGCCACGGCTGTATCCTGAAACTGTTTTTATTGACCAGAAAGGAATTCAAGCGTCAAAGCGTTCCAACATTGCTACCTTTACAGGTATCTTTGACATTATCAGAAAATTATTTGCAAAAAGGAACGGTGTAAGCGCATCCCTATTCAGTTTCAATTCACAAGGTGCTTGCCCTGCCTGCAAAGGTCTAGGAGTTACTTATACAGATTTGGCGTTTATGGATACAATTGTTACGGTCTGTGAGGAATGTCACGGAAACCGTTATACGGACGAAGTGCTTGCCTATCAGCTAAGAGGAAAAAGTATTGCCGATGTTCTTAAAATGACGGTTACAGAAGCTTTAGAATTTTTTCAGGAAAAAGAAATCGTAGCGGTACTAAAACGGCTTTCAGACGTTGGTATCACTTATGTTTCTTTGGGACAACCATTAAGCACGCTTTCGGGTGGAGAATTACAGCGAATTAAACTTGCTTCCGAACTTGAAAATAGGGGTCAGATTTATGTTTTGGACGAACCGTCAACAGGTTTGCATATGGCTGATATAAAACAGTTGATTAATGTAATGAATCGCCTTGTAGAACAAAATTCCACACTTATTGTTATAGAACATAATTTGGATATTATCTGTCAAGCAGATTGGATTATCGACATAGGCCCCTATGCAGGACAGAATGGTGGTAAAATTATGTTTACAGGATTACCTAAAGATTTAATCAACTGTCCAGATTCTTTAACTGGAAAGCACCTGAAAAAATACATTGATAAAAAATAGGAGGTTGGCTTAATGGCTATAAAAGAATTAGAGGAAAGTTATGTTCCTTTTCAATGCATGATTGTATCAGATTCAAATCGGTTCAATGTTGAGGGCGTTTCAACGGCACAATACTATATACTCGACACATTGAATAAGCATGGGGCAAAAACCACAAAAGAACTTGCTGAAATGAGAGGTATTTCGCAATCTGGTATTTCAAAAGTAACAAAGCGTTTGCTGGAAAAAAAGTATATTATTCAAGAAAGGCAGATGAATGACCGCCGCTCTTATAATATTGTGCTTACCAAAGAGGGGAAAGCGTTTTTGAATCGTGTTGAAGATTTTGGAAATGAAATTATGAATCTAATTGAAGAAGCATTGACAGAAGAAGAAGTCCACGCTTTTTCGATGATGTGCAAAAGGATTACGAGTTTATACGCAGAAAAGCAATAGACATACTTAGTAGAATACAAGAAAGTATCTGCCCTACGGTAAATAAAAAAAACCGTAGTTAGGCGGGGCGTAATAAGGAAGTTCCTTCCTTATGTTCCAGATAGCGCAGAAACCATGCGGTTTCCGCGCTATTCTTCTGTTTCGGGCGCTTCCGGAAGCATCCCGACGAAATTGTAGTAAATATCAACCTGCTGTGTGGCTTTCGGGCTGCGGTAGACGCTTCGCTCGTGGACTTCAATCCGCTGGATGAATTCCCGGAGTAATTCGGGAGTCAGTTCCCGAATATCCGTATACTTGTGGACAATGGCAAGGAAACGATCCACATGAACGGCTTTCTCCCCGCTCTCCTGAATCTCCCGCTCCAACTGCTCCGTTTTGGCAGTCAGTTCTTTTTGCTCCTGCTCGTAGCCCTGTGAGAGTGATTCAAACCTTTGGTCAGTCAGTATGCCATTGATCCTATCCTCGTATAGTTTCCGGAAAATCCGATCCAGTTCCTCAATTCTGCGCTTTGCTTTTTCCAGTTCTCTGCGCTTGGAATTCAGTTCCCGTCTGGATTCGGCGGCGCTTTTGTCCATCAGCATTTGAACGAATTCCTGCTCGTGCGACTTGGCGAACCGCGTTACCCTGCGGATGTCGTCCAGCACAAGCTGTTCCAAAACGGCGGCACGGATGAAATGCGTAGTACAGGCTTCCTTCCCCTTTTTGCGGCTGGTTCCGCAAATATAGTTGATTTGTTCGCTCGTCATCGTGGTGGCACGGATGCAGTAATGACGGCTTCCGCAGTCGGCGCAGAATACCAATCCCGAGAATTTGTCCATGGTTCCCATGCGCGTCGGCCTGCGTTTCCCTTCCCGGACCCGTTGAACGATCTCCCATGTGTCAAGGTCGATAATCGCTTCCTGCGTACCTTTGAATACAAGGTGCTGTTCCTTCGGGACATTGAGTTTCCGCTTGTCCTTGTAGGATTTCCGACGCGATTTACAGTTGACCGTGTATCCCAGATAGGTCGCGTTTTCCAGAATCTTAGCGACGGTATCGCCCCGCCAGTTATACGGCGCGTCAAGATTAGTAAGGGGAAAACGCATCCCCGAACGATGGAATTCATACACATTGGGAGTCATTATCTGTTCCCGCTTTAGCTGATTGGCAATCTGCGTAGGGCCAATCCCCGACGCGCAAAGGTCGAAGATCCGCTTGACAACCGGCGCGGTCACTTCATCGGGAACGAATTGCTTGGGATTGTCCGAATCCTTGCGGTAGCCGTAGGGGGCTCTCGTCGCAAGACGTTCCCCGCGTTCCGCCTTCGCCTTGTTGACCGCGCGGATTTTCTTGCTGGTGTCTCTGGCGTGCCACTCGTTAAATAAATTTTTTAGAGGCATGAACTCGTTGTTTTCCTTGTCGGTGTCCACGTCGTCATTGATGGCAATGTACCGCACGTCATACCGTGGAAAGATGATTTCCACATATTCTCCCGTTCTCAGATAGTCGCGTCCGAGGCGGGACAGGTCTTTGGTAATCACTGTGCGGACGTTTCCTTTTTCGATCTCAGCAAGCATTTCCTTGAAACCAGGACGGTCGAACGTCGTGCCGCTCACTCCATCGTCAACGAAAAATCGAGAGTTGGTAAATCCATGGTCGTCCGCATATTTTTTGAGCATCTTCTTCTGGTTTTGGATGCTGTTGCTTTCCCCCTGAAGCTCATCGTCGCGGCTGAGGCGGCAGTACAGCGCATCCAACTGATTTGACTGAATGGCCATTTTTCCCTCCGTTTCTCTGTCAGTCAAACCGGATAAGAGCCTATTATCTATAAGGACAGTATACTCCCATCCGGCTCATCAATCTACTGACCATTCGCCGATTTTTCCGCTTCTTTTTCAATCAGGCGCGAAATTCTGTCCAACACGTTGCCGCCGTCCGTTTTGAAAAAAGAAGATATCCGGTAGGTCGTGCCGCCAATCCTCATTTCCCGGAACGGCTTTCGGGGCGGAGAAGGCGGCACATTCCACCCGCCGCTGCGGTCGGTCAGGGCAAATTTCAAGCGTCCGAAAAGCCATTTCCAGTCAAACTTTTGATGATTGAACTTCACAAAACTCCCCCTTTACATGCTCAGTCCCTGTTCCTCGTCTTCGGAAAGAACCTGTTTTTTCTTCCGTTTGTGCCGTTTTTTATGAATAGGTTTCGGCTTTTTTCGCTCCTGCTGCGGGTCATACGGATTCACCAGATCTTCAACAGCTTTAGCAAGAGCAAGAACATCGCCAAGAGGAACGCCCCGATTCCCGCCCATTTCGTCTTGATTTTGAGCGGGGACATATCCCGGTGCACCAGCTTTGTCTCCCATTGGTACAGAGTATTCCGCATCGTCTGGTCCGTCGTATTCCTCGTCTTCTCCATCCCCGTATTCACCGATTCCGTAATCGTCCGGCTCTCCTGCCGGACCGTATCCTTCAAATTCTCGGTCTGCTGATAGTAAACGTTCTGGTAATAGTTCTCCATCATTTTGTTCACGTCGTCCACACTCGGCAGAACCGCGACGTAGGCCGACAGATCCTGAAGTCGCTGTACGGTCGTCTGCTGGCCCTTCAGCATGGTGTTCCACTGGTCGGTCGGAATCGCGCTGACCTGCGGCAGATACGGCACCGTGACCGTCTGCTTTGGCGGTTCGGGCAAGGCGCTCTCCGGTTGATTGAGCTGCTTGAGTTTCTCGAAGTCCGGCATTGAAATATTCCTCCATTTCCGATTTGAGATATTTCTGTTCATGGAGCCGGTTGTCCCTGCACCGCTGACCCTCGGGGGTCGTGTAGGTGATGTATTTGTAATGCGGCTCCCATTTCACCTTGTAGCCCATCCGTTCCATACAAGCGATGAAATCGGCTCTGGTGCGGCTTTGCTTCATGGCCTGATCGATTGCCGCCATCAGCCGAAATTTGAAGCTGCTGCCCCGCGCCGCCGCCCGGTATTCGCCCGCAAGCATCGGCCTGTGTTCCGGTTTCCGATACGGCTTTAACACTTCCAGCCCATGCGCCTGACAGATTTGGTCGGAGAGGGTACGGAACTGCTCCAGATTCTTTTCGTTGAACTGCAATTTCAGGCCGGTTTCACAGCTTACCGAATTCACCACCAGATGGTTGTGCCAGTGGTCGCGGTCGATGTGCGTGGCGATCTGGACCTCGTAGCCGTCAAAATATTTCGCAAGCTCCACACCCATCTGATGGATTTCCTGCGGTGTGACTGGTGTTCCCGGTTTGAAGGACTGCACGTACTGATAGAAATACACGCCTTTTTCTTTCTGATACCGGCGCTTGGTTGCCATGAACTCCTGAAAGGCGGTCGCTCCGCAGCAGTTCTGCCCTGAAACCAGCTTGATTGTGTTTCTCTGCTCGTCCTCGAACATGGTTTTTTTGTCCTGCGACACATACCGCATGACTTTGGACATGGCTGTTTTGCTCTGTGTTTTCTCCTTGACCGCGTAAACAATCGCCATTGATCAGCCCCGGTCCATCAGGTCGTACAGGGAATCGAAAACCGCACCGAAGCCCTGCTGCACTTTGTTCAGGTCGGGACATCGGATTTTCCCCATGTTGCACAGGGTCGTGATCTGGTTCAAATTGCGCCCGATGGCTTTCAGCTCGGCGGTAGCCTTGTCCAACCCGTCTACCACTACGATGGATTTCCCTAACGCCGACGAGGTGAGGAACCCCGTCATGCTCATGTCCGCCTGTTCCGCCTTGCGGCGGATGCGTTCGTAATCTGGCAGGCTCATCCGCATAGCAAACATTTTTTCCTTGCGCATTCGCTTTCCTTTCTCCCCTTTAGGGGTTAGGGGAACGTCCTTCGGGGGTCCGGGGGTTGGCGGCCCCGGCCAGCATGTTTGGATTGCGGGGCAGCGCCCCGTCAATACAAACAATATGCTGGCCTACCCCTTCGGGGGTAGTATCGCGCGGCTCCCGGTTTTCGCAACGCCTTTTCGTTTTCCGCACGGGAAAGGCCTGCGTTTCCCCAGCTCCGCTGCTATACTGGTGATAAAGTGAATTCCTTTTCTTCCGGACCGCAAAGCCATTGCCGTGGTTTTGCGGCCTTTTTCTGCGTATATCCGGTTATCGTTCCTGCGCCTGACGCCCCGCTCCGCGGAAGCCGCCGCGTATTGCCCGGCCTTGCAGGTATCAATCCTTTCGGACTGGCTCGCTCGCCCTCGCGGGGTCTTAGCGTAACTGTTTGCAAGGCTTTTGTATCTCTTCCCGGATATGCTATTCAATTTTCAGAAGCCTCCTTCCTTGGCTGCTAATAGACTATTACAATAAATATATTCTGTAGTCTACAATAGTATCTTAATCCCGTCTTGCATTCTTGTCAATACCTATGTATAATATATTTACAATAAGTCCATAATCTATATTGAGGTGACAGGAATGGCATATAGCTTTAAGGTTTACATATCCGGGGAAAAGGAATATTTTGAATATGAGAACGGACAGAAAGCAATGAAAAAGGGCTTTGCGTTTTCGCAAAGCCTGATGGATTTGTTGTATCTGGATATTACGTCATACGGAAATCTGTTTGAGAAAATGGGAGCCGATCTCCGTCAACTGTATTCGGAAAAGGACGCGCGGCTTGCCGATGAAATCCGCAAGGGACTGGACGCTGTCGCAAAGAAGCACATTTATTTTGAACTTGTCCGCCTTGACTGGCTGGACCGTCTTGAACAGGCGGAAGATAAGAAATTTGAAAACGTGATTGATCTGCTGCCCTACAAAAAACTGACGCACATCCCGTCCGAGATCGTTACCATACAGGATCAAGTGAAGCGCCTATGGGAAAACGTTCTGGACGTTCTGTCACCCAAAGAGTCGGTTCAGAAAAAGATGGCGGATTATTATGAAGGGAAAAGCGCGAACAGCCTTGCGATATTCCCTTTTCAGCCGCTGGCCGTGCGCTTTGAACGGGTTGACCGGAAAACCTTTACCGAAGTGCTGTACCCCAAAGATATTTACGAGATTATCGACTACTTTATCCGGGAATGCATCATGCGGGAACTGTCGTTCCGCGTCTGCAAAAACTGCGGGAAGTACTTTCCTCTGACCGGGCACATTAATACGGAATACTGCGACAGGCCGTTTGACAGCGCTGGACGCACCTGCAAGGAAATCGGCGCGCTGCGGGTTTGGGAAAAGAAAAAGGCGGAAAATCCGGCATTCAAGGCGTACAGCAAAGCCTACAAGAAGCGATTTGCATGGATCAAGTACGGAAAAATCACGCAGGAAGCCTTTTACGAATGGTCGGAACAGGCGAGGAAAATGCGGGAACAGTGCGCCAATGGGAAGATTTCGCTGGAGGAATTTAAAGAGTGGCTGGAATAGAACCAACTGACCTTAAATTTCACAAAACAGAATAATTCTGCTAAAATGAACTCATAAGAATTTCTTAAAAAAAACTATGAGGAGTTGATGCAATGATATCGATAATAATGGCCGCAATAGAAGATGACGATGATAAAGCATTTATGCTGAATCTGTATCAGGATTATTACGCACTTGTCCGCAGCACGGTTTATAAAGTGATGCGCTGCGAAAACGATATTGATGATCTGGTAGAAGATACCTTTATCAAGCTGATCGAAAAAATCCCCTTGCTTCGTACATTTGATTGTTGCAAAACCGCCACCTATGTTGTCTATACTGCTAAGAGTGTGGCAATCAACTTCATCAAGCATCGGGATGTTCAGCAAAAGCACACATTTTACGGAGAGGAAGCCGACGTATCAGACGAATTGATGATTCCAGAAGACACTTTGGAAGAATCGTATTTTCACCGCGAAGAGTTGGAATCTTTGTCGGACGCGGTGCTAAAGCTTCCGGACCGGGAAAAAGACATTTTGTATTTCAAATACATACTTGAGAAAACCGACTCCGAGATTGCGGAAGATCTATCAATAAACCCGAGCAGTGTCCGGGAATATCTGACAAGGGCCAGACGAGCTGCGAAAAAGCTGATGGAACAGGGGGAAAACCGAAATGGCTAGTCTTAACACTGATGTTCGGGAAAAACTGTATGAGGAATATGAAGACAGCCTTTTCCGCCTGGTCATGTACAGCGCTGCGGAGAAGGAAGGAAAATTACTGCTGGGAAAAAAAGCTGCGCTGCAGGGCGACTCATCAAACCAGCCATCCGCCGAAGTAATTAAAAGGTTTGAACAGAAGCTGGCAACATACAGAAAGAAAAGCAACGCGCCGAAAAGAAAACGGATTTTTCACAGCATCATCAATAAGGCGGCGATCTTCTTCCTCGTACTGATCCTCACATTTTCCACGGCTATGGTAACCGCACAGGCATTTCGGGTCAAAGTGATGAATTTTCTAATTGATATCCAGTCGGAATATACTTCTTTCCAGATTAAAGACAACGCAGCCGGGTCAAACGGTGAAAAGCTGACGGTCAACTGGACGAACACTTATTTGCCGACATACATCCCGGTGGGATATGAAGTTGATAGTCTTACCTATACGGAACCGCTGAAAGAGATTACCTACAGTAACCCCAAAAATAAAAACGCCTACGTGTATTTTACAGAATATGACTCATCCAATAATTTGCAGGTTGATACAGAAAATGCTGCTGTAGTAAAAACAGTTTCTGTGAACGGAAATAAGGGTACTTTAATCATAAAGAATTCGTTGACAACAATTGTTTGGAAAATGGACCGTAATATTTTCACCATACAATCTACCGAGAATGAGGCTAGAACAATGAAAATTGCACAAAACGTAAAATTTATTCAATAAATGCTGTTGCACAATTGTCTCTTTGTTGTCTTATTAAAACGGTAGAATAAAACGAAGGAGAGAAGTTTGTTATGAAAAGGTTTGTCAGTGTAATCTTGTCGCTCGTATTAGCGGTATCTATGTCTTTGCCGGCCTTTGCCGCGAATCAATCCGCTGTTGGAAACAGCTCAAACCAAATTCACTTGGATTATGTTAATATCTCAGCCCTGAATGCGGGATTATCCATCAATTCGTCAGGTAAAGCGAACTGTACGGGAAGCGCCACACTTTATAACAGATCAAATACAGTAGTATTGTCGGTTCAGCTTCAAAGGTATGCAAATGGAGGATGGTCGAATGTAAAGGGCTGGTCCATATCCGCCCGTGGAAACACACCGGCCAGAATTGTCAACTCATATTATGTGAGCAGCGGTAAATATCGGGTAAGCTGTACCGCCAAAGTTTATAGCGCCTCGGGTGCTTTGCTGGAAACCCAAACCGCATATTCTTCTACAGCAACTTATTGAACAATTCCAATATGGTACGAACATGCCATAAAAAATACGCAGGGGGTATTTTTAATGAAATCCAGAAATTTAGTATTTATTTGTTTATCTGCGCTGTTGGTATTAGTAACGGGCTGCAGTGCACCAAGTGGTGCAGTCAATTCTGATAACAGCTCAACATCTAACGTTCAATCTTCCGAACCTTCATCATCTGCACAAAGCAAAGTCCTTGAATCGAGTTCCAGCCAACCTGCTAGCTCCGAAAATGCAATTCTAGAAAACACATCTTCAAAAACCAAAGATAACAGCAAATGGGTCGCATATACTACCAATAAGGACAGCTATAAGCTTCATATCAAAAAGGAAGACGGAACGGAAGATAAAATCATTGTAGATGACACGGTGCTGGCACCGTGTGTTGCAGGAGAATGGGTGTATTATCTCGCCGATTTGAGCACAATTGAAAGAGTCAGACTGGACGGTTCTGAAAAATCAAAAGTATGCGATACGGATTCGATGGACGCATTAAGTGCAAATTCCAAAATCGTTGCAGAGTATAAAGATGGTTATATTCTTTACACATTAACTCAACTGAAAGAACAGGGCGAAAATTCTTCCAATTTCATTCATTGCTATAAATTAGATCTGAATAAAAACAAGATTACGTTGATCAAGAACTCATGATATGGTTGGAATTCCAAAGTCAAGCTGAAAAATTATGTGAGGCAGGTACCCACAAGAACAGAGAAAAGGGGCTTAGGCGATTGCCCAAGCTCCCTTTCTGTTTTTGCCGCTATTTTTCTCAAACAACTTTGCAGACAAAAACGACTGTGGAACTCTTGTTGATATAGATTCCAGTAGACCCGGTATTAATTCCGGTGAAAGCAAAGTAATAGTTATCTCCCGACTGGCTTGCAAGGCTAATTGAAACAATGCCGCCTGTGCCAGCTACGACCGTCGGATACTGCGAACAGGTAATACGTGCTTGATACTTATTGCCTTTTTTGATGGTTACTGTGGAATGAGTATCACAAGTAAAAGAAACGTTATCCGCTGAGTAATAGGAATAGAATTTGACCGTGGAAAGAACTGAGGATTTCCAAGCATATGTGATACGCGTATCATTGAAACACTTATACCCGGCCATAGACATATAGAGATCAGAAACGCTACTCGCGGTATTACCGTGAGGATAGATAACGACTATATGGTCACTGGTAATACCGATTGTTCCATAACCCGCATTAGCGCGGCTTTGCGCTACATTAGCTGATACTGGCTTCCAGTTTGGGTATTTATTTGCCTGAAGGGCCCTCAGCATCGTGCTGCACGTGCCAGAAGGGAGTGGTTCTTTCATCGCCCGCATGACATCCTGTGCGAAAATATTGCAATACGTTGCGGATGATGTCGGTTGATACTTCGCATTTGTTTCTACGTGGAATGAATCAATAACAGATTTGTAAGACATAAAAATCTTCCTTTCAAATTTTAATTGTGATTTTTACTTGTCGACCAGTAAAAATCGGTTTTGTGAATTCACATCCTACACTTTATAAAAGAGAAGTTTGTTTTACAAACGTAAACATTGATGAGGAGACTAATATATGAAACATCAAAAATTAGTTGCTTTAATATTTTGTTTAGCTATTCCTTTTTCGGTAGTTGCGTGCAATTCAACGAATTCAGGGAACAGTTCCAGTCCAAGTTCAGATAGCAGTACTCCTTCACTGATGATACAGGAATCGTCTTCTCCTGCGCCAACATCATCAGATCCCAGTTCTCAAGCCGTAGGCAGTGCTCCAACAGATGTTTCGAGCACATCGTCTGAAAATCCGAGCTCAAAGGCTGAAAGCACTCCTTCAACCCAACAGGAGGATGTATTAAAACAAATCAGCGGTGCCTTGAATACGAAGGTTCCTCTAATGCTGCCGACAAACATTCCAGTGGAAAAGAACCGATATTTAACGGCGACCACGGTTTCTCAAACGTTGAATTACAAAGTCAACTTTTATGAAACAACCAAAACCGCGAAAATCAATTCGCCGTCGGTTTCTAAAGGAACGCTTATCGCGACACTGGAAGGAATCAAGTACAAAGGCACTGCCAGCGCCAAAGCAAGCATTTCGGATTATGTACAGATCAACGCCGCCGACTATGATGAATTTGTGGATTTGGGCCATCGTATCAAGGCTGCTGAACAGGCAGGGTTAGGTCATCAACAGTTACTTTGGAATGAAGGACGCTGGTATATTTACCTTGACTTTCCCAGTGATTCAACCTTTCAAACCAAAGATTATCCGGACAGTAGACAATTGGCTAAAGATATCGTCACGTATCTGGATAAAAACATGTTGCCCGCTCCGCAGAAAATCGGCGTAATTAAAATTTCCAATTGGAATACATCCGAAGATACAACCGTCCAATGGCAGGACAATCAAACTGTGTATCAAATCAGCGGTCGGGACCCCATGACGGCCTTAAAAATCGCAGTGGCTATGAAAGCCAAATGAAAGGTGTGAACGGCGTAGAAGGAAAAAACGCATACATTCTCTGCCCTGTTATTGCATGAAAAAACAAAGTCTGGGCAAATTTGATGTCCAGACTTTGTTGAGTTCAGCGATATATTAGACAACTTTGCAAACGAAAACCGCTGAACTGCTGTTATTGATGTAGATTCCGGTAGAGCCCGCTTGCGTTCCAGTAAAAGCAAAATAATAGTCATTTCCAGACTGGCTTGCCATGCTAATCGAGACAATGCCACCTGTACCGGCAATTACTTTAGGATATTGCGAGCAGGTGATTCGCGCAGTGTATTTCTTTCCACGCTGAATGGTGACCGTCGAATGAGTGTCACAAGTAAAAGAAGCGTTGCCTGGAACCAGCGCGTATGGAGTATTCCCGTGTCCATCGGTCTGTACAGTATCTGGATCGTACTCCAACGTAACTGTTTTTCCGTTTTCCGTCCATGATATTTCCTTCGTTGCAGACTGTACCATCTGATAACCCGTGTTTTCCACCGATGGAACATTACTCATGGATTTCCAATAATACTTAAATGTAAGATTCAGATATAACTGATGCCCTGTTAGACCACAGTTTGCTCCCACATAAAGCCCCGCTTTATAACCCGCGTTTGTAACAGCTTTTTCCCAGTTGTTGCAGTAGTCAATGATACTTTGCGCGTTGGCGGAGGTGCTGACTCCTTCCAGATCACACCACACCGATGACCCTGTGAGGAGCCCGACACTCTTGCAGTTTGTGACGCAGGCGGCGCCGTCGCTTGAACCGAGAGAAGCGGAAGGAGACCAACCCGAATTTCTCACATGCTGAACCACCATCAACGCCAATCCGGCGTTTAAAATGTTGATTGCCTCGCTGTTCGTGAGATCGCCACTGGGTTCCGGTGTGGATCGAGAGACATATCGTATTGCAAATGCGCATCCCGCGTTTTTAAGTTTTGCTGCAGATGTTGCGGTTAGCTTTGTAGCCGTATCTGCCCCTCTCGCTCCGGATGAAAGTTTACTCACTGTTCCTGATAATGTAGCCATAATAAAATCCTCTTTATAAATTTTTGACTTGCAAGTCTATTTATTAAGGAGAGGCTGGCAAAGAAAAAGTAAACCCTTAAAATGAAGGTTT
Organism: Caproicibacter fermentans; assembly: GCF_009746625.1. Lineage (GTDB taxonomy): Bacteria > Bacillota > Clostridia > Oscillospirales > Acutalibacteraceae > Caproicibacter > Caproicibacter fermentans. The sequence goes on from NZ_VWXL01000083.1 coordinate 18,687, forward strand.
ACTTTTTTTCATCATTTTTTTTACTGAGCTGCTGTAAAACATCTTTTAGCTTATCGGGGATCGGGATGCCCATCTCACTTGCATTTTCTATGATGCTGATTCCTTCATTGGATAAGTAAAACATGATCAGCATTGTACGAAGAGAACTGCCTGAGCCGATAACATATTGGTCGATCACATGTCCCAGTGTGACAAGTACAAAAATCATGACTTTTTTGCATATGCCGTGAAATCCGATTTCACTGGAGACTTTCTTTTCTCGGATGGCCAACAAAACCCCCGTGACATAATCAAGTGCAACAAATGCGATCAGCGCGTAAATCAGAGAATCAAAGCCACCAAACAACCATCCCAGAACGCCGCCCATACAGGCGAGAGCAATTTTATAGTCGTCTAAAACCTTTTCCATTGTCATCACCTCCGCTCAAGGCTTGTCCATTAGCTGCATTTTCAACTTCTTGAGCGCACGGTTTTTCATCTGGTTGACAGCTTGTCTGGAAGTGCCAAGTCGTTGTGCAGCTTCACAAGCCGAATGACCATTGATATAGATCATTCGTATTACTGAAGCTTCCGGTTTTGTCAAAATGGATTCGATACCGGGCAATTCTTGTTCAAAATAGCTATCCCTTTGGGACAATAAAGATTCAATATGGTAAATTTGATCATCCTCTAGTTCCGAGGCTAAAACGATATCTTGCAATGACTTTTTTTGCTTGGACTTCTTAATAAAGGCACATTTCATTGCTCTGCCGATATACGACACCAGGCACCCATCGCACTGATTATGTATTTTTTCAAGGTCAATGTCATGAATTAGTTGAACAAAATCGACCAGGAGATCATCGTAAGCGTCATCCTCATGCAGCTGATAAGCATATTTCTTTATCAACGGGTTGAATTTATTGATCAGAGCAATGGTAGCATCAGCGTCACCGCTATGGGATTGAGTAATCAAATCCGCAGTCATTGGATATCCCACCTTTCAACTGATAAAGAGGTGGAATTCCAATATTTGTAAACGCTTCTAATTAATTTTTCATCATTCTTGGTCACCCGCTTAAAAGGCGGAAAACGCAGTCATAAAACCACGCTTTCCGCACATCTCGTTTGGCAAAGTGATAAATTTAGATATCTGTAGTTTTAAATTCAGATATCATTGGATTAATGCTCGTGACGAATCAATATTTTCATTCACATATAAAGACAGCAACAAAGCTAATGTGCAACAGTCGAATAATGTCGATTGTTGTTGATATAACTTTTTCATTGCCTCAGTAAGCAGGAATACGTGAAACTATGGTCTAATTGAGTATAAAAAATTCCCATCATCTGCATTCTGCATGATGATGGGAACGGTAAATCGCCATAAATAATAGGCTTTCCTTTTCGATTTTTGACAGTTGCAAATTGTGTTCTTACACTTCCTTATGACGTTCCACCTTTATGGCAGATGTTTCGTTGTGCTGTAATTGCATAAGTAGAGCCAAGCAGCGGTTTTGAAATAAAATCAAAGCCGCTGCTATTTTTTTCAAAAATGAAATTGCAGGGGGCGTAATAAGTGCGCCCTAGTATAATTACACTAAGGGAATGGAACGGTACGAGAGGACAACCACTCCCCGCGCAACAGGCTCCCATAGACGCAGCCGGTCATAGCGTTTAAGCTGATACCAAACAGGAATATGA
>NZ_VWXL01000084.1 GCF_009746625.1 Caproicibacter fermentans
ATCCCACAGCATAAGCTGGTAAGGCCCCTTGAAGACTACAAGGTTGATAGGCTGCGTGTGTAAGCACGGTAACGTGTTCAGCTTGGCAGTACTAATAGGCCGAGGGCTTGACCATATTTTTGGTTCGACCCTTCATTTCCCTTTTTCTGCTTCCAGTTTTGTTCAGTTTTGAGGGTACCCTTTGTGCCCAGTGTCCGGAAATGGAAGACCTGCCGTTAAGGCAGGTCTTTTTCATTGTCATACGAAAATTTCAGGCATTGACGGGAATCAAAAAACTTTGGCAGGGAGCAAAAAACGCAAGCTGATTATTCTGATAATTCGGTTTCAGAGCAGCATAGGCGGCTTCCATGAAACGCGATGGGGACCGATTTTAGACGCGTAAGAAAGCCCCGGGCCTTGAGGCGCAGCCCCCTCCCGCCTCGGGTTAACTTATGCGTTGAACTGTATTCAATCGCCTCTTTTTATGTGCGGTAGGCAGGGGCTTAGGTCAGGATCAAGGATTCCGGAACGGGAGGGATGCGGCATGGAATTGCTTTACGGGACGGGAAATCAGGCCAAACTTGCTCTCATGAGACGCGCATTGGCTGATTTGGACCTGAAAATTGTCGGACTCAAAGAGCTCGGTGTATTGGTTCCGGAAATTGTAGAAACGGGTGACTCGCCGCTGGAGAACGCCCGCATAAAAGCGACGGCGTATTATAAGCTTTTTCACAGGCCGGTCTTTTCCTGCGACTCCGGACTCTATTTTGAAGGCCTGCCCGATGATCTGCAGCCGGGGGTTCATGTCAGAAGGGTGAACGGCATGCAGCTCAGCGACGACGAAATGATTGCGTATTACAGTGGCTTGGCGCTTCGCTACGGCAGAATCAGGGCAACGTACCGGAACGCGGTTTGCTTTGTATTCAATGAGTCGCATCTCTATGAAAGCATGGCGAAGCAGTTATCCGGAAAATCTTTTCTGATGACCTCACAGCCGCATCCAAAGCGGGTCAAGGGATTTCCGCTCGACAGCCTTTCAATAGACCCGGAGACCGGAAAGTATTTTTATGACCTTCCGGCGGAGCGGACCGACGATTCTATGTTGCGGAAAGGCTTCCATCAGTTCTTTGAATCCACGGCTTGCCGCTTTTGCAAAACGGGGAAACAGACGGGAAGAGACCTTGAATCTATCGTCAGCACGAGAGCAGGGAAAAGCCCTGAGAAGCATATAAACAAATAGTAATAAATAATAATATAAATACGAATCGTAATGCTATCCGGCGGCCGCCCCACTGAGACTTACTTTTTGGGTGCAGGAGCAGACAAAAAGAAAGCGGAGGCATCACGTCCCCGCTTTTTCATCTATTGAAAGGGATCCTGATTCAGGCGGAACCGGGAGATGCCTTTCTGCAAAATTGCCGCCCGACCGGACAACTCTGCGCTCGCTGAGGCCGAACTTTAATCAGGCGGGCGGCGTCATGCCGGTTCCCTCCTTACTAGGAATTTATGATCGATTCTAAGCTGATCTGAATTATTGCTCTTGTGGAATCGGAAATCATTGGGAGAAAACAGGAAAAAGTTATTCGGAAAAAATGCTAGATTTTGCATGTCTCATATTGGGTTTGAAAAAGATAAGAAAATACAGTATGATTAGGATAAGCAAACGGGAACGTTCTTGACAGCAGTCAAAAACCATTGTATTATTGTATTAATATAATATTTAGGAGGACTCTTTATGGTCGTTAGCTCCGGAATTAGTCTGATCGCAATGACAATGATGCTGTTTGTCAGCCTGCTCTTTGTGGCGGAGCACGTTTTATTCGGCCTTGCCGCTTATCACGACGCGCAGTCACAGGGGAATCCGGACGCGGTGATCTGGGGCCTTGCGGTCGGATTCCTCGGCATCATTCCGGGGATTATCTATCTCTGCGTGCGCGGCTCAGGCCGCAGGCTGGTCCGGTGCGCCAACTGCGGGTATCCGCACGACGCTTCCGATTTCTGCTGCCCGAAATGCGGAGAAAAAAATCCCGCGGCGGCTGAGGCGAACCCGTACGCTCAGGTGCTTGCGTCCCGGGCCAGAAAGGAAATGATCGGCGGAATCGCGGTGATTGCCGCGGGGATCCTGCTGATGATTCTGGTGATGCTGTTTTTCGGCGTCTTTATGATGCGGTACCGCGTGATTTTTTAAATAGAAGGAACAAGGGAAAACGAAGGAAATACAGGAGAAGCTATGCTTGAAATACAACATCTGACAAAAAAATACCGCAAGCTGCTTGCGAATGACGACTTGAGCTTTCGCGTGCAGGACGGAGAGGTCGCGGTTCTTGCCGGGCCGAACGGGGCGGGCAAATCGACCGCGATCAAGTGCATCGCCGGACTGCTGCGGTTTCAGGGCAGCGTAACGGTCTGCGGGCATCCCAATAAAAGCGTGGAGGCGAAACGGCTTTTCGGCTATATCCCGGAAATCCCGGCGCCGATGGAGTCCCTGACGGTGCGGGAGCATTTGGAGTTTATCGCGCGGGCCTACCGTGTGGAGGACTGGCAGAAAAAAGCCGACGTCCTCTTGGAGCGGTTGGAGCTGGAGGACAAGCAGAAAAAGCTGGGCGGCGAGCTTTCGAAAGGGATGCAGCAGAAGCTGAGTATCTGCTGCGCGCTGCTGCCGGAGCCGAAAGCCGTCCTGCTGGACGAGCCGCTGGTCGGGCTTGACCCGCACGCCATCAAGGAACTGCGGGAAATGATGGAAGAGCTGCGCGCACGCGGCTGTTCCGTGCTGGTCAGCACCCACATGCTCGACACCGTTCGGCAGGTTTGGGACCGGGCGCTGATTATGATGAACGGAAAAATCGCCGCGGAACGGACGCGCCGCGAAATGGAGACCGGCGGCGAAAGCCTGGAGCAGCTGTTCTTCTCGATTACGGAAGGGAAGGGGGAGGAACTTGGAAGCGATTCTGTACATAGCGCGTAAGCAGCTGAAAAATTCGGCTGTCAAGCTGGTGCGGCGGCCGGCGCGTCTGATCGCGGTTCTGGCCTCCGCGGCGCTGATTGTCTGGATGCTTCTGGACATGCCGTCGAATTCACAGGGGCGGCTTGACCCGGCAATTTTGCAAAGCGGCTTTCTCGTCTGGCTTCTCGCGCTGGGGACGATCACCGCGCTGGCCTCGCTGGAATCCGGCTCCTCGCTGTTCCGCCTGCCGGATGTGAACCTTCTTTTCGTGTCTCCGGTTTCGCCGAAAACGATTCTCGCTTACGGTCTTGTGCGGCAGACGGGCAAGACGTTCGCCGGTTTCGCCTTCCTGCTGTTTTACAGCGGGATGCTGATTGACAGCTTCGGGATCACCGCCGCGGACGTTGTCACGCTGATTCTGGGAACTGCGCTGTTTCTGGTCGTTGTGCAGGCGCTGTCGCTGCTGCTGTACTGCGTCGCGAACCGGGGGCCGTCCCAACGCGCGGCAATCAAGGCGGGAATTCTGGCGGTTCCGCTTCTGGCTGCGATGTATGTGCTGTTTCAGGCAAGGACGGGCCTGAGCCTGACGGCGGTTATCAAGGCGGCGGCGTCTCCGGTTCTGGACAATCTCCCCGTTGTCGGCTGGGCGAGGGGCGCCGTGTTTGCCGTGATGGCCGGAAATTTGAGCGCTGCGGCGCTATATGCCGCGCTGACCGCGATTTTCCTCGCGCTGGTGATTTTTTTCCTTTTGAAAATCGACGCGGATTATTACGAGGACGTTTTGAGCAACGCCGAAAAAACCTTTGAGCTGCGCCGCGCCGCGAAAGAAAAGCGCGGAATCAACGTCGGCAGGGGCAAAAAGGTCGGAAGTACCGGAATCGGCAATGGCTGGGGCGCAAGCGCGTTTTTCTACAAGCATCTCTGCGAGGCGAGAAGAAGCAGCCGGTTTGCGCTGGTCGGCGGTTCCACTCTGCTTCTCCTGCTGGTCAATCTCGGTGTGGCGGGAATCATGGCGCTGATCGGCAGCGGCAAGGCGGACCCCGCGACGGCGGACGCGATGCTTCTTTCCGGCTGCGGCCTGAGCGTTTATATCCTGTTTTTCCAGAACGCATCGGGAGACTGGTCCCGCGAACTGGAAAAACCGTATCTGTATCTGGTGCCGGAAGACCCGTTCCGCAAGCTGTTCTGGGCCGGCCTTTCCACGGTGATGAAGCCCGCCGTGGACGGATTCATCGTTTTTGCGGTTCTCTGCGCCGTTCTCCGCGCGAATCCTTTCTCGGCGCTGGCCTGCGCCCTGAGTTACGCGGCGTTCGGATTCCTGTTTACCGCGGGGGGCGTTCTGGGCAGGCGGGCCCTGGGCAGCGTGCCGAACCGCGGCGTCACCATGGTTCTGTATATGATGCTTTTACTCCTGGTCATGTCGCCCGGCATTGCCGGAACGCTGATTGCGGTCTTTGCCATGAAGGCGGCCTCATTCGCGGGCGCCGCGCCGCTTTTGGCGGCCCTGCCGCTCGTCGCATGGAATATCGCCGCGTCCCTTTGTATTTTTTACGGATGCCGGAATCTTCTGTCATCCTGGGAAAATTGATTTTCCGCGAGTCAGAGCATTTGATCGGTCCATTTGACCGGCTGATCCCCGTTTTTGTGCCGGCGGCTTAAAAAAAACGGAGTAATCTTCAATTTATGCTTGCATTTTGTCGCAGACCGTGGTATTATATCTAAGTCGCCAAAACACGAAAACAAGTTGGTACCGATTGCGATGAGGGTACACCCGTTCCCATTCCGAACACGGAAGTTAAGCTCATCTGCGCCGAAGATACTTGGCTGGTAACGGCCCGGGACAATAGGTGGCGCCAACATAAGAAGCAGTCACCCAATAGGGTGGCTGTTTTTTTTATCATGTTTGAATCAGGATCTTGTCTGACAAAAGCAGGGAAAGACAGGAAAACGGGGCACCGGCATGGTATGATAAAAACACGGACGGAGGAATCAGGATGGACTGGATTCAGGGAATGCGCGGCGCGATCGACTATATGGAAGAGCATCTGACAGAACCGGCGGACTTCACGCGAATCGCCCGGGAGGCGGGCTCCTCTCCCTTCCACTTCATGAGGATGTTCGAAATCCTGACCGGAATAACGGTGGGCGAATACCTGCGCCGGCGCAGGCTGACGCTTGCGGGTCAGGAATTGTCATTGTCCGGCGCGAAGGTGATCGATGTCGCGCTGCGGTACGGGTACTCCACGCCGGAGGCGTTTACCCGGGCGTTCCGGCGCTTTCACGGCATCTCCCCCTCGGCTGCGCGCGCGCCGGGGGCAAATCTCAGGTCCATCGGGAAGCTTTCGATCCAGATTACCTTGAAAGGGGACTGCGTTTTGAATTATAAGCTGATTGAGAAAGAAGCTTTCACCGTTGTCGGGAAAAAATTGAGGGTGTCCTGCAAGGACGGTGAAAATTACCGGGTGATCCCGCAGTTTTGCGCCAAATGCTCTCAGGACGGCACCTTTGACTATCTGCAGCCTTTGGCGGACAAAAGCATCGGCGCGCTCGGCATTTGCACAAATTTCAGCGAACAGACCGACGATTTCGACTATTACTGCGCCGCGGAGCACGACGGAAGCCAAATCCCCGACGGGATGGAAACGCTTGCGGTTCCGAAACGGACGTGGGCGGTGTTCGAATCCGTCGGCCCGATGCCGGGCGCGATTCAGGATGTGTGGAAGCGCATCTTTTCGGAATGGTTTCCCTCCAGCGGCTACGAGCACGCGGACGGGCCGGAGCTGGAGGTCTATGAAAAGGGCGACATGAATGCGCCGGATTATCACAGTGCGGTTTGGATTCCCGTCGTAAAAAAGGCATAGCTTTCATACGGTATTTCACAGAAGAGGGCGCCCGGGTTTTCCGGGCGCTTTTTTGGGATCAGGAGTGTTTCAACGGGTAAAAATGCGCTGTCTATATATATAGTATAGAAAGCGCGCGTTTCCATACGAAATGGAGGCTGTTTTGCCACTTGTATTTTGGCGCTTTAAAGTGTAAAATAGCATCAGAAGATACGGCAGGAAGGGGCACCAGAATTGATTATCGTAATGAAGAAAAACTGCACGCGGGATCATGTGGAAAACATTATTCAGCTGCTGAAGGAATACGGGCTGGGCGCGAATCTTTCCACAGGCAGCCAGACGACCATTATCGGCGTGCTGGGTGACAAGACGAAGCTGAGCGACGCAAATCTGGAATTGATGGACGGGGTCGAAAAATGCGTCCCGATCATGCATTCTTATAAACTCGCCAGCCGGGACATGGTCCCGGAGGGAAGAACCGTGCGGGTCGGCAATGTGACCTTCGGCGCAAAGAAAGTGGTGATGATCGCGGGCCCCTGCGCGGTGGAGAACCAGGAACAGATACTGAAAGCCGCCGAAGGCGTCAAGGCGGTCGGCGCAGCGCTCCTGCGCGGAGGCGCGTACAAGCCGAGAACATCCCCCTATTCGTTTCAGGGAACGGAGGAAGAGGGCCTGAAAATGCTTCGCCGGGCGGGGGATGAGACCGGCCTGCCGGTTGTCAGCGAAGTGACCGACCACGAGCAGCTGGCTTTCGCGGAACAGTACTGCGACATGTTCCAGATCGGCGCGCGCAATATGCAGAATTTCCGGCTTCTGCGGGAGGTGGGGCGCACCGGCGTCCCGGTGCTGCTCAAGCGCGGCATTGCCTCCACCGTCGAGGAATGGCTGGACGCCGCCGAGTACATTATGAGCGAGGGCAACTGCGGCGTCGTCCTGTGCGAGCGAGGCATCCGCACGTTCGAAACGGCGACCCGCAATACGCTTGATGTTTCCGCCGTTCCGGTCGTCAGGGAGCGCAGCAGCCTTCCTATTATAGTAGACCCGTCCCACGCGGCGGGGAAAGCCGCTTATGTGGAGCCGCTCGCGCTCGCGGGAGTCGCGGCGGGCGCCGACGGGTTAATTGTTGAGGTTCACCCGAACCCGAAGCAGGCGTTGAGCGACGCCGCCCAGCAGCTTACGGTGGACGCTTACGCGTCGCTGTTTCACAAAGCGGCGGAGGTGGCCCGCGCCGTGGGGCGCGAAATTTAATTGATTCGGGGATGCACGAAACCGCCGCGGAAATTTCCGCGGCGGATTTTTTATGGAATCATCCCACGGCGGCGACGGTGAGGTTCAGGCAAAATAAGCGGCAGTACGTTGATTCTTGCAATTATTGTTAACTAAAATAATTAATATGGTTGACAATTAAGGCGGAAATCCTTATACTATTAGAAAAGGAGAGATCTGAATGAAAAAGAAGACAACTTTCGAGCTGACTGCCTGCGCGATGTTCGCGGCGCTGACGGCCGTGCTCTCACAGTTTGCCGTGCCGGTCGGCCCCGTGCCGATCAATCTTGCGACGCTGTCCGTTTTTCTGGCGGGCGGCATCCTCGGCGCCGCCGGGGGACTGGTCAGCCAGACGGTTTACATTCTTCTTGGGGCTGCCGGGCTGCCGGTCTTTGCCGAATTCAGCGGGGGAATCGGAGTGATCGCCGGACCGACGGGCGGCTATATCATCGGGTACGCAGCGGCCGCGTGGGTGATCGGGACGATGGTGGGCAGGTTCGGGCGCGGGCCGGTTTCGCTCGCGGTTTCCATGGCGGCCGGGTCTGCGGTCTGCTACTTTCTTGGCACCGCGTGGTTCATGATCGTGACAAAACGCGCTCTCTGGGAATCCCTGACGCTTTGCGTGTTTCCGTTCCTGATTGGCGACGCGCTGAAAATCGCGGTTGCAGCCGCGGTTTCGGCCCAGCTCGGCAGGGTGTACGACCGGCTGAACCGCAGCGCCGGCGCGGCATGAGCGGGCCGCTTCCCCTCAGGCCTCACCATGCGCTCTGCCTGCGGTTTTTTGTCGGCAAAGGGTACGGCGACGATTTTGTTTCCGGGATGGCCGCGGTACAAAACAGGCTGCGGGAACATCCGGACGGCAGGGTTGTGCTGACCGGAGGAGCGGACCGCGTCTGCGCCCGCTGCCCGAACAACGCGGGCGGCGTCTGCGCATCCGCCGAAAAATCCTCGCGGTACGATGAAAAATGCCTTTCGGCTTTTGGATTGTCGCTTGGCCAGATCCTTACCTGGAGCGAGCTTGAGAAAATCGCGCAGCGCGTCGTCCTCTCCCCGGCGGCCCGCGCCGCAGTTTGCTCCGACTGCCGATGGGACTCCGTCTGCCGGGAACAACAGGAAAAAATCCGCGCTTCGCGCTGAGAAAAACAGCAATGCAGACGCCGCCGGTTCTTTCGGCGGCGTTTCTCTGTCTGGTTTGTCCGGAACGTCCCGAATTGTAAACTTAACACAGTGAATTAGTTAACAATTGTATGCCGGCGGAAAACAGCGGACAGGAAGAACAATTTGAAATGAAACCTGAGAAAACGAAAGATTTGGGGCATTATAAAGAGATAGAAAGAGTTTGGGCTTCCTATATTAAAATTTTGGACTTTTTATCTTGACACGGAACCGGGCGTGTGGTAAGATCAAATATGCAAATTCCCGCGCGGATTCAGCGCGCGGTTTTGATTCCCGCAACAATTGGGAATAAGAGGATGCCGATCAAATTTCAGGAGGTAACAACCATGTCCACCTATATGCCGAAAGCCGGCAGTGTTGAGCACAAGTGGTATGTCATCGACGCCGCCGGAAAGCCGCTTGGGCGCGTTGCCGCACAGGCTGCCGCTCTGCTTCGCGGCAAGCATAAAACAATTTTCGCACCGCATGTCGACTGCGGCGACCATGTCATTATCATCAACTGCCGCGAGTCGGTTCTGACCGGCGGCAAGCTGCACAAGAAGATCTACTATCAGCCAACGCTGTATGTCGGCCACATGAAGAAGGTAAAAGCATCTACCCTGATGGAAGAGAAGCCCTGCAAGGCAATGGAACTTGCCGTCAAGGGTATGATCCCGGACAATGCACTTGGCCGCGCCGCAATGGCAAGGCTTCGCCTGTTTGAGGGCGACCAGCACAGCCACGCCGCCCAGAAGCCGCAGACCTGGGAACTGTAAGGGGAGGATCAAACTATGTACGAAAAAGCACCTTATTTTTACGGAACCGGAAGAAGAAAAAGCAGTGTCGCGCGCGTCAGGGTTTACCAGGGCAGCGGTAAAATCACGATCAACGACCGTGACATTGACGAATATTTCGGCCTGGAGACGCTCAAGCTGATCGTTCGCCAGCCGCTTGTTCTGACCAAGACCGACGAAAAGTTCGACGTTGTCTGCCGCGTTGCCGGCGGCGGCGTAACCGGCCAGGCCGGCGCAATCCGTCACGGCATTGCCAGGGCTCTGCTGCAGTATGACACCGAAAACCTCCGCTCCATTCTGAAAAAGGCCGGGTTCCTGACCCGCGACCCGAGAATGAAGGAACGTAAGAAGTACGGTCTGAAAGCAGCCCGCCGCGCACCCCAGTTCTCAAAGAGATAATTTTATTGGAAAAGCATTCAGGGCTCGGCGCATCGGCGCCGGGCCTTTTTTGCAAAGGGTCGCTTTGTCCATGTCCGCGGCTTTGGCGCGGGAGGCTTTGCGAACGGTTGGAGGAAGGAGACAAACACGATGGAACTCTTGATTAGAACGGCGGGAAAAAGCGACTATGGCGCGGTTCATGAGCTGCTTTGCTGCCTTCATCGGCTTCACGTGTCCGCGCGGCCGGATGTTTTCGCGGAGGCGGACCCGATGACGGAAGAGGAGTATGCCTCGTTGCTGGAGAATGCGGGGAAATTCACCATCGTCGCTCAGGAAAAGGAAGGCGGGGTCGCGGGCTTCTGCTCCGTCACGCTGCGGAGCCCGTCGGAAAGGCCGGAGTTGAAAAAACGCACGGTGGCGTTTGTCAACGATCTGTGCGTCATGGAAAGGCTCAGGAACCGCGGAATCGGGAAGCGCCTGCTGGAAGAGGCAAGGAATATCTCCCGGCGGAAAGGAGCGGAAAGCATGGAGCTGACGGTTTGGTCCTTCAACCGGGCAGCGTACCGGCTTTATCGGGAAATGGGAATGTCTGAACGAAGCATCATACTGGAACAGCGGCTTTAAACAGGCCGTGTTTTCAGAAAGCGCGGCACCCGGGTTAATCCCCTGCAAAAGAAATATTGCAGGGGATTTTTTTATTTCAATCAAGAAGAAACAGATACAAACGCATGACAAAAAGTTACAAAATATAATAAAAACTGCAGTAAATCGAAAATCCAGGTGCCGCGCGCTTTTCGGAGTATTTGTGTACAAAGTGTGAACGAGAAAAAGCAATTTTGGTGCCGATCCCGCATAAAAAACAGGGCTGTAACAGTTGTAACAGGTTTGTAACCGGTCATTTTCTTACATGTTGCACAGAAATCGAGGTCGCTTTCAACCATCCACCACCGGTAATAATGTCAGATCAGGAACTAAAAACGGTTAACGTATGTGAAACTTGCACAAATTAAAACGCCGTGATGATTTGACATATGGGCAATCGGTGAATATAATATCTCGCATCGATAGAAATCCTCAGCACTGACAGCCGGCAAGTGGGGAAACATACCTGAAAAACATTCGCCGACTGAAGGGAAAGGGTGAATTTATGCGTAAGAAACTCGAGCCTGTTTTCCGTTTTTTTCAAAGGCTTGCAAAGACGATGAAAAACGCCTGTCATTCCGGGCTGCTTCGGCGGGCCGGCGCTTCTGTGTCGGGAGCGAAGGCGCGGATCTGCCGCTTTTTTATGGGCCTGTGGAAAAATCTGAATTCGGCGCGGAGGGCCGGGCTGTTTCGTCAGCTGGCCGCGACAGTGTGCGGACGGAAAGAAGTCGCGCTTCTGTTCCTTCGCGAAAGGATTTTGGACAGGGACTCGGCGCTGCGTTCCGCGCTGTTAAAACAGGGCGCGGCGCTTTTCCTGATGGTTCTTGTAACGGTCGGTTCGGTTGAAACGGTAATGGCTTCCACCCATCTTGCGACCGTCACATGCGACGGGGCCGCAAGCCGTGTGGAAATGACCTCCCCGGAAACGGACCAGATTCTTTTGAAGGCAGGGGTTCAGACCGGCCCCGACGACCTGATTTCGCGCAGCGACGACCCGGATCATGCCGGCGACGTCCTCATCACGGTGAAAACCGCGCGGAAAGTTAACGTTGAAGCGGACGGAACGGACAAAACGGTCACCGCGCATTACGGCGACACGGTGGGCGACGTGCTGGATCAGGCCGGCGTCAGCCTTGACTCCGACGACCTGGTGACTCCCGCCGAAAGCAAGCCGGTCGAAGACGGAACCGGCATTCAGGTAACGCGGATGGTGCGGGTCACGGTTGCCGTGGACGGCGCGAAGGTTTCCGCCACCGTCAAAGAGGGCAGCGTTTCCGACGCGGTCCGGCAGGCGGGCGTTTCGCTCGGTTCGGAAGACACGCTGAATGTTTCGCCGGACGAAACGGTCAATCAGGGAATGGAAATCGACGTTTCCCGCGTCACTTACAAAGAAGAGACCGAAACGCGTGAAGTTCCGTTCCAAAAGATCACGCAGAAGGATTCCTCTCTTGCCGCCGGGAAAACGAAGATTAAGACGGCGGGCAAAAACGGGAGCGCACAGGTGGTCCTGCGCCGGAAGCTGGTCGACGGCAAGGTCGCCGAAACGCAGACCGTGAGCACGTCCGTCGTGACAAAGCCGGTTGATCAGGTCACGCTGGTCGGCACAAAGAAGACCGCGGTGAGGGCGGTCGGGTCCAACGGGACTCTGACGGATAAAAGCGGAAAAACGATAAAATATAAAAAAGTTCTGACCGGAAAATGCTCCTGCTACACCGGGGGCGGCTGGACCTCCACGGGAGCCAAGGCCGCGTTCGGGCGCGTGGCGGTCAATCCGAACCTGATTCCCTACGGAACGAAGCTGTATATCGCCTCGCCGGACGGAAAGCTGGTTTACGGGTATGCCGTCGCCTCGGATACGGGCGGCGCCGCGATGCGCGGCATCATCATCGCCGATCTGTATTACGACAGCTACTCGCAGTGCATGAAGATCGGCACCAGAACCATGAATGTTTATGTCCTGTAAGCAAGGGATGGCGGAGCGGAGGCCGTTAAGGTCTCCGCTTTTTTGCGCCGCAGCGGGCCGGAATCCTGTTGACACCGGGGACGGGCCGGGTTATAGTGAGAGCGGAACAAAAATGAGGGAGGGAACCTTCTCATGGCTTATTTTTACGCCGCGCTGTGGGTGCTGGTCGGCGTGATCCTGATTTTCCGCATGGGAGGGGAAAACCGTGTGTTTTACCCCATCGGCGGATTTTTTCTGATCCTCGGCGCGTGGTGGGCGGCGGGCGCCTGCACCGGGCTGAATCTTTTTGCCGGCGCGTGGGGCTGGGCGCTGCGGGCAATCACCGCGGCGGCGCTCTGCCTTGCCTGTGTGGAATTCGCGCGCGAAATGAAAAAGACCCGCGAAAAGAACAAAAGGGAATAGAGCCGCGCAATTCCCGGTTTTTTACTGCCAAATTCACAGCCGCAGCATACAATAGAGTGCGGGGCCAATATATTGAAACCGCTTTATCATAGATTGTCTGCCGGAGCCCGGCTCCGGCAGACACCTGTGATAGCGCATCGGATTCAGTTGAAAAAAGCGGCGAAGTAAGGTACAATAGGAGCAAACAGGGGGCTGAGTTTATGCTGATTTCCTCTTCCATGCTGGCGTCGGACTTTTCAAAGCTGAGCGATGAAATTATCCGGATGGATATTTCCGGCGCCGACTGGATTCATCTTGACGTGATGGACGGGCATTTTGTCCCGAACCTGACCTTCGGGCCGCCGGTCATTGCCGCGATGCGGCCGTTTACGGACAAGCCGTTCGACGTGCATCTGATGATCGACGAGCCGCTGCGCTACGCGCCTGAATTTTTAAAGGCGGGCGCCGACCTCGTTACCTTTCACGCGGAGTCGTCCTCCGACCCGGACAAAACGATTGAATTGATCCTCTCCGGCGGGGCCAAACCCGCGATGGCGGTCAAGCCGGGCACGCCCGCGCGCGCGGTTTTTCCGTACCTCGACAGGCTTTTCATGGTGCTCGTCATGACGGTGGAGCCGGGGTTCGGCGGGCAGAAATTCATGCCCGACATGATGGAAAAGGTCAAAGAGCTGAAGCGGGCGAAGCCGGACCTGCTGGTGCAGGTGGACGGCGGAATCAATTCGGAAACGGTTGCCGAGGCCGCGCGGGCGGGCGTTGACGTCTGCGTCGCGGGGACCGGCATTTTCAAAGCGCCGGATGCCGCGCAGGCGATCCGGGAACTCAAGGCGGCGGCCGGAGCGGGCCGGGAATAACGGAGGTACGGTGCGATGCCGTGCGGTGTAAAACTGGAGCTTGAAAAGGAACCCTCGCTGAAGAACCGGATCATTACCATCCCGGCGCCGAAAAAGCTGTCGGCGCCGAAGATGTTCGCGCCTCTGCGCAAAAAGGCGGGTCCCGCGAAGATTCTGGGCGCGGCGCGTATGGCGGGAATTGTGGACGAGCTGGACGGCGAGCCGCTCGCGGAGAAGCTGGAGCGTTTTGCCGCGGCACAGACGGCGGAGCTGATTGCCGTCTGTTTTGACGAGGACCCGAAGACTTCCGCCGCCCAGGCGGTGCTGAGGGAAAATGCCGACCAGGTGCTGGCCGGGCTGGAGCTCGCGGCCCAGGCCTGCGGCGTCCGGAATCGGAAAATCGCGGCCGCGTCCCGCGAAGAGGTGAACCGCGTCCGCAAAGACTGCCCCGGCGCGGCGTTTCTGGTTGCGGGAGCCCGCTACCCCGCGGTCGCGCTGCTGCAAAGAAAACTGGCCGATCAGGGCGGGAAGGCGGGGCTGATCGGCGCGCAGGCCTGCGCCGCCCTCACGGCGGCGGCAGACCGCGGCCTGGCGCAAAGTGAAACGGTCGTCACGGTGGCGGGCGACGGCGCGTCGAACTGGGTCAACTGCCGCGTTCGCATCGGCACGCCGCTGCGGGATGTGCTTGCGGCGGGGAAGCCGGTTCCCGGTACGGCGGCGGTCGCGGTGGGGTCCTCGGTCAACGGCAGATGCGTCACCGACCTTTCGGAGCCGGTGACGGCGGTCACCCGCTGCGTCATCGCGATAAAACGCCTTCCGCGGCGTCCCGCGCTGCCCTGCGTGGGATGCGGGCGGTGCGAGCGCGCCTGCCCGCGCGGCATTATCCCGTGGCTGATTCTGCAGCAGCTGGAGACCGGGTCGCCGAACCCGTTCCGGCTGTTTAACGTCGAGCGCTGCATCCGGTGTCAGGCCTGCAGCATTGTCTGCCCGTCGCAGATTCCCCTTGCGGCGGCAGTGGAACGCGCGGAAAAAATCAAGGAAGGCAGGAGTGATCCATGACCCTGACAAACGCAGCCTCGCCCTATGTGAAAAGCGAATTTACCGTTTTTTCCATGATGAGCAGGATGCTGCTGGCCTTGCTGGCGCTGCTGATCATTCCCGTCGTCAATTACGGGCTCCGCCCGCTCGTGGTCGCCGGGGCGTCCATGCTGACCGCGCTGATCTGCCGGATCCTGTTTTGCCTGGTCCGCAGAAAGAGCATCTCCATTTCCGAGATTTCGGTTTTGGTAACGGGCCTGATGGTCCCGATGCTTTTGCCGCTGAATACGCCTCTCTGGCTGCCCTGCGCCGCCTCCGCTTTCGCCGTCCTGGTGGTCCGGGAACCGTTCGGCGGGTTTGGGCGCAACCCGTTCAACCCCGCCGCCGCCGGCGTCGCGTTTGCATCGCTTTGCTGGCCGAAGCAGGTGTTTTCTTACTTTGACCCCGCAGAGCAGGCGGCCTTTCCGCTGTTCGGCGCAGGATCGTTCAGCACGGCGCAGTCCCCCGCGGCGGTGCTGAAGCAGGGGTTCAAACCGGACATCCTGCCGCTGAACATGCTGTGGGGCAATTTTCCCGGCCCGCTCGGTTCCACGGCGGTTCTGGTCATTGGGGCCTGCGGCGTTCTTCTGTTCCTGTCAAGGTCGGCAAAACCGGAAACGACCGTCTGCTTTCTCGGCACGGCGGCGCTGATCGCGGCGATGTTTCCGCGCATTCTGTGCAGTCCGCTGACCTCCGTCAAATATGAGCTTTTGTCGGGGTCGCTGTTTTTTGTTTCCGTATTTATGGTGACCGATCCGGTCACCGCGCCGCGCACGTTTTCGGGGCGGTGCCTTTACGGGGCGTTTGCCGGCGCGGCGGCAATGGCGTTCCGCTGGTTCGGCGCGTATGAACAGGGCGCGTGCTTCGCGCTGCTGATTGCGAACGCGGCCGCGCCGCTGATGGATTCCGCCGTGTTCTGGTTCCGCGGGTGGGAGGGGAAGCCGTCATGAAGAATAACAGGCTGGTTCTGCGCGGAGCGGGCTCGATTTTTCTAAACGGCCTGCTGTTCCGCAACCCCGTGCTGATCGGGGCGCTCGGCATGTACCCGGTGGCCGCCGCGGCGTGGAGCCTGAAAAACGCGGCGGCGCTTTCCGTTCTGTTTTTCGCGGTGTCGCTTCCGACTTCGCTGGTGCTCTGCGCGCTGGGCATGCTGGTTCCGCGCTGGTTCCGCCCCGGGCTGGTCCTCCTGATATCCGCGGGGTTTTACATTCCGGCGGGGTACCTCGCCAACCTGCTGATGCCCGGCTCCGTTACGAGCCTCGGCATGGCCGCGGGCCTGATGATCTGCAACTCGGTTGTTTATTCCCGCGCGGAGGAATACGCGCCGGAGCATGTGGCCGTGGCGGCCGCTGCCGATTCGCTCGGCTGTTCCGCCGGGTTTTCCGCCGTCGCATTTCTTGTTTCGATGCTGCGTTCGGCCCTGCTCGGCACGTTCCGTCTGCCGGCGGGAATCGGGTTTGTCATAGGCCGCGCGGCGGACCTTCCGTTCGCGGGTTTTCTGGCAATCGGGTTTCTGGCGGCTTTGATCCAGTGGGTCAACCGGCTCAGGGCCGGCGGCGCCCGGCGGATCGGAAGGGGGAATCCGTGATGTTTTTCAGACTGGTGATGACCGCCCTTTTGGCGGTCGGCACGGAAAATCTCCTGTTTGCGGGCGGCAGCGGTTTCAGCCGCGCGCTGCGCTGTGCGCAAAGGCCGGATACCGTCGGGATTTACGCGCTGGCGGTTACCTGGTTTTCGCTTGCTTCCATGTTTGCCGGAGTCTGGCTCGCCCCCTTCCTTCCGGCCGCTTACGGGATAAGGGCGCCTCTGCGCTCCGCATGCCTTGCGGCGGCAGCGGCCGTCGCGTATCTTGCGACCTTTCTCCTGCTGCGGGCCCTGCTTCCGGCGCGGATTCTGAGCAGGATCGCGCCGGTCCTCGCGCCGGCGGCGGTCAACACGGTCGTCCTTGCCATGCCCTATGTGCAGTATCAGTTCGCGTTCGACCCGGCTCAGGCGGCGGGGTACGCGCTCGGGACCGGCGCGGCGTTTTATCTGGCTTCGGAGGTTTTGATGCACGCGGAGGCGAAATGCCGCAACCCGGATATTCCGGAGGCGTTCAGCGGCCTTCCCGCGTCGATTTTATACATCGGCATCCTGTCGATGGCGTTCGCCGGGTTTGCCGGGGGAAAGGTGTTTTGAAGATGAAAACCGATACCGTGGTACGGTTTTATGAAACCGTCGATCCCTCCCTGCTGAAATACGCCGTGATCGTTGCCCGCAGCGGAGGCAAATGGGTCTTGTGCCGCCACCGCGACCGGCATACCTGGGAAGTGCCCGGCGGTCACAGGGAGCCGGGGGAGGAAATTACGCAGGCCGCGCGCAGGGAGCTTTACGAGGAAACCGGCGCGGCCCGCTTTTCGCTTTCGCCGGTATGCGTGTACGGCGTTTCCGGCAGCATCAATCACGGAACGGAAAATTTCGGGATGCTTTTCTTCGCGGAGATCGAGGATTTCGGCCCGCTGCCGCCGTTTGAGATTGCGGAAACCGCCCTGAGGGACGAATTCCCCGCTCCGGACTGCCTGACCTACCCCGACATCCAGCCGCAGCTGTTCCGCCGCGTGCTGCGGCAGATCAAAGAAGGATAAAAAAGCACCCCGTTTTTTGATCAGGCTCGTCCTGTGCCCGTGCATCGCGGGGAGCTGGGTCTATTACTTCAATACGCTTGACGAGATCGACAAGATCCGGCTGGACGGAACCGGAAAAACGAAGGTCTGCGGCACGGAGAGCTTTGGGGATTTGTGCGGCGGCACGGAGATCACCGCGTCGTACAAGGACGGGGCCATCCTGTACCGGACGCAGCAGATGCGCTGCGTCGGGGACACCGGCTCGTATCCGGCGTATTATTTCAGCCTGGACACGGAAACCGGAACCGTAACGGAAGTCAAAAATTAAAAAACGCGGAATCTTCCGCCGCCTTGAGGCGAAAGATTCCGCGTTTCATTTTCAGGCAAATTTTGCCGGTTTGCCCTTGACATCAAAGGCGAAAGTGGTATCATGATCTTGTAAGGCACAAAAAGTGCAATGCGGAGACAGGTGTTGGCGCACCGGCCTCCTGCATACGGAGAAACAGCCTCCATACACAACTGAATCATCAGCGCATTGCGGTTTCTATTATACCGCCTGTTCGTCCGTTTGTACAGGGGGTGTTTTCCGGATTCGCTTGTGTTTTTGTCAGCGTTGTATATGGATGAGAATCCGTGTACGGCGTTTTTTTGTGCCTTGCGGCAGCCGGAACCCGGCGGGGCGGGAGCTCGGGCGTGCCACCGCCCTCCATCCGCCCGGGGGCCCGGATGTTTTCGGTGTTTGTGAAAAGGAGACAGACAGCGCGCCGTTTCAGCGCGCTGTCTGTCTCTTTCATCCCTTTAATATTTGACCGTTTTGACGAAGCTGTCGACTTCGTCTTTCTTTGCGATCGTGCCCTTGCAGTCGAGCAGGGTATTGTCCATGCGGATGATGGTATAATAAATTTCTCCGTTCTCCGCGGTGTATTTATTGTACGCGTCCGCGTCGACCGTGCTTTCCCCGCCGGTCACCGTCAGGCTTTTTTTCAGCGAAGCGTATTTCTGCTGCGCCGAGGAAGAATCCGTAAACACGGTAAACGCAAACTGCGTGTCGGAACCGCTTTTGGACGCGAGGAGCGATTTCGCGTCGGAACCGTAGGAAGTGTCCTGCGTTACCTGATAACCGGCGGCTTCGGCTTTCTTTTGAAAATCGTCGGCCGAAACCGGGGTGCGGGCGGAACAGGCCGAAAGAATCAGGGCGGCCGATAAAATCACGGCGGCAAGAAGTCCGGCAGTTTTTTTCACGGTGATACCTCCATCAAAGCCGTTCAGGCTGATTTTTAAATGAAAAAGATAAAGTTATTATAGACCGGTTTTCGGCGGTTTACAAGTCTGTTTTCCAAAACGGAGCCCCGCCGTTTCCTGCTATCAATTTCCAGAAACAACCTTGTTAAATCCTGCATAGTCAGCCCTTTCCTGCGGATAATAGGGATGTAAATCACCGCATAGGAGGTAAATAAAAATTGAAAGCCACAGGAATAGTCAGGAGAATCGACGACTTGGGTCGCGTTGTCATACCGAAGGAGATCCGCAGGACGCTGCGCATCCGCGAGGGAGACGCCCTTGAGATTTATACGGATTCGCAGGGAGGAGTCATTTTTAAAAAATATTCACCCGTCGGGGAGCTTTCCACGTTTGCCTTTCAGTATGCGGAAGTTCTGAACCGTACGGCGGGCCTGCCTATGTTGATTTGCGACCGGGACCATGTTGTGGCCGCCGCCGGGGTTTCCCGCAAGGAATACCTGGAGCGCAGGGTTACGCCGGAGCTGGAGGAGTGCATGCAGTCCCGCCGGACCTTTATCAACACCAGCGGCGAAAAGCTGCAGCCCATCGAGGGAATTGACCGCATGGCGAGCGTTGTCTGCCCGATTCTGGCTTCCAGCGACGTGACGGGCGCCGTGATTTTGCTGGAGGATGAAACGCAGGCCGCGCCGGATGAGACAAAGATGAAGCTGGTGCAGGTCGCGGCGGCTTTTCTCGGCAAGCAAATGGAGGAGTAGCGCAATCATTTTCGGAATTCTCTTGCAATTTTTTTCTTTGTGTGTTAAAATATCCAAGGAATATGAAAGATGGGATGAAAGAGTGGGGCGACCCGCTCTTTTGTTTGTATAGCGGGGTGAAGCACGATGGCCGGAAAAGGGAAAGAGGGCGGCGTTTCCGCCGCGGTCCGAAAGCTGGCGCTGCCCTACGCGCAGCAGCTGGGGCTTTCGGTCTGGGATGTGCGGTATGAAAAGGAAGGCGGCGCCTGGTACCTGAGGATTTTCATCGACAAGCCGGGCGGAGTCGGCATCGACGACTGCGAGGCAATGAGCCGCGCGGTGAACGGCCCTCTGGATGAACTGGACCCGATCCGGGAATCCTACTGCCTGGAGGTTTCGTCCCCCGGCATGAACCGGGAACTGCGGCGCGACGAGCATTTCGCGGCGTACCTCGGGTCCCGCGTGGCGGTCAGGCTGATCCGCCCCCTGCAGGACGGAACGAGGAATTTAACGGGGCTGCTTGCCGGTTATGAAGGCGGCGAGCTGAAAATAACGGCCGATTCCGGGGAAACGGTCGGTCTGCCCCTTCGGGACGCCGCGTGGGTGCGGCTTCTGGAGGAGGACGAATTGGAGGAGTATGAGGAAACATGAACAGCGAGATTTTTGACGCCCTGAACCTGCTGGAAAAAGAGCGCGGTATTTCGGTCGACTTTATGGTGGACCGCATCAAGAAGGCGATCGTCACCGCCTGCAAGAACAGCTACGGCAATGAGGACTGCGTGGTAAACGTCGACCAGGCCAAAGGCAATTTTGAGGTTTACCTGCGCAAGACCGTCGTTGAGGACATAACGGATAAGGGAAAAGAAATTACGCTGGAAAAGGCGAGGGGAATCGACCCGACGGCGGGACTGGGCGACAAGGTCGCCGTTCCGCTCGACACAAAGGATTTCGGGCGCATCGCCGCGCAGACGGCGCGGAATATCATCCGCCAGGGCATCCGGGACGGGGAGCGCGACCGCATGTTCCAGGAGTTTGAAAGCAAGCACCAGGAGCTGGTCAGCGCCGTGGTGGAGCAGGTCGACCCGCGCACCGGCGCCGCCACCCTGACCATCGGCAAGGCGGAGGCCGTGCTGCCGAAGTCGGAGCAGGTCGCGGGCGAGGTTCTGCGGGAAGGCGACCGCATCAAGGTGTACGTTGCCGACGTTAAGGAAACCGAGAAGGGCCCGCGTGCGATGATCAGCCGGATTCACCCGGACCTTGTCAAACGCCTGTTTGAAGCGGAGGTGCCGGAAATCTACGACGGCACGGTCGAGATCAAGGCCGTTTCGCGCGAGGCCGGGTCCCGCACGAAGATTGCCGTTTACAGCCACAACCCGGATGTCGACGCGGTCGGCTCCTGCATCGGCTCAAAGGGAATGCGCGTCAACCACATTGTGGCGGAGCTCGGCGGGGAAAAAATCGACATCGTCCAGTACAGCGACGACCCGAAGCAGTTCATCGCTTCCGCGCTGTCCCCGGCGAGCGTCGTGGACGTGGTCCCGGCGGCGGACGGCTCCCGCGCGTGCCGCGTCGCGGTTCCGGACGACCAGCTTTCGCTCGCCATCGGGAACAAGGGCCAGAACGCCCGCCTGGCGGCAAGGCTGACGGGCTGGAAAATCGACATTAAGCCGCAAAGCGGGTTCTATGAAGAACCGGCGGAAGAGCCCGCGGAAGAAGAACCCGCGGAAGAATAAAAGAACGATGCCGAAGGGGCGGATGGGCAATGCAGAAACGAAAAGTCCCGCTGCGCATGTGCGCGGGATGCGGGCAGATGAAACCGAAAAAGGAACTGATCCGGGTGGTGAAATCCCCCGAGGGGGAGATTTCGATGGACCTGACCGGCCGCAAGCCCGGGCGCGGCGCCTATGTCTGCAAAAGCATTGACTGTCTGAAGGCGGCGCGAAAGGCAAGACGGCTGGAAAAAGCCTTTTCGTGCCGGATCCCCGACGAGGTTTACGACCGTCTGGAGGAGGAACTGAGAGGGGATGGATAACAGGCTGCTTTCTTTGCTGGGAATTGCAAGACGGGCCGGGAAGCTCTGCCTGGGCAGCGACGCCGTACAGGAGACGGCGCTCAAGGGCGGATGCCCGCTGATCCTGTTTGCGTCGGATCTGTCCCCACGCACGGCGCGAACGGTTTTAGCGGCCGCGGCAAAGGGAAATGTGGAAACGGCGACGCTGCGTGAGAACATGGACGAAATCGGCTGCGCCATTGGAAAACGAACGGGGGTCATCGCGGTAAATGATAAGGGATTTGCAAAAAAGCTGCTCGCGCTGAACGCGGAAGATTGAGGAGGAATTCATACTATGATGATTAAATACAGGGTACACGAGGTGGCAAAGGACCTGGACGTCCCGAATAAGGACGTGATAGACGCTTTGCAGGAATACACCGGTGAAACAAAAAAACATATGACGGCTTTGACCGAGGACGAACTGGATCTCGTGTTTGAGTCCTTTACCCAGAAAAACAACACGAAAAGCCTGGACTCCTATTTCGCACAGGCCGGCCGCCACGAGCCGGTTGTGGAACCGGAACGGCCCGATGTGGCGGTTCGCACGCAGCCGGCGCAGAGCGCGCCGAAGCCGGCGTCCCCGTCGCCGTCGCCGTCGCCGGCGTCCGCGCCCCGTCCCGCCTCCTCCTCATCCGCTCCCCGCAGAAACGACGGAAAAAGGCCCGAAAACCGGGGGCCGTCTTCCGATCACCGCCAGCGCCAGGGTCAAAGGCCCGCGCAGCAGCAACAGCAGCGCCCCGGTCAGCAGCGTCCCGGCCAGCAGCAGCGTCCCGACCGGCAGCAGAACGCCGGGCAGAACCGCGGCGCCGCGCATCCGCAGCAGGGCCAGAGGCCGCAGCAGCAGCGCCGCCCCCAGCAAAACAGCATCCGGCTGGAAACCGGCGGAAATACCATTCAGCGCCCCACGGGCAGAATCGTGGATACGCATTCCACCCATGTGGAGCTGGATAAATACAACGAAAAGTACGACCGGCTCGCCTCCGAAAAGGTGAAGCCGAACGACAACGTGGTGAAAAAGCAGAAACTGACGCAGCGCAGCTCACAGTACCGCGGCAGGCCGCGCAACTCCCGCAAGGAGACCGAGTCGGAACGTCTGCGCCGCATCGCGATGGAGCGCAAGGCAAAGCCGATCACCGTGCAGATTCCGGAGCAGATCACGGTCGGCGAGCTTGCCACCCGCCTGAAAGCGACAGCGGCGGAAGTCATCAAGAAGCTGATGGGCATGGGCGTGTTCGCGGCGGTCAACGATGTGATCGACTTCGACACGGCGTCGCTTGCGGCGATCGAATTCCACGCCAAGGTGCAGAAGGAAGTCGTTGTCACCATTGAGGAGCGGATCATCGACGACAGCGAGGACAAAGACGACAATCTGGTGACGCGCGCCCCGGTGGTCGTGGTCATGGGCCACGTCGACCACGGCAAAACCTCCCTGCTTGACGCGATCCGTCACACCAGCGTGACGGAAACGGAGGCCGGCGGCATCACGCAGCACATCGGCGCCTATCAGGTCAAGGTCGGCGGGCGCGACGTCACGTTCCTCGACACCCCGGGCCACGAGGCGTTCACCACCATGCGCGCAAGGGGCGCCCAGGTGACGGACATCGCGGTTCTGGTCGTCGCGGCGGACGACGGCATCATGCCGCAGACGGTGGAGGCCATCAACCATGCGAAGGCCGCGAACGTTTCCATCATCGTCGCGATCAACAAAATGGATAAACCGGGCGCGAATCCTCAGGCGGTCATGGAAGGCCTGACGAAATACGAGCTGGTTCCGGAGGAATGGGGCGGCGATATTCCGTGCGTGCCGGTCTCCGCGGTGCAGAAAACCGGGATTAAAGAGCTTTTGGAAATGATCCTGCTGGTCGCGGATATGAAGGAACTGAAAGCCAACCCCGACCGCGCCGCAAGGGGAACCGTGGTGGAAGCCAGGCTCGACAAGGGCCGCGGCCCGGTGGCGACCATGCTGGTCCAGAACGGCACCCTGCGTCAGGGCGACATCCTTGTCGCGGGGACCACGGTGGGCCGCGTGCGCGCCATGACGGATGAAAACGGCCGGACGATCGAGTCCGCCGGACCAAGCGTCCCGGTGGAGATCACGGGCCTTGACGACGTGCCGACGGGCGGGGACATCTTCAACGCGGTTTCCGACGAACGGCTCGCAAGGGAGCTGGTCGAGCAGCGCCGCAGCGAACAGAAGGAAGAAAAATTCAACTCGCGCACCAAGGTGACGCTCGACAACCTGTTCGACCAGATGCAGCAGGGCGATATGAAGGAGCTTCACCTGATCGTCAAGGCGGACGTACAGGGTTCCGTCGAAGCGGTGTGCCAGTCGCTGGAAAAGCTGACCAACGAGGAAGTCCGCGTCAATGTGATCCACAGCGGCGTCGGCGCCATCAACGAGTCGGACGTCATGCTGGCGTCGGCCTCCAACGCGATCATCGTGGGCTTCAACGTCCGCCCCGATCCGGTGGCGGAAGAAAACGCGAAGCGCGACGGCGTGGATTTGAGGCTCTACCGCGTCATCTACGACTGCATCAACGAGATCGGCGACGCCATGAAGGGCATGCTCGCGCCGAAATTCCGCGAGGCCTCGCTCGGCAAGGCGGAGGTCCGCCAGGTCTACCGCATCAGCAGCGTCGGCACCATCGCCGGCTGCCACGTCACGACCGGCAAGATCCTCCGTACCGCGCAGATCCGGGTGGTTCGCGACGGGATTGTCCTGACCGAAGACAAGATCGCTTCTCTCAAGCGCTTCAAGGATGATGTGAAGGAAGTCGCCGAGGGCTACGACTGCGGCATCGGGCTGGAAAAATACAACGATATCAAGGAAGGCGACATTCTGGAAGCCTTCCAGATGGAAGAATACAAAGAATAGGCGAAACAGAGGCCCGCCGTGCAAGCGGCGGGTTTTTTACCAGGGAGGGACGTATTTATGGCCGGACACAAAATGGGACGTGTAACGGAGGATATCAAACGCGAGCTGACCGCGATTTTACGCGAGCTGAAGGATCCGCGGGTTCAGGGGCTGATCAGCATCGTCCGCGTCGATGTGACGAACGATCTGTCCTACTGCACGGTCTATATCAGCGCGATGGAGGGGATGGACCAGGCCAAAAAAGCGGTTGCGGGCCTGAAGTCCGCAGCCGGGTTCATCCGGCATGAGCTTGGCGGCCGCCTTTCCCTGCGCAAGATTCCGGAAATACTCTTTAAGCCCACGGATTCCATCGAGTACAGCGCGAATATTTCAAGGATCCTGAACGACCTGAAGGAGGACGAGCATGATCGGGGTTGAGGAAGCGGCCGCCCGCCTGCGAAAGGCGGAGCGGGTGCTGATTTTAAGCCATCAGTTCCCGGACGGCGACACCCTCGGCTGCGCCAGCGCGCTGTGCCGCGGGCTGCGGCGGATGGGCAAGCGCGCTGCGATTCGCTGCTCCGACCAAATCGGCCCGAAATACGACTTTTTGTTCCGGGGTTTGCCCGACGACGAGTTTGAGCCGGACCTTGTCGCGGCGGTGGATATCGCCGACGAAAAGCTGCTGGGCGAACCGCTCGAATCCGAATGGGGCGGAAAAATCGACCTGTGCATCGACCATCACCCCTCCAACACGCTTTACGCCGCCGAGACCTGCCTGAATCCGAAGGCGGCGGCGACCTGCGAGATCATTTTCGACCTTCTCCGGGAATTGAAGGCGGAGATTACCCCGGACATCGCCGCGCCGCTTTACACCGGCATCACGACGGACACCGGCTGCTTCAAGTATATCAACGTGACGCCGCGCACCTACCGTATCGCGGCCGATCTGGTGGAAACGGGCATCGACGCGCCGACGATCAACCGCGAGATGTTCGACACCAAAAGCCGCGCGAGGCTCGACATGGAGCGCAGGGTGCTCGATTCCATCGGGTACGACTGCGGCGGCAGGGTCGCGGTCATTGTCATCTCGCGGCAGATGGTGCGAGAATCCGGCGCGAGGGAGGACGACCTCGACGGCCTTGCGACCATCCCGCGCGGGATTGAGGGCGTGATTGTCGGCGTCACCCTCCGCGAGAAAGAGGACGGAGCCTGGAAGGTTTCGCTGCGCGCGCACGACCCCGCCAACGCCTCTGAAATCTGTGAAAAGTTCGGCGGCGGCGGGCATAAGGGAGCCGCCGGCTGCACGCTGAATCTGCCGCTTGCAGAAGCGAAGGAACAGATGCTCCGCGCGGTGCGGGAGTATCTGAAACCGCGGTTATGAACGGAATCCTGATTCTGGACAAGCCCGCCGGCTTTACCTCTTTCGACGCGGTCGCGGTGATGCGCGGGCTGACGCATGAAAAAAAGATCGGGCACACGGGCACGCTGGACCCGATGGCGACCGGCGTGCTGCCCCTGCTGCTCGGCTGCGCGACGCGCGCGAACGCTCTGCTGCCCGACACCGACAAGGAGTACGAGGCGGGTTTCCGGCTGGGAATTGCGACGGATACGCAGGACACGACCGGAAAAACGACCGCCGAAAGCGACCGGGGCGCGTCCCGCGAAGCGGTGGAGGCGGCGCTCGGGGCGTTCCGCGGCGAGATTCTGCAGGTGCCGCCGATGGTTTCGGCCATCAGTGTCGGCGGAAAACGCCTTTACGACCTTGCGGGGCAGGGAATCGAAGTGGAGCGCGAGCCGCGTCCGGTCACGATCCGTGAACTGGAGCTGCTGTCCTACGACGAGCCGTCGCGCAGCGGCACGCTGCGAATCGCCTGTTCCAAGGGAACCTATATCCGCACGCTCTGCGCGGATCTTGGGGAAGCGCTGCATACATACGGCGTGATGTCATCCCTCCGCCGGACGCGCGCGTCCGGTTTTACGCTGGCGGACAGCGTCACGCTGGACCGGGCAAAGGAACTGGCGGCCGGCGGACGGCTCGCCGAAAGGCTCTTGCCGGTGGAGTCGCTGTTTTCAGGGATGCCGGCGGTCTCCGTTTCACCGGCGCAGGCGGCCCGCTTTCAAAACGGCGGGGCGCTGGACCTCGAAAGAACGGCGCTGCGGCGCGCACTGCCGGCGGAG
Source organism: Caproicibacter fermentans (assembly GCF_009746625.1). Taxonomy (GTDB): domain Bacteria; phylum Bacillota; class Clostridia; order Oscillospirales; family Acutalibacteraceae; genus Caproicibacter; species Caproicibacter fermentans. Next base: position 25,935 of record NZ_VWXL01000084.1, read on the forward strand.
GACGCCGTTTTCCGCGTGCAGGGGCCGGACGGGGCCTTTCTCGGCCTGGGCCGGGCGTCGGCCGGCCAGCTGCGCGTGCTGCGCCTGTTTCGGCGCTGAATAAAGAGTTTCATTTTGGAGAAATATAAGCATGGATGTTTTTAGAACACTGATACCCTCCCGGGGGGAAAGCGCCGTGGCGCTGGGGAATTTCGACGGGCTGCACATCGGGCACCGGAAGGTGGTTTCCCTGGCCTGCGGCGGCGCGGCGGAAGGACTGCTGCCGACCGTGCTTACCTTCGCGGAAAATCCGCGGATGGATTTGGGCGGCGGCGCCGGGGGCCGGCTGCTTTCGCAGGAGGATAAAATCGCCCTGCTGAAGGAAATGGGCGTAAAGCAGCTGTATATTCTGGAATTCCACACGGTCAAGGATCTGACGGCGGAGGAATTCGTGGAGCAGGTTCTGGTCGGCTGCCTGAAGGCAAAAAAAGCCTGCTGCGGGTTTAACTTTACGTTTGGGCGCGGCGGCAGGGCCGACAGCGCGGCGCTTTCCTCCCTGTGCGGGGAGCGCGGCGTCGGCGTGTCGGTCGCGCAGGCCGTGCTGGTGGACGGAACGCCCGTCAGCTCCACGCGGATCCGCGGGCTGATCGAAAGCGGGCGCGTCGACGACGCGGCCCGGCTGCTGGGCCGCCCGTTCGGTTACCGGATGCCCGTCCGGCACGGAAGAAGGCTGGGGCATTCGCTCGGAACCCCGACCTTGAACCAGGAGCTGCCGGAGGGGTTTGTACGGCCGAAGTTCGGCGTTTACGCTTCTAGGGTTTCGGTCGGGGAGGAAAGCCATCTGGGCGTAACCAACGTGGGGGTCAGGCCGACGGTCGGCTCCGACCGGCCTCTTTCGGAAACCTGGATGCCGGAGTACCGGGGCGGCGAACTGTACGGAAGCTCCGTTCGCGTGGAGCTGCTCCGCTTTCTGCGCCCGGAACAGCGGTTTTCCACGCTGGAGGAGCTGCGGCGCGCCATAAAGCGCGACGGCGCACGGGCGGGGGAGTATTACCGCAGACCGCTGCATACGGCGGAGTGATTTTTTGATTTACAAATAAGTGACGCTGTGTTATAATAAAAAACCATGGAACCCCTTTCCCGGATCAGGGGAAACGCCCCGTGTGCGGGGATTTCACCGGCCCTGTTCTGAGAATGCGGGAAATTTATAAAAAGGTGGAACAGGAAATGCTGAAAGAAGAAAAGACCGAAATTATCAAGCAGTATGCGCTGCACGAGGGAGACACCGGCTCGCCGGAGGTTCAGATTGCGATTCTCACCAACAGAATCAACGCGCTGACCGAGCATCTGAAGGCCCACAAAAAGGATCACCATTCCCGCCGCGGACTTTTGAAAATGGTCGGCCAGAGAAGAAATATGCTCAATTACCTGATGAAGAGCGATATTACCCGGTATCGTGTCATCATTGAAAAATTGGGAATCCGCAAATAATTTAGAAATCCAGGGCAGGCGGTTCTTGTTACCGCCTGCCTTTAGGCTATTTATGAGATTTCTCCGGAAAGTGGCAAACACGGGAATTTAGCAGTGAAACGGACGCCCGGCGCGGTCGGCGGGGCGCCGGTTTTATTGCTAAATCAGCCGTACCCGCCCTCCGGAGCAGAAACGGAGGAGAATTCATTCATGTTTGAAAAATTCAAAGTGTACAAAACGGATTTTGCCGGCAGGCCGCTTGTGGTGGAAACCGGCAAGATGGCACAGCTTGCGAACGGCGAGTGCCTGGTGCGCTACGGCGAAACGGTGGTTCATGTGGCGGCCACGGCTTCCGCAAAGCCCCGCGACGGCGTGGACTTTTTCCCGCTTTCCGTCGATTTTGAGGAAAAGCTCTATTCCGTCGGCAGGATTCCGGGCTCTTACATCAAGCGCGAAGGCCGCCCGACCGACAAGGCGATTCTGACTTCCCGCGTGATCGACCGCCCGATCCGCCCGCTGTTCCCGAAGGACATGCGCAACGACGTTTCGGTCGTCTGCACCGTGATGAGCGTCGACCATGACTGCCAGCCGGAAATCGCCGCGATGGTCGGCACATCCATCGCCCTCAGCATTTCGGACATCCCGTGGAACGGCCCGATTTCCGGCGTTTCCGTCGGGTATGTGGACGGGGAGTTCGTCATCAACCCGAACAGCGAGCAGAGAAAGAGTTCCAAGATGGCCGTGACGGTCGCTTCGACCGCCGACCGCATTGCCATGATCGAGGCGGGCGCCGAGGAGATTCCGGACGACGTGATGTACAACGGGATTATGGCCGGGCACAAGGCGAACCAGGCGATCATCGAGTTTATCAATTCCATCAAGGCGGAAATCGGCAAGCCGAAATTCTCCTACCCCAGCAACGAACCGGACGAGGACATGCTCGAGGCGGTCAAGGACTTTGCGATCGACGACGTCCGCGCCGCGCTCGACACCGACGACAAGAACGTCCGCGACCAGCGGCTGCAGCCTGTCTATGAAAAGGTTCATGAAAGATTCGACCCGATCTACCCCGACCAGCAGGCGAAGATCGACGAGTGCATGTATAAGACGCAGAAATATGTGGTGCGACGCTGGCTTTTGGACGAGCAAAAGCGCGTCGACGGCCGTAAAATGGACGACATCCGCCCGCTTTCCGCGGAAGTCGGCCTTCTGCCCCGCGTTCACGGCTCCGGCATGTTTACCCGCGGCCAGACGCAGGTGCTCACCGTCGCTACGCTCGGCCCCATGAGCGACGAGCAGACGTTCGACAGCATCGACGAACAGGAAACGAAGCGTTATATCCACCAGTATAACATGCCGTCCTATTCCGTCGGCGAAACCAAGCCCAGCCGCGGTCCGGGCCGGCGCGAGATCGGCCACGGCGCCCTTGCCGAGCGCGCGCTGCTGCCGGTGATTCCGTCCGTCGACGAATTCCCGTATACCATGCGCCTTGTTTCGGAGGTCCTTTCGTCCAACGGCTCCACCTCGCAGGCATCCATCTGCGGCTCCACGCTGGCGCTGATGGACGCGGGCGTCCCGATCAAATCGCCGGTCGCGGGCATTTCCTGCGGACTGATTACCGAGGGCGACCGCTGGATGACCATGGTGGACATTCAGGGCGTTGAGGATTTCTTCGGCGACATGGACTTCAAGGTCGCCGGAACGCACGCGGGCATCACGGCGATCCAGATGGATTTGAAAATCAACGGCCTGACGCCGGACATGGTGAGAGAGGCTCTGTATAAGACCCATAAAGCCAGGGATTATATCATCGACGACGTGATGCTCAAAGCGATTCCGGAACCCCGCAAAGAGCTTTCCAAATACGCGCCGAAGATGCTTTCCATTTCGATTCCGCTCGAAAAGATCCGCGAGGTCATCGGTTCCGGCGGAAAGGTGATCCAGAAGATCTGCGCCGAATGCGACGTTAAGGTGGATGTGGAGGAAGACGGGCATGTGTATGTTTCCGGCATTGACCTCGACAACTGCAAGCGGGCGATCAGCATAATTGATACGATCGCGAACGACCCGGAGCCGGGTTCCATCTATAACGGAAAGGTAACCCGGCTGATGGATTTCGGCGCGTTTGTTGAAATCGCGCCCGGCAAGGAAGGCCTGGTGCATATCTCCCAGCTGGATGTCAAGCGGGTGGAAAAGGTGACGGACGTCGTCAATATCGGCGACGCGGTCATGGTCAAGGTGCTGAATATCGATGAAAAGGGAAGGCTGAATCTTTCCCGGCGCGACGCTTTGATCGAGGTGGAGGGTCTGGTTCCCGAAAATGATCCGGAGCCCCGCCCGTTCCGCAGGCCGGCCCCGCGGCGCGACGACCGCGGCCACTCCGGCTCGAAACCGAATTACGGAAAACCAAGGCAATAAAATTAAACGGATAAAAAGCGCAGTCAAAGGCTGCGCTTTTTATACTATTTCATGACAGTCATGCTTTTTTTATTCAGGTTCTTGAATTCCTTCAGCAGGATTTTGAGAATTTCCTCCTGGTTCATCGTCAGCCCGTCGATCTGTATCAGTTTTCGGTTTTCCAGCCCGAGAATGTAGTCGGCGGAAGCACCGTAAAGGATGGATAGTTTGACCAGAACTTCTAAGGATGGGGTTTTAATGTTATTTTCATAGCCACTGATCGTGGTTTTGGAAAGATTCAGGCGCTTTGCCACCTGAGTTTGGGTTAGATTTTTGCTTTCCCGCAGCTCGCGAAGACGATAGCCAAAATCAAAAATCATAATATCAGCTCCTTGACATGAGTTTACTCGATAATTGTACACTTTAAGAGAACAATTCAGTGTATCTATTAACCACAGAGTGAATTTTTGCTTAAATGTAATAAAAAATATTTTAGATTGATTGCGGGTTCCATATTGTGCAATGCCATTTTTGTAAAACCTGTTCAATCCAGTACAAAATTATGATATAATCGGAGCGAAAAGGAAGGGAGTGGAAAGCGGAGCCATGTCCTCTGTTACACAGGCAAAGCGGATCGTCGTTAAGGTTGGGACTTCCACGCTGACCTATGAAAACGGAAAGCTGAATCTGCGCAGGATTGAGCGCCTCTGCAAGGTTTTAAGCGACCTGCAGAACTCCGGAAGGGAAATGGTGCTGGTCACCAGCGGCGCGATCGGCGTCGGCGTCGGCAAACTCGGCCTGCGGGAACGCCCGCGGGAAACCGAAAAGCGGCAGGCGGTGGCGGCGGTCGGCCAGTGCGAGCTGATGTTCATCTATGATAAATTTTTCGGCGAGTATAACCGCACGGTCGCACAGGTCCTTTTGACCGGCGACGTGATAGCGAGCGAAAACACGCGCAAAAACACAGAAAATACATTTCAGGAACTGATCGGGATGGACATTATCCCGGTGGTCAATGAAAACGATACCGTGGTTGTGGATGAGCTGGTGGGAAACCAGATCGGCGACAACGACACGCTGTCGGCGATCGTGGCCCGGCTGATCGGAGCGGACCTTTTGATTCTTCTGACCGACATCGACGGGCTTTATGACGACAACCCGTCGGTAAATCCGAACGCAAGCCGAATTCCGGTTGTGCCGCAGGTGACGGACGAGATCCGCGCCTTGGCGGGCGGGGCGGGTTCCAGGCGCGGAACCGGCGGAATGCGCACCAAGGTGGACGCCGCCGATTTCGTCAATCAGGCGGGGATTCCCTGCTGCATTATGAGCGGCGCTTACCCCGAAAAGCTGTACGACCTGTTTGAGGGAGCGCAAATTGGGACAGTTTTCGGAAGAAAAAACGGTTAGAATAAAGGAAAGATCACAGAGCGCCGTCAGGCGCGAAGGAGAAGACAATGACTGCTTTGCAGGAAATGGGAAGAAGGGCGAAAGCCGCCGCCCGCGAGCTTGCCGCCGCCGGGGAGCTGAGGCAAAAGGCGCTTTTCGCCATGGCCGGGGCTGTGGAGGATTCCAAGCAGGAGATTCTTTCCGCCAACCGGCTGGATCTTGATCAGGCGGAGCGGGACGGGATGAGCGCGCCGCTGATGGACCGGCTGGCCCTGTCGCCGGACCGGGTCCGGGGCATGGCGGACGGCATTCGCTCGGTCGCGGCGCAGGCCGACCCGGTCGGGCAGGTGGTGTCAGGCTTTCTTCGCCCGAACGGGCTGAAAATCGAAAAGGTACGCGTCCCGATCGGCGTGATCGGCATGATTTACGAAGCCCGCCCGAATGTGACGGCGGACGCGGCGGCGCTTTGCCTGAAGGCCGGCAACGCGGTCATCCTCCGCGGCGGAAAAGAAGCCTTGCGCTCCAATGAAGCAATCGCCGGCGCAATGCGCGGCGCGCTGGAAGCCTGCGGCCTGAATCCCGACTGTGTTCAGCTGGTGGGCGACACCTCCCGCGCCTCCGCGGTGGAAATGATGCGGCTCACCGGGTATCTCGACGTTCTGATTCCGCGCGGCGGGCAGGGGCTGATCCGTTCGGTTGTGGAAAACTCGCGCGTCCCCGTCATCCAGACGGGCGCCGGGAACTGCCATGTGTACGTGGATAATTCCGCGGACGTCGGCATGGCGGCGGAGATTATCTTCAACGCCAAAACTTCCCGGCCCTCCGTCTGCAACGCGATCGAAACTATTCTGGTTCACCGGGAGATTGCACAGCGGGCGCTTCCGGCCATTCAAAAGAGGCTGGACGAAAAGCATGTGGAGCTGCGCGGGTGCGAACGAACCAGGGCGATTCTGGGAGACGGCGTCGTTCCCGCGACGGAGGACGACTGGGCCGCCGAGTATCTGGATTACATCCTCGCCGTTCGGGTGGTCGACAGTATGGACGAGGCGATCCGCCATATCGCCCGCTATTCGACCGGACACAGCGAGGTCATTGTGACCGACAGCTACGAAAACGCCAGACGGTTTACCGCAGCCGTGGATGCGGCCGCGGTTTACGTCAACGCTTCCACGCGGTTTACCGACGGGGGCGAGTTCGGGCTTGGGGCGGAGATCGGAATCTCCACCCAGAAGCTGCACGCCCGCGGCCCCATGGGCGCTTTTGAGCTGACTTCCTATAAATTTATTGTGACCGGCAGCGGGCAGATTCGTTAGAAAGAGGGTGGAATCCCATGGAAAAAAATAAGAAAGAGCAAGGTCCGGAATCCTACTCCGCGGATTACCGCTCATCCTTTGCGGGCGGAGAAAAAAAGGCTCCGCCGCCAAAGAAAAGCCGCCGGCCTCCTTCCGCGCACGGCACCGTGCCGGAACCCTCCCCCGCGCGGCGCGCCAGACTGGAAAACGACACGGAAATCGATGATTTTCTGCCGGAGAACGACACCATCGACGACGAACGGCTGCTGACCAAATGGGACGACGGCATGGGCGCGCAGACACCGGAAAAACCGAGGCCGAAACGGAGCGGCCGCAACCGTTACGGAATCTTTGTCGGATCGCTGGTTCTGATTCTGGCGCTGGTCGGCGTCGGATTTCTTGCGACGGAGATCGGAACCAAAATCCATTCCGCTTTGACGGACGACAGCAAGCTGCGCGCGTACGACCAGTTCCTGACGGTAGCCGTCGCGCAGGACCCGCAGCCGTTTTCCTCGCCGGAGGAGGCGGACCCGGATTTCGTGCTGAACGCTTCCCTGTGGCAGTGCATGACCAGCGACAGCGCGTCGGGCTACACCGATTACGACGACGCGGGCAGAACGCTTGTCCCGCTCGGCGATGTGGCGGACGCCTGCCACCAGCTGTTCGGGCCAAACTGCCAGCTGCAGCCGAAGAATCCCACGGAAGAAACCTTCTATGAATATGATTCCCAGAACGCGCAGTTCCATGTGGCCCTGTATTCGCTTGACAGCACTTATACCCCATATACCGAAGAGGCGAGGAAAAAGGACGACATGGTGCTTCTTCGGGTTGGGTACGTCGCGCCCAGCGACGAAACCCGGGCGCAGTCGTCGGGCCCGGCCTCTTCCAATGTGACGCCGAAACCCGTAAAACACATGGAATACGACCTGAAGATGGACCCAACGACGCAGCAGCAGTATATTTACGCGGTCAAGGCGCTGCCGGAGACATGAAAAAACCGGGCGGGGCTTCCCGTTTAGGCCCGTCGGCCCGGGGATCCCTGCCCGGGGAGTGATGCGCAGCGGTTATGTTGCAAGATACATCAGAGCGAAAATCAGTGCCGTATCCGCCTTTTCTTCCAGCAGAATCAGAAGAAGAACCCAGATCAGCGTGCGCTCGTTGTCTTTCAGAAGCGAGTCCAGCAGACCGGAGGCCAGGTGATCCGCCGGCTCCTCGGGGCCGGGCGGCGGCTGGGAGGGCGGCGGAACCGGACGGTCCTGTTCGCCCGCGGAAGGCCGTTCCTCATAAGGACGCGGCTGCGGCTCGGAAGGGCGGTTCCCGGCCGGACCGGGGGCCTCGAAGGGCGAAAGGTGCGCCCTTGCCTGCATTTCCCTTGCGCGGCGGACGGCATCCTCCTGAAGGCTCTGAAAGCTATATGAATCTCCGTTTCGGTTTCCTGGCATGGTTCACCTCATAAAAGCCCGCTGCCCCGGATGAGAGGAAGCATTCGGACAATCTGCATCAGCCGAATCGCCTCATCCAGTTTCTTTCTTTTATCCTCGTTTAAAAAGGGCCGCAGCGACCGCAAAAGCCGCGTGCTGTCGTCTTCCTGCCGGAATTTGGAGATCATGGGCGCAAGCTTCATGATCATCCGCATGGAATCCTGGTCCAGGCCGTCGGGCGTCCGGTTGTCCTGCACGGCGGGAAGCGGCGCCCCGCCCGACGGGGAAGAGGGCGGAGGCCCCGTCCCCCCGCCCAGCATACCCGCCAGATTCTTGATTTTCTCCATGCTTTCCGGGTTCTTTAAAATGTCATTCAGCATGGAGGAGAGGTCTTCCATTTATTTTCCTCCCTTGAATTGGCGGATCAGGTCCTGCGCCTCCCGGGAACTCAGAATTTTTTCACAGGCTTCTTTATCCGACAGAAGAGATTTTACCCGTTCCTGGTCCTGCGGACCCAGCTTGCTCATCAGGGTTTCCAAAAGCTGATTGTTGCCCGAATTGTTTTGCATAACATCACCCCGCAATATCTTTATGCGATGCCCGATTAATATATGCCCGTCCCGGCAGGGCGGTTCAGGAGGTCTTTTCATGCGAATTCTGGTTGTATCCGACACCCACAGGGACTCCTTTTCCCTTCGGGCGGCGATTCTGAAGCAGCCAAGGGCGGAGGTTGTCATTCACCTTGGGGACGGAGAGGAGGAGGCCGCCGACGCAAAGGACAGCTTTCGCGACCGGATGTTTCTGATGGTGCGCGGAAACTGCGACTGGGGCAGCACGCTGCCCGACGAAGGGTTTACCGCGCTTGGCGGAAAAAATATTTTCTATACCCATGGTTATACTTACAATGTAAAGTACGGCATTTACAATGTTGTTTCCGCGGCGCGCGGCCGAAAGGCGGATATTCTTCTGTTCGGCCACACGCACACGGCGCTGACCGAGTACCGGGACGGATTGTATATCATGAACCCGGGCTCTCTCTGCGGCAGCGCGGGGACCTATGGAATTCTGGACATTACCCCCGCGGGGATCGTGACCAATATTCTGAAGGTCTGACGGCTGCTCTGTAACAGAATATGCCGAATCAGAACGGAAAGGAACAAGGGATATGAGTGAATATGAAAGATGGCTGAAAAACGCGCTGGATGATCCGGACCTGACGGAGGAGCTGAAATCGATCCGCGACAAGCCGGAAGAAATCAACGACCGGTTTTACCGCGACCTGGAATTCGGCACCGGAGGCCTGCGCGGGGTGATTGGCGCGGGAACCAACCGCATGAACATCTATACGGTGCGCAAGGCGACGCAGGGGCTTGCGAATTACCTGAAAAAGCACTCGGAGCATCCCAGCGCGGCGATTGCCTATGACAGCAGGATCAAATCCGACCTGTTCGCGCGGGAAGCCGCGGCCGTGCTTGCCGCGAACGGAGTGACCGCGCATCTCTATCCGCAGCTTTCCCCGACCCCGACTCTTTCGTGGGCGGTTCGCACTCTTCACTGTGACGCGGGCATCTGCGTGACGGCGAGCCACAATCCCGCAAAATACAACGGATATAAGGTTTACGGCGACGACGGCTGCCAGATTGCCCTCAAAATGGCGGACGACGTGCTTGCCGAAATCGAAAAGCTCGACGTGTTCGGCGACGTAAAGCGCATGGATTATGACAAGGCGCAGAGCGAGGGCATGATCCGCCCGATTCCGGACGAGGTGACCGACCGGTTCCTCGACGAAGTGATGAAGCAGCGCGTCTTTCAGGAGCCCTGCGGCGGCCTGAAGGTTGTCTACACGCCGCTCAACGGCACCGGGCGCGTCTGCGTCACGCGTATTTTGAAAATGATCGGCGTGGGCGAAGTGACGGTTGTTCCGGAACAGGAGTTCCCCGACGGAAACTTTACCACCTGCCCGTTTCCGAATCCCGAAATCCGGGAGGCTCTGCAAAAAGGGCTGGAGCTGAGCGGGAAAGTGCGGCCCGACCTGCTGCTGGCAACCGACCCGGACTGCGACCGGTGCGGAATCGCGGTGAATCAGAACGGAAAATTCGTCCTGATGTCAGGCAACGAGGTCGGCGTCCTTCTGCTGGACTTCATCGCGCGCAGCCGGAAGGATCAGGGGACGATGCCGGAGCGTCCCGTCGCGGTGACGACCATCGTCAGCACGGATATGGCGGCGCCCGTTGCGGAAAAATACGGAATTGAGCTGCGGCGCGTTCTGACGGGCTTTAAGTACATCGGCGACCAGATTGCGCTTCTGGAACAGGACGGCGGCGCGGACCGCTACCTGTTCGGGTTTGAAGAAAGCTACGGCTACCTGTCCGGCGGCTATGTCCGCGACAAGGATGCGGTCGACGCGGGCATGCTGATCTGCCAAATGGCCCAGTATTACAAAAAGCGGGGCAAAACGCTGGTTGACGCGATGGAGGAGCTGTATCAAGCCTACGGCTACTTTGAAAACGCGCTGATGAATTTCGGCTTTGAGGGCGAGGACGGAATGATTCAAATGGGAAAGATCATGGACACCCTGCGAAAAAGAGCGCCCGCCGAAATCGCCGGCTGCAAAGTATCCGGCTGGAGCGACTACGAGGCGTCCGTGACGAGCGGCGGCGGGAAAATTGACCTGCCGAAGTCCAATGTCCTGGAATACCGGCTGGAAAACGGGGGCAAGGTCATCATCCGGCCCAGCGGGACCGAGCCGAAAATCAAGGCGTACCTTTCCGCGCGGGGAAAAACGAAAGAGGAATCCCTTGCGTTGATTGAAAAATTGCGCGGCGCGGTCCCGGCCCTGATGAAATAAAAAATCAGTCAGGAAATAATTGACAGAAACGGATTTATAGGGTAAACTAAAATTGCATATACAGAGCCCGAAAATGTTCGAAAACGGCGCGGTGCATTTGCAGTTCTCCAATACGGCAGGTCTGTATATCCAAAAAGGCTGTTGCAAAATGATCATTTTGCACAGCCTCTTGTTTCGTCATCAGCCGTCCGTTTTTTGGCCTGACCGGAAAGGACCGCTCTGCCATGCAAAGACCGAAACTGAAATTGCGTTACGGCCTTTTGGACAAATTGCTACAGTTCTTCTCCTTCCTTGCCGTAATCGGGCTGATTGCCCTGACGGTTTCCGCGTTGCCCGTTCTTCCCGCAACGATTCCGACCCATTTCGGCGCGAACGGAAATCCTGACGGCTGGGGCGGCAAAGGCTCGCTGAAGCTTTGGGGCGGAAGCGAATTTTTGACCGGTTGACAAACAGACGGAAAAAAGTGATAATAATAAGGACAGGCTTACCGGCGCTTTCGGCCCTGGCAGACCTTATTGTTATGAAAAGGCGGATTAAAATATGAAAAAAATATGGATTCTTGCGGCCGCGGCCGCTTTTATGATGACGGCAACGGCATGCGGAGCCGGCGATGTGGGCGGAGCTTCCTCAGGAGCTTCGTCGTCCCAGGCGTCCTCCTCCAGCAGCGGGCCCACCGTCGCGCAGTCGAGCGTTGAGGACAGCCTGAAGGGACTGGAGAAGTATCTGACCGGGAACGGGGTTCTTTCCGGCGACGCGGCTGAAATGCGCGCGGACGTCATCGGGGCGAAAGCCGGGGGAAGATATCAGTTTTCCTATAACGGGAAAAATAATGTTACCGTTGAGCTTTATGAATTCGACCCCAGCGGCCTGAACGGAGCCGCAAAACAGGTGCTGGACAGCGTGAAGTCGAGCGGGCAGTTTACCCTGATGGGGCAGAAAATTACCGCCGTCCTTTCGGACAGCGGCAAATACCTGATGATCTACCAGGACACGGTCGCAAAGGATGAGAACAAGGCTTATGCAGACAAGGTGACAAAGCTGTTTAAGGAATTTAAAAATTCATAACGGCAAGCAGAAAAAAGGGAACCGCGGCGCCGCCGCGGTTCCCTTTTTCTTATTTTGAGGCTCAGTCTTCAAATCTGCCGCAGCACTTTTTGTATTTCTTACCGCTGCCGCAGGGGCACGGGTCGTTGCGCCCCGGCTTCTTGCCTTTATGCATGGGCGTGTGGGACTGCCCGGCGGTGTCCGCCCCGGCGGCGCCGGTCGGCTTCGCGACCTGTTCGCGCTTCGGTTCCTCCTGCGTGCGAATCTGTACCGTCAGCATCATGCGCGCGGTATCCTCGCGGATGGTGGCGATCATATTGTCGAACATGTCGAAGCCCTCGAGACGGTACTCGACGACGGGATCCTTCTGGCCGTACGCGCGCAGCCGGATTCCCTTCTGGAGCTCCTCCATCGCATCGATGTGGTCCATCCACTGGGTGTCGACGTTTTTCAGCAGCACCACGCGTTCCAGCTCGCGCATGATTTTGCCACCGAACTGTTCCTCGCGCTTTTCATAGATTTCGTGCGCTTTCTCAATCAGATCGTGCGCCACGTCCTCCGGTTCCAGCCGGACCTTTTCCTCATCGGTGTAAACAAGGTCTTCCGGCCCGAGCAGCCAGCCCATGTAGCGGTCGCGCAAGCCGTTCAGATTGCGGTTTTCCGGCTCCGCGTCCTTCGGCATAAAGCGGGTGACCTGGTCCTCGATCGCCTGGTCGATCATTTTCAGAACCTGCTCTTTCAGGTTTTCTCCGTTTAAGACCTGATCGCGCTGACTGTAAATAATTTCACGCTGACGGTTCATGACGTCGTCGAATTGAAGAACGTTCTTGCGGATTCCGAAGTTGCGTCCCTCAATTTTGCGCTGGGCGCTTTCGATGGTGTTCGTCAGCATCTTATTTTCAATCGGAGTGTCCTCGTCCACCTTGAGGCGTTCCATCATCGCGTTGATTCGGTCCCCGCCGAACAGGCGCATCAGGTCGTCCTCCAGCGAGATATAAAACCGGCTCATGCCCGGGTCGCCCTGACGGCCGGAGCGGCCGCGCAGCTGATTGTCGATGCGGCGCGATTCATGGCGTTCCGTGCCGATGATGTAAAGGCCGCCGGCATTCTTGACTTCTTCGGCCTCTTCTTTCGTCTGTTCCTTGTATTTTTCAGAAAGCTGACGGAACGTTTCGCGCGCGTTCAGGACTTCTTCGTCGTCGGTTTCGGAGTGCGCGTCCGCCTCGCTGATGAGCTCTTCCGAAATACCCTGTTTGCGCATCTCGGCTTTTGCCATGTACTCCGGGTTGCCGCCCAGAACGATATCCGTGCCTCGGCCGGCCATGTTGGTCGCGATGGTCACGACGCCCTTGCGCCCGGCCTGCGCGACGATCTCGGCTTCCTTTTCATGGAACTTGGCGTTCAGAACCTCGTGCTTGATGCCCGTCTTGTGCAGCAGATGGCTCAGCTCTTCCGACTTTTCAATCGAAATCGTGCCGACCAGAACCGGCTGCCCTGTTTTGTGGTGTTCCGCGATGTCTTCGATGACCGCGTTGAATTTCGCTTTCTCCGTCTTATAGACCACGTCCGGCAGGTCCTTTCGGACCATCGGCTTGTTGGTCGGGATCTCGACCACGTCCAGCTTATAGATTTCGCTGAACTCGTCCTGCTCGGTCATGGCGGTTCCGGTCATGCCGGAAAGCTTGTCGTACATGCGGAAATAATTCTGGAACGTGATGGTCGCGAGCGTCTTGCTTTCGTGCGCGACCTTGACGCCCTCCTTGGCCTCGATGGCCTGGTGCAGGCCTTCGTTGTAGCGGCGGCCGTACATCAGGCGGCCGGTGAACTCGTCGACGATGATGACCTCGCCGTCCTTGACGACGTAATCGATGTCCTTGCGCATGACGCCGCGCGCCTTGACGGCCTGGTTGACATAATGCTGGATGGAAATATTGTCGGCGTCGGTCAGGTTGTCGATTTTAAAGAAAGCCTCCGCTTTTTTCACGCCGGACTGGGTCAGCGTGGCGGTCTTGGCCTTTTCATCCACAATGTAGTCCGCGTCCTGATAAAGCTCGTCGTTGTCTTCCTTTTCGTTTAATTCGGCAACCCGGACGCAGCTCAGCGATCTGGCAAAATGATCCGCGACGGTATACATCTCGGTAGACTTGTCCCCCTGGCCGGAGATGATCAGCGGCGTTCTCGCCTCGTCGATCAGGATGGAGTCGACCTCGTCGACGATGGAGAAATTGTGCCCGCGCTGTACCTTTTCCTCTTTGTAAATCACCATGTTGTCGCGCAGGTAGTCGAACCCGAACTCATTGTTCGTGCCGTAGGTGATATCAGCGTTATATGCCTGCTTGCGGGCCTGATTGTCCAGATCGTGCACGATCAGCCCGACGGAAAGACCAAGATAGCGGTAAATCTTGCCCATCCACTCCGAGTCGCGGCGCGCCAGGTAATCGTTGACCGTGACAATGTGGACTCCCTTTCCGGAAAGCGCGTTCAGGTAAGCGGCCAGCGTCGCCACCAGCGTTTTTCCTTCGCCTGTTTTCATTTCCGCGATTCTGCCCTGGTGCAGCACGATGCCGCCCAGAACCTGCACGGGAAAATGCCGCATACCCAGAACACGGTCCGCCGCTTCCCGGCAGACCGCAAATGCGTCGGGCAGAATCTCGTCGAGGGTTTCGCCCGCCGCGAGACGTTCCTTTAACGCGGGGGTCTGCGCCTTGAGTTCTTCGTCCGAAAGCGCCCTGTATTTTTCTTCAAGATCAAGCACCTGGTTGCACAGGGGCTGAATCCTTTTCAGTTCCCTTTTGGAATAGTTGCCGAAAAATACGGTTAAAACATTCTTCATCCAATTCACCTCAAAAGTATTGGCCGCCGCAAAAGCCGAAACCGGCTGATTTTTGTTATTCCTGTCTATTATAGCATAGCGGCGGCGAAAAGGGAAGCGGATTTAAGCGGCAAATAGGCTTGAAAGAGAAAGAAGCGGGAAGGCGGGGCGCGCGGCTCCCCCTGCCTTTCCGCAATTCAGGCCGACGGGCTTTTCCGGGCCGCCGGCGACGGCTTTCGCGGCTTTTGGAATTTTTTTCGAACCGTGCCGACGACCAGAATCAGCACCGGAAGAAGAACCTGAAACGGGAGGGCTACAATTGGATAAATGGTGATAAAGCGAAAGACCTCCGACGTGTTTGATTCAATCAGGCCCGAAAGAGTCAGGAGCAGCAGACTGACCGGCGCGACAAACGGCTCGCTGTCCCGGTACCCGAACAGCCGGATAACTCCTTCGCAGGAAGAGAAAGCAAGAACCGCGAATTTGATAAACCCGGCCAGCAGCAGATTGATGCCGATCAGCACCTCGATCCTTGTGAAAAATTCGCCCAGCTGAATCACACTGACGCATTCGTAGGAAGGAAATGTGGCGACGGAGCTGTAATATCCGAGGACAAGGATGTTGCGGACGACCGCCGCGAACAGAAAGCCGAACCCCAGTAAAACCCCTTTTACCATGGTGGGGAAAACCTTTTCAATCCGCCCCGAGACCCCGAACATGGGCAGGCAGGCCACAAGCTCGCCGTAGGGAAGGGTAAAAGCGGACATGAGCCCTTTCAGGAAATCGGACTGCTTTGATTGAAGGATCGGCCTCAGATTGCTGAAATCCATATCTCTGAACGAAAGCAGAAGCGTCAGGATAATCGTAAAGTATAAAAAGGGCAGTACGAACTTGCCGAGCCGGGTCAGCACATAGAGACGGTTGCTCAGCGTATAAACGGTAACGGCGACAATGGCCGTCGAAATGCCGACCAGCGGCGTTTGCGTCATATTCACAAGATGCACGAATTCGGAAAAAGTCCTGAGAACCTGCCCGCCCAAAAGGAGAAGATAAAAAAGGTAAAGAGCGCAGATTGTCAGACCGACCGGTCTGCCCATCGCCCGCAGCACGTTGCGGTAAAAATTTTGCCCGGGGTAGAGCCGAAGAATTCCCGCATAGACCCACGCGAGCGGAATCATCAGAGCCACGGCGATCAAAATCACAATCCAGGTATCCTGCTTCGCGCTGGTATAGCCGCTCGAAATCACCGAGCTGCCCATCAGAAACAGCGCGATCGTGCTCTGCATTTGCTTTTCTGAGATATCCGTTTTGTTCATGGCACATTCCTCATCATGAAGTTTGTTTCCTGCGATGCTCAAAAGGCTTTAGTTTTCCTGCGGCCTGGGCGGAGGCGATTCTTCGTTTTTCACATCCGGACTTTTTCCATGCTTTTGCGGCTTTGAAAACTTTTTCCGCACGACCCCTACGATCAGGACGAGAACCGGAAGGAACACCTGAAACGGCAGGGTATAAACGGACATATATTCCATCCAGCGGAACATTTCCAGGGTATTGCCGACCAAAAGACCCGAGAGGGTCAGAAAAAGCAGCGCACACGGCGAGACCAGCGGCTCGTAGTCCTGAAGGCCCAGTGTTTCGCTCAATGCGTCGCAGGCGGAGAACAAAAGAACGCAGCATTTGAAAAAGCCCGCGAGCAGAAGATTGATGCCGATCAAAACTTCGATCCGTGTAAAGAAATCCCCAAGCTGCACCAGACTGACGGATTCGAAAGACGGAAACTGATAGACGGAAACGGAATAGCCCAAAGTCAGAAAGTTGCGCAGGTTTGCCGAAATCAGAATCACAAATCCCAGAATGACTTCCTTTAGCATAGTGGGAAATATTTTTTCCTCACGGCTCAGCGCCCCGAACATGGGGGCGCAGACCAGGATTTCTCCGTACGGCACCGCCAGAGCGGAAAGGACTCCCTGAAAAAGGTCGGACGGTTTCGAATTCAGAATCGGCATGAGATTGCTCAGCTCCATATTCTGGTAGGAAAGAATAATAGTAATGGCGACGGTGATATACAGAAACGGAAGCATGAATTTGCTGATTCTTGCCAGAACATAAAGCCGGTTGCTGAGCATATAGACCAGAACGGCGACAATGACCGTGCTGATCGCGACGATCGGCGTCGACGTCATACCGGCAACATGGATAAACTCGGAAAAAATCCGCATCACTAGGGCGCCGAGATGAAACGTATAAAGAGTAAAAATCAGGCAGACCACGGTTCCGGCGGGCCGGCCCATCGCGCGCAGGATGTTTTGGTAGTAATTTCTGCCGGGGTACAGATTCAGAATCCGCGTGTGCACCCACATCAGGGGGATCGACAGGATCACCGCGATAATGATACAGATCCAGGTGTCCTGTTTCGCGGGGGAAGAACCGCTTTTTACAAGAGAGCTTCCGATCAGAAACATCGCGACGGTCGCTTCCATCTGTTTTGCCGAAACATCTGTTCTTTGCATGGCTTTCCCTTCGATTCAATGGATTTGATTCATAGTCCCTTTCCGGGTACAGGCTCAGAATTGGCCGAATGGGCCCAAAGAAGCGGTATTGTTAAAACCCCAGCAGTCGGAATACAAATCCAGGCTTCCCGCCTCGCGCCGGTGCAGCCGCGGTGGACGGAGCGCTTCCGGCCAGAAACAGCGCGGCGGCGCCCGACGTCCGTTTTCCGGCGATATCCGTTTTGCTCACAGCGCAGTCCTCATTTTACAAAGTTGGATAGAAATTTCATTAAAACAGACGAGATGCTGGGGATTTGAACGCCTGACGCAATCAAAATATTCAGAATCAGCACAGCCGCAAAGATAGGAATCTGAAGGACGTAATAGCAGAATTCCTTTTGAAGATAGGTTCTGCGCAGGGTGAGAAAAGCCAGGACCAGGAATAGGGGCAGAAAGACCATCAGATACGCCATGTCAGTCACCCACCTTCGGCAAACTCAGGCCCGTGTTATCGATTTTAACTTCCGCGTTAACCTTGACTTTCATGGCCTTGAAAATCTGATCCCAGTTTTTGTTGACCTGATCCCATTCCTTCGGCTTGCTCTGGTGTATTTTACTGCCGAAGCCGAAAATGTCGCTGTCAAAGCGCTGCTGTACATTCTTAACATTGCTTTCGATTTCGAATTCTAAAGTTTTTTCCGCGTATTTTTCCACCTGCGCCAGGCCGACCTTCGTCAGAAAATCCGTTTCACCGTCCTGTTCGGCATAGGCGGCCCGTATCTTTACATTGATTTCCACACTTGCCGACTGCCCGGATACGGACGGCTTTACGGTTGTTTTGCTGTCGATGATTTCGAGGGTGACGTTTGTCGACCCCGGGGTCGGCCCGGTCACCAGAAGCCCGCCCTTAATCTTGTCACGAACATAGTTATAGTATCTGTCCTGGTCCGGACTCAGCCAGCCGATCTGCTTGTCGCTTTTAAAAACGGCTCCCCCCGAAAGCTGGACCGTATCCCCGTCCATCGCCGGCTTTTTTTCAATCGCCGGCAAGACCAGCTCCAGTCCGTCCGAATTCAGGATGTTTGTGACTTCATAAAGCTGAAGGCTGGTCGGACTGCCGTAAAAGCCGGTGCTTTCTTCCAGGGTGCTGGCAATCTGAAAAGAAAGAAGCTGGACGGATTGCGGCTTCACCCGCAGGATCTCCTCCGCGGTTTTTTCCTTGGAGACCAGAAGGTCCTGGGTGAGCCTTGGCTCCGCGTCGCGTTTCATCCAGTCCAAAACGGGCCGGAGACCTTCTTTGGCGATGTCGCTGCCGACAATGATGATTTTACAGTGACTGAAATAAAGCTTTTTGTCTGATTCCCGCAGCGTGCTGCGGACCGCGTCGAAAATCGTGTTTCCGTCCGCATTCAGCAAAAGCGGTTCTATTTGCTGGCTTTTTCCCGAGCCGCTCATTTTTACGCACTCAAACGTCACATGGTATTTGTACCCGTTCTGCCCTTTGTCGATCGCCATTCCCGCCACAATGGAGTACGTTTCCATCTCGTGGTAATCCCAGCAGCCTGAAAAAATAAAAAGGATGATCGCCGCTTCCAAAATCACGATCATTGTTTTCAAAACTTTTTTCATTTGGGCTTCTCTCCTCCGCCGGACTGTCTGACCCGGTTTCCGCTCAGGAAACGGGGCCGCCTGACCATCGTCCACCACGGCGCGCGGACGTAGATGTCCTTATAGCTCTGAAGACCGCGGGTGTAAATATCCGACATGATCGGAACGCCGAAGGAAGTCATGCCGAACAGTCCCGTCAACAAAACCATAAGACCCAGAAGCACTCCGTAAAGCCCCAGGGTGCAGGCGCACAGCAAAAGGAAATAGCGATGGATGATGATATATCCCTTGAGCCGCACTATCATGAGCCCGCAGATGCCCGACATGGCCACGACGATGATGATCGGCGCGCTGACGATTTTGGCTTCCACGGCCGCCTGCCCGATGACCAGCGCGCCGACGATGCTCAGCGTCTGCGCCATCACGCCCGGCATTCGGGTTCCGGCCTCGCGGAGGATTTCAAAGACGATCAGCATCATGACCGTTTCCAGCGCCGTGGGGAACGGAACGCCCTGACGGGCGGCGAAAATGCTCAAAAGCAGCGGCGTTGGCAGCATCTCCTGATGAAACGTGACCATGGCGACATAGACCGCGGGCAGACACAGCGAGAGCACAAACGCAAAAATCCGAAGAATTCTGTCGACGGAGGAAAAGATATAATGAATATAATAGTCCTCGTCCGCCTGAAAATGCTCGATAAAAAGATGAGGAACGGTCAGCACCATCGGCGTTCCGTCCAAAAACAGGGCGACCCGGCCCTCCAGCAGCTTCGCGGCCACCACGTCGGGCCGCTCCGTGCTGCCGACGGTTTTGACCGCGGAAAAGGGAGAGTCCTTGATGTTTTCCGTGATGTAGTTGCTGTCGAGCGTGCCGTCAATGTTGATCTTTTCCAGGCGGCGCTCCAGCTCTGTCAGCACGTTGCGGTTTACGACGCTGTCCAGGTAGCAGATGCAGGCCTTGGTTTTTGTCCGTGTGCCGAATGTCAGGAATTTGAATTTCAGGTCCTGCGACCTGATTTTGCGCCGCACCATGGAAAGATTGGTCAGAATGGATTCGTTGAAGCCCTCCCGCGGGCCGCGGATGACGCGCTCGCCCTCCGGCTCGGCGATGGAACGCAGCGTAAAGCCCTTTGTGTTCAGAATCAGGGCCTGCGGGCATCCCTGTGCCAGAAGGATCGTGTCGCCGTAGACAATCCCTTGAATCAGTTCCTCCACCGCATCCGTTTTTTTTACGTCGTTGGAAAACATGGCCTGCAGCTGAATGGTGTCGAGCAGCGTCGCGTCTTCGTCCGGCTTGAAAACGAATTCCAGAAGCGGACGGATGACGTCCTGATTCATCAGCCGGTTGTTCACCATGCCGTCCGTATAGACGAGACAAAAACGCAGGGTTTCCTTTCCCCTGCTGTTTTCCAGATCCCTGAAAATCAGCGTGTCGTCGTTGCTGAACAGATTTTTCAGGTAAAGGACGTTCTGCTCCAGCTTGTCAGACGGGAGCTTAGCCCCCGCAAAGCTGTCTGAAGAGCCCATTGCCACTTCCCCTTTCCCTGGGTATTTGTCAGGCAAAATTTGCCGATGCGCTTATCGTTCCCGATGAAAAGTAGAATATTCACAGGTTTCGCCGTCCCGTATCAGTCAACAATAATCTATAATCATGGTAAAATTGAATCTTGCCCGCGGGGAAAACGCGCTCTAAAATAAAGACAGAAAAAGAAGCTGCTGCAGGAGGATTTTTATGAAATCAAACGATGCCAGAAAAGTATTGGGGGAGAAGAAATTCCATGAGACTTTGAAAGAGCGTTACGGCGTCGGGGAAGAGCGGGCCGAGACGTGCCGGCTCCGCCTGCTCCGCGCGGTGGAAAAATTTGAGGAGCTTTTTGGCGCGGACCGCGAAATCCGCGTTTACAGCGCGCCGGGCCGCACGGAAATCGGCGGCAACCACACGGACCATCAGGGGGGGCGCGTTCTCGCGGCCGGCGTCGATCTGGACGCCGTCGGCGTGGCAAGCGCCGGCGGCAATGGGATCACGGTGCATTCGGAGGGCTTTTCGCCGGACCGGCTGAACCCCGCCGAGCTGATGCCGAGGGCGGGGGAGGAAGGCTCTTCCGCGGCGCTGATTCGCGGTATCTGCGCGGGCATGGCGGCGCAGGGCCGCAAAATCGGCGGGTTTCGGGCCTACACGCAGTCGGACGTGCTGCCGGGTTCCGGCCTGTCGTCCTCCGCGGCGTTCGAGGTCCTGATCGGAAGAATAGCGGACGATCTTTTCGGCAGCGGCGACGCGGACCCGGTTCGGATTGCGCAGATCGGGCAGGACGCGGAAAACCGTTATTTCGGCAAGCCCTGCGGATTGATGGACCAGACGGCCTGCGCCGTCGGCGGCTTTGCGATGATCGACTTTCAGGACGCGAAGCAGCCCGCCGTGGAGAAAATTCCGTTCGACTTTTCCGGCTGCGGATACCGCCTGTGCATCATCGACACCAAGGGAAGCCACGCGGGACTGACGGCGGATTACGCCGCGATTCCGGAGGAAATGCGGCGGGTGGCCGCCTGCTTTGGAAAAACGCTGCTGTCGCAGGTTTTGGAAGAAGAATTTTACGCGGATCTTGCGCGGGTCCGCAGTCAAACGGGCGACCGCGCCGTGCTGCGGGCGATCCACTTTTTCGGCGACAACCGCCGCGTCGCCCGGCAGGCCGCCGCGCTGCGCGAAAACCGGTTCGCGGATTTTCTGGCCCTGGTGCGCGAAAGCGGGCGCTCTTCCTTTATGTATCTGCAAAACGTCTACTCTCCCTCCCGCGTGGAAGAGCAGGGCGTCGCGCTCGGCCTCGCGCTGTGCGAGCGCCTGCTTTCGGGCTGCGGCGGCGCGTGGCGGCTGCACGGCGGCGGCTTTGCCGGAACGGTGCAGGCCTATGTGCCGAAAAAAGAATTCGACGGATTCCGCCGCGAAGCGGAGGCCGTATTCGGCCCCGGCTCGTGCGTGCCGCTCGCGGTGCGCACGGCGGGCGCGATTCGGATTTTATAATGCAGAGAGAATCAAAGGGGAATGTAACATGGCGGAATTGAGATGGGACCCGTTTATAAAAGACTGGACAATGGTGGCGGGAAACCGGCAGGGCAGGCCGCAGATGCCGAAGGACTGGTGCCCGTTCTGCCCGTCTTCGGGCAACGTGCCGGAGTACGAGGTCATGAAGTACGACAACGATTTTCCCGCGCTTTCGACGTCTCCGGGCGAGCCGGACCCCGTCGGCACGGAGTTTTTCAAAACCGCACGGAATTACGGCAAGTGCGAGGTGATCCTCTATTCGCCGGAACACCGCGCGCGGATGACCGATCTTTCCGACGGGCATATGGAAAAACTGGTGAACCTGTGGTGCGAGCGCTTTGAGGCGCTGCGCGCCGACCCGAAGATCAAATACGTCTTTATCTTTGAGAACCGCGGCGAGGCGGTCGGCGTGACGATGCCGCACCCGCACGGGCAGATTTACGGGTATCCGTTCCTGCCGAAGAAGCTCGCACTTGAAACCGGCTCCGCAAAGGAGTATTATGAACAAAACGGACGCTGCCTTTTCTGTGATTTTTTACAGAAGGAGACGGAATTTGAAAAGCGCGTGATTTTTCAAAACGAGCATTTCACCGTTCTGCTTCCGTTTTTCAGCGCATATCCCTACGGCGTCTATCTTCTTTCAAACGCCCACCGGCAGTACATCACCGACTTTACGCCGGAAGAGCGGCGCGCGCTCGGCGTGACGGTGCGCTCAACGGTCGGGATGCTCGACGGTCTGTTCGGCTTCCGGTTCCCGTACATGATGTGCATGCACTCCGCGCCGGTCAATCTGGGCGACTATTCGAAGGATTTCCACTTCCACATTGAATTCTATCCGCCGATGCGCAGCGCGGAAAAAATCAAGTACAACGCTTCCAGCGAAACGGGGGCCTGGGCGGCCTGCAACCCGACCTGCCCGGAGGAAACGGCACAGGAGCTGCGGCAGGCCTATCGGAGGTATCTGACCGAAAAGGAGAGACAAAAATGAAGATTCTGATTACCGGCGGAGCCGGATACATCGGCTCGCACACCTGCATTGAGCTGCTGAAAAGCGGCTTTGACATCGTCGTGATGGACAATTACAGCAATTCCTCCCCCGAAGTGATCGGAAAGATCGAAACGCTCGCGGGCAAAAAATTTCCGGCCTACGAGTGCGACATGCTGGATTACGACGGGTTTGAGAAGATTTTTCAGGAAAACAAGATCGACGCGGTCATTCATTTCGCGGGCCTCAAGGCCGTCGGCGAGTCGGTGGAAAAACCGCTGGAATACTACCACAACAATCTGACCGGAACCCTGAACCTGTTCCGCCTGATGAAGCAGTACGGCGTGCACAAATTCGTGTTCAGTTCCTCCGCGACGGTCTACGGCATGAACAACCAAGCGCCGTTTACCGAGGAAATGCCG
Source organism: Caproicibacter fermentans (assembly GCF_009746625.1). Classification (GTDB taxonomy): domain Bacteria; phylum Bacillota; class Clostridia; order Oscillospirales; family Acutalibacteraceae; genus Caproicibacter; species Caproicibacter fermentans. The sequence continues at coordinate 49,124 of NZ_VWXL01000084.1, forward strand.
CTTTCCGCCACGAACCCCTACGGCTGGACGAAGTACATGATCGAGCAGATCACGCGAGACGCCTGCCGCGCGGACCCGGAAATGAAAGCCGCGCTGCTGCGCTACTTTAACCCGATCGGGGCGCATCCGAGCGGGCTCATCGGCGAAAACCCGAACGGCATCCCGAACAATCTGATGCCTTATATTATGAAGGTGGCCGTCGGCAAGCTGCCAATGCTTCATGTTTACGGCGACGATTACCCGACCCCGGACGGGACCGGCGTGCGCGACTACATCCATGTGTGCGACCTCGCGACCGGCCATGTGAAGGCGCTCGAAGCCCTCGGCTCGATTTCCGGCGCGCGGGCGTTCAACCTCGGCACCGGCACCGGCAGCTCCGTCCTCGACGTGGTTCACGCGTTCGAAAAAGCGAGCGGCGTGAAAATTCCGTACCAGATCGACCCGCGCCGCGCGGGCGACATCGCCACCTGCTACGCGGACGCTTCCCGCGCGAAAGCGGAGCTGCACTGGGAAGCGAAATATTCGCTTTCGGACATGTGCCGCGACAACTGGAATTTCATTCAGAAAAACTCATAACGGATCGCAGGAAAGCGGAGGCCGCGCAAACGCGCGGCCTCCGCTGAGTTTACATCTTATGAGAATCCTCAATTTTGAATCGAGATGACAATGACATGAGCCCCTGTTGCCTGGTTCCTCTTACCCCGGAACACCTTCCGGAACTGTACCGTTGGGTGCTTGAGGAAAAACATCATGAGTTTTTTTCCTGCCGGCCGGTACTCACGCCCGCTTCTTTTCAGGAATACCGGGGAAAGTGGCTTTCCCTTCTGGAAGATAAAAACGCGCGGCATTTCGTGTTTCTCTCCGGCGGCGAATTGATCGGGAAAATCGATCTGTTCGACTACAACCCGCGAAACCGAAGCGCCGAATTCGGGTATTACCTGCCGGAGCAGGACCGTTCCCGCGGTTTGGGAGCATCCTGCTGCGCGCCTTTTTGACCGCCGTGTTCGAGGACAGGGACCTCAACCTGAACAAGGTGTATGCCACCACCGCGTCCAATAATTTTCCCTCCGTCAGTCTGCTGCAAAAACACGGCTTTCACCTGGACGGCAGAATGCGGGAGCATTACCGAATCGGGGAAGCGTGGTTCGACCAGCTGATCTTCTCCCTTTTCAAAGCGGAGTGGGATGAATTTTGTCGAACAGGGCATTGACAAACGCTTCCGGCAGGGTTATGATAATTCCCGTATGAAACAATCCGGAATGGATCCAGGGAAGGGATGACAGATTTGACGGAAAAGGAAAAGATGCTTTCCGGGCTTCCCTATATCGGGGACCAGGCCCTTGCCCGGGAACACCGCCGGGCTGCGGACCTGCTTTACGATTTTAACCACACCCGTCCGTCGGAAGCGGAGAAACGGATCGGGCTGCTGCGGGAGCTGTTCGGCTCCGTGGGGGAGAGCTTTTGGGTGGAGCCGCCGTTCCGCTGCGACTACGGAGGCAATATCTCTGTCGGGGACCATTTCTACGCGAACTACAACTGCGTGTTCCTCGACTGCGCGAAAATCACGATCGGAAGCCACGCCTTCTTCGCGCCGGGGGTCAGCCTTTACACGGCGGGCCACCCCGTTCACCGGGAACCGCGCAACAGACTGGTGGAGTACGCGTTGCCCATCACCATCGGCGACAGCGTCTGGCTGGGCGGCGGAGTGCTCGTGTGCCCGGGCGTCACCGTCGGGGACGGGGCGGTCGTCGGCGCCGGCAGCGTCGTAACGCACGACATTCCGGCCAATGTGGTCGCAGCGGGGAATCCCTGCCGGGTTCTTCGCGCGATCACGGAGGAGGACCGCCGTTATTACTGCAAGCGCCGGCTTCTGCCGGACGGCGATCCCCGGTTTGCGGAGTTTTCCGCGGAGCCGGTTTAAATGTGATGATGGTTCGGCATCGCCGAAGGGTTTACGTGGATCATGCAGTGTTTGACCGCCGCGACGCTTCCCTCAATTTCATTGTGAATGCTTTCGGCGACCGCGTGGGAATGCTCAAATGTGGCGTTCCGGTCGATGGTGATTTCCAGATCGACGTAGATTTTAGACCCGTACTGCCGGGTTTTCAGCGCGTCGATCGCCAGCACATCCCGGTTGCTTTTTGCAATCCGTTCGATTTTCCCAACCGTTTCCGGCGGGCATGCGGCGTCGATCAGCTTCGCGCACGCGTCCGCGCAGATGTCCCAGGCCGCTTTGAAAATAAAGAGGGAAATCACCAGACAGGCGACCGAGTCGACGACCGGATACCCCAGACGGATTCCGGCGACGCCGATCAGGCTGCCGACGGAGGACATCGCGTCGGAGCGGTGGTGCCACGCGTCCGCCGCCATGGAGGAGGAACGGATTTTTTTCGCGCATTTGATGGTAAAGCGGTACATCCATTCCTTGGAACCGATTGAAACGGCGGCCGCGCCCATGGCGAACGCATTCATCAGCGAATTCTGCGGCGCCGCCGCCGCGGGGCGCAGCAGCTTTTGAACCCCGTCCCAGCCGATGCCGCCGCCGATGCCGAACAGCATCAGGCCCAGCAGGAACGCGATGAGACATTCGATTTTTTCATGGCCGTACGGGTGGCCGGAATCGGACGGTTTACTGGAGATGCGGATGCCGATCAAGACGATGAGCGTGCTGAAAATATCCGTCAGCGAATGCACCGCGTCGGAAAGCAGGCTCGCGGACGCGATTTTCAGACCGAACAGCCCTTTTAGGGCAAACAGAAACAGATTGACCAGCATGCTTTGAATCGAGATTCGATCTGCCATGCGGGATTCCTGCTGGGTCAAGTCGATCATCTCCCAAGTGCGAAAACGCATGATTTTTCATGCTGTTTCCATATTATGAAAGATGTTGTTTGGTTGACAGAAAAAGAAAGAGGGGCCTGAAATCTTTTTTCACAAAGATCAGGCCTCTCTTATGATTCTTTTTCCAAAATCGTTCCGCCGCCCAGCACCGTGTCCCCGTCGTAAAAGACGACGGCCTGTCCCGGCGCGACCGATTTCTGCGGCGACTCAAACTTCACGCGGACGCGCCCGTCCGGAAGCGGAGACAGCGCCGCGTTCGCGGGCGCCGCGGAATAGCGCACCTTGACCTGCGCCCGGGTTTCTTTTTCCAAGGCATCGAATGGAATCAGATTGATGTCCCCGGCCGTCAGGGCATGCGCGTAGCGCTCCTGTTCCCCGCCGAGCGTGACCGTGTTATGTTCCGCGTCGATCCCCGTTACGTACATCGGCTTTCCAAAGGAAATTCCAAGCCCCTTGCGCTGGCCGACCGTGTAGCGGGTCACGCCCCGGTGACGGCCGATGACGTTTCCCGTTTCATCGAGAAAGTCGCCCGGCTTTGCGGCGCGGCCGGTGTACCGTTCGAGGAAAGCGCCGTAATTGTTATCCTCCACAAAACAGATTTCCTGGCTGTCCCGCTTTTTCGCGACGGTCAGCCCGGCTTCCTCCGCCATTCTGCGGATTTCCGGCTTCGGATAGCTTCCGACGGGCAGCAGCGTATGGGCAAGCTGCCGCTGCGTCAGCATGTACAGCACGTAACTCTGATCCTTGGCGGCGGGCGATTTTTTCAGCAGCCACCGCCCCTGCGGCGTTTGTTCGATCAGCGCGTAGTGCCCGGTCGCAATGTAATCGAAGCCCAGCAGCTCGGCGCGGTCCAGCATCGCGCCGAATTTGATGTGCCGGTTGCACGCGACGCAGGGGTTCGGCGTTTTCCCGGCCTCGTACTGCGCCGCGAACGGAGCGATCACGTCCCGTTCGAACAGCTCCTTGAAATTCAGCACCATATGGTCGATTCCCAGCTTGTAGCAGACGCGGCGCGCGTCCTCAATATCCGCGAGCGAACAGCAGCCGCCCTCGCGCTCGGGCATCAGCCCGTCCGGGCTCAGGCGCAGCGTAACGCCGGTGACTTCGTACCCGGCTTTCTGCAAAAGCAGAGCGGCGACCGAACTGTCGACGCCGCCGCTCATTCCCAGCATGACTTTTGGCTTCATTTATAGGATCGGGTCGTCGGCTGCCGCTTCGTCCGTGCCGTCCGGTTCCCCGTCGGCGGCGCTGAAGGAACGGAAGAAATCATCCCCGTCGTCCGACGCGCATTCGGCGCAGGCACACTCGTCCCCGCAAACCTCCTCTTCGTCATTTACACCGGCCGGAACCATCATTTCATCCAGCTTCATGAAAGCTCGTTTCAGCCTGCGGTCGGAGTTGTCCACGGCGACGCAGAGAGGTTCGGTGCGTTCGTTTGAAGCGTCGCGCATATTTTCATAATAATATTTGCCCAGCTCGATGTAAGAGCGGGCCTCAATTTCCTTTTCATTGCGGATGACGATTTTCAGCCGGTTGATAATAGCGGCCCTGCGGTTTTTATCCACGACGAAATTGACCGCTTTCGTCACGGAATCGGTGATATTTTTAAACACTTCCATTCGGATACCTCCTGCCGCGAATGCGGTTTTTTACATGATTTAACCCTATTATACCTCAAAAGACGCTCCTGCAACAGTATTATTTCATGTATTCCATTTTTTATGTTAGTGTGATATAATAACAAAATACGCAAAGAATAAGGAGATAGCGGGAATGTCGACGCAAATAACCGAAGAGATCAGCTGCCCGCAGTGCGGCGCGGCTGTCAAAACGGAGCTGTGGCCGGGGGTCGATGCCGTCCGGAGCCCGGAACTGAAGGCGCGCGTACTGGACGAGACCATGTTTGACTGGAGCTGCCCCGAATGCGGCTACGCGGCCCGTTTTTTATATCCCTTCCTGTACCACGATCCGGAGCGGAAATTCATGGTGTACCTTTCGCCGACCGGAGACGGCTGCGAGGCGGTTCCGATGGAGTCGGAATTTCCCCAGCTGAAGGGCGTTGCCAAACGGCTGGTCACCACGCCGGAGTCGTTAAAGGAAAAGATCCTGATTTTTGAAGCGGGGCTGGACGACCGCGCGGTGGAACTGGTGAAATTCGCTCTTGCGGGCGTTCTGAATAAAAAGCACGGAAAAAAAACGGCGGCCGGTTATTTCTGTTACGCGGACGAAACGGAAAATGAAATCGGTTTTTCTTTTTTGTTTGAGGATGAAACGGAGCCCGTTCGAAGGAACACCAGAATGGACGCGTACCGTAAATCTCTGGAAATTGTGGAGGGCGCCGGTCCTTTCGGCGACGGGGGCTTTTTCCCGGTTGACGGGATTACGGCGCAGAAAATTTTGGACGAGTACCGCGAAAGCGAAGACTGACGGATTGGGGCGTAAAGGGAAAACATGTGCGGATTATGCGGATTTACAGGCGAAGTAATCGACCGCGACGCGGTCATTAAAAACATGACGGATGTGATTACGCACCGGGGGCCCGATTCCAGCGGAATCTACTCCGACGCCGATATTTCGATGGGATTCCGTCGGCTGAGCATTATTGACCTGGACCAGGGCAGCCAGCCGATTTACAACGAAGACAAATCGATGGTGCTCATGTTCAACGGCGAAATTTACAACTATCAGCAGCTCCGCGAAATTCTGATTGCGAAAGGCCACCGGTTCTACACAAAAACCGACAGCGAGGTTTTGCTGCACGGGTTTGAGGAATGGCGCGAGGACCTGCTGAACAAGCTGCGCGGCATGTTTGCGTTTGCCATTTGGAATAAAAACGAGAAAAGCCTGTTTTTGGCGCGGGACTTCTTCGGAATAAAGCCGATGCACTACACGCAGGTCGGCGGCAGCTTCGTCTACGGCTCCGAAATCAAAAGCATTCTGGAATTTCCGGGATTTGAGAAAAAACTGAATTTGAATGCCCTGAACAATTACATCAGCTTTGAGTATCCGGTTCCGCCGGAGACGTTTTTTGAAAACGTCTCTTGCCTGATGCCGGCCCACTACCTTTGGTACCGCAACGGCGAAGTGGAAATCAAGCGCTATTGGGAACCGAAATTCGAACCGGACGAAACCATGACGGAGGAGCAGGCCGTCGACGAAATCGACAAGGTTTTCGAGGATTCCGTCGCGGCGCACCGCATCAGCGACGTGGAGGTCGGGTGTTTCCTTTCCAGCGGCGTGGATTCCAGCTATGTCGCGACGTATTTCACCGGCCAGAAAACGTTTACGGTCGGCTTCGGCGAGGACGAAAAATACAACGAAATCGGCTACGCGAAGGATCTTTCCTCCCAAATCGGAGTCGAGCATCATTTTAAAACGATTTCTCCGGACGAATACTGGGGGAACATCCGCAAGGTCATGTACCATATGGATCAGCCTTTGGCGGACGCTTCCTGCATCGCGCTTTATTTTGTGTCGAAAATCGCGAGCGAATACGTCAAAGTGGTTCTTTCGGGCGAAGGCTCGGACGAGCTGTTCGGCGGCTACAACATCTACCACGAGCCGGACGATCTGGCGGCTTATCGCCGTTTGCCGCTCGGGCTGAGGAAGGCGCTCGCCTCATTTGTACAAAAGCTGCCGTTTTCTTTTAAGGGAAAGAATTTTCTGATCCGCGGCTCTAAAACCACCGAGGAAACCTTTATCGGCAACAACAGCCTGTTCACCATGGCGGAAAAGCGCCGGCTGCTGAAGGACGGCATTCCCGCGACCCGCCCGCAGAAGCTGACCCGCCCGTGGTACGACCGGGTGCAGGGCAAGGATGATGTGACGAAGATGCAGTATCTGGACATCAACGTCTGGATGGTCGGGGACATCCTGTTAAAGGCCGACCGCATGAGCATGGCGAACTCCCTTGAGCTGCGCGTGCCGTTTCTGGACCGCAAGGTCTTCGCCGTCGCCTCCCGCGTTCCGCGCAGGCTGAAGGTTAACCCGCAGAATACCAAATACGCTCTGCGCAAAGCAGCGCTGCGCCATCTGCCGGAAGCGACCGCCCAAAAGAAAAAGCTCGGTTTCCCGGTGCCGATCCGCGTTTGGCTGCGGGAGGAAAAGTACGGCGGGATCGTGCGGCAGGCATTTACCTCCGAAACGGCGGGGAAGTTTTTCAATACCGACTTTCTGACCGGCCTGCTTGACAGCCACATGCAGGGCAAGTGCGACAACAGCCGCAAAATCTGGACGGTTTTTATCTTTCTTGTCTGGTACGATATTTATTTTAACGGAGCGTCCCATGAGCCGGGCGAGCTGCCGGTCGTAAAATAGATCGATTTTGGACTCTTCGGAACTTCCGGAGAGTCTTGTTTTTTTCATCGGGGCGGGATATAATAAAACAAGAATTGTTATTATATATTAGAAAGAGAGGGATTTTCATGAATTTATTCGATCTGACCGGGAAGATCGCCGTCGTCACGGGGGCTTCCAGCGGGCTGGGGGCCGACGCGGCGAGAGCTTACGCCGCGCAGGGCGCCGATGTCGCGCTGCTGGCCCGGCGCAAGGAAAAGCTGGACGCCGTGGTGAAGGAAATCGAGGCAACGGGCCGGAAGGCGCTCGCGGTGCCGTGCGACGTTTCCAAAGAAGACAGCGTCAGGGCCGCCGTGGAGCAGGTGCTCGGCGCGTTCGGGAAAATCGATATTCTTTTGAACGACGCGGGAATCGCGCAGGGCGGGTCCGTCGAAACGCTGACCGAAGACCAGTGGGACCGCTCCATGGATGTCAATGTGAAGGGCATCTATCTGATGTGCAAATATGTGGTTCCCGGCATGAGGGAGCGCAAATACGGCAGAATCGTCAATATCGCCTCCGTCAACGCGATTCTCGCGGATAAGGCGGACGCGCTGGTCCGCCATGTTTACAACACCTCGAAAGCCGCGGTGCTCGGCCTGACCAAAGGAATGGCGGCAAGCTACGCCAGGGACGGAATCACGGTCAACGCGCTCGGGCCCGGGCTGTTCGAGTCCGAAATGACCGAAAACACGCTGTTTAAGCACGAGGCGTTCATGAACATGTACAATTCCCTCTGCCCGGCTTCCCGGCCGGGAGCAAGGGGCGAGCTGAACGGGCCGGTGCTGTTCTTTTCCTCCGATGCGTGCAGCTACACAACGGGCCAGTTTATTGTGGTGGACGGCGGATTTTCCATCACATAATGAATGCGCAAACACAAAAACGGCGGCTTCGAAAAGCCGTCGTTTTTGTTTGCCGGTTTTGCGGAAAGTCCGCGCGGTTTTTCTGAAAAGACCCTTTTTACAAAGGTCTGCAAGACCGTCCCGGTCCATCGGCACGCCGGGGGCAATCGGTGCGCTTGGCGAGGGAAGAGTCCCCGGAGCCGCTTTGAAAGGCTAAATCAGCTCCAGATGTTTTAAACCCCGCTCGATTCCGTCCTCAAAAATCGGGGAGGTCACATAATCGGCCTTTTCCTTGACCTCGGCGACGGCGTTGCCCATCGCGACGGCGCAGCCGACCGCGCCCATCATCGTGATGTCGTTGTAGCCGTCCCCGAACGCGACCGTGTCCTTTTTCGGAATGCCGGCGTGGGAAAGAAACGCTTCGATCCCGTTCGCCTTGTCCCATTCCGGAAAGCTCAGGTCGCTGGTCAGCCCGCCCGGGTGCCGGTTTACAATCATGCCGCCGGTGAACGCGCCGGCGCACCGTTCAAAGTCCTCGTCCGTTTCGAAGATGAAGTCCATCATACCCGCTTCCACCTGCTCGGGTTCCCAGTCCGCAACCAGAAAATCGGGCAGGCCGTAAATCTCTTCCATCCGGCTGAAAAATCTGTTTGGCACATTGCGCGCCCAGCCGTGGTGCTTGCCGACGAAAACGTAGCTGCACCCGAACGAGTCAAAATGGGAGATCAGGCCGCGGATTCGCTCGGTCGGCAGCAGACGGTCCACTACGGTTTCGCCGTCAAAGACCACATGCGCTCCGTTTTGCGCGACATAGCTTTGAAACAGACCGGGGAAAAATTTGTGGATAAATGCCTCCTGCCGGCCGGAGCAAATCGCGATGCGGTGACCGTTTTTACGAAGCGCGTCCAGGGCGCGCAGGGCGCTTTCCGGAACCTGAAAACGCCGGCCGTTTCTGTCTCCGAGCAGAGTGCCGTCAATATCGAAAAACACGGTTTTTTTGTTCATTTTTTCCTCCTGATATGTATACAATCCGCGCCGCGGGCGAAACTAGACCCGAGGTGTTTTTCAATGGATTTTGTTTGGGCGTTTCTCATCGGCGGCGCGATTTGCGTCGTGGGGCAGATTCTGATTGATTTTACCAAAATGACGCCGGCGAGGATTCTGGTCACGTTCGTGACCGCGGGCGTCGTGCTGGGCGCGCTGGGCGTCTATGAGCCTCTGGTGGATTTCGCCGGCTGCGGGGCGAGTGTTCCACTGACAGGCTTTGGGTATCTGATGGCGAAAGGCACGCTGGAAGCCGTCAGGGAACACGGCCTGTTGGGCGCGTTCTCCGGCGGAGTGACGGCGGGGGCGGCCGGAATCGCGGCCGCGGTGTTCTTCGGCTATCTGGCCGCTTTGTTTTCAAAATCGGGGGATAAAAGCTAGCCCCGCGTTCCAGTACGCGAAGGCGGGGTACCGCTACGCGAGCCTTGCGTGGAGGATTTTCCGGGTCGTCAGCGGAAGCTTTTTGTTTACCGTTCTTTGGCAAACGGCAAAATATGTGTACCGCCTTGTCAAACGATATGCACAACGGAAAAGAAAAAGGCGGGCGCGGATGCAGCAGGCCGGCAGGCGGCCGTAAAACGCAAAACGGACAGGCCTCTAAAACCTGTCCGCATGAACGCAGTGCCGCACCGGATTCTTACTGGATGGAACAGTCAAGATAATGCTCAAGCTCTTCCTCGTCTTTCTTTTTCTTTTCGAAAAAAAGAACGACGGCAACCGCCACGGCGACCATTGCGGCGATCGAGGACAAAATGGTAAGCAGCAGATTCAGCTTTCCTGTATTCTTCAAAACGAGCACCTCCGTATGCACGATGGCTTTCAAATCCGTCCGTATTCATGATAATCAAAAACCGGGAAAATGTCAACTTGTCCGGCAGGGAAACGAACGGATAATAAAAAAGCAGGGCATGCCGCTCTGCTTTTGCTTTACGCGATGGGAAAGGCTTATGCCTTCGCCGCGTTCAGTTTGCCGGCAAGCGCCGATTTCTTCCTTGCCGCGCTGTTTTTGTGCAGAATTCCCTTGGCCACGGCCTTGTCGATCTTTTTCACAGCGACTTTCACCGCTTCCGCACTGTTTGCGTCGCCGTTTTCCACAGCGAGAACGGCCTTCTTTATATCCGTCTTCAGTTCCGCGGTCGCGGACTTGTTAATCAGAGTTTTTGTGGCGATGACTCTCACACGCTTTTTGGCTGATTTGATATTTGGCATCGTTCTACCTCCTTTGTGCATAGTTTTACAATTCATCTTATCATTGATACAAAGAAAAAGCAAGTAATTTTTTGAAAGAAGGGAAGATTGGAATGAACTTCCGCACAGACCTTGCTCTGGAATCCACAGAACCCGCAAAACAGGTAAGAACGGAACAGGACGGCTGCGTCCTGACCCGGATCGACGAAGACGGGGGCACTTATGTCACGATGGAGGTCCAGGCGATCTCCGACCACATCGATTCCAACGACTCGCTGCTGAAGCTGGTTGCCTCCGAGCTGGAGGCGCTTCTGCCAAAGGAGGGGATGATCCTTGCGGCGGGGCTCGGCAACCGCAGCGTGACGCCGGATGCGCTCGGTCCGCTCGTCGCGGAGGAGGTGCTCGCAACGCGCTATATTAAAGGCGAGCTGGCCCGCGTCACGGGGCTGGAAGGACTGCGGCCGGTCGCGGTCATCAGCCCGGGGGTGCTCGGCTGTACCGGCATGGAGGCGTTTGAGGTGCTGCGGGCCGTCGTCGGGGAAATCAAGCCTGCGGCGGTCGTCGCGGTTGACGCTCTTGCCGCGCGCAGCCCGTCGCGCCTGGGGTGCACGGTGCAGCTCAGCTCCGCCGGAATCTCGCCCGGCTCCGGGGTCGGAAACTCCCGCCCGCGCATCGACAGGAAGACGCTGGGCGTCCCGGTCGTCAGCATGGGCATTCCGACCGTGGTGGACGCCGCGACCCTCGCGGCGGACCTGCTGGGCCGGGAGGGCCCGCAGGACAAAATCGCCCCGCGCGGCGCGTCCATGATGGTGACCCCGCGCGAAGTCGACCTGATCATCAAGCGGGGCGCGCGGCTGATCGCCATGGGAATCAACCGCGCGGTGAATCCTTCGCTGAGCGTGGAGGAGTTTGAAGAGCTGACCTAGGCAGGCTGAGCCTGCACGCAAGCCCCGCCGTTTTGCCCGGCTTTTATTCGCGCCTTTGTTAGGCGGGAGAGAGGTTGGCAGCTCCCGAAGTCCGCACGCAAACCGGAGGAAAAAGCGTCTTGCCCGCAGCCGGCGCAAACGCTTTGCGTCCGTCCAGCGCGGAGGTCTGAATCCGGCGTTCGCCGCATAAAAATGATTGATAACATGCGGAGGACGAATATGAAAAAGGGTAAAGAAAAATTAATGGGAATGGCGTCGGTGCTGCTGGCCGCCCTGGCGGTCGCGTGCGTGGCCGTGCGCCTTCCCAGCGGATTCGGTCAAAACACGGCGGTTGCGGCGGCGGGCTTCATTCTGCCCTACGGCGCGGCGGATGGCTACCGGAGCGCGGACGAGACGGACGACACCGTCCCGTCCTCCGCCGAGCCTTCCTCGAAAGAATCAACCCCGCCGCCGTCGTCCGTCCCTTCGTCCTCGTACCCGGGCTCCTCTTCATCGGGAAAGGAAAGCGCCGCGCCGTCAGGAACGGATTCGGTCGAAAGCGGCGTTGAGGAGATGTGCATCAACACCGGAGGCAGCAAATATGAAAACTTTTATGTGAAGAATTCGAATCAGCATCATTCGATCGACATCGGCGAAGAACTGAAAAAACAGCCGGACGTTAAAATTAAGAAAAACGCCGGGCCGCAGGTGCTGATTTACCACACGCACACGACCGAAGCCTTTGACGGAGTGACGAGGTCGACGGATAAATCGCTGAGCGTCTGCGCCGTGGGAGACGCGATTGCGAAACAGCTGGAGGACGCGGGAATCGGCGTGATTCACGACACGACCTATCACGATTATCCGGCCTACAACGGTTCCTACGGCCGGTCGATCGTCACCATGGAGAACGACCTGAAAAAATACCCGAGCATTCAGGTGACGCTGGATATTCACCGCGACGCGATGACCCGTTCCGACGGGACGCGGTTAAAACCGACGGCGATTGTGAACGGGAAAAAAGCCGCGCAGGTGATGATTATCTCCGGCTGCGACGACACCGGCGACCTTGGCTTCCCGGACTGGGAGTACAATATGAGGCTTGCCGTCAGGCTCCAGAAATCCATGGCGGATCTGTATCCGAATCTGGCGCGCCCGCTGAATTTCTGTGCGCGGCGGTACAACGAAAACGTGACCCACGGATCCCTGCTGGTTGAAATCGGCACGGACGCGAACAAGCTGGACGAAGCGGTCTACGGCGGAGAACTGTTTGGCAAAGCGCTTGCCGCGACTTTGTCCCAACTGACCTAGGCAGCGTACCGCTGCATCCACGCCCCGCCGTTTCGCACAGAGTGAATCGGGCGCTGAGCTTGGCGGGAGAGAGGAAAAAATCTCCCGAAAACGTACCGCTGCATCCACGCCCCGCCGTTTCGCACAGAGTGAATCGGGCGCTGAGCTTGGCGGGAGAGAGGAAAAAATCTCCCGAAAACGTACCGCTGCATCCTCGCCCCGCCGTTTCGCACGGAGTGAATCGGGCGCTGAGCTTGGCGGGAGAGAGGAAAAAATCTCCCGAAAACGTACCGCTGCATCCACGCCCCGCCGTCTAGCGCAGAGCGGATTGGGCGCTGGGTTTGGCGGGAGAGAGGAAAAAATCTCCCGAAAACGTACCGCTGCATCCTCGCACCGCCGTTTCGCACGGAGTGAATCGGGCGCTGGGTTTGGCGGGAGAGAGGGAAGAATCTCCCGAAAACGTACCGCTGCATCCTCGCCCCGCCGTTTCGCACAGAGTGAATCGGGCGCTGAGCTTGGCGGGAGAGAGGGAAGAATCTCCCGGTGGTTGCATGCCGCGGGCGCAAAAGCGCGGCTTTGTCAGACGGGAGAGAGAAAAGCGGCTCCCTGTGAAAGACTGGGCCGGTTCCCTTGGGTTTTGCCGGAAAGAGTAAGGAATGAAAAAGGACGAAAGGAAAAAGCAGGAATGAGGCATAACCGCAATCTCAGGATTTTCATGGCTTCCATGCTTGGCACGCTCTGCGTAATCGGGCTTTTGCTGGGCTTGGCGGAGGTGGACACGCAGTGCCGCAGAATCGGATTCGGCGACAGTAAAACCCTGATTTATCAAATTACCGGCAAAAATCTGAACCTTACTTGCATTAACGGTCAGATATGCTATAATGTTTCCGTATAAAGCAAATTAATTGTGATGTATCAGTGGAGGACTTTTGATGAGCCGACAGGAGAAAGTACTGTCCATTTTTATCATATTGACGATGTTGACCCTTTGGAGCTCGCTGAGCGTGTTTGCCCAGTCGGGCCAGAGCGAGCCGTATTTCCCGGACCTGGATTCCTCGCAGGCGGAGTCCGTTCCGCCCTCCAGCGCGGCTCCTCCGTCCTCCAAACCCTCCGCGCCGGAGTCAAAAGCGCCCGGCTCTTCGATGGCTTCTTCTTCAAAACCCGTGAAACAAACCGGGAAGCGGGCGTCGTCCTCCGCGTCTTTCTCCTCCGGCGCGTCGTCCGGCCCTGCGTCGGGCGTGGATTCGGGAGACGCGCTGGGCGGAATTTCCAGTCTGCCGGTTTCCAGTGAAATTTCGCTGCCGAGCGTGGGCAGCGTTTCGGAAAACGATCCGCTGAATTCGGTCGTGACGAACACGGAATCTTCCCGCAGGCTGAACTGGATCGGCATCCTGTCCTGGGCCTGCATCGCGCTCGGCGTTCTTGTCGTCCTGATTGTTGTGTTCAGCAACCGGCGCCCGCCGCGCGGAATGGGACGCAAGCGTTACCGCAGACCGAAGCGCTCCCGCAAAAAAAGACTGTTAAACGACAAATATTACCGGCATATCAATCGATATTGAAAGCGGTTCAGGGAAGACGAAGGTCTTCCCTTTTTTGTTATCAGCCGGACCGTTTGCTCCGGCTGACAGCCGACGAAAGGAGAAATCAAAATGACGGACTGGAATTCTTCACAGTATTTGAAATTCAGCGCGGAGCGGACGCAGCCGGCAATCGATCTGGCAAACCGGATCCGCGTGGAAACGCCGGGAAAAATCGCAGACATTGGCTGCGGGCCCGGAAACAGCACCGAAGTTCTGCTTCGGCGCTTTCCGGGCGCGGAGGTTCTGGGCGCGGACAGTTCGCAGGAAATGATCGAGGCGGCGAAACGGAACCTTCCGGGCCTTGAGTTCCGGCTGTGCGACGCGGGGAGGGAGCTTTCGGCGCTGGGCGGAGATTTCGGCATCGTGTTCTCCAACGCCTGTATTCAGTGGATCCCCAATCATCAAAAGCTGCTGCGCGGCATGATGAATCTGCTTCGGCCCGGAGGGGTTCTGGCGGTCCAGACGCCGATGAATCAGGAGGAGCCGATCCATCGGATTATCGGCGAGGTTGTAGGGAGCGAAAAATGGACGTCCCGTTTCCCGAATCCGCGAATCTTCCATAACCTGACGCAGGGGGAATACTTCGATCTGCTCAGCGAGTTGTCGTCCGATTTCACAATGTGGCAGACAACGTATTTCCACAGGCTGAAAAGCCTTCGGGATATTATGGAATGGTACCGCGGCACGGGACTGCGCCCCTATCTGGCGGCGCTGCCCGAAGCGGAACGGGCGGAATTTGAACGGGATGTTTTCGAACGCCTGGAGGCGAGCTATCCCGAACAGAAAAACGGAGAAATTATTTTCCGGTTTCCGCGCTTCTTCTTTTTGGCGGTAAAATAACCCCCGCGGCTTTCGCCGGCGGGGGTTATTTTACCGGCCGCCTTCCCCGGGATTCTTATGCTTGCTTTTCCGGAGCGCGGGGGCTGCTTTTGACACGGTAGATTACAAAGTGAAAGATCAGCGCGAGGGTCATCATTCCGCCGCCGACCAGACAGACGCCGTTCCAGCCCATCCATCCCCAGAAGAGAGAGGAAAGGGACGACCCGGCGGCTCCGCCTAAAAAGAAGGACACCATGAAAACCGTGTTGATCCGGCTTCTCATTTCATCGGAGAGCGCCTGAATCCTCGCCTGGTTGGAGACCTGCCCGGACTGGTTGCCGAGGTCCAGCAGAATCACGCCGGCAATCAGTCCGGCCAGCGTTTTGCCGGCGAGAAGGAAAATCAGGTAGGAGGAGAAAGAGAGCAGAACGCCGATGCCGACGGAAAAACGCGCCCCTTTCCGGTCGGCAAGCCGGCCGACGGCGGGGGCGATCAGCGCGCCGCCGGCCCCGGCCAGACCAAACAGCCCGGCTTCGCGGCTGCCCATTCCGAAGACGGGCGTGCTGAGAAGAAACACCAGGCTGGTCCAGAACGCGCTGAACGCCCCGAACATCAGAAATCCGTTCACGGCGGCTTCCCGCAGCACGGGCTGGGTTTTAAAAAGAGGCCAAAGGGAGGCCAGCAGCTTTCGGTAAGGCTCCCGCGTCCGGGCGGGCGAAACGGGCAGCAGGGCGCGAAGCAGAATCGCCAGCCCCAGCATGAGCGCCGCGGTCAGGCGGAATACAAACCGCCACCCGAACGCTTCCCCCAAAAACCCGCTGAGCGTGCGGGAGAGCAAAATCCCGATCAGCAGCCCGCTCATCACGGTGCCGATGTTCCCGCCGCGGTCCTGAGGCGCGGAAATGTGGGCGGTCAGCGGAACGATCAGCTGCGGCACGACGGTTGCAGCGCCGAGAGCGCAGCAGACAACGAGAAGCACCGGCAGGTTGGGGGAAAATCCGACCGCCAGCAGGAACAGGCCGGATAAAACGGTCATCTTTACAATCAGGCCCCGCTGTTCGGTCCGGTCGCCCAGCGGGACAAAAAAGAACAGCCCCAGCGCGTAGCCGAGCTGTGTGGCCGTCGCGGCAATGCCCGCTTTCGCGTCAGGGATGCCGAAGTCAGCCGCCACTTGAGAAAGCAGCGGCTGAATGTAATACAGGTTGGCGACGGTCGCGGCGCAGGCCGCGGCCAGCAGAAACAGCAGCGGCCTGGTCGCTTTCAGTTCCTTTTCGTCGGCCCCCGGTTGATTCTCCATTTTGTGATGACTCCTTTTGTATAGATACTAAACATAAATACGGATCTATTCCGATCCGGCGATGAAAGCGCGGCTCAAAGAAGATTTTTTCGCAGCTGTTCCAGAAACCCCTGCAGAAAATCCAGCCGTGGTTCATCCTCGTTTTCCAGAATACCGGCGATCAGCTGCTCGTACCGCCGATGCTGCTCTTCATGATTCCCGCACGCGGTAAGGCCCTTCTCCGTCAGGGAGAGCAGCACGCAGCGGCAGCACTCCGGGTCCTGCCGTTTCCGGATAAACCCCTTGGCTTCCAGCCGCGCCAGCGTTTGAGAAACCGCCCCGCGCGTCAGGCTCAGCGACCGCGCGATTTCCGCCGGGTGAAAGTCGGGGTGGTCTTTGAGAAACGCGAGCAGGTGGATTTCCGAATGGTATAGCAGGGTATCCGTGCCGAACCGGCGCGACTGCGCGTCCCGCTCGTTAAACTCCGTCATCAGGTTCAAAAGCTGTTTTGCGATTGTCTCGCGTTCCGTCTTCATAGCATAATTGTATAGTATCTATACAATTCTGTCAACAATATTTTTTTGTAATTTTGCGTTTCTTTTCATATTAATTTCTAAGAAGAATGACCGATCTTAGAATTAGAAGATAAAGATAGAGGGCGTTGCCATTGCAGAATATTCTTTGGCGAATACTTGAAAATTCTGCGAAACAGGAAAGGATGCTAAAAGTATGAAGAGACTTTGGGGCATAGCGGCTTTTATTTGTCCTCCTGATAAAAATATCGCTGAAGCAAATCAAAGGATATCTACAAAATTAAAATTCTCTCCTGCCAGAAGCTAAAGTGGAATGGAGCTGTTGCAAAACAGCCTCACCGTAAAAGAATGCACAAAAAATGCGCTTTGACGGGGTTTCTAAAGCCGTTTCAAGACGCATTTTTTTGCTTTCAGGGCTGTCTGTTTGTACAGTTTGCTATCGCAAATTCATTTTGCAACAGCCCCATTCCTGATTTATAAATGGATGATAAGAAAGGTGAAAAAACGACAAGTATACGCTCGGCATTTCAGGGGCCGGGGTGCTTTCGGCAAAAACAGCGTACGGTGGGAAAACGCACCGGCGCTGTTGTTTTCTTTTCGGCTTTCCTATGATATAATACGATACAGATTCGTATCAGAAGGCAGAGCGGCCCCGGGTTCGGGAAAAAGATACGACAGAAAAGTCAGGAACGGTGATTGGATTGGCAATTCCACGCGACAGAATTCGAAATTTCTGCATTATCGCTCATATCGACCACGGCAAAAGCACCCTGGCCGACCGCATCCTCGAGCAGACACAATCCGTGGCGCTGCGCGAGATGGAGGACCAGATTCTTGACGATATGGATCTGGAACGCGAGCGCGGCATTACGATTAAGGCTCACGCCGTCACGCTTGTTTACAACGCGGAGGATGGGCAGGACTATGTTTTTAACCTGATCGACACGCCCGGCCACGTCGATTTCAACTATGAGGTTTCCCGTTCGCTTGCCGCGTGCGAGGGGGCCGTGCTGGTCGTCGACGCTTCGCAGGGCATCGAGGCGCAGACGCTGGCGAACACCTACCTTGCGGTGGACGCGGGGCTGGAAATCATCCCGGTTATCAACAAGATCGACCTGCCCTCCGCGCGACCGGAAGAAGTCCGGAAAGAAATTGAGGACGTGATCGGCATTCCCGCCGATGAAGCGCCGTGCATCTCCGCGAAGATGGGCACGAATATTCAGGCGGTCATGGAACAGATCGTCAAAAACGTGCCGCCGCCCGGCGGCGACGAGAACGCCCCGCTGCGCGCGCTGATCTTCGATTCCTACTACGACCCGTACAAGGGCGTGGTTGTGCATGTGCGGATCAAGGACGGGCAGGTGAAACCGGGCGACGTGATCCGGATGATGTCGGTCGGCAGCGAATTCACCGTTGTGGACTGCGGCTATATGCGCGCCACAAAATTCGAATCGAGCGACTGCCTGAAAGCCGGGGAGGTCGGGGTCATTTCCGCTTCGATTAAAGCGGTGCGCGAAGCGCGCGTCGGCGACACCGTCACGCTGGCCGACCGGCCCGCAAAGGAACCGCTGCCCGGTTATCATCCGGTGCAGCCGATGGTGTTCTGCGGCGTGTACCCCGCCGACGGCGCGAAGTATCCGGATCTACGCGACGCGCTGGAAAAGCTGCGGCTGAACGACGCGGCGCTCTCGTTTGAGCCGGAAACCTCCGCCGCGCTGGGCTTTGGGTTCCGCTGCGGATTTCTGGGCCTTTTGCATATGGAAATCATTCAGGAGCGGCTCGAGCGCGAGTATGATCTGGATTTGATCACCACCGCGCCGAGCGTCGTTTACCATATTGTGAAAACCGGAGGCGAAATGATCTCGATCGACAATCCGACCAATTATCCGGACCCCGCGCTGATTGCGGAAGCGCAGGAGCCGATTACCAACGCGCATATCTACACGCCGAAGGAATACGTCGGGAATATCATGGATTTGTGCCAGGAGCGCCGCGGCGTCTTCATCGACATGAAGTATGTGGACGCGGACCGCGTGGATATCCACTACGAGCTGCCGCTCAACGAGATCATCTACGACTTTTTCGACGCGCTGAAGAGCCGCACCCGCGGGTACGCGTCGTTCGATTACGAGGTAAAGGGATATCGGAAGAGCAGGTTGGTCAAGCTGGACATCATGCTCAACGGCGAAACCGTCGACGCGCTTTCGTTTATTATTCACGAGGACAAGGCGTACACCCGCGCGCGCAAAATGGCGGAAAAGCTCAAGGACAAAATCCCGCGCCAAATGTTCGAGGTGCCGATCCAGGCGTGCATCGGCGGCAGGATCATCGCGCGCGAAACGGTCAAGGCGCTGCGCAAGGACGTTCTGGCCAAGTGCTACGGCGGCGACATCTCGCGGAAGAAGAAACTTCTGGAAAAACAGAAGGAAGGCAAAAAGCGCATGCGTCAGCTCGGCACGGTCGAGGTGCCGCAGGAAGCGTTTATGAGCGTCCTCAAGCTGGACGAATAGGCAGCGTGCCGCCGCATCTGCGCCCCGCCGTATAGCGCGGAGCTAACCGTGAGCAGAGTTTGGCGGGAGTGTTTAGAGAATCTCCCGCGGCGTGCCGCGCCTGTGCACCAGCTGCCCGTTTCCTGAGAAAGGGTAAACATGCAAAAACCGATCGGATTATACGTTCACGTCCCGTTCTGCGACGGGAAATGCCCTTACTGCGATTTTTATTCGATCCGGGGAACCGGAGTACGAATGGATGAATATACAGATTGTATCATTGATAATATAAAATACGAATCGGAGCGAACTGGCCGAACAGCGGACACGCTGTATTTCGGCGGCGGAACGCCGAGCCTGCTCGGCGCGAAGCGGATCATCCGGATCGTGGAAGCCGCGCGTGCAGGGTTTGGGCTGGAGCGCGCGGAAATCACCGTGGAAGCGAATCCGGGAGAAGAGCTCTCCGGCTTTTTCAGGGAAATCCGCGCGGCGGGCGTGAACCGCCTGTCGCTGGGGCTCCAGTCGGCGGATGACGGGGAGCTTCGGCTGTTGGGGCGTCGGCACACGGCGGAGCAGGCAGCCCGCTGTGCTGCGGATGCGCGGGAAGCCGGATTAGAGAACATCTCGCTTGACCTGATGCTCGCGGTACAGGGGCAGACGGAAGAAAGCCTGCGCCGGTCGGTGGAGTTCTGCGCCCGCGCGGGGGCGCGGCACGTTTCGGCGTATCTATTGAAAATCGAGCCGGGAACGGCTTACTATAAAGACAAAGAAAATTTGAAGCTTCCGGATGAAGATGCGACAGCCGAGCTCTATCTTTCAGCGTGTGAAATATTGGAACAAAGCGGATACCATCAATATGAAATTTCAAATTTTGCGAAGAACGGAATGAAAAGCCGCCATAATCTGAAATACTGGCACTGCGAGGAATATCTGGGATTCGGCCCCGCCGCGCATTCGTTTCTGGACGGAAAAAGGTTCTCGGTTCCGAGGAGCATCGGCGCGTTTCTGCGGGGCGAACCGGCGGAGCCGCAGGGGGACGGCGGCGAGTTTGAGGAATTCGCCATGCTGGCCCTGCGCCTGACGGAGGGCCTGACCGACGAGCGGTGCATGGAGCGCTTCGGATTTTCGGTTCCGCACCGGATGAAGGACGCCGCCCGGCGATTTCAGCCCGGAGGACTGACCGTTTGCGGCGAGAGCGGATTTCATTTTACGCCGAGGGGGTTTCTGCTTTCCAATCCGCTGACGGTGGAAATTTTATCTGTTTAAACGAGAGCAGGCCGTCCGGGAATCATTCCCGGACGGCCTGCTCTCGGCTGGCCCATCTCTGTAACGGCTGGGCTGTCTTTGGTCGGTCTGGCTGCTACTTCTTTTCACGCTTGCTTTGCACTCAAACCCATTTGGAAAGAGAATGGGCGCCGTCGACGCTTGGCGGAGCCTTCGACCGTCAAACGGTCGTAAGGCATCCCCCCGGCACGTGCGGGCACAAAAAAGCGCCGGCCCGGAATGTTCCATTCCATACACCGGCGCGCGTGAAAAGCAGGAACCTTTCCCCCGCTCCCCTGTACAAGAAGAGACGGAAGGAGTATAATATTTCCAGCAATGCGCGGGTTTCCGCTGTGTATGGAGGGGTGTTCTCCGTATGCAGGGGGCGGGGTGTTGGCGCGCCCTGTCCCTGCTTTGCACTTTTTATTGTGCCTACTCTTACAGTATAAGCCGGTTGCTTTCAAAATTCAACCATTTTTTACAGGCTGAACCTTTTTGAGCGGGTCGATGGCGACGCCCGCGCGGGAAGAAAAGCGGAATTTATTTTTTAAAAAGAACAAATTTTTTAAATGGAAAAAGAATATTGCAGGGAAGCGAACGCAAACTGATTAATGCCGCGCACGCCCGGAAAACGGCCTGATTTCATAATTAGTTTACAATTAACATATTGACAACGGGGTAAACTAATGGTACTCTATTACATAGAGTTAGCACTCTGACACACCGAGTGCTAAACGCCTTGAGAAACGGGGGGAAAGGGATGGAACTGACACAGAGACAGCAGAAAATACTGGCGGCTGTGATTGAACTGTATATCGCGACCGGCGAACCCGTCGGTTCCAAATCGCTGTGCGAAACCCTTGACTTCAACGTTTCTTCCGCGACGGTTCGCAATGAGATGAGCAATTTAAGCGAAATGGGGCTTCTGGAACAGCCCCATACCTCCGCGGGACGCATTCCGACCGAAAAGGGCTACCGGGTGTATATCGACCGGCTGATGAAGCGGCCCGGAATCACGGGCGACGAAAAGAGATATATCGACAGCCTGATTCTGCCGAGCGCCTACGACCCGGAAAAGCTGCTGGACGGCGTCGCGAAAATCCTCGCGTCCATGACGAAATTCGCGGCGGTTTCCACAACGCCGAGCGGCGAATCCGCCGTCATCCGCGCGGTGCAGCTGGTGCAGACCAGCCGCCGCACGGCGATGGTGATCCTGATGACCTCCGCCGGGACGATGAAAAGCCGCGTGTTCCACTGCGACTTCGACATCACGCCGGAAATTCTGCGGGTCTTCTTCCGCATGCTGAACGAAAAGCTGATCGGCGTTCCGGTTTCCAGCGTGACGCCGGCATATATCCAGTCGCTGGCGGCTTCCATGGGCGACATGGCGATGATGATCAGCTCCGCTTTAATGGCGGTCGCGGACGCGGCGCAGGAATCCATGCAGTCGGAGGTTTGCCTGAACGGCGAAATCAATCTGCTGTTTTACCCGGAATTCGGCCAGGAGGAAATTCGGCGCATTATGGACTTCCTGTCCCGCCCGGCGGACCTGTGCCGGCTTCTTTCAAAGCAGAAGGACGACGTGAGGGTCATCATCGGGCAGGAGAGCCGCCGCCCGGAGCTGAGCGACTCGAGCGTGATCGTCTCCCGCTACAATGTGGGCGGCAGGGACGCGGGCGCCATTGCCATTATCGGGCCGATGCGGATGAATTACGGCAGAATTATCTCAAGTGTTGAATACCTTTCCGGTTCGGTCGGCAGGATGCTGACGGAACTGATGGATTTGGAATAAAGAAAGGGGCGCCAGTTTTGGAGAAAAAAGAAAGTCAGCGGCAGACAGCCGAAGCCGAGGAGAAGGATCCAAAGACCGCCGGGGAACCGTCCCCGCAGACACAGGAGCAGGGCGGCCAGGCCGAGAAAATCGAAAGTGAAACGCCGAAGCCCGGCGAGGAGCTGCAAAAAAAGCTGGAGGAAACAAGCCGGGAGCTGGAAAAGCAGAAGGATCTTCTGTTGAGAACCGCGGCGGAATACGATAATTTCCGCAAGCGCACGGCGCGGGAAAAGGCCTCCCTTTACAGCGAGGCCACGGCGGCGGCCGTACTGGAAATTCTGACGGTGGCTGACAGCCTGGAACGCGCGCTGGAGCAGCCCGACTGCACCGCGGAAGACATGCGCAAGGGCGTCGAGCTGGTGCAGAGGCAGATGAAGTCGGCTCTTGAAAAACTCGGCGTGGAAGAAATGGGAGCGCAGGGCGATCCTTTCGACCCGGAGCTGCACAACGCGATTTCCCATGTGGAAGACGGGGAAAGCGGAGACAATACCGTAGTCAAGGTGTTCCAAAAGGGGTATAAGATTGGCGACCGGGTGATCCGGCATGCGATGGTGCAGGTAGCCAACTAACCTTTTTCTTCATATAGAGTATAAATTAAAATTGATCAAACGTATTGGAGGTAAATCAATATGTCAAAAACCATAGGCATTGACCTTGGCACCACCAATTCCTGCGTCGCGGTGATCGAAGGCGGCAAACCCGTAGTAATCCCGAACGCGGAGGGCGAACGAACAACTCCGTCCGTGGTTGCGTTTAAAAAGACGGGCGAGCGCATTGTGGGCCAGCTGGCGAAGCGCCAGGCCATCACCAACCCGGACCGTACCATCAGCTCGATTAAAAGGGAAATGGGCAGCGATTATAAAGTTAAGATAGATGACAAGAACTACACCCCGCAGGAGATTTCGGCCATGATTCTGCAAAAGCTGAAGGGGGACGCGGAAGCGTACCTCGGCGAGGCGGTTCATTCGGCGGTTATCACCGTTCCGGCCTATTTCACCGACGCCCAGCGCCAGGCGACCAAGGACGCCGGCAAAATCGCGGGGCTCGACGTCAAGCGCATCATCAACGAGCCGACGGCGGCGGCGCTGTCCTATGGCATCGACAAGGATAAGGAACAGAAAATCATGGTTTATGACCTCGGCGGCGGCACATTCGACGTTTCCATCATCGAAATGGGCGACGGCGTGCAGGAGGTCCTCGCCACGGCGGGCAACAACCGCCTGGGCGGCGACGACTTCGACAAGCGCGTCATGGACTGGATGGTTTCCGAATTCACAAAGGAGACGGGAATCGATCTTTCCGGCGACAAGGCAACCATGCAGCGCCTCAAGGACGCGGCGGAAAAGGCGAAGATCGAGCTTTCCGGCGTGACCTCCACCAATATCAACCTGCCGTTCATCACGGCGGACGCGAACGGCCCGAAGCACCTCGACATGACCCTGACCCGCGCGAAATACGACGAGCTGACCGCCGACCTGGTGGAAAAGACCGTCGGCCCGGTGAAACAGGCTCTGTCCGACGCGTCCCTTTCATGGAACGAGATTTCAAAGGTTCTGCTGGTCGGCGGTTCCACCCGCATGCTCTCCGTACAGGATAAGGTCAAACAGCTCTCCGGAAAGGATCCGTTCAAGGGTATCAACCCGGATGAATGCGTCGCGATCGGCGCTTCGCTGCAGGCCGGAGTTCTGGGCGGCGAGGTCGAAGGTCTTCTGCTGCTCGACGTCACCCCGCTTTCGCTCGGCGTTGAAACCATGGGCGGCGTGATGACGAAAATCATCGAGCGCAACACCACCATTCCGACCAAAAAGAGCCAGATCTTCTCCACGGCGGCGGACGGTCAGACCCAGGTGGAAGTCAACGTGCTGCAGGGCGAGCGCGAATTTGCCCGCGACAACAAGCAGCTCGGCCTGTTCCGTCTGGACGGCATCGCGCCGGCTCCGCGCGGAATTCCCCAGATCGAGGTTACGTTCGACATCGACGCCAACGGCATCGTGAACGTTTCCGCAAAGGATATGGGAACCGGGAAAGAACAGAAGATCACAATTACCTCCAGCTCCAACATGAGCAAGGACGATATCGACAAGGCAGTGAAGGACGCTGAAAAATTCGAAGCGGAGGATAAAAAGCGCCGCGAGGAAATCGACCGGAAGAACGAGGCCGAAAACCTTTGCTATTCCGTTGAAAAGCTGATTAAGGACGGCGGAGACAAGATCCCGCAGTCCGATCAAGACGATCTGAACGCAAAAGTGGCGGCGCTGCGCAGCGAAATTTCCGCGAACAACGCCGACGGCATCAAAGAAAAGAGCGAAGAGCTGCAAAAGGCCATGTACGCGGCAAGCGAGAAGCTTTACAAGAACGCCGCGCCCCAGCAGAGTGCCGGCGGCCCGGTCCCGCCCACGCAGGACGGCGGCGCCGCGCCGCAGGGCGGAGACGGCGGCAATGTTTACAACGCGGAATACAGGGATGTCGATGACAAGGATCAGAAATAATTTCAAATCCGACCGCAGGCCGCCGCAAGAAAGAGAAAACCGGCGGCGCGCGGCGTTGACATAAACTGCGGGTCAGGGCAGCCCTATTCGGCTGCCCTCAACGCGTATTCTCGGGAGTGATTCAGTTTGGCTGAAAAAAGGGATTATTATGAGGTGATGGGCGTCCCCAAAAACGCCACGGATGCCGAAATCAAACAGGCGTACCGCAAACTCGCGAAAAAGTACCACCCGGACCTGAACCCCGGCGACAAGGAAGCCGAGGCAAAGTTCAAGGAGGTCAACGAGGCTTACGAGGTGCTGTCCGACAAGGATAAAAAGGCCCGCTACGACCAGTTCGGCCAGGCGGGGGTGGACCCCAGCTTCGGCGGCGGGGCGGCGGGCGGCAGCCCGTTCACCGGCGGAATCAATATAGACGATATTTTCAACAGCGTGTTCGACGGCTTTGATTTCGGCGGTTTCGGGTTCGGCGGCGGGCGCAGGGCCAACCCGAATACTCCGCGCCGCGGCGGCGACAGCGAAGCCACGGTGAGCATCGGCTTTGAAGAGGCCGCGAAAGGCTGCAAAAAAACCGTCAATTATCAGAAAGTGGACGCCTGCCCGGACTGTCACGGAACAGGTGCTAAAAACGGCACCGAACCGAAGACCTGCCCGCAGTGCGGCGGCAGCGGCCAGGTGCGCGTCAGCCAGCGCACGCCGTTCGGCGTGGTGCAGACGGCGCGCACCTGCGACCGCTGCGGCGGGACCGGCAAGGTAATCGACGACCCTTGCCGCACCTGCAATGGCTCCGGCCGCGTGAAGCGGGAAAAAACGATTGAAATCAGCATCCCGGCGGGCATCGACAACGAGCAGGTCCTCAATGTGGGCGGCCGAGGCAACGCGGGGGTCAACGGCGGGCCGAGCGGGGACCTGCACGTTTATGTCAGCGTGCGGCCCCACCCGATCTTTGAACGCCGCGGAAACGACGTCTGGTGTGAAATGCCGATCACCTTTCCGCAGGCTGCTCTGGGCGCGGAGGTCGTTGTGCCGACGATCGACGGAAAAGTCGAATATCAGGTTCATGCCGGAACCCAGCCGGGAGACGTGTTTAAGCTGAAGGGGAAGGGAATCCCCAAGCTGGGCGGGCGCGGGCGCGGCGACCAGTATGTGCGCATGACGATCGAGGTGCCGAAGAACCTGTCGCAGAGACAGAAGGATCTTCTGACGGAGTTCGATTCCGGAGCGGATGACAAAAATTACCAAAAGCGCAAAACTTTCTTTGATAAAATCAAAGATATGTTTGGCGAGTAGCAGACTGAACCTGCATTTTTTCAGAAAGCAGAGAGCCCTGTTTACGGGGGCTCTCTTTTTGTTTGCCGCAGGTATTGTTGACGGGATCGGAAAACTGCACTATAATAAATAATACAATTAATACGGACAGGGCAGGACTCCTTGAATAGAAGCGACGTGAAACAGAACGCCGATAGAATTGCAAAACTTCGTGCGTATAGAAAAGGGGACAACTTTCGTGAAATTTCCGCTGTTCCGCGAGGAGGATTAACATCGTGAAAACCTATCAATATGGCGATGCAAACGACAGCTACGGGTATGACGACGAATATGAATATGAATTCGATAACGGGTATGACGAGAAACCCCGCAGAAAAAGAAGGCGGAGGAAAAGGCGTCATCCGCTGCGGTGGCTGATTCTGATTGTGCTTGCGGCGGTGTGCGTCTGGAAGCTCCCCTTTTTCAAACAGGGGATTCGGAGCCTGACGGCTCCGGCGTCCGGAATCTACGAACAGCACGGCGACAGCGCGACCGCCGATGACGGGCTGAAAAGCGGTACGGTGTCCGCCGACACGGCGGAAGCTTTGGAGGCTATGGCAGAAGCGGACCCGAAGGCGCTGCCCATTGTGCAAAACCCGGGACAGTACCCGCAGCGCCTGCTGGAATCCCTGGGGAGAAATTCCGAATTGCTGGATTTTACGCTGGATTACCCGAAAAAGAAGGGAACCTATTCTAAGAACATCGATCTTTCAAAGCAATCTGAAAAGGGACAAGTCCCTCTGTTCATCCAGTGGGATGAACAATGGGGGTATGCGCCTTACGGCGACGGAATCATCGCGCTGGACGGCTGCGGCCCGACCTGCCTTTCCATGGTTGCCGTCAACCTGACGGGCGACACGTCGAAAAATCCGAAAGCAGTCGCCGATTACAGCGCGAAAAACGGTTATCTGGACCGGAAAAGCAACAGCACGCTCTGGACTCTGATGTCGGACGGGGCGGAAAATCTGGGGCTGAGCTCCCGGGAAATTCCGCTGAGCGAAAGCAGGATCACGGAAGAACTGTCGCAGGGAAGGCCGATTATCTGCTGCATGGGACCGGGGGATTTCACCACGCAGGGGCATTTCATTGTGCTTTGCGGGGTTCAAAGCGGAAAATTTACCGTACACGACCCGAACAGCAGGAAGCGGAGCGAAGAAACCTGGAGTTATGACACGCTGAAACCTCAGATTCGCAATTTGTGGGCGTTTTCGGCTCCGCGCTGATTTTTCGCGAACGGTGCCGATCAAAACAGAATTATTTCACGCCGGAAGAGAGCTGCATCCGTCTTCCGGCCTTTTTCATTTGAAGCTTTGCATTCCGGCTTTCCCGTGCTAAAATAAGGAAAAAGGGATGGAAAGCGGATGAAAACCATGAAAATCATCATTACCGCCGGCGGGATATCCGAGAAAATCGACGGGGTCCGTAAAATCACAAATTCGGGCACCGGCAGACTCGGCAGCCTGACGGCGGAAGAACTGGTCCGCCGGGGCGGGGACCGCATTGAAAAAATCTATTATGTCTGCGCGCCGGGCTCCGCCGTTCCGAGGGCCGATGCGGAAGTGATCCCCGTGCAGGGCGCGGAGGAGGCGAATACCGTTTTGGAAAGGCTGCTGACGCGGGAAAACATCGGCGCCGTCATCCATTCCATGGCGGTCAGCGACTACGCGGTCGACCGCGTGACGACGGCGGAAAATTTGGCAGGGTTTCTCGCGGACAGGCTGTCTTCCGCTGACCGGCAGGAATTCCGGAGCACGCGGGCGCTGGCTGAATTTCTGCTCGAATGCATCAATCGGAACGACCGGCTGCTGGACCGGAGCCGGAAGGTAAGCTCCGAGCTGGATCATATGCTGCTGATGATGAGGCGGACGCCAAAGCTGATCGGGCTGGTCAAGACCCTGCGTCCTTCAGCCGTTCTGGTCGGATTCAAGCTGCTGAAGGGCGTCGACCGACAGACGCTGCTCAACGCCGGACATGAGGTAATGAAAAAGAATTCCTGCGATCTGGTGCTCGCCAACGACCAGACCGAAATCAGCGGCGACCGGCACGTGGGATATCTGCTCTCCCCGGACGGAAGCTTTGAGCGCTATGAAACGAAAGCGGAGATTTCGGCGGGCATCGCGGGCAGGGTGCTGAGCTTGTTGGAGAAGAGGGAAAGACAGTGAAAAACATTCTTTTGGGCGTGACGGGAAGCATCGCCGCGTATAAGGGGGCCGATCTCGCGAGTATCCTGACCGCGCAGGGATACCGGGTCGACGTGATTATGACAAAGGGTGCGTCGGCGTTCATTACGCCGCTGACGCTTCAGGCCCTTTCGAAAAACAGGGTTTACACGGATGTGTTTCAGGAAGAGGACCCAAGTGAGATCAAGCATATTTCGCTTGCGAAAAAAGCCGACCTGCTGCTTGTGGCGCCGGCTTCCGCGGACGTGATCGGGAAAATGGCAAACGGGCTCGCGGACGACATGCTGACCGCCGCGGTGCTGGCGGTCCGGGGAATTCCGCGCTGCGTTGCGCCCGCAATGAACACCAGGATGTACGAAAACCCGATTGTTCAGGAAAACCTTGAAAAGCTTCGCCGGCACGGCTTTGAAATCATCCCGCCGAAAGAAGCCGTTCTCGCGTGCGGCGAGGTCGGCAGGGGGGCTTTGGCCGACGTCGGCACGATCGTGAAGAAAGTGAAGGAATTCCTTCGGGAGGATGGGGGGATTTCATGAAACAGGCGGAGTTCTGCGAAATCGAAGGAATGAAAGTCGGGCACGCGCAGGATTTTAAGGCCGCGACGGGGTGTACGGTGGTGCTCTGCGAGGAAGGGGCCGTCGCCGGGGTCGACGTGCGCGGCGGGTCCCCCGGAACAAGGGAAACGGACGCGCTGAATCCGGTGAACCTGAGGGCCGCGATTCACGCCGTTCTGCTTGCGGGCGGCAGCGCGTTCGGGCTGGACGCGGCCGCCGGCGTGATGCAATATCTGGAGGAACGCGGGGTCGGCCGGGATGTGAAGGTTGCGAAAATCCCCATCGTCTGCGGCGCGATTCTTTTTGATTTAAAATGCGGGGATTCCGGGGTAAGGCCGGACAAAAAAATGGGATACGAGGCTTGCCGAAACGCTTCCGCGGGGCCGGTTCCCGTCGGCAGCGTCGGCGCCGGCACGGGGGCGACGATCGGGAAGGTCCGGGGCCCCGGCCACGCGATGAAGGGGGGAATCGGCTCGTTCTGCCTTCAGGCGGGGGACCTGAAGGTCGGCGCCGTCATGGCGGTAAACTGCGTGGGCGACATTTTCGACGAGCGGGAGAACGGACTCATAGCGGGCGTACTGAACGACGACCGGACGGTCGGAGACAGCGAAGCGCTGATGCTCGAAAATTATCGGGACGACACCGACATTTTCAGCGGAAACACCGTGATCGGCGTCGTTGCCACCAACGCGGACTTCACGAAAGCCCAGGCAAACAAGCTTGCGTCCGTTTCACAGAACGGGATTGCCCGAACCGTCCGGCCCGCGCACACGACTTTCGACGGAGACACAATCTTCACGATGGCGACCGGCCGGGTAAAGGCCGACCCCAACGCGGCCGGCATTTTGGCGGTCCGCGCGGTTGAAAACGCCATCCTGCGCGCGGTAAAAAGCGCGGAATCGCTGGGCGGCTATCCCGCGTACCGCGATTTGATCAAGTGACCGGAGGTTCGGGCAGGGAATCGGCGATAAAATGCTGAAAATGAGGGGGCATTCATTTGCAAAACGCGGAGAAACTGCGGCGGCTTCGAATTCCGGCTATGCTGCTGGCAGCATTAGCCGTGGGGGCGGCTCTCGGAATTTGTTTCGAGCAGAATGTCGGCGTGAGCCTTTCCGACCGGCTGGCGCGCCGCATCGGGACGGCGAACGCGCAGGTCGTTTCGTGCGCGCGGTCGGGTTCTGCGATGACGCTCACGCTGGACCTCGGCAACGCTCCGCAGGAACAGGAATCCGCTTCGGCGGCTTCCTTTCCTGCGTTCCAGCAGGGAATGGATTTGGCGAACTACCGCACGGTCATCGGGGCCGTTCAGGAAGAACTGACTTCCAATCCGCTGGAACGCGGCGTTGAACGCGTGACCGTCGTCTGCCGATACCAGGGGAAAACGGCGGTGACTCTAACGGGAGACCGCGCGCCAAAGAATGTCGGCGCAAGAGACGGGTCCGGAAAAACAGTTTCACCGGCGCCGTTTTCGAGCTTTGAAGCGTGTTACGCGGACGGGTCCACGGCGGGCATTTCCTTAATGGAGAGCGATTCCTCTGCGTCCGCGCCGTAAAATGGGCCGCGGGCTACCGGGGAATTATTTTCGCCCGGTTCATAAAATCACACGTCCTTAAAGAGATTCTTGGGGGTGTTGCAAAACGAAAATTTTGCAGCACCCCCCCTTTTTTATTTTCTTTCACAGGCAAAAAGCCGGAGCTGCCAATACCTTTTCGTATGGTTGCTCCGACTCTTTTTCGGGCCGCTTGCAACGGCCCCTTTTTATTTTTCAATGGTATACGACATTCCGGCGCCAAACTGGTCGGACGGGTGTCGAACAAATCCCTGCTTTTCGTAGAAAGGTTCCCGGCCGACCGCGGCCATCAGGTTGACGCGAACCATTTCACCGTCTTCCAGCATGGCGCGCACCTGCGCCAGAATCATCGAAACCATCGTCTTGCCGACACCGCCGCCCTGATACGCCGGGTCGACCATCACGTCCGCGATGTAAAATACGGTGCCGCCGTCGCTGACCAGCCGCGCGGAGGCGACCGCTCTGCCGTCCGCTTCGGCCGAAACCAGATAGTCGGAGTGCTCAACCGCGGCGCGGGCCTGCCGCTCCGAGACGGATTTCCACCCCACGGCCTTGCGAAGGCGGAGATAATCCGCGACGGAAAGGGAATACTGATATCGAAAGTTCATTGTGGTTCCTCCAAGTATGATTTTCCCCATTGTAGCACGATTGGGGAAAAGATGGGAAGACCATTTAACCTGTTCTTAACATAAAAATAACACGATAATAAAATTAGCCTAACTTTCCCTTAACGCGAAGCCTTTAAGATGGAAAGCAGAACAGAGAGAAAAGAAAAAATGATAAGGAGATCGTATATGAAAAAGTACCTGTCGATTCTGATGGTTGCAGCTATGCTGATCGGAACAACCGCCTGCTCCTCCGGCACCAACGCGTCCTCCCAGACTCCGTCTTCCCAGGCGGGATCCTCCGAAGCGGCCTCTTCCGCAGCGTCATCCTCCGAAGCGGGCGTTACCGGCAGCTGCACAATTTCCGGTTCCTCGGCGCTGTATCCGCTGGTAAAGAACGCGCTTGACGCGTTTAAACAGACAAATCCGGACGCTTCCGTAACGCTCAATGCCGGCGGTTCCGGAACAGGCCTGAAACAGTCCGCGGACGGCACGGTGGATATCGGGATGTCCGATGTGTTCGCGGATGAAAAGCTGACGGAAGATCAGGCGAAAACACTGGTCGATCACAAGGTTTGCGTCATTACCATGGCGCCGATCGTCAACGCTGACGTTGCCGAAAAGGTCACAAGCCTGACGACTCAGCAGTTAATCGATATTTTTACCGCAAAGACGAAAAACTGGAAAGAAGTCGGCGGACCGGACGAACCCATTACTCTGGTAACACGCCCCTCCACCTCCGGAACACGCTCCCTGTTTAAGAGCTATGCGCTCAACGGCGCGGAGGAAGCCTCGAACAAATCACTGGAAACGGACGATTCCGGCACCCTGCTTCAGACGGTATCCCAGCATAAGGGAGCAATCGGCTATGTCGCTCTTTCCTACCTGATTCAGCCGAACGAAAACATCAAAACAATGGCGATTGACGGCGTGGAACCCACACTGGAGAACACCTATGCCGGCAAATACAAGGTCTGGGGTTACGAGCACATGTACACAAAGGGCGATGCGGCGGGCGTCGCAAAGGCGCTGATTGACTACATGCAGTCCGACGAATACGGCAAGATCATGGAAGGCCTCGGCTACAATGTCGCCTCCAAGATGACGGTTGAAAGACAGGATCCGGGCCCGAAAAAATAAGATACGGAAAATTTTCACGATAGAACCGACATAACGGCTGGACCGGCGGGCGAAACCCGTCCGGTCTTTTGCCGGTTTCAAGAAGGAAGGAGAAAGAATATGGCAAAAAAAGAAACCGTGTGGAGGGGCTTGATTGCGGCCTGCGGTTTGTTCCTGATTCTGCTGACCGTTTCCATCGGAGTCTTCCTGTGCTACAAAGGACTCGGAACCTTTACCCTTTACAAGCATTCGGTATGGGAGTTTTTGTTTTCCAGCAACTGGAACCCCGCGGATGACTTTCAGGGAGGGGGACAGGTCGGGGCGGCCATCTTTATCGTCGGCTCCGTCAGCATCTGCCTGCTCGCGCTGCTGATCGCGACGCCGTTCAGCCTCGCCGCCGCGATTTTCATGGCGGTCATTTCCCCGCGCGTCAGCAATCGGCTGCTCCAGCCCGCGGTTGAGATTTTTGTCGGGATTCCGTCCGTCGTGTACGGCTGGGTCGGACTGACGGTTCTGGTTCCGCTGATTCAGAAGATCTTCAACCTGCAGTACGGGTATTCCGTGCTGGCCGGCGGAATCGTGCTGGCGGTCATGATTTTTCCGACCATTACGAGCGTGTCCGCCGATTCCATCCGGAATATTCCGCTGCAGTACCAGGAGGCGGCCTACGGCCTTGGCTCCACCCGCTGGCAGGTGATCCGCCGCGTGCTGGTCCCGGCGGCCCGGCCGGGGATTCTGACCGGCGTGATTCTGGGCCTTGCCCGGGCGTTTGGGGAAGCGCTCGCGGTAGCCATGGTAATCGGCAAAATGAAGGCGTTTCCCACCGGCATTCTGTCGCCCACCAACAACCTGACGGCGGCCATCGCGTCCGACATGGGAGGCGCGGCGGACGGCGGCGAGTATAACATCGCTTTGTGGACCATGGCGCTTCTGCTGCTGGTCATTTCCTTTGCCTTTATACTGATTGTCCGGAAAATATCCTCCAAGGGGGTACGCGAAAGATGAACCAGAGGCACCGCAACGCAATTCTGACGGACCGGGTAATGACGGTCGTCCTGTACGGGGTGGCGGGCTTTTTTCTGCTGCTGCTCGCGGCTTTTACCGTTTATATCCTGGGCAAGGGCGTCATGGAGTTCGACGGTTCGCTGCTTGCCTTTAACGCGGAGGGAATCGGGAACCAATTTTTCAACACCGTATATCTGGTCTTTCTCGCCCTGCTGATCAGCGTGCCGATCGGCGTCGCCGCGGGGATCTATATGGCGGAATACGCCAAAAACGGCAGGCTGACCGGTTTTATCCGCACCTGTATTGAAACCCTGTCCTCACTGCCGTCCATTGTGGTAGGCTTGTTCGGTTACCTTGTTTTCGTCGTGATGGTTCACGGCAAATGGAGCCTGATGGCGGGCGCGCTCTCGGTCTCGATTCTGAGCCTTCCGCTGATTACCACAACGACGGAGGACGCGCTGCGCGCGATTCCGAAGAGCTGGAAGGAAGGCAGCTTCGGTCTGGGCGCGACGCACCGCCAGACGATTCTGCGCGTGATGCTGCCCGGCTGCGTGCCGCGCATCATCACCGGCGTAATTCTCGCGGCGGGGCGCGGATTCGGCGAGGCCGCCGCGCTGCTGTACACGGCCGGCATGAGTACGGATATCAACTGGTCCCGCTGGTGGAAGCTTTCTTCGCCCGTCTGCCCGTTTAACCCGTTTCGCCCGGGCGAGACGCTGGCGCTGCAAATCTGGGCGTCCCGTACGGAAGCGGTTGCCCCGAACGCGGCTCAGGTGGCGGACATGTCCGCGGCGGTGCTGATCATCATGGTGTTCGTTTTCAGCATCGGGGCGCGCGCGATCGGCAACCGCCTGGACCGCAAAATGACCGGCGGAAAAGACTGAGTTCAAGGCTGAGCTTCGTTCAGACGTACCATATGGATATGATCCTCCCGGACGCCGTTGATTTTCAGGTAGCGCCTGGCAACTCCTTCTTCCCGGTAGCCCGCCTTTTCCAGAACACGCAGCGAGGCTTTGTTGCGCGGCATCACATTTGCTTCGATCCGGTGCAGACCCAGTTCGCGGAACGCGTAGCCGGTCACGGCTTCAACCGCTTCCGTCATATAGCCGCGGCACTGGTTCTTTTCGTCCAGCCGGTAGCCGAGAAAGCACGACTGAAAACAGCCCCGAACAATACCGTTCAGCGCGGCGCTGCCGAGCACGGTCTCCGGCTGTTCGCGGGCAAACATGTTGTTTTTCTTCCCGGAGCCGGCGGGGTCTTTTGCGCCGTATTTTGAAAATAAAACGCTGTGAAAAAGGCGGACAGGCAGACGACGGCAGCGAGAACCGCGAAAACTGCGGAAAGAAAGCCGAGCTTTTGCCGGGCGGTGCAGCCGCGCCATCCCGTACGCAAAGAATCAAATATTCTTGTGTCCTCCTTATTTCTCAATTCTCAATTCATGATAGCATCCGCTTTTTAAAATGTCAAATCATAGAAAAAACAGCCGTCCGGAAAAACCGGACAACTGTTTATCAGGTGCGTTTATTTTTCCAGGCTTTCCCCCAGTGCGTGAAACCCCAGCACCGTAAGGACCATCATCAGGCCGGCGGAAAGCGTTTCCCACGGTGCATGGAACAGATAGGTCTGCCCCTCGAACAGCATGCGGCCCCAGCTGGGGGTCGGCGGCTGAATGCCCAAACCGAGGTAGCTCATGCCGGATTCCGCCAGAATCGCGTTGGAAAGGCCGACGACCACCGCCGGGATCAGCGTCGGAAGCAGGTTCGGCAGAAGGTGCCGGAACATGATCCGCGCGGTCGACGCGCCGGAAACATATGCCGCCTGAATGTAATCCAGATTTTTCAGCCGCATCGCGCCGCTGCGGGTCAGCCGGATAAAGCTGGGCAGGAACGCGATCGCCAGCGCGGGGATGATGGCGAATTTGCCGCCGCTGAATACGGTGACGGCCACCAGCGCCGTCAGTACGGCGGGAAAGGACGAGAGCGCGTCCGTCAGCCGCAGAATGATCTCATCCGCGATTCCGCCCGCAAAGCCGGAAAGCAGGCCGAGAACAACGCCGAAAAAGCAGCTGAGCGCCACCGTGACGGAGGCGACGAACAGGGAATACCGCGCGCCCGTCACGGCGCGGGAAAAATTGTCCCGGCCGAAATTGTCGGTCCCGAACCAGTGGTGGAGGGACGGCGGCAGAAAGCGCTGCGCCGCGTCGATGGCATAGGGATCGCAGGGCGTGTAAAAAAGGCTGATCAGGGCCGCGGAGCAGACAAGGAAGATCAGCACGGCCCCGACGCGGAGTGAAAACCGGCGATCGTTGTTCATGGCTTCACCCGGATGCGCGGGTCGGCGGCCTGCAGCAGAAGATCCGCCGCGAAATTCGCGAGGACGACCAGAAACGCAAGGTAGACGACGAGAGATTCCAGAAGCGGAAAATCGCGTGAAAGAATGGAGGAAATCAGCAGCCGCCCGACTCCCGGAATGCCGAAAACCTGCTCGATCAGGATGCTGCCGGAAAAGATTTCGGCGACCATCATTCCGGAAAGGGTCAGAAACGGGATCAGCGCGTTTTTCAGCATATGCCGGTACAGGACGATATGTTTGGAAAGGCCCTTGCTCACCGCCGTGCGGACATAGTCGGCGCCGGATTCCTCCACAAGCGCGGAACGCAGGAATTTCGATGCGACCGCGATGTTCGGCAGCGCGACGGCAAGCGCCGGGAAGATCATGTAACGGAGAAAGCCAGCGGGGCTTTCCCGCCAGCCGACGTAGCCTCCGGGCGAAAAGAAGTGCAGAACCAGGCCGAAAATCCAGATAAACAGGATCCCGAGAAAAAATCCCGGCATGGAGATGTTCAGCATGGTGACGGAATCCAGCAGCCGCCCGACCGGCGAGCCGCGCTTCTGCGCGGAAAAGACGCCGACGGGTACGGAGACCGTGAAAATCAGCAGAAGAGCCATCAGGGCAAGCGCCGCCGTAACCGGAAGCCGGCTGCCAATCAGCTCCGAAACCGGGCGGGAATACTGAAGCGAAGTGCCCATGTTGCCGTGAAGCAGGCCCAAAAGCCACCCGGCGTAGCGCTCCGGCATGCTTTTGTCAAGCCCCAGCTTTTGGTGCAGCTCGGCAAGCGCCTCGGGCGTTGCCTGCGTGCCCAGAATCAGCTGCGCCGGGTCGCCCGGGATCAGGTTGAAAGCCGCGAAAGCCATCACGGAGACCAGCAGCAGAGTCAAAAGCAGCGACAGCAGTTTTTTCAGGTAAAACTTCATAACCGTACCTGTCTTCCTGTGAAAAACATTGGAATCGTTTTACGCGTTTGTCCCGGGACGCATTCAGACGGACCCGCGGCGGACGCGCACGCAGGGCGGGGCCTGCTATTTGGCGCGATAGATGGTGGAAGCGTCGAAGACGTACAGCGGATAGGGCGTAAAACCGGAGAACTCGTCGCGGAGCACGTTCAGGTTGGCGATATCCTGAATATAGACGCTCGCGGCGTCTTTGGAGAGAATCTCCTGCGCCTGTTTGTAAAGCTCCACACGCTTGTCCTCATCCGGCTCGTTTTCCGCCTGCTTGTAGACGGAATCGAATTCCGGGCTCTTATAGTTCACAAAATTGTTCGATGCGTCCGACAGATAGCGGCCGAGGTAACTGCGGGGCGAAAGAGTGGTGCCGTCGACCGAAATGACGGTCGCTTCGTAATTGCGCTGAGTATAAACCCCGCTGAGCCATGTGGCAAAATCCACCTGCTTGATGGTTGCCGTGACGCCCGCCTTTTTCAGCTCGCTGACCATCACCTGTGCGGTGTCGACATGGACGGTGTAGTTCGACGGAACCGTGATGGCCATGGAGAAGCCGTTCGGG
The DNA here is from genome assembly GCF_009746625.1 of Caproicibacter fermentans. GTDB lineage: Bacteria > Bacillota > Clostridia > Oscillospirales > Acutalibacteraceae > Caproicibacter > Caproicibacter fermentans. The sequence goes on from NZ_VWXL01000084.1 coordinate 86,030, forward strand.
TATCCGGCTTCGGAAAGAAGCTGTTTTGCCTTCTGCGTGTTCTGGTCGTAGGCGTGGGTCAGGCTGTCGTCAAAATACTTTTTCAGGCCGGGAATGACCGGAGTCCCCGCGCGGACCGCCTTGCCGAAATTGACCGTGCTGATGATTTCGTCGGGATTGAGGGCGCAGCTGACCGCCCGGCGGACTTTCACGTCGTCGAAGGGCTTCCGGCTGTTGTTGAGCCCGAGCATTTGGACCGAGTTGGAGTTTGCCTGAATCAGCTGGAACCCGCTGCCGATCTGCGAGGCGACGTTGTTCGCGATGCTGGCGCCGTCCACGCTGCCGCCCTGAAGATCCATTAAGAGGGCGTTGGAGTCGCTTTCCAGCTTGAACGTGACCTTGTCGAGCTTCGGCAGGTCTTTCTGCCAGTAATCCGGGTTCTTTTTCAGAACCAGCGACTGCTGGGGGGAGTAGGATTCGAATTCAAACGGGCCCGTGCCGATGGGGTGCGTGTCCTGCTCCGTGTAGCCTTTCGGGACAATCGCGCTCGTAAGGTAGGGCAGAAACTCATAGTCCGCCTGTTTCAGATGCACGACGACGGTCGAGGCGTCCTTGATTTCCACCGATTTCATTTTGGCGAGGTCCGCGACCAGCACTTTGCCGCCGGAAAGGCCCGCGGCGGTGTCGAGCGAATATTTTACGTCGTCCGCGGTCACGGGGTTCCCGTTTTGGAACTGAATCCCCTTGCGGATGTGAAACGTGTAGCTGGTCGCGTCCTTGGACATTTCGTAGCTTTGGGCGACGGCGGGAATCAAATTGCCGTCTTTATCCGGCTTGACCAGACCCTCGAAAATATTGAACAGAATGCTGCGGGTATCCGCAGTAGCGGCAAGGAACGGGTCCAGGTGGTCGGGCTGGGTCTGCATGCCGAATACAAATTCTCCGCCGGAGGCCTGCGAGGACTGCGCCGAAGAAGAGGTCGGCGCGGCGGAAGAGGAGGACGAGGAAGCCTCGCCGCCCGGGCCGCAGGCCGCAAGCGGCAGCAGAACGGCCGCCGCGAGCACGGCGGATGCAATCTTCCGGATGAAATTCTTTTTCATATCTGTCTCCTTATAGAACGGAATTGGCCGTATTCAAATCTTGTACGAAAAACGGCGGAACATTCCTCCGCTTTGAAATTTGCGCGGACTTGCTTTTTCGTTCCGCAGTCTGCGGATTCCAAAACGCCGGACCCGGAACAGCCCCCGCCGCATAAAAAAAACCACACCCCGGGTGGCATATGCCCCGGCGAACACGGCGAAATCCGCTCGAAGCAACGCAAAAACCCGGACTGCGGTCATATTATGGCAAACTAAAAAAAGGATAGTAATCCTGAGGAGGGTCCCGGTGCCGTAACCATATCCGGAAGATCCCGCGGGACGGAGGAGCGCCATTTTGCACGCAATCCTGTTGCGTACCCTTTTTCTCCTTCTTCGATGCACCGCCGGATGGTTCCGTCATTTTGATACTATGATAAACGCCGGTTAAAACTTTGTCAATAAAAATCGGTCATTTTCTAAGAAAAATTAACGCAAAGAGCGGCTCTTTTCACTGCGCGGAATGAAACCGTTGCCCGAAAAGCGGACTGGGTGTATAATAAACCCAAACTGATTTTAATGGAGGCTTTTCGCTTTGAGCGAGCTATATTTCGACAATTCCTCCACGACCCGCGTGTGCCGCGAGGCCGCAGAAAAGGTCATGGAGACCATGACGGAAAACTACGGCAACCCGTCTTCCCTGCATTCGCTCGGCTTTCGGGCGGAGCGTGCGATGGACGAGGCGCGCGCTGCGGTGGCCGCGCGGCTCGGCGCGGAAAAAGAGGAAATCTATTTTACCTCCGGCGGGACGGAGAGCAACAACATCGCGCTGTTCGGCGCGGCGCATGCCCTTAAAAAACGCGGGAACCATATTGTAACGACGCAAATCGAACACCCCTCTGTTTTAAACGTGATGAAACGGCTGGAGCAGGAGGGCTTCCGGGTTACCTATTTAAAGCCCGATTCGTTCGGGCATATCACCGCCGAACAGATTACCGGCGCGGTGAACGGTGAGACGATTCTGGTCAGCCTGATGTGCGTGAACAACGAGGTGGGCAGCATCCTGCCCGTGGAGGCGGCCGCTCAGGCGGTGCGCGCGGCGGGGAGCCCCGCGCTTGTCCATGTGGACGCGGTGCAGGCGTTCGGCAAGCTGCCGCTTCGCCCCCGCCAGGCGGGAATTGACCTGATGAGCGTGAGCGCCCACAAGATCCACGGGCCGAAAGGGGTCGGCGCTTTGTATGTGCGCCGGGGCGTCCACTTGGAGCCGCATGTTTTCGGCGGGGGTCAGGAAAAGAACCTCCGCCCCGGAACCGAGGGGATGCCGCTCATCGCCGGATTCGGCGCGGCGGTCGGCGCTTTGCCGGAGGCCCGCGCGGAGCTTCGCACGATGGAAGAGCTGAACGCGTACTGCCGGGGAAAGCTTGAAACGATTCCGGAAGTCACATTCAATTCCGCGCCGGACGCGCTGCCCTATATTTTGAATTTCTCCGCCGTGGGCGTGCGGGCGGAGACCATGCTCCATTTTCTTTCCGACCGGGGAATTTACCTTTCGTCGGGTTCCGCCTGTTCCCGCGGAAGGGAAAGCCATGTGCTTTCCGCCATGGGTCTTGCGAGGGAACGCATCGCTTCCGCTCTTCGGCTGAGCTTTTCGCGCTATAACACAAAGGAGGAAATCGACGTTTTTGCCGGCGCGCTCCGGGAGGGCCTTTCCGGCCTGACCCGCCGCCCGCTCTGACGCGAATCAACGTATGAAAGAAATTATTCTGCTCAAGCTCGGCGAGGTCGTGCTCAAGGGGCTGAACCGCCGCAGCTTTGAGGAAACGCTGCTGAAAAATATCCGGCGCAGGCTCGACGGACTCGGTTCCTTCGAGGTTCACGAGCGCCAGTCCACCATCTATGTGACGCCGAGGGACGAGGACGCGGACCTTTTCACCGCGCAGGAGCGGCTTTCCAAAGTGTTTGGAATCGCCTCGCTGACCCGCGCGTGCGAAGTCGGGAAAAAGATGGAAACGATTCTGGACGCCGCCGCGGAGTATCTGCGCGGGCCGCTTTCCGCGGTAAAAACCTTTAAGGTGGAAAGCAAACGCTCCGACAAGCAATTTCCGCTGAATTCGCCGCAGATCTGCAAGGAAGCCGGCGGATACCTTCTGTCGAAGTTCCCGAATCTGAGGGTGGACGTCAATCATCCGGACTACACCGTCCGGATTGAAGTGAGGGACGCCGCCGCGTATGTTCACGGCAACGCGGAGCGCGGAGCGGGGGGCATCCCGGTCGGCACGGGCGGAAAGGCCGCGATCCTGATCAGCGGAGGAATCGACAGCCCGGTCGCCGCGTGGATGATGGCGCGGCGCGGCGTCGAGCTGACCGCCGTCCACTTTGCCAGCCCGCCCTACACCAGCGAGCGCGCGGAGCAGAAGGTCCGCGATCTGCTCACGAAAGTCGGGGCCTACGCGGGCCGCATGACGATGTTTACCGTGCCGTTCGCGAAGGTGCAGGAGCAGATCATGGCGAACTGCCCGGAGGAGCTTTTCACTGTTATCATGCGCCGCCTGATGATGCGCTGCGCTGAGAAAATCGCCCGGAACGAGGGCTGCGGGGCGCTGATTACCGGCGAAAGCCTGGGGCAGGTCGCAAGCCAGACGCTGGAAGCGATCGTCTGCACCGACGCGGCGGCGAACATGCCGGTTTTTCGTCCTTTGATCGGGATGGACAAACGGGAAATCGTTGAAATCTCGTCCCGCATCGACACCTACGAGCTGTCCATTCAGCCTTATGAGGACTGCTGCACGGTGTTCACGCCGAAGCATCCCAGAACCAAGCCGGCGCTCAAATATGTGGAAAAGGCGGAGGAAGCGCTCGACTGCGCCGCGCTGGTTGACGAGTGCGTTGCGAACGTCAAAAAAACGCCGATTACGCCGTTGGGATAAAAGGAGAAGCAAAAAGAATGAACGCTGAAATTATATCCGTCGGGACCGAGCTGCTGCTCGGGCATACCATTAACACGGACACGGCATTTGTTGCGCGGGAACTGTCGTCGGCCGGCGTCGGCCTGCTGTATTCCTGCACGGTCGGCGATAACCCGGAGCGCCTGAAAGCCGCCGTCGAGCTTGCCCTTTCGCGCAGCGACGTCCTCATTACCACGGGAGGGCTCGGGCCGACGGGCGACGACCTGACCAAAGAGACGGTTGCGGCCGCCGCGGGCAAAAAGCTGGTCCTGCACGAAGAAAGCCTTCGCCGGATCGAGGAGTATTTCAAAGGCCGCGTTCTGGGGGAAACGCAGAAAAAGCAGGCGATGCTGCCCGAGGGCTGCACCGTTTTCCGGAACGACTGCGGAACCGCGCCGGGCTGCGGCTTTACGACGGATGCGGGGAAAAGGGTCGTCATGCTGCCCGGCCCGCCGTTCGAATTGATCCCGATGCTGAAAAACTACGCGATCCCCTACCTGACGCAGGCGGAGAATGCCGCGATCGTGTCGCGCATCGTCCGGGTATTCGGGCTGGGCGAGGGGTATGTGGCGGAGTTGATCGACGATCTGTGCGCCTGCCCGAACCCGACGGCGGCCACCTATGCCAAGGAAGGGGAAATGTTCGTGCGCGTGACCGCGCGCGCCGCGGATGAGGCGGCTGCCGAAGCGATGTGCGAACCGGTTGTCAGGGAGCTGCAAAAGCGCCTTGGCGGCTTTGTTTACGGCCTTGACGTCGAAAGCCTGGAGGAGACCGTCGTGAAAGAGCTTGCCGCGCGGGGAAAGACGGTCGCGACGGCAGAATCCTGCACGGGCGGGCTCCTCGCGAAACGGATTACGGATATTCCCGGCGCGTCCGACGTGTTTCACATGGGCTGCGTCACCTATGCGAATGAGATCAAGACCATGCTGCTGGGCGTGCCGGAAGAGACCCTGCGGCAATACGGCGCGGTCAGCCCGCAGACGGCGGAGGCGATGGCGCGCGGGATCAAAGAAAGGTCCGGCGCGGATTACGGAATCGGCATCACCGGCGTGGCCGGACCGGGCGGCGGAACGGAAGAAAAGCCGGTCGGGCTTGTCTATCTTGCCCTGTGTGACGGCGACGGCGTGAAAATCCGCGAGATGCGCCCGGCGGGGCGTTACCGCGGGCGCGGGTACCTGCGCGGTATGGCGGCTTCCAACGCGCTCGACATGATCCGCCGCAGCCTGCAGGGGCTGGGCGGCGTGGAGCAGGCCGCATATAGTCAAATGAAAAAGGGCGGCTGAAGAACAGGCGGGAGGAATGGGAAATGGACGCGGGGCTTTTGTTTTACTGTTCCAGACGGACTTCCGTCTGTGAAAAGCTCATCCGGCGCTCGGCCGGATGGTTTCAGCTGCCGCTTGTTCAGGTGAGAGTCTGCACGCGGGAAGAACGGCTGAATCCGAATATGGCGGCGCTTTTGAAAGACGCAGCCGCGGTCTTTGTCGTCAGCGAGGCCGTCGCGGGCCGTCCGCTTTGTTCGGCAGCCCTGTTCCGCACGCTCCACGTGCCGATCGGCGGGGACGGCGAGCCGGCCGGGGTGCTGAAACTGGCCGGAAGGGAAACAACCGGATATCTGGTGGAGAGCCAAGACCGCGCGATCCTGATTCTTCCGGACGACCCCAGCGAGATTTTGGAAATGCTGCCCGCGGCGTTTGAGCGGCTGAAAATGAAATTCGGGCTCAGCGGCGAAATTCCGAAACAAAAAGAAATACGCTTTGTGATTCCGACTGATGAAGAGGACGCTTCGCCAGAGCAGCCGGCAACGCTTCCGGAACCGGGATGACGGCGATGCGGACGCGGAAGGCGGCAAAGAAAGATGAAAATCTGCGAAAAAAACGGCTCAATACGAATTCTTGAGGAGGCGCTGCTCAATTCGATTCCGGCCCGCCAAACAATTCTGCTGGACGGGTGGGTTCTGCGGATGAACCGGGGCTACACCTACCGGGCCAACTGCGTCTGCCCGCTGGAAGGGGAAGGTTCCGCCGGGAAAATTGAAGCGTGCGAAAAGCTGTTTGAACAAAACAGGCTTCCCTCTGTCTTTAAAGTGACTCCGGTTTGTCAGCCGGAGCTGGCGGAACAGCTGGAACGGCGAGGCTACCGGAAAATCAAAACCGTAAACGTAATGTCTGCCGAGCTCGGGCAGTGTGCCGGGGAGTCCCGCGCGGAGATAAGGTGCGAGGCTGTGCCGGACCGAGAGTGGCTGGCCGCATCGGCGCGGCTGACCGGCGTCTCAAGTCCGGGTTTGGTGGAAACGCACTGCCGCGGGCTGGAAAATATCGCGGTTCCAGGCGTTTTCGTGAAAGCGGTGCGGCAGGGGAAAATCATCGGCTGCGGTTACGGCACGGCGGAGCGCGGATACGTCGGCATTTACGATCTGCATGTGGAACCGGAGTTCCGCCGCGGGGGAATCGGAACGGCGGTCTGCGGCGCGATTCTGCGGTTCGGGGCCGAAAACGGCGCGCGGGCCGCTTACCTGATTGTCCACAGCAGAAATCAAAACGCGATCCGTCTTTATTCAAGTATGGGCTTTCAGACGCAGTATGAATACGGATTTTATGAGAAAGCCGGGAGCGCATACCAAGTTTTCGACGCTTGAAATGCGGGCTGACTCCTCAAAAACAGCTCTGAGCGAAATTTCGCTCAGAGCTGTTTTTGATATTGGGCTAAATCGCGGACCTTAACGGCGCCTCTCGGTTTTGAAGATTTATTTACCGGTTGCCTGTAAAAGCTTGACGGTCGCCGTGAAGGTCTGGCCGGTCAAAGCGCGCTCAACGGTGAGCGTGACCGTTTCGCCTGGCTTTTTCTTAGCGATTTCCCCTGAAATTACGTTCAGGCTGGTGACGTCGGTTCCGTCGATCTTTGTGATGACGTCGCCTTTCTGGATGCCCGCGCTGGTGACCTCCGTACTGGTGACGGAAGAGACGTACATGCCGGACGGCAGGCCGTAGAGACGGGCAGTCATGCTGTCGATATATTGGCCGGAAATACCGAGCACCGCGCGGTCTTTCACATAGCCGTACTGCTTCAGGTCGCTGATAATCGGCTGAGCCTCGTTGATCGGGATGGAAAAGCCGAGTCCCTCATAGCCGGTGGCAACGATCTTGGAGGAGTTGATTCCAACGACCTGCCCCTTCATGTTGACCAGCGCGCCGCCGGAGTTGCCGGGGTTGATGGCAGCGTCGGTCTGGATGCACTTCATGGTGTAGCCGGTTTCGGAGTTCGTGATTTCACGGTTCAGAGCGGAAACATAACCGACGGTGACGGTAGAGTTGAATTCCAGGCCGCCCGGATTGCCGATTGCCATGACCTGATCCGCCACCTGCAGGTCGCTGCTGGAACCGAATTCCGCGGCCGTCAGGCCGGTTGCGTCTATTTTAATGACAGCGAGGTCCGTGACGCTGTCGCTGCCGATCAGCTTCGCCTGATAGGTCTTGCCGGTGGAAAGAATTACTTTCAGGGAAGACGCGCTGTCCACTACGTGGGCGTTTGTGATAATGTAGCCGTCGCTGGTTGCGATGATTCCGCTGCCTTCGCTCGTCGGCGAAACCTCGTTGTTATTATCGCTTGATCCAAAACCGCCGACGGTAAGGCTGTTTTTTTGGTTGACCTGATAATTCTGAATGCACACGACCGACGGAACCACTTTACTCGCGACCTGTTCCAAAGTCATGCTGCCGGAGGTTCCCGTATTCGTTGTGCTGACATTGCCGGAGGAGCTTCCGTCTTTCATGATGGTAAACGCCGGAGTCGTGCTGCCGGAATTCAGCTTGACCGTGCCGTTTTTAATCAGATAGGCAAACCCGGCGACGGAGCTTGCGGAAACGACAAGGCATGCCGTCAGTCCGGCAACAATATTCCGAACCGTATGCTTTTTCCGTTGATTCGGAACTGCCTCCGAGGGGTAAACCACGGGGGAGGACGGCTCGGCGTAATGATCCTGCGGGGTCGGTGTGCCTGGGGAACGATAGGAGTGATAGCAGTCGCCCTGCCATACGGTCTGGTTAGGCTGTTCGGAAGAATCCCTCCAGTCACTGCGATAATCTGCGCCATAATTCTTGACAGAAATACCGGATTTGTCTTCGCGGTCCTTTCTGAATGGATTCCTCATGACGATCATCCTTTCTTGTTTGTTTGATTTCATTATCGCGGATGACTGTGAAAAAGATATGATAAGCAATTAATATTTTTATGAATAAAAAAATAAATTTATGTTAAGACGGACACCCTCGATCGTTGACGGCCTGTCTTTTTGGAGTATAATAAAAATACGCCGCATCCGGGTGAAACGGAGGAATTTTAAATGGGATACAATCAGATTTTTGACTTGTTTCTGGGCCTTTCGGGGATTTACATGCTGTACTGCGGATTTACGGGGAGAGGGTCGCTTTACAGGACCGACCATGTGAAAAAGGGGATGGAGGAAAAGTATACGCGGGTGATCCGCTGGTTTTGCCTGCCGGGCGGCTTTTTCGCCATTGCGGCCGGGGTCCTGGATAATTGGCGGATTACGCCTTATGATAAAATCCTTATAATCGTATTCGCTGTTTTTGTGATCGCGTTCGCCGTGTTGATGATCAGGCTCACCGAACGGAACACGGGCCGATAAAACTGCCCGGCGGGGGGAACCCCACGCGCAACCGCAGGTTGACAAATTTTAAGCCGCATTTGGCGGAAACCGGCGGCTCTTTCCTTTATAATCACTGCGAGGTGATACGATGGAGTTCACAGATCGGCTGCAAAAGCTGAGAAAAAGCCGGGGATTGTCGCAGGAGATGGGTGTGTCGAGACCCGCGGTTGTTTCCAGCTTATGAGTGGAATTTTGTTTCTGGCTTTGGAGTAATATTTTGCTGCATTTATACGGTGAGTATTTAGCTTTGCTAAAGCCTTTTATGAAAATTAATTCATTTTAATGATGGATCCTTCCAGGACTCAGAAAGTGGAACGCGGGATTCGTTAAAAGACGTGGGCTATATGATCCGGCTTCCAATGCCATCAATAATTGGAAGTCCGGATCGCTTCATAGGATCGGAGAGTTTTTCATGCGGAAAAAAATCATTCTGTCGCTGACCGGGGTACTGCTTCTGGCATCCGTACTGCTTGTCTGGCATCATTTTTCAACAAAGCCGGATCAGAGAGTCCTCGATTTTCAAAATGACCTTCTGTTTCAACTGCCGGGCGAACCGAAAATCGTGTTCAGCGAGAAGGATTACGGTTTCACGGACGGCGATCTGTTTTATCTGTTTCAGCTGTCCTCCGATGAAATGAAGACGGCGCTCGGCGAAAACAATATGGCAGTTTGGTCACGGCTTCCGATGAAGCAGTATTTGGCCGACGGGCTGTTGGATGAACTGGCCGGAAGCACCGACGAAGCAGCACGGGCTTATTATCGTCAATTCCTTTCCGCCAAAAGCGGTTATTATCGAATCCAGAATGACAAAAAACTGCCGGTCGCGCCGCCGTCCTTTTGGGATGAAGCATATGACCATATTTCGGGTGCGGTCATCGATACGAAAGAAAACCGGATTTGTTATTTCCGCTGGGACAATTAGAGGAAAAGGATGGTTTCGGCAGCATCCGGGCCGACCGGCTATTTTTCAGGGTTTTTGCATAATCACTCCGCTTCCGGTTAGGCTACGAATGAGGTGGAGCAATGATGAAGGTAAAAGATATTATGACCAAGGATGTTGCCTGCGTCGGTTCCGAAGATACCGTCGAGCAGGCGGCGAAGCTGATGAAACAGTACCATGTGGGGTCAATTCCGGTTTGCAGGCAAAAAGAAGTGATCGGCATCGTGACCGACAGGGACATTACCCTGCGGGCGACTGCTCAGGGACAGGACACCGCGGACCGCAAGGTAACGGATGTCATGAGCACTCACCCGGTGGTAGGAACCCCTGAGATGGATGTTCACGAGGCAGCCCGGCTCATGAGCGACCAGCAAATCCGCAGGTTGCCGATCGTCGACCACAACAGCCTTGTCGGAATTGTGGCGCTCGGGGACATCTCCATCGATCCCTCCTTCCAGAACAGCGCGGGAGAGGCTCTCAGCGGGATCTCACAGCCCGGAGACAGTCGAATGTAACCGAAAGTCTTTCATTTTCAGCGCAAAAAGCCCCCGTACGAAAACCGTACGGGGGCTGATTTTGTGAAACGGAGATTACATCTTCGAGAGCTTCTCGAGGTGCTCGTAATCCTCTTTTGCAACTTTCTCGGCTTTCTGGAACAACTTCTCGGCACGCTCCGGGAAGGCGCGGGTCAGGGAGTTGTAACGGACTTCGCCCATGATGAAGTCGCGGTAGGATTCCGTCGGGGCCTTGCTGTCGAGCTGGAACGGGTTCTTGCCCTGCTCGGCCAGACGGGGATCATAGCGGAAGTTCTTCCAGTAGCCGGAAGCGACGGCTTTCTTCTCTTCCAGCTGGGAGATGCCCATGCCGCCCTTGATGCCCTGGTTGATGCAGGGAGCGTAAGCGACAATCAGGGACGGGCCGTTGTAGTTTTCGGCTTCCGTGATCGCTTTGATGGTCTGGTTGTAGTCGGCGCCCATCGCAATGTGAGCGACATAGACATAGCCGTAGGTCATGGCCATGCCCGGCAGATCCTTTTTCTTCGTGGATTTACCGGTCGCGGCAAACTGCGCGACGGAACCGATCGGGGTGGATTTGGAAGCCTGCCCGCCGGTGTTGGAGTACACCTCGGTGTCGAATACCAGAACATTGACGTTCTCGCCGGAAGCGAGGACGTGATCCAGTCCGCCGTATCCGATATCGTAGGCCCAGCCGTCGCCGCCGAAGATCCACATGGACTTCTTCGCGAGGTAATCCTTATCGGCAAGCGTCTTCTTGGCAAGAGATGCAAGCTCGCCGCTGCCGGAAGCGGCTTTTTCCAGTTCGGCAATCAGCTTGTCGGCCGGCTCGCGGTTTTCAAGGCTGCTGTCGAATGAATCAAAATAGGCCTTGCAGGCGTTTTTGAGGGATTCGGACGCTTCGCCGGATGCCTCGATGGCCTTAATATAATCGGATAGTCTTCCGCGAATGGCTTTGTTGGCAAGCGCCATGCCGTAGCCGAACTCCGCGTTGTCTTCAAACAGGGAGTTGTTCCACGCGGGGCCGAAGCCTTTTTCGTTCTTGGTGTACGGAGTCGCCGGTGCGGAGCCGCCCCAGATGGAGGAGCATCCGGTTGCGTTGGCGATGTACATCCTGTCGCCGAACAGCTGTGTGACCAGCTTCGCGTAAGGAGTTTCGCCGCAGCCCGCGCATGCTCCGGAATATTCAAGCAGCGGTTTCTTGAACTGGCTGCCCTTGACGGTAGTGGGCTTGAATTTGGCGGTGATTTCCGGCTTTTCGGAAAGGGTCAGCCCGAAATCGTAGTATTTCTGGCTGTCCAGCTGGGTGTCCATCGGCTTCATGACAAGAGCCTTGCTGCCCTTCATGCCGGGGCAGATTGTTGCGCAGGAGCCGCAGCCCGTGCAGTCCAGCGTGGAGATCGTAATGCCGAATTTGTAACCCGGCATCAGGGTCATGTCCTTCATCTTCATGTCTTCCGGAGCCTTGGCGGCTTCTTCGGCCGTCATGACGGCCGGGCGGATGACCGCGTGCGGGCACACATAGGAACACTGGTTGCACTGGATGCAGTTTTCCGGAATCCACTCCGGAACATCGATCGCGATGCCGCGCTTCTCATAAGCGGAGGAGCCGGAAGGAACGGTGCCGTCCGCCATCTTCATGACGTCGGAAACCGGAATCTCGTTGCCCTTGTAACGGTTTGCCGGAATCAGAACCTTGTTTACGTACTCGACAAGATCCTTGTCGTCGCCGGTTGCCTTCGGCATGACGGAATCGTCGACCGCGTTCTTCCAGGAGGCGGGAACCTCTACTTTTGTGAAGTCGGAAGAGCCGCGCTCAATCGCCGCGTGGTTCATTGCGACAACCTTTTCGCCCTTTTTGCCGTAGCTCTTTGTGGCTGCGTCCTTCAGGTACTGAATGGCCTGGTCCTTCGGGATGATGTTGGCAATTGCGAAGAACGCGGACTGCAGAACCGTGTTGATGCGGGCGCCGAGGCCCAGCTCCTTGCCAAGCTTTACGCCGTTGATGGTATAGAAGTTGATGTTGTTGTCGGCAATATATTTCTTCATCTTGCCGGGCAGATGCTTGTCAAGCTCTTCGACGGTTTCCCATTCGCAGTTGAGCAGGAAGCTTCCGCCGGGCTTGATATCCTGAACCATGTCGAAAGACTCGACATAGGATGGCTTGTGGCACGCAACGAAGTCAGCCTTCGTAACATAGTAGGTGGATTTGATCGGCTTGCTGCCGAAACGCAGATGGGAAACCGTCAGGCCGCCGGATTTTTTGGAATCGTAGGCGAAGTAGCCCTGCGCATACATGTCGGTGTGATCGCCGATAATCTTAATGGAGTTCTTGTTTGCGCCGACGGTGCCGTCCGCACCCAGACCCCAGAATTTGCAGGAATGAGTCCCCTTTGCGGTGGTGTCCGGGTTTTCCTTGACGTCAAGCGACAGGTTGGTCACATCGTCGTTGATGCCGATCGTGAAGCGCTTCTTCGGGGAAGCGGACTGCATGTTGCGGTAAACGGCGACGATCTGGCCCGGGTTTGTATCCTTGGAGCCGAGACCGTAACGGCCGGTGAAAACCGGGGTCGTTTCAAATTCGGAGCCCTTCAGGCCGGCCACGATGTCGAGGTACAGCGGTTCGCCGATGGAGCCGCGCTCTTTCGTGCGGTCGAGCACGCTGATCTTCTTGACGGTTTTCGGCAGGACGTCGAGCAGATATTTTGAAACAAACGGACGGTACAGGTGAACCTTGACAAGGCCGACCTTTTCGCCCGCGGCGTTTAGGTAATCGACGACTTCTTCCGCGCACTCGCAGACGGAGCCCATGGCGATGATGACTTCCGTCGCGTCCGGCGCGCCGTAGTAGTTGAACGGCTTGTAGTCGGTGCCGAGTTTCGCGTTGACCTGATTCATATAGTCCACGACGACTTCGGGGAACTCGTCATAGTGGCTGTTGCTGGCTTCGTTGACCTGGAAGAAAAGGTCGTCGTTTTCGCTTGTGCCCTTTGTTACCGGATGTTCCGGGTTCATTGCGCTGCGGCGGAATCTTTCAACAGCATCCCAGTCGAGCATTCCCGCAAGGTCCTTGTCGTCCCAGATGTGAATCTTCTGGATTTCGTGAGAGGTGCGGAAACCGTCAAAGAAATGCATGATGGGCATGCTGCCCTTGATGGCGGAAAGATGGGCGACGGCGCCGAGGTCCATGCACTCCTGCGGGCTGTTGGAGCAGATCATGGCAAACCCGGTCTGGCGGCACGCGTAAATATCGGAATGGTCGCCGAAAATGCACAGAGCCTGCGTCGAAAGGGAACGCGCCGAAACATGCATCACGGCCGGAAGGAATTCGCCGGCGATCTTGTACATGTTCGGGATCATCAGCAGAAGGCCCTGGGAAGCGGTGTAGGTGGTGGTCAGCGCGCCCGCGGCCAGAGAGCCGTGAACCGCGCCGGATGCGCCGCCCTCCGACTGCATTTCTGTAATCTGGACCTGACGGCCGAACAGGTTTTTCTTTCCTGCGGCTGCGTACTTGTCCGTCTCATCCGCCATTACGGAAGAAGGCGTGATCGGGTAGATGGCGGCAACGTCGGTGAAGGCGTAAGACACATACGCGGCGGCGTTGTTGCCATCCATGGTTTTCATTTTTCTTGAATCCATAGTCCTTATTTTCCTCCTTACGGATAATTGATTCCGTTTGGCACAGCACAAAAGTCTGTACTTGTTTAGAGTTTAACATCTTTTACATTCCATGTAAAGGAAAATTATGAAAAAGCGCACGGAAACCAGTAAAAAAAATATAGTAAAAATAACACAATGCCCAAAATTTACTTTTGTAATTCAATTTATGCCGTTCAGGCGCCGCTCATGAAAAGAAAGTGTGAGCGTCGCCCTGTTTCACCCCGCAGCTCGGTCCCTCTGCCCCGGCTCCGCATTGACAGCGGAGGCCGGAAACGATACAATGACAATCAAATAGAATTGTTTGAAAGGGGTAAATTCATGTCACCGGACCCTGGCGATCCTACAATACCGATACGGTTGTCCTTTACGGGCGCGGCCGCCCCGGAGAATCTCGCGGCCACGGCGGCGGTTCTGCTGCTTCTGTTTCTTGCCGGCGCCTTTTTTGCGGCGGGAAAAACCGCCGTTTTGTCGCTGAATAAGGCGGAAATAAAAAAACTGGCGGAGGCAGGCGATGAAAAGGCCGAAAAGCTGCTGGCCCTATATGACGAAACCGCGCGCTTTCTTTCAGCCGCACGCGCCGGGGAGGCCGCTGCGGGCATGGCCGCGGCGGCGGTTGCCGCGGCGGGGTTTACGGCGGGCGCGGCCCGGCTTCTTGCCTTTCTGCCCATCCCGCCGCCGGCCGTGCGTGGAATTTCGCTTTTTCTCATCACGCTTCTTTTTCTGATTTTCTGGGCCGTGTTCGCAGATATGATGCCAAAAAAAATCGCCCTCAGCCGCAGCGGCGTTTTGCCGTTCCGTTTCGCCGTCATTCTTTCCGCGCTGATCCGCCTGTTCGGACCGGCCGCGGCGATTCTGGCGCGGTGCGCCGCCGTTTTTGCCCGCCTTGCCGGCGGCGGGCCGCAGGCGCCCGGTCGGGCCGTCACGGAGGAGGAAATTCTTCTGATGATGGAGGCGGGCCGCCGGAGCGGCTTTCTGGATGAGAAGGAAAAGGATATGATCTCCAATATCTTCGAATTCAGCGACACGACCGCGGACGAGGCGATGACGCACCGGACCGACGTCGTCGCGGCGGAGGACACGGACACCGTGGAGGATGTTGTTGCTGCGTCCATGGAAAACGGATATTCGCGCATCCCGGTTTACCATGAGGATCTGGACCACGTCGTCGGTATTATATATGTAAAGGATCTGCTTCCTTACGTGGGCAGGTCTGTGTCGCCGGAGATGAGACTTGAACGCCTGATGCGCCCGGCCTATTTTGTTCCGAAAAGCAAACCGTGCGGCGAGCTTTTCGGGGAAATGAGGCTGCGGCGGGTCCAGATCGCCGTCGTTGTCGACGAATACGGCGGAACGGAGGGAATCATCACGATGGAGGACCTTCTGGAATCGATTGTCGGCAGCATTCAGGACGAATACGACAACGAAGAGGAGGAAATCCACCGGGACGGCGAAAACCGCTTCGATGTGGAGGGCACCGCGCCGGTGGACGAGGTTTCCGATATGCTGGGCGTGGACCTTCCGGAGGGGGACTACGACACCATCGCCGGACTGATGATGGAACACCTGGGGCGTCTGCCGCGCGAAAACGAGCATCCGCAGGTCAGGCTCTGCGGCATGACGCTCACCGTGGCCGCGATGGAGGAGCGCAGGATCGCGAAAATCCTGATCGAAAAGGACGCGCTTCCGGCACAGGGGCAGCTGCAGCCGGGAAAAAGCAAGGAATAAAGCGATTGGGAAATATTGCAAACATTGCGTAAATTGCGTAATAAGGATTGCAATTTTTAGAATTTTGTAGTATGTTATTAGAACCGCTGTGAAAAGGCGGGGTCAGTCGCAACATCCTGACCTTAAACAAAACTACGGGGGTATCAAAAAATGCAACGTCAAACAGGCCGCGCGCATTCGATCGCGCTCGCGGCAATGATCGCCGCGCTTTACACGGTGCTGACCCTTCTGGCGGCCCTTTGGGGGCTGGCCTACGGCCCGGTGCAGTTCCGGTTTTCAGAGGCGCTCACCATTCTTCCGGTCTTCACGTTTTCGGCGGTTCCGGGGCTTACGGTCGGGTGTTTTCTGTCGAACCTGTTCAGCGGTTACAGCACCGATCTGGTCGTCGGCACGCTCGCAACGCTGATTTCCGCCGTGGGCACGCGCCTGCTGCGCGGGGTGCGCTGGCACGGTCTGCCGGTTCTGGCGCCGCTGCCGCCTGTGATCGTCAACGCGGTTTTTGTCGGGGCCGAAATTGTCATCCTGTCGCCGGGGGGCTTTGCGTGGGCGGAATTTTTCGCGCAGGCGCTATCCATCGGGCTTGACGAGCTGGTCGTGTGTTATGGGCTGGGACTGCCGCTTGCCGCGTGGATCAATTCCAGCAGGGCGATGAAAAAGCTGTTTTAGATTTCTCATGGCATTGAGGTGAATGGAATGGGAGAAGAGATTCCTTCCCTGAAAAAGAAGCTGAAGGGCACGCCGCCTGTGCGGCTGATTGTGGTAAGCTTTCTTCTGGTAATTCTGACGGGCGCGGTTCTTCTGTCTCTGCCGGTCACGGCGCGGGCGGGCGCGCCGACTCCGGTTCTGGACGCGCTGTTCACGTCGACCTCGGCGGTCTGCGTCACGGGCCTGGTGCTGTTCGACACGTGGAGCCACTGGAACCTTTTCGGCCAGGTGGTCATTCTGCTTCTGATTCAGATCGGCGGACTTGGCCTTGTGACGTTCACGACCGGGTTTTCCATGCTGCTGCGGCGCAAGCTGGGTTTTCGCGGAATGCTGCTTGCCGCGGAGAACACCGCCGGAAGCGTGATTCACGTCAAACGCCTGATTAAGATCGTTCTGTTTTTCACCTTTTCCTGCGAGACCGTCGGCGCGTTCCTTCTGATGCTGCGGTTCGTGCCGCGGTACGGGCTTCACGGGGTGTGGATTTCCCTTTTTACGGCGGTTTCGGCCTACTGCAACGCGGGATTCGATGTGATGGGGTTTACCGCGCCGGGCAGCAGCCTGACGGGATATGTGAACGATCCGCTCGTCACGCTGACCGTCGCCGCGCTGATCGTGACCGGCGGCCTGGGCTTCGTCGTTATCAACGATATTTTTTCCGCCAAAATCCGCACAAGGCTGGACAGACAGCGTCCGCGGGTACTGCAGTTCCATTCCCAGATCGTCCTGCGCACAACGCTGCTGCTCCTTGTTGCCGGTACGGGTCTGTTTTTAATCTGTGAAAATGACAATACGCTGAATCATATGGACCTTGGCGAGAAGCTGAACGCGGCTTTTTTCCAATCCGTCACGACGCGCACGGCTGGCTTTAATACGGTCGACACGGCCTCCGAGCGCGACCTGACCAAGCTGATCATGGTGTTTTTCATGTTCATCGGCGCATCCCCCGCCTCGACCGGCGGCGGAATCAAAACGACGACCTTTGTCGTGCTGGTGACCGCGGTGACCAGCGTCATGCGCGGCAGCGACGACGCCGTCGTGCTCAAGCGCCGGCTGGACAAGTTTACGGTTTACCGCTCCCTTGCCATTCTGACCATCGGCGTGCTGGTCGTCATCATGACCGCCGGCATCATCATGACGACGAACTCGGCGACGAACGGCGTGGACGCCCTGTTTGAGGCGACCAGCGCGTTCGGCACGGTCGGTCTGACGGCAAACGTGACTCCGACGCTGACCACCGTCGCGAAAATGGCGGTCATCTGCGCCATGTACATCGGCCGGGTCGGCCCGGTTTCCCTCGGGCTTGCGTTCACCCTGCGCAAGGGGCGCTCCTCTTCCGGTACCATTCTGCCGGAGGGTAAGATAGTAGTCGGCTAAAGAGAATAAATTTTATATTACTTTGCAGCGGGCCTTTCGGAAAAACCGAAAGGCCCGCTGTTTTCGAGCGATTACCTGTTTTTGCGGAGCCGGGCGTACAAAATGAAACAGAGAATGCAGGCGGCAAGAAAAAAGCCGAACAAAAGCCAGAGCAGCGGATTTGGCTGGGAAGCGACAAAAATGGCCGTCGGACCGTCCGCGCCTCCGATGACCGTTTGTCCGCTTTCGGCGGCGTCCCGTCCGTTCAGCCACATCTGAATCCGGAACGCAAAATCGAAAATGACGGCCAGATACAGGCCGGCCGCCGCGGTTAGAACTGCGGAGAGGACGCCGCAGATCAAAAGCGCCTTTTCGGCGGGCGTCCGAACTTTTACGCCGCCGTTTTCCGCGATGAATTCGGCGGCCAGATTTTCCGGTGCGCCCATGGAACGGACAATTTCCCCGGCGGTTTCCCCGCGCTCCAGCCGGGCGCTGAAATCGGAGGCAAGGTCCGCCTCCAGCCGCTTTCTGATTTTTCCGGGCATTCCGGAGCGACGCAGAACCACGGACACCTCTGCTAAATATTGTTTTTCCGTCATTGAGATAAATCCTCCTCGAAAAGTAGTTCGTTTACACTTTCTGAAAACTGTTTCCACACCTCGCAAAGCTGCTCCAGCGTCTCTTCCCCGCGGGGCGTGATGGTGTAGATTTTTTTCGGGCTGCTTCTGTTTTCCCCCCGGCTCCATTTGGAGCGGATCAGGCCGTCGTCCTCCAGCCGGTAAAGAATCGGGTACAGGGTTCCTTCCCTCAGGGTAAAAAAGCGCCCGCTTTTCTGTTCCAGCTCCGTCAGCAGCTCGTAACCGTAAGAAGGACGCCGCTTCATCAGACGGAGAATGATGATTTCCAGCGCGCCTTTTTTCAGTTGGCGCTCATAGCGGTCGTTGATGCAAACCGCCTCCTCATTCCTAAGTGTTTAGTATAACTAAATATAATTATAGAGGATCGTGGCGCCGCTGTCAACGAAAAAATGGCCGCGCCGCATATTCACCCTTGATTCAGACAGAATAAAAGTAATTGAAACGAAAGGGGCAAAGAACATTGACGGTTTCGAAAAAAGAATATAAAACGATGGCGGACAAAGCTTCCCCGCCGACAAAATGGGGTAAAAACATGGTCATGGCCTTTCTGGTCGGCGGCGGCATCTGCGCGCTGGGTCAGGCGTTTCTTCACCTTTACCTGTACTTCGGGCTGGATAAGAAGGGAGCGAGCACCTTCGTTTCCATCACTCTGATTTTCCTCAGCGCGCTGCTGACCGCCCTGCGGATCTACGACAACATCGGCAAGCACGCCGGGGCCGGATCGCTGGTGCCGATCACCGGGTTCGCAAACTCGATCGTTTCGCCCGCGATGGAGTTCAAAAATGAAGGGTATGTGCTGGGCATCGGCGGCAAGATGTTCGTCATAGCCGGGCCGGTGCTGGTTTACGGGATCGCGGCGTCGATTCTGTACGGGCTGATCCTGTGGTTCTTCCACTTATATTAACGGGGAGTTGAGCGTATGCCGCAGAAAAAAGGAAAATACACGTTCGAGCTGACGACGACCCCGGCGGTGCTGGGGTACGCGGCGGTCGTCGGAAAAAAAGAGGGCGAGGGCCCCTATGGAAAATACTACGACCAGTGCCACAACGACACGACCTTGGGGGAATCCAGCTGGGAAAAGGCGGAAAGCCGCATGCAGAACGAGGCGGTGAATATCGCGCTGAGAAAGTCAAACCTGAAAAACACGGACATCGACTGTATTTTTGCCGGCGACCTTTTAAATCAGTGCATCTCCTCCACATTCGGGCTGAAAAGCCTGGATATTCCGTTTCTGGGGCAGTTCGGGGCCTGCTCCACCATGGCGCAGACGCTCGGAATCGCCTCGCTGTTTGTCGAGTCCGGCGCGGCCGGACGCGCGGCGGCGGTGACCTCCTCCCACTTCTGCTCGGCGGAGCGCCAGTACCGCTTTCCGCTGGAATACGGCGGCCAGCGCACGCCGACCGCGCAGTGGACCGCGACGGCGGCCGGGTGCGTCCTGCTCGGCAAGCGGCAGGATAATCCCGGGGCCAAAATCGGGCTGAAGGCGGTTACGTTCGGCAGAATCGCCGATTTCGGCATCAAGGACGCGAACAACATGGGCGCGGCGATGGCCCCCGCCGCCGCGCAGACGCTGATGGACTTTTTCAAGGATTCGGAATCGTCGCCGCAGGAATTCGACCTGATTCTGACCGGAGACCTCGGTTTTATCGGCAGCGAGCTTCTCGAGGAGATCCTCGGGAAGGAGGGAATCGACATCAAGCCGGTGCATAACGACTGCGGAATGATGATTTACGACCGGGAAAAGCAGGACGTCCACGCGGGCGGCTCTGGCTGCGGATGCAGCGCGGCAATTCTGTGCTCCGCCATCCTGCAGCAGATGGAGCAGGGCCAGCTTCACAACGTGCTGTTTGTCGGTACCGGCGCGCTGATGTCGCCGACTTCCTCCCAGCAGGGGGAGAGCATCCCGAGCGTCGCGCATCTGGTCTATCTGACGGCGACGTGACGCGGACCCTGCGCAACAAAAGCGGCCGCCCGGCCTGGTTCCAGGCGGGCGGCCGCTTCAAAAGTGAGAGTTAAAGGCTCTTGTTCAAAGACGAGAGATCCAGGCCGTCGCAGCCGTTCAGATAAACGGAAAGCTGCTCCAGAATCCGCTTGACTCCGCCTTTTTGGTCGCTTTCAACATTCAGCGGCATGATCGGGTCGTGGACGCTCAGGCGCAGCAGGAACCATCCGTCCCCGTGTTCGCTGTCCAGCGAGACCCGGATGCCCTCGTAATTGTTCGGGGCCTCGGTCCAGCCGGGCTGCCCGAGGGTGTATTTCCGCAGCCCGGAGATCACGGCCTCGCCGCATTCGCGGAAGTTTTCCTTCCGGATCGGGAAGCGAAGCTCCAGCGCCTCCGCGGGCTCCCGCAGCGGTTCCAGAAGATCGCCGATGGTTTTGCCCTGCGCGCGCAGGCGGGCGGACAAAATGATGATCTTCGTCACCAGATACGCGCCGTCGTCGAGAAAATAATTCTCCCGCATGGCCGCGTGTCCGGAGGTTTCAATCGCGAGCGGGCAGTCGACCCCCTCCGCGTTCAGGCGGACGGCTTCGTTGATGACGTTGCGGTAGCCGCGCTTAAAACGGTGGTGTTTTCCGCCCAGCGTTTTTTCAATGTATTCCGTCAGGCCGCTGGAGGTGACGGAATCGGTGACGACCGTCCCGCCGGGGCAGTTTTCCAGCGCGATGTGGGAGGCGAGCGCCACAAGCCGGTTGCGGTTGATTTCTTCGCCCGCCGCGTCGACGGCCCCGCCGCGGTCCACGTCCGTGTCGAAAATGACGCCGAGGTCCGCCTTCGCGCGAATCACCGCGCCGCAGACGGAACGCATCGCCGTTTCGTTTTCGGGGTTCGGGATATGGTTGGGGAACATGCCGTCGGGTTCCAGAAACTGGCTGCCGGAAACGTCCGCGCCCAGCGGCTCCAGCACGTCGCGCGCGTAAAAGCCGCCCGCGCCGTTTCCGGCGTCGACGACGATGTGAAAGCCGGAAAGGGGCCTGTCGTAGTCGGGGGCGTTCACGCCTTTGCGAATCATGTCGCAAAGATCGGCGCAGTAGCGGCTCATATAATCCGCAGATTCCAGCGCGCCTTTTCCGGGGGCCGGTTTGTCCCCGTTTTGAGCGTGCAGAAGAATCTGTTCAATATCAGGGCCGTCCAGACCGCCGTCCGGCGTAAAAAATTTCAGCCCGTTGCGGTTCCAGGGGTGGTGGCTCGCGGTAATCTGCACGGAGCCGTCGCAGGACAGGCCGCGTGTCACATGGAACATGGACGGCGTGGAGGCAAGCCCGCAGTCCAGCACGTTTACGCCAAAGTCGGTCAGCGCGCCGGAGACGGCGGAGAAAATTCGCTCCGCCGATACGCGGCTGTCGTGTCCGACGGCGACGCGGAGCTCTTTGACCGGTTTGCCCGCGCGCGCGGACAGCCACAGCGCAAAGCCGCCGGCCAGCTTTCCAAGTGTTTCGTCGGTCAGGTTTACCGCCTCGCCGTCAACGCCCTCGCTAGCCACGCCTCGGATGTCCGTTCCGCTTTTCAGCTGTTTCCAGTAGGAATTTAACAAGGTTTTGGCCCCTTTCGTCGGGCCCTGCGCAGCAAGACCCGGGTTCATTTGCTCTCATTATAGAGCCTGCGCGGATATTTGTAAACGGGGTGAAAGAATGGAACAATTAATCTCGGTGACGGATCTGACAAAAATTTATCGGATGGGCGACAGCGAGGTGTACGCGCTCGCCGGGGTCACGCTCCGCGTGAACCGGGGCGAATTTCTCGCGATCGTCGGACGGTCCGGCAGCGGAAAGTCGACCCTGATGAATATCATCGGATGCCTGGACACGCCCTCTTCCGGGGAATATTATCTCGAGGGCGAAAACGTCGCGGGGCTGAGCGAAAAAAAGCTGACGCGGATTCGCAACCGACGCATCGGGTTCATCTTTCAGAGTTTCAACCTGATCAGCGGGCAGGACGCTCTGGAAAACGTCGAGCTTCCTCTAATTTACCGCGGAATTCCCAGAGCGGAGCGGCGCGCGCTGGCGCAGGAGGCGCTGATCGAGGTCGGGCTGGGCGGCAGAATGCACCACCGCCCGGCGCAGATGAGCGGCGGGCAGCAGCAGCGGGTCGCCATCGCCCGCGCCATCGCGGCAAGGCCGCCGATCCTTCTCGCGGACGAGCCGACCGGCAATCTGGATTCGCGCTCCGGCGGTGAGGTGATGGAGATCCTGCATTCGCTGCACCGAATGGGGCGCACCGTCGTGCTGATCACGCACGACGACCGGATCGCGGAGACAGCCGACCGCGTGGTCCGCATTCAGGACGGGAAAATCGCGTCGGAGGAAAAACGGAATTGACAAACCGCGCCGCCGGGTATAATATGGAAATCAGAAAATTTATATCCGCTCTAGGCGGCGAAAGGAGGCTCGCTCATGTCTTCTCCGGTACAACTGCACGACGTCGATGTAAATTCTTTTTTAAAGGTCCTTGACGACTGCAAGGGCAAAGTGTTCCTGGTAACTGACGAAGGAGACCGGCTCAACCTGAAGAGCAAACTCAGCCAGCTTGTCGGTCTGACAAGACTGATTGAAGGCGGCAAGATTGCCGAGGCCTTTGTCATGTGCGACGATCCCGAGGATGAGTCAAAGCTGTTTCGTTTCAACCTGTTTGGAAGCGAAGGAAAAGAACCGAAGTAATAAACAAAACAGCCGGGGCGAAAGCCCCGGCTGTTTTTCCGCAGGATGCGGGATTAAATATCGTCGTTGAAAAATTTATCCCAGTCGAAATTCTTTTTTTCCCCGTCGACCGCGCGCGCCTGGGAACGGGAAGAGTCGTAATCCTTCCGCCGCGCATCCTCGGCGCGCGCCTGCGGAGGAATGGGCCTTGTGTCGTCCGAATCCGATCCGGCGCTTCTGGCCCGCGGCTCGGGCTCCGGTTCTTCCGGCGCGGCATAGGGGCCGGTGCTGTTGGAGCTGATGTCGGTGAATTCCAGGTCGTCAAACTCCTCCGTACCGGCGCCGGATTTTGGGCCGCGCGGGCCCGGGCCGCTGAAAAACTGAAGATAGAGAAAGGCCCCGATGCCGCAGGCGGACAGGACGATCAGCGCGATTCCCACCGGGAACAGCCAGGAGCCGCCACCGCCCTGCGAGGCAGCCGATGATGCCTGGGAAGACGCGGTCCCCGCGGCGGACGCCGCCTGCGAGCCGGTCGAAAGGATGGAATTCCAGTCCTCGGAAGAGAGCACGCCGGGGTCGCTGACGGCCTCTTCCGCACGGGACGCCGCCTGCTCCACTTCCCGCTGATGCGTGTCCACGCTCGCGTAGCTGGAGGGCTTCCGGCTGGATTCGGCGCTCGCCTCCCATTTAGCGGTCAGCGAGATTTCCGAATAGATCTCGAAGGAAGAGGAAACCTTCGCGCCGTTCATGGTCCAGTAGTCGAACAGGTAGCCTTTGCGCGTTGGCACGGCCAGATTCTTTACCTGCGTTCCGGGCTTCACATTGACGACCCTGACCGCGCTGCCGTCGTTGTAATCCAGCTTGACCATAACGGTTTCTTCCTGCGGAGGGACGTCCACGTTCCCGGTCCCGTCCGCGTTAGACGTGACCTGCGATTCGCCGGAAGACGGCGAAGAGGAGGATTCCTGAGACGAGGAAACGGACGACGATTTGTTCACAGCCGACGAAACCGGAGTGGAAGAGTCGTTTTCCGGCGTGATGCCGGCCTGGGCGAACGCGGTCACAGTGAAAAAAACCGCGCTGAAAAGAACGGTAAAAAGGACAATTATGTATTTTTTTGCTCTTTGATTCATATCATGCAAATCCTCTCAACAAAAACTCTTTTCATATTATCATATCCGGGTGTTAAAATACAACTGGAACCGTACAGAAAGAAACAACATTTTTTTCCGGCAGCTCTGAAAAGTTTGAAAAACAGGCCCCGCGGTGTTATAATGACATTTAATTACAAGCATTTGGAGGAGATTATTTCATGGCCGTTTTGATCAGCGCCGACAGCGCCTGCGATTTGTTTCCCGACTTGTACAAACAGCGCGGGATTACGATTGTTCCACTTTCGATCAATATCGGCGAGGCGTCCTACAAGGATGTTTTTGAAATCGGGCCGGACGAACTTTTCAAGGACTATGAGCGAACCAAACGGCTGCCAAAAACCGCCGCGCCCCCGCCGGTCGATTTCTTTGAGGTGTTCCGAAAAGCCGCCGAAAACGGCGACAGCGTGGTCCACCTTGCCATGAACTCTAAATTTTCCTCGTCCTATCAGAACGCCTGCATTGCGGCCGCAGAATTCGACAACGTCTATGTCGTTAACACCTATACGTTAAGCTCCGCGCAGGGATTATTGGTTCTGCGCGCGGCGGATATGCGCGACGCGGGATGCTCCGCGAAAGAAATTTATGAGCAGATGGAAAAGGATAAACAGCGCGTGAGGACCTATGTTCTTCTGGACACGCTGGAATTTGCCTACCGGGGAGGGCGGGCGACCATGCTGCAGATGTTCGGCGCGAATCTTTTAAAGCTGCGCCCCTGCCTGCTCCTTGACAATCAGGGCGTTTTGTCCGTCTGTAAAAAATTCCGGGGCAATTTTCAGCAGGTGTGCCGGGAATACGCCCGGTTTGTTCTGTCGCAGCCGAATCCGGACGGCGAGCGCGCGTTTGTTTCCACCACCGGAATGGACCGCAAGCTGTTCGATGAAATCGTGGGGATCGTGAAGGACAGCGGCAAATTCCGGGAAGTCATGACTTCCCGGGCCGGCTGCTCCATGACGACCCACACCGGGCCGAATACGCTCGTGATTTTCTATCTGGAAAAATAAAGGCCGCGGCCGCAAGAGGGGATGAACCGCATGAAACCGATGCAGACCCGCAGGCTTTTGCTGCGGCCCTGGTGCATGGAAGACCTTGAGGATTTTTACGCGTATGCGAAGGACCCCGAAATCGGGCCGAACGCGGGCTGGAAACCCCATTCCTCGCTCGACGAAAGCCGTGAAATCCTGAAAAGCTTTGTGGGCAACGAGGAAGTCAACGCGATCGTTCTGCGGGAAAACGGAAGGGTGGTCGGCTCGCTGGGACTGCACCCCGACCGCCTTTCGCATGAGGGCATGGGCCCCTGCCGGGAGGTCGGTTATGTGCTGGCGCGGGATTGCTGGGGCCGGGGACTGATGACGGAGGCCGTGAAACGGGCACAGCGGTACGCGTTTGAGGAAATAGGGCTTGCGCTGCTTTCGGTGGCGCATTTTCCGTTCAATACCCGGTCGGGCCGTGTGATTGCAAAAAGCGGATTCCGCTACGAAAAGACGCTTCAGGGCTCTTACATAGATTACCGCGGCGTGAAGATGGACGAAGTCTGCTACCTGATGACGCGGGAAGAGTATTTTACCCGCCGGGACCGGGCGAACGGCCTTTTCTGCCGCCCAGGCCTGACGGAGGAGGAGGCGAGGGCCGTCTGCTCCTGGCGTTACGCGGGCGAGTACGCCCGCTACGATATGCCGGAGTGGGACGCCGCCGTCGCCGGCGGATGGGCGATTACCAAACCGGAAGTCCGGGAATCCCAATACTGGGCGGTTCTGGATTCCGCCGGGGAGCTGTACGCCTTTTTCCGCTTCCGGGAAACCGAATCCGGCATGACGGTCGGTCTTGGCGTGAACCCGGAGTCCTGCGGAAACGGGAGCGGGCGGCAAGTCATGGAGCTGATTCTGGACAGCTTCCGGCAGAAGTACCCCGGCATGCCGCTGGAGCTGGACGTGCAGGACTGGAACCGGCGCGCCGTCTCCTGCTATGAAAGCGCCGGATTTGTCATTGCGGACCACCATTTCATGAAGACGCATCTGGGCGAGGCGATGTATTACCGCATGCGGTATACGCCGGGCGAGAGATAGATAGAAAGAAATAAGCCGGTCTTAAACGGGAAACATCCCGCATGAAGACCGGCTTTCTTTTTATTCTTTTTCGTTTTCCGCGATGACGTCCTTTGTCAGCGCTTCCAGCTCCGCCATCGTGGAGAGCAGCGACCCGCGCCGGCGGAATTCGGCGGCGCCCCGCAGGCCCTTCAGGTACCAGCCGACGTGCTTCCTCGCCTCGTTCATCGCGCGGCGCTCGTCCTTGTAGCGGCACATCAGCTCCGCCTGCCGCAGCAGGACGAGCATTTTTTCAGAAACGCCGGGCGGGGGCAGAATGCGGCAGGATTCCGTCAGGTACGCGTTGATTTCCCGGAAGACCCACGGGTTGCCGAGCGCGCCGCGCCCGACCATCACGCCGTCGCAGCCGGTCCGCTCCAGCATCAGGGCGGCGGATTGAGCCCCCGTCACGTCGCCGTTGCCGAGGACCGGGACGGAAACGGCCTCTTTGACCGCCTTGATGACGCCCCAATCGGGGTTCGGGGCGTACATCTGGCTGCGGGTCCGCGCGTGAACCGTCACGGCGGCGGCCCCGGCCTGCTGGCAGATTTTTGCCACCTCGACGGCGTTTCTGCTTTTCTCGTCCCATCCCGCGCGCATTTTGACCGTGACCGGCACGGGGACGGCGGCTTTCACCGCCGCGACGATCTCGCCGCAGAGCGCGGGGTCTTTCATCAGCGCGCTGCCCGCGCCGGGGCCGGTGATCTTCGGGGCGGGGCAGCCCATGTTGAGGTCGATGGCGTCGGGGGCAAAGTCCATCGCACGCTTCGCGCCCTCCGCCATCACGTCCGGCTCGCTGCCGAACAGCTGAATCGCGCCCGGACGGGCGTCGGCGCCCAGCTCCATTAATTCCGGCGTTTTTTTATCGTTGAATTGAAGCGCTTTGGCGCTGACCATTTCGCTGGTCGTCATCGCCGCGCCGAACGAAGCGCAGATTTCGCGGAACGCGCGGTCGCCCGCGCCCGCCATCGGCGCCAGCACCGCCCGGCCCGAAAGCTCGACCGTGCCGATCTTGATCGTATCCATAAAAACATCCTTTGATTCTGATAGCAGTCCCTGTTCAGGGCTACGGTTATTATATCGCTTGCCCTCACCTTTGTACAGCGGCGGCGCAAAGGGAACATTTTCAACAGTCCGAGGTGAAAAAGTTGAAAACTTTAAGTCGTCACAGGATTGATTTTTTCAATTCTGTCCTCTGGTCGTATGGGGACGCAAAGCGGCTTGAGCAGCCGCAGAGCTATGCTATTTTATCTTTGGGGCTGATTGCTCTTTATTTCTTCATGTCTTTTACAATGGTAAATTTGTGGCAAAGTGCCCCTTAACCCAAAATATTTCTATTTATTTACCTTGCACTCAGGCCGTGCGGGCCCATACTTTCGATCCCGTACGAAAGTATGCAAAGTACGGGTCGGGGGGGACTTCAAACTCCCGTAGGGAGGGCTCCAACCGTCCCCCCCGACGCCCCCCGGCACCTGTCAACGGGAAAAGCAATGTTCTTAAAGCACTCTGCTTCTTATTGACGACGGGGGCTCCGAAGTGAAAGCCGCTGCTTTATTTTAGGGAAACTGCAATTCGTTAGCTTGCCTTGACTCAAGCCGTCGATATTCCAACCTCGCTCATCTTAGAAAAACTTGCTGTTACGCCTGTGGATTCTCTATGCGCTGAAACAGTTAACTTTAATGACTTTCAATTTCCTGTGTGCTTCCATATTGAGCACTTAGGGAAAGAATGGGAACCGTCAATGAAAAGCACTGCGTTACAAGAACATTTCTGTGTTGTATGACGGTAGTCGGGGGTGTAGGGGGGAGGCCATCCGGCCCTTACTCGCCTACGGCGCCCACGGCTGAAGAATAGTGCTTGGCTTTACTTCCTCTCGCCGCTCTTGTTACCGACACTTTGGATGCAGCGTCACGCTGCTCCCCCCTACTCAACCTTTGCCTACTTTCGTTTGAGGACGAAAGTAGGGGCCTGTCCGGCCTGAGGACAAACTGAAAATAAGAAATAGTTAGGGTTATGGGGCACTTTGCCCCATAATAGCTCTGCGGCTAGCCGCTTTTTTACAGCCCCAGAGCAAAAGAAAATAACAAGAAAAAAAGAATTTAAGTTGAAATTTATGGAAAGAAGCGGTATACTGTTTCTTGTAAGGCACATAAAAAAGTGCAAAGCAGGGACAAGGTGGTGAGACACCTCGCCCCCTGCATACGGAGTGCAGGCTCCATACACAGCGGTAAAACCGCGCATTTGCAGGTAATATTATACCTCATTCCCCCTGTTTTGTACAGAGCGGGAAAAAAGGGGCGAAAAAAATTCCTGCTTTTCACGCGCGCCGGTGTATGGAATGAGAATTCCGTACCGGTGCTTTTTTGTGCCCTGTATCGGGCGAAACGCCCGCTCCCGCGTATTTTTTTGGCACGGAACCCGGAAATTTCGTGCCGCCATTCTCTCCGCGGGGGCGGGAGCACGCCGCCCGGTACCGGCGGCTTTTCCGTTTTGAGAGGCGGGAAAGTGCAAAGCGCGTGAAAAGGAGTTCTTTGAATCAGGCAGAATTGGGCACGCTCTTATCAGGAGAGGTGCCGCAGGCAACATGGCTCTCCGTCCTTTTAAAACGGCAGGGCCGCCGACACTGGGCCGCGTGGGTAATTCAGCACTCACGCGGCTTTCTTTATGATTTAAGGGCGGATAGCTCTGCGCGGCGTTGGAGTGGCCGTCGCGTGGTAGTCAAATTATATCTGGAAAGAAACAAACCGCCCGTTGCTCCGGGCGGTTTGTTTCTTTTCTCATCGTTGAGAATAACCCTTAATTTTTCCCCGGGAACGTGATATAATACTTCCATAACTTGTATTCCGGGGGAAAAGCGATGAAATTACTGGTACTGGACGGCAACAGCATTCTGAACCGGGCGTTCTACGGCGTGCGGCTCCTGACGACGAAAGAGGGGCTGTTTACCAATGGAATCTACGGCTTTCTGACCATCCTGCAAAAAATGAACGCGGAAACTTCCCCCGATGCGGTCGCGGTCGCATTCGACCTGCGCGCGCCGACCTTTCGGCACAAGGAATACGCGGGCTACAAGGCGAACCGCAAGGGGATGCCGGAGGAGCTTGCCCAGCAGCTGCCGACGCTAAAGGAGCTTCTGGTGCTGCTCGGGTATCATCTGGTGGAATGCGAGGGCTTCGAGGCGGACGACATCCTCGGCACCCTCGCGCACCAATGCGAAAAAACGGGCGACGAGTGCGTCCTCGCGACCGGGGACCGCGACAGCCTGCAGTTGGTCGGGCCGCATGTCACGGTGCGCCTCGCCTCCACGAAAATGGGGCAGCCGCAGGTCACACTGTACGACGAAGCGAAAATCAAAGAGGATTACGGCGTGACCCCGAGGGAAATGATCGAGATCAAGGCGATTCAGGGCGACGCCTCCGACTGCATTCCGGGCGTCGCCGGAATCGGGCCGAAGGGCGCGGGGCAGCTGGTTCAGGCCTACCATAATATCGATTACATCTATGCGCATCTGGACGAGCTGGAAATCAAGGACGGAATGCGGAAAAAGCTGGAGGCCGGGAAGGACAGCGCGTTTTTGAGCCGTCACCTCGGAACCATCCGAACCGACGCGCCGATCGACACAAACCTGAAAAACTATGTTCCCGTTCCCGGCGACCGCGCGGGCGCGGCGCGGCTGATGGCGAAGCTGGAGTTTTTCTCGCTGATTGAGAAAATGGGCCTGGACGTGCCGGAGCCGGAGGAGGTTCGTCAGGAGCAGGCCGTGACGGTCGCGGAGCATACGGACCCGGCGGAGCTGCTGAACGCCGCGCGAAAAGCCGGGCGGGCGGACTTTATCGCGGAAACGGAGGACGGGGCGCTGCGCGTGCTTTGGAACCGGGACGGCGTACTCCATACCGTGGAAGACGCGGACACCCTGCGCGCGCTGTTTTCGGACGAATCCGTCCGGAAGAACACCCACAACGTCAAGCCGCTTTGCTCCAGACTGCTGAAGGACGGCGTGCGGCTGGCCGGGCCGGTGTTCGACACCCTTCTGGCCGCGTACCTGCTGAACCCGTCGGCCTCCGGGTACGAGCCGGCGCGGCTCGCGAGGGAGTACGGCGCGCCGGAACCTGCCGGGGAACTGACGGAAGCGCAGACGGCCGCCGCGCTGATGCCCGGCCTTGCGGACCGGCTTGCGGAAAAAATCGCCGAAAATTCCCAGACGGAGCTGCTCGACCGCATCGAGATTCCGCTGGCGAAGGTGCTTGCGGATATGGAAAACACCGGCTTCGCGGTGGACGAGGACGGAATCCGCGGGTTCGGCGAAAAGCTGGAGCACCGCATCACGGAGCTGCAGCGGCAGGTTTATGAATCCGTCGGGTACGAATTCAATATCAATTCGCCGAAGCAGCTTGGAGACGCGCTGTTTGAAAAGCTGGGCCTTCCGCACGGCAAAAAGACGAAGACCGGCTGGTCGACCGGAGCGGAAACGCTGGAAAAGCTGCGGTACGACCACCCGGCGGTCGAGATGGTGCTCGATTACCGCGCGCTTGCAAAGCTGAAATCCACCTACTGCGACGGCCTTTTAAAGGTCATCGGGCCGGACGGCAGGATTCATTCCAGCTTTAACCAGACCGAAACGCGCACGGGGCGTATCAGCTCCACGGAGCCGAACCTGCAGAATATCCCCGTTCGCACGGAGCTCGGGCGCGAAATGCGCCGCTTTTTCCGCGCCCGCCCCGGCTGGGTGCTGGTGGACGCGGACTATTCGCAGATCGAGCTGCGGGTGCTCGCGCATGTGGCGAACGACGAAAATATGATCCATGCCTTTCTGAACGACAACGACATTCACCGCAGCACGGCCGCACAGGTGTTCCATATGCCGGAGGAGCTGGTCACCCCGCTGATGCGCAGCCGGGCGAAGGCCGTCAATTTCGGAATCGTGTACGGCATCGGCGCGTTTTCGCTGTCCAAAAACATCCATGTTTCCGTCGCGGAGGCGAAGCGTTACATTACGGATTACCTCGCGAATTTTTCCGGAGTGGATTCCTACATGGAGCGCGTGGTGGAGCAGGCAAAGGAAGACGGCTATGTGCAGACGCTGTTCGGGCGGCGGAGGTATCTGCCCGAGCTGAAATCGTCGAATCACAATCTGCGCGCGTTCGGGGAGCGCGTGGCGCGGAACATGCCGATTCAGGGCACGGCGGCGGACATCATCAAAATCGCGATGATCCGCGTGCGGGACCGCCTGGAACGCGAACAGATGAAGTCGAAGCTCATTTTGCAGGTGCACGATGAACTGATCGTCGAAGCCCCCAATGAGGAGGCGGACCGTGCCGCCTCGCTGCTGACCGAGGAAATGCAGAACGCCGTGTCGCTTTCCGTTCCGATGATCGCGGAAGCGAAGACCGGGGAGACCTGGTATGAGGCGAAGGCGTAGCGTATGGGGATTTTTGCCTGCCCCGTCTGCGGGGCTACGCTCCGGCGGGAGGAAACGGCATACCGGTGCCCTCAGGGGCACAGTTATGACCTTGCGAAAGAGGGCTATGTTTATCTGCTTCCGCCGAACAGGAAGCATTCCGCCGACCCGGGGGACAGCCGCGAAATGGTCGCGGCGCGCCGGCGGTTTCTGGAAGCCGGGCATTACGCGCCGTTCAGCGACTGCCTGAACCGTCTGGCGGAGGACAGTCTTCCGCAGGGGCGCCCCGTGATTCTGGACGCGGGCTGCGGCGAGGGATACTATGCCGGGCGGCTGCGGGAACATCTGCTGAAAAGGGGAGCGGCTCCGGAGCAGTACGGGCTCGATATTTCGAAATCCGCGGTGCGCGCCGCCGCGAAGAAGTATCGGGGAATTATGTTTGCCGTGGGCAGCATCTTCGGCATTCCGGCTCTTTCCGCGTCCGCCGATGTTCTTACGGATGTGTTCGCGCCGATTGTTCCGCGGGAATATGCGCGGGTGCTGCGCCCCGGCGGGGTCCTGATCCTCGCCGTGCCGTCGCAGCGGCATTTGTACGGCCTGAAAGAAATCCTTTACGACGAGCCGTACGAGAACGAATACCGGGAAACCGAGTACCCTGGTTTTGCGTTCCTCCGGCGCGTGCCGGTGCGGGGGAATATCACATTAAACGGGGCGCGGGAAATCGGGGACTTGTTCGCCATGACGCCCTACTTCCGAAAAACACCGCGCGAGGGCTGCGAGCGGCTTGCCCGGACGCAGATGCTTAGAACGGAAATAGGATTCGATTTTTTACTCTATCGCAAGGTGGGAGAATGATGAGCAAGCGCAAGGCGTTCGTTAACTTTGTCAAAGCGGAGAATATCTTCTTCATGGTCGCCGTCACGGTCCTCGCCATGGCGGTCCGTCTCAGATTTTTCGGGTATATCTCCAGCGACTACCGGCAGTTTTTATCCGGATGGTTTGAGCTGCTTCGCCAGAACGGCGGCCTTTCGGCGGTGGGAATCAATTTCGGCGACTACACGCCGGCCTACTACTATCTGCTTGCCCTTCTCACCTATCTTCCGTTTTCCGGCCTGCACCTGATTAAGGCGCTCTCCTGCGCGGGGGACGTCGCGGCGGCGTATTATGTGTTTCGCATCGTCGACCGGAAATACGGTGAATTCTGGGGGGAAATCGCCTACGCGGTCACGCTGTTCCTGCCCAGCGTGATTCTGAATTCGGCGGTCTGGGCGCAGTGCGATTCCATCTATACCGCCGCGCTGCTCGCCTGCATCTGCTATCTGATGGAGGATCGGCAGTACCTTGCCGTCACGGCGTTTTCAATTGCGCTTGCGTTCAAGCTGCAGGCCGTGTTTCTCGCTCCGTTTCTGTTCGTCCTGCTCCTCAAGGGCAGAATCAAAGCGCGCTGTCTGCTGATCCCGCCGCTGGTGTATGTGATTTCCATTTTGCCCGCCGCCGTGATGGGCCGTAATTTCTGGGAATTACTGACCGTCTATTTCCGGCAGTCGCAGGAGTACAACGAGCTGACGATGAACCTGCCGAATCTGTTTACCTGGTTCCCCGCGGACGCGCCGGAATCCGTCGGCAGGGCGGCGGTGCTGGCCGCAGGGGCGCTGGTGCTGTTCACGTTTGCCTATCTCTGCGCACAGAAATTCCGCATCACGGATGAAATGCTGGTCTCCCTTGCGCTGTTTTATGTGATGCTGCTGCCGTATTTTCTTCCGTTTATGCACGAGAGATACTGGTACCCGGCGGATTTGCTCTCGCTTGTGTTCGCGTTTTATTTTCCGGAAAAGTTCTATGTCCCGGTCATCACGGTGATGTCCTCCGTCTACGCCTACAGCCGGTTTCTGTTTGGATTCCGGTTTATCAGCATGAAGCTGTTTTCCGTTCTGATGCTCTTTAACCTGATCTGGGTCGCGATTCATATTATTTACCGCATCCGGGACGGCTCGGACTGGAAGGTGATGAGGCGGGGATGGACGGACTGAAGCTGATTCCCATGGCGCCGCGGCACCTGGACCGCCTTGCCGAGCTGGAACGGCTCTGCTTTGCGGAGCCGTGGACGCGGGAAGGACTTGCCGCCGAGCTTTCCAGCGATACCGCCGTCTTTCTGGCCGCGGAGAGCGGCGGAGAAATCGCCGGCTACGCGGGGATGCACTGTGTCCGCGGGGAATGCTATGTGGACAACATCGCCGTTTTCCCCGCTTTTCGGCGTCAGGGCGTCGGACGCGCGCTGACGCGGGGCCTGATCGGCCGGGCGCGCGAGAGGAACGCGGAGTTTTTCAGCCTGGAGGTGCGTCCCTCCAACACGGCGGCGGTCGCGCTGTATCAGTCGCTGGGGCTTCGCCCCGCCGGGAGAAGGAAGAACTTTTACCGGAACCCTGCGGAGGACGCACTGATTCTTACCCTGCATTTTTAAGATGCTTTCTTGGGGCAGGCCGTCCGGCCCTTACTCGCCTACGGCGCCCACGGCTGAAAACAAGTCCTCTGCTTTACTTTCTCTTGCCCTCTTGATGCCGACAATCTGGATGCGGCGTCAGGCTGCTCCTCCCGACCCGCGTACCTTTCGTACGGGACCGAAAGTATGGGCCTGCGCGGTCGAACGCTCGCCTTACGCTGCCTTCAGGGCAAAAAGAAAGAATCGAGTATGAAATTCCGCTCAAAATTAAGAATCAGGGGGAATGCAACATGACAAAACGCGAAACCCGTCTGCTGGCGCTTGCCTGCACGTTCATCGGAATCGTGATCGGCTTTTTGCTTGCGCCGATCAAGGCCGGAACCACCGTTTCCTGCGGCAACAACAATACGCTTGAGGGACCGGACGCCAAGAGACTGAAGCACCGCGCCGGAAAGCGCTTCCGGACGCGGGAAGAGGAGCCCGGGGAGGACACATGCGAATTCTAGGAATTGAAAGCTCCTGCGACGAAACCGCCGCCGCCGTTGTCGAAGACGGCAGAATCATCCGCTCCAACTCGGTCGCCTCGCAGATTGAAGAACACCGGCTTTACGGCGGCGTTGTGCCGGAGATCGCCTCCCGCAGGCACTGCGAGGCGATTTCCGGCGTTGTGAATAACGCGCTGGACGACGCCGGGACAAGCCTGGACGAAATCGATGCGATCGCCGTCACTTACGCGCCCGGGCTGATCGGCGCGCTGCTGGTCGGCGTCAACTTTGCGAAGGGGCTGGCCCTGTCGACGGGGAAGCCGCTCGTACCGGTGCACCACCTGCGCGCGCATATCGCCGCGAATTACCTGACGTTCCCGGAGCTTACGCCGCCGTTTCTCTGCCTGGTGGTTTCCGGCGGCCACACGCACCTGATCGACGTCCGGAACTACACGGACCTGCGCGTGCTGGGCCAGACCAGGGACGATGCGGCGGGCGAGGCGTTCGACAAGGCCGCGCGCGCGATGGGCATGCCGTACCCCGGCGGGGTAGAGCTGGATAAAGTTGCAGAGCAGGGGAATGATAAGGCATACAAACTCCCGCGCCCGTCCGTGGATGGGGCTCCGTTCGATTTCAGCTTTTCCGGCCTGAAAACCAACGTGCTTAATCAGCTGCACAACGCACGGCAGCGCGGAGAAACGGTTTCGATTCCGAATCTTGCGGCGTCTTACCGCAGGGCGGTGGTCGACTGTCTGGTGCGGAACACGCTGCTCGCGGCGGAGGAAACCGGTGCGAAAAAGCTGGTGACGGCGGGCGGCGTCTCCGCCAACTCGCTGCTGCGGCGGGAAC
Organism: Caproicibacter fermentans; assembly: GCF_009746625.1. GTDB lineage: Bacteria > Bacillota > Clostridia > Oscillospirales > Acutalibacteraceae > Caproicibacter > Caproicibacter fermentans. The sequence continues at coordinate 121,274 of NZ_VWXL01000084.1, forward strand.
TGAAGACGGTGTGCCGGGAGCGCGGCCTGTCCTTTTACTGCCCGCGGCTGGACCTTTGCGGCGACAACGGCGCGATGGTCGCGGCCCAGGGCTTCTATGAGTATGCGGCCGGAAACGTTGCCGGACCCGGCCTGAACGCCCGCGCGGAGCTTTCTGTGGAATCTCTCTCCGTTTAATTTTGCAGGATGGGGCTCATCATTATTCATTATTCTGTGAGAGCATAAAAGAAAAATAATTTTCAAAAATTGATATATTTTTAACAAACGAATCCGATGTTATTGCACAATACGAAATGTTGTATTATAATGGCAGTATATTCATTAGGCCATTGGGCCGAAAGGAGAAGCATATGACTCAGAATCAATCGGTACTGGAATGGATGGAAAAGATGAAGGAGTTGGTCTGTCCGGACAGGGTGATCTGGATTGACGGGACTCAGGAGCAGCTTGAATCGTTGAGGGCCGAAGCTTGCAAAACCGGCGAGATGATCAAGCTCAATGAAGAGAAGCTTCCCGGCTGCTATCTTCATCGCACGGCCGTAAACGACGTGGCACGCGTGGAGGGACGCACCTTTATCTGCTCCCGCAGCGAGGAGGACGCGGGTCCGACCAATCATTGGATGGAGCCGTCAAAGGCCTATGAAATGCTGTACGGAATCGCAAAAAACAGCTATCGGGGCCGCACCATGTATGTGATTCCTTATTCTATGGGCCCCGTGGGCTCTCCGTTTGCCAAAATCGGCGTTGAACTGACCGATTCCATTTATGTTGTTCTGAATATGAGCATTATGACCCGCGTCGGCAGCGAGGTTCTTGAAACCCTTGGCAACAGCAGCGACTGGGTGCGCGGCCTGCACTGCAAATGCGAGATCGACGAAGAAAAAAGATACATTTGCCATTTTCCGGAGGACAACACGATTATATCCGTCAATTCCGGTTACGGCGGAAACGTTTTGCTCGGGAAAAAATGCTTTGCGCTGCGCATCGCGTCCTTCCTTGGCAAAAACGAGGGCTGGATGGCGGAGCACATGCTGATCCTCGGCATTCAGAATCCGCTGGGCGAAATCAAATATGTGGCTGCGGCGTTCCCGTCGGCCTGCGGCAAGACGAATCTCGCCATGCTGGTCCCGCCGGAATTCTACCGGAAAAAAGGCTACAAAATCTGGACGGTCGGCGACGACATCGCCTGGATGCGCATCGGACCGGACGGCAGGCTCTGGGCGATCAACCCGGAAAACGGATTTTTCGGCGTGGCGCCGGGAACCAACGAAAAATCGAACCCGAACGCCCTGGCGACGACAAAATCCGGCACGATTTTTACAAACGTTGTGCATAATCTGGACGACAACACCGTCTGGTGGGAAGGATTGGACCACAATCCGCCGAAGAATGCCGTGGACTGGAAGGGCCGCCCGTGGGACGGCACCAGCAGCAAGGAAAAGGGAGCGCACCCGAACAGCCGCTTTACCGCGCCGGCGAAAAACTGCCCGTGCATCAGCCCCGAGTTTGAAAACGGGCGCGGCGTTCCGATTTCCGCGATTATTTTCGGCGGCCGCCGCGCGCGCACCACGCCGCTGGTGTATCAGTCCAGGGACTGGAACAACGGCGTGTTTGTAGGCTCCATCATGGCGTCTGAAACAACCGCAGCCGCGACCGGCGCCGTGGGCGTCGTCCGCCGCGACCCGATGGCCATGCTGCCGTTCTGCGGCTACCATATGGGCGATTACTTCAAGCACTGGATCGATATGGGCGAAAGACTCGGCGACAAGGCGCCGAAGATCTTCAACGTAAACTGGTTCCGGCTGGACGACGAGGGCCATTTCATCTGGCCGGGCTTCGGCGATAATCTGCGCGTGCTCGAATGGATTCTGAAACGCTGCGAGGACAAGGCGGACGCGGTCGACACCCCGATCGGCTTTGTGCCGAAGGCGGAGGACATCAACCTCTCCGGTCTGGATCTGACCGTCGACACGCTCAAGACGATTCTGAACGTCGACAGCGCGGACTGGACAAAGGAAGCCGACGGAATTGAGGAATTCTATCAGAAATTCGGCGACAAGCTCCCGAAGGAACTGAAAACGGAACTTAAAAAGCTGAAAGAAAAACTTGCATAAATGATTCGTACGGAATGCGCCGGCTTGTCCCATTCGGGACGGCCGGCGCATTTCGTAGTGGAAGAAAATCAGCCGAAATTCCTTATAATGCGGCATTGTTTTATAAAAAGTATGAATAAACTGTTTCTGAATTAAAAATTTTGTGTAAATGCAATATTGCGTTTTCACAGAGGAACCGATATACTTAATCTGTAATCGAAACGGGACCCGGCAATTTTGTCGGGCGATTTTTATTTTACGGAGGAATCGAAAATGGCAGACAGTACATCGTCGGCGATCCATCCCAAGGGCGACTTTTTTAACCTGAAGGGGAACCACACGGATATCCGCACGGAGATCATCGCGGGGCTTACCACATTTTTCACGATGGCTTACATCATTTTTGTAAACCCGGCGATTCTCGGCGACGCCAAGATGGACAAGGGTGCGGTCATGCTTGCCACCTGCGTCGCCTCGGCGATCGGAACGCTTTTAAGCGGCCTTTTGTCCAACTACCCGCTGGCACAGGCGCCGGGCATGGGCCTGAACGCGTTCTTTGCCTACACCATCTGCGGCACTTACGGCTACTCCTGGCAGGCGGGCCTGTCCGCCGTGTTTATTTCGGGTGTCATTTTCATTGTGCTTTCCGCCGGAGGAATCCGCGAAAAAATCGTGGATGCGATACCGCTTCCCATGAAAAGGGCCATCAGCGGCGGAATCGGGCTGTTTATCGCTATCGTGGCGCTTAAGGGCGCGGGAATCGTCGCGCCGAGCGAATCCACCATCATTACGCTGGGCAATTTTACGAATCCTACGACGGCGCTTGCCGTGATCGGAATTTTCATCACCGTCATCCTGGTGGTACACGGCGTAAAGGGCGGCCTGTTCATCAGCATTCTGGCAACCAGCGTCGTGGGCGCCGTGATGCAGTTCGGGCTCGGCGCCAACGTCGGCATTTCGCAGGGCCTTTCGGTCGGCGGCTCGCTTGCCCCGACCTTTGGCAAATTCACAGGCGGCTTTTCCGAGCTGCTTCACACCAATCAAGGGATCGGGGTGGCGTTCTTCTCGCTGATTGCGGTCCTGATTTCCCTGACGATGGTCGACATGTTCGACACGGTCGGCACGCTGTACGGCACCGCCGGCAAGGCGGGCTTTCTGACCCCGGAGGGCAAGCTGCCCAACGCGACGAGGGCGCTGATGGCAGACGCGATCGCAACCTCCGTCGGCGCGGTGTTCGGCACCTCCACCGTGACCACCTATGTGGAATCCAGCGCGGGTATTTCGGAGGGCGGCAAAACCGGCCTGACCAGCGTGACCACCGCCATCTGCTTCATCCTCGCGATTTTCCTCGCTCCTTTCCTCGGCTTTATTCCGGGCTCCGCGACGTATCCGGTCCTTCTGATCGTCGGCGTCATGATGATCGGCGGCGTGAGGGATGTTGACTGGGACGACATGGAAATCGCGATTCCCTGCTTTCTGACAATCGCGATGATGCCGTTCGCGTACAGCATTTCCGAAGGCATCGCGTTCGGCAGCATCAGCTATTGCTTCATCAAGCTGGTGCGCGGCAAGGCCAAGGAGGTCAGCCCGATCATGTACGGAATTGCGGTGCTCTTTGTGATCCGCTATATTCTGGAGTACGTTCACTTCTGATTTTCAGTTTAACGGCGGGAAGCCCTTCTCCGAATTCCGGAGAAGGGCTTCCCTTTTTTCGTTCCGGGAGTGCGCCGTCAGCTGATGGCAACGCCCGCGCTGGCATAGCCCGCGATCGTATTGACCAGGGACACGCCCGTCGCGGTGGCCGAAAAGACCATCAGCAGCCGCGTCTGGGCGGTGACCGGAATGGCGAGCCCGGGTGTGACGGCGTTGAAGGTATCGCCGATGGATATAACGCCGGTCAGCGGCGGAAGTGTCACCAGCGCGCCGGGGACCGGTGAAAACGTGTCGTCCGGTGTCGGCGAGCTGTAAAGCTGGGCGGTGACGGTCACGGTCGTACCGACAAGCGCAAGCGCCGCGGTAACGCTGAGATAGGCGGCGACGGAATTAATGACGCCGTCACGCGGCATCGAGAACGCGAAGTTGCTCAGGCCGGAGAGATCGATGACTCCTAAGGCGAGGACACCCGGAGCGTTCAGCCCGAACCCGATCAATCCCAGGGTTCCGACCAGACCTCCCGCCACGGTCGTCAGAGAGGTTGGAGTGCCGGAGGCGAACGGAATGATGGCACCCGCGCCCGCCGCGCCCGTGGGCCCCGTCGGCCCGGTCGGCCCGGTAACGCTCAGGCCCGCCGCGCCCGTGGGCCCTGTCGGACCCGTCGGCCCGGTAACGCTCAGACCCGCCGCGCCCGTGGGCCCCGTCGGCCCGGTCGGCCCGGTAACGCTCAGGCCCGCCGCGCCCGTGGGCCCCGTCGGCCCGGTCGGCCCGGTAACGCTCAGGCCCGCCGCGCCCGTGGGCCCCGTCGGTCCGGTCGGCCCGGTAACGCTCAGGCCCGCCGCGCCCGTGGGCCCCGTCGGTCCGGTCGGCCCGGTAACGCTCAGGCCCGCCGCGCCCGTGGGCCCTGTCGGACCCGTCGGCCCGGTGGACCCGACGGGTCCGATAATACTGATACCCATGGGACCTGTCGGCCCGGTTGGGCCCGGCAGTCCTGGGAAGCCGGGAGGTCCCGGAAAGCCGGGAGGCCCCGGAGGCCCCGGAGGACAGAAGCGTCCGCCGGGCGCCGCAAAAGCGGGACTGGAGCTTCGACCGGATCCCGGCCGTTACGGCGTGGAAAACTTTGATTACAACCCAAGAAATCCCCTCCTGCTGTCAAAACGGATTCGCCGGCAGTAGGCCGGCAATCTTTTTTATCATAGTATGCCGAAAGTTCTTTGGTGCCAATAAAATTTAAAAGAACTCACGGCGGGATTTGTCCAAATAAGGAACAAAAGGCTTCCCAATCCGGCAAAGCCGGAATTGGGGAGCAGAGGGATCAGCAGGAAATCCGCACGGCGGTGATACTGGCAAAGGATACCGTGGATGCACCGCTCACGGTGAGGGAAACAACGCCGCCGGCAGGTACACTGACGATTGCCTGACCGCTGTAATTGGTGTCCGTCGTGGTAATAACGGCGGAGCCTGCGACCGGTACGCCGTTGAGAGCCAGACTTACCGTAACGCCCGCAAGAGGCGCCGTGACGGAAATATGATATTGAATCAAATAAACGCCCGGCCTGGTAAACAGCAGATTTCCGCCGGACAGTACGATGTCGGGAGTGGAGCTGCCGGTCCCGAAGACCACGGGCACGCCGGCCGCTACAGCCTGAGAAGCAGTCGTGTAATAAAACGCGTAGGAAGGAACCCTTGGATCACAGACGGGCGGACAGGGGACGCATTGGCAGCACTGGCACTGGCACTGGTACGGGCTGCGGTTAATCGGAAGAAACGCGGGAAAAACCCTGTTGCAAGAACATGGATCGCTGCAACTAAAACAGCTCAAAATAAAACCTCCTTTTCACTTATGCTGAACAATCTTTTACAGACCGTTCCCTGTATATACTATGCGGGAAAGGAGAATTTGTCTGCCGTTCGGCGAATTTCCGTACCGCTTTTCCCGGCGTTATGGTATAATCGGCAGTGAGAATCAAAAGGGAGAAAGGGGAGTTTCGTGTGAAAAAAGCGCTGGTGACGGGGGCCTCCGGGGGAATCGGACAAGCGGTCGCCGCGCGGCTGGCCACCGACGGTTACAAAGTATATTTAAATTATTTTAAAAATGAAAAAGGCGCGCGCAGCCTTTGGGAAAGGCTGACGCGCGCCTGCGGCCCGGAATCCGCCGTTCTGGCGCGGGCGGATATTTCCGATTCCGCCCAGGCGGCGGAGCTGTTCCGCTCCGCCGGAAAGCTCGACCTGCTGGTCAATAACGCGGGGATTGCGCAGCAGAAGCTGTTCACCGACCTGACGGACGGCGACTGGGATCAGATGTTCAATGTGGATGTGCGCGGCGTCTTTCTGTGCTGCCGCGCCGCCCTTCCCGATATGATCCGGGAAAAGAGCGGCTGCATCCTCAATATTTCTTCCATGTGGGGGCAGGTCGGCGCTTCGTGCGAGGCGCACTATTCCGCCGCCAAAGCCGCCGTCATCGGGCTGACGAAAGCGCTCGCGAAAGAGGTCGGGCCCTCCGGCGTGCGGGTCAACTGCATCGCCCCGGGCGTGATCGCCACCGAAATGAACGCGGGGTTTTCCGAACAGACCATGGAAGAGCTGCGGGAGGAAACCCCGCTGTGCCGCATCGGCTCCCCGGAGGATATTGCCGCGGCGGTGTCGTTTCTTGCTTCCGAACAGGCGGGCTTCATCACCGGGCAGGTCCTGGGGGTCAACGGCGGCATGGTGATCTGACTAACCGGGAAAATGGCAAAACGGCTGCTCCGGCTCAGACCTCGGTCAGCAAAATTTCGCAGTCCCCCTTCACGGTGTACCGGCCGAACCCCGCGGGAAGGAAAATGCTGTCCCCTTTCGCAAAGGTCAGAAGCGTACGGCCGCGGTCCAGAATCAGCGCGTCGCCGCTCAGGCATAAAATGGACTGAAAGCTCTTTTCACTCGCGCAAAGCGCGTGTTCCGTGATTTTCATGCGGTTGACGGTGAAATATTCGCACGAGCCGAGCAGGGTTTTCACGCAGCCCGGTTCCCGGATTTCGTCCCCCTGCGGGCCGACGGGACGCGCGGGGCGGCTCCGGCGGGTGACGTCGAGCGCCTGCGGGATATGCAGCTCCCGCGGCTTTCCGTCCGCGCCCGGGCGGCCGTAATCGTAAATGCGGTAGGTCAGATTGGAATTCTGCTGGATTTCCGCAATCAGAATCCCCGCGCCGATGGCGTGCAGCGTTCCGGATTCGATCATCAGTACGTCCCCGGGGTGCACCGTGACCTTGTTGAGGACTTCGGTCAGCGTGTTGTTCTCAATCCGTTCGCGGAATTCCTCTTTGGAGATTTCGTGGTCGAAGCCGTAATAGAGGTACGCCCCCTCCTCGCAGTCGACGATGTACCACATCTCGGTTTTGCCGAATCCGCCGCCGTGCGCGCGCGCGTACTCGTTGTCGGGGTGAACCTGAATGGAAAGCGCGTCCTTTGCGTCGATCAGTTTGATCAGCACCGGAAAATCGGGGAATTTTTCGCAGTCGGATCCGAGAACCCGCCTTCCGGCCATTTTAAAATATTCGTTCAGAGTCAGATCCCGGCACTCGCCGTTCGCGATGACCGCGGGCCCGTCCGGGTGGCAGGAAAGGACCCAGCTTTCCGCGACTTTCGCCGCGCTGCTCTGCTGATGGTATTCGGTTCTCAGCCGGGTGCCTCCCCAGATATAATCCTTACAAACGGCGTTCAGCCGGATCGGATACAGCTGTTCCATCTGAAACACTCCTTAAGAAACATGGATTTTGTCAGCGAATGAAAATAATCCCAAAAACGATTATACCCGGATTGACGCGCAATTACAATTACAGAACGAAAAAAACGAAAATCCCGCCGCCGGTCCGACCGGCGGCGGGATTTTAAACATGCGGGAAGCGTTTAAATGAACAGGTTCGTGTCGGACTGTTCCGCCGCGCCCAGGAAGGTCGCGACTCCGGCGACCTCGACTCCGTCGATCAGTTCCTCTTTGCGGATTCCCATAATATCCATGGACATCTGGCACGCGACGATCCGCACGCCGGAGTCCATCGCGGACTGGAGCAGCTCCTCCAGCGAAGAAACGTGCTTGCGCTTCATCACGCCGCGGATCATTTTCGGACCGATGCCGAGCATGTTCATGCGGGAAAGGCTGAGCTTTTGCGTGCCGCGCGGCATCATGGCGCCGAACATTTTTTCAATCAGGTTCTTTTGGACGCCGACGCGGTTGTTTCTGCGCAGAACGTTCAGGCCCCAGAATGTGAAGAACATTGTTACCTTCCGACCCATGGAAGCGGCCCCGTTCGCGATGATCAGGGAAGCGATGGCGCGGTCGAGGTCTCCGCTGAACACGATGATGCTTTTGTCGTTTCCGCCCGCGGCGGGCGCGGAAGCCGGAGCGGCGGGCACCGGAGCGCCCTTCTGCACGCGGACCTCATAGACGGTGCCTTTCCGCTCGGAGCCGAGCAGGCGGTTTCCGGTCCGTTCGCACCAGACGCCGATGTCTGAGACAAAGCCGGGGTCCGTCGCGCGGATGCACAGGGTCTCGCCCTCCGATGCCGCTTTCACGGCCTGCGCCGTTTTCATGATCGGGCCGGGGCACTGCAGGCCGCAGGCGTCCACCTCAATCGTCTTTTCGGGGGCGGAGGGCGGCGCGGGTTTTACCGGCTCACAGTTTTTTTTTATGCCCGCGCAGTCGGTGGGCGAGGGGGCGGACGGCTTGTCGTGAACGTCGCGCCAGGTCTTCATTCCGCCGCTCAGGTTGTAAACGTCGAACCCGTGCTGCGTAAGGATACGGGACGCGACATAGCCGCGCAGGCCCACCGCGCAGTAGGCGTAGACCGGTTTGTCTTTCGGCAGCTCGGAAAGGCGGCTCCTCAGTTCGTCGACCGGAATATTGACGGCGCCGTCCAGCATGCCGGTCGCGGTTTCCTCCGGGGTGCGAACGTCGAGGAGCGTAACCTTGGAGCGGTCAAGACCGTCCGTGTCCTCCGCGTAGAAAGGCTTGACGTCCCCGCGCAGCATGTTGGCGGCAGTAAAGCCCAGCATGTTCACCGGGTCTTTCGCGGAGGAATAGGGCGGCGCGTAGCATAGCTCCAGCTTTTCCAGGTCGTAAACCGTGCCGCCGAGGCGGATCGCGGTCGCGATCACGTCGATGCGCTTGTCGGAACCGGCAGCGCCGACCGCCTGGGCGCCGTAAATTTTGCCGTCCGGCGCGAACAGCAGCTTCATGCTCAGCTGGGTCGAGTTCGGGTAATAGGTGGCGTGGTCGCTGGGATGCACATAGGTCTTGAGGTACGGCAGCTTCTTTTCTTTCAGCTGTTTTTCGTTCAGGCCGGTTGAAGCGGCGGTCAGGCCGAACACCTTCAGAATTGCGCTGCCGATGACGCCCTCGTCCTTTTGAATCCGTTTCCCCAGCACGTTTTCGCCCGCCGCGCGGCCCTGCCGGTTTGCCGGGCCGGCCAGCGCCAGCAGGGTCTCTTCGCCGGTGATGAACTGCTTCACGTCGATTGCGTCGCCGACCGCGTAGATGTCCGGGTCTCCGGTTTGGAACGTGTCGTCCACCCGGATACTGTCCCTGATGCCGAGCGGAAGGCCGGCGTCTTTTACCAGAGAGCTGTCCGGCGCGACGCCGATGCTCAGAATGACAAGGTCCGCCGGAAGCTCGTTCTCGTCGGATAGCCTGACGCAGAGCCGCTCCTTCTGTTCAAAGCCCTTTACGCCCGTTCCGAACATCAGCCGGATCCCGTTTTCCCGCAGATGCCGGTGCAGGATCGCGGCCATTTCCGGGTCGAGGTTCGACACCGCCTGCGGCAGGAATTCGACGATGGTGACGTCGAGCCCGCGTTCCTTCAGGTTTTCTGCCATTTCCACGCCGATGAAGCCCGCGCCGACCACCACGGCGCTTTTGGAGCCGTGCTCTTTGATATACTCGTCAATGCGGAATGTGTCCGGAACGGTGCGCAGGGTAAAGATTCCGGGCAGATCGATCCCGGGCAGCTTCGGCCGCTTCGGGTTTCCGCCGGGGGATAGAATCAGTTTGTCATAGCTTTCCTCATACCGGGAGCCGTCCGCGTGGTTTACGACCGTGACGGTCTTTTTGTCCCGGTTGATCGACACGACCTCGTTTTCCACCCGCACGTCGATGTTGAAACGGCTTCGGAGCGTTTCCGGCTTTGTAACCAGAAGCCTGTCTTTATCCTTGATCGTTCCGCCGATGTAATACGGCAGGCCGCAGTTTGCGTAGGAGATGTATTTTCCCTTTTCAAACAGAACGATCTGCGCGTCCTCGCTGAGCCTGCGCAGTCTGCACGCCGCGCTGGCACCCCCCGCGACTCCGCCTACGATTAAAACCTTCATAGTAAAACCGCCTTTCATAATAGTTTGTGAATTGTCAAATAAATCAGGACAAAAGAAATTATGAGCCGGACAGGATCAGCTCGATTCCCTTTTTCAGCGCGTCGCCGTCCATGGCACCCGGCGAGCCGGCGGCTACCGTCCCGTCCGCTCGAATGAAAAAGGTTGCCGGAATGCCCGTCAGCCCGTATGCGGATACCGCTTCCTGATTCAGATCATAATAAGCCGGAAAGTCATAGCCGTTCTGCTTTAAAAACGCTTCGCCCTTTTCCTGCGTTTCCTGCCTTCCGTCGGTCCAGTTGACAAATAAGAACTGAACGCGGTCCTTTTCTTCGCCGTAGACCTGATTGAACTCCGGCATTTCCTGCTTGCAGTAGTAGCACCAGCTTGCCCAGAAGTTGAGAACGACCGGCTTTCCCTTGAAATCCGACAGATGCACGGCATTTGAGTCCGCGTCGTAAACCGTGAAATCCGGCGCTTCGACCGCCGAGGACGCCGCCTGCGAGGCACCCGCGGCACTCTGCGAAGAGGTCGGCGCCGATGAGACCGGTAAATCGCTTTCAGGCCGGTAGCGCGCGGAAAGGCCCGTGTAGGCAAAGTAAGCTCCGCCGAGGACCGCCGCGAACGCGGCGGTAAGAAGCGCTGTTTTCCATGCCCGGTTCATTTTCGCCCTCCTTAGGACAGCGGAACCAGAAGTCCGGCCGCCGTTAGAACTCCCACGATCACTAAAAGAATTCCGGATGCCGCCGTGACGGCCCGGTAATGCCGCTTGATGCGGTCGAACGAGCGTTTCAGCCGGTCGATCAGCAAAGCGGACGCAACGAACGGAATTCCCAGCCCCGCGGAATACGCGAGAAGCAGCAGAATCCCCTTCCAGCTTTCTCCGCCCGCCGCCGCGAGCATCAGGGCGGAGCCGAGAAACGCGCCGACGCACGGAGTCCAGCCGACGGAAAACGCGGCGCCGAACAGCGCGCAGCGGAAAAAGCCCAGCCGATTCGGGCGGTAGCCGGAAACGCGGCTCTTCTCCAGGAACCCGATGTGCAGCACCCCCGCGAAATGCAGCCCGAACAGAACCATGACGGCGCCCGCGAAAAGGCCGGCCAGCCGGGAGTGCTGGCGCACCGCCGCGCCGAGCGTTCCCGCGAACGCGCCGAGGACCAGAAAAACGACGGTGAATCCCGCCGTGAACCCGAGCGCGTTTTTCACCGCGCCGCGATTGCCGCCGGAAATTTCCTGCCCGGCAAAAAAAGAAGCGTAGGCGGGCAGCATCGGAAGAAGACAGGGGGAGACAAAGGTGACGACGCCCTCCAGAAAGGTGATCAGGTATTCCGTCTTCTTTCCCTCCCGTCTTTCTATTTTTTAAATACAAGTATATAATAAAGGTATTGTATCGCTTTTTCCGTGACAAAATCACATAAGTTAAAAAAATAACTTTGTGACGTTGTCACGGAAGAAGCAGGCAAAGCAGGTTAGGATGAAAATCACGAAAAAGAACGGAGGATCTCTCATGCCGGACGTTATTATACTGGGGAGCGGCCCAGCGGGAATTTCCGCCGCGCTGTACACCGCCCGCGCCGGACTTTCCACGCTGATTCTCGCCTCCGGGGCGGGAGCGCTGGAAAAAACGGATAAAATTGAAAATTATTACGGATTCGCCGAACCGGTCTCCGGTCGGCAGCTGCTCGAAAACGGAATCGCGCAGGCCGGACGCCTCGGCGTCCGCATTGTTCGGGAAGAGGCGGTCGGGCTCTCTTTCGACGGCGAATTTGCGGTCGCGACAAAAGAAAATGCTTATCGCGCGCCGTTTGCCGTCATGGCGACGGGCGCGTCGCGCAAAGCGCCGAAAATCCCGGGCCTTGCGGAGTTTGAGGGAAAGGGAGTCAGTTACTGTGCCGTTTGCGACGGTTTCTTCTATCGGAAAAAGCCGGTTGTAGTTCTAGGCGCGGGCGATTACGCCCTGCACGAAGCCGCCGAGCTGCTGCCGCTGGCCTCTTCCGTCACGATTCTGACCGACGGGCAGGAGCCGCAGGCCGTGTTCCCTGCGGGAATGACGGTAAATTCCCGGAAGGTGGCGGCGCTGACCGGCGACGGGACGCTCGGAGGAGTCCGGTTCGAGGACGGCTCCGAGCTGGAAACGGCGGGTCTGTTCGTCGCGGTCGGCGTGGCGGGCAGCGCCGACCTTGCGCGGAAGATCGGCGCGGAGGTGAAGGGCGTTTCGGTTGTGGTCGACGAAAAGAAGCGTACGAATGTGCCGGGTCTGTACGCGGCGGGGGACTGCACCGGCGGGCTGCTTCAGATATCAAAAGCGGTGTGCGACGGCGCGCTGGCTGGGGCGGACGTCATCAAAGAATTCCGGGCGCGGAAAAAAAGCTGAATTTTTGCCTGCGTGACAATGTTACGGAACATTTCTCCTCTTCTTCATAGAATACAGCAAAAGCAAATTTAAATAGGAAAAGGAGAGACTCCAAATGTCGCCAGTAACCATTACCAGTAAGAATATCCACCAGCTTTTAAATTCCGATAAGCCGCTGCTCATCGATTTCTGGGCGCCCTGGTGCGGACCCTGCCGCATGGCCGCCCCCATCGTCGACGAGATTGCGCGGGAGGCCGCGGAAAAGGTCCGGGTCGGAAAGGTCGATATCGACAGCGAGCCGGAGCTTGCCGACAGGTTCGGTATCATGAGCATTCCGACTCTGGTCCTACTCAGGGATAGCAAAGAAGCCGCCCGCAAGGTCGGGGTGAAAAGCAAAAAGGACATCATGAAAATGATCGGCACCTGAAACCGGATGGGCCGACCTGTTGAATGGAATAATCGGGGGCGAACGCTGATTTTTTTCGGCGGTCCCCGTTTTTTCTTGCTTGACTTCGCCGGGTAAAGTGATATCATTCTAGCATATGTTAGAAATAGTTCACACCGGAGGGATCCTATGAATCAGAAAAAACTAAGTTTAAGGGTATCTGTTTTCTTTTTGTTTTCTCTGCCGGGAGCGGTGATGTTTGTCTCCGGCCTTTACAAAGCATGGAGCATTCCATCCAAAGCCTTTGTGCTTGCATCCGATGCGGTATTCCTGCTGCTTTGGGGGCTTCTGCTCTTTTGGTACCTGAAAAAAGGACAGCCGTACGACGAGATGGCGCGGTCCACCGCGGTTTCGGCGGCCTCGGCTTCCTGGGCGGTGCTTGCCGTTCTTCTTGCGGGAGTGGCGCTGTACTGCATCTTTACGGGGGGAACGATCGCGCTGACCGCGGCGGTGATGGATTTTGTTCTTGCGGGAATCGACGTATTGTACGCGCTGTTTTTTGTGCTATATGACTGGCGGGGGAGCGCGGTATGAGGCTGAAAACGGAGCTGCCCCGGTTTCGGCGGGAAACGGGCATGACGCAGAGCGGGCTTGCGGCGCTTGTCGGCGTGAGGCGCGAAACCATTGTCAACCTGGAAAACGGGAGATACAATCCTTCCCTGCGGCTGGCGATGGACCTTGCGGATGTTTTCCATACAACGGTGGAAGAGTTGTTCCGTTTTGAGGCGGAAAAGGATTGAATCCGAGTTTTAAGGCTTATTGGGGGAAAGGAAACCGCATGAATTTAGCAGATATTGTAAGGCCGCTGCTGCGGTGGTACGAAGAGAACCGCCGCAGCTTACCCTGGCGGGAGGAACCAACCCCTTACCGTGTGTGGATTTCGGAGATTATGCTTCAGCAGACGCGGGTGGAGGCGGTTAAGCCCTATTTCGAGCGGTTCCTTCGGGAACTGCCGGAGGTTGAGGCGCTGGCCAGCGCCCCGGAGGACCGCCTGCTAAAACTCTGGGAGGGGCTGGGGTATTACAGCCGGGTCAGGAATCTTCAAAAGGCTGCGAGAATTGTTGTGGAGCAGTACGGCGGAATCCTTCCCGGCGACCCGGGGGAATTGAGAAAACTGCCGGGCATTGGGGAGTACACCGCCGGGGCGATTTCCTCCATCGCGTTCGGAAGACCGGAGCCGGCCGTGGACGGCAATGTGCTGCGGGTGCTAGCGCGGCTGACCGCCGACGAACGGGATATCCGCGACCCGGCGGCGAAGCGCCTCGCGGCGGAAAACCTGCGCGGAATCTACCCCGCCGGGCGCAGCGGGGATTTTACACAGGCGCTGATGGAGCTTGGGGCGACGGTCTGCCTTCCGAATGGCGCGCCGCTGTGCGAACGCTGTCCGCTCTCCTCCTTATGCGAGGGGCTGAAAACGGGGCGGGCGGAGGCTCTGCCTACGGCTTCGCCGAAGCCCGCGCGCCGCAGGGAGGAGAAAACGGTGTTCCTGATTCTTTGCGGCGGAAAGGCGGCGCTGCAAAAACGCCCGGAAACCGGTCTTCTTGCCGGGATGTGGGAATTCCCCTGCGCGCCGGGGACCCTTTCGGAGGAGGAGGCCCGGCTCATTCTGAGCGGGTGGGGCGTTTCGGCACAGGGGATGGAGCCGCTGCCGGGTGCGAAACATGTTTTCACCCATGTGGAGTGGCAAATGAGCGGCTACCTTGTAAAATCGGAATTCATGACGAAAAATTTTTTCTGGGCGGATCGGGAAGATCTCGGTTCCCGCTGCGCCGTGCCGTCGGCTTATAAAAAGTTTTTAAAAATATTGCAGTCCCGGTGCGAACTGTGCTAGAATGTACCGGAATAATAGGTTCGCTGTTAAAAAAGGGAGAATCGCCGGATGGTGTTGTCAAAGGCCCGGAAGCAGTCCGTAATGCTGATGATCGGGAGCGCGCTGCTGTGGAGCATCGCGGGGGCGCTGATCAAGCTGCTTCCGTGGAATCCTTTTATCATTTCCGGCTTCCGCAGCCTGCTGGCGGCGGGAGTCATGTTTTTGTACATCAGGCACGTCGGAATCAAAATCCGCGTCAACCGCTACTCCATTCTCAGCTGTCTGACTCTTTGCGGGCTGATGTTTTCCTTTGTGGCGGCAAACAAGCTCACGACGGCGGCGAACGCGATTGTGCTGGAGTATTCGGCCCCCGCGTTCATCGTCGTGTTTTCTGCGCTGATTTTCAAACAGCGGTTTCACCCGGCAGATGTGCTCGCGGTCGCGGGAACGATGTTCGGCATCGCGCTGTTTTTTCTCGACCGGCTGACTGCAGGCGGCCTGCTCGGCAGCTGCATCGCGCTGTTTTCCGGCGTGCTGATGGCGCTGAATTTTATTGTTTCCGCCAGGGCGGACACCGACACCCGCATGAGCGGCATTCTGTTCGCACACCTTGCGACGGCGGTGATCGGCGCGCCCGTGATCTTTTTTGATCCGCCCGCCTTTTCGGCGCAGTCACTTACCGCCATCCTGATTCTGGGAATTTTCCAGCTGGGGGTTCCCTACGTTCTGTACGGGTTGGCGCTGAAAAACTGCCCGCCCCTCGCGTGTTCGCTCATCGGCACGCTGGAACCGCTCCTGAACCCTATTTGGGTCTATCTGTTTTACGGGGAGGCCCCGGGCAGATACGCGCTGTTCGGCGGCGCGCTGGTTCTTATCTCGATTACCGGCTGGTGCGTGTGGCGCGATCGGTACGTCGCGGCGCACTCCGGAATATAAATATGTGATTCAATAGGAGGTCTGCGGACATGAAAACGAGGAAAATCGCTGTGATCGGCGCGGGGCATGTGGGATCCCACTGCGGATTCAGCCTGATCACACAGGGCGTCTGCGACGAGCTTGTGTATCTTGACACGGACAGGGACAAGGCCGTTTCTCAGGCAATGGACCTTGCGGACGCGACCGTTTATCTTCCGCACCACGTGAACGTACGCGCCGGCGATTACAATGATTTGGCGGACGCGGACATCGCCGTAATGGCCGCCGGCCCGCTGCCTGACGAGCACCAGACCAGAATGGACACGCTGGGCGCAACGATTAAAGAAATGAAAACCATCGTCGGCCCGATGAAGGAATCCGGATTTTCGGGAATCCTTGTCAGCATTTCGAATCCGGCGGACGTGATCGCGCATTATCTGCAGGAACGCACCGGCCTGCCCGCGAGGCATGTGATTTCCACCAGCACCACGCTGGATTCCGCGCGCCTGAGGCGGGTTCTTTCCGAGCGGACCGGAATCGACCAGAAATCCATTCACGCCTATGTGATGGGTGAGCACGGCGAATCGCAGATGGTGGCGTGGTCGAACGCGTCGGTCGCCGGGGTTCCCCTGACGGAGCTGATGAAAAAACATCCGGAGAGCTATGGAAAACTGGATCTGGACGAAATCGCGGCCGCGGCGAGAAAGGGCGGCTGGATCGTTCTTCACGGCAAGAAATCGACGGAGTTCGGCATCGGCACGGCGCTGACGGAAATCGTCAAGACCATTTTTCACGATGAGAAGAAGATCCTTCCCGTTTCCTGCCTGCTGGAAGGGCAGTACGGGCAGAGAAACGTTTACGCGAGCGTTCCGGCGGTGCTCGGCGCGGACGGCGCGGAGCGGATCGTTGAAATCGGCATGACGCAGGAGGAGCTGGAAAAATTCGGCGATTCGTGCGAAACAATGCGCAAGAACTTTAAAATCGCGATGGGACTGTAACGCGATTTTCCGGTACCGGACCCCGCCAAAAGCTGAAACGTCATAAGGAAGTACCGGAAAAATTTGGACTGTCTCAAGCCGGGAAATCTTATTAGCGAAACGATCCCCCTTGCAATCTGTTTATTCAGAGATGCAAGGGGGATTTGTTTCTATATAAAATGTGTTTTCCCTTAAGAAATTGTGCCGGAGGGCGAGCAGGCCGGTACTCTTTGATTCCGGCGGGCGTGCCGCTTATTGAGGAAGAATCCCGTTTTTTCTTTGGTCAACCGACCAACCTCCAAGGTCTAACCTGCTATGGGACTTTAATTTGTTCCAAAAACAATATTTATCATTGAAAAGCAGAAAAACAAATGATATGATACCAATAAAGAAAATTTTTAAATCATACTTAGCTGGAAGGGGAGTTTCTGAAGATCAATACTGGGTTCTAGAATTTAATAATATAAAACGAGACTCAACTATTCATGATTTCTTGGATAATCTTCAAAACAAATTTGCAAAAAGTAATAACATAAAGGATTGGACAGATGATAATATAAAAGGTTGGGAGAACTATAAAGAAAGTTATATAAACAATTTAATAAATAGTGAACACATTACCGTCCAATGAAATTTTGAAAGTGGGCCTACTTATTATGTAGGCCCATTTGGTGATAATATGAAAAAATTTTTTATTATTTGTGTTTGCCTATTTGTGCTAATCATTCCGGAATCCTGTAGGAAAACAAATCAAAGCAGCTATGTAAAGGTTTTCAATGGAAAAACTCAAGAAACAGTTTTGTCCAGTAAAGATCAGAATCAAGTCTTGGAACTGCTTTCCATAATTAATAATTACGAGAAATATGAAGGGAAAATGAAAACCGATACACCTGATTATACGATTGAATTTGGCCCTATTAATCGAAATAACGACAGTATAAAATATAACTTATGGATGCGGCAGAAGAAGATAATATTTATATCAAATGGAAAAGACGATTTATCAGTTTCGAAATATTCATCAGAAAAGTTTTACCACATTCTAAATAGTAAAAATAATACACAATAAAACGAAAGCATTGAGAGACCCCATCCCGATGAAACCGGGGCAGCCTTTACGCGAAGACAGCGAGTATGTCCGTAATGACTTGTTCGATTTTTGTATTCTGTGAACCGCTGACCGGTTGGTGTCATGCACAGGCCAATGAGCGGCGTACCAAAGTGGACTGGGCCGAACAAATCCGACAACTATTGCAGGTTTATTATCCTGACGCCCCAAAAATCAGATTGGTCATGGATAATTTAAATACCCATGTAATCGCATCGCTTTACCAGGCTTTTAAACCCCAATTGGCACGAGAACTTGCTAAGAGGTTGGAAATCCACTATACGCCCAAACACGGCAGTTGGCTTGATATTGCCGAAATTGAAATCGGGGTTCTTTCAAAACAATGTTCGCAAAGGCGTATTCCATCTTTGCCTGATTTAAATAGGGAAATATACGCTTGGGAAACTCTACATAATTCCTCACCAGCTAAAATCGACTGGCAATTTACAACTGATGATGCACGAATAAAACTCAAACGCTTATATCCAAATCTTTAGATTTGGGCGCCTACTAGCAAGCCTCTTTTTTAAAAACATGAAAGGGACAAAAGTATGGAAAATCTTTTTTGGTTACCTGCGATTTCAGTAATCGCGTTTGTCCTAAAAATATGTGCTTATCTTGTACTTATTGTTATTGGAATTAAGATAATTAAAATATTTAATAGCCGTAATAAATTTTAGGAAATTATCTGCGCACGATGGCGATAATTTTTCGGGGTCTTCATCGCGGCCGTGATCCTTAGCGCAATCGGGGACCGAAAAGACCGCCCGAAAAGACCGTAAAACAGCCGCCGTAAACCCGGCGGCTACAGTTTATTGCAAATGTTGGATTCTCCTTCAACTTCTTAAATTCCTCCAGCGCTGTCTTCCTGCTGGCGCACTGCTCCCGCCTCTTTCTTGTCTGCTCAGACCGCTCGTAAAAAGCTTCCTGCGTGATTTTCCCGCGCCTGATCCACGAAAACCGCTTTTGCGGGTCTTTTTTCGTAAGGAATTTCCTGCTAAGCCCCGCCTTTGCGGCGGGGCTTTTTCCTTTGGACCGCTTGTAAAACACACGGTGAGACGATATAATAAAGATATTATGCGAATCGTGTCGAATCACGGGAAAGGGGAATCGAAATGGCCAAGGTGATTTCAATTTCCAACCAAAAGGGCGGGGTCGGCAAAACGACGACGACCTGCGCCCTGGCCGCTGGATTAAAAAAAAGGGGCTACCGTGTTTTGGCAATCGACCTTGACCCGCAGGGGAATCTGGGGTTCAGCGTCGGGGCTGACGCCGAGACCAGCGCGTCGATTTACAACGTACTAAAGGGCGAGGTCAAAACTCAGTACGCGATTCAGAAAACCGACAGCATGGACATCATCATCTCCAGCATTCTGTTAAGCGGAATCGAGCTGGAATTTACCAACACGGGCCGCGAGTTCCTGCTCAAGGAGGCAATCCAGCCGATTCAGACCTTTTACGACTACATCCTGCTGGACACGCCCCCGAATCTGGGGATTTTGACCATCAACGCGTTCACGGCGTCCGATCATATCGTTGTGCCGATGATTTCGGATATCTTCAGTCTTCAGGGAATCGCGCAGCTTTACGAAACCGTGGAGCGCGTCAAAAAATACTGCAACCCGCACCTTTCCATCGCGGGAATCCTGCTGACCCGGTATAATCCCCGCACCCGCCTCAGCCGCGAGGTGCGCGGCACCGCGGAGCTGATTGCGAACGATCTGAAAATCAGTATGTTTGAAAATTATATCCGCAGCAGCGTTTCGGCCAGCGAGGCGCAGTCGCTTCAGCAGAACGTGTTCGACTATGACGCCCGCAGCCATATCGCGCAGGATTACGGGAAATTTATCGACGAACTGCTGGCAAAGGGGGTGTGACGGCGCATGCCGAGGTCGAAAAAAGAGATCGACAAGGAACTGATGTACAAAAAGCTGATGCCGTCCCAATCGAAACAGCAGAATCCTGCGGAGGAAGGCGGCCCGGTCAACGAGGCCGCGGCGGCGCTGCAGTCCGATTTCAGCGCGCCGCCCGAACGGGAACCCGCCGCGCGCCGGGAGCCGGAGCCGCATAAGGTCAGCGTTCCGTCGCTTGACAGCCGCCGCACGGAGGTCGTCAACGTCATGGAGGAAGTCGTTCTGGAGAAGCTGGATTCTGTTCTGGCGCGGTTTCAGTGCTGCCGCTGCGACCGCTGCAAAAAGGACATTGTCGCGCTGGCGCTGAACAAGCTGCCGCCGAAATACAGGGTCGTTTCCGACGGGCAGATCACGCCGGACCTTGACGCGCAGACCAACGCGCAGGTCGTCACCGCGATGATTCAGGCCGTAATCAAGGTGCGTGCGAAGCCAAGACACTGACAAAATCGGAATGTCCGCCCCCGCCTGCATTTGCCGCGGCCGGGGGTATCATAATAGTCCTAGTTAAAATTGCGAATGGGGGTTTTGCAATGCTGAACGAAATAGAAAAACAGGCCCGCGCGGCCGTGACGGAATTTTTGGATCGGGTGACGGTGAAGCCGGGGCGGATTCTGGTGATCGGCTGTTCTTCCAGCGAAATCTGCGGAAAGCGGATCGGTTCCGGCTCCAGCGAGGAAACGGCGAACGCGGTGTTCGGCGCGATCTATCCCGTTTTAAAGGAAAAGGGAATCTACCTCGCGGCCCAGTGCTGCGAGCACCTGAACCGGGCGATCATTCTGGAGGAAGCGGCTGCGGAGCAATATTTTCTGCCGATTGTCAACGCGGTGCCGCAGCCGAAGGCGGGCGGTTCGTTCGCGACGGCGGCCTACCGCGCGTTCGAGCATCCGGTCGCGGTGGAGTCCGTTCAGGCTCACGCCGGAATGGACATCGGCGACACGCTGATCGGCATGCACCTGCGCCCGGTGGCGGTTCCGGTGCGGCTGAGCGTCAAAAAGATCGGCGAGGCAAACCTGGTCTGCGCCAGAACAAGGCCGAAATATATCGGCGGCGAGCGGGCGCACTACGACCCGGAGATCGGATAACGGAAGATAAGACGGCGCCCCGGCACATTTTGCATGTGCAGGGGCGCCGTGCGTATTCCTCAGGAATTCATTCTTCCCAGATGATTCCCAAAACCCAGAATGCCAGATCGAGAACGAAAAGAACCGCGAACAGTTCTCCTCCCTCTCGCCATAGAAGAAGTTAAAGACAGTACCGCTCTTAGCGTAAAGACCCAGATGTGCCCTTGGCGAAATTAGGTCTAATTTTGGTACTCTATTTTAACACAAAAGCATGCCGTGCGCATAATTATTCTTACTGGTTACAGCAATTCCAGTTGAATTGTAGAATTTGCTTATGTCCCTCCCCCGCCTTCGGCGGGGGAGGGACATATTCATAGTTGCAATCGATAGGCTTTTTATATCAACCAGGGGAACAGCCGCCAGGTGTGCTGTTTGTAGGCTTCGAATTCTTCGCCGAACTGGTCGGAGAGCGAACTTTCCTCCTTGCGGATACGCAGGCCGTAGCAGACGGCGCAGAGGATGAGCACCGGAACCGGCGCGGCGGCGCCGCGCAGGCAGAGCGCGATGCCGAGCAGGCTGAGGATGCTGCCGGTATAAGCGGGGTTCCGAATCAGTCGGTAAGGGCCTTTCGCAATTAAATGCTGGTCGTCGGTGGTCTGAACATTCAGCGTGAACGCGCGTTTCAGAGTCCACACGGAAACGCACCGCAAAATGATTCCGCCAACCAGGAAAGCCATGCCGATAAAATAGAACGCGTGGGGCAGAAGCAGGCTTTGCATCCAAGATGGAACCGCCCTGCTTCGGGATTCAAAGCTCAGGAGGATGCTGATGTAAAAACCGAGGATGATCAGCCACATCGACGGGTCCGCTTTTGCGCGCTCGCCGCCCCGTGCCCAGCGGCTGGAGGTGAACAGCCAGATCAGCGCTTCCGAACAGCACAGCAGGCCGAAAGCCGAATTGAACCAGAAATATTCGGCGGTACTGACAAATTTAGACGGGTCTCCCATGATTCAATTTCCTCCTTATCGCTTGATTTCCACGCGGCGGACCAGCAGGAAGGTCAGAGCGGCAAGAAACGCGGCCAGAATCATGTGGGTCGCAAAATCGGCGGCCGGGTTCATCGCGCAGTTCATCCACCAGCGAAAGGCTTCGGCGAGGGCGGCGGAGATGCGGCCGCCGGTGACGGCTTGGTCAAATACGGGGAGACCGATCAGCAAAACGACAGGAACCCCGAAGGAGCAAACAAACTTCTGCGTGCGGGTTAACCGATAGTAAAAGGTTGTGATCAGCAGGCCGAGCAGGGCGGCGACGAAATAGAGACAAAAACACCACAGAAGGTTTTTCAGCAGAAAGGCGGGGCTTCTTACGGCTGGGTTCCCAAGGGCCGGCCACACCCGGTTGAATTTAAGGTTGACGCCCGTCGGCATCAGACTTTGGCTGTAAACCGACCGGTAATTCATGAACAGCGAGAAAACAAACATGTTGAACGTGTCGATCAGCGCCGTGCACGCGGCGGCGATTCCCAGTGAAGAAACGATCCCGGCGAGCATGCGGCGGCGGGAAACGCCGTTTGCCGAGTAGAAAAGGAAAAACTCACGGAACGAATTCAGCCCGACGATAAAAATCGTGATGACCGTCGCGGTTTCCAGGCCGGAGGTGGTCAGCCGCTCCGGTCCGCTTCCGCGGAACAGTTCGTAAAAAACGTTGAGCGCCACAATGCAGTACACCACAAGATACATGATGCGGAACACGCGGATGTCGGTCCTGCACTGCATGCGGATGATCGGTTTCAGATTCATTTCTGGTTCTCCTTCCGGCGGCCCGTCAGCTCGATAAACAGCTTTTGAAGGTCGATTTTTTCCGAAATCAGGTCCCCTCCAAACGCGTCGGGGTCCGGTCTGCCGCGCAGGTAAACGGTTTTCAGGCCGCCGAGCAGCTCCGAACTGATAACCGTGCGCCCCTCGGCGTACCGGTCGGCGGCCTGAGCCGGGCCCTTTATCAGGTACGAATCTTCCAAAAGCGTTTCCACATCCTCATTGAGGATCAGCGTTCCCTGCCGAATGATGACCGCGCGGTCGATCAGTTTGGCCGCCTCTTCAATTAGATGGGTGGAAAATACGATCAGCCGGGGGTGTTCCGAAAAATTCTGGATCAGCTCGCGGTAAAACAGCTCGCGGTTTCCGGCGTCCAGCCCCAGAACCGGTTCGTCCAGCAGCAGGATCGGCGCTCCGCTCGCCAGCGCGGCAATGATTTTCAGAATGGTTCCAAATCCCGTGGAAAGCTTATTGTTCTTCGCGTTCAGGTCCAACTCGAATTTTTCACTGAGGTTGAGTGCATAAGGCAGGTCAAAACGGGGATAGAATTCAGAAGTAAAGCGAAAGATTTCCCGGACGCGCAGACCTTCGGGAAAGTAGTTCGCCTCGCTCATACAGTAGATTTTGCCGAGCGCGCGGTCGTTTTCCAAAACCGGTTCCCCGTCGACCAGGATTTCCCCCTGCGTCGGAAGGAGCCGGCCCGCAATGAGATTCAGCAGGGTGCTTTTCCCCGCGCCGTTTCGCCCCAGCAGTCCGTAAATATGGCGGTCCTCCAGCGTAAGGCCGACGCGGTCCAGCGCCGCCGCGCCCTTGAAACGCTTCGTCACGCCCTTCAGTTCAATTCCCATCGTTAAATCCTCTTTTCGTCAGTTCGGCGGTTTCCTCCGGCCCAAGACCCAGCTTTTCGGCTTCCCGAACCATCGGAAGCACAAAGGCGCGGTAAAAGGATTGCTTGCGCTTTTCCAGAATCTTTTGCTTTGCGCCGGGGGCTACAAACATGCCGATTCCCCTTCGTTTATAGACAATGGATTCTTCCACCAGCAGATTGATTCCTTTTAATGCCGTGGCGGGGTTGATTTTATAGCTGACGGATATTTCCGTCGTGGAGGGAATCTGTTCCTCCTCCCGAAAGGCCCCGCTCAGAACCGCGTCCTCCAGTTCTTCCGCGACCTGCTGGAAGATCGGTTTTTCATTTGTAAAACCGGGAGGCATCCTTCTCACCTCTTAACTAGTTAATTACTTATGTAACTAACTATAATGCAGTACTTTTCCATTGTCAAGAGTTTCTTTCCGATATTTTCCGGCGCCGCCCGGGAACCTTGTTTCCGGGCCGAAAGCATGCTATAATAAAAAATCAGCGGACGGGGCGGCGCGCCCTGCCGCCGAAAAATCACAGAGACAGGAAAAGGGGGCCTCGCCGGATGAAGGATGTGTTCCATTCCAACGGCTTTAAAATTCTGATTGTCACCGTGTTTGTCCTGTTCGGGGTCATGCTGGTCACGGCGGGTTCGGGCGGATCGTTCGCGGCGGACGCTTTCGGCTTTCTTTCCACGCCGATGGAACGCGTGAGCACACTGATTACAAATAACGCAACGGTGGCGGCGCAGTCCGTCACGCAGTCGAAAGATGAGCTTGAGGCGGAAAACGCTCGGCTGAAGCAGCAGGTGGACGAGCTGAACCGCAAGTTAATCAATTATTATACCTATCAGCAGGAAAACGCGCAGCTGCGCAAATTTTTGGAACTGAAAAACGACAACAAGGATTTTAAACCGGTATCCGCCGCGGTGATCGCGCGCGACCCGGCAAACCTGTTTTACCAGTTTACCATCGACCAGGGCACTCTGGCCGGAATCGCCGTATACGACCCCGTCATTACGGAAAGCGGCGTGGCGGGATGGGTCTCCTCCGTCAGCGCGAATTACAGCAGGGTGACCACCATCCTTTCGCCGGACACAAAAATCAGCGCGACGGACAAGGTCAACCGCGAAAGCGGCGTGGCCGGCACCGACGTCAAGCTCTCGGACCAGGGAATTGTGAAACTCGGGATGCTCTCCGCCGGCACGACCGTGAAGGCGGGGGACATTGTCGTGACAAACGGCCTCGGCGGAATTTACCCGAGGGACCTCGCGGTCGGAACGGTGAAGAGCGTGAAGAACGACCCTTACGACGTATCCCTTTACGCGGAGGTTACCCCGTTTGTCGACGTGAAAACCGTGCGCGACGTAATGGTCATCACGTCCTTTCAGGGGCAGGGTCAAGCTTTGGACGACAACACGAAGCCGGCCTCTTCTTCATCCGCCTCTTCCCAGGGAGGAAAATAAAATGAGCGCGATAACCAGGCTGAAAGCGATCCGCTATTTCGCTTATGCCATTGAGCTGCTGGTCCTGTTTGTGCTGCAGGAAACCCCCGGGCTGATTCCGGCGGTCTATACGGCGAGACCGGTGCTGGTGCTTCCGGCGGTGCTCTCCATCGCGATGTTCGAAGGCGAAACCGCCGCCATGGGGTTCGGCATTGCGGGCGGCCTGCTGATCGATCTGGGGTACGGCAGCGCGCTGGGGTTTCACGCTCTGCTGCTGGCGGCGGGGTGTTACCTGATTTCGCTGGTGGCGGCCAATCTGTTCCGGACAAATTTTGTTTCCGCGCTTTTGCTTTCCGCCGCGGTCACGGCCGTGACGTTTCTGCTGCAGTGGCTGTTCTTTTTCGTACTGAGCGGATATGAACACGCCGTTTATGCCCTTTTGACCCATTACCTGCCGCTTTTCTGCTACACGCTGGCGGTTATGCCTCTTGCATACTATTTTAACCGCGCGCTTGCCCTGCAGATCCGTTCAAAGGAGGAATGACGGTGGAAGAAAAAAAAACCACGGGCCGGGGGCGCCGGATTTTTGCAGGACTGCTGATTTTTGCCGTCCTTCTCGCTTACGCGCTGCGGCTGTTCAACTGGCAGATCGTCAACGGCGCGACCTTTCTGGAAAAAGCGGACAAATCCAGCTCTTATAGAGTGGATATGGACACAACCAGGGGAGAAATCCTGGATTCCGCCGGGAACGGCCTGGCGGTGAACCGTACCGGCTACGCCATAGTATTCGACAAGGCGTACCTGACGAAAGAAACGGAGAACCCGACCATTCTGACTTTGATCCGGCTGCTGGGGTCCAAAGGGGAAAAATGGGCGGACGAGCTGCCGATCGCCGTGAATTCCAAAGGGGAATATGAGTTTATTTCCGGCAGGGACAAGGACATCGCAACGCTGAAATCCAAGGATTTCCTGCATGTGGAATCCTACGCGACGGCGGCGCAGTGCATGCAGCATCTGATCGACCAGTACGACTGCGGCGGGTACTCGGCGAAGGATACGCGGGATATTGTGTCCGTGCGGTACAATATGACGAAATCGGGATTTTCCGTTTCAACGCCCTATGTCTTCGCACAGGACGTGAGCAAGGAAACGGTGCAGGTCATCAGCGAAAACTCCATGCGCCTGCCGGGTGTTCAGGCGAAGCTGACCACAAAGCGGGAATATCCGGACGGGACCCTGATGCCTCAGATCCTCGGAACCATCGGCTCCATTTCCGCCGAGGAGTGGAAAACGCTTCAGGACAAGGACTACGAGTACAACGACCGCATCGGAAAAAGCGGCATCGAGCAGGCGTTTGAAAGCGCCCTGCGCGGCAAATCCGGCGAAAAGGTCGTTGAAATGACCGGGCAGGGGAACGTCGCCTCCGAAACGGTGACCAGCTCGCCGCAGCCGGGCGAAACCGTGTACCTTACCATCGACAGCCGCCTGCAGAAGGTTTTGAACGCGTCGCTGGCCCAGAATATCAAGGCGACGCGCGAATACGGGAAAAAGCTCTGCGCAGAAAACTACAAGGGGTCGTCCAGCGGGCACGGCGAAGACTGCGTGGCCGGCGGCGCGGTGATTCTCCGTGTCAGCGACTTCGCGGTTCTGGCTGCGTCCACGTTCCCGACCTATGACGAGAACGAATATCTGACGGACACGAATTATTACAGCCAGCTTCTAAAGGATAAAAACTTACCGCTGATCAACCGGGCGTTCAACGGCATCTTCACGCCGGGCTCCGTTGTCAAGCCCTATGTGGCGCTGACCGCGCTGCAGGAAAAGTCGATCACGACCTCTACCCGGATCCTGGGCAACAGCGTGTATACCCGCTTTTCGGATGTGGGGCTGCCGCTTGGCAGCATCGGCAACTACGGGATGATCACCGCCAATTACGCGATCGAAAAATCCAGCAACTCATTTTTTTATGAGGTCGGTTACCGCACCGGCATCAGCGCGCTGAATCTTTACGCCCCGCGCTTCGGCCTCGGCGTGAAAACGGGGATTGAGCTGAGCGAAAGCGCCGGCGTCCTCGCCGGACCGGCCGAAAAGAGCGCCTCCGGCGGTTCGTGGTGGGACGCAGACACCGTCGAGGCGGCGGTGGGCCAGAGCGACAACCAGTTTACCCCGCTGCAGCTCGCGACCTATGCCGCAACGATCGCCAACAACGGCACACGTTTAAAATCTCATGTTGTGGATAAAATAACCAATTATGCGAGAAGTCAGGTCATTTCCCAGACAAAGCCGCAAACGGTGGAAAATATCGGCGTCGACCAGTCCTACATCGATTACGTCAAAGCGGCCATGCGCAGCGTGGCGGCGGAGGGCACCGCGTCCTCCATGTTCCGCAACTACGGCGTTCCGCTCGCGGCGAAAACCGGAACGGCTGTTCTGACTCCCCATTCCGACAACGTCACCTTCATCGGGTTCGCGCCCTACGACAACCCGCAGATCGCGGTTGCGGTCGTTCTGGAGCACGGTGCGACGAGCAAATACAGCCTGACCGTTGCAAAAGACGCGTTCGACGCGTATTTCTACGGAAAAACCGTCGATGCAAACGGAAATCTGGTCATGCCGTCCGCTTCCGATGCGGCGCAGAAGAACAGCTCCTCCGGTTCGCCGTCGTCCCGGACCTCCTCCCAGGGATAAAGAGAGGCGCGGGTGAAAATATTGTAAAAACAGACAGGCAAAATGCTTTACTCCTATAATTTGTTGTGGTAATATGATAACAATAGAGGTACCGGCTATGGATTCAGTAACAGTAATTACATCGGGAAAAGGCGGGGTCGGCAAATCGACGGTTACCGCGTCTCTGGGCGCCGCGCTCGCGGCGCGCGGCAGGCGCGTGCTGCTGATCGACTGCGACGCGGGGCTGGGGAGCCTTGACCATATGCTCGGCGTGCTGGACCACCGCGTGTTCGACATCGCGGACGTGGTCTCCGGCGCGGTGGAGCCGTCAAAGGCGGTTTACCCGAGCGCGATTGATCCGAATCTCTTTCTGCTTTCCGCCCCGGGGACGGAAGAGGACGTTGTCAGCCCGGAAGTGATGCGGCAGCTGGTCGGCGTTCTGTCACGGTATTACGACCATGTTCTCATCGACAGCCCGGCGGGAATCGGGCAGGGCTTTTTAAGCGCGGCGGCAGCGGCCAAAAGGGCGCTTGTCGTGGCCACGCCGGACCCGGTCTGCCTGCGGGCCGCGGCCCGCACCCGGCAAAGCCTGGAGGAGGCCGGGGTGCGGCAGCACAGGCTGGTGGTCAACCGCTTTTCCGGCGCGCGGTTCCGCGCGCAGAAGTGCTACCCCGACCTCGATTCCGTCATCGACGCGGCCGGCGTCAGGCTGATCGCGGTGATTCCCGAGGACCCGGCTTTGGCGGCGGCGACGTTTCAGTCCGGCCCCGCGCCGGAAACCTCGCCGGGGATGCTGGCGGTCGGCCGGCTTGCGGCGAGGCTGGAGGGCGAACAGGTGCCGCTTCCCGCGGTCAATCGATTCTGACTCTATTTGTTGATTTTTGGAGGATCAAATTGTATGAATATTGCTTTAATTGCCCACGACGCGAAAAAGGAGCTGATGGTTCAGTTCTGCATTGCGTACTGCGGCGTGCTGAGCCGTCATTCGCTCTGCGCCACGGGTACCACGGGAAAACTGGTATCGGAGGCTACCGGCCTTGAAATCCAACGCTTTCTGGGCGGGTCACAGGGCGGCGACCAGCAGATTGCCGCAAGAATCGCCTGCAACGAGGTGGACCTTCTTCTGTTTTTCCGCGATCCGCTGAACCCGAAGCCCCACGAGCCGAACGACATGAATCTGCTGCGTCTGTGCGATATGCACAACATCCCGGTCGCAACCAACATCGCGACGGCGGAGGTGCTCATTCACGGGCTGGAGCGCGGCGATCTGGACTGGCGCAACATTTTGAACCCAAAGGACTGATCCTGCGGCTGAGAACGGAAAGAGTACCCGAAGCCCCCGCACAGGGAGGACCCGCCGCGACTGAGAGCGGGTCCGCGACAGCGAGCTTCGGCGAAGACATCCGGGAGCCGTTTTCCGCCCCGGGGAGGGGTAGCCGAAAGGGGGGCCGCCTGCGGCCCCTGAAAAAGGGTGGCACCACGAGAGGAAACTCCCTCGTCCCTTTCCATTGGGACGGGGATTTTTTGTTATTTACACATATTTTGAAGCGCACTCCGGGCGGCGGGCAAAACCGGTTTTCAGACGGTACGGGCCGCGGTTTTCGCGGAAGCGCAAGGTAAAAATAGAAAAAGGAGTCGTCTATGGAACTGATCAAAGCACAGAGAGGAACACAGGACATTCTTCCCGGAAACAGCGAACGCTGGCAGGCGGTCGAGGAGGTCATGCGGGACGAGGCCGCGGTGAACGGCATTTCGGAGATCCGCACCCCGGTATTTGAGGATACGCGGCTGTTTCAGCGTTCCGTCGGGGAAACCACCGATGTGGTTCAGAAGGAGATGTATACGTTCGAGGACAAGGGGGGGCGGTCCGTCACCCTGAAGCCGGAGGGAACCGCCGGGGCCGTGCGGTCTTATCTGGAACACGGCCTTTACAACAGCCCGGCCCCGCAGAAGTTTTATTACCTTACGCCCTGCTACCGCTATGAAAAAGCCCAGGCGGGCCGCCTGCGCGAGTTTCACCAGTTCGGCGTCGAACTGTTCGGCACTTCGCTGCCGCTGGCGGACGCCGGGCTGATTGCGTTTGCAAACGGCCTGTTTGACCGCCTCTGCGTGAAAAACCTGAAGCTGAAGATCAATTCCATCGGCTGCCCGACTTGCCGCGCGGAATACACGAAAGCGCTGAAAACGTATTTCACCGAACGGAAGGACCGGCTTTGCGAAACCTGCCGCTCCCGCCTTGACCGGAACCCGATGCGGATTCTGGACTGCAAGGAGCCCGGCTGCGCCGAAGCGGCAAAGGGCGCGCCGCGCATTCTCGACTATCTGTGCGGCGACTGCAAGGCTCACTTTGAGGGCGTCAAGTCGGCACTCGACTCCATTCAGATCGAATACGAAGTCGACCCGTCCATTGTCCGCGGACTGGATTATTACACCCGCACGGTGTTCGAGTTTGTTTCCGCCGACCTCGGCGCGCAGAGCACGGTCTGCGGCGGCGGCCGCTACGACGGCCTTGTGGAGGAAATGGGCGGCAAACCGACTCCGGCGCTCGGGTTTGCCCTCGGCATCGAACGCCTGCTGATGATCATGGAGGCGCAGCAGATTGAATTCCCGGAACCGCACCCCTGCGAGCTGTATATCGCCTCCGTCGGCGAGGCGGCGCGGAAGCGGGCGTTCCAAATGGCCTGCGGCCTGCGCGAATGCTCCGTCGCCGCGGCCTGCGACGAGGTCGGCCGCAGCCTGAACGCCCAGATGAAATACGCGGACAAGCTCGGCGCGCAGTTTACTCTGGTGCTTGGCGACGACGAGCTGGAAAAGGGCCTTGGCGTTGTCAAGAACATGAAGACGGGCGAAAAAACAAAGGTCAACCTGAACAACGATATCGAAGGGCAGTTTGCCGCCATCAGCACGCGGGCGGAAGACGAAGAGGACCTCTCTTTTTAACGGAATCGGAGATGATTGCATGAAGGAATCAATTCTGGACGGGTTCCGCCTGACCGCGGCGGAGCGGGGTCTTACGGTTTACGGGATCCGCGTGGAGCGGAAAAACGGGGAGTCCGTCACGCACTTCTGGCGGTCGAGCGATCCGGTGAATCTGTATTCGGCCGCCAAGACCTTTACCTCGCTTGCCGTCGGTATGTGCGCGGAGGACGGAAGATTCGCGCTGACCGACCGGGTGCTGGACTTTTTCCCGGAATACCGGGAAATCGCCGCGCCCGGCAGCGAGGACATCACGCTGCGGGACCTGCTGCACATGGCCTCCGGCAAACCGCATTTCTGGTTCGGCGAGCTGGATGCACAGAAGCCGGAGCGCGACTGGGCGGAGCTTTTCTTCCGCGTGCCGGTGGAAAAAAAGCCGGGAACGGCGTTCTTTTACTCCAACGCGTGCTGCTATATGCTGGGGCGCGCGGTGGAAAAAGTGACCGGAAATAACGTGCGGGACTTTCTGGTACCGCGCCTGTTTACCCCGCTGGGGATCGAAAATCCGCAGTGGCACACCGACCCGCGGGGGCATACGCTCTGCGCCACCCAGCTTTTCCTGACCCTGGACGAATTCAGCCGCCTTGGGCGGCTCCTGCTTCACAACGGAATCCGGGAGGACAAGCGGCTGATTTCGGAAGAATACCTGAAAAAGATGTCCTGGGACACGATCAAAAGCGGATGGGACGGGTGTTCGGAACCGGAGTGCCTCGCCGGGTACGGGTACCAGGTCTGGCTCTGCACGGCGCCGGGTTCTTTCCGGGCGGACGGCAAGTATGGCCAGTTCAGCATTCTTCTGCCGGAGCGGGAAGCCGTGGTGACCATAACGGCGCACGAGGAAAAGCGCCCTTACTCGCTAATCAGGGCAGTTCTCCGGGAAATTGCGCCAAGACTGTAACAGGAGTATTTTTAAATCAATAGATTAAACGGAATGGGGAAATCAAAAATGCCGGAATCATTAACGGGCCTGAAACGAACCAACTACTGCGGGGAGCTGCGCGCGGCCGACTGCGGCAGGGAAGTGACCGTCTGCGGATGGGTGCAGCGCCAGCGCGACCTGGGGCAGCTGATTTTTATCGATTTAAGGGACCGTACCGGAATCGTTCAGCTCGCATTCGGCGACAAGACGGACCGCGAGGTGTTTCAAAAGGCCTTTGCCGCCCGCGCGGAGTTCGTTCTGGCGGCGCGCGGAACCGTGAGGGAGCGCTCTGCCAAGAACGCGGAGCTGCCGACGGGCGACATTGAAATCGAGGTCGAGGAGCTGCGCGTGCTTGCCAAAAGCGAGACCCCGCCGTTCGCCATTGAGGAAAAGACCGACGTCAAGGAGGATCTGCGCCTGAAATACCGCTATCTGGACCTGCGCCGCCCGGAGATGCAGAGAAAGATCATCGGCCGGCACCGCATCGTCAAGGCTGCGCGCGATTATTTTGACGAAAACGGCTTCCTCGAAATCGAGACGCCGAACCTGATCAAATCCACGCCGGAGGGCGCGCGCGACTATCTGGTTCCTTCCCGTATGTTCCCGGGCAGCTTTTTCGCGCTGCCTCAGTCGCCGCAGCTTTATAAGCAGCTTCTGATGCTTTCGGGCTACGACCGTTACATGCAGGTTGCCCGCTGCTTCCGCGACGAGGACCTGCGCGCCGACCGCCAGCCGGAATTTACGCAGATCGACTTTGAGATGTCGTTTGTTTCTCAGGACGACGTGATGGCGATCGCGGAGGGATTTATCAAGGACGTCTATCAAAAAGTATTGGATCTTGAAATCCAGACCCCGCTGCGCCGCATGACCTGGCATGAGGCAATGAACCGCTTCGGCTCCGACAAGCCTGATTTGCGCTTCGGCATGGAGTTGACAGACGTGAGCGAAGCCCTGAAAAACACGGAATTCCGCGTGTTCGCCGGTGCTCTGTCCGCGGGCGGCAGCGTGCGCGGCATCAATCTGAAAGGGCAGGCGGACGCTTTAAGCCGCAAGGAAATCGACAAGCTGGGAGAGTGGGTCAAATCCTACGGAGCAAAGGGCCTTGCGTGGACACGTCTTGCCTCCGGCGGGGAAACCTCCTCCTATGAAAAATTCCTCGCTCCGGAAGAAGCGGCGGCCGTTCGAAAGGCGCTGGGCGCCGAAGCGGGCGACGTGCTGTTCCTGGTCGCGAGCGGCGAAAACAAAGTTGTGTTCGATTCCCTCGGCGCGCTGCGCAAAGAGCTTGCCGGGCGGTTCGGACTGATCGACGACTCGAAGCCCTGTCTTCTTTGGGTGACGGACTTCCCGCTGTTCGAGTACAGCAAGGAAGAAAACCGCTTTGTCGCGATGCACCACCCGTTCACCATGCCGCGCGAGGAGGATCTCGGCAAGCTGGAGTCCGACCCCGGCAGCGTGCTGGCGATCGCCTACGATATGGTGCTCAACGGGAACGAGCTCGGCGGCGGCTCGGTCCGTATCAACCGGCCGGACATCCAGGAGAGAATGTTCCAGGCCCTCGGCTTTACCCCCGAGCAGGCGCAGGAGCGCTTCGGCTTTTTGATCGACGCGTTCCGCTACGGCGCGCCGCCGCACGCCGGCATGGCGTTCGGTCTGGACCGCCTGGTCATGCTGATGCTCGGCTGCGACAGCATCCGCGACGTTATCGCGTTCCCGAAGGTCGCTTCCTCCGCGGAGCTGATGAGCAGCGCCCCGACCGGAGTCGACCCGAAGCAGCTTGAAGAGCTGGGCATATCCTTGCTGAAAAAGGATTAAAAGAAAGACAGGCGGGCGGTTGGTGCCCGGCCCCTGTCCGGAGGAACCGCGGGGAAATCGGTTGGAGGATGAAATGAAAAAGAAACGGGTCAAATTATTAGCACGGATTCTTTTGATTGCGGTGATACCTTTTCTGGCGCTGCTGGTAAAAAACCGTTACGACTTCGGCGAATGGGACCCGCGGAGTCTGCCGAACCGGATCGGATGCTATGACCGGACCTATTACGTCGGCCCGTCCTCTCCGAGTCTGATGAACGGCGGTCAAAAGCCCGCCTGCGCGGTCAGCAATTCCGACAACCGGACGGGCAGGGAGCTGTTCACCTCGGAGCCGAAAGGCGATTTGGTGCCGGTCGTAATTTATTTAAAATTGTCCGACGGCAGATACCAGCAGTATATTTTGTCCGGCGGTCAGTAAAGACCGCTTCACACGGACACACAGGATCAAGTCGTGTCACGATTTTTAAGCTAGTCGGGGCTTTGCAACAACTTTCCGGACAAATTTAGCCAATCCGGGGAAGGGAATCCCCGTGTGATGAAGATCATAATGTAAAACAGTGTTTTTCAGACGCGGACGCCGCAGGCGCGCGTGCAGGCTCAGCCCGGCCGAAACCGGAATATTATTTCGCACGGGATATTCAACGGGAGTTTTTGACAACTCTCCCGCCAAACCGGGCTGTCAATTCCGCTCCGCGCGAAACGGCGGGGCGTGCGTGCAGGCTCAGCCTGCCGGGAAAGGAGGCGCATGATGAACAAAATCAATTACAGAAAACAGATGCTGGATGTAATTGCGGGGCTTGAGGGCAGGGTGCCGACGCTGCTGCTGCACGACTGCTGCGCCCCCTGCCTGAGCAGTGTGCTGGAACAGCTTGCTCCGCTGTTCCGGGTCACGGTGTTTTTCTACAACCCGAATATCCTGCCGGAGGACGAGTACCGGAAGCGCGTCGCGGAGGTCAAGCGCCTGCTTGACGAGCTGCCGCAGAAATATCCCGCGCAGTTTATCGAGGGGCGGTACAATGTCCGCCAGTTTTTGGAAATGGCGCGCGGAATGGAACAGGAGCCGGAGGGCGGGGAACGCTGCATGGGCTGCTACCGCCTGCGGCTCGCGGAAACCGCAAAATACGCCCGGGCGGGCGGCTATGACTTCTTTACGACGACGCTGACGGTCAGCCCGTATAAAAACGCCCGCAGGCTCAATGAGATCGGATTGGAGCTCGCTCAGAAGTATGAGGTGCCGTTTCTGCCGTCCGATTTTAAGAAAAACGGCGGGTATCAGCGGTCGATCGAGCTTTCCCGCACCTACGGGCTGTACCGGCAGGATTTCTGCGGATGTCCGTTTTCCAAGGAAGCCGCACGCCTCAAACGTGCGGAGCGCGGGGGAGGGTATGAGACGTGAAGAAGAAAAAGAAACGGGAAAAAAGAAGCCGGCAGGAGGAACCGGTCCGCATTCAGCCGGAAATTCCCCCGGCGCCTCAGCCGGAGGACGACGCCCCGCTGAGAGACGCCGTTTCGCTGGTCGGCGGCAAATGGAAGCTGCGCATCCTCTGGGCGCTGCGCTCCGGCGAACCGGCCCGCTACGGGGAGATCCGGCAGCGGATTCCCGGCATCACGGATATGATGCTGAGCCAGAGCCTGCGGGAGCTGACGGCGGACGGCCTGATTGAACGGCGGCAGTATCAGGAGATTCCGCCCCGCGTGGAGTATGCCGCGGCCGGCTGCGCCGCGGGGCTTTACCCGGCGCTGGAGCTGTTCTGCGACTGGGTGAAGAAACAAAAGAAAGGCGGTTAGCGGATGGAACGGAAAACCAGAATGATCCCTTATACGGCGAATGAGGAACGGTATGAAAAAATGGAGTATCGCCGGTGCGGAGAAAGCGGACTGAAGCTCAGCGCGGTGTCGCTCGGCTTCTGGCATAATTTCGGAACCTACGACTGCTACGAGACAAACCGGGCGGTGATGCGCCGGGCGTTCGACCTCGGCGTGACGGTGTTCGACCTTGCGAACAATTACGGTCCGCCCGCCGGCTCGGCGGAGGAGACCTTCGGCCGGCTGATGCGGGAGGATTTCTCGCCCTACCGCGATGAGATGGTGATTACCACGAAGGCGGGCTACACGATGTGGCCCGGCCCTTACGGGGATTTCGGCTCGCGGAAATACCTGCTTGCCAGTCTGGACCAGAGCCTCAGGCGGATGGGCCTTGATTACGTCGATATTTTCTATCATCACCGCATGGATCCGGACACGCCGCTGGAGGAAAGCATGGGCGCGCTGGCGCAGGCGGTCAAAAGCGGAAAGGCTTTGTACGCGGGCATTTCGAATTACAGCCCGGAAGCGGCGAAGCGGGCTGCCGCCCTGCTGCGTGAAATGGGTGTGCGTTGCCTGATCTGCCAGTCGCGTTACAGTATGCTCGACCGGCAAATCGAAACGGACGGCCTGTTTGACGCGGCGAAAAGAGCGGGAATGGGCCTGACCGCGTTCAGCCCGCTCGCGCAGGGACTTCTGACCGGAAAATACAACGACGGCATTCCGCGGGGCTCCCGTGCTTCCGGAAAATCGCCGTTTCTGACGAAGGACCGCATTACTCCGGATGTAATCGAAAAGGTGCGCAAAATCGGCGCGCTTGCGAAACGGCGCGGACAAACCACCGCGCAGCTTGCGCTCGCGTGGATCCTGCGGCAGGAAACCATGGCCAGCGTGCTGATCGGCGCGAGCAGCGTCGCCCAGCTGGAGGAGAACGTCGGCGCCGTCAACCGCCTGACGTTCCGTGACGAGGAGCTGGCGGAAATCGAAAAGATTCTGAAATAGCACGGATTTGAATCAGACGCGAAGGGACTGTTGCAAAATAGCCTCGACGAAAAATATTGCACAAAAAATGCGCCTTGATTGGGCTTCGGCAGCCGCTTCAAGACGCACTTTCTTGCTTTTGGAGCTATTCCTTTGTGCAATTTGCTATCGCAAATTCATTTTGCAACAGCCCCTTTATAACGGGCAGCTTGGTTCCTGACCTCCGACCTCGCCACCTGGAACGGCGAGCTGTACCGTACGGCGGACGGAGGGAAGCACTGGAGCAAAACCAGAACAATCAAAAGCGTCCGTCAAGCCCCGGAAGGACTTAACTCCTCGGCGTACGGCGGCGGAGACAGCGTGATTTCCGGTCGGCGCGAGCTGCTCCGCGTCTCCGGCGACAAAACCGACTGGAAAAGCCCGGTTTCCGCTTTGAAGAGCGCGGGGGCCGTTGCCGCCGCGCTGCTGCCCGAAGGAAAGAGGATGATTCTGACGGCAGAATCGTCCGGCGCCGGCGCCTCTGAACTGCTGACAACATCCGACGCGGGCAAAACATGGAACCCGCACCCTTTGGAAGGAGTTGCGCAGGACGCTTTTGATACCCTGCGGGATTCTTGTCCCATGCAGGTTGCGGACGGGGGCACGGCTGGATTCTGGCCGCGCACGGACTGCTTTCGACTGCGGACGGCGGCAGAAGCCGGACCTGGCGCTGATTCCGTGCTGGAAGACGGCGGACTGTACGTATGGGGGTGAGTTAAAAAATAAACACAATATATTGTGTTTGCGTCCTTGACAATCCCGGAAAAAACAAGTATAATTCTTATTACACTCGTCCGTCGGATGGCGATATTTGCCGACGGAGAAGAACCGGAAAGGATGAAGTTGAAATGGCGACACGAATTCAAAAAAGGAACGGTTCGGTTGTTCCGTTTGATGAAAAGAAGATTCGCAGCGCGATTGAGAAGGCAAACAGGGCGGTGGAAACCGAGAAGATGTCCAGGGCGGAGCTGGACCGCCTGACGGCGGAGATCGCCGCGCGGTTCGGCGGGGACGCTGTGCCTACGGTGGAGCAGGTTCAGGACGCCGTTGAGGAAAAGCTGATTGCAAAGGATTTTGCGAAGACCGCCAAAGCCTATATCCTGTACCGCGCGGAGCACGCGAAGATCCGCCAGGCCGAAGGCGATTTGATGGACATTTACCGTCAGCTGACCTTCCGCGACGCGAAGGACATCGACCTGAAGCGGGAAAACGCCAATATCGACGCGGACACCGCAATGGGAACCATGCTGAAATACGGGTCGGAGGGTTCCAAGTACTTTATCAACAACTACATTCTTCCGAAGGACATCGCCGCGGCGCATTTAAGCGGAGACATCCATATCCACGACGAAGATTTTTATATGCTGACCGAGACCTGCTGCCAGATCGACCTTTTAAAGCTGTTTCACGGCGGATTCTGCACGGGGCACGGGACGCTTCGCGAGCCGAACGACATCAGCTCTTACGCGGCGCTCGCCTGTATCGCGATTCAGGCCAACCAGAACGAAATGCACGGCGGGCAGAGCGTTCCGAACTTTGATTATTCCATGGCGCCGGGCGTTGCGAAAACCTTTCGCCGCCACTATTTTCAGGAGCTTTCCCGTTATTTTCAGGTGGCCCACTCCATGCCGGCCGCCGATGCCGACGCAATGATCGACACGGTGCGCGGTTCCGTCGGCGATGATGTCACCATGGGCGGAGCGGACGGTTACGGCATTCGTTTCGTTCAGTTCCTGCCCGGTCATCAGCGCGCGGGCGGCTATGAGGAGGTTTCGGAGCAGGAGGCCGCGAAAGCGCATCAGTACGCGGTAGAAACGGCGACCCGGAATACGGACCGGGCCACATACCAGTCGATGGAGGCGCTCATCCACAACCTGAACACCATGAATTCCCGCGCGGGCGCGCAGGTTCCGTTCAGCTCGCTGAACTACGGCACAGACACGTCTCCCGAGGGCCGCATGGTGATGAAAAACCTGCTGCTTGCCACAAAGGCGGGCCTCGGCGGGGGCGAGACCCCGATTTTCCCCGTCCAGATTTTCAAAGTCAAGGAGGGCGTCAACTACAATCCGGGCGACCCGAACTACGACCTGTTCCAGCTGTCCGTCCGGGTCAGCGCGAAGCGACTGTTCCCGAATTTCAGCTTTCTTGACGCGCCGTTCAACCTGCAGTACTACAAGCCGGGCGACTATAACACGGAGGTCGCTTATATGGGCTGCCGCACGCGCGTGATGGGAAACGTTCACGACCCTGACCGCGAAGTCACCTGCGGCCGCGGCAACCTGAGCTTTACCTCGATCAATCTTCCGCGCATCGGCATCGAGGCGCACGGAGACGTGGCGAAATTCTATGAAATCCTGGATAAACGGATCGATCTCGTAATCCGCCAGCTGCTGCACCGCTTTCAAATCCAGTGCTCCAAAAAGGTTTACAACTATCCGTTCCTGATGGGTCAGGGCGTCTGGATCGACAGCGAGAAGCTCGACTGGGAGGACAGCATTGAAGAGGTCATCAAGCACGGCACGCTCAGCGTCGGGTTTATCGGCCTTGCGGAAACGCTCAAGGCGCTGACCGGCAAGCACCACGGCGAAAGCCCGGAAAGCCAGAAGCTTGGCCTTGAAATTATCGGCCACATGAGAAAGCGGGTCGACGACGAATCGCAGAAAACCGGCCTCAATTTTTCCCTTGTCGCTACCCCCGCGGAGGGCCTTTCGGGACGCTTTGTGCGCATCGACCAGAAAAAGTACGGTAAAATCCCCGGCGTGACCGACCGGGAATACTACACGAACTCATTCCACGTCCCCGTCTATTTTCCCATCCGCGCGTTTGAAAAAATCAAGCTGGAAGCCCCGTACCATGCGCTGACGAACGGCGGGCACATCAGCTATGTGGAGCTGGACGGCGACACGACGAAAAATCCGGAAGCGTTCGAGGCGATTATCCGCTGCATGAAGGAGAACGGCGTCGGCTACGGTTCCGTCAACCATCCGGTGGACCGCGACCCGGTCTGCGGCTATAACGGAATCATCGACAACGAGTGCCCTCACTGCCACCGCACGGAGGACGACGGGCCGAAATTCGAGCGCATCCGCCGGATCACCGGCTATCTGGTGGGAACGCTGGACCGGTTCAACGACGCAAAGCGCGCCGAGGAAAGGGACCGGGTCAAGCATGGAATCTGAGCTGAGGGTTTGCGGAATCGAGACGGAGTCCATTGTGGACGGAAAGGGCATCCGGTTCGTCGTTTTCGTGCAGGGCTGTCCGCATCACTGCCCGGGGTGCCACAATCCGCAGTCTCATCCGTTTGAGGGCGGAACGGTTTGGAGCATTCACGATCTTTTCGAAAAAATCCGTGAAAATCCGCTGCTGAAGGGCGTTACTTTCAGCGGCGGAGAGCCTTTCTGCCAGCCCGGGCCGCTCACGGAACTGGCCCGGCTGGTGCATTCCGCCGGACTGGACGTGACGACCTACACCGGCTATTTGTACGAGAATCTGGTTGCGATGCAGAGGTCTGAAATCGACGCGCTGCTGGAGCAGACCGACCTTTTGGTGGACGGGCCGTTTCTGCGGGAAGAGAAGGACCTGACGCTGCGTTTTCGGGGAAGCCGGAACCAGCGGGTTATCAACATGGCTGAGACCAGACGCAGGCGGATCATTGTTTTAGAGAAATTAGAGGAAGACGATTAATTCATATTATTCATTTTAAAGAATACAAGATATATAGTCACTAAACTTGATCTTGTAGTTTTATGTAAAATATGGTAAACTGTTTGCGTAGATTTTCGGATGGGGAAGCGATGTATTTGTATTCCGAGAACAGCAAAGTTGCGATTCAAATGTTTGGTGAATTTTCCATTACCATTAACGGGAACACCATGACGAACCTGAAAGGGCGAACCAAGCGGGTCTGGATGCTGATTCAGTATCTGGTTGCCCGGCGCTTTGCGCCGGTCCCGCTTGACCGCCTTCTGCGCGACATCTGGGACGGCCGCGAGTGCGGAGACCCGGAAAACGCCCTGAAGAATCTGGTTTACCGGGCACGCTCCCTGCTGCGCGAGCTGTCGGGGGACAAGTCCCAGTTTATCATATTTTTAAACGGAACCTATGCTTGGAACAACCAGTGCGGCTGCAGCGTGGATTCCGAGCGCTTTCTTGAATACGCCAAAAAGGCTTTTGTTCAGACCGCGCCGGAGGAGAAGCGCATCGGCTGGTACCGGAAGGCGATCGGGCTGTACCGGGGAGGCTTTTTGCCGAAATCCTCCTACAGCACCTGGGTGATCCTGCAGAGAGCGCGCTACTCGGAGATTTACAGACGCTGCGTCAATGAGCTTTGCGGCCTTTTGGCGAACCGGAACCGGTACGAAGAAATGGTTCCGGTTGTCGAAAGCGCGCTGAGACGGTTCCCCTATGAAGAGCCGTTCCATATCCTGCTGCTGAAAGCTTATTCGAACACGGGCCGCACTGCGAAGGCGTTTGATCATTACAATCGCACCGTCAAAATGTTTTACCAGGAATTCGGCGTGGACCTCGGCGAATTTTTAAAGCCGTATTCCAGCCGGATGAATAATCAGAGCCGGTCGGAAACGGATCTGGAGACAATCTGGAACGACCTTCAGGAAAAAACCAAAGTGGAAGGAGCCTATTTCTGCGACTACGACATGTTCAAATGTCTGTACCGGTCGCAGGTGAGGCTGATGCCGCGCACGGGGCTTTCCATTTTTCTGATCCTTTTTACGCTCGGAGGAAAGGACGGCGGCGCTCCGGAGCCGGACGCGCTGAAAACAGCCTCTGAAAAGCTGAAAAATGCGATTCTGACCAGTATGAGAAAAGGGGACACCGTTGCTTCCTGCAGCGCGACGCAGTACATTGCCCTGCTGCAGACCGTCACCGTTGAGACCGCGCAGAGCATCGTGCAGAGGGTGATGCGGAAATTCAAGTTTGAATACCGCAAGGATAACGTCAATGTCGTTACAAAGGTAACATCGATTATAGAGTAAACGGTCCTCCAATCCAAAAGAAGAAGCGGACGCCCAGGCCGGGGCGCCCGCTTCTTCTTTTGTTCCGGCGGCGCGGTCCGCCTATTCGCCGCCGATGTAAAGGGACTTGTCTTTTGCATAAAGAATTTTCTGCTGGCTGTAAAGGCTGGAATATCCCGAAAGCATGTAGCTGATGCCGGCCGCCAGAAGGTAATAGAGGATTCCCTGTTCACCGAACACCTCCACGCTGAGAACAAAGGCGGTCAGCGGGCAGTTTGTCACGCCGCAAAACACCGCCATAAAGCCGATGGAAGCGCCGAACGACGGAGTCAGGCCGATCAGGCTGCCGGTAAAGGAGCCGAATGTGGCGCCCACAAAAAACGCCGGAACGATTTCGCCGCCGCGGAACCCTGCGCCCAGGGTTGCCGCAGTGAAAAGAAGCTTCAGCAGGAACGCTTCCGGGCGCGAACTGCGCTGGAACGCGGCGGCGATCACGTTTCCGCCCATACCCAGGTAATCCCGGCCGAACACGAACGACAGAAGAATGACGAGAACACCGCCGACAAGCACGCGGACATACTGGTTGCGGATCCACCGTTTGTACAAAAGCCCCGTGCCGTGCATGACAAAGCAGTAAAGAACGCTGACTACCGCGCAGAGTATCCCAAGCAAAGTTACCTGCATCAGCGGCACAATGCCGATGGAGGGCGTGCCGGAGACATGGAACTGGGTCGGCGCTGCGTGGAAGGACTGCGCGATGCCCGCGGCGACGATGGAAGCCACCGTGCAAGGGACCAGTGCGGAATAGTACATGACTCCGACCGTGATGACCTCCATCACCAGCAGGGTGGAGGTCAGCGGCGTGCCGAACAGCGCGGAGAAACAGGCGGCCATACCGCACATGGTAACAACGTGCAGGTCCTTTTCATCCAGCCGGAACAGCCTGCCGATCCGGTACCCCAGGCTGCCGCCGAGCTGAAGCGCGGCGCCTTCGCGGCCCGCCGAGCCGCCGAACAGGTGCGTCACGGTGGTTGCGACAAAAATGAGCGGCGCCATCACGGTGGGGACCGGCTCCGGCGACCTTACCGCTTCAATCACCAGATCGGTTCCCTTCGGCTCGGTAATTTTGCCCGCGCGGTAAAGGAATACAATCAGCAGGCCGCCCAGGGGCAGAAGCCAGAGAAGCCAGCCGTGATCGATCCGCAAAGCCGTGACCGTGCGGATGCAGAAATAGAACAGGGTGCCGGCGGAACCGGCGATC
Source organism: Caproicibacter fermentans (assembly GCF_009746625.1). Classification (GTDB taxonomy): domain Bacteria; phylum Bacillota; class Clostridia; order Oscillospirales; family Acutalibacteraceae; genus Caproicibacter; species Caproicibacter fermentans. Next base: position 163,482 of record NZ_VWXL01000084.1, read on the forward strand.
GCGCCGATCAGAATGGAGAGAAGCCCCCATTTCAAAAAGGCCCTGATGTTGGAGATCATGTCGCGCGGGCTTCCGCATTGACATACGGCAAAATCGCACAGCTGCTGTTTCCATTCCCTGTGGCCCGCGATTTTGCCGCTGACAGAATCTGCAGCTTTCGCACTGATTCGTTTCACGTATTCCCTTAAGCTCATTTGCATTCACCTATTTTAGTTTATGATATTTTTAGTATAAGGGAAACAAAGGAGATTATAACGACCTAAAAGAAATTTATCGGTTGATGCAGAAATGAGGGAGGAAAGGACGATCCCTGCATGTTGATCGGCCCGCACAATAAAAAAGTCCCCCTTTTGGGGGGATGGCATCGTAAAGATTTACGGGCCGCTGTTCGGTTCCCTCGTCAGTTCCCGGTAAATTTCGTTTTTCCGGCGGCCCGTTTCCGCGGCGGCCTGTTTCGCCGCGGCCGCCGCGGAAAGGCCCTGCGAAAGATAATCCCGGGCCAGCTCCAGCGCGTCCTGAGCGGAATATTCGGCCGTCGCTTCTTCCGGCGCCCCCTCGATGACGAGGACGAATTCCCCCTTTGCCGTTTCATTCGCGTAGCGGTCCGCGGCCTGAGAGAGCGTTGTGCGGATGACTTCCTCGTGGATTTTCGTCAGTTCGCGCACCAGGGCGACGCGCCGGGTGCCGCCCCACGCTTTAACCATATCGGCGAGAGTGGAGGCGAGCTTGTGCGGCGCCTCGTAGAAAACCATGGTGCGCTTTTCCGCTTTGAGCTGTTCCAGATGTTCGCGCCGGCTTTTTTGGGAAACGCTGAGGAAGCCCTCAAAGGTAAAGCGCCCGGTCGGCAGGCCGGACACGGCGAGCGCCGACACGACGGCGCTGGGGCCGGGAACCACGAAAACCGGAATGCCGCGTTCGGCGCACTGCGCGACCAGCAGCTCGCCGGGGTCCGAAATCGCGGGCATACCCGCGTCGGTCACCAGCGCGCAGGTTTCCCCGGCCTCCATCCTGCCGCAGATGATGTCTCCCTTTTCGTATTTGTTGTGTTCAAAATACGAGATCATCGGCTTTTTGATTTCAAAGTGGTTCAGAAGCTTGACGGTGACGCGCGTGTCCTCCGCCGCGATGAAGTCCGCGCTTTCCAGAGCCTGCCGCGCGCGCGGTGAAAAATCGGAGAGATTGCCGATCGGCGTCCCGACCACGATCAATTTTCCGCTCATTCTCTGCCCTCCTTGTAATCGCCGTAAATTTTCAGCATTTCTTCGGACCAGCCCCCCCGTTCCGATTCGATCAAGAGCGCGGGGTTCACAGTCATTCCGGGCCTGCCGCCGCGGTTGGCCTGCAAAAGAAACAAAAACGGGGGTTTGTCCCCGCGCTGCTGCACAAAGCGCAGGCGCTTCGGTTCCAGACCCGCCGCCCGCAGCGTCGCCATCGCGTCGCACAGGCGCTCGGGCCGAAGGCAGCAGAAAAAGCGGCCGCCCCAGCGCAGAAAGGCTGCCGCGGCGGCCGAAATATCGGCAAAGCTGCACGCGACCTCATGCCTTGCGATGCGCTGCCCCTCCCGCGCGCTGGGAACGCCGGTTCCGTCCGGCTTGTAGGGCGGGTTGCAGGCGATCAGGTCAAGGCCGAGGGGAAGGGGGCGGTTTTGCCTGAGAGTCTTGATATCTTCCCTTATAATCTCAATTTGATTTTCCAGTCCGCTGAGGCGGACGGAGCGGCGCGCCAGACGGCAGGCGTCCTCCTGAAGCTCGACGGCGTACACGCGCCGGGGAGCGGACCGCGCGCACCACAAAAGAGGGATGACGCCGCAGCCCGTGCCGAAGTCCGCACAGGTTTCGCCGGGGCGGGGCATCGAAAAGTCGGCGAGCAGGATCGTGTCGGTATTGAAGGTGTGGTTTTTGCCGGTCATCACGGTAAATCCGGCGGAAAGCGGCTCCGGCTTTTCACCGGAGCCAGGCGGTTCCCCCGCGAAAGGGGGGGTGCCCCGGTTTTCCATACTAAAAGGTCCTCCCTCAGGGTTAAAATAACGGCTTTCAAAAAGAAAAAAGGCGGTGCGCAGGCGCTCCGCCTTTTTATCTTGAATAATTTAGTCTTCCGGCTTCGGAGCGCCCACGGGGCAGACACTTGCGCAGGAACCGCACTCCGTGCAGGTGTCGGGATCTATCACAAATTTGCCGTCGCCTTCCGAAATCGCGTTGACCGGGCATTCCGCCGCGCAAGCACCGCAGGAAATGCAATCGTCGCTGATAACATATGCCATGAAAGGATACACCTCCAATACTTTTATAGGATTATTGTAACATAAAAACGCGAAATTGCAACTGTAAATTTAATTCCCCTCCAGGGTCCGAAGCTGCTCGAGCTCTTCCCGGCTGACGGAATTCCGGCCGGTTTTCAGCACCCGGACCTCTTTCGCGCGGAAATTCTGCGTCGGCGCGTCGGAGGCGGAATCCAGACGGACATAGACGGTTTCGGTCAATAAATTGTTGTCCGTCACGACCCCGCGGCCCTTCGGCGTCATGACGACGGAATTGACGCCGGGTACGCTGCGGAGAAGCTCCCCGTAGGTCTCCTGCTCGTATTTCAGGCAGCACATCAGCCGGCCGCAGATTCCGGAAATTTTCACCGGATTCAGGGACAGGCCCTGCTCCTTTGCCATTTTGATGGAAACGGGCTGAAACCCGCCGAGAAAGGTCGAACAGCAGAACGGCTTGCCGCAGATGCCGAGGCCGCCGAGCATCTTCGCCTCGTCCCTCACGCCGATCTGCCGCAGCTCGATGCGGGTGCGGAACACGGAGGCCAGGTCCTTGACCAGCTCGCGGAAATCCACGCGGCCGTCCGCCGTAAAATAAAACAGGATTTTGGAATTGTCGAAGGTGTATTCCACGTCCACCAGCTTCATTTCCAGCTTGTGGGCGGCGATTTTCTTCAGGCAGATTCCAAACGCCGTTTTTTCCTTCTTTTTGTTTTCCTCGACCTTTTTCAGGTCCTCCTCCGTCGCGACGCGGATCAGCTGGCGCAGGGGCTGCACAAGCTCCTCGTCGCTGATCTGGCGGTTTTCCATGGCGATTTCGCCGCATTCCACGCCGCGGGAGGTTTCGACGATCACCTTGTCGCCTTTTTTCAGGACGTTGCCGGCGGGGTCAAAATAATAAACCTTGCCGACATTTTTAAACCGGACGCCAATTACTTCAGCCATAGGGCCCTCCTTTCATCACTGTGTCTTATGATTTTCCGGCCGCTTCCCTCAGCCCCGCGCAGTATGCGGTGACCAGAAGCGCCGTGTTTGCGTTTCTTTCCAAAGCGCGCTGGGCGCGAGCGGTTTCCTCCACGAGGAGCATCAGGCTTTTGCGGGTCAGCTTGGACGCCAGGTACGCCGGAGCGTCCCTTTCGCCGGACAGGCAGGATTCTCCCCCCGCGCGCAGAACCGCCGCGTCGCGGAACAGAAGAAAGAGCTGCGCCAGAACCTTGCGCAGGCGGTCTTTGTCCCTAATGAGGGGCGCCGTGCCGAAAAGAAGCTCCGCCTCGCCCGGCGCGGCGACCGCGCGCGCGATTTTTGAGGTTTCTTCCAGACCCTCCCCGCTCGGCGCGCCGTCGTCCAGTGTAAAAATCTGGACGCGCGAGCGGATGGTCGGCAGCAGCGCGGAGGAACTGACCGCAGTGAGCAGGAACCACACGTTTTGAGGCGGTTCCTCCAGAACCTTTAGCAGCGCATTCTGGGAAGGCTCCGACATATTGTGAACGCCCAGCAGGCGGTAAACCTTGCGGGGCGCTTCATTCGGCCTGACGTAGGCGCCGGAGCGGATTTCCCGCACGGCGTCCACAGGGAAGACGCGCGGGTTGGCGTCTCCGTCCAGCGTGACAATGTCGGGGTGAGAGCCGGCCGCAGCCTTGACGCAGCCGGAGCAGCGCCCGCAGGGCCGCTCGCCTTCCGAGAGGCAGACAGCCGCCTTTGCCAGGATGCCGGAAAGCGCGGCGGTTCCGCTGCCGGGCGAACCCTCCAGAAGAATCGCGTGGGGAAACCGCCCCTCGTCAAAAGCGAGGGACAGGTTCTTTTTAATCTCCGGATTTCCCGGAAAATCCTCAAAATTTAAACTCATACTTTTTCAAAGCGGTCCACGTTCAGGACGAAAATTGTGGAGCCGCCAATGGTTACCTCCACCGGGAATGCGGAATAAACGCCGATATCCATGGTGGTGGTACTCGGGACAAGCTGCGTGCGGCGCCGGCTCTGGCCCGCGATGATGGAGATGACCTGGTCGACCTTGTCGTCCTCCGTTCCGACGATGAAGGTCGTATTGCCCTTTTTTAAAAATCCGCCCGTTGTCGCGAGCTTGGTGACGGAAAAGCCCTCCTTGGTCAGGGCGGCCGAAACCATGCCGCTGTCGTCGTTGCCGACAATCGCCAATACCAGCTTCATTAGTATCCCTCCGTTTCACGATATCGGTAGATAGATTTGAATTTTCAGATTCGATCTTATTTTAACACTTTTATTTCTAAAAAGCCATACCCGCACAGAAACTCGGCGGTTTCTTTTGTGACCCGTTCCCCTGGCATCACGGCGGGAATGCCGGGCGGGCAGGGGCACGCGATCTGGGCGGCAACTCCGCCGACCGCCCGTTCCAGCGGGACGGTCCGGCTTTCCGCAAGCAAAGCCTCCCGCAGGGGAACGCAGGCGGGGGAAAACGGCGGCATTTCGGGAACTTCCGGCAGCGGTTCCGCGGCGGGGAGCGAACGGACGGCCCGCTCAAGCCGCTGAAAATCCTCTTCGGTATTAAACGGAGTCGCGATGAAAACAACGAAGGAGCGGTCCGCGTATTCCGGCTCGATTCCTGCGGCCCGGAACAGTTCGGCCGCCCGTGTTCCGGTCAGCCCGATCTTTGCCGTTTGAAGCGTCAGCCGCGTCGGGTCGGCGAGGCCCGACGGAGACGGAATCCCGCGTGAAAGGGCCAGGCGCCGCACCCGCTGCGCGCGTTCCTGCAAAAGGGGAAACGCGCCGGAGTGCGTTTCCAGCCATTCGCGGCACAGGTCAAGCGAAGCCAGAACCGGAAAAGAGGGGCTGGTGGAGCCGAAGAGCGCCATCGCGTCCTTCGCGCCCGCCGAAAACCGACTGTCGCCGATCTGGAGCCACGCTCCGCCGGTCAGGACTCCAAGCGTCTTGTGGGCGGAGTCCGCGGTCATGGATGCGCCGAGAAGAAGCGGGTGCAGCTTCGGCTCGGTAAACATCAGGTGCGCCCCGTGCGCGTTATCGACCAGAAGCGGGATTCCCTTTTTCCGGCACGCGGCGGAGATTGCGGGAATGTCGAGCAGGCGCCCGTAATAGTCGGGGCTTGTGACATAGACGGCTTTCGCGTCTTCGCAGGCGCCGACGGCCGGAACCAGCTCCTCCGGCATGGCCCAGACCGGCTCGATGCCGAGCAGGGCCATCGCGCCGACCGCGCTGCGGTGAACCTTGCGGCAGCAGACGACCTTTCCGCCGTTCGGCGCGGCAAGGCGGAACATCGCCTGCACGCACAGCGTGCAGCCTCCGGCGGAAAGGCAGGTGCGCGCCGTGCCGAACAGCTTGGAAGCAAGCGCTTCCGCCTGTTCGATCGGCCCGCCGCCGTCGTACAGGCTGCCGGTGTCCGGCAGCTCGGTCAGATCAAGCTGGAACAGGCCGCCCGGCAGGGCGGCGGGGCTGCTTTTGTGCCCGGGGGTGTGAAACGAAGCGCGCCCGAGGGCGGCATGGTTTTTCAGCGCGGAATAGAGCGGAGCGGACATGGGCGCGTCCTCCTTGTATTATAGAGTAGTAGTTATTAGAGCCCCTCTCCAAGGGCTATGTGCTACACTGTAAGGGATGTTGTGGATTGGTTAAGTCCTCCTACCACCAGATGGTTTTTGAAAGGTTCCAACCA
>NZ_VWXL01000085.1 GCF_009746625.1 Caproicibacter fermentans
TTTCCGCAAAAGTGGAAATAAATTCAGGAGTATAGCGTTGAAATTCGACGTAATCATTCAGTTTGGAACGCCTCTTGAATCCCTTTTCTCTGAATTCCTCTTCCTGCGCCATTTGTTCAGAGGTTCCTTAGAATCAGCAGGGCAACGGGCAGGATTGAAATCATCAGCAAACCCATGTTTCCATTCACAATCAGCAAGGCGGTTATCATAACAGCGGATACAATAAAATCGCTGAGCATCCGCGGGCAAAGGTGCCCTACGATCATAACCATATTATCAACATCCCTGTGGATGACTGTGCTGATTTCTCCAAGCCTTTCGTTTGTGTAAAAACCAAGTGAAAAAGATTTTAAACGGTGAATAATTTTTTCTCTGAGTTCATAATTCAAGTCAAATCCCGCATAGTGTTTGCGTAAATCGCCAAAGGTACTGGATATTCCCCTAAGCAGTAAAAGAAGGACAAGTGCCAGCCAATCAGCATAAAGGGAAATCTCCTGTTCGGTCATTATAAGATCCAGCATCTTTAGTACCAAAAGCATCATGACAATCCCGGAAAGGGCATAAATTGAAAACCATAGAACGCTGGAAGCTAAAGCTCTTTTCCCTTTTGCGGTCAGAAGCGTTAAGATACCCCGAATCATTTTTCATCCCTCCTTGATACTCCAAAGCTCTGTCTGGTTTTGATCCTGTACGGCCTTTTGATATAATTTACATCGTTCTGTCAGCTCTTGATGTGTTCCACGATCTACGACATGTCCGGAATCCATGACAATAATCTGATCTGCGTTACGGATGGTGTTGAGATGATGGGTGATCGAGATCACCGTTTTCCCTTTGCTGAAATTCTCTAATGCCGCCTGAATAGACGCTTCGTTTTCGGCATCGACCGCTGCGGTTGCTTCGTCCAGGATGAGAATAGGGGCGTCTTTTAAGATCATTCTGGCGATCGCAATCCGCTGTTTCTCCCCGCCGGAAAATTTAACGCCCGATTCTCCTGCCTTTGTGTCATAGCCTTGCGGCAAGGAGGAAATAAACGAATGGATATTTGCCTTTTTTGACGCGGCAACAATTTCACCCCTTGTTGCGTCCGGTTTCCCAAGCCGGATATTTTCTTCCACGCTCATATTAAAAAGAAATGTATCCTGCTGAACAATGGCAATGAATGCGTTCCATTGCTTTTCCGACATACTTTTAATATCAACGCCATTGATCTGAATCCTGCCTGTTTGTGGAATCCAAAAGCCCATAATCAAACTGACAAGTGTACTTTTGCCACAGCCGGATGCGCCGACAATCGCGTTGCGGCTTCCCTTTTTGAAGGTCAGATTTATATTTTCAAGAGACCGGCCTTTTCCAGGATAGGAAAAATCGACGCCTTGAATCCGGATATCACCATTCCGCACAGGGACGGCCGCTTCTTTTTTTTCAGAAGCGGACACGTCCAGAACCGAACCAACCTCACGCATCGCCTGATGAAAAACGATATTATAGTGCTGCAGGGTGGCGGTTTTTGCGATGGAAGCAGTGAACGCCCCGCCCAGAATCATGGAAAGGACGAAGACCGGCACCGAAATTTGCCCTTTTAAGAGAAAGCCGCTCCCCAGAATCATCACCAGAACCACGCCGCCCTCCATAAAAATGTCAATGAAACCCATGGACAGCGAAACACCGGCTGCGGCTTTTCTTGCGGCCCTTACATAATCCTTGGCAAGCTGTATTGTATTTTGGGTCTTGGTCTCTTCTTTGCCAAACGCCTTTATTACCGCAATGTTCTGAATATATTCCATCATGTTTTCCTGCATGGCCTTTGTGCTGTCCACAAACATTCTTTGGTTTTTATCCCAGACAGCAGCGGATCCTTTTTTTATCAGCAGCATCAGCGGCAGGCTTGAAACCATCAGCAGTGCGAGACGCCAATCGAGAAACAGCATGGCTGCAAAAATAATGGCGGGAAACAGGGTCGCCGACATAATCTCCGGCAATCCATGCGCAAGATAAAACTCTACCTGCTCCACATCGTGCTCTACAATATTTGTCAGATCGCCGGTTTTTCGCTCCTGAAAAAAGCCAAGCGGTAATTTCTTCAGATGCCGGATCAAGCGCAGCCTCAAATCTGTAAGCGTGCCGTATGCTGCCTTATGCGCTTCCCAAGTTGCATAATAAGAGCAAATTGCTTTTATCAGGAACGATGACAGCATAAAACAGCTATCTGTGATCACGATACCGACGGTTAGTCGCCCGGCAATAAAAGAAGCTGCCATGTGTATCGTTAAAAAGCGTGGAATCAAATCAAATAGCGCACCAACTGCAATCAACACGTTGGAAACACGATTTTTCTTTTTAATGTCTTTTACTAATATGCTCTGATTCAAGTTAGCCCCTCCTGCTGCATGTAAAATAAAGACACAGAGCCGATCGCACCTTTTACAGTGTTATCGGCTCTGCGTCTTAGCGTCTGGCTCTGTTACGATTATCACATTTTGATCTTTTACGTCTATCAAAGTTATTTGTTTGCATTTTGGACAAAACAAAGGAAAATGAATGAGTATCGTATCATCTCTGATTTGGATGCGGGTTTTGTTCCCGCACACAGGGCAGCGTATCCAGTCTGTTCTTCTCATACTACGGCCTCTTTCAGGCGTGGTTATGAATTAGCTGAATTGCCTGATCCAGAAAGCCTTTTATCGCGGTCAATTGATCTCCGGGCATATTTGAGAGGTAATCGAACAGCGCTTTGTCATTTTCCTCGTGGTATCTCTGATGAAATCGGTAAGCGGTCCATCCTTTTTCCGTCAAATACAGCCGGTAACGTTTTTTGTCTTTTTGATCATCTTCCTTTGCAATCAGTTCCCGCTCACTGAGCTTTTGCAGTGTTTTATGGACAACAGGCCGGGTAATTCCAAATTTCCGCGCAAGCTCCGCGCTGTAAATGCCGGGGAAATCGCCGATCATTTTTATCATGTGAATCTCGCCCCGGTAAAAAGTCAAATTTTCACTGCCAAAGTCAAGAACATTCGTTCTGCTGTTGGCGATTTGCTCCGTCAGTTCAATAAAAGAACGAACAACATCTCCTGAACACAGCGAGAGATCGGTAATCCCTTTCCGGTAAAGCTGCCCCTCAAAAAGCGTGTTCTCCAGAACGTCTGCGGCTTTCAGCCCGGCCTTTTTGACGGCTCTTTCCATTTCTATGTCACTGGGAGGAAGCGGAACTCCGTTAAGAAAGCCGGACAGCCAGCTCAGCATATTGGGCGGAGCGTCATATTTGTGATCCGCATATTGCCCGATCACAAGCAGATAGCCGCCATCGCGCAAGGCCGAGGACAGCTTCTGCATAAAGCATGCGATATCACCCTCTACAAAATTCAGGATACCGGAAGCGATAATCAGATCGTAGCTTCCTCCTAAATCATCCGTATTAAAATTTCCGGAGAGAACATCGACGTGTTTTTCCTCATGGTGCTGCCGGACTATCTGATTTGTTACGGAAGCCACTCCAGGTGTTTCGAAGACGGTTGCTTTGCTGCCGGGAAAATGTTTAACAAATTCAATCGCTAAAATTCCCGTCCCTCCCCCTAAATCCAAGATACGGAGAGGGCGTTTCGGGTTCGGAAACAGTTTCTGCATTTCTTCCAGAAAAGACTGTACTCGCCCGGTATACATTTCCGGAATGGATGCTTTTGCTAAATCTTCAAAGTCATAATTGTTTGAACGTGACTTCGGGCTGGTTTTCAGTTTTGATTCCAACTCATTTAAGGAAGTCATTTTTTCCCGGAACAGCAATGCCTCTCCGAGGAAAACTTCACTGTTTCGGGATAGAAAATCCTTTGTTTCCGGAGTGTTCGCGTAAAAATCGCCGATCTTGCTGACAAATCCGCAGGAAACTAGCGTTAGCAGCAACAGTTCGATCTGCTTTTTATCACAATTTAGAGATTCGGCAATCGCTTCAGCGGTCGCCGGCGTGTCCAGATGGGAAAATACATTTAAATGAATCGCCGCGAAAAGCAGCTGCGCCTCCTGATAATTATGAATCACCTGATAATAGCGGCTTGGGTTGTTTGCCATTTGATACATAAGACGAGTCACTTCCTTTATCCTAATAACGGGTGCTAGTTATCATTCAATCGGTTAGCTTCCTCTAACCGATTGTTAGTATAGCATACCTTAATATTGATTGTCAAGCTAATAAACTGAGATTCGGGGAGCCGGCAAGAAAAACGACATATAGACCTACTCAGATCTAACACGATATTTCATAGCATTTATCGTCCTTCAAGCTTATCTCTTGGAGGACGATTTCTCTATTCTGAAATATAACTTGACAAATGATCAGCAAAGCGTTAATATAACACCGTTATTGAATAACGCCGTTATATTATGGAGGCTGGATATGAAGCTTGTCAATGAAAAGCTTGCCGCAAACCTGCTGAAAGCAGGCAGCAAGGAATTTCTCTCTATGGGTTTTCAGGGGGCGTCCCTGCGCAGTATCGCAGCGTCGCTGGGTGTTACGACCGGAGCCATTTACCGCTACTATTCGGACAAAGAAGCTTTGTTTGACGCACTGGTCGAGGAGCCCGCCAAAACTTTAGTGGAGCAGTATCGCAAGCTCCAGAAGTCCTTCGCTGCCATGCCGCTGGAACGCCAATTATGTGAGTTACCCGAGGTGCCGGATGAGAAACAGCTGTGGATGCTTCGGCATATTTACGATCATTTTGATGCCTTTAAGCTTATTATCTGCTGCTCTGCCGGAACAAAATACGAGCACTACATTGATACCTTAATTGAGATTGAAGCAAATTCAAGCCGGGCTTTGATTGACCGGATGACAGCGGAAGGGCTAAAGATTCGCTGCATTGACGACGCACTGATTCATATCGTTTCAAGCGCACTCTTTTTTGGAATGTTTGAAACTGTAAAACACGACATGCCATTTGAAAAGGCTGTTATTTACACAAATAGCCTTCGAGAATTCTATTCTGCCGGCTGGTTTAAGATTTTAGGGCTCTCAAACGCCTGAGACCCTTTATCTTTTGCTGTGTAGTTAGATTAATCTAACCAAAGGAGATGTATTACATGAAAGAAAAAACCGGCTCACACCCCGCCGCAAAACTCTGGGGTTGGGCAAGGCCTTACCACGGAAGCTTCCTTGGCTCCGTCCTATTGGCAGTACTCGGCGTAGCATGCGGGATGATTCCCTACTTTTCCGTGGCGGCCATCCTCCGCCTGCTGCTGTCTGGCAGCGTGAGTATGCCTGCATATCTTATGTGGTGCGGCATAGCCTTGGCGGGCTATCTGGGGAAGGTGCTCTTTGGCAGCTTCTCCACCCTGATTTCGCATACGGCTACCTATCATACCTTGCGGGATCTGCGCAAAGCGCTGACTTCCAAGCTTGCGAGAGTACCGATGGGCACAGTGCTGAACACTCCGTCCGGGCAGTATAAGACCACGATTGTGGATCGAGTCGAGGGCATGGAACCGACGCTTGCCCATCTGATTCCGGAAATGACCTCCAATGCTCTGGTGCCGATTGCGATTTTGGTTTACCTGCTCATTCTTGACTGGCGTATGGCCCTTATCTCCCTCATAACGCTCTTTATCGGGTTTATATTTGTCGCCCGGAGCGGTAAAACCTACGCGAAGCGCTGGGCCGGAGCGGTGGAGGCAGGGCGTCGAATGAACAACGCGATTGTGGAGTATATCGGCGGAATTCAGGTAGTCAAGGCATTCAGCCAATCCGCGGGCTCCTATCAAAAGTACGCTGACGCGGTCAGAGCAAACGGTCAGTACTATGTGGATTGGATGGGCGATAATCTGAAATACATGTGTCTGTGGACGTCCGTTATCCCGGCTGTCCTTGTAGCCGTGCTTCCGGCAGGTTTTGCCTTCTGGGCAGGCGGCAGCCTTTCCGCACCGGATTTTCTCACAATTATTGTGCTTTCCCTGGGGCTTACCGGGCCTATTATGGCAGCCATGACCTTTGTGGACGACCTGGCGGTCATTGGTACGAATGTAGGGGAAATCAGCGGCATTCTGGAAACAGCTGAACTGGAACGGCCTCAGGAGCCTGTCAGGCTGGATCATCTGGATATTGCCCTTAAGAACGTATCATTTACCTATGGGAAAGACAGCGGTGAGGTTCTTCGCGGTATTGACCTGAATATCCGTCCCGGTACGGTAACGGCCCTGGTCGGGCCGTCCGGTTCCGGCAAATCTACCATCGCCAAGCTGATCGCAGGTTTTTGGGATGTAACGGACGGGCAGATCACGGTTGATGGGTGCGACGTGCGCAGGATTCCCCTGACGCAGTGGACGGCTCAAATCGCCTATGTCTCTCAGGACAACTATCTCTTTGACCGCTCAATACGAGAAAATATCCGCATGGGGCGGAAAAACGCCACGGACGCCGAGGTGGAAGATGCGGCAAAAGCGTCCGGCTGCGAGGAGTTTATCCGCCGGCTTGAAAACGGCTATGATACCGCGGCGGGGAGCGGCGGCGGCAGCCTGTCCGGCGGGGAGCGGCAGCGTGTGGCGATTGCCCGTGCCATGCTCAAGAATGCTCCAATCGTAATATTGGATGAGGCAACTGCTTCCATTGACCCCGAGAATGAGGCCGCCATTCAAAAGGCACTATCCGCGCTGACAAAGGGAAAAACGCTGATTGTCATAGCCCATCACCTTTCCACCATTACGGATGCGGACAACATTGTAGTGGTGAAAAACGGGAAAATTGCAGCACAGGGAAAGCAGGACGAACTGCTTTCCACCTGCCCTGTGTACGCCGATATGTGGGCAGCTTATCAGGGCACCCGCGATCAGGCTTGAAAGGAGAAAAAATGTTCAGAGTTTTAAAAAAAATCTCAAGCTTTGCAGGCGGGCGCCGGAGGCTAATGCGAAAGTCAATTGGAATTTCCTTTATTGGCGCGATATTTTCCGCACTGCAGTTCTATGCTCTTTCAGTCGTTCTGTCGGCAGTCCTGGCGGAAAACCGCAACGCAAAAACCGCGTGGATTGCGCTGGGCATCATGCTGGTTTCGATTGCCGGTCGGGCGGTATCCTCTTATTTTTCAAATATGCAGCAAACCGAAATCGGCTACTATATGGTAGCAGAAAAGCGCATACATATCGGGGACCGGCTGCGGTATATTCCCATGGGATTTTTCAATCGGAACAGTTTGGGTGATATTACGGCCGTTGTCACCACCACGCTGGGAGATGTGGAAAACTCAGCCTCCCGGTGTATGGTGTCTGTTCTTGGCGGGCTTCTGACCTCCGTTGCTCTTGGTCTGGGAGTATGTGCCATCAACTGGCGAATAGGGCTGATCGTATTGACTGGAATTGCTCTTTATCTCCTGGTGACTGAGGCCGCCCGGCGCGTATCTTCAAAAAGTTGGCCTAAACGCCAAAGGGCGCAGGAGGGCTTGGTTGCCGCTGTTATGGAATATCTGCAGGGTATGAGCGTTGTAAAAGCTTTCAATTTGGAAGGCGATGGGGATCAGGCTATTCGAAAAGCGATTGATGAGAGCTGTGAGTGCAACCTTGGCGTTACCCGCAGGTATGTGCCAGGTGATATTTTGAAAGCCGTGGTGATCCGCTTGGCCGGCATTGCAATTCTGACAGCTTCTGTCATTTTGTACTTGCATAGCGAACTGTCTCTGGCGCATTGCCTGATAATGCTGATTGCATCCTTTATGGTGTATAGCGAATTGGAGTCGGCAGGCAATATGGCGTCCCTCCTGCAGATGATGGAGGCTTCCATGGACAAAGCAAACTCAATCGACGATATGCCAATGATGGATACCGATGGAGAGGATATCGTCCCTGCTACATCTGATATCATATTTGATCATGTTAATTTTTCCTATGGTGATCGGAAAGTCCTAAACGGAATCGACCTTACCCTTCCCGCAAAAACCACCACCGCTGTTGTAGGCCCCTCCGGAGGCGGCAAAACCACTCTGTGCAATCTCATCGCCCGCTTTTGGGACGTGGACAGCGGCTCCATTACGATAGGCGGATATGATGTTCGGAAATACAAACTGGACAGCCTCATGAAAAACGTTGCAATGGTGTTTCAGAACGTTTACCTGTTCAACGATACCGTGGAAAACAATATTAAATTCGGCAAACCGGATGCAACTCATGAACAGGTAGTTGCCGCCGCCAAAGCGGCGTGCTGCGACGAATTCATTTCCGCGCTTCCGGACGGATATGGTTCCATGGTCGGAGAAGGCGGCTGCTCCCTTTCGGGAGGAGAAAAGCAGCGAATCTCCATCGCCCGGGCTATGCTGAAGGACGCGCCTATTGTTATTTTAGACGAGGCGACCGCAAGCGTCGATCCGGAGAACGAAGCGGAACTGCAGAATGCCATTGACGCACTGACACACAACAAGACCCTCATCATGATTGCACACCGCCTGAAAACAGTGCGCAAAGCCGATCAGATATTGGTGTTGAACAATGGGAAAATTGTCCAGAAAGGTACGCACGATGAGCTTGCGGAGCAGCCCGGTATTTATTCCGAATTCCTGAACGCCCGCAGAGAGGCTATCGGCTGGAAGCTGGCCTGATACAGGTTAAAATATAGACAGTGGACTCCCGGTTTTACGGCAGTCCACTGTCTTTTCACTTATGCTTACTTCATTCGCTGGCTTGAAACCTCGGAAATTAAAGAACAGGAGGCTGGAAATGTATACCTATTAATTTTCTCATGGTGATATCATGGCTGCCGGCCGCCAGATCGTCAACATAACTATGCTCAAAATCACTCAGTCTCTTTCCATGATATACCGTGAATCACGGATGGTTTCTGTGATCCGAAAACCCAACTTTTTATACAGAGAAACAGCTTTCGTATTTTGAATAAAAACATAGAGAAATATGGGCAAACCCGTTTCCGCGATACACTTCCGGATCACTTCACTCCCGATACCTTGATTCTGATATGGTGAAAAAACGTATATATCATCCAATTCCATCTTTTCGCCAACGGAATGAAAACGGCAGTACCCGACTTTTTGACTATCTCGAAAAATACAGGTATATTCGTTGATATTCTTTTTAATTTTATTCAGAACCCATGATAACACGTTCGGGTAGTCGATTTGAGAGATGTTCTCATATCGGTCAATCAAGTCCTTACTCAGATGAAACAACGGCTCAATATCACTTCCTTCGGCAGGCACATAAGTCAGTTTCATATGAATTCTCCTTACAGCCACACAGCCCAGTCGCCGTAATCGAATGTTCCGCCGCCGTGATGCAGCTTGCCTTCCGCTTTCAGCTGCCGGAAGGCGTCACGCATTCTTAGGAGTATTTCCGGCCCGATATCCAGGCTGTGATGCGCCGGAAAGACCTGTTTGACTGGAAGTGCCGCCACCCGCTCAAGAGAAGCAAGATAGGCAGTCGGGTCGGTGGAGGGATAGTAGGCAAACAGGGTATCCTTGTAAACCAGGTCTCCGGTGAAGAGGTAGCCCCGCTCCTTTTCATAAAAGCACATATGCCCCGGCGAATGACCTGGCGTATGCAGCACCCGCAGAATGCGCCCGCCGATGTCGATCGAATCGTTATCCTTCAACACTCTTGTAGGCGTCCCCTGAAAGAACTCGTAATTATTTACATCATATCCTTCCGGCAGATCGCAGCGGTCCACCACCATACCCCTGATCTGCTCCATGGTCAGCGGGAATTCTCCACTGAGCCAATTCAGCTCCTCCTCATGGGCGTAAAAATCCGGAAAGTATTTGTGGCCGCCGATATGGTCCCAATGGATATGGGTTGCCACGGCGGTGACCGGCTTGTCGGTCAGCTTTCTCACTTCGCCGTAGATATTGCAGATGCCGAGGCCGGTATCGATCAGGAGCGCCCGTTCCGTGCCGACGAGCAAGTAGCAGTGCGTTTCCTCCCAATGCCGGTATTCGCTGATGATATGTGTGTCCTTGTCTATATGGTCTATGGTAAACCAATCGCTCATTTCAAGATTCCTTTCTCAGCTTGTTTTTTGCACAGCAGCTGTTCTTCCCGTTCCGGATGTTCTTGTCCGCCCGAAACGGCAGGCAGGGCGATGCTCTGCAATTAAATTTCTTCCTTTGATAACGGCTGACACGATGGGCAGTAATACACCGCTCCTCCCAGATAGGCCTCTTTCACAAGCCGCCCTCCGCACCTCGGGCAGCCGGAGGCAAGCGTGTTCTTGGACAGCTTCACCCGGTAGCCGCCCGGGCGCCCGAAGAGATCCTTTTCCGTGTCCCGCCCGCCGCGAGCCGTCATGTCATGCAGAACCGAGACGATGCAGGAAAGAAGGTTGTCCCGCTCCGCTTCGCTGAATGTTCCAATTTTTCGCTTTGGGTGGATTCCGGCGGTAAACAGGATGTCCTGCAGCACGCCGTTGCCGATACCGGGAAAGCGCTGTTCCGTGGCGAGGAACGCTTTCGCGCTCAGAGTCGGTTTGCTTCCCGCCGTCAGTTTGCGGTAATACGGTTCGAACCGGTCGGAAAACGGTGAAATTGCCGTCCTGCTTTTGAGGTAGTATTCGTTGTCATACGTACCGTCATGGAGGATGATGCCGCCGTACATGGCGACGGTGAAGACAAGAGCCGTCCCGTCATCAAATTCTATCAGCAGCTGATAATTCTTCGGCGCGTCGGCGCGGTTTACGAGCCGCGCGTTGACCCCGTCGTTGAAGCACAGCCGTTTCCCGTTATCGAACGCCAGTTCCGCGAAGATGCCGAACCCCTCGGCTGATCGAATGGTACTCCCGCTCACTGCGGCGTCGTATTCCGCCGGATCGCCGGCATACCAGCAGAATTTATGTGCTTTCGAAGGCGGGAGGACGCGGCGTACCCGTTTCCCGAAAACGGCATCGTTCATCTGCCTGGCGATCGTGATCGCCTCAGGCAATTCCATCATAAGTAATCCCTCCTTCGAAATAAGTTGTGGTTCATTTCCCGTATTCGCGGATCAGCTGATGTGTCCATCGGAGCAACAGTTCCGAATACCGCTCCAGCGCGGCCTGCGAGGGATCCGCCGTTTTGATCTGCTCCGCAGCCTGCGAAACGGACAGGTCCATCCCGGTCAGCACCTCTTTCAAAACCGAATGACTTTTCAAGTAGTCTCCGGTTTCCGCGAAGTGCTTTGCCTGTAAAACGAAAAAGGCCGATTTATACAAGCCCTTTAGCGTTTCCATGTCGCTGCCGTGCAGATAATTGTGGCTGCACATATGGTAAAGGTTGCAGGCACCCATCAATACGGCGGCGCGGGCGTCCGCATCGGCTGGAACGGAGATGATGTCGTCCAGGCTGCCGTAGTAAGGGATGGTATCATAATAAAACTGAAACAAATCCGATTTGTACCAGCCCACGAGCTCCTCCCTTCCCGATACGAAGCCGCAGATCAGCGACCTGTCGGGAAGCGTTTCAATTACCTGTTTATATTGCTTCAGATCATGAAGCGATACCGTGTCCAGAATCAGCACAACGTCGATATCACTGGTTTCATGTGCTTCATTCCTCCCGTAGCTGCCCTGCAGACCGATAAAGAGAATCCGACTACCGAAAAGATTCCATACGGTGCTCTGATATTGTTTCATCCATTGGTGAATGTCAACCATGCTGTGATTCCCCTCTCTGGTTTATGGATCGGATGAGATCGGCCGTTTCCTCCGGTCCGATTTCCGACACGTCGTTTTTTCCTCAGCAAGTTTATCATAAAGAGGCGGACGCGAGACACTCCTCTGAAAAGCAGGGAGACAGACCGCGCGCCGAGTATTTGACCGGGATCCGGCCGCCCTCCTGAAACGCGCTGCTCGTGAGCTTTAATGCTTCCATGGTGTTCCCTCATCCTTTTTTACAATACCGCCGATGATAATATTCAACACCTCATCAATGGCCTGGGTAGCCTTCATCCCGTTTTCAAGAAGAAAGTCGGTGTCGAGAAACAAATCGCTGACCCGTTCCAGCATGGCGGACAGAATGCCGAAATGCACATCCGGTCGCAGGATTCCCTCGTCGGACGCCTGCTTCAAAAGCTTTTGAAACTCATCGAGCTTGAACTGTTTCAAATCTTTAACCTTTGCCCATTCGTCGGGATAGAACTGTTTCGCTTCGTCCATAATCCGTACGGGCAGCCGGTAACGATGGCTCGAATGCACGATGGCATGAATTTTGTCAGGGAAGCTCCTGTCGCTCCCGACTGTATCCAAAACGTTCTGTCTGTCGCTTTCCAGGGTTTTTTCAAAATACTCCCGGATCATCTCATCTTTGCCGCTGAAATACTGATAGAGTGTTTTTTTGCTGATATGCAGCTCGGCAGCCAATTCATCCACTGTGAATTTTTTCAGACCGTACTGTTCGATCAACTGTGCCACGGCATCCAGAATTTTATTTTTCATGCTCCAAAACCTTCCTTTCCGCCTTTTTTGTGTTTACTCGCCTGTCAAGCGCAGTCAGCAGAAATCCGACCACTCCGGCAGCGGTGACGATCAGCCAGGCAGCTTTTTGCGAGCTTCCCCAAACGGCCCCCATTGCCAATGCGCCGCCAAAATTACCGATATATTGAAACGAGTTGAAAATCCCGTTCCCCGTACCGCGCAGACTGTCCTCCACCACCTCGTTGACATGGGTTGCCGCTACGGTGGCAATCGTGATATATCCGCATAGAAAAAAGGTGGTCCCCAAAAGCAAAAAATGGAATGAAAACGGACGCAAGTAAAACAGAATGCTCAGAACAGAAACGGCAAATGCGACCAGAAGCACCGCATTGACATACCCTTGGTCCACCCACCTGACAGTGACCTTCATAAACAGAACGGCAACGAGAATCGCCGGTACAAAAATCTTCCACATTCCGTTCTGCCCGGTTACCTGATCCATGTAAATCGGCGCGGCATAAAAAACGGACATCATCATGAAGTTATTCAGAAACGCCAACAAATTCATTATAACAAAAGTCCGGTTTCGCAGCAAGAAGGAAATCTCACTGCGCCGAGGAACGGATGCCTTTCCGCGGTCACCGGCATCTTTCAGGAAAAGCAGGATATAGAGTGAATTCATGGTAAGGAGAATCGCACCGGCCAGAAACATCCGGCTGACAGACATCACTCCGCGCAGCAGCGGCCCGACTGCGAAAGCAAGGGCCGCCGCCGCGGAGACAAATGCGCCGAGAACGCTCATGGCTTTTGTCCGGTCCTGATCGCCGGCAAGACCCGCAACCCAGGAATAACCCACTCCTATCACCGCCCCGCTGCCCTGCAGTACGCGCGCCAGGATCAGCATCCGGATGCTTTTTGCAAAAAAGCCTACAATAAAGCCGATTATGACAATCGCAAGGCCGGTAAGCAAGATGCGTTTATTGCCATACTTGTCACTGAGCAATCCAAAAGGAATCTGTAAAATCGCCTGCATCAGTCCAAATGCGCCTACCGCAAGCCCCGCGAGCAGGGGTGTGTATCCGTCAAGCGATTTGCAGTAAGTGGAGATGAACGGAGCCACAATCGTCATGGACATCTGCTGCAGGGCCAACGCCAAGCTGATCATCACCACGGGAAGCATCCTATTTTTTGATTTTGATTGTATGGACATGCGAAAGCCTCCAACACTGTATAAACTAATACTGTTTATTTGGTTTCCAATAAATACTATCGTATCCTTTCTTTGCAGACTTGTCAACAGCAAAAAAATCAATTCTGTCGTTAAGAAAATCTTGACGCGCTTGCTTCCATTCGTCTCTCCGTATATACTGAAGAAAAACGTATCCTACGGAGGCCAGGCAATGCTGGATGATATTTCCGTCCGGCAGGCAGCAGAAAAACGGGAAATTTCAGAACGCCGGATTCAGAAGCTCTGCGAAGAAAACCGGGTCGCCGAAACGGTTCGTTTCGGTCATGCGTGGGCCATCCCCAAGGATGCACGCAAGCCTGCTGATAAACGAAAAACGGGGAGGACTGAATTTGAACTATAGAATCTTAGTGATCGATGATGATAAAGAGCTGTGCGCTTTGATCAAACAGAGCGTGGCGGCTGAAAATATCAGCGCGGAACACTGCTGCTCCGGCGCGGACGGGCTCGCCATGCTTCAAAAGAATGATTACCATCTGATTCTTTTGGATGTGATGATGCCGGGAATGGACGGCTTTGAAACCATGGAGAAAATACGGCAAAACAGCAGCATTCCCATCCTGATGCTGACCTCCAAAAACGACAGCACCTCAAAGGTTCGCGGGCTGCGTTCCGGCGCGGACGATTACCTGACAAAGCCTTTTGATATGGAGGAACTGATTGCCCGCGTTCTTTCCTTAATCCGCCGTTATACGCGGTTCAATACGACGGGGGATCATTCGCGGCCGCTGACCTATCAGGGACTGACCATAGACCTGGACAACAGGAGCGTAACCACTTCGAACGGGACGTTTGAATTGCCTCCGAAAGAATTCGACCTGCTGCTGTTCTGCGCGAAAAATCAGGGGAAAATATTGACAAAGCAGCAGATTTATGAGGAGGTCTGGCGCGAGCCGTATGTTTACGACGACAGCAACATCATGGCGATCATCAGCAGGCTGCGCAAAAAGATCGAACCCGATTCGGGATCGCCCTTTTACATCCAAACGGTAAAGGGAATCGGCTACCGCTTCAACAAGGAGGTGTAGGCCGTGATTCTCAATATAATATTCGGCGTACTGTTTTTTCTTGCCTTTCTGTGCGCCATGATCTGCATGGGAAAACTCCTTGGCGTCAAGCGGCAGCTTCAGGACATGACAGAAGCTCTGAATGACATTGAAGCCGGAAACGGGAACCGCAGAATTCTTGCCGTGGGCAATGAGCTGACCGCGGACCTTTCCTACAAAATGAATGAAATTGTCACCCGTTACGAGGAACAGCTCTCCGGGCTCAGGGCGGCGGACGAGACCAACCGCCGGCTTATGACCAGCCTTTCCCACGACGTGCGGACGCCGCTCACCACCCTGATCGGCTATCTGGATGCCGCGCACAGAGGCGTTGTCACAGGCAAAGAGCGCGAAGAGTATCTGGAAATCGCAAGACACAAAGCCCACGACCTGAAGGATTATATCGACATGCTTTTCGACTGGTTCAGGCTCAATTCCAGCGAATTTTTCCTATCCATCGAGCGGGCGGAGCTTGCGGAACTGACGCGGAATGTTCTGAAAGACTGGATTCCCATCTTTGAGGAAAATCATCTGGACTATGAAATTGATATTCCGGAAAGGCCGCTGTTTGCAAAGGTGGATCCGGACGGATACGCTAGGATCCTCAACAATCTGGTGCAAAACGTCATTACCCACAGCCGCGCCACCCAGATTAAAATAGAAATGGAACAAAAAGAAAAGAAAATTGAAATCCGTATCACAGACAACGGGATCGGCATCGAGAAAGCGGATTTGCCGCATATCTTTGAACGGTTGTACAAATGCGACAAAGGCCGCTCCGATAAAGGCAGCGGATTGGGGCTGTCCATCGTCAGGGAAATGGCTGAAAAAATGGACGGGACGATTCGCGTCCAAAGCGAGCCAAACCTATATACGGCTTTTACCGTCTGCTTTCCGGTGAAAAATTGAGTGCGGGCTTGCAAAATGAAATCGCGATAGCAAATTGCAAAAAGAAACTGCCTCAAAAATAAAAGGATGCGCCTTGAAACGGCTTTTATCAGCCAGATCAAGACGCATTTTTATGTATGATTTTTGAATAATGCTATTTTGCGACAGCCCCTTCTTTGTGCAACAAAATAGCCGGCGGTGCCGGTGAAATCGATAGGCTTAGGCAAAAAACAGGCTGCGGCTTGTAAGAGGGTATCCGTCCGTTTTGCCGAAATTGCAAGGTTAACGCAAGGTTCCGGCAAGGTTAATGCAAGAATTCCGTGTTACACTGGTTACAGTAAGAAAAGGAGGTTCTGGGATTGAATAATTTGATCATAGAAACAAAAAATCTTACCAAACAATATGGGGCGCAGAAAAGCGTTGCCAGCCTGAATATCCATGTCAGAAAGGGCCGTATTTATGGGCTGCTCGGACGAAACGGCGCCGGGAAAACCACGACGATGAAAATGCTGCTGGGCCTGACGCAGCCGACTTCGGGCGAGGTAAGAGTTTTCGGTAAAAATATCCGCGGAAACGAGAAAAAAATCCTGCCCCGCATCGGAAACCTGATCGAATCGCCGGGCTTCTACCCCAATCTGACCGGCACGGAAAATCTGAAAATCTTTGCCCGGCTCCGGGGCGTTTCCAAGCGCAACGCTGTTTCCGGCGCATTGGAGGTCGTCGGGCTGCCATACGGCGATAAAAAGCTGTTCTCCCAGTATTCCCTCGGCATGAAGCAGCGTCTGGCCATCGCGCTTGCCATCATGCACGACCCCGAACTGCTGATTCTGGACGAGCCGATCAACGGGCTTGACCCCATCGGCATTGCGGAAGTCCGTTCGTTCATCCGGAAGCTGTGCGACGCGAGAGGAAAAACCATTCTGATTTCCAGCCACATTCTTTCGGAAATTTCCCTGCTTGCGGACGACATCGGCATCATTGACCACGGGGTTCTGTTGGAGGAAGAAAGCCTTGCGGAACTCGAGAACAAGAACAGCAAGTATGTCCATTTTCTCGTCTCCGATACGGCGCAGGCAGCCAGGATCATGGAGCGAAGCTTCGGGGCGAAAAACTTCACCGTGGAAAATGACCGCAGCCTGCGCCTGTATGATACGAATTTTCCGGTGACCGCGCTCACCCGCGCATTCATCGAAAGCGGATTGGAGGTAGCGGAGGCGCACACCTGCGAGGACACGCTGGAGGACTACTTTAAGCGCGTGACCGGGGGTGAAGGCATTGCATAACCTGATCCTCTGTGAATTTCGAAAGTTCAAACGGCGTCCTATGTTTCTGCTGGCGACGCTGGCCGCCTTTGTTTTTCCCGCTTTAACGGCGCTCATGTACTGGAAAACCCCGGGAGGGCAAGATTACGACAACCTGTTTTCAGGCGTTGTCGACCCGGGTGATTATCTTCTGCTGCTGCCGGTTTTGGCCGTTCTTTCAACAACACTGTTTTTTACGGAACAGGACAGTGACACGCTGAAAAACCTGATGACGATCCCGGTTTCAAAAGGCAAGCTCGTGCTGGCAAAAATCAGTGTCATGGCGGTTATCTCCGTCGTTTATTCCGTTGCGGGATTTCTGGCCAGCGCAGTTTGTGCAAAGCTGCTCGGCATGGCTCTTATCAACATGGAGCAAAAATTTATTATCAGCCTTTTGCTGGGGCTTATGATGCTGGCCGCAGCCCTGCCCTGCGTGGTATTGGTGGTCTGGTTTAATAAAAACAATCTGATTTCGATTGTAATCACGCTGTTCTACACCATAATCAATTATGTGTTTCATCTTACCGATTTGGGAATGAAGTCCGCGGTGGGGTTCAACATCGGAACAATACTGCCTATTCCTTTGATTCAAAAATGGATTTTTCAGTTTTACCGTCCGGGAACCGGTGCGTCGGCGGTGTTTTATGAAAGCATGCGCCCTTACTTTGTATCGACCCCGGTCTGCATTGGAATCCTTGCCGTGCTGTCAGGGATATCTGCCGCGCTGATGATACGGATTTACAACCGGCGCGAACTATAGGAAGGAGCATGACGATGAACCTGATTCTCACTGAATTTCAAAAACTCAAACGGTACAGCGTGATTCTCGTCGGCATGATCGGCGCAACCTGCTCCCCCGTCATTTCAATCGTGATGCAAAATATAATGTCTGACGACGCCAAGAGCGTTTTAAACTATACATTCCCCGATTTGATCAACAGCACCATCTGGAACAATATGACGATTTTCTTTCCGATGATTCTCGCGCTGATCGGCGGCTATATGATCAGCCGGGAATATACGGACGACACACTAAAAAGCGTGATGACCGTCCCCGTCAGCTTTCCGCGTCTGATGACCGGGAAGCTGACCGCGCTCGGAATCATCGCGCTTCTGCTCGGACTGTATGCAGCGCTGGTGACGCTGCTGGTTGGATTAATCAGCTGCCGGGAAAATCTGACGCTGCCCGTCGTTTTATCAGGAAGCGTGCAGATGACCGCTATGGCACTGTTTACCTGTATCGGTGAACTTCCGCTGATTGCGTTATGCGGGCGTAAGCAGGGCGCGTTCCGGGGCGGGGCTGTGGCTGCGTTTCTGCTCGGATACGTCTCTATTTTCCTCAAGAACCCGGTGCTGCGCAACCTGTATCCGCTTTCAGCCGGGCTCAGTATCGTGGGGTTTGGCGGCGAAGGCTTTGTGTCCGATACCGCAGGCAGCTATGCTTCCACGCAGAACGCTTTCATGGGCACCTGCGTAATTTTAGCCATGATACTGCTGACCGCGATCATCATCCATCATCCGGGGAAAGATACGGCCGCGGCCCCAAAGAAGGGCGGCCGCAGCCGGCACAACCGACAGGAGGCAACCAAATGAAAAAATCAATTCTTTTTTTCATGATCGCGTGCTGCTTTGTGTTCCTGCTGACAGGCTGCACGAAAGACGAGATGGTTGATCACTACAACCAAACACTTCAGGAAGCCGGGGATGATAACCTGACGAAAGACAGCAAATTGCAGGGAAAACGCAGCCTCGGGACCGACAGCTATGTCGGAAGCTATTCCGCCGATTACGACGGCTTCACCGGGACGGAAACCCTGTTTGGCGGAACAGCGCTGGAACGGGACGGCGGAAATGAGGTTGAAGTCACCTGCAAGCTGAATATTTCGAAAGGAGCGGCAAAGGTCGTTTTTGAATCAGGAACGAATGATCCCGAGGTGCTGATCGAAAGCACGGGCGAGACTTCCAGAACGATCAAACTGCCGTCCGCCAGCAATTATATTGCGGTGAAGAGCGACGGCTTTACCGGTTCCGTAAAACTGGAGATCAAATAAAAGGAGTAGATAGAACCCATGAAAAATAAAATTCTGAGTATCATTGCCTTTATAACCGTTTTTGTTCCCATGACGATTTTCTTTGTGTGGAAACCCACCGACCCGGACGTGACGGGGATCGTGATCGGTTACTTCATATTCATCGCGCTCAGCTTCATTTATTCCCTGTTTCTGTTTGCCAAAATGCATATGAGAGATATTTATACCAAAATTGCTCTTGGCCTGAACGGGATATACCTTGTCGGGATTCTGGCTCTTGTGGTAATCCCGCGTTTTATCTAAGTACGGCACAGGTTAAAACGGGCCGGCGCGCTATGATTTCTTTCTTCGCGAAGGTTTTTGGAAACAAGACTCTGCCTTTTTTGAGGCAGAGTCTGATTTTTTTACGCTCATTTTATTTGATCCCTTTTTTATCTTTATGAAATCTTTAAACTTTCCTTTTATATTGGTTGAAATGAAACGAGTGAAAGGATGATGTTTATGGATTCCCATCTCTTACGAACAAATCGGCTGTGCAAGGATTTTAAAGGGCAGCATGCCGTCAGCAATCTCACGCTTTCCATTCAGCGGAATTCCGTCTACGGCCTGTTGGGGCCGAACGGAGCAGGAAAATCGACGACGCTGAAAATGATCACCGGGATGCTTCGCCCGACCTCCGGTGAAATTATTTTCGAAGGGCACCCTTGGAGCCGCGGGGATTTGTCCGACATCGGCGCATTGATCGAATCGCCGCCGCTGTATGAAAACCTTACCGCCAAAGAGAACCTGAAGGTTCGCACGCTGCTGCTTAATCTGCCGGATTCCCGCATTCGCGAAGTGCTGGAAACCGTCAGCCTGACCGATACCGGACATAAGCGCGCCGGACAGTTTTCCATGGGAATGAAACAGCGCCTCGGCATTGCGATCGCCCTGCTCAATCATCCCAAGCTGCTGATTCTGGACGAGCCGACCAACGGCCTTGACCCCATCGGCATACAGGACCTGCGAAAGCTGATTCGGTCTTTTCCCGAACAGGGCATCACGGTGATCCTGTCCAGCCACATTCTTTCCGAAGTGGAACTGATCGCCGACCATATCGGCATCATAGCGGACGGCATGCTGGGGTATGAGGCTGAAATCAACCCCGGTGAAAATTTGGAATCGCTGTTTATGGAAGTCGTAAAGAACAGTAAAAAGGCGGGTGCCTGAAATGCTGAACTTTTTAAAAGCGGAAAATTTGAAATGCAGAAGAACCTTTGCGAAAAAACTTGTTTTGATCGCACCGCTTCTTACGGTGCTGCTTTCGGGCATATTATCCGGCATGTACCTTGTCCAGAACGGCTATAACTGGTGGTACACGCTCCTCCTGCCCGGGTTTATTACGCTTACAACCTCATTGGTAAACCAAATAGAAGACAGAAAGCTTCGTTATCGTTCGGTATTTCCGCTTCCGGTTTCCCTGCAAAAAATCTGGATCTCGAAGGTCCTTCTGATTGCCGTCTATACGGCTGCCGCCTGCATCCTTCATCTTGCTGGAATCAGTTTGGGAAAGTTCCTGATGACCCCTTCATCCACCATAACGGTCAGCCGGATGGCGGGAGCAACGCTGATTCTGATCATCGTCTCGCTCTGGCAGATTCCGTTTTGCCTGTTTCTATCCAAAAAATTCGGCCTTATGGCGGCGATGCTGATCAATTTAGGAGCGGGACTCATACTGGACTTTTTCGCGGCCACGGAGTCCTTCTGGTGGGCATGCCCCTACAGCTGGGCAACTCGTTTGATGTGCCCTGTACTCGGTATCCTGCCAAACGGCACGTTAGCCGCGCAGGGAGATCCGCTGCGGAATCCGGGCGTGATTCCGGTCGGTCTTGTTCTGTCCGTTGCTTTATTTCTTCTGCTGCTTGCCGTCACGGCGAAATGGTTTCAAAAACAGGAGGTAAAGTAAAATGCCGGCTTTCATACGGTGCGTTCGCTCCGATTTTCAAAAATTCAGGCATACCTCCATGCTGTGGATCCACTTGCTGATTCCTTTGGCCGCGGCCGTCCTGTTTCTCAGCTATTATTCCGTCTCGCCGTGGAATGCGGAAACAAAAATCAGCGGCTATTTCGAGGTGATCGGCAGTGCGTTTCCCTTAATGATCGGCCTGATCTGCGGGAAAAGCGCGGAGCAGGAACGGCAGGCGGGAAATTTTCAGGTCATGCTGTGCGGGGTGAAATCGCGCCCGGCGGCCTATGCCGGTAAATTGTTCGTCCTGCTCCTACCGGGGATTTTCGCCGTCGCGATTTCGGTCGGCGCGTTCGCGGCCGGTTTTCGAACGGTACCCGGAATTCTCTATTTTAAGGCGGCGGGCTTCCTGATCGCCGGGAGCGTTTTTCCTTATCTTCTGCATTTGTTTGTAAGCTTCCGGTTTGGCAGGGGCGCGTCCATAGGTCTCGGAATCGTGGAAAGCCTGATTTCCGCTTTAGCCCTGACGGGGCTTGGAGACGGAAAATGGTATTACATTCCCTGCACCTGGAGCGCGCGTCTTTGTGATTGCCTCGTATCCATATGGATCGATCCGTCGAAAGCGATCGGGTACACGGAACTGGAAAAATGCATGACGGTCGCAATACCTGCTACGATTGCCGCTTTTGTGATAAGCCTTTTCTGGTTTCAGCGCTGGGAAGGTTCGCGGTCGAACGAATAGAACCATCGTTTCCAGCGGCAAAGAAGAATGTTCTCTCAATCCTGACAATGCCACACAGTTTACTTATAAGGAGAAATACTATACAATTCTTGAGGATACCGGATCAAAAGAGAATCTCGGCAGATGGGTGGGCTGCATCCGAAAGCTTGCCGTTCTCGACGCGGACGGAATACCGGATCGCGGCCAGCCGGAAACAGATACAGAGGTAAATAAGCATGTTAAATGATTATACAGGGAAGGAGGTGCGGCTATGGCAAAAATTCTTGCCGTAGACGATGAGCCGGACATTCTGGCCCTGATCAAGAGGGCGCTGGAAAAAGATGGTCACCTGGTAACAACAGCCGGATCGCCCGACAAAATCAATTTAAAAACACTGAATTATTATAATTTGATCCTGCTGGATGTCATGATGCCTGGGACGGACGGATTTGCCTTTTGCCGGAAGGTGCGGAGTCTGGTGGATTGCCCCATCCTGTTTCTCACCGCCAAGACAATGGAATCCGACGTGATGTATGGGTTCGGCCTGGGCGCGGACGATTACATCAAAAAACCGTTCGGCATCGGAGAACTGAGGGCAAGGGTCAACGCGCATCTGCGCAGGGAAAAGCGTGTAAAACGAAACGTCCTGCAACTTTCCGGGTTAGAATTTAACCTCGCGGCAAAGGAAGTGACCGCAAAGGGTCAAAAAATTCCGCTCACCAAAAGCGAATACGGGATCTGTGAATTCCTTGCGAAAAACCACGGCCAGGTGTTTTCCAAAGAACAGATTTATGACGCGGTTTGCGGATACGACGCGGAGGGCGGCAGCTTTACGGTAGCCGTGCATATCAAAAACATCAGGGCAAAGCTTGCCGTCTATCGGTTAGCTCCGATTTCAACGGCTTGGGGGATCGGATATAAATGGGACTGAGAAACAGAAACATCAGGCTGAGAACCTTCTTCATCCGGTATTTGCTCACCATTTTCGCCGGTTTTGTCTTGATTGTCCTGATCGGCATAGGGCTGCTTTTTCTATCGCTGAAAACCGGCTTTGTACTCTCTGTCGGCGATGTGGAAGCATCCATTGAACGGCAAAAGGCCGCGATTGCGTCTGCCGAAACCGTGAGCGCGGAGTTGATTCCCAAGACCTGCAAATATGCTGTTGTAGGTACAAATGGTGAGTTTTTGTCAGGAAACATGACAGCATCCGAAGCCGCCGAGGCATGGGATGTTGTCCGGAGCGGCAGAACCATCTCGGGAAGCCTTCTGTCCACCGGGCTGAACGCAAATTGCTATTTCCCGATTCAACGGCGAAACGGATATTGCATCATTGGGTATTCCTCCATGTCTCAATTTTCATCGCGGCTGTTGCGCGAACACCTGACCGTACCTGAGATTCTGCTGCTTTGGATGATTCTTGCAGCGTCCTTATTTGAGATTGTATTTCTCTCCAGGCTTTACGGGAGGAAAATCAGCCGTAAGCTCATCCCTCTGCAAAATGCCACGGAAAAAATACGGAAAAAAGATCTTGCGTTTGAAATCGAATCAAGCGGCATTGAGGAAATCGACGCCGCCCTGCAATCCCTTGACAGTATGAAGACAGAATTGGGACTCTCACTGGAAAAACAGTGGAAAATGGAACAGACGAAAAGAACACAGATCTCCGCCTTGGCGCATGATTTGAAAACCCCGCTTACCGTTGTCCGCGGGAATGCGGAAATGCTGGACGACACAAACCAAACGGCGGAACAGAAAGAGTATACCCGCTATATCATGAAAAACGCGGATCAAATGGAGCGGTATGTGCAGATGCTGATCGACATCTCCAAAGCGGAAGCCGGTTTTTCCCTTCGGCGAAAAGACACTCCGATCAGAGCCTTTTTAGATGAGCTTTACGCGCAGATTGGTGCGCTGGCCTCGGTGAAGCAAATAAAAACTCAATTTGATGAAAAAAATCTGCCGGATACGATCTGTGTTGACGTATCCTTCCTGCAACGAGCCGTTATAAACATCGTGTCAAACGCGGTTGATTATTCTCCGGAGCATGGTACAATTTGGTTTTCCGTGTCGGCGGAGAACCATAAAATCAGATTTACCGTAACGGACAGCGGCAAAGGGTTTTCTCCCGAAGATTTAAAAAGTGCAACAAGTCAATTTTATCAGGGTGATTTCAGCCGAAACTCGAAGCTGCATTACGGAATGGGACTGTTTATTGCAGCTTCCATTGTAAAGCTGCATGGAGGAACCCTGACGATAGCAAATTCCCCCGCCACAGGCGGCGGGATGGTGGCAATCGAAATATAAACTGAAACAAATACTCAGCTTTTCTGGTTACGCCCGGCGAAAAAAGCCGAAACCGTATCGGCGACCAAAAGCGGTTGCCGTGCGCTTCGGTGCGCTGAACGATTTTAGCCTTTGACTGCGCCGGCAACCATACCTTTGACGATGTTTTTCTGAAAAATCAAGTATACGATCAGGGCCGGGATAATAATCATAATGGCCCCCGCCATAATGTTCTGCCATTCCATTTTATACTGACCCATAAACCCGTAAGCGGCAAGCTGCAGGGTCTTGATGGAATCGTTGTTGCTGATTGTCAGAAGGGGAAGCAGGAAGTCATTCCAAATCCACATGGCATTGACAACGACTACGCTTGCAGTGACGGGCCTGAGCATCGGGAAGATGACGCTGATGAACATACGCAGCGACGAGCAGCCGTCAAGCATGGCGCACTCCTCCAGCTCGTGGGGAATCCCTTTCACAAAGCCGTGGTAAAGGAAAATCGACAGCGGAGCGCCAAGCCCCCAGTATATAACGCCAAGCCCATACAGGTTTCCCAGCAGGCCAAGCTGCTTTGCGAGTTTTACCAACGTGATCATGAAGGATTGAAAGGGAATCATCATCGGCATGATGCAGAAAAGGAAGAGGATGTAGCTGTAGCGTGTTTTTACCCGGGAAAGCTTATAGCCCGCCAGGGAACTGATGACAACGATTCCCGCGACGCCGATCGTCGTTACCAGAAGGGTATTCCAGAGGGACTTTGGGTAATTCATGCTTGTGAAAACATTCCGGAAGTTATCCAGGGAAAAACGCTGCGGCACATCCAGCACCTGCGACATGATCTCGCTGTAGGATTTGAATGAGCCGAAAACCATGATCAGCAGCGGAGAAAGGTAGCATGCCAGAACGACCAGAAGGAGAAGAAAAGTGGCGGCGGAAGCAGTTTTTGTCTTTTTCATGCCTCTATCTCCTTCTTTTTAAAGACGGTAACCTGCAGGATGGTAATGACTGCCACCATAGCGAACAGAATGACAGACTTCGAACTGCCGTAGCCATACTGGTTGCTGTTAAAGGCGGTGTTGTAAATGTCGAGTGCAACCGAAGTTGTCGCCGTTCCCGGGCCTCCTCCGGTAAGTGTGAATATCAACTCAAACATCTTAAGCGAATTTGCAATGGAGTAAAAAGTGCAGACCGTAACGGAAGGAATTATCAACGGAAAAATCACCGAGAAGAATCGGCGGACTCTCCCCGCGCCGTCGATCGTCGCGGCCTCTATAACATCTTCCGGTACGGACTGCAGTCCCGCGATGTAAATCAGCATGTAAAATCCCAGCGCCTGCCATACGGTGACAAGCACTGTGCTGAATACGGCCAGTTTCGGCTGCCCGAGCCAGCTCCAGCCGAACATCGCCGCGCCGGTCGATTCCTGCATCGCTTCAAAGGCGCGGCTGAAAATGAATTTCCAGGTAAACCCGATGATAATCAGGCTGATAATATTTGGAATATAAAACGCCGCCCTGAAAAATCCTTTTCCGAAAGCGTCCGACTGCTCCAGCACAACGGAAAGCACCAGAGCGATTATGTTGATGAAAATAACGGTAAAAAGCGCATAGATCAGCGTATAACGAATAGACTGTCCGAAAGTGGGATCGTCCGTAAAGGCCCGCACATAATTCTGAAACCCGATAAATGTGGAAGCACGCTGAATACCGTTCCATTTTCGGAACGAATAAAAGATACACATGAGAAAGGGGATTCCGACAAACAGCAGAATTGCAAAGGCGGCGGGCATGGTAAAGCCAAGGAATTCTATCGTATGAGATAATTTTTTTTTCCGCGCCTGATTCATAAATTCCGACCTCCCGGCATCCGGTCAAAAATGAGGGGGCGGAATCGTCCCCTCACATGATCGCTGAGAAATGATTGCGCTTTAGCCTTCAGCATTGAAGGCGTCGACGAATACTTTTGTCAAGGCGTCCTTCGTCTGCTGGCGGGTCGCTGTTCCCGCGGCATAGTTCTGGAATGCGGTTCCAAACGGCTGTTCAATACCGTCCGGTCCATTGAAGATCCACCACTGGCAGGTGGAGGAATCTGCTTCCGCCTGGGCGGTTTCTTTGGCCAGTTGCGTGTCGGGACTTGCGGCGCCCTTCTGCGGGGAAATCTGTTTGATGACCTGCGGAATCCACTTTTTGCCGTAATCCGAAGTAGTCAGCCAGTCTAAGAAAGAAAGAACGTCTTTCAGATTCTTGGAGTCCTTCGAGACGCGCATGGTCAGGTTGGTGTCAACGGCTACGACGGACTTTCCATCCAGGCGGGGAGCGTCCAGATAGCCCATGTCGATATTGCTGTTAATTTTGCGGATGGAATCCTCTTCCCACGACCCCTGGTGGATCATGGCGACCTTGCCGTTCGCAAAATCGGAAACCTGCATATCGGCAGTGGATTCCATCGGCTTGGAGCCGCTGTATTTCTTTACAAGGTCAATCAGATCGAGAGCAAAATCGACCTGAGGGAGATCTCCGAATTTAAGCTTTCCGCTCTTGACATCGGTAAAAAGCGAGCTATAGTCGCCTTTGTACGCATCACTCATGGAAGGATAGGTCATCTGGGGCAGCACCCACCATTCGGCAAAACCGGAGCTGAGCGGCTGAATGCCCTTTGCCTGCAGCTTTTCGCAAGCGGACTTATATTCATCCAGTGTGGCAGGAAGCGCGGTGATGCCCGCCTGCTGGAACAGCTTCTTATTGTAGATAAACGAATGCGACTGCACCAGGAACGGATAGCCGGTCACCTTCCCGTCCAGCTTTACGCTTTGCAGGAACTGCGGGTCTATGTCTTTCATAAAGCTTTCGTTTGTAAGATCGTAGGTGTAATCCCGGTAAACTTTGTTGTCGTTATAAGCGCTTGACATAAACAGATCGGGAATATCGCCGGAATTCAATTTGGATTTCAGCACCGTCTGGTAGTCATTCTGAATGATCGTCATGTTGATCGTTATGCTCGGTGCAACCTTTTTGTACTCTGTGACCATGGCCTTATACTGGTCGGTCAGTTCCGGACTGTTCAGCATGAAATTCAGCGTAACCGGCTGGGAGCTCTGCGAGCTGCCCGCTGTGCTGTTCGTCCCGGATGAGGCCGATGTTCCGCCGCCGGAGCACCCGGCCAAAGCGCCGATGAGTAAGGCCGCGCAAACAGATAGAGCAATCAACCTTTTCAATTTCATATGCCTCCTTAATCTTTGAGAACTCAGGACTCCTGCTTTTAGGATAATCCGTTTCTGCCAAAATGAAAAGTGAAAATCAAGAACGATTAATGGGAAAAAGAGATACAAAAAAAATCTTAACCTGCCGGCAAATTTATGTTATAATGAATAAAAATACTTTAGGAGAATCAGAATGCCGAGATTTTGGTTCCGGATAAAACAGCAAATAAATCAAATGCCGGTATCCAGGCAGTTGATTCTGGCCATTACGCTGATTGTGTTTTTGATTTTGACGGCTATGACCGGTTTTACATACGGCCGCACAATTGAAACTGTCAACCGGCAGCAATTATCCTCCACCCAGGAGATACTGGATCTGAAAAAAGACGATTTCTCCAAATACATGGCGCAGTTAGAAAACTACTCCATGCAACTTCGATACAACGACCAGCTGCTCCATATCATCAGCTCCGAAAAACCGATTGACTACACCTCTTCCTCTACAGTCAGTTCTGCTTTGCGGGATACATTTTTGACCCGCGGAGATATCGTTTCCTACCGGATCTACCTGCTGAAAAACCAAACCTGTTACAGCATTACCCGATCGGATTTCAATGTGCGCAGCGCATCATTCAAGTCCATTGAAGACGCGGAGCTCTTCAAGGAGGCAAATTCCGCAAACAGCCATCTTGCCTTCCAACCGGAATACGGAAAAAGCGGAAGCTTTTTGACGATCTGCCGGGTATTCATCAACATCATGAACCGACGCCCTCTCGCCTTTGTGGAAATCACGGTGAACAATTCTTATTGTAAAAGTCTTTCCGCCGACAGCAGCGGTATGAAAAGTGTTCTCAGCATATTGGACCGGCAAGGCCGGCTTACCTATACAAGCGACGACGCGGTTCTGGACGCTCAGGATATCCCGCAGATAAAACAGGTTCTCTCTTCACAGAGCAGGAGTGTTTCGTTGGGCAAAGAAGATTACCTGACCGCTTCCAGCAGTACGCCGGACGGGAACTGGAAGCTCATCAGTCTGCTCCCGCAGGACACCCTGCGGGAGCCGGTGGCCCGAAACCGGAATCTCAGCCTGTTCCTTGCGCTGACTGCCTTTCTTGTTTCCGCCTGCCTGATTTCCATGCTAATTCGTATCCAGATGCGTCCGCTCCGGACATTGGCAAAGCAAATGAGAAACGTGGGCCGGGGGGATTTTAAAACAAAGGTATATGTCGGAGGCAGCGCGGAGGTCATCAATCTTTCCCGCCAGTTTAATTGGATGACGGGCCAGATTGACGAGCTGATCCAGAAGAACTACGTCGCCGAGCTGAACGAGAAAATCGCGCAGATGAAAGCATTGGAGGCGCAGGTAGACCCGCATTTCCTATACAACACGCTGCAGGCGATTTCAACGGAGGCGGTTCTTTCCGGGCAAAAAACGATCCAACGCATGGTTGAAGCGCTTGCTTCCCTGCTTCGGTACTCTGTGCGGGAAAAAGACCGGATTTCAGTCGAAACCGAAATCCGGCATGTGCGGGAATATCTGTTTTTGCAGAACGCCCGGTTTGAGGACCGCCTCGCATATGAGATCCACATGGATGACTGTTCCCAGCCTCTGCTGATTCCCAAAATCTCCATCCTGTGCCTGGTGGAAAACTCCATTAAGCACGGAGTGGAGAACAGCAGCGACAGGATTTCCATTCAGGTGAGCATCCGGGTTTCCGGGGGCGGGCTCAAGATCGTGGTATCGGACAACGGCAGAGGAATGTCCCGCGAACGCCTTGCCGAAGTACGCGGCATGACGCAATCGGAAGGAGCGGGCGGAAGCAGCGGTATCGGCTTGCCGAATCTGGCGGCAAGACTAAAGATTTTATACCGGGAGCGCGCTTCACTTTCCATTGCCAGCGAACCTGCGGGAGGAACAAAAGTGGAGCTTGTGATCCCGCTGAATGAAGATGAGGAGGATATATGTACCGATCGCTGATCATTGACGATGAAGGACCGGTTCACCGCGTGATTCAAGCTCTTGGGCACTGGTTCCAGCTGGATATTGCCGAACCGGAATCTGCTTTTGACGGCCAGGCGGGACTTTCCGCCATGCGGGAACTTCGGCCCGATATTGTGTTTCTGGATATGAAAATGCCGCTGATGAACGGAAGCGAATTTCTTAAGACAGCAGCCCTGGAATTTCCGCACGCAAAATTCATTGTGGTCAGCGGATACGATGAATTCACCTATGCCCGCATTGCCATCCAGTACCACGTCATTGATTACCTGTTAAAGCCCGTTGTGGAAGAAGAACTGAACACGGCACTCCGAAAAGCGCGCGACCTTCTGGACGAAGTGGCCCATGTGGTACGCGAAAGCCATGAGCCCCCCTCCGCGGTCGTCGCGGAGCGGCTGGCGTGCGCCGTCAAGGACTACCTCGACCGCAATTACGCGAGGGACATTCACCTGTCGGAACTCGCGGATTATTTTCACTACTCCAAAGAATATATCTCGAGGCTTTTCCGGGAAAAGTACAACACGGGCATTTACGAATACGTCCTGCGGTACCGGATGACCCGCGCGCAGGAACTGCTGAAGGAGAAAGATCTGCGGATTCAATCCATCGCGGAGCGGCTGGGTTATAATGACAGCAATTATTTCAGCAAGGCGTTCCGCACATTCTGCGGGATTTCGCCCTCCGAATTTCGGAGCAAAAGCTCCGGGGACAAAGGAAAGCGGCCAATTGAACACGATCACGGAAACGCAGCAAAGAAAGGATGCAGATTCCCTTGAAATTCACCGATGGATACTGGCTCAATAAACCCGGCGTGCAATTTTGCCGCGCCGTTCAGGTGCGCGACGTGCAGGTTGAAAAAGGCAGAGTTACCGTCTACGCCGCAGACCTTGAGGTGACGGACCGCGGACAGACGCTGAACCGCCCGCTGCTCACCATTCGATTTTCCTCGCCGAAACCGGATGTTTTGCGCGTGGAGGCCGTGCATTTTGCCGGGACGGCACGAAAGGAGCCCCGCTTTGGCGTGCAGGACGAACATTGCGAACTCGAAACGGAACAAACCGAAGACGAAATCCGCATCACGAGCGGAAAGCTGACCGCGGTGCTCTCCCGCTCCCGCTTCCGCGTCCGCTATTTTTTCGACGGCAGGCTTTTGACTGCAACGGCGGATCGGCCTCTCGCCTATGTTACCGCCCCATGGGGAGAGTTCATGCTGGAACAGCTCGGACTGGACATCGGCGAAAAGCTTTACGGCCTTGGCGAGCGTTTTACCCCGTTTGTGAAAAACGGGCAGACCGTCGACCTCTGGAACGCGGACGGCGGAACTTCCTCCGATCTGGCTTATAAAAACGTTCCGTTCTACCTATCGAACCGCGGCTACGGCGTGTTTGTTAACAGCACAGACCGCGTTTCCTATGAAATCGCTTCGGAAACGGTTTCGTGCGTGCAGTTCAGCGTACCCGGACAGCGGTTGGAATACATGGTCGTCGGCGGAGAGAACATGAAAGGTGCGCTGCAAAATTATACCGCCCTGACGGGCCGCCCTGCGCTGCCGCCCGCTTGGTCGTTCGGCCTGTGGCTGACGACTTCGTTCACCACGCAGTACGACGAGAAGACCGTCAACAGCTTTGTTGACGGAATGGCGGAGCGGAATATCCCGCTGCGCGTGTTCCATTTTGACTGTTTTTGGATGAAAGAATATGAGTGGTGCAATTTTGAATGGGATCCGGAGGTGTTTTCCGATGTAAGAGGAATGCTGGCACGCCTCAAGCGGAAGGGCCTGAACATCTGTGTCTGGATCAACCCGTACATCGCTCAAAAGTCGGCTTTGTTCGAAGAGGGCATGCGAAATGGATATTTTCTGAAACGCCCGAACGGCGATGTTTGGCAGTGGGACCTCTGGCAGGCCGGCATGGCGATTGTGGATTTCACCAACCCCGCCGCCTGCGATTGGTATTGCGGCAAGCTGCAGAAGCTCATTGACCTTGGTGTGGACAGCTTCAAGACGGATTTCGGCGAACGGATTCCGACGGATGTGCTGTATTTCGACGGTTCCGATCCCGCGATGATGCACAACTATTACACACAACTGTATAACCGCACGGTATTCGGCCTGCTGAGGAAAAACTTCGGCGAGAACAACGCTGTCCTGTTTGCGCGCAGCGCCACAGCAGGAGGCCAGCAATATCCGGTGCATTGGGGCGGCGATTGTGCGGCAAAGTACAGTTCGATGGCGGAGAGTTTGCGGGGCGGGCTTTCGCTTTGCCTTTCCGGCTTCGGTTTCTGGAGCCACGACATCAGCGGCTTTGAAAGCACGGCTACGCCCGATCTTTACAAACGCTGGACAGCCTTCGGACTGCTTTCCACCCACAGTCGCCTGCACGGCAGCGGCAGCTATCGCGTGCCGTGGCTGTTCGATTCAGAAGCCGTCGACGTCCTGCGCTTTTTCACCGAGCTGAAATGCCGCTTGATGCCATACCTCTATTCCATGGCCTGCGCCACTCACGAAACCGGTTTGCCCTGCATGCGCGCCATGGTGCTCGAATTTCCGGATGACCGGACTTGTGAAGTGCTTGACCAACAGTACATGCTGGGCGATTCTCTTCTGGTCGCTCCGGTTTTCCGGGAGGACGGCACGGCCGAGTATTACCTTCCGAAGGGAAAGTGGACACATTTGTTGTCAAACGAAGTGGTTGACGGGGGTACCTGGCTGAAAGGACGATACGATTACTTCAGCCTGCCGCTGTTCGTCAGGCCGAACACGATTCTGGCATTGGGGAAAAACGACCAAAAGCCGGACTATGACTACTCCGACGGCCTCACGCTGCATCTTTTTGAACTCTCGGGCACAGAGCCGGTATGCACGGAAATAGTAAACCAAGACGGGAGCCCCCTGCTTCGCGCGGAGGCGGAAAGAATCGGGAATCAGGTGACTCTTCGCTGGAAAGGAAAGACGACAAACCTGCGTGTGCTGCTGCGCAACGTGCCGAAAGTCAGTGACCTGTCCGGCGCTACCGAGGAGACAACAAATCTGGGAACGCTTCTCACGGTGGACCCGTCCTGCAGTCACTTGACATTTACCTTGGAAAAGCGCAGCTCCTCCGCGGCGGATTAAGATCAAAAAAAGAGTTGTGTCCGAGGACAAACGCGGCCTAGGCTTGAGCGCGGAAGCTGCGGATGCCGTTCAGAAGATATTCCTTAGCGGTTTCGATGATATGATCGGGAAGCGGAGCGTCGTCCGCCAGCCCCAGCGCCCGGCGGATGAACATGGGGTGCTCCCCGAACGCAACGATGGAACTGGAAACGATACGGCTGATGGTGGTGGCCGTTTCGCGGTCAGTGTCCTTACGGTAATCCTGCAGAAGCTCCGTGAGGATGCTCTCCATTTTCTTGCAGACCACCTGCGTGATCGGGTACTCGTTGCCGGGGTGATACAGCTGCTCGTGGTATAGCAGGTTCAGATAGTGGGCGTGCTCAAAATCCTGAATTACAAGCACGGTTTTCAGCATAGAGTCCACGTATTCTTCGATCAGCACCCAGGCAACCGCAGGAGTGATGGAATTTGCGCTGCGCAGCCGTCTGACATGGTCGACCAGAGGAAGCAAGGGCCTGTCCAGCTCATGGGCCACATATTTCAGCACGGCTCTGTAAAAACCTTCTTTATTTTGAAAGTGAAAGGCAATGGTGGCAATATTGACATTTGCTTCTTTCGCGATCATACGGGTGGATGTTGCCTCATAGCCGTGTATGGCAAAGAGCTTGACCCCGGCGTTGATGAGGTTTTGCCTGGTGGTGGAAGGGTTATTCAAATCCTGCATGGGTTTCTCCTTCGTCTCCGTTCTCTTAATCATATGATTATTTCTATTATAACGGTGTTTTCTGAAGAAAGCAATAAAAGAAGAAAACCGACTTGCAAAAAAATAGTAATCCGTAGAGTTGCATCAGCACAGCTCTTATTTTTTGTGCTAATATACGAAAATTTTACAATATAAAGAATACTGTTTATGATTTATTGACAAAGCAGCAAGGATTGTCTTATTATTGTTAAGAAATGAACGATTGAAATGCCGTTTTCAGCAGCGGAGGTTTTTTGTTGTAATTAATCAATCGTTTGATTAATTCAGTAGAAGGGAATGAAATACATGAAGGTAGAATCGATTACCCTTTATGTCAACGGAACAGAATACCGGTTTTCTGTCGGCACGATGTTCGGCCAGCTCCCCCCCAGTGAAACGCTTTCCGAAACGCTGCGCAACCGGCTGGGGCTGACGGGCTCCAAACAGGCATGCGGAGAGGGTGCCTGCGGCTGCTGCACAGTGATTGTCGACGGCGACGCGATTACGTCCTGCATCACATTGACGATCGACTGTGACGGCAAGCACATACCACGATTGAAGGACTGCAGGACCCCGTAACCGGCGCGCTGGATCCTATTCAGCAGGCCTTTCTGGACAAATACGCCTTTCAGTGCGGCTACTGCACGCCCGGCATCATCATGGCCACAAAAGCGCTGCTGGACAAAAATCCCCACCCTGACAGCGACGAGATCAAGGAAGCGTTGAGCGGGAATTTCTGCCGCTGTATCAGCCAGTACCATGTTTTTGAGGCGATCGGCGAAGTTGTGGGAAAGGTTGGCAAGTAACATGAACATACAGCCTGTTAAAAAAGAAAATTACAAATACATAGGGAAAAATACCCCCCGCAAGGACGCGAAGGACATTCTTTCCGGCAAGGCCGTCTTTCTGGACGATTTTTCCTTGCCCAATATGATTTACGGCAAATCACTGAAATCCCCGCATTCCCACGCTCTTATCAAATCCATCAACGTGGAAAAGGCAAAACAGATCCCGGGCGTGAGGGCCGTGCTTACCTACAAAGACGTGGACCAGAAATGGATGTTCGGCTGGCCGCCCCAGAAGCCCGTGCTTGACCGGCATCTGCGCTATATCGGCGACGCCGTCGCTTTGGTGGCAGCCGACACGGTGGATCTCTGCAACGAGGCGATGGATCTGATCGAAGTGGAGTACGATGTGCTTCCCGCGGTTTACGACGGGTTTTCCGCCCTTGAGGACGGAGCTCCCCAGCTGTACGAATCCATGCCCCATAACATCGTTCCCCCGGGGTACCCTCCTTTTCAGAAGGACGGTCCCTTCTGGCATCTGGTCAAGGGTGATCTGGAAAAGGGCTTTGAAGAGTGCGCCTATGTTGCCGAGGATACGGTTGCGTTCAACAAAATGTGCGCTCCCATGGCGCCGGAGCCTCCGGCCGCTATCGTCGTCTACGAAGGGAACATGGACTTTACCGTATACGGCACTTCCCAGAGCACCTTTATTCTGCGCATTATCAATTCTTCGGTCATTCCCGGCTGCAACCTGAAAACGAAGACGTTTAACGTCGGGGGCAGCTACGGCAATAAGCAGAGCATCGGCATCCCTGTGATTTTCGGCGCGCTGCTGGCGATGGCTTCCCACCGCCCTGTCAAATACGCAGAGACAAAAGTCGAGCAGATGACCAATCACGAAACCCGTCTGGGCAGTCAGGTCCACGCGAAGATCGGCATGGACCAGAACGGTGTCGTCCGCGCCGTAAAGGCGGAATGGGCGGTGGATACCGGCGCGTTCTGCAACGCGACACAGGGCCAGGTGGGCGTGGGGATCGGCGAATCCCAGCTGGTCATGGCCAAATGCCCGAATTGGGATCTGGACACCAACATCGTTGTTACCAACAAGCAGCCCGCCGGAATCGTGCGGGGTTACGGCGGACAGGAATTGAATTCCTGCCTGTCGCTGTTGATCGGCCGCACCATGCGGGAAGGGAATTTCGACCCGGTGGAATGCTATAAGAAGAACTATGTCAGCGACGGCGACGTGTATACATGGCGCGACGGACGCCAATGGAAAGCCCATTCCATCAACTATGTCAAAGCGATCGATACCATCGCGGAAAAATTCGGCTGGAAGGACCGCTGGAAGGGATGGGGCGTGCCCACCTGGACGAGCGAAGACGGCAACGTCGTGCGGGGCGTCGGATGCGGAATCATCGGCAATGCCGACGTCGGGGAGGACAACAACGAGGTCTACGTGCGCGTGATGCCGGATCT
This sequence comes from Caproicibacter fermentans, assembly GCF_009746625.1. Classification (GTDB taxonomy): domain Bacteria; phylum Bacillota; class Clostridia; order Oscillospirales; family Acutalibacteraceae; genus Caproicibacter; species Caproicibacter fermentans. The sequence goes on from NZ_VWXL01000085.1 coordinate 35,117, forward strand.
GATTTCCGACAATGTCCGCGTGATTGTGCATGCCGACATTACCGAATCCGGCATGGGCCAGAGAAGCAACATGCTGAAAATCGTTGCGGATTCTTTAAATATTCCGTACGAGAACATAGATATCGTTCCGGCCGACAGCACCCTTAACCCCACCGGAATGGGCCTTTGCGGCAGCCGCGGCACCATAACCTACGGCCACGCGCTGGCCAACGCCTGCGACGAGGTCAAGCGCATGATCTTTGAAAAGGCGGAGCCGTATCTGGAGGTCACCATCGATAAGATGGAAATCGAGGATTTCTGCGTGGTGACCCACGCCCGCCCCGGAAAGAAGGTTCCCATCAAAAAGCTGACGGAACAGTTTACTTCCTTCACCGGGTACGGCAAGCACGTAGAGAACTTTTCCACCCCCAACTTCTTTATGGTCTTTCTGGAAGTGGAGGTCAATAAGGAAACCGGCAAGGTAGATGTGATCGATATGTGCGGAGGCTCCGACGCCGGTCAGGTGCTGGACCCCGCCACGCTGGAAATGCAGTGCCACGGAGGCATCGGCTCCGCAAGTCTGGATACGGCAACCTTTGAAGAGCATATTATCGACCCGGCGACCGGACGCCCGCTGACCTATAACATGATCGACTACAAATGGAGACCCTTCAACGAGTTTCCAAGATTTCAGACGGTGCTGATGAGTTCTCAGTTCGACACCTACCAGTTCAAAGCGGTCGGTGTGGGCGAAATTGCCGGCGCGGCGGCGGCCAGCGCGGCCATGCAGGCGATTTCAAATGCGATCGGCGTTCAGGTTTCTACCTATCCCGCGACGCCGGACGTGATTCTGAAGGCGCTCGGCAAACTATAAGGAGGGATTCCATGAAAAATTTTGAATATAAACGCGCGGAAAGCTTCGAGCAGGCCGGCGAAATGCTCGCTGAAAAAGGAAAAAATGTTCTGATTGCGGGCGGGACCGATTTGATCGGCAGCCTGAAGGACCGCATTCTGCCGGAATATCCGGACGCCCTGATCGACATCAAGCGGATTCCCGGTTCCGACACCGTTTCCGTGGAGGACGGCGTGCTGAAGATCGGCGCTCTCGCCACGCTGACCCAGGTAGCGGAAAGCAGCGAAACAAAGCAGTTTGCGCCTCTGCTGGCGGAGGCCGCGAAATCCGTCGCCACCCCGCTGATCCGGAACAAGGGAACGATCGGAGGCAACGTCTGCCAGGACGTGCGCTGTTGGTTCTACCGGTATCCGCATGAAACGGGCGGCCGCCTGATCTGCGCCCGCAAGGGCGGCGACCAGTGCTATGCCTGTCAGGGCGACAGCAGGTATCATTCCGTCTTCGGCGGCATGAGAGCCCACGCCAACCCCTGCTCGGTAGGCTGCCCCGCCGGAACCGATATTCCGGCGTATCTGCAGAAAATCCGCGAAGGAAACTGGGACGCGGCCGCAAGAATCGTCCTGCGGGTCAATCCGCTGCCCATGCTGACCTCCCGCGTCTGTCCCCATCCCTGTCAGAAGAACTGCAACCAGCGCAAGCACGGCGAGAGTGTCAATATCCACTGTGTGGAACGTTCCCTGGGAGACTATATCCTGAAAAATATGCATAAATATTACCGGGCCCCGGATTCTGAAACCGGGAAGTCCGTCGCCATTGTCGGCGGCGGTCCCGCCGGACTGACCGCGGCGTATTATCTGCGCGGCCAGGGGCACAGGGTAACTGTTTACGACAAAATGGAGGAGGCCGGCGGCGTTCTGATGTACGGCATCCCGGAATACCGGCTGCCGAAGCATTATGTGCGCGCGGTCGTCAAGGCAATCGCGGATATGGGCGTTGAGTTTCGCTGTGGCACCGAAGTCGGCAGGGATATCAAAATTGAGGAGATCGAAGCGTCCAACGACTCCGTTTTTCTGGACACAGGCGCGTGGAAGCAGCCCTTGCTCGGGTTGGACGGCGAAAGCCTGACCCAGTTCGGACTGAACTTCCTCGTGGAAGTCAAGCAGTTTATGCGCAAACAGATTGATAAAAACGTGCTGGTATGCGGCGGCGGAAACGTGGCCATGGACGTCGCGCTCACCGCTGTCCGGCTGGGCGCCGAAAAGGTCACGCTGGTATGTCTGGAGCAGCGCGAGGAAATGCCCGCTACCGAAGAGGAGATCGCCCGCGCCCTCGAGGAGGGTGTGGAGATCATCAACGGACGCGGCCTGTCCAAAGTTATTTATGAGAACGACAGGGTGGTGGGGATGGAAACCAACCGGTGCCTGTCCGTCCGCGATGAAAACGGCCGTTTTCATCCCACCTACGACGATTCCGATCTCTTTACCTTGAAATCCGATTGCGTCATTCTGGCCACCGGTCAGAAAGTGGATCTGGATTTTCTGGGGGACAAATTTAAAGACGAGGTCAAATCCGCCCGCGGGCTGATCGAGGTGGGCGAGCATAACGAGACCAGAAAGCCCGGCGTTTACGCCGGCGGCGACGCTGCCACCGGCCCCGATATCGCCATCCGTGCCATCCGTGCCGGCGGGAACGCGGCCAAAAACATCAGCAGTTATCTGGGCTTTCCCGTCCATGAGTGCAGGGGGGATCAGGACGATGGTTTCCTGCGCTTTGACCGCGAAGGGACTCAGGCACATCAGGCCAATCGGCAGCGCGAGCTTCCGGTTTCCCAGCGCACTCTTGCCGATGAGGATGAATACAGCTACGAGGATGGCACGGCGGAAAAAGAGGCAAAGCGCTGTATGAACTGCGGTTGTTACGCGGTGAATCCTTCCGACATAGCCACCGCCCTGATGGCGCTGGACGCAACCGTTGTCACGACCCGTCGCAGGGTAAAAGCAAAGGATTTCTGTACCGCCGCACTGAGGGTTTCCGACCAGCTTTTGCCCAGCGAGGTGATTGAAGCGTTTGAAGTCCCCGTTGTGCAAGGCGCAGTCATGCATTATGACAAATTCCGTCTGCGCAAGTCGGTGGATTTCGCGATCGTCAGCGTCGCAAGCCTGTACCGCGCGGAAAACGGCCGGTTTACGGGTGCCCGGATCGTGTTGGGAGGCGTTGCTCCCGTTCCGCTGGAAGCCAAGGAAGCGGAGGGGTACCTGATCGGAAAGCCCGTCGGGAAGGAAACCGCCGAGGCGGCTGCAAAGCTTGCCACCCGGAATGCGGTTCCCTTTGAAAAGAACCAGTATAAGGTCAATGAGCTGGAGGCGGTTCTAAAAGCTTCCATCCTGCGCATAAAATAAAGCCGTCCGGCCCGACGGCTTCTAATTCAAGCGGAGTGCCGGGCCGTGCGTTTTCTGCAAAGCGAAGCCGGGTTCGTTCCTGCAGCCGCTGCCGAACGCCGTGGCAATCACGGCTGTGTATAACGCGAGTATTTCTGCGGGAATGACGTTTTGCCGGCTTTCCCCCTGTGTTTTTGCCGGCGCGGCTCTCAATCTGTCCGGTCCTGTTTTCGCCGGACGTCCTTGTAACGTTGATCGTCTCTCCGTTTTTGTCCGGTTCGCTTATAAAATTACGGGAACGGAGGCCGCCGGAAAGGATCAGGCGAACCGCATGGTACGGGAAGGGAGGAATTTCATGAAAACCGGAGCGGTCATTGTTGCGGCGGGCATGTCCAGCCGGATGGGCGCCTTTAAGCCCATGCTGAAGGTCGGCTCCATATCAGCAATCCGGAGAATTATTTTTACGCTGCAGCAGGCCGGGGCCGATCCGGTCGTTGTTGTCACCGGAAATCGGGCGGACGTCCTCGAGAAACATGTTTCCAAGATGGGTGTTATCTGCCTGAGAAACACGGAGTACGCCTCCACGCAGATGCTGGATTCCGCAAAAATCGGGTTCCGGTATCTGCTGACAGAATGCGGCCAGGTACTTTTTACGCCGGTGGATATTCCGCTGTTTACCGTCCGGACGGCCGAAGCGCTGGTGAAAAGCGGCGCGGACGTGGCCATTCCGCTCTGCGGTGACAAGGAGGGCCATCCGCTGCTGATTTCCAGCGGAATTTTGCCGGAAATTTTGCAGTACGACGGTGAAAACGGCCTGCGCGGCGCACTGGATCACAGTTGTGCGCAGCTCAGGCGCATTCCGGTGGAGGACGAGGGCGTTCTGTTCGACGCCGATACGCCCGAGGATTTTCAGAATCTGCTTTCCTGGCACAATGCGCAGCTGCTCCATCCTCAGGTTAAAGTCGAATTAGCCCGCGAAGAGGTTTTTCTGACGCCGGACGCGGCGCTTCTGCTGCGTCTGATTGACCGGACCGAATCCGTTCGGACAGCCTGCCGGCAGATGAACCTGTCCTACAGCAAGGGCTGGACGATTCTGAACCAGATGGAAAAGCAGCTGGATTATTCCGTAATCGTCCGCCATCCAGGCGGCATGGGCGGCGGCCATACGTCGCTGTCCGACAAGGGAAAGCTGCTGCTCCGGCGCTACGACCGGATGGTACAGGAATCGAATCAGGCGGTAAAAGAAATTTATCAGCGGATTTTTAAAAAGACGGAAGACTAGGATTCTCCGGGCCTCTCAGACAACGGGGTTTTGCCTTATACGGAAAACCCCGTTATTCAGACGGGCGAGTTCCATAAAAATACAAATCGGAGGGACCCTCTTTGAGAACGGTTTATTTTGTTCGCCATGGTCAGCCGGAAAACGGTTTTCACATCTGCTCCGGAAACTCTGGCGCCGCGCTGGACCCGGTGGGGTGCCTTCAGGCCCGGCGTCTTGGGCGGTGGTTTGAGGACAAAGCGGTTTCCACCGTATATACAAGTCCCCTGCCGCGCTGCGTGCAGACGGCGCGGCTGCTGGCCGCCGGTCGGATTCCCGTCCGGGAGGAGCCGGAGCTGCGGGAGCTGGACCCGGGCCTTTGGGAGGGGCTTTCCTTTGGGGAAATCAGGAGCCTGTATCCTGCGGAGTACGCCGCCCGCGGAAAGCATATGGGGACGGTTGCGCCGCCCGGTGGCGAGAGCTTCACAGGGGCGGGAAGGAGGATGGACGGCTGTGTGCGCAGGCTCCTGGCGGAAACCCGGGGGAATGTTGTCCTGATCGGGCACGGAGGAGCGGGCAGGGGCTGGCTTTGTGCGGTAATGGGACTCCCATCCGACGCGGTGCTTTCCGTACGGCAACCGTGGGGAGGAGTCACCGTACTGACCTGCGGAGACGGAGGCTTACGGGTGGAGAGCGTGGGTCTTCAGCCCGCGTGCTATCCGGAAGACCCGGAAATCCGGTCGCTGCTTGACCGGGCGGGCACGCCCGGTCCGGTGAGAGCCCATAGCCGCGCCGTGGCGGAAAAAGCGCTGGAGCTGTCCGGCGCGATGCGGCGGGCGGACCGCGGGCTTCTCCGCGCGGCCTGCCTGCTGCACGACATTGCCCGTCCGTCCGGGCACGGGCACGCCCTTAAGGGGGCGGAGCTGCTCGATCGTGCCGGATGGCCGCGGGTAGCGGAAATCGTGGCGCGTCACCACGATCTGGGTGACGCGCCGCCGCCGGAAGCAAAGCTTCTTTATCTGGCGGATAAGCTGACGCTTGGCGTGACCGGAGTAACGCTGGAAGAACGCTTTGAGAGAAGCAGGGCAAAATGCGCCGGCCCGCAGGCCCTGGAAGCATGGGAAAGGCGGCTCGGGGAAGCGATAAAAATCTTGAAAGAATTGCAGGAGTCAACACCATGAAATTAATGAAAACAGAAGAAGCCGTGGGGCAGGTGCTGTGCCACGATATTACCCGGATCGTCCGGGGCGTCGTAAAGGACGCCGTCTTTCGCAAGGGGCATGTCATCAGGCCGGAGGATATACCGGTGCTGCTGAGCGTTGGCAAGGACCATGTGTATATCTGGGAAAACGACGAAACCATGCTGCATGAAAACGACGCGGCGGACATCCTGCGCGCCGTCTGTCAGGGGCCGGGAATGCACGCTACGGCGCCCAAGGAAGGCAAAATCGAGTTGATCGCCGACCGGGACGGGCTGCTGCTGGTGGATTTAGACAGGCTGCGCGAGATCAACACTTTGGGAGAAATGATGATTGCCACAAGACTTTCGGGGTTTCCCGTGAAAAAAGGAGATGTTCTTTGCGGCACGCGCGTCATCCCTCTCGTCATCGAAAAGGACAAGATGGCGCGCGCAAGGGAAACTGCCGGAAACGAACCTTTGTTGAAGCTGGCGCCGATCAGAGCGAAAAAATACGGCCTCGTGACCACGGGCGGCGAAGTGTACTACGGAAGAATCGAAGATACCTTCACGCCGGTGATTCAGAAAAAAATGGGGGAATACGGCTGTACGATGATTGCCCACGAGGTGCTGGACGACAGCCATGAGAAGATCACCTCGGCGATCCGAGACATGCTGGACCGGGGCTGCGAGCTAAGGAACCTCTGATTTAATCCGCCCCTCTACCGAAGAGAGGAGAACTCTGGTAAAATAGAACTATCAAGACACAGGCGGTGCAGAGAAATGAAAAAGCAACAAACTTTTACGGATATTGAATATAGCTG
>NZ_VWXL01000086.1 GCF_009746625.1 Caproicibacter fermentans
ATATTCCTGTTTGGTATCAGCTTAAACGCTATGACCGGCTGCGTCTATGGGAGCCTGTTGCGCGGGGAGTGGTTGTCCTCTCGTACCGTTCCATTCCCTTAGTGTAATTATACTAGGGCGCACTTATACACCCTTGCGGGTGCTGTGCGCTCTGCGAGGCCGTTGCGCCCTGACGGGCGCGATGGGGGCTACGCCCTCCAAACCTCTTGTGCAACCTCATGCCGCGTCGAATTCTCTGCGGAGAATACGACCCAGCGTGAGGTTTTGTTTATGCCCACCGTCGAAAGGATTTTTGCCTATGGCCATCTACCATTGCAGTATCAAAATTATCAAACGCAGTCAAGGCCGAAGCGCCGTTGCCGCCGCCGCTTATCGCAGCGGACAAAAGCTCACAAACGAGTGGGATGGCATCACCCATGATTATACGAAAAAAGACGGCGTAGTCTATTCGGAAATTCTTCTTCCTGCCCATGCCCCACCCGAATTTTCCGACCGTTCCACCCTCTGGAACAGCGTGGAGCAGATCGAAAAAAACCGCAACGCCCAGCTTGCCCGCGAAATCGAAATTGCCCTGCCAGCAGAGCTTAACCGGGATATGCAAATCAAACTTGTTCGCGCCTATGTCCGGGATACTTTTATAGCTTCCGGCATGTGTGCGGATTTTTCTATTCACGATAAAGGCAACGGGAACCCGCACGCGCATATCATGCTCATCCTGCGCCCGCTGACTGAGCGCGGCGAATGGGGCGCGAAGTGCCGGAAGAAATATGACCTTGATGCGCGCGGTCAGCGTATTCCACTTCCCAGTGGCGGTTTCAAAAGCCACCGGGTTGATACTACTGATTGGAACGATCCGGGCAAAGCCGAAGTGTGGCGGGCAGCTTGGGCTGATACCTGTAACCGCACGTTGGAGCAGATCGGCAAGCCGGAGCGAATCGACCACCGCAGCTATGTCCGTCAGGGCGTACAGAAGATTCCTACCGTTCATATGGGCGTCGCGACCACGCAGATGGAGTACCGGGGGATTTTCACTGAAAAAGGCACCGTCAATCGGGAAATTGCCGCACAGAACCGGCTGCTCAAAGAAATCAAGGCACGTATCACCCGCCTTTACAATTGGTCGAAACAGCAGGCGGCACAACCGGAGCAAAAACCAAGCATTTGCGAACAGCTTCAACAAGCACAAACCGTAATTCAGCCCACCACCCGATACGGCAAAGTTAAGGCCCTCAAAGAGAGCACCGCGCTGTTCAACTTTTTGCAGGAAAACGGCATTTCTTCCATGCAGGAGCTTCACACGAAAGTGACCGCCATGCAAACTGAATATTACGGATTGCGCGGAGAGATTGCCGCTACCGCCCGCCAGATCGACGGATTGAACAAGCGGCTTTCCATGTGGAAGCAGTATTCCGACAACAAAGCTTTCCACCAGCGGCTTGCCGCACTGAAACCAAGGGCGCGGGGAAAATTTCAAGATGCGCACAGTGTGGAACTTGCATTATATGACGCCGCCGTGCGGTATCTGAATGATCTTAAAGCGTCCGGTGAGAAGATTACGCCGAGGCATTGGCAGTCCGAAGTGGAACGCCTTGCTGCCCAAAACAGCTCCCGGTATCAACAGATGAAAGCCATGCGCACAGATATTCAGGCCGTGGAAAAATCCGTAAAACCGCCAATGAACTTGCCCAGTTGGAGAAGTCCAGAGATCGGGGATGCAATCATGAGCGATAAAATCCGCACCGAAACAATACCGGAACACAACATTTTATGTCTGCCTGTCCTACCCCTATCCCCATAATGCCCCGCTTCACAGATGGGGCTTACAGGGCCGATTTTTCCCGAAAACAGCACCGGAAAGCTACAGAAAATTCATCTATCCATTTGAGCGACGAAAGGAGTGGCTTTCATGCCGAGAATGAGCAAAAAACACAAGCTGGAATGGCAGCTTTTCTTAAATCACCGAAACCGTATGACATACAACTCACTTTGCCGGAAATGCGTCCACGGCTGCAAGCAGAGTTTCCGGGCCGTCGTAATGGATTGCCCGAATTTTCAATCCAAACGTTCAAAGGAGGCTCGCCTATGAATCATTGCGAAAAATCTGTGGCTTCTTCCAGTAAATCGAAAGGAGCAAAACCCCGTTACATTATCGTTCACGAATACAGCGGAAAACAGAGTATGCAAGACGCTTTCCAACAGGTAATCGAGCGACGAGTCAGCGACCGGTTCGAGCATTGGATAAATCATAAATCACAATAAGTACCGGCAAGGCGTTGAAAAAGCGGCGGGGACATGGTACACTTTAGGTATCGTGTCCCTGTTCATTTAAGGAGAACGTAAAATGAGCAGGAAAAACAATTTGATCTATCCGACCACCGCCCTGTACTGCCGTCTTTCCATGGAAGACGGGCGCGATAACGAAAGCATGAGCATCAGCAACCAGAAAGCAATGTTGAAGGATTACGCGGAAAAGAACGGCATGGGCGAATATTCTTTTTATGTGGACGATGGATATACGGGCCGCAATTTCAACCGTCCCGGGTTTCAGCGGATGATTGCCGACATCGAGGCGGGCAAAGTCAACTGTGTGATTACCAAAGACCTCTCCCGCCTTGGACGCAATTATATCGAGGCGGGCAGCTACATCGAAATCTACTTTCCGCGCCATAATGTGCGCTATATTGCCATTACGGATGGTGTGGACAGTCAAAACAAGCAGGAGTTGGACATTACTCCATTCCGCAACATTCTAAATGACCTCTACAGCCGGGATATTTCCAAAAAGGTTTTAGCCGGATGGATGACGCGTTCCCGGCAGGGCAAGTTTTTAGGCGGCACCACTCCCTACGGTCTGATACGTGACCCGAAGGATCATGGGCATTTGATTATCGACCCGAAGACTGCGCCCATCGTCAAAAAGATTTATGACCTTGCTTCGGACGGATGGGGCAACATGCGTATCTCTAAATATCTGTTGGAACGCAAAATACCGATTACGCGGTGCAGAATCAAAGCCAATCCAGACATTAATTACTACTCGTGGGGCGGTTCCGTTATCAGCATGATTCTTCGGAATCCTGTTTACTACGGTGCTCATGTTGTTTGTAAAACTCACCAGAAGGCGATCCGTTCCAATACGGTCAATGCCATTCCTCGCGACCAATGGGAAATCATCGAAAACTGTCATGAGGCCATAGTCAGTAAAGAGCAGTGGGAACGGGTGCAAAAGCTGATCGACCATCGCCCGCCCATCATGAAAGGCAACGCCTGTCCCTTCTATAATCTGTTTCACGGTTTGCTTCATTGCGAAACCTGCGGGAAATCCATGCAGGCGCGGTATGAAAAGGTGGGCCGTATGGATATTAACCGCGTCACCAAGGAAAAGCGGGAGCCAATCGACAAGTCCTATTACATTTGCCAAACCTATAACCGGTTGGGGAAAAACGCCTGTACCAGCCATAAGATTGAAGCTCGTGACCTATATAACCTTGTATTAGCCGATATTCAGAAACATGCCCGGAAAGCCTTGCAGGATTCAGATGCTTTCTATACCCAACTCACCAAAAAGCTGGAACAGAAACAAAACGTCGATGAAATGTCGCTCAAAAAAGAGCTGAACGCCTTGACAGCGCGTAATCAGGAAATTGATCAGCTGTTCATGAGCCTCTATGAAGATAAATCCAAGGGCATTCTAACGGAGCATCGCTTTGTCGTGATGACAGAGCAACTTGAGCAGGAGCAAACACAGGGCAAGACTCGAACACAGGAAATCATGGAAACACTCAGCCGCGTCGATGATCGTAGCAAGGATGTTCGGACTTTTATTGAGGAAATCGGCCAGTACGCAGCCGTTGAAGAATTGGACGAAGCGATTGTTCACCGTCTGATTGACAAAATCGTGATAGGTCAAATCCATGTTGAGAACGGCGAAAAAGTCCAACGGGTCAAAATCGTGTATAATTTCGTCGGTGAAATTAAAAAGGAAACGACATGAGAATACCGCTTACTTTTTTCAATAGAGAAGTTTTAAAATTTGTGGTTGAACATTGGCAGTTATTGGGCTATTATAGATTTGAGAATTTAAGCAGCAAAATTTGTATATTGTTCGCCACTTACCAATGGTATTATCTGCGTAATTTTTTATGTATGGAGAGATAGAATATGAGTAAATTAATAGGATCGGATTACTTATTACTTTTACTGTATTTGGATAACAAGAAGCCAATTAAAGGCGCTATTCGATTAACAAAAATGATGTTCTTATTTAATGAGGAGATAGCACCATTATTGAAAAAGAAAGGATTAAACTCTGACAAATTGCCGGAATTCTTTGCATATAATTATGGGCCTTTTTCGAAAGAATTATATGACCAAATAGAGTTTTTCCGGGGCCTTGGCTTTATTAAAGTGACTGATATAAATGCTTCAGAAGAGATGGGAGAGGTCGACGATTGGCAAGAAGATGCGTTTATTGATGAGATGACAGAACAAAGCCAAAGTCACGTGAGAGAAGATGGGAAGTATATGAAGTATGAGATTGCAACTCAAGGAATTAAATACGTGGAAGAAGAAATACTTCCATTAGATCCAGATCAGTTGTCCATACTGGAGATATTTAAGAAAAAGATTATATCATTATATCCTAAACAAATACTCAAATATGTATATACAAAGTATCCGAAGTATACCACAAATTCCTTGATTAAAGATGAGGTAATGCGTGATGACTAATTATGCTTATAGCGAAGAAGAACTTAGGGAATCCTTCTTGAAAAGTTTCAAAGAAAAAAATCAGCAACTTATCTGTGAAGTCCCTGTGTTTAGCCGTTCTATTGATGTTGTAAAATACAACAATATTTCACATGAAGTATCTGCTATTGAATTCAAACTATCGGATTGGAAAAGAGCTATTAAGCAAGCTTTACGTGTAGGAATATGCTTTGACTATCTTGAAATATGTATTCCAAAGCCCAAAACTGATAGAGCAATAAATACAGTTGTAAATTCTTGTACTGAGCAGGGCATAGGATTATATTTTTACAATTATGAAAACGATTTTTTTGAATATGTATTGAGGCCAAAACACATAGAGGATGTTTGGACCGTTCAAAAAGCCAGTGTTATCAATTATATTAAGGGGGTGACAATATGAATTCACCATTAAGAATTCTCAGATACAATACTGGAACAGATAAAAAGGCTTTTGTCAAATTTAAAAATGAATTTGACGCAGTCATTTTTAATGCTACCATTGTAGCTTATAGTGGGGCGGCAGTTGCAGATTTAGTTTCGGTACATAAACGGCAATATATTATTGACCCTCAAACCCATATTTTTCAACATGACATTTCAGCCCTTCAAGCGAAAAACAAAAAGGGAAGAATGCACTTAAAAAAATCCATTGAGAAATATCTTAATTGCATGCCGGAAGCACTTGCTAATATTATAATTGATGAGCAACGGACACCGAAAGTTTATGAAGTTGAAAGTGAAATTGATGAATTGGTTAAAAAAGTATGGGAATTTGAAACTTCATATGTTGACAGTTTTATTAAAACAAAAGAATATGATAAATATTTAAAATTTGCTAAAGTTGGACCAATTCCTAGATTCCTCATTGCACCATATTTTATGATAAAAAATGAATATGATAGAAATACTAATCTTAAATGGCTAAGTATTAACAAGAGCTGCATTGAAAAATATGTTTCCTTAAATATTGGAGAAAAGACTTATGACTTAGCTGCCCAATTGGTTCTGGACAAAGAATCCTTACTTAAAAAAGAATATTTAGAGCAGATAAAAAGTACATATAATATCAATGGGTATGATTATCTGTTTATTTGGATTGATGATTTTGATTCTTTTGATGCCAATTATGATTTAAGACAAGCATTTTACGAACTTTTAAAAGTATTTGATACCATAGGGAAAAAACCGATTATGGCATATGGCGGATATGATTCTATACTTCTTTGTAATACTGAAATTACTCACAGATTATATGGTGTGGCACAATCGGTTGGGTATGGTGAAGCGAGGAATATAACTCCAGTCGGTGGTGGGTTACCGGTCAATAAATATTATTTTTACCCTATTCATAGAAGATTAAGGTTTGATGAAGCTGCTAGCATTTTAAGTAGTAAAGGTTATTTTAGTGGAAAAAAATCTTCCTCTGATTATGTTAAAGACTATTTTGATAACATTTGCGATTGTAAGCAATGCTATATCACTATAAAAAATGATATTAACAATTTTAGCAATTATAACGACTCTATTCCATTTACTATGAAAACAAGGTATGGGATTGTGTCCCGTAATAGACCAACCACAGATGCTAGTTTAATTGCAGCAATACATTTTTTATACTGCAAAATTAGAGAATGGAATGAGGTAAATACTAGACCGTTGAACTCTTTAATCCAAGATTTTCTTAATGCAGTAAGTGTATATGCTCCTGAATGGTATCAAAATATCAAATCATGGTGTGAAATTTATGCCAGATTACTGGAGCTGGTTTCTCAGCCCCAGCAAAATTACCAATACAAAATAAAATCATCGATGCAATGTTGGCTCCAGAAAAACGGTCTATTCTTGATATAAAGGCAGAGCCTCAAAGTATTAAGTTTTTACGAGCTTTCATTGAAGTAGGATTATATCTTTTATACTCTTATGGGGACTCTTACGATATATATCATAAGAGCTATATCAACATTCTGGAAGCAAAAACTCGGTTTGAAGCAATTAATAATTTTCTCGGAAAGTGGGGCGAAATTACAACACTAAAGAGTACAGATGCTGAATTGGCTACGAAAGAAATGCATTCATTACTTTTTGAGAGGCCAGAATACATCGTAGATTTAAACGATTATTTTAAAAATTTGGAAATATTAAAAGAACAAATACGGCAAAAACTTGTTGATATTCATCTTAACGTAAGTTTGGAAGATGTTTTTACATCTTTTGATAAAGCCATTATTTTAAAGGAGCATAATAAAAAGTATACCTATTTAGATATGGATAGCGTTCGGCATTCAATTTTACGTCTATTTACATATTATTTTGGAAAAAAAACAATGGAACATTCTTTTAAACACCCTGCATACCAAAGAGTAATAAGCTTTGTATCTCAAAATTTAGATAATATAACTATAGTTTCAACAAATTGGGATACGCTTTGGGAAGGCTATTTAAATAAAAGTGGGATAAATTATAATTTGTGCTTGAATGACAAATACTACAAATTTGATTCAAAAAAGGAAGAGAGAGTTTCACGAGATAAGTCCGTAAAACTAATTAAGCTGCATGGTTCCATTAACTGGTTCAGATGCTTAGATTGCGGAGGGCTCTCTATAATTGAGAAACAACCATATGGGAAATATTTGTTTGATGATTCATCCTCTGAAGAATGTTTGATATGCAAGAAATCCTCTAAAGGAAATTCTGTGTTAATTCAGCCAGAAATAATAACTCCTACCATGATAAAATCTATTGATAATCAACTCTATAGAAATTTATGGAAATCCGCAAGCTTCGCACTAATGAATGCAGATAAAATAATATTTATTGGCTATTCATTTCCTTTAGCCGACTATGAATTTCGAATGTTACTACAGAAGAACATTTCTGAAAATGCAGAAATTGATGTGGTTTTACACTATACTGATAATCCTCAGAGAATAGCAAAGCGAGATCAACATTTAAAATATTTGTTACCCGAGGAAAGATATTTAGGGAACCTCTGAACAAATGGCGCAGGAAGAGGAATTCAGAGAAAAGGGATTCAAGAGGCGTTCCAAACTGAATGATTACGTCGAATTTCAACGCTATACTCCTGAATTTATTTCCACTTTTG
>NZ_VWXL01000087.1 GCF_009746625.1 Caproicibacter fermentans
GCAAAAGTGGAAATAAATTCAGGAGTATAGCGTTGAAATTCGACGTAATCATTCAGTTTGGAACGCCTCTTGAATCCCTTTTCTCTGAATTCCTCTTCCTGCGCCATTTGTTCAGAGGTTCCTTAGATACTATCAGGACTCCACAGAAAAGAAACGTATTGCTCTTTCTGCGGCCCCGGATTGACGGCTAATCGTGCATGATCATATCCGTCCTTACGCACAGTATTTCCGATTTTTTTGGATTTTCCTTTTGCAACAAAGGTGTTATATTCATCGGTACACCATTCTCCGTTTCCGGTTTTATTACATCCGACGACATTCACATAAGAAAAATAGTAGTCGGATTTGTCGTTATAAATGTAAGATTTTGTACTGTCTTGTTTTGCTCTTCTCGGTGTAACAACATCCGATCCATCACCGGAATATCTTGTTGCGTAACGACTGTCTTTATAGTTGCCAGATGCAAAAGCACTCATTCCTGTAGATACTGCCATAGATCCAACAATCATCAAGCAAAGAATAGATTTTGCAACTGCGTGTTTTGCTAATTTTAGTTTTTCCATTTTTCATTTCTCCCTGTAAAATATTTCACGTTTTTTGCGGACAAGAGGTATTGCTTATTCTAAAGCCAATGGACTCACCGCTTTCTTCCATTTGTTATGAGTAGGCGCTTAAAGCGCTATTGCTTATAGGAGTCAATTAGCAGGAGACAGTTTTACTATAAAGCGTATCTGACTCCGAACCACTCGAGCCGCTCACAGAGTAATAAGTTGCGACGCGATAAGTTCCGCCGGAAACCCTATAGGTTTTAGATACTGATGCCGAATAGGAGCTCGAAGATGCGGACCAACTTGCGACTTCATTCCAAGAACCGCCGGAGTAACTTTCAAGAGTGGATTCCACATAAATTCTCTTTCCGGAAGTTGTCCTTTGCACATACCCGAAAATATGGGCTGTCCCATTAGAAATACTCAAGGTGCTGCTGGCCCTATTGATATAAACATAATCGACGTGTATGGGTGAAGATTCCTTAGTCGACCTGGGTGTACTGGCAGCCAGAGCAGGACATGCGGCATAAAAAACGATTAGAGCACTCGCTGTAAAGGAAATGATTTTTTTAGATAACATAAGAAAGCCTCCCTAATTTTGTCTTCTATACATAAAGACAAATTAGAGAGGCTTTTTGTGACAAAAATTATGGGGATTTTTTATTTTTTTTCAAGGGTATACTTTCAGCAATTTGGAAGACTGTTTTACGGTCTAATGTTGACGATACAGTGTACATGTAATGATCGTCGTACCAGATCAGATTCTGTATTCCTTTATTGGAATAATATTGTGCAGGCGCCCCATTTAGTTTAGTATTTTCTATTTTGACGCCTTCCGTATTGATACGGGTGGATACATTTTCAAGCGGTTCCTGATCATATGAAATAAAGTCTTTGCCTTTCTCATATTCGAGCATCATCATATCATTCTTTTCCTGATGAACCAATTGGAAACCGTCGGGGATATATGAGGGGATGTTAGCTTCAAAAATAAGGCTTTCTATGTGAGAGGACGATGAGGTTTGACTGAAAAAAATCTGTGTGTATTTTTGATAAACTTGGGACACAAATTTATAAATTGATTCCCGCACAGCGGACACACTCAATGCCATGGAGAAAGCCATAATAACTGCGGCGAGGATAGCAATCAACCGTTTTCTTCCGATATGCGACTTTATGTTGGCTTTCCCAGAGCTATATGTGCGTATGAGTTTATTCATGCGGCGCGTAAAGCGCTTGGAAAACTCATGATCAATTTCGCCGTCGGATGGCAAAGCGTCTACGAACAGACGATCAGCTGCTATAACGGCAACTTTTAGGGATTCTTCCGAATAGCTAATTGGCATTTCCACTTGTCTCCTCATTCAAAAATTGCTGGATTTTTTCTTTCGCGCGCTCCAATCGCTTTCGGACAGTCGGTTCCGAGATTCCTAACATCCTTGCAATTTCCTCATTTGGAAACTCCTGAACATATTTTAGCGTAAGGATATCTTTGTAGATTATTGGCAGACGTGCGACTGATCTTGTCAGCGCATCTGCTTCATCTATTGCAAAAGGCTGATCATCGGCAATTTCTAAATCCTCATCCAGTGAAACTGTTGGATGGCTTTTTCGTTGCCGATAAAGATTGATTGAGCAGTTTCTAACCATTATAACAATATAGCTCTTGGTTTTGTGACAATCCACATCCGAAATATTGTCTAAATTCTCAATTATTTTAACAAATGTTTGTTCCACTGCGTCTTCCGATAGATAGTCGTCCTTCAAAATCTGGTTGGCAATATAAAACATAAGCTTGCGATATTTCTCATATAACAGGGTGAATTTGTTTTTGTCCTCGTCTGTCTCAAGCATAGATAGGAAAAAGATCAGCATGTTGCGCATCTCCCGACAAATTCTCTTATAAGTCGTCACTTTTCGACTATACAATTATTATAAAGGAATCACACTGAAAAAACAATTTACAGAATTGCCATCGCATAGTTGATCTCAATCCTGTCCCGATCCAGCAGAGATACGAGCTAATTCTTTGTCGAAGTTCATACGATGCCATAAGGATACCTCTCTTGCAACAATAGCTATATTGACAGTTTTTATAAAAGACTACGAACATAGCAAAGGTCCGCCCCTGAAAAAGGGGCGGACCTATATCTTTTTTGCAGCCAGATTGTCATTGCACTAATAAAGAGTATATTATAGTAAAGAAGATATCATATTACTGGGTTGAATCTGTAAATTCTCTGATAATGCATTTAGTTAAGTAATGATAGCCAATACGATATCGTGCTGTCTCAGTCAAAAGAGCTTTCAAAGCGGACAACATAATGAAATTTTAATGGGGCTGTCATGCTGGGGTTGACGATTTCGATTT
Source organism: Caproicibacter fermentans (assembly GCF_009746625.1). Classification (GTDB taxonomy): domain Bacteria; phylum Bacillota; class Clostridia; order Oscillospirales; family Acutalibacteraceae; genus Caproicibacter; species Caproicibacter fermentans. The sequence continues at coordinate 2,920 of NZ_VWXL01000087.1, forward strand.
TATCCCTGTGGTTGTAATCGACACAGATCTCCACGCGGATTTCACGGTCCTCGCCCTGCTTCAGGTCATAATGCTGCGGCTGTTTGTTTTTGGGCGGAAGGTTCCACATATCCCCGTCCGGATTAAAGGCAAGGTGATTCAAACGAAGCCTGCCTTCCATCATAGTGATCTGATAGACACAGATTCCCGCCTGAACCGGAAGATGGCAGGAACTGGGCTTTAGACTGAGCTGGCCGCCCAGTGTGACAATATCATCCATATGATTGCATTTGATCGCTTTACGTGCCGCCTTTTCATACGCTCCGTTTTCCGGAACGATCATGACGATGCATTTCGCGTATTTTACCACATGCGTCGCGACGGAACCGATCATCTGGGACCAGCCGTTTTTCGTCGATTTGGTCATGACGATAATGTCGGTATTATTTTGATCCGCGCATTCCAGAATCTCATCGCCCGCACGTCCCACAACGACTTCCTTTTTCACCGAGTAACCCGCCAGCTGCGCTGCCACCGCATCCAGCGTGGATTTCAGCTCCGCCTTGGCTTTTTCCATCTCCGTTTCGGAGTACATGGTTCCGATATCTTCCCGGACCATCAGAAGGACGATGTTGACGCTTTCCGGGGTGTAGAGCGATTTTGCAAGATCGACGGCTTTCATGCTTCGCTCCGTCCCGTCGATTGGAATCAGGATATTTCTCATTCTCAATCAGCCTCCCTGTTTTGATTCACAGAATATTTTTTCATATAAGTCCTCGCCGAAGCTGGTTTTCAGGGGTTCGCCCTCCGCAAGCTGAAACGTACGCTGGCCGTCGTCCTGCCGTTCAGCCCGCAGAAAAATCATTTGACTTGTTTTATGCACAAAAAGGTCATGCGCGAATTCGTAGAGATGCGTTACAAAAAAGAGTTTCATTTGCCTTTCCAGCAAAGCCCGGACGATTTGGCGGGCGATTTCGGAACCTTCCCGCTCGTTCGTCGCGGCAAAAGATTCGTTGAAAAGAATCAGCGCATTCGGTGACAAATGGTCCACGATTTCACTCATTCGGCCAAGTTCCTCGTCCAACTTTCCGCTTTCCAAAGTGGAATCTTCTTCCCGCCGGTAATGTGTATAGAGACCGGTGCAGATACCTGCCTGAAATGATTCAGCGGGAACAAACATCCCACACTGCATCATCAGCTGGGCGAGACCGATGCTTCTGAGAAATGTGGATTTTCCTCCCTGATTGGCACCGGTGATCAGAATGAGACTTTTGTCATTGCAGTTCAGGTTGTTACCAATTATACTTTCTTTTTTTGTCAATGCAAGACAAACATCATATAAATTTTGAAAACAGTGATACCGCTCCCCGGTATCCGTCGGATCAGGGTACGCCAAGGGTTCTCCTATGTGCTGCAGCTGCTCCGACAGGTTGATACAGCCAATGTAAAACGCCAGCTCTGTGCGAAGCATTTCAAAAAAGCTTAAAACATGTTCGGTTGACTGCGACAGCGCGTTTGCGGCCAGATTGATGCCCTCGTCACGGATTTCGGAAAGAGCTCTCATGCCGCTTTCGTCACGGTCTGTGATATAGAACGAAAAAGCCGGTGCATTGGTCCCGAAGAGCCGTTCAAGCCATCTCTGTTTTGTCTGAGCGGATTTCCGCAGGACGTAATCGGTTCCTTTGTTTCCTTCGGTCAGTTCAGCACTGATTAATACCCCGCCATTGAATTTTAAATCTTTTAGATGCTGCCGAACCGTTTCGAAATAGTCGTCGCTGAGTTCTTCCCGGATCATCTCCCAAAACCGCTGAAAGCCGCCGGATACAAAAGCGCCGGAGTGGGTGTCTCCCACCGCCCGGATGGATTTCAAAATATCCATTAAAACGCTCATCACTTCGACGGATGAATCCAGAATCGCATTTGGAAAATGGACGAACGTTCCCCAGTAATGCCCTTTCGGCGCTTCCTGAGCCTGAACGGAAAGGGTGTACAGTTGCCTCACAACATCGGGATTCGCCATACAGTCTTTGAGAATCTCCTGCCGGTACAGGATCGATTCGCGGTCGTTCAGGCTGGTGAAAACAGCTTCCTTCGAAACCTGATATAAAAATTCGTCGTCCTGCGCCATAGTCTTTAAAAGAGTGCCCAGCTCCAGATCCTGAAAAAGGGCTTCCTGATTCCACGGCAGTTCCTTTTTCAGTTCAAAGTCACGATCCCGATACATTAAAAAGACTTTCATAATTGGATTCGCTCCTTGATACAGGAATCGGTGAGACGGTATTTCTCCGCGATGGAAAGCGCATAGGCCAGTCCGTCCGGCGCTTTCCGAATAATCCTGTAGGTTCGCTCCGTCGGATTGTCTGGAACGATCGTGCTAACCATGCTTACGGTCGTATCGTTCAGCGTTGCCATTTCATCGATAAACGTCACGAAAACACAGACGGACTCTAACCGACGGATTTGCTCCATCACCTTTTTCCCAAGAAGGATAGCGTCCTGCAGCGTCGTGGAGGAAAATATCTCATTCATAATGATAATGCTGTTGGCCGTGGCCTGATTCAAGACCGCGTGGATGCGGATCAGGTCGTCCTGCAATTTTCCGCTCAGGTTTTTCATTTCCTCTTCCCGTTCAAAGTGTGTGTAAATCCGGTCAAACAGGAGCAGCTTTGCGCTGCGTCCGGGTACCGGATACCCAAGGGCCGCGAGATAATGAATCTGCCCGAATGCGCGTGCAAACGTCGTTTTGCCTCCTTGATTTGGCCCGGAAATGATAAGTGCGCGTTCCTTGCCGTTCAGTTCGAAGTCATTGGCCACAACGGCAGAGCCTGATGAAAGCAGTTTTTTCGCAAGGAGAAGGTCGAACCCCTGTTCAACATGGATATCCCTGCACTCGGTCAAAACAGCCGGATAACAGAATTCCAACCCGCTCTGCTTGAGCGGAGCGATATACTCCAGATAGGAGACATAAAATTGAATTTCCCGGTCGAAATCGCGAATCTTCGGCTCCTGAAAATCGCTGTATTTGGTGCAGAAGTCATCGAGCCCGGTGAATATTTCCGGGTAAAGCTTCGCTACACATTCGATGATTCTTGACTCTACACTGTTCATTCCCTTTTCATGCTTATAGGTGATCCGATAATCTTTCACCGCGCCCTGCCGGAATTTTTCGAAGGTTGCCGCCACATCCTGACTGTAATCCGGTTCCGATTCGGACTTTTGGACCCTGACACAGTTCCCCCGGATCAGGATGCAGTACTGGATGGCGGACAAATCGGAATTCAGCCGCTCCGCCGTGTCCTGCAAGGTCTGAAAGCTTTCCGAGCGGATCACATCGTTCCCATACGTACAAAAATTCTTCAGGCCGTCGGAATGCAGCTCCGCCGCACTTAAACTGCCGGCCAATTGGGAGACGGCATTGCAGTAAATTCGAACCGCCTGTAAAAACCAGCCTTCCTTGCTGTAATGGTAATAGAGCTTTTCAGACAGCGCGACATGCTTGCGGACCTCTTTCATTTGATTGGCAAAAGTTTGAAGAATGGAAAAAACAGATTGCTTTTCGAGGTCCTTCAGGATGTCTTGCCGGTAAAGAATAGCATTTTCCTCGTTCAGCGCGGCATAAAAGAATGACTGCAGGTTATATTCCTCTTTGCCTGCGGTGACAGCCTTAACAATCTGATCCAGATTAAGGTCAGAAAAACAAGTGGGACAATCCGACCGCTCCCGGCAGCCTTCCGGTTGATCCAATAAAATGCTCTGAAAAGCCATGAAAGCACCTTCCTTTGCCCAATAAAAAACTCCCCTTTGGAAAATCACGGTTTCGCAAAAGAAAAGCCGACGGTCTCTACACTCCTGTAGAAGCCATCAGCCGTTGCCAGCGATTCGGATATTTCCAAAGGGGAGCTTCATCCCTTTAATGACAGTATAGCACTCCGGGTCGGCATTGGCAAGAACGGAAGTAGGTTCTCCTCGGCTTTCTTGCTTTAAAGCTACGATTCAAATAAAAATTGACAAAATGGCAGAACAGGATTAAACTGAAAGAAATTAAAACGGCGATGAAGTTCGCCTTTTATCCCAGCTCCGGGGTTAATGACTTCTATTATTTTACGATAATAGGAGTCTTTTTATTTTTAAAGGAGTGGATTCTATGAAACGGGAACGGAACAATGTCCGTACGCTCGGGTGGGTGGCTTTCTTCGGGGGATTCGGGCAGGACATGATACAGCCCATTCTGCCGGTCTTTTACTCGTCCGTGCTGGGCATGAACAAAGAGACCATCGGGCTGATTGAAGGAGGTCTTACAACCGTTGTAAGCGTCTTCAAAATTCTGTCTGGTTTTTTATCCGATAAGCTGAAAAAACGAAAAACAATTGTGTTCATCGGATATTTACTTTCGGCAGTCAGCCGGTTTCTGTTTGGATTCGTCTTTTCAGCATGGCAGGCTTTTACGCTCCGGTTTATTGACGGAATCGGAAAAGGCACCAAGGACGCGCCAAGGGACGCTCTGGTTGCACAGTCGGCGAAGGAAGGAAAAATGGGATTTTCCTTCGGTTACCAGCGTATGCTGGATACTTTCGGCTCTGTCGCTGGTCCTCTCGCCACTGCAGGAATTCTTTTGCTGCTTGCTCAAAATGCGATTCGGTACCGGATCATTTTCTATATCGGCGGGCTGATTTCCGCCGTAACGCTTTTGCTGATCGCATTTTTTGTTAAGGAGCAGCCGCAGGAAGGGTCTGCTCAGAAGGTTCCGTTCAGCCGGACGCTTCTGAAAGGTAAATTCCTTGGATTTTTGCTGATCATGTTGCTTTTTACCTTAGGAAATTCCAGTGACTCCTACTTAATCCTGCGTGCTCAGAACGTAGGTGTCAGCGTGATTGCCATCCCGGTTGTATACGCGCTGTTCAATCTGTTTTATGCACTGCTGTCCGCACCTGCGGGAGCGCTGTCGGATAAGATCGGACGGATTAAGGTCATGCAGGCCGGATGGCTGATTTACGCCGTCTCTTACCTTGGCTTCGCTTTTGCAAATCAAGCTTGGCAAATCTGGGTCATTTATGGGTTCTACGGCTTTTATTATGCTACGACAGAAGGTGTATCCAAAGCGCTGGTAGCCCGCGTCGTCCCAGACAACCAGCGCGGTACGGCATATGGATTTTTCAATGCTTCTCTGGGACTGATGGCCTTGCCCGCAAACCTGATCGCGGGTCTTCTTTGGGACCGGGTGGCACCGGCCGCGACCTTCTATTTCGGTGCGGGCTGCGCGCTTCTTGCTTTGGTACTCTTAAGCTTTTCTGGTTTGGAGAGAAACAGGTAGGCACTTACGGGCGAACACCGGGGGAATCACAGCAGCAGTCAAAGTCATCACATTTACTTCTTCTTTCCATAAGTACAACCTTTCTCCATATGCCGAAACGATCCCGCGCGATTTTATTGCGGAAGCCAACTTTTCGGAAACCACATTTTCGAAACAGGAGAATGCAGGAATAATTGTTTTGCATGATAGTCGCCTGCAAAGTCCATATTCCTTCCTTTTCTGACGATGCGATAGCCTGTGTTAGCAATAATGTGGCGATTCCGCGATGTTTTGCTCTTCTTTCAATGTAAACGCTGACTTCAGCCACACCGGAATAGGCAGTTTCCTCTGAAACAGGCGATAGCGCGATCCAGCCAAGAATGCTGTCATTTTCTTCATAAACATAACGGCATTTTTGCAGATGCGCCTCATTCCAGACTTGGTAGGGCGGGCATGCCGTACGAAAGGTCGCTAAATTTGTATCAATTCCCTGCTGATAGATTTTTTGGACTTTCATCCAGTCACTTTCAATAAATTTCCTGATACCATTCTCCATTTACTCACCAACCGTTATTACAAGATAGAAAGAACTCCCCTTGAAAATCAGCGCAAAAAAAGCCGATGACTTCACCATTCCTGTAGAAGCCATCAGCCGTTTCCAGCATTTCGAACATTTTCAAGGGGAGCTTCATCCCTAATGATCTGTAGTATAACACCTTAAGAAAAATTACGCAACAACGGAAACAAAATAGGTTTGTTCAAACCACCCATATTTTAGCAGATTTGTTGCAAATGTATGGAATAACTTTAAATTGTGAGAAACATTATGGGCTTTTAGATATTTACAGGCCACATAAAATTGTATAATATCAAACATAATAGATTGGTGATGAGGCTCACCACAATGCATTTATGCTGATGGCTTCTACTTTAAGGGTAAAGTAGAAGCCTATATTTTTTTGCTGCAAAGGTGGTTCTATTCAATGAAGTTAAGCAGAATACTTATTGTCGGTTTGGGCGGCTTTCTGGGTGCCGCACTTCGTTACATCATTTCAAGTGTCACCGCTAAATATTTCGGAGACTTTCCCATTGGGACGTTAATCGTCAATGTGGCAGGCGGATTCATTATGGGTTTAATTATGGAGGCCAGCAACAGCATATGGCCTATTTCCACAGACGTAAGACTATTTCTGACAACGGGAATTCTGGGTGGGTTAACAACTTTTTCCACCTTCAGTTATGAGACCGTCTCTTTTCTGTCGGAAGGGGAATATCTGGTGGGAGGTTTAAACGCCGGGCTGAATTTGTCTCTTGCCCTGTTTGCCTGCTGGCTGGGAAGACTGGTTGTTATAAAGGTGGTGTAGAGTCCTAATCAGCCTTAAAAAGTCCTCTATGAAAGCTTGAGGCTTCTTCCTAGAATTTGCCGTCGTATTTAAGTATAATATACCATCCTACTTTTCCCTGAATTAAACATCTCTTTGAAAATTTTTGCTCTCTTAAAATTGGTCCCGAAATATTGGCAGATAAAGCCATTCTTTTGGGATTTTTTTGCAAGAAAGCTAATAGCAGGCAGTCATCAAACAGCTATGCGACGTAATATGGTAAAGTATTCCGGATAATTAATTAGAGGAAAGCCATGAACTGCCACGATGACGGTAAATGAGTTTCCGCTTTCCTATAGCTGCCAGGAGGAGCTTTCCATAAATTGTCACAAGAGAACATCTGCCAATTCAAGTGTAATGATGTGGCGAAATGCATGGCTTACGTAGCGCAGCACAACCATGGGTTCCGTTTTACTAGTGAGGATTTTTAAGAGTAGAGATAGAATATTTTATATATCTCTGTACTATTGGAAGATATATTTGCCCATTCACATTGCTTGCAAAAAGGTCATGGGAAGCTTCGATAATATGAACGCCTTCTCCGAACAAAGAAATACAATAGTCCTGAAATTCTTTCGGCACGCATAGCCCGATTTCCATTATAGGCAAGCTGCCGCATGCCGTCACTGCCTTGTGGAATGCCGGAATTTCATAGGGCAGAATACTTCCACACAGCAGTCGGATATCCGCTTCCTTGAAAACGGTTGGAAGCGTGCGCAGTTCCCCACAATCGTAGAGGATAAAGTTGTGATCCCGGTCCAACTCATTGGTCATATAGCAGTCGATTCCGTCAATGGCGTAGTGTTCTCCGTCCTTTTCAGCATCGAATATTGTTATCAAAAGCTGCAAATGCCGGTGCGTGTTCATTTCCACATAACAGACTTGAGCGCCCCGCGCCGCAAGCCATTCCGCCATGTTAAAAGCCGTCACGGTCACACCGCTTCTGCGCTGTGCTCCCGCGACGGCTATTTTAATATTCTTTGCATTCCATTGGTATTGTTCGATTTGCTCCGATTCGGCGGGAGATTCCGGCTGTTCCGGTTCCGACGGAATAGGAGATACGATATATTTTTGCATTCCATCATCAGACAGGCATTCAGCCAGTTCTCCCGTTACCGCGTCCAGCGTGTCGACGGTAACAAGATTCACAACGCCGATGGCAGTTAAGCGTCCTGCCGATTCCTCTATGGCTTCACAGCCGGACAGAATTACGATGATTCGGGAAGAAAACATCATCTGAAAAGATTGAAGCACCACGATAAAATCATCCAATGATTCCTCCACACAGGAGAAATCCACGGCGAAATACTTTGCCGTGGCATAGTTGCGCATGTCCCGCGTTACAAAACTGCGCAGCGAAAATTTGCCTACCAGCTTTTTGACCGTCAGCTCTTTCTCTTTTGCCGCGGCGTCAATCAAGCCGCTTTTGTCATTTCCGGTCAAGTACAACAGCACAGCCCACGCCTCCCGTCAGATAATAATGACTTGTTTGTTTTCCCGCGTGTGTGGTAATCAGCAGGATGATTTCCAACGTTACCAGAAACACATAGAAGAAAAGCTCAATTATTTTTTTATTGCGTTCCATATTTTCAGCTACCTTTCCCGATTGCCCAAAGCGGGCCGCCTGCCGATGCGCCGCGTCTTGCCTCATTCAAAATGATGGATAAGTCCCACTCTCGCTTGCTTCGGCTGACGCTCGCGGGATCAGCCACCAGAATCTTTCCGCTTTTGGTCACGCCGCGCAGAACCATATAATGGCCGGATGTTGTAAAATGCCCCTTTGCCATCAGTGCTACCACCAGCTTTCCGCTCAACAAAGCATTCACCAGCTTCTGCGGTTCGTCCAGGCCGATGCTTTCACAGGAAAGCCCGAAGTGCTTTGCAGCACCGGGAATCAGCGTATGGTAAGAGCCATTGCCGGAACACCAATACCCGTTCTCGTAGGCCCACTCCGCCATCGTCGGCGGATCAACCGTCTGACCGGTCAGGCTCGACACGACAATCGACATTGACGTCGGGCCGCAGGCGCAGGAGCCGATGGTATCTGTGCCATAGGGCTTGTTTGCCCACCGGTTGTCAAGCTGATTAAAATAGACCACCTTTGTTTGCCCGTCGGCAAACGTGACGCCATCATAGCTTTTTCCGCTGCCTTCGGTATAGTCTTTTTCATGGATGCCAAGTGTCTGGTTGTAGCCGTAATCATTCTGAAAATCTTTCACTGCGCCAGCTTCGTTTCCGGTCAGATACCGCGACAGCAGAGAAAAAGGATTGGTCAGCAGGTACAGAATAAAGGCAATCAGTAAAATCAATCCGATTGCGGGCGCCAGAATCAGAATCAGCATCTGCCGCCGTGAATCCCGGTCCGCCGCCGTTTTTACCGCATACATTAAAAGTTTTGCCGTAACAGGGTCAAGCACGATTCACACCGCCTCCCAAAACAAAAGGCCGACGGTGCAATCCGTCAGCCAAATCGAAAACGTATATGTTACCGCCCGCCTGCTTTTCCCATGTAGGCGAATTTGTAGGCAGGAATTTCAAAATTGACGTGGAGCCGTTTTGAACCGATGACAAAGAGGGCGTGGCCCCTCTTTTTGCTTTCCAGAAGTTCCTGTTCCGCATCTGTGAGATTGTATAACTCTTTGGTTTCCGCAAGGTTTTTGCCATCCGTGCCCATCAACAGTTTCATACACGGAATATCAAGCAGGGCCTGCCCGTACATTTTAATTTCCGGAGCCAGAAAGTCCACCACCGAGTGGGAAATGATAATCAATCCGGCTTCATATTTTCGGGACCGTTTCTCCACATTACGCAGAAACACAAGGGACTGTGGAACGTGCGGGTCGATCATCAGATATGCTTCGTCGCAAACCAACAGGACGCGTTCCGTCCGGTCGCGGCTCATCTGCTCCCAGCACCAGGTCAACAGATTGAAATACTGCGTCCGCTTAATGTTGTCGCTCGTATTCTGTAACGAGTGGGTGTCAAGGCAGACGCAGCGAGAATGAGCCTCAATTGTGCTGTATCCATTCCAAAGAAACGAATCGCTGCCATGCGCGATATCGGCGAGCAATAGGGCAAGGTCACGGTAATCCGTATTGTCCGTGTGTTCCGCCGAGTTCTTTTCCATCAAAGCGTGCAGGTCGGCAAAGGCAGGGAATTCCGTGTTTTTCAGCTTTGTGATGTCTGTGTCCCAATCAATATGAAACTGATTGTAAAGCTCAATCAGCGCCTGCTTTAAGAGAGCCTTCTGCATATCCGTCAGGCTAGGCAGATACAGGCTGAAAAAGATCTCGAGGTTTTTAATGTGGAGCGCCATGTCGCCCATGCCGTTTCCTTCATCGGAATAGAGCCGGTCGGTTTCGTCTTCCTCATCGCGGGGAGCGGGCCGGATTTGAAGGGGATTGATTTTTCCGTTGCTCCCGCCGCCTGCGTTGATCCAGTCTCCCCCGAGGTTTTTACATAATTCTTTGTACTCGCTTTCCGGATCGATAATCAGCAGCTTCGTCCCTTTCATATACTCGGACAGCAGAATGTGCTTGACCGCCGTGGACTTCCCGACTCCCGCCACACCCATGACGACCATGTTGGAATTGGTTCGGTCATTGCCGCGTGCGCAGGTATCGACGATCACAAGGCCGCCATTGCTGTCCTTGGCAAAATAGTACCCGGAGCCGTCGTTGAAACCGGAGCTTGCGAAAGGAAATCCGCCTACAAAGGTGCTCATGGGAATGACCCTCGACGTGATATTGTCGATGACAGGGTTTGACGGATAGGTTGGGGAAATGGTCTCAAAGCCCTCTTTTTGCAGGTTGGCAAGCGTGCGGATTTTGCATTTCTGAACATTCAGCGCGCTCTCCACACGGCGGCATACTTTAGTAAAGCTGATTTCGTCATGGGCAATTGGCATGACGGAAAGATTCATCATGGCGACCGTTTCACCCTCCTGGTCGATCTGAAGCATGATCTTTTCGCCGTCCTCGGCAGCCTTCTCCGCTCTCTGGCGGGTCAAGGGGTCTTTCGCGCCGTCGGCTGCGCCGCGGTTTTGAATGATACTTTTACTGATTGCGGAAATCAAAGCGCCATTGTCAATCGGCTTGATCCCAATGGATACGATGGTGCTTGGAATGTTGGTGATTTTGGACAGCCAGCCCACATCCACCTTTTGAGGATACCGGATTATGCCGTACACCTTGCCGGAATTCTCCCCAACGACAAGACTGTTTTGTTTAATTTCCAGCCCCATCGGGGCAATGACATTCAGCAGGGCTTCGTTCACGGGAATGAAGCTCTCACTTTTCTTTATTCCGATCATCCTGACACCTCCGGCGATTCTTTTTTGTACGGAAATTCCGGTTTTGAGAGACCTATCATTTTTCACCCGCGTTTTCCAAAACCGGAATGGCGGCGTCAAAATCGGCGTTTTCCAGATGCACATAAGACGGGTTGTTGACCAGATTGCACAGACGCACGATGCCCTGCTGTTCCAGAATTTCTGCCTGAATCCCCACGTCACCGAAGTAGCCGGACAGGTATTTCAACCGTTGGAGCAATTCGTGTTCTGCGTTTTCTCCGGCCTTATCCCATAAGATAAGATAGAATTGACGTTCCACTACCTCGCCGGATAGAGCATAGCCTCCCATTTCCAGAATTTCCTGTTTGAGAAGCTCTTTTTGCTTCATTTCGCCGCTTTCCGTCAGTTCCGCAGACAGCTCGGACAGAAGCGGCGAAATATCCACAGGGCGGGATACGGCGATGAGTTTAAACGGATACTGCACGCTGGACAAATTGGCCGTAAGCTGCCGGATGATCTGCTTTTTCTCACTTTTGCTGAACAGGTCGATGCTGATCGGAAGGATTTTGAGATAGCAGAGTGCGAGACCGTCGCGGGTATATAGAAACTTTCCACGGATATCCTTGACATTGATAAACTCATTCGCGGTGATCTGTGCCGTGTTATCCGCGGCCTGTTTTGCAACTGCTTTTTTCTTTTCTGACAGCTTGGTATATAAAAAAACGCCGCCGCCCATCAGCAGGCAAACGGCGATCATGATAATCGGAAAGACCATTTGATCCCTTCTTTCTCTTAAATACGGAAAAGGGCCGTGCCATTTCCGGCGCGGCCCAGCATTACTTTTTCTATCGCTCCAAATCGTCCTCGTCTCCGGACATGCGGTTCATGAAATCATCCGGATTGTCACAGGCCGTTACCTCAAAATAAAGGGCATCCTGTACTTGCTCATCCGTATAGTGTTCCGGTTCCTGAAATTGCTTGGAATACTGCGTAATCTGTTCATCTGAGAGAGAAACGGTGTTTCCGTCATCATCCATCCCGCAGAGGAAAAAGGTTCCGGCGATGATATCGTCTCCGACGCGCCGGTTTCCCTGCAAACCGAGAAGCTTCCCTTCCTCGTTACAGACAAGGCAGGTCTTATCGTCCAGATCCACAATTTCAATCATGCCGCCGACCGCCGTCTGCAAACCATCCAGATTGTTGGAAATTACGGCGGTTCGGGGTGCTTTTTCCGCTTCCACCAGAAGCACCCGGAATTCCCGGCTGCTGACGCTGGATAATTCAGAAGCATGTTCTCCCATGTCGGTGGTTTTCTGTTCTTTTTCCATCTCGCGTCCTCCTTCTTAATCCGTTATGCCGATATGCCAGTCGGCATATAACGACCCGGAAATCTGTACGGAGCTGCTGGTGTTGGCACTGAGCATTCCTGCGGGCGTCCAAACATCCATGATATAGGTGTTGACCGTGTAAGCACCGTCAGGAAACCAGATTGGAACAAAATGCGACCTGCGGTTATAGGTGGAATATTTGTTATTCCGGAATTGAAATCGGGCGTTTCTTCCGCTTGCCGAAAGCTCCAAAAGCCGCCAATAGGTCTGATATTTGAATTCAGGAAAATAGGAAACGGCTGTTTGCGCCGTGGTATAGTTGGAAACCGGCGCGGAAGTGGAAACCGATGCCGAAGCCGTAATTTTCACCCCATATCCGGATTTCATCCGGTTTCCGGAAGCGGTTGGAACCTTATCGTCCGGAAGTAGACTCATGTTTGCGGACAGGGAAGCGGAATAGTTGTTTCGGGCAAAGTCGTACCAGCCTTCGTCTTTCCATTTTCCTTTATCCACCCAATGACCTTTCTTGCTGCCGACCCACTTCCAATTTTCAATCCAGACCCAGTTGGCATGCCATTTCGCCCACCAGACGCTCCAGGACGCGGATGTTTTTACCGCTCTCGACGGGATGCTGACTGCCGACCAGCTTCCTCTTGTATCGGTAGCCTTGGGATCGGGCGGATCTTTTCCCGATAGGTCAACGATTTTCGCCTGAATGCTGTTCTGACTCAGTGATCCTTTGGTGGTGTTGACGGTGACAGTCAGCGTCTGCGGTGTGGAAGGCGTTCGCCATTTGACCCACACCAACTGGCTTTCCCCTTCGGGAATGACGATATTATTCACTCTGTACGTGCTGCGATTGATTTTGAAAGTGACCGAAGCCGTGCCCTTTGGGTTTATTTCATTCGATGCAGAAAGTGAAACGGGTGTGATGACATCCGTGTTCACACGGTATTCGTAGCCGGAACCACTTTGATCGGAAGGGGGCGGCGGAGCATTGGTAAACCTTACAACGCCGAGACCGAGGGAAGAAATGATGGTATCATTGGAACACCGTTTGGTCGTGGAACCCTTATAGGCTGGAAAACCTAAGTCTGCGTATTCGAGAAACATCGAAAGCGGCAGGTTCTGATGCGAAAGCGATACCATTTTGGCCCGAAGCTTTCCGCCAACTTGGTTGTCATATTTTGCCGCTTCCGTAGCAGTCATGGCCCACTTTTGACCGTTAAACGTAAAAAACGCGATCGGCTCTAACAGCAGCTTGTATTTTCCATTGATTAAATTTGTGTACGAAATTCCCGTACTTTCAGCAATCCCTTTTACAACGTATTCCGAACAAAAATATGCCTTTATGCTCGCACTGTTTGCCAAACTGCCACCGTTATCTATAATACGAGGCATTGCGATAGGCGGTTTTTTACAAGAATAATTTCCGGTTTTGACAGATAACCGTTGGCCATTGCGATATTGAATTTGACCTGCCCCCAAAAGCCGTCCAGATAGAAAGTTAGTAATCACCTGAGATTTTCATGGCGTATTCTGCCGGCGTCAAATTATCCAGAGAACTGTGTGGGCGAAGGTGGTTATATTCATTTCGCCA
>NZ_VWXL01000088.1 GCF_009746625.1 Caproicibacter fermentans
TATATTCGATATCCGTAAAAGTTTGTTGCTTTTTCATTTCTCTGCACCGCCTGTGAATTGATAGTTCTATTTTACCAGAGTTCTCCTCTCTTCGGTAGAGGGGCGGATTAAATCAGAGGTTCCTTAGCCGTTGTTTTGTCCTCTTTTGTGTGAGCGGTTTCGGCACCGATCGAAAATTTGCCCTTGAGGAACTGATAATACCTATATCCGCCATCCCCCAGTTCTGCCCGCGCCGACATCGCGTAATCGGGTGTCTCGGAAGCGTCGCCGGTATCGATCATAATCCCGCGCGTTGCGTCATAAGGCTTCCCGGTCAGCTCCGCCGCCTTTTTGCTCGGCACCCCGGAAACGGTCAGAGTGACGTCAGTCGCGGCCTCGGTAGTACTGGAAAACATCGGCTTCCCGTCGTAATAGCGGATCGCCGTATCAACCTTGGCCTCTTTTTTCATCTCTGCGGCAGGCGCCAAATAATTGTTTGTGCCCGCCTGATAATTGTCCGCATTATCAATCAGGATCTTTGCACAGTGCAACTGATCCAGATTGACAAGCTCGCCGTATTCTGAGCTCATAATTTACCTTCTTTCGTAAGATCTAAAATCGCAGCGCCAGCCGTAATGGCCGGTGGCTTCCTGATAAGGTATCCTGCCCGATCCGACACGGGATAGGCCCGCATCGATAAACGCTTTTTCGATTGCGTTCGGCATCGTCAGCATGGACCGTTTGTCCCGGAAAAACAGGCTGGCCTGCACCCGCGCCTCATGGGCCGTCTCCTTGCCGTCCGCCCATCCGACGCCCGGATCGTCCACGAGGAAATAAACCATGTAGGCGTCCGGGAGCTGGTCCTTATTCCCCAAAAACCGCTCAAAATCATAGGGGATCCCGAGCTGGGTGGATAGCCCCTGCATGACCTCCTCGACCTTATCGATCCAACTCAATCGATCGGCACCCCCTTCTCTTTCAGCACGGCGCGTTCTTTTGCAAGGATTTCCTTGCGGTTATCGTCTACGGCTGGACGCACAAACGGATCCGGGAACTCCGGAGAATGCCCATCGCCGTACTCCTGATAGACGCCCTCTTTTGCTTCAGGATGCTTTCTCATGTCGATTCCAACAGTACCTACGATCAGGTTTCCCTCCGCGCTGGCTTTTTCGGTTTCGATAGCATTGTAGACATCCCCTGTCCTTTTATGCCGCGCTGCTCCTTCCTTCATGGCCTTCTCCACGATGGGCAGGGTAGCGTCCACGGCCGCTACGCATGCTGCATTCACGCTATTCCCCGCGGCCTCGATCTTTTCAAGGTATTTGCTCATGTCCGGGGCGATCAGCGTCGCGGACAGTGCCGATTTGCCGTAAGGTCTACCCATTCACGCTCGCCTGCACTTTCATTTCGATCTGCCGATGCTCTTTCCGGATGTCGTCGAAGCTCTTGACCTCATAGACGGTCCCGGCATCGTCCAGCACCCGGCATTTCCGGTTGACCCGGGAATCGTACCATACGCTGACCGTGGCCGGTGCCGTAGCCTGCACGCTCTCCGCCACCCATGCTTCAGATCCGTGAACGTTTTCCCACTTGGCCCAGGTCCACCGCGGCGGGTCCGTATCGGACGTGTTTCCGAGATCCACCCACGCGGTATGCTGATTGATCCCGGTCCCGATCGTCACGGGCGCCTGAATGCGGATCCGCGCGGTCATTTCGCCCGGATCTTTAATCATACCGGCACCACCCGGCCCTTGCTCAGCAGAGCATAAAATGCCGCCGGGACCGGCTCGTCGCCACCCCGGTGCATCCATGCCCATGTTGCGTACAGGAGAATCGCCTGCTTAACCTTCTCCGGAACCGTATCATAGCCCGCCGTGTAGGTAATCACCAGCGGATTTACGACGCGCAGCGGGTCTGGCAGGGCTGCACCGTCTTTCAGATTCAGCTCCGCCGGCCATACGTTATCGTTGACGTCATACAGTGCCGTCACGTCCTGCTGGGTACCGTAGGCCATATAAGCAGTAACGCTTTTCAGGTCGCGAAACGGCGGGCGGGGCAAAACTATAGCGCCGGACAAATTGTCCGGCGCTATTTGCAACGTCTGTTCGCAGTATGCAACATTCTGATGCGCTTCTGCTTCCTCGCGTCCCGCTTTCAGCAGGCTGTTTACCATCGGCTCCTGAT
Source organism: Caproicibacter fermentans (assembly GCF_009746625.1). Classification (GTDB taxonomy): domain Bacteria; phylum Bacillota; class Clostridia; order Oscillospirales; family Acutalibacteraceae; genus Caproicibacter; species Caproicibacter fermentans. The sequence continues at coordinate 2,164 of NZ_VWXL01000088.1, forward strand.
CGGCGCTGATCGGCAATCCTTGCATCCAGCTTTTAAAATCATTCAGACTTACCGGCTCCGCTGCCGGCGGAGTTATTACCTTTACCATCCGTCTCAGCTCCCTTCGGCGTTTCCTGCTTGCCGCCGATTGCCTTCGCGTGCCCGGCCCGAATCAAATCTTTTGCGGTTGCAGCGTAAGCATCGACAACGTCGCCCGCGGAGTACGAAAATTTCAGGCCGGCACAGCTGGTTATAATCTTAATTTTCATCACGACGCCGCCATGACAAGCGTTTTAACCGCTTCGGGGATAATTAACTTGCCGTCGGTGCGCTCATAGCCTTTAAAACCAATTAAACCCTTGTCGGCGTAAGGCTGGTCGAGGACCTGCATCCGCATCCCCACCGTATCCTTAATCGTGTACTGCTTGAAGTCGCCAAACGCAATAGTTTTGTTTCCAGCGGCAAAGTCGGGCATATAGTCCGAAATCTCAACCGGGCGGCCAAGAAGCGTGTTTGGCTGTCCGGACGTCAGACCCGGCTGCCACATATAATCTCCGGTCGTACTATTTTTGAGCTTCCGCAGCGCCTTCTCGGTGGCAAGCCCCATCAGGAACGTTGCATTGGAACGATAGGCAGCTTTCAGCGCAAAAAACAGATCAAGCAGTTCGTCCGAGGTGATTGCAGTTGCGGCCGCAGTGGTTGCGCCTGTCTCCGCATCCGTGAGCACGCCGACCGGCTGTTTTCCAGCATCAGCGGTGGTGCCAGACAGATAGGCCGGTTCCTCCGCTTCCGTAAACGAGCGGCCAAAACTCAAGGAAATGTGGCCCTGCAAATCGAACTCGGCATCGTTAAGCAGTTCCTCGGACACTTTAATGATACGGCCAAGCTTGTGGCTACCAATGGTTTTGTTTTCAAAGGTATCATCTGTAGCCGCATAATCACCGCCCTCGTCAATCCACGATGCAGCGCCATAGCCGGACGCAAGCGTAATCTTCCTGTCTGCGGTCGTGGTAATCACGGTAGCCAGCCGGCGCATAACAACCTGCTTCTCCAGCAATTCACGGATTGAGGTTTCCAAGTCGGCCGGCATGACAAGCATCCCGCTGCTTTCCGCTCCCGTAGTCATAACGTCGGTAAGGATTTTTCTCTCTTCGCCGGTCAGCGACGCTTTCCCACCGCGAACAGCATGGAAAAACGCGTCCTTGTATTCGGCGGTCGTGGTAATCTTCTGTGGTTTTCCGCTGTCCTGCGGCTCCGCCTTTCCTTTCGCGGACTCCGGAATTTGTTTCAGCACGTCCTCGCGGGCCTGCTGCTTTTCCTCCGCCTTGATTTCGGCATCGAGTTTGTCGATGTCGGCGTCCATTTTGTTGTAGGCTTCCAGATTCCCCGCATCCAGTTTTGTACGGGCATCGGTGATCATGGCGGCCAGCTTCTGCCTTTTTTCGATAAGATTCATTTTCTTTACCTCATTTCATAATTTCTCGCGATCAGATTCAGCTTGGCGTTTGCCAGTGCGATCGCTTTGGATCTGTCTTCGGGCGGCTCCGGATTCTCCGGAGGATTCTTTTTTTCGGCCAGCATGGCGCGGGTCTTCTCAATGACGGCACGCGGAAGCGGTAGACCGTCAATGGCGTTGGAAAGCTGTGGCGTGGCTGCTTCCGAAATCCGGTCGATCAGACCAAGCTCTACAGCCTGCGCAGCAGTAATCCATGTCTCAGTGTCCATCATTTTGAGCGCGTCTTTTTCAGTCATACCTGCTTTTGCAACATAGGCGGCGGCCATTGCCTTATCCGCTTGCTGTAGACTATCCGATGCATCATCCATCGCATGGAAATTCCCTTGTGCCATAGTAGACACGCGGTGCACCATCAGCTGCGCGGTCGGTGACATATCGGACGGCCCTGCCATTGCTATAACGGAGGCGGCGGAGGCCGCAAGACCTGTAACATGAATCTGCACACCGCCTGCATACCCGCGGAGTGCCGAATACATTTCAGAGCCAGAAAATATATCTCCGCCAAAGCATGTGGAAATTTCAACGTCAAGCGGTTTTCCGTCGGCATCCTGAACAGCTTTCCGAATATCCCTTGGAGCCGTTGTTGTATAACCGAAAAGGCTGTAAATTTGCTGGTCATCATCTGGTACAATATATCCCTTGATTTCAACTGCCATTTTTATCACCTCCGCTCTTTGTGGACTCTGCCGGCGCCGCGGCAAGTGCTGCAATGGATCGGAGCGAGCTGTTCGCAAGGTAAGCGTTTCCGCCCAGCTCGTCCGGAATGCTGTCCATATCCTCAAGATCCCGGATTTCATTGGCATTCATCCAGCCGTTTTGCCTTGCCTGCGCGTAGCCCTGCATCCGGGTCAGATAGGACCCGCGGAGCAGCGCATCAACCGAAAACTTTGTGTAAAGTGCTTGCTGGTCGAGCGGCGTTAGAAGCTGCGCGACAATCGCCCGTTCAATGCGTACCAGGTAGGGGCGGAGCGTGTATATCACAAAATTTAGGGACATCTGCTCAATGTTTGAAAAAGTCGCATGGTCGAGATCGCCGATCATGTGCAGCGGCACGTTATAAAACCGCGCTGATTCCTCTACCTGGAATTTCCGGGTTTCAAGCATCTGCGATTCTTCCGGGGTGTTACTTGCCTTTTGAAACTGGCTGCCCTGCTCTAAGAAAATTAGGCGGGCCGAATTTGAAAGGCCCTCATACTTCCCCCGAAACTGTTTCTGGAACGATTCGACCTGTTCATCCGTCATGCCTTCCGGGTAGGTAATAAACCCGCCGGCGTTTGTCCCGTTTTTGAAATAATCGGCTGCAAATTCTTCCGCAGCTTCGCCCAAGCCGATTGCGTTCTGCGCAAGTTCCAGCGGGTGGAAAGCATTCAGCGCGTCCATTGAGAACCAGTCAACCCGGAAAATCTGATCCTTTCGGAGGGTGAACTGTTCCGCCCCGGATGGGGTCACAACATACTCGAGCTCCTGCGTCTCAGAATTCCGCTGTACCCGGACAAACGGCGTCGTGATGTTCCAGAGCTGGACGACCTGCCCCGCGTTGTTTCGGACGATCTCGGCGTACCCCCGACCATAGACCAACATGTTTGCCACGAATGCCTGCCAAAACTGGAAGCTGTCGGTTTCAGGATTTGGCACGTCATGGAGTACGCCATACAGCGGTAAATCAGTAGCCTTTTCCTTGCCGGTGTCTGTTTTGCGGTACAAAAATAACGGCAGGGACGCGATGCTTTCCGAAATCAATCGAACACATGCGAACACAGCCGTTACCTGCAAGGCGTTTTTTGCATTGATGTGGATGCCGACTTTCGACAGGATCGCTCCGAGTGCCGATCTCAGTTCCGGACTCGGGCGGGCGAGAGTCGAAAGATTCTTGAAAAAAGTCTTTACTTTGCTTAAAAATTTCAAACTGCAATCACCCCATGTTCAGCGTAGGCGCTCCGTCTCGCCATATGCGGCAACAGACGCGCCATTGCGTCCACCAGCGCTACAAAAATGTCGATGCGCTCCGTCTTGCTATCTTTGATCGGCATGTAATTTTCCTTCCCATCCATTGAGATATTGACGTTGCCGAAACACCATCGCGCCGCCGGGTTCATTTCATGGGTAATCAACGGTGGATCGCCCTTTTTAGCGTTGTTCTCGCTTGTCTTAAACATCACTTCCAACTCCTTCATGGACGGTGACATACCGAGAATTGTCTGATCAACAACTACCATCTTGACTCCGGACGCCTGCAGCATCAGCGCGGTTTCCGTTGCGTTGTATTTGTCGTACCCGATTTCCCGGATCCGGTACATTTTCGCATATTTCTGAATCCGTGCACGGACGGAAGCGTAATCAGTGACATTGCCCTCCGTCGTTTGCAAAAATCCGCCCCGCGCCCATTCGTCATAGGGCACATGGTCGCGCCGAACGCGCTCTTTCATATTTTCCTCCGGGATCCAGGCGTCGAATATCACCCGATAATCTTTCCAGCCCTTTTGCGGCGGAAAGATCAGCGCGAATCCGTTCATATCCCATGTGGTTGCAAGATCAAGGCCGCCATAGCAATAGCAACCGCGAAGGTCCTCCCGCGTCCAGTCGCCTGTTGTGGCGTCCCAGGACGTAAGCGGCAGCCATCCGCGGGCCTTGTTTTTGTTCCACTGATTGAGGCGCAGCCATCGAAAAAGCCGCTCCGCAGCCGGACTATTCCGGGCGGCAACGGCTTCCTGCCTGACTTTATCAATATCAATCGACACACCGAGCGACGGATTACAGGCATACCAGACATTTTCTTTAAAAATATCGTCTTTTTTCAAATCCTCCTGTGCGCCATAAATACGAACATACCAATACGGATCCTGAATCTCGCCGTCACGTACCCGCCGGGCGTATTCGTGCTCTTCCCAGCCGATGGACGTGCGGTCCGGATCGTCGCCGGCCGTCGTGATAATCCAGTAGAGCGTTTCCTTTCGGGCCGCGCCGGCGCCGAATGTCATAACATCCCACAGGTCGCGATTCGGCTGCGCGTGGAGTTCGTCAAAAATAACGATCGTAGGATTAAGGCCATGCTTTGTGTACGCTTCGGCGGATAAAACCCGGAGAAACGTTCCGGTTTCTCGGTTACGAATCATTTTTTTGCTGTCGGTAATTTGAAGGATTTCCTGCAGTGCCTCATCTTGGTCGATCATTTGCAGCATAGCGTTGTAGGCGAGCGACGCTTGATCACGGTCTGCAGCGCAGCAATAAATCTGCCCTCCGGGACCGTCGCACGTCAGGTGATACAGGCCAAGCCCGGCAATCAGCGTGGTCTTGCCGTTCTTCTTCGGGATTTCAAGGTATGCATAAATGTATTGCCGGTATCCCCGGCCATTCAACGTCCCGTACACATCCCGGATGATTTCTTTTTCCCACGGCTGCAGCACAAACGGCTGCCCATAAAAATCATCCGTCAGGTGCAGAAGCTGAATGAAATCTACTGGCTCGTTGGATTTCTTTTCATCGAACATTACCCTCCACCCGCTCTATGCTCCATAAATGCGGCCATGCCTGTTTTTTTCTTTTCCTCCGGCTTCTTCGGGATTGACCGGAGCGCGGACTGTACCGTCATGACGTTTTCTTTGTCAATATCGAGAAGCATTTTTCTTTTTGCCATGAGTTCCTTATCGCAGCCTATAATACTCTGAGACAATTTTGCCAGCAGACGGTAATATTCCGCAGCCGAAATACCGTCGGCTTCCGGATCGCTGGTCCGGTCGTGGTTATAGTCCTCTGCCAGCTCCGCTTTTGAATGCACAAACTGATTCCGAATATCCTGAATCTGCTCGCATTCCTCCACAAGCAAACAATGCGTGTTAATGATCTGCTCATAGAGGGCATCGTCTTTCCCGATCTTCGCAAGCAGCTCTTTAATCCGGTCAAATTCCTTTGCCGCAATCTTATGACCTTTTTTCTTAAACTGCATTTCCATCGGTTTCCCGGTGAGCATTGCTGCCTCGGCATCGCGGCGGGCTTGCAATTCGTCGATCGTTCGGTGTCCTTCGAGCATAGACACCGGTTTTGAGGGCCGTGCCATGTCTGAAACACCTCATTTCCGGAATTTATTGATTTTGGGAAAAAAATTTGCGTTGTCGGCTGCTGCGGTCCTCTTTTCCTTTGCCGCAGGGATTTTATATCCCCTTGGGGGTCACTCACCACGGGCTGTCCGTTTGCTGTGGCACTGATGGCACAGCGCCATAAGGTTACTCTCTGCATATTTCAGCTCTGGATAATCCCGCAGCCTGTGAATATGGTGAACCTCGGTTGACGGGGTCAGCCGGTGTTCTGCTTCACAGTCCACACACAGCGGATGCTCCCGAAGATACCGCGCTCTGAACTTCTCCCAACGCGTATCATATCCGCGCTTCCTTGCACTGCCGCGGCGTTCCCGTGCCAGCGCCTGGTGTTCGTCGCAATACCCGTTCGGATTGCTCGTTGTGTTTGGGCATAAGAACGCTTTGCACGGACGTTCTATTCTTTGTGGCATCACTTTTCACCGCCTCATACGGACACCTCGGCAGCGCACAGACCCACGCTCCGGTCTTACGATATTGATTCCAGACACATTCCGGACTGCACACTGTCGGTCACCTCACTTTTGGTATAAAAATGGACGCCACAATGGGCGTCCGGCTAAAATTTATAAATTCTTTAAAAATATATTTTATTCGGTATATGACTGTGCTATAATACTGTCAAAGGAGGCGATAATATGAAATATTTTGTCAAGAATGACAAAGTCCACAAGTATCCTGTACCCAGTACATGCAACGTAAAGTATACTAACGAAAATCTGCATGATACCCCGCCAAAAGGATACGAGAAGTGCGACCATTGCTTCCAATCAGGTAACGGCTAACACTTTAAGGACCGGCTTCTATAGCAGTAGAGGCCGGTCTCTTTTTATGTCATCCTCCAGCTCTGCCCTGTTCTGCGTTCATATAGGTCACAAAAACAATCATAACAGAAACAGTCTGTGGATTTTGCGACTCTATTCCAGACTTCATCCGGTACAGTGAAATCATGAATGTCCCGTCCGCATCGACGGCATCGGGTGAAATCGTTAGCTGGCCGATACGTAGGAAGATGTCGATTGTTGAACCAGTGCCAGAAGTGGAACAAGTAAATTCGTATCATTTCAAAGGAATATGAAAACGTTCTTTTCAGCATAAACTCACCTCGTAATAAGCATGCCCAAAACAAATATGAATACAAAAGGCCGCCCGCACACGCACGGACAGCCTTGGAATATTTGATTTGCCCGGCTCCCCGGGCGTGAGTTAGGACCATCATGTTACGTAGCTGGTGTCAGTGCCAGGTTCCGACCCGGAAGGCCCCGGCTATTGCCGCGCCCGCTGACATATCTGCGCCGCCCGTAGCAATCCGGACGGCGCTATTCAAGGAGGAGTCCCGGCTACTGATCCCGCCACCGGGAGGCGAGTCTGAGAAAGAAAATAGTTGTAAGCAAATTTTTCACTGTAATAATTGTACCCCGTAAAATGCGCGCACAGTACCAACTTTCAAATCAAGCCGGATAATTGGGCTATTTGTATTAAGAACCGATCCTTCCGCCGATAGAAATCCATTCTGCTGAATTCCGAAAGATTTAAAATTTCAAAAGGATATTTTCTCCCGCTCCGGCAGTTTAGAAGGACCCCCTGCCTAAGCCTTTGACGGACCTCCTCACTTTGAACGTCATCGCCGATTGAGAGCTCCGCTTGCTCGACCGAACGCATTCGCTTTGTTTCAGGCAAGCCCTCGATTTCTTCAAGCTGTTCCTGCTTGCTTTCCGTCGGATTTCCTGGAATACTGCCATGACCGAAATATTGCCGACATTCTTCTTTTCCGTCGCTGTATGTAGCGTAAGGGCATGGCGAAGAATATATTACACTCTCCCGGCGGCTAAGATAATTGCGGACCATGCGATCATAACCGCGTACATACCAGAGACAAATTTGTTTTATGTCTTTTGGAAGCTTTTCATCTGCCATCCGATGACGCTCCTTTTACCGGTAGGAACACCAGCGGCAGCCAATGCGGCGTTTTATAATTTGCGGCCTTACGGACAAGGGGAAGGGACGGCCCTGCTCCGTCAATCAGATAAACCAGCAGTTGGGCCGGTTCCTGCTCAATTAAATTTTCAGATTTCAGTTCATTCAGAATGTCGATAGCTTCGCGATTCCATCCGGTCCAGAAAACAACATTTTCATTAACCGGGCTGAAAATTTCAAATTCGCCGCGGTAATCAAATCCTTGCCGATCAAAAAGCCATTGTAGCTCTGCGTAAGATACGTCATTCTCTTTTCGGATGTATTCTAGAACTGTTTTTTTTAGCGCCTGTTTGTCCACAATCAACACGCTCCTTTTTATAATGATCAATTAGGAATGTAATGCCTCGTCGGGGTGAATTTCGAGTAAAAGGTGAAAAATGAAGGTGCTTTTGATTTCCGTTGTATTCTCTATATAACGCATTAAGACTTTTACAACATACAGGGGAGAAAATCCAGCATTTGTTAAAATCCACCTCAAAATTCACCCTTTAGGGCGTTTTCACCCTTTTTTCAGGTTGTATTTTCTTCTACGTAATCATATCCATCCCTTATGGCACCATCAATGCAGTACCTACCGTGGATGAATTTAATGCTCACGTCGCGTTTTTCCAGTTCTTCCTTAAATCCTTTCAGACCTAATGGCTTCGTACCGACAACACTGCACCATGAAGCGTAATCGCAGCGGAGTGCTTTCAGGGTAGTTATCCCCTTGGCTGAGAAGTTGAATCTGTCGTCAAGATACTGCCCAATGTAGTCGTTTTCGCGGCGATACTCCGCAACCATAGATTTCATTTCTTCGGTATCTTTTAGCCCCTCCCGAAGATACAACTGGTATCCATCCAGCATCCAGTTCAAAATGCCGCTTTTAGCTTGTTCTGTCCGAAAACTACTTTTCAGATTGGCATCCTGTTCGTCTTCAGAAAAATGTCGGGTAAATGGCAAAAGCTTAATTCTCCCGCTGGAAAATAAACTGTCATCGGAAACAGTTGGTTTGCTGTTTGCCGTCACAAACAATTTAAACTTCGGCTTGAATTCAATCAAATCGCCGTAAAGAGGGCGGGCGGTAATATCGTCGCCGCCGGTAAGTTGCTTTAATAGCGCTTCATTGATACAAACGCCTTTTTCCGGTTCGTTGGCAAGTGCAAACCGGATCCCGATCAGGCGCGCAAGATCCGGCGTCGCACGGCTGCCATCCCTGGCACCACCACGCGCTATGGTATTAAAATCCATTTGAGCCCCGTAGCTTCCGAGAATATTCAACACGGTATCGAAGAGCGTTCCTTTGCCGTTGCGGGTCTTTTGGCCGATTGCGGTAAAATAGCACTCCTCGTTTGCTTCACCTTTCAGAGAGTACCCAAGCGCCTTCTGAAGTATGTCTGCCCGGCTATGCAGCCCTTCGGTTATCTCATAGACGAAATGCTCAAACCGTTCGCAGCGGGCGGTCGGGTCATAGGACACATTTGCCATTTTGGACAGCTTATCAGTTGGATCGTGTTTTTGTAACTCCATGGTCTGAAGATTAAAGGTCCCGTTCTTCATGTTAAGTAAAAACGGTTGAGTGTCAAAATCAACAGCACGCCCGCCAAGTTCATCTTGTGCGTCCTGAATTAGGGTTTTTCGGTATCCTAAAAAGCGGTACTTGCCATAATGCTTCCGATGCGCCGCCCAGGGGTCCTTTTTCTTATCAGCTTGATCCAGCGGAACCGGTTCTACTGCTTTTTCGGGTTCAGGTGGCGGAGGGATAATCTCGCGAACATAATCCGCCATTTCCTTTGCCAGCTGACGGACCTTGAGATCACCTTTATCCTGCTGCCAAGCTCCGGAACCATAAACCCAGTAGCATTTATATTCAGGAAGATAAAGGACCCTTCCCCGAAAGGTATCTGCAAAAAGCCGGGCCGCGCCCATATCATCCAGCGTATATCTTTTTAAGGCCGCGGCTGATTCAATCGGGTTAATAAAATGGACAGGGCTACCTATGACGACCTGAAAGTCTTCCTGTGCAGATTTTCTTCTGTAATGCTGGTTGTCTTCTGCCGCTGTTTTGGCGCATTCATTTGCTGCCTTTTGAGCAGTTCTCAGCAAATAGTCTTTCCGCCCTGCTTTTTTTTGGTGCTTTTCATCTTTTTGTGAAGCGTAAGGCGACCTTAAAAAGGCCGCCACCATCTGATCCACATTTCGGTTACACCAGTAAGCTAGCTTATTCATGAGCGACAGGTCGTCGGAAGACTCGTTCCCGTTCTTCCGGGCTCCGCTCCAACGCTCAATCAATTCCCGGTCGCGCTGCAGGCCGATTTCAAGTAAGCTGTTGTCTGAAATTATAGCGGGCATAGGAAGGACCACCGCTTTGTCCGGGAACGCTTCCACATAGAGTTCGGCAACTTCTTTTTCACGATGCGCCAAAGGCCGTACAGGTCCAAAAGCATTCCCGGTAACGGTCAGGTAATGCCGGGCTTTATACATTTCTATACCCAGCTTGCGGTTGTTTCTTCCGTCGATTGGGATATCTCCGTAAGCCCAGATATGTAATCCGGTTCCGCTGGGGCTTATTTCCGTATAACTGTCAAGGTGCTCTACCATCTTCAGCGCTTCCGGATCCACTTCGCCGGTTTCAGGATTGATGCAGTGATCTTTATCAATTCCGACAATGCCGTTGTTGTTGAGCTCAAAGCCGATCCCATCGTATCCGCCAGACCGGAGCGCTTCCACGGCGGTCTGAAAATCCGCCCAGGTATCTGGATTATTTGCCTGAGCGTTACCCCCGGTTCTGGCATTGACAGGTTGCTTTCCTCTTCGAACCACCCACTGAGGGGTTGCTTTCAGTTCGGGAGGGAAATTTCCAAACGTTTGGGACTTTGACAACTCCATTGCGGAAATCACCTGCTGCTTTCAATGTCAATTCTGTTTCCTTCCCGATCCGTAAAATATTCGCTGCCATCCTCGTCCACCTGCCGGACCAGAGCGTTTTCCCATAGATCGGGAAATACGGCTTTCATAGCTTCGTCGGATGCCTTATGGCCTTCCGGGGTATTGATCATCCGATCAAGCATAAATTCCTTCACGGCATGGGTGAATGGCGCGTCAACGGTGTCTTCGAGCCATTCATGCCGATCCGACACCGGATAATCAAGATTGTGGACGAACATGATATCGCTGAATTTGGTTTCTGAATACTTTTCAACCATCCTTCTGACATCCTCATAGTCCTTCCGATTGCAGAAATTACACAAATCTTTTAGCGTGGCGCCGCACTCCTGCCAGATATCAAGGGCGCTCATCACGAGTTCACCGCAAGCTACCAGGCATCTATGAAAATTTTGCAAGTCGTTCTTCCGCTTCTCGGTCCACGGAGCAAGAAGTGAAACCGTGATGCCACTGTCCTTTAGCTTTTTTTGCCGGCGCTCCAAATCACGAATTTCATCACGGATGGAGAGGTACCGTTGCATAGTGCATCGGATTTCCATTCTCAGAAGCACAAGCTCCGTTTGCAAGGAAGAAAAGTTGTCTGAGACACGAGCCCGTTTTTCACAATGATCAAGCAATTTTTTGTAATTCATATATGTATTCCTCTCTTTAGACAATGTAGCCAGCCGCGCCCATCCAATTCAGTTTGGGCTAACTCTTTAAGATCCTGTTTTGCTTTATCCGTTTTGCTTCCAGGCAGGTATTCATCAAACCGGTTAATAAAATCCTTCAGATCGGACGTTGACATGCCGGTCAGTTCTTTGTGCAAGTCATAATCGGCACGTTTTGATCTGTCTATGTCGCGGCCTATTTCGACGACATATTGGATAAATTCAGTACTGAAATATCCTGTTAGGACTTCATCGAGGAAAAACGCACCCCTCCATGAAAGCCATACGTCCTCTAAATCTTCCGGGCTCAGATAAATGTAATCACCCACGGTACTGTCTTTTGACAGCTCCCTAAAGATGCGATTTCTTATCTGATTAAAATACTCTGGATGCCCGCCAACGTTGCACAATTTTTTGACGCTGAAAGTGCTTGGAATAAACTTTCCTTTACTTTGTTTATCCAGTTTTTTAAAAATTTTCTTAGTTAAAACAATCGGAACAAAATCGCCGCCGCTATCGTTTTTTGCCGAACCATTAGGCATTTGGCGTCACTCCTTTTTTTCTTTCGTCCTCATCGTCGCGCAGCCAACTGCGCATCTGATCTTCGTTACGAATGTGAGCGGCAATGATTGGATCGTCTCTATTTCCTGCGACAAATTCACATTTTAAACGAATATCAAACAGCATGTCACTGATTGCCTGGACTTGTGCAGCCATGTACTCGTGATTGTAAACGAAATCTGCCTTTGCGGATTCATTCGATTGAAAAGCTTCTTCGCTCGTGTCGAAATACTGTTCCTTGAATCCTTGCATAAGTCTGTCAGCAAAATAGATTTGTCCCTCGATATCATTGAAGCATTCGTATGCTTTTTCTTCGACACTCTTTGAGGACGTTACTGAATCCTGCGTCATACAGCCGCGCCGCCTTTCCGAATACCGTTATAAAGGGAATTTCGTCCGCCCTGCAGTTCTGTCAGCGCATCTTTCATGGCGTCCTGCAAAATAGAAACGGCGGAATCGTACATGCTAAGCCTTTTAAGAACGATTTCTTCCGTTGCACTTCCCGGATGAGCCGGCAAAAATTCACTTTCGGCTGCGTCGAAAAGAATTTGGAGTAGATCATAGGTCAATTCTAAGTGTGTCACTCCGATGTCGATTTGCTGGGCCGCTGAAGAAATGGTGTTCAGTTCTGCTTTTTTTTCGTTAGAATTCATTTTTATCGCTCCTTCTCTTGAAAAGCCGGAGCGGCTATGGTACACTTTATGTAAGATAACCGCTACGGCGGGGTTGTGGGCTCTCTGTTGGCTTGGTAGGCGTTAAACAGAGGGTCCTTTTTCATACAATTTTTCTGATTCCGTGAATCTCTCCGGGTTGCGTTTCTTGCGAGAATGACAGATAATTCAGAAGATCGTCAAGGTTAATCAGACGCTTCCGGCCGGCCATAACGGATTTGACTTTGCCTTCTATGGCAAGCTGACGTATGTAATACGGTGTAACCGCTGTTTCCGGGTCTAACTGTTTAATTTCGGCGGCGGCTTCTTTTAAAAGACGCATGCGAGGTATCGGCATGTCCATTAACCCACTCTTTTCTTTTTTGCAGTAGCTTTCTTTTTTATAAAAGGCGGCCGTTCAACGATAGGCAAGATTCCGTTACTTTTCAGCAGATCATAAATAAACTTCCTGCCGAGTTGAGTCCACTGCGTTTGCGGCTTCACACTGGGGGAGCCATCTTTACGAACGATGTCAACTGGTTTGCTTCCGACATAGCCACAATCCTGATATTTCGCGTAGAGAAGCCACTGATCGCCTTGCTTGTACTGAACACCGTAGTTGTGCAGCATTTTGTTCAAGGCCCTCGCACTCATACCAAAATCTTTCGCAATGCTTGAAATAGGCACCAACCCCGGATTGTCGAGCATATGGTCGCAATAGGTTGCTTTCGGCGTAAGCTCTTTAACTTTAGTCTCAGCAGCAGCTCGTCCCTCTTTTTCCTCCTTGTAGGCCGTCAGCATTTTGATCATTGTGTCCGGATTGGAAAGCATAGCATCAATTGTTGCAGGAGTGCCATAAAATCCAGTCTGACGGATAGATGGAAGAACCTCGTCGAAAATCCAGTGCTCGAACTTGTCCGCGCCGGGGAGCTGGCTTCCTGCAATCAGGCGGTAAAGGTTGCCCTCCGAAATAAACTTTGCCTTTTGCTTTCTGCCGAGGGTATCGATGACGTCGTGATTCGCGACCCCATCGGATTTACAGTGACGGATGAGCGCGTCGCGGGTATTTGAGTATCCCAATGCTGTTGCGGCATCTGTGCCGCAGAATGTGACGGATCCGTCCGGTTCCTTGAATGTTCGGATTTCTCCAAACTCCGGGTTATTGAATATTTGTAAACCGTTCACGCTGTTTCCTTCCTTTCGTCAATTTTCAGATAATCTTTGATTTTTTGGGCAACCTTTTGACTATTAATGTAGTCGCTAAAAATTTTTATCTCCTTTCTTACGATTTCTATTGACATTCAGTATTCCAAATAGTAATATATATTCTGTTGAGTGTTAGGACACTTTGGAATATATAGTAGTAACAGGGACTTTGAAATACTCCGCTAGTGAAAATACAATATCAATCGGAGGTCGGTCTTTGCTTTCAATCTTGGCAAACGCTGATTGCGTAATATGTAGGAATTCTGCGACTTTTTGTTGAGTAACGCCACTTTTTTTTCTAATTTGCCTAATATTATTTTGGTACATTTTTTCGTCTCCTTTCTATAACCATTTGGACTATGCTTATATTAATACGGAATATTCCTAAAGTCAATACAGATAAGCATATTTATGACGTATTGGACTATAATTATCAAAAGGAAGCTATTATGAACGAAATTGGTAAAAGGTTAAAAGCTTTACGCGAGGCTAAAAACATGTCGCAAGTTGATCTTGCAAATATTTTAGGAAAATCTCAAGTAGCGATTTCAAAATATGAAACTGGAAATCGTCAACTGGATTATGAGATGCTAAATAAATACGCCGAATATTTTCATGTTTCTGTTGATTATTTATTAGGCCGTGTCAATAAGACAAATGAATTTTATATTTCAGGTAATGCCCTACCTGACGTTATGAAGCCATTTCTAAAGCCAAATTCTAAAACGGTTATTGCCGTAGATGATCCAAATGTAAATGTTACAGACGAGGATAAGAAAAACCTCATTGAAAAACAATTAAAAGCAATTAATGTTCAGGATCACAAAGATGAGTTTTCTGTCCTATTGTCAGTATTACCTCCAAATATAAGAAATAATCCAATGAATTTGTATGACTTATATACTATTATTGGTACAAAAAAAGAATATATGGACGCGTTAAATAAGCTGGACCCAGACGTTCGCACCACAGATGAACATAATAATAGTAACGATGATAATAATCGAGGGCACTCGGTTGTAATAACGGATTCTATGGTTAATAGTATTAATGAAACCATTAAAGGGATCAATAACATTGAAAAAATGGCAGGGCTAAATTCGGAATATAATATTGTAGAAAACGGTTATCAGCTTAAGTCTTCATTGGTAAATTCAACTTTATTGCCGACTGTGCCACAACTGGATAAAGTGGCGAAAGAAATAATAAATAAAATTAATAATTCTGATTTACCTGTTGAAAAGCAAATAGAAATATTCAATCAACTTTCCAGTTCTTTGAAACAAATGCAGTCTGGGCTCACAAGTTTTATGGAAGAATTAGAGTCTTCGATTAGTAATAGCGATGAAAGCGATACGCGCAAAGAAACCAAAAAATGATTTGCCAAAAACCGACTATGTTAAAGATAGAAAACGGTTTTCTTTTCCACGCAAAAATCTTTTTACAGATGACACCGTTGAGAAGATGAACAGAAACCCCCACGCGTCAACCAAAAAAATCTAGATTACGAAAGCCTTACTCCGAAGGTTAAAGTGCTTGCAAAGAAAAACGGGATCAGTAAAAAGAAATCAGGAGACGGTATCTGGAGCCAAGGGCCGTTGCAATACGCATAAAAAAAGGCCTACATGTCGCTGCAAACAGCATGTGGGGCTCCATGGATAAATAATTGAAAGGGGAAAACTATATGGGTCAGTTAACAGAATCCGATGAAGCATTGGTAGACGAGATTACTAAGACTCGTAACAGCCTAAAAACCGACAAATTGGATATGTCATACGGAGAATTAATGAGTATGTATGAAAAAGAGGAACTGATTATTTCTCCTTCATTTCAAAGACTTTTCCGATGGTCATCACGCCAGCAAACCAGATTCATTGAATCTATTTTGTTGGGAATTCCTATTCCAGCAGTATTTGTCGCTGAAGGCGAATTTGGTAAATGGGAAGTAGTCGATGGCTTGCAAAGAATCTCTACAGTCCTTTCTTTCTTTGGGGAACTCAAGACGGATAAGAAAGGGGTTAATAAATGGACCCTCTTAGCAGGTAATTTAATTCCAAAATTAGAAGGATATACTATAGATACCCTACCGATCCAGTATGTTCGAAATATAAAAAGATCCGTATGTCGTGTCGAAGTGATAAAATGGGACAGTCAATGGGATATGAGGTATGAGCTATTCAGCAGACTTAATACCGGTGGAGCTGTTCTGACAGAGCAAGAGCTAAGAAACTGTATTTTTCGCAATGATCTTAAAGAATTTTATGTATTTGTCGAAAATGCTAGTTCGTTAAAAGAATTCAATAAATTGGTTGGTTTATCTGAAAAGCAAAAATCAGAATTATATGATCAGGAATTGATTGTTCGATTTATTTCACTTGTGAATGAGTGGAAAAATGTCAATACTTCTGCTGATCAGCACATGACACATTACATGCAAAACCTTGTAAAAATGGGCGCCGACTTAGACCCTAGAATTGAAAATATGTTTTATTCCGTAATAGAACTTCTTGCAAAAAGTAAAGCTAATAAACAAATCTTTAGATACAAAAGTAGTCGTGTTTTTTCTCCAAATCTTTACGACGCAATTATGGTTGGTTTTGCTAATAACTATAGATATTATGCTAATCATACTGAACTGATTCTTTCTATAATAAATAAAATTAAAGAAGACCCCGAATTTAAGAGACTCGCTGGATCAACCACATATAGTAAAACTAGAATAAAGTCATATATTACACGCGCTATGAAAATCATAGGAGATTACCAGGATGAGTGAAAGGATCACAGAATTAATCTCTTCTGATATTGAATGGAGAGTTGGAGAAATCGCCCTCATAAAATCTATAGCTGCCTCTCCATCATTAACTGATGAAAAAAAAGATGTGGCATTAAGATATTCTGTGCCTGCTTTCTATTCTGTTTGGGAAGGCTTTGTTGTTAACGCTTTCTCTGAATATTCCAAATATATTAGTAGTAAAAAAATCGGCTTTGATAAATTAAATGCTGACATTCTTGCTTATCATTCATATTCGACACTGAACTTATTAGCGCCGCCGCATGAAATAAAGAAAAAGAAAAAATTTCTCCTTAATATCTACAATTATATAGCAAACAAGATTGACTTATCCCCAATAGTACCATCTGATTCTAATGTGGACTATGATCAGCTAAGTTACATATCAAAGTGCTATGCTGTCGAGCCTATAAACGCTGAAAAGTATAAAAGTGGACTCTACAAATTAGTAAATTACCGGAATAGAATTGCTCATGGGGAACACAGTATTAAAGTAACTGAGAATCTGATTAACGAATTTTCTAGGGAACCTCTGATTTAATCCGCCCCTCTACCGAAGAGAGGAGAACTCTGGTAAAATAGAACTATCAATTCACAGGCGGTGCAGAGAAATGAAAAAGCAACAAACTTTTACGGATATCGAATATA
>NZ_VWXL01000089.1 GCF_009746625.1 Caproicibacter fermentans
CGGAGCTTAGCATTGCTATTCCTATTTCGACGATTTATCTCGCAAAGTTTTCAACAAAAGCTTCGTATTTAGATCACTTTTCAACATAAATGGGGGTGTTGCAAAATTTTCATTTTGCAACACCCCCTTGCTGTTATCTATCCGTTTGCGGTCTGCGTGCAGTTCCTTGTAAGCTGACAGAAATGAAAGGTCAATACCGCTTAGAATTTTCCGTAACGGTCGGCGGTGTTTTCGGCGTACCCCAGATCATAGGAAAGCTCCTGAGAGCATTGCTTTACGTCCCTTTTCAGCAGCTCGATGCGTTTTGAGTCAACGCGTGAAATCGGCGCAATCAGTCCCATGGAAGCGACAACTGACCCGTTTCTGCTGAAAACGGGCGCTCCGACTCCCATGGCGTCGCGAATATATTCCCCGCAGGAAACGGCGATTCCCTCCCTGCGGATTTTCTTCAGGTCTTCCATCAGCGTTGAAGGATTTGTGATCGTATTGTCCGCGTGCCGGCTGAGGCCGTGTTCGATAAAGTCGCGGATAAAAGAATCCGGCTGATAGGCAAGCAGGGATTTTCTGATGGCTCCGCAGTGAAGGTCGACCTCGTAGCCGAATTTTTCAATGACCTTCAGGTTGTTCGGCCCCTCCACCTTTTCCAAAACCAGGCCCTTAAAGCCCGCGAGAATCACAAGGAACGTATCCTCGCCCGTCATGGCGGAAAGCTTTCTTAAAATGGGGGGCGCCGCGTTTTGCAGCTTTACATGGTGCGTTGCGGCCATTCCAAGAGAAATCAGCGCGGGACCCAACTGATAAAGGTGCGTCCTTTCGTCCCGCGTCACGTAATTTTTGGAACAGAATGTTTGCAGAATGCGGTGGATGGTGCTGGGGGGAAGCTCCAAAGCTTCGGACAGCTCCGCAAGCGAGAATGATTTTTCCGGTTCTTTCAATGCTTCTAAAACGTTGATTGCGCGGATTAAACTTTGTATCATAATTCATTACCTTCCTGCATAATTCCTGCATGGTATTCTAAATAAAAGTATAACTCATAATTCCATATGATGCAATTCATTTAAACCCGGTTCTCAAGCCGGATTGTGACAATGAATAGAAATTGCTTGTTTTTTATTGACAGAGACGTACAACAATGCTATTATGTTTATTGAAATTCTATCATATAGAATACATTTCATAATACGAAATAGCAATTATCAAATATTTTTTTGGTATTCCTATCCTGATGAACATGACAGGGATAATTATAGAAATGGAGGAACAAAAAATGTCGAAGAAAGTGGTTCTGGCGGGTGCCGTAAGAACGGCTGTTGGAAAAATGGGAGGGTCCCTTTCCGCAGTGCCGGCTTCAACGCTCGGGTCCATCGTGATTCGGGAAGCGCTGAAAAGAGCCGGCGTTCAGCCGGAGCAGGTGGATGAAGTGCTGATGGGCTGCGTGCTGCAGGCGGGGCTTGGTCAGAATGTGGTTCGCCAGGCATCCGTCTTTGCCGGCATTCCGCAGGAAGTCCCGGCATCGACACTCAACAATGTCTGCGGTTCGGGACTGAAAAGCGTCAATCTTGCAGCGGCAATGATAGAGTCAGGCGAAGCGGACATTGTTGTGGCGGGCGGAATGGAGAATATGTCCATGGCTCCGTACTCGATCTCAAAAGCGCGCTTTGGTTACCGCATGAACAACGGAGTGCTGGAGGATCTGATGATCAAAGACGCTCTTTGGGACGCGTTCAATGATTTTCATATGGGCATCACAGCTGAAAATGTCGCGGAAAAATACGGAATTACCCGGGAAATGCAGGATGAGTTCGCTGCATTCAGCCAGCAAAAGGCGGAAAAAGCACTTGCGGAAAACCGTTTTCACGACGAAATCGTTCCCGTCGAGGTAAAACTGAAAAAACAGACCGTTCTGTTCGATACCGACGAGGGCCCCCGCGTCGGCGTGACAAAAGAGAGCCTTGCCAAACTGAAACCGGCTTTTAAACCGGACGGAACCGTAACAGCCGGCAATGCTTCCGGCATCAACGACGGTGCGGCGGCAGTGATTGTCATGAGCGAAGAAAAGGCAAAGGAGCTCGGCGTAACCCCGATGGCAACCTGGATTGCGGGGCAGTCCGCCGGCGTTGACCCGGCCTATATGGGAATCGGCCCGGCGTTCAGCACAAAGAAGATTATGGAGAAAACAGGGCTCACCGTAAATGACATGGACCTGATTGAGGCGAACGAAGCCTTTGCGGCACAGTCGCTTGCGGTTGCAAAGCTGCTGGATCTTGATCTTGCGAAAGTCAATGTCAACGGCGGGGCCATAGCCATCGGGCATCCGGTCGGTGCTTCCGGCTGCCGGATTTTTGTAACTCTTCTTCACGAAATGCAGCGCCGAAAGTCGAACTATGGCCTTGCAACGCTCTGTGTCGGCGGCGGGATGGGCGTTTCTGCGATTGTTCGCCGCGAACCGTAACCTTTCACAAAAGTTCTGTTTATAATTTGTTCATAATTTATTGCGAAAAAAACTGTATTTTCTCAATTATTATGATAGCTTCGCACTGGTTTGTATATAATATAACCAGTATGAAGTGGAATTTGTTTTATAATATGGAATTCTATGTGGCGGATTCCGAATTGTGAAAGAAGTATGTGTTAATAGTTAATTTGTGAAATGAATTCCACAATACGGAAAATCTAAATTATGTTCTTCATGGAGGTTGGCATTATGTGGACGGAAGCGAGCATGAATCTGATTCAATCGCTGACGGTATCCGGATTGGGCTTGACCATCGTTTTTCTCACGCTGATCGCACTTGCGCTGGCCATTATGGGCTTCTCCAGAATTTTCTCCGCCGCGGGAATCGGCAAAGGGACCGGTGCGGTGAAGAAAAATTCTGCCGTGCAGCAGGCGCCGACAGCTGAAAAAGAGGAAGACGACGTTCTGGCGATTCTGATTGCGGTGATCAGCGAAGAGATGAATCTTCCGGTCGATCGCTTTCAAATTACAAAGATTCGGGAAATCTGATTATAAACCCGGCTGATGTTCAGCTGATTTTTCATTGTTAGGAGAAAAGATTATGAAATACATCGTTACTTTAAACGGCAAAAAATATGAGGTTGAAGTGGAAAAGGTGGAAACCGGATTCAAACCTCTGTCAAGGTCTGCCGCAGCGGCGGCAATGAACGCACCCGCATCTGCGCCCGCTCCCGTTTCCGCACCCGCGCCGGCGCCTGCAGCACCGAAAGCAGCTCCGGCCCCCGCGCCCGCAGGTTCTTCAAATGTGACCAGCCCGATGCCGGGCTCCGTACTTGATATTAAGGTTTCCGTTGGAGACACTGTTAAGGCCGGTCAGGTTCTTGTTTTGCTGGAAGCCATGAAAATGGAAAACGAAATTGTCTCTCCCTGCGATGCCGTCGTCGCATCGATTCCGGTGAAGAAGGGCGATATGGTAGACACCGATCAGATACTTGTAACTTTGAAATAAGGAGGCTCCCCAATGAATTTTTTCTCTGTGATGGGGACGCTTCTTGAAGAATCCGGTTTTGCCGCGCTCACCTGGCAGAGCGGAGTGATGATTCTGGTCTCTTTTGTCCTCATGTATCTTGCAATTGCCAAAAAGTTTGAGCCGCTGCTTCTGCTGCCGATCGCTTTCGGAATGTTTCTGGCAAACCTTCCGCTCGCGGGCATGATGACGGAAGCGGACCCCTGGTATCATTCCGGCCTGATCAGTATCATCTATTACGGAATCAAAAGCGATCTGTTCCCCTGCCTGATTTTTATGGGTGTCGGCGCGATGACCGATTTCGGTCCGCTGATCGCGAACCCGGCCAGCCTGCTTCTGGGCGCGGCCGCACAGTTCGGCATTTACACGGCGTTTATTCTTGCAAACGCCACCGGATTGTTTACGCCCGCACAGGCGGCGGCAATCGGAATTATCGGCGGCGCGGACGGCCCCACTTCCATTTTTATCGCGAACAATCTTGCGCCGACTCTGGTTGCGCCGATCGCGGTGGCGGCTTATTCCTATATGGCGCTGATTCCAATGATTCAGCCGCCGATCATGAGGCTGATGACCACGAAAAAAGAGAGGTCCATCAAAATGGGGCAGCTCCGCAAGGTCAGCAAAGTGGAAAAAATTATTTTCCCGGTATTCGTTGTTCTGCTCACCGTGCTGCTTCTCCCTTCGGTCGCTCCGCTGCTCGGCATGCTGATGCTGGGCAATCTTTTCCGCGAGTCCGGCGTGGCTTCGCGTTTGTCCGAAACCGCCCAGAACGAGCTTTGCAATATCGTGACGATTATGCTTGGCCTCAGCGTGGGGGCGACCGCAAACGGCGAACTGTTCCTGCGCACGCAGACTATGGCGATTATCGCGATGGGACTCTTTGCGTTCGGCTTTTCCACGATGGGCGGCCTGCTGTTTGGAAAGCTTCTTTGCTTCATCACGCGCGGCAAGGTCAATCCGCTCATCGGCGCCGCGGGCGTTTCGGCCGTGCCGATGGCCGCCCGTGTTGCCCAGGTGGAGGGTGCGAAGGCAAACCCGACCAACTTCCTGCTGATGCACGCGATGGGCCCCAATGTTGCGGGCGTGATCGGCTCGGCGGTTGCCGCAGGCTTTTTCATGATGGTTTTCGGGCACTGAATCAGGCATTACTACAACAGACAGGTAATTTTTATAAATTATTTTAGGAGGTCTTTCGTTTGGGAAAAATATATTCCTTGTCAGACGCGATTTCAAAGTTCGTTCATGACGGCGATCATCTGGTTTTCGGCGGTTTTACAACGAACCGCAAGCCGTATGCTGCCGTCTATGAAATCCTGCGGCAGGGGCAGAAGGATTTCATCGGAGAGAGCGGCCCTGCCGGCGGCGACTGGGATATGCTCATCGGGGAGGGCCGTGTCAAGGCGTTTAACAACTGCTACATAGCCAATTCCGGCTTTACCAACGTTTGCCGCCGCTTCCGCAAGGCGGTGGAAGCGGGCGAGCTTCTGGTGGAAGACTATTCCCAGGACGTTCTGATGCTGCAGCTTCACGCGGCGTCTCTCGGTCTTCCGTATCTTCCCGTTCGCCTGATGATGGGCTCGGACCTGGTGGACAAATGGGGCATCAGCAAAGAGGAACGCCAGAAAATCGACAAGCTGCCGAACGACAAGTTTGTGATTCAGGACGACCCCTTCCATCCCGGACATAAAGTGGTTCTCTGCCCGGTTCCGGAAATCGATACCGCAATTATCCATGTTCAAACGGCCTCTCCGGACGGAACCTGCCGCATCATCGGCGATGAATTCCATGACGTGGACATCGCGGTTGCCGCCAAGCACTGCGTTGTCACCTGTGAAGAAATCATCAGCGACGAAGAAATCCGCAAGGATCCGACGAAGAACTCGATCCCGGGCTTCTGTGTGGACGCCGTTGTCCTGGCTCCTTACGGCGCGCACCCCTCCCAGTGCTACGGGCTTTATGACTACGATAAGAAATTATTCCAGGATTACGACAAGGCCAGCAAGACGGACGAGGATTTCAAATCCTTCCTGGACGAATGGGTTTACGGCGTCAAGGATCATGAGGAATATCTGAACAAGCTCGGCGCGGTCCGGCTGAGCAAGCTGAAAGCGGTTCCCGGCTTTGGATATTCGGTCGATATGACCAAGGAGGGTAAATAATGGCTGACTATACGAATTACACCAATAAGGAAATGCAGGCGGTTGCCATTGCAAAATCCATCCGGAACGGTCAGGTCGTTATCGTTGGGACCGGGCTGCCGCTGATCGGCGCCTCGCTTGCCAAAAGAGTCTATGCCCCGAAATGCAACCTGATTGTGGAAAGCGGCCTGATGGACTGTTCGCCGATCGAAGTTCCGCGCAGCGTGGGCGATTGCCGCTTCATGGCGCATTGCTCCGTTCAATGGCCGAATGTGCGCTTCATCGGCTTTGAAGCGAACGAGTGGCTGCACGACACGGACCGCCTGATCGCCTTTATCGGCGGCGCGCAGATCGACCCGTACGGCAACGTGAATTCCACCTGCATCGGAGATTACAATCATCCGAAAACCCGCTTTACGGGCAGCGGCGGAGCAAACGGTATTTCCACATACTCCAACACGATCATCATGATGCAGCATGAAAAGCGCCGCTTCATGGATCATATCGACTACATTACCAGCCCGGGCTGGATCGACGGACCGGACGGCCGTGCAAAAAAGGGTCTTCCGACCAACCGCGGGCCGCAGATGGTGGTCACCGACCGCGGAATTCTGAAATTTGACGAACAGTCAAAACGCATGTATCTTGCCGGGTACTATCCGACTTCTTCCCCGGAGGATGTCGCTGAAAATACCGGCTTTGAAATCGATGTGTCAAGAGCTGTCGCGCTTGATGCGCCGGATCCGGAAGTCATTCGAATGATTCGCGAAGAGATTGATCCGGGTCAGGCTTTCATTAAAGTCCCGCAGTGAATAAAGGAGGTAACGAATGAGTAATCACGAATATTCCATGCCGGGCTATTTTCAGAATATGCCCGTGGCCGGGAGCCCTTTAAGCCGGCTGAATGAAGAGAATGAAGCGGAATTCAAAAAGGTGGAAGAAGAAATTCTTCAGCTTGTAAAAGAAGCGGAAGACGCGGGCCGCTCCGACGAGTCCATCAGGCAGTCCGGCCAGATGACGGCAATGGACCGCGTCCGCGCGCTGGTTGACGAGGGCACCTGGTGCCCGCTCAACAGCCTGTATAATCCTGCCGGCAACGCGAACCATTCCACCGCAATTATAAAAGGCCTTGGCCGCATTCACGGGAAATGGGCTGTCGTGGTTGCATCAGACAATAAAAAGCTGGCGGGAGCCTGGGTTCCGGGACAGTCCGAAAACCTGCTGCGCGCTTCCGATACCGCGAAATGCCTTCATATTCCGCTCGTTTACATTCTGAACTGCAGCGGGGTGAAGCTGGATGAACAGGAGAAGGTTTATGCGAACCGCCGCGGCGGCGGAACGCCGTTTTATCGCAACGCGGAGCTGCAGCAGCTGGGCGTGCCGGTCATTGTCGGCATTTACGGCACCAATCCCGCGGGCGGCGGATACCACAGCATCAGCCCGACCGTTCTGATCGCGCACGCAAAGGCTAATATGGCCGTCGGCGGCGCGGGAATCCTGGGCGGAATGAACCCGAAGGGGTACATGGATCTGGAAGGAGCCGAGCAGCTGATCAAGGCGCAGTCGCAGGCGAAGACGGATCCGCCGGGCTCCATCGCCGTCCATTACAGCCAGACGGGATTTTTCCGCGAGGTTTACACCGAAGAACTCGGCGTCCTGGAGGCCATTAAAAAATACATGGACGATATTCCGGCCTATAACCTTGATTTCTTCCGCGTGGATGATCCGCGCGAGCCGCAGTACGACCCGAACGAGCTGTACGACGTTGTGCCGATGAACCAGAAAAAGCCCTACAATATTTATGATGTTCTCGGCCGTGTATTTGACAATAGCGAATTTTCGGAATTCAAACCCGGTTACGGCCCTGAAATCGTAACGGGTCTTGCAAAGATTGACGGTCTTCTGGTCGGCGTGGTCGCGAATATGCAGGGCCTGCTGATGCAGTATCCGGAATATAAGGAAAACGCGGTGGGCATCGGCGGCAAGCTGTACCGCCAGGGCCTGATTAAAATGAACGAGTTCGTAACGCTTTGCGCCCGTGACCGTCTGCCGGTCATTTGGATTCAGGATACGACGGGAATCGATGTCGGCGACGACGCGGAACGCGCGGAGCTCCTGGGTCTGGGCCAGTCCCTGATCTATTCCATAGAAAATTCCGGCGTTCCGCAGATGGAAATCACCCTGCGCAAGGGAAGCGCCGCCGCACACTACGTTATGGGCGGACCGCAGGGCAACAACACCAACGCGTTTTCGCTGGGCACGGCGGCGACCGAGATGTTCGTGATGAACGGCGAAACCGCCGCAGCAGCGATGTATTCCAGAAGGCTGGTAAAAGACAAGAAAGCCGGCAAAGACCTTCAGCCGACGATCGACAAGATGAACGAAATGATTCAGGAATATGTGGAAAAATCCCGTCCGAAGTTCTGTGCACAGGAAGGCTTTGTGGATGAGGTTGTCCAGCTTCCGCGGATACGCGGCTATGCAAAGGCATTTGTCAATTCCGTTTATCAGAATCCGGAATCGATCTGCGCGTTCCATCAAATGCTGCTGCCTCGCGTGCTTCGCGATTACAATACGTTCCAAAAGAAGTAAACTTGCGCGGCTCTCAGGCTGCTGCCTTCAATCAGCTTTAAATAGGGTCTGCCAAATTTATCTGTGAAAGGCGTCTGCTTTTTCCGGGAAGACAAGGGAAAGCGCGGGACGATTTCTGACGGAAAAGCTTTTCGGAATCGGAAAGGGGGAAAATAAAAACCGAAAAGCGCGGCCGGAATCAAGAGCAGCGAATGCGGAGGAATGATCTGTATTACTTGAATGCTTGATGCTTCCTTGGCAGGAACTATTGGAAACAAATAAACAAGGGGAGAAGTATTAACAATGACTCTTACGAACTGTATTCTTCGATCTGTGTTCCAAGACGGACCTTTTGCCCCGCGCTCTGCGTGCAACGAAGTAGGAGGAGAATGAATTATGGATAAAATTATGGCCTATTTCGGGACTTTCACCGCCGCAAAAGACGGTGCCGTTGCCTCTTTCAAATTCGAGTATCTGACTACGCTTTTGTTCGCTGCGATTGTTATCTTTGCAGGGCAGGCCATGGTCAAACATTCCAAGCTGCTTCGCAAATATGCTATTCCGGCCCCGGTGGTATCCGGTTTGATTTTCTCTATTATTGTGTCAGTCCTCAAGGGCTCCGGAACCATTGGCTTTGAATTCGACACAAAAATCATGAAGGACTTCACGCAGAATATTTTCTTCCTGTGCGTAGGGTTCGGTTTCAGCACAAAGATGCTGAAACATGCCGGCGGAAAGCTGTGCGCCAAAATCGCATTTGCTGCTGTTTTGCTGATTACGCTGCAGGATGTGGCGGGCGTCGCGCTCGGCAAAGTAATCGGCATGGATCCGCTGCTCGCGCTGCAGTGTTCTTCCTCGGCTATGTCCGGCGGTGTTGGAACCGCATCCGCTTTCGGTCCTATTTTCAAAGGCTGGGGCGCAGACGCTGCGACAACGGTTGGCGTCGCCGCAGGTACAATGGGCAATATCATGGGCTCCGTCATCGGCGGCCCGGTCGCGGCATTCCTGATCGCCCGCTACTCGCTGAAGGCTGACCCGAATGATAAACCGGCGGAGCTGGCGACCGGAAAGGTCAATCCGCTGGAAAACCACAGTATGGTAAGAGCGTTCGCAATGCTGCTTCTGCTTGCCGGACTCGGCATGCCGATCTATTGCCTGCTTGACAATATCCCAATGATTTCCATGCCGAAATTCATCGGCTGCCTGTTTGCCGGCGCGATCGGCCGCAATGTACTGGAGGCCACTCACCAGAATACTTACGAGCCTGAAGTCAATGCCCTTGAGCACATGTTCCTGGAACTTTACCTGGCTCTGGTGCTTATGACCATCGACCTGACTAAGCTCGTTTCGGTTGCAGGCCAGATGGGCATCATCCTGCTGATGCAGGCGGTTCTGATCGCTGTGTTCGGCATCTTCATTTCGTTCAGACTCTTCGGCAAAGACTACGGCGCAGCGGTCATGACCGCCGGCAATATCGGTTGGGGCTGCGGCTCCGGTCCGAATGCGGTCGCGAACGAAAAAGCGATCATGGACGAATATGGCTGGCACAACATCGCATGGGTTCTTTATCCGTCTTTCGCTGTTATCATAGACGATATTTACAACCCGATTTTCCTTTCGGTTTTCGGCAGCCTGTTTAAGCACTAAAAAGACGATACGTATCACCTGATTTTCTGAAATCACTTGAACCCGAAGAAAGTTCGGAGTAGAGTATGATTTGGCATGACGGCCGCTGCTGCGAACGGAAACGTAACCATGCGGCGGCCGCTGCCGCGTCTTGGGGGGGCCGGATCGAAACCATGCCTTCGGGGCGTCGGCCGTATGCTGGCAAAAACGTTCACGAAAATTCATCTTTCTAAGGAAGGTAATTATGAATACGCTTTATACGATGGGAATCGACATCGGCTCGACGGCCTCAAAATGCGTGATCCTGAAAGACGGAAAAGAAATCGTCAGCAAATCGCTGGTTTCCGTCGGCGCAGGTACCAGCGGGCCTTCGAGGGCGATCGCGGAGGTGCTGGAAAACGGCGGTCTGAAACGAGAGGATATGGCATTTGTTCTGGCCACCGGATACGGCAGAAATTCCCTTGAAATCGCGGATAAGCAGATGAGTGAGCTTAGCTGCCACGCGCACGGCGCCCATTTTCTCTTTCCGAATGTGCATACGGTGATCGACATCGGCGGTCAGGACGCGAAAGTTCTTCATGTCGGCGACGACGGGAATCTGGTCAATTTTGTCATGAACGATAAATGCGCGGCCGGAACCGGAAGATTTCTGGATGTTATGGCGCGTGTTCTGGAAGTTGACGTCGGCGATCTCGCGGGGCTTGGGGCAAAATCTCAGGTTCAGGTCGAAATCAGCTCCACCTGCACCGTGTTTGCGGAATCGGAGGTTATTTCCCAGCTGGCGAAAGGGACGGACCGCTGCGACATTATCGACGGAATCCATCGCTCGGTTGCCGGCCGGGTCGGGGGGCTGGCCCGCCGCGTCGGAGTTCAGCCGGACGTCGTCATGACGGGCGGCGTCGCAAGAAATTGCGGAGTTTTGCACGCGCTCGAAAAAGAGCTGAATACAGAAATTCAGACGTCTCCGCTAGCCCAATATAACGGCGCACTGGGCGCCGCGCTGTTTGCTTTTGAAAAATGCAGGTAAGATCCTTTTGCCTCTTACAGGGATGATTCACATAAGTCTGCACTCCAAACGTGCAGCGACCGTCATGCTGTTTTGGCAGAATCCGTATCGAAACAAAATTCACATCAGTCCGTGAAAATACTCTATATCGCTTTAGCAAAAGATTCTGCCGGCAGCGCAATAACAGTTAGGAGGAAGCTATTTAATGAACGACAAGGAGAAGGCGGAGCAGGCCCCTGTTTCGGCAGAGGCGGCTCCCGTCAAGAAGAAGAAAACTCAGTCTCCCGGTGTTTTGGCTCTGCAGAAGGTCGTCAATGATGTTTATCAGGCGGCCCGCGACGCGAAAAAGGAAGGGAAACTTGTCGGATGGTCTTCATCCAAATTCCCCTGCGAAATTGCCGAAACCTTTGATTTGAATGTCGTGTACCCCGAAAATCAGGCCGCGGGCATCGCCGCGCACCACGACGATACACGTCTCTGCACGATCGCCGAAAACGAGGGCTACGACGCCGATATCTGCTCTTACGCCCGCATCAATCTTGCCTATGCGATGGGCAACGAGACGACAAACGAGGGCAGGCGGATGCCGATGCCGGATTTCGTCCTTTGCTGCAACAACATCTGCAACTGCATGACAAAATGGTATGAGAACATCGCCCGCATCCACAATATTCCCCTGATTATGGTCGACATTCCCTATTCCAATTACCCGGAGGTCGACGACGACTTTGTTGCCTATGTTCGCGGTCAGTTCGATATCGCGATCAAACAGCTCGAGGAGCTGACGGGTAAGAAATTCGACGAGGAGAAGTTCAAACGCGTGTGCGGATACGCAAACCGCACGGCGAACGCTTGGCTGAAGGTCTGCGATTATTTGCAGTATAAGCCGTCCCCGATGTCCGGCTTTGATCTGTTCAACCACATGGCGGACGTCGTTACCGCGCGCGGGAAGAAAGAAACGGCAGAGGCGTTCGAACTGCTGGCTTCCGAGCTTGAGGAGAACCTGAAAACCGGAAAATCGACGCTGCCTTTCCCGGAACAGCACAGAATCATGATGGAAGGCATTCCACCGTGGCCGCATCTGCGCGAGCTGTTTAAGCCTTTGAAAGAGCATGGCCTGAATGTAACGGCGGTTGTTTACGCCCCTGCGTTTGCGTTCCGGTTTAACGATGTGGAAGGCATGGCGCGCTCTTATGCCGTGGCCCCGAACAGCGTCTGCCTCGAAAAGGGAGTCGACTGGCGTTCGCAGCTGTGCAAGGACAATAAGGTTGACGGCGCTCTCGTTCATTACAACAGAGCCTGCAAGGCTTGGTCCGGCTATATGCCCGAAATGCAGCGCCGCTGGCAGAATGAGCTCGGAATTCCGGTTGTCGGCTATGACGGCGACCAGGCCGATTCCAGAAACTTTAACGCGGCCCAGTATGAGACCCGCGTGCAGGCTCTTGTTGAAGCGATGGAAGAAGCCGACAGGAAAAAGGAGAGTGGAAAGTAATGGCGATTGCGGAAAAATTAGCGGAATTCAGAAAAATTGCCGACAATCCGAAGACACAGCTGGAGCATTATAAGTCAAAAGGGATGAAAGCCGTCGGCGTTATGCCTTACTTTGCCCCCGAAGAACTGGTTTTCGCCGCCGGAATGTTCCCCGCGGGGATGTGGGGTTCCAACACCAAGTCGATTTCCCGCGCGAAGGAATACTGTGCAAGCTTTTACTGCTCCCTGGTGCAGCTTGACCTTGAAATGCTTCTGGACGGCACGATGGACGGTTTGGACGCGGTGATTACACCGACCTGCTGTGATACGCTCCGCCCGAATTCCCAGAACATCAAGGTCGCCATGAAAAACAAAATGAAGGTTATCTTCCTGGCGCATCCCCAGAACCGTTTCCCCGAATGCGGCGTGAAATACACGGAATCCTGCTACAAAAAAATCCGTGCGGAACTGGACGAGGTTTCCGGCCATAAGACGACCGATGAAGAGATTCAGAACGCGATTAAGGTTTACAACCGTTCCCGCGCGGCCCGCCGGGAGTTCGTAAAACTGGCCGGGGCACACCCCGAGGCGGTTTCCGCGGTCATGAGGAGCGGTGTTTTAAAGGCTTCCTATTTTATGCTGAAGGATGAATACGCCGACAAGCTGGAAGCCTTGAATGCGGAGCTGAAAGCGCTTCCGGCTTCCGACTGGAAGGGCGTCAGGATCGTAACTTCCGGCATCATCTGCGATAATCCCACGCTCCTGAAAATCCTTGACGATAATAAATGCGCGATTGTTGCCGACGATGTGGCTCAGGAAACGCGTTCCTTCCGCTGCGATGCTCCTGAAGATGACGCGGACCCGATCCATGCGCTGGCAATCCAGTTCAGGAATCAGGATTACGATATTCTTCTCTATGACAAGTTCTCGAGCCAGAACCGCCGCGGCGAGTACGTCGCCAAGATGTGCAAAGACAATCACGCCGACGGCTTAATCCTTTTTATGCAGCAGTTCTGCGATCCGGAGGAAATGGAGTATCCGTACCTAAAAAAAGCCCTGGATGCGGCCGGTATTCCTCATATCCGTCTGGGAATCGATCATCAGATGCGCGACTTTGGTCAGGCTCAGACTGCGATTCAGGCGTTTGCCGACGTTCTGGACTGACGATTGCTTGTTTATAACAACTTATTTTCCTGATCCATCAAAAAGGCGGTCTCTGAAAGGAGGCTGCCTTTTTGCATTCGGGAATCAAGTTTGCCCAGTATTGCCGCGTATTTTCGGCCGGGTAGAAGAGAGCTGAAAAAAGAGAGAAAGGGTTGCTTCTTGTCATATTTTAGTTTATAATCAAGACAGATTTTATAACTTTTAGTAATAACTTGGATGAGAATAATCATGACATTAGGTGAAAAGGTTCCACTTGGAGTGAATCGAATGAAGAAAAGAACCGTACTGAAAAAAACAATTTCAGCAGTCTGCGCGGGCTGCCTCGTCCTGTTTTCCTTCCCTCTGCCTTTCGGCGCGGCTTCCGCGAAGGCAAAAACGACGGATTATTTAAATCTGCGGCGGGGCGCCGGGACAAATACGAATGTTATTTTGACCATATCCAAAAATACTACGGTGACCGTTCTTGATAATTCGGATGCCCAATGGGCCAAGGTGCAGACGTCGGACGGCAAAACGGGATACTGCTTTAAGCAGTATCTCAGCTTTTCATCCGGCTCAACCACGACTTCCGGTTCAGCCGCCGTGACTGCAAAAACGACGGACAACCTGAACCTGCGGCAGGATTCTTCCCTGAGTGGAAAAATACTGATGGTTCTTGCCAAAGGGTCCTCCCTTACGGTTCTGGACAATTCCAATTCAAGCTGGGTGAAGGTTCAGACGCAGAACGGGGCGCAGGGCTGGTGCAGCCGTGCTTATCTGACGGTTTCCGGCGCGGCCGCCCCGCCGGAAACCAACACCTCTTCTTCCGCCGCAACGGCAAAAACCACCGATTACCTGAATCTGCGTTCCGGGGCCGGGATGAGCAACAAAGTGCTGCTCACATTGAGCAAGGGAGTCAGCGTCACGGTTCTGGACAACTCAAATTCAGACTGGGTGAAGGTTCGCACGCAGAACGGCACACAGGGCTGGTGCAGCCGCAAATACCTGACCGTTACAGGCGGAACGAACACCGGAACGAATTCCTCATCCTCTACGCCGCCGTCAAGCTCATCAGCCTTATCTTCTCAGTCTTCATCTTCCCAGCCGTCGTCGTCATCTTCGTCGTCCGGCAGCAATGGTTCGGGGGGGACAGATACCGAAACGAACTCAGGAGTATCCGGAATCAAGGGAGCAACCGTAACTGCCGACGTGCTGCGTTTGCGGGAGCAGGCGAACACATCCTGCAAGGTCCTCTCCAATCTTGTCAACGGCACAAGCCTGCAGGTGCTCGGCGCGCCGGCTTCCGGATGGGTCAAGGTACAGACTCCGGACGGCAAGACCGGATATGTGAGCACGGATTATGTAAAAATCATCTATTCCGACGGCACTTCGACGGGCGGAAGCACTGATACAAATCAGGGCGGCGGAACGAACGCGTCTTCTCTTTCGCTTTCGTCCGGTTCACAGACGGTGCCGGCCGGAAAGACTTTATACCTGAAAGCTTCAACCAGCCCGAGCAATGCGGATGTCAGCTGGTCAAGCAGCAACACCTCCGTCGCAACGGTTATAAACGGGTATGTGACCGCCGTATCAAAAGGCAGCGCGGTCATCACCGCAACCTCCGGAACAGAAACCGCCACCTGCGGCGTCACGGTATCGGATGCCGAACCGGTCCGAACGGCTTATGCGTCGCCCAATATTGCAGGGCCGGGCGAAACCGTTA
Source organism: Caproicibacter fermentans (assembly GCF_009746625.1). GTDB lineage: Bacteria > Bacillota > Clostridia > Oscillospirales > Acutalibacteraceae > Caproicibacter > Caproicibacter fermentans. The sequence continues at coordinate 15,160 of NZ_VWXL01000089.1, forward strand.
CTTTGACTGCGATTACGGACTCCAGCCGTGACGGGGTCAGGTTTTATGTTACCAAACCGACGGGGATTACAAGTTCCATAGACGCCGTCAGCAGCACGCAGGAAACGACAAACGGCGTAACGACCAAAGTGTGGAAGGCGAGCGCTACTTTCAGTGATCCGGGCAATTATACCGTGCTTGCACAGTCGCGGGCCGGTGGGGTTTACACCACCGCGGGTTTCACCACAAGCGCGTATATCACGAAGCAGGCCGATAAATCCGTCACATCCTCCGAGGAGCTTCGTGTCAGCGACGAAATGATTCAGCTGATTTCCAAGTGGGAAGGTTACCGCGCGTGTGTTTATACGGATACCATTGCGTCCAGTCAGATCCCCACAATCGGCTACGGCTGCACATTGGCGGCAAACGCCGAGTTTTACAACGGGGTGAGCGAAACCGAAGCGTGGTCCATGATGGTCAACCGGATCAACGGCTCGTCTTATACTTCCGAGCTGAATAAGATGATTCGGAACAACGGGTTTTTAATGAACCAGTATCAGGCGGATTGTCTGATCAGTTTTGCCTACAACGTTGGTTCCGGGTATTTCAACAGTTCCACTGAGATGGATTTTATCAAAATTATGAAGAATGCGGTCCGGCCTCCGGATTTCTCCTCCGGAACCACATATGAGGCGACGGTCACGGAAAACACCCAGGTCAGGAGTAACAGCGGAATCATGTCCGCACAGAACGCGTCCGTGACGGCGGGAACGGCTGTTGTTGTTACGGGCGGTGATTTTTCCGACAAAAAGGACGGCTGGTATCAGATCAAACTGACCGACGGAACGGTCGGCTGGGTCAATTCCGGGTATGTCAGCCTCGCGAATTCCTCCAGACTTGTCCATGACCTTGCTTATACGAACGCCTATGCGATGGGGACGGAGCTGATTCGCTGGAACCAGGCGGGCGGCAAATTCTACACCGGGTTGTTCTATCGCCGCCTGGGGGAAGTCAACGTCTACAATTACGGGGATTACAGCGCGGCCCGATACAACAAGTACGGATATGGGTACCCGAGCGCCGCGGCTTCGCTTCAATAAAGTGAAATGACGGTTGCCGCGGCAGACGCACAAATGATTGATCGTGACAGGAGCTTTAAGAATGATAAATCCGAAACCGCTGTTCCCCGGGGCGAGGGTCGCGCTGATCGCGCCGTCGGGTCCGGTGCCCCCCGAACGCCTGGAGCCCGCCGTGCGGTCGGTAGAGAAACTGGGACTCGTGCCGGTCGTTTATGAAAGCTGCCGAAGTGCTCACGGATATCTCGCCGGAGAGGATCAGCTGCGGGCCGATGATCTGAATCATGCGTTTGCAGACAGAAGCATTGATGGTATCCTTTGCATTCGGGGCGGATACGGCGCTCAGCGGATATTAAAGAAACTTGATTTTTCCTGTATTCGAAAGCATCCAAAGTTTTTTTCCGGTTACAGTGATGTTACCACCCTGCATATTGCGCTGAACCAGCTCTGCGGTTTTATTACCTATCATACGCCGATGCCTTCCACGGAGCTGTACGACGGCGCCGACGAATACACCATGAAAAGCCTGAAAAGGGTGATGTTCGGCGATTCGGCCGGCACGCTGGAGAATCCCGGATCAATGGAGCCGGAAGTTCTTGTGCCCGGGTGTGCCTGCGGGCGCTTGACCGGCGGGAATTTGTCGCTGGTGGCTTCTTCCCTCGGCACGCCTTTTGAAATTGATACCCGAGGCAAAATCCTGTTTCTGGAGGATGTTGATGAGGAACCTTACCGGATCGACCGGATGCTGACACAGCTTTTGCTGGCCGGCAAACTGAACGACTGCGCGGGTCTGATGTTCGGGTACTGGACCCGCATCGAGGCCGAACAGCCCGACCGTTCCCTGACTCTCTTACAGATTTTCAGGGAACTGATTGTGCCGCAGGGGCGGCCGGCTCTGATGAATCTTGCCTGCGGGCACAGCCTGCCGTCGATGTCTCTTCCAATGGGGAAAAAATTGAAAATGGATGCTTCGGCAAAAAAGATTTCGATTCTAAGATGATTTATTATTTTATTTTTCTTGACAAATATGAAGAAAAATTTTATAGTAGTTGAGACAAAGATGCCGCAGTGATTTTCTGGGGCATCTTTTGCTTTTTTGAATATGGGACATTTTCCGAAGTTCGGCTGCATTTGTTGAAAGAAAAGTGAGGTGTCGGCAAATGGAGGTAGATTTTCTGAAGCAGGCCGCGCAGGAGATGAAACCATGGCTTTCCCGGACCAGGAGGGACTTTCACATGCATCCCGAACTGGGAAACAAGGAATTTCGGACCAGCCGGATCATTCAGGATTCTCTGAGTGAATTCGGAATCGATTTTCAGACCTATGAAGACAGCACCGCGGTTGTCGGGCTGATTTGCGGGGCCCACGAGGGGAAAACCGTGGCGATTCGCGCGGATATGGACGCTCTTCCGATTCAGGAGGAAAACGAGGTGCCGTATCGATCACTGACTCCGGGCGTGATGCATGCCTGCGGGCACGACGCTCATACGGCTGTTCTTCTGGGAACCGCCTGTTTGTTTTCCCAGTACCGCGAACAACTGCACGGCAATATCCGTCTGTTGTTTCAGCCGGCGGAGGAAACCACCGGCGGGGCGGAGAAAATGGTAACGGCGGGCTGCATGAAAAATCCGGATACGGACTATGTCATCGGCCTTCACGTATCGAGCCATCCGGCCGGAACCATCGAGATCAGAAAAGGCGCCGTATATGGGGCGAGCGACCAGATTGATATCCGGGTGCTTGGCAAGCAGGCCCACGGGGCTCATCCTGATACCGGGGTAGACGCAATCGCAATTTCGGCGCAGGTTGTCACGGCTCTGCAGAACCTGGTCAGCCGGAAAATTTCACCGGTCGACTCCGCCGTTTTTACTATTGGCAAGATTCTCGGCGGAGCACAAAGGAATATCATAGCCGACGAGGTTCAGATGGAAGCGACGCTGAGGACTTTATACCCGGAGACCCGGATATTCGCAAAAGAGCAGATAACGAAAATTGCAAAGGGCGTCAGCGCTGCGCTGGGCGGCCGGGCGGAGGTTGATATCCGGGAAAGCTATCACTCCCTGTTCAATACGGACCGGGTGGTGGATGTGGTTCGCGGCGCGGCGGCGGAACTTGTCGGCAAAGAAAATTTGCTGGAGGATCCGTTCCCCAGTCTTGGAGTCGAGGATTTTTCATATTTTCTGGATGCCGCGCCGGGTGCTTTTTATTGTCTGGGCACAACCAATCCATCCAAGGAAATTACATGGCCGGCCCATTCGTCACGTTTTGACATCGATGAGGACTGCCTGCCGACCGGCGTTTTGCTGCATATTCTCACGGCGCTTCGTCTTTTAAACGGAGAAGCGGAAGAAACCTGATTTAGGAGGATTATCATGAAATTGTATCTCAGCGCGGATATTGAAGGAACCGCGGGCGTTGTTAAATGGTCGGAAACCGAACCGGAAGATCAATATTACCCGTACTTTGCAAACGAGATGACGCAGGAAGTGCGCTGCGCCTGCGAAGGCGCCATGGAAGCCGGTGTCAACGAAATTCTGGTCAAGGACGCGCACCATACCGCCACCAATATAAATCCCGAAAAGCTGCCTGAAATTGTTAAGATCATGCGCGGCTGGACGCGAGGCCCGCAGGAGATGATGGCCGGTGTTGACGGCGGTTTCGATGCTGCCGCAATGGTTGGGTACCACAGCGCGAGCGGGACAAATGGGAACCCTCTGGCGCATACGATGAACACCCAGAACGAATCTGTTACCTTAAATGGGCGGCTTGCCAGCGAATTCATGATCAACGCATACACGGCGGCGTATTATAAAGTGCCTGTCGTATTTGTCAGCGGGGACCGGTCTTTGTGCGAAAGCGCGAAGAAGCTGATTCCGTCCATCACTGCCGTACCTGTCAGCGAAGGAATCGGCAATGCTTCCGTATCCCTGCATCCGGCCGCGGCGCAGGGAGCCATCCGGAAGGGTATGCTTCAGGCCATGCAGGGGGACCTTTCCGAATGCCTGTTGAAGCTTCCGGAATCCTTTGAGGTTTCGATTCTGTTTCATGTACATGACAAGGCCTATTATGCGTCCTATTATCCGGGCGCCCGGTCGGATGGCTTGAAAACGGTCACCTTTCACGCTTCAGATTATTTTGAGGTGCTTCGTTTTCTTCTGTTTGTTCTGTAAAGATTCATACACTGAGGCCGCCGGAATCGCTTCCGGCGGCCTCAGACCGTCAATAAAGTCGCACAGCCGTAAAATTGCGTTTTACTTGCGGCGTTGGCTGCGACCGAGAGAATGTTCCCTTCCTTGCGGTACGAAACCTTCCGGCTGTGCCGGGAGTGACTTTCCCTGATTAAAGTTCCTTTAGCCAATATTTTCGATCAAGGCTGCGGTATTGCACCGCTTCCGCCACATGGGCGGATTCGATGGCGTCACTGCCGTCCAGGTCCGCGATCGTTCGGCAGACCTTTAAAATCCTGTCGTAAGCCCTGGCCGAAAGCCCGAGGCGGTCGAAAGCTTTTTTCAAAAGATTGCGGCCGGGATCGCTCAGACGGCAGAATTCGTGCAGCCGGTCCGGCCTGATTCTTGCGTTGCAGGTGATGCCGGTGCCGCGAAAGCGGTCGTTCTGGATTCGGCGGGCGGCGTTTACCCGGGTCCGGATTGATTCGGAGCTTTCCTCCGTGACGCGGGAGTCCAGCTGTTCAAATTCGACGGGGGGAACTTCAATGTGCAGATCAAGGCGGTCAAGCAGAGGACCGGAAACCCGTGAAAGATAGCGGGAAACGGCCTGCGGCGAACAGGTGCACCGGCGCGTCGGGTGACCGAAATAGCCGCAGGGGCATGGATTCATTGCCGCGACAAACATGACGGAGCAGGGATAGCTGACCGTGCCGCCGACCCGTGAAATCGTTACGGTTCCGTTTTCGATCGGCTGGCGAAGAACCTCCATGGAGCTTCGTGAGAATTCAGGCAGTTCGTCAAGAAAGAGCACGCCGTTGTGCGCCAGTGAAATTTCACCGGGCTTTGGGATGCTTCCGCCGCCGGAAAGGCCCGCGGGGGACACCGTGTGGTGCGGAGAGCGAAACGGCCTGACCTGAACCAGCGAAACACCGGGTGGGAGAGTCCCCGCGATGGAATGAATCTTGGTTGTCTCGATTGTTTCCTCGAAGGTCATTTCTGGAAGGATGGAAGGAATCCTGCGGGCCAGCATGCTTTTTCCGGAACCGGGCGGACCGATCAGCAGGGCGTTGTGCCCGCCCGCGGCGGCAATTTCCAGGGCCCGTTTTGCTTCTTCCTGGCCGCGGACGTCCGCGAAATCCGGGCAGTTCTGCGGATTGCCGCACTCGGCGGGAGAGGGCTGCGCGGGCGCGATCTGCCCGCCGCCGTTCAGGTGTTTGAGCAGTTGGGGAAGATCCGTGACGGGATAAACCTCGATTCCCTGGATTACCGCCCCTTCGGCGGCGTTTTGCTTCGGTACGAAAAAGCGCCTGAAACCCTCCTGCCGCGCGCGTATCGTCATGGGAAGAATACCGCGTACGGGCCTGAGCTCCCCGGTCAGGGACAGTTCCCCGATAAAAACGCTTCCCTCAAGGTCCGCGGCAAGCTGGCTGCTGGCTTTCATCAGGGCAATAAACAGCGGCAGGTCATAAATCGGGCCTTCCTTACGCTTATCGGCCGGGGCAAGATTTACCGTTATTTTACTGACGGGAAAATCGAATCCGCAGTTTTTCATCGCGGACCTGACCCGGTCGCGGGATTCCTTGACCGCCGCATCCGGAAGTCCAACCACTTCAAAGGAGGGCAGACCCGAAGACAGGTCCGCCTCCACCTCCACAGGGAATGAATCCATGCCGTACAGTCCCATGCTGTATAAATGCGAAACCACTCTGCAGCCCCCTTTTTTGACAATAACAAATTCATTATACCCATTTCGGTAAAAATCCGCAATAGAATTCTGATCCGGAACAGACGTTTCGAAGAATTACATTGACTTCTTGACCGGCGTAAGGTATGATGAGAGCATATGAAAGTGATGTATCATGAGGTGTTTTGCCTTGGCAGTTCCGAACCGTACGCCGCTAACCGATTTTTCAGACGGCCAGTTGGCCGTTCTTGTTAAGGATGGCGATTCAGACGCCTTTGCCGAACTGACGGCGCGGTATATGTCTCTCATCCGCTATAAATCCGCGCCGTTTCATTCCGCACAGCTGGAAACGGACGACCTGTGCCAGGAGGGCCTGGTTGGCCTTTACAACGCGGCGCGCACCTACAATTCCGCCAACGGAGCCGCGTTTAAGACCTACGCAGGCACTTGCATAGCAAATCGCATGATTATGGCTTACCGCTCTGCGCTGAGCAGAAAAAATGAACCGCTGAGCAATTTTGTGTCGCTCAGCGACGGCGAACATTCCGGTCTGGAACTGCCGGTCGGCGGTTGGGACCCTGAGACTCTGCTTGCCAGCAGCGAAGGCGTGGGCCAGTTGTGGGAAAAAATCAGGTCCGTCCTGTCGGAACGGGAACTCCGTGTGCTGCGCCTCTATTTGAGCGGCTACAGCTATGCCGAAATAGCGGCAAAACTGGCCATAACGGCTAAGGCGGCCGATAATGCTCTGCAGCGCGCCAGAATCAAGCTGAAAAGCCGTTTTAACGGCTGAACGATATGCCCGGGTAGCTTAAGCAGAGCGTTGATTATCAAAGGCGGCGGTTCGAATCCGTCTCAGGGCAATTTATTAAAGCGAGGTAACAACATGTACCAGGACAAAACTCTTATCTGCAAAGACTGCGGCAACGAATTCGTATTCACTGCCGGAGAACAGGAATTCTACGCATCCAAGGGCCTGATGAACGAGCCGCAGAGATGTAAAGCCTGCCGCGACGCCTACAAGAACAGACAAAAACCTGAAAGGACCATGTATACCGCCGTTTGTGCCTCCTGCGGCAAGGAATGCAAAGTTCCGTTTCAGCCGCGCGAAGACCGTCCGGTTTACTGCAGCGACTGCTTTTCCAAGAAAAGAGACCAGAGAAGATACTAAAAAAATGCAGCGGAATATCCGCTGCATTTTTTTATATCAGTAAGATTCCAGCCTGCGCTGCTTTCTCAGATCGCGGCGTTTTTTCCCCGCTTCCCACTCGGCTTCCTCTTCCGGCGTGTCGCAGATCAGCCCGGGCACGGGAGTCGGTCTTCCGTTTTCATCCAGCGCCACCAGCACCAGATATGCGGTGTTGACCAGCTTGCGCTCGCCGGAAAGCTCTTCAACGTAACTGTCCACGCGGACTTCCATGGAGGTCCTGCCGACATAGGTCATCTTTCCGTGAAGGACGACGACGTTGTTCGCATAGACCGGGGATTTAAACTGCAGGCTGTCGATTTCCGCCGTCGTTACGTTTCGCGCGGAATGCCTGCGCGCGACGGCGCCCGCTACAATGTCGATCCAGGAGACGAGTTCGCCGCCGAACAGGCGTTTCTGCGAGTTTAAATGAGAATAAAAAACGGGCTGAATCTGCTCCGTTACCGAGTCCGACACATGTTTCGCATTACATTCGCCCATAGTAACTCCACCATTTCTTTTTTTATATCATATCCTGTTTCAGCTGATTTTTCAACTGCCGGCGTTTTGGTATCCCGCTTGCGGGAGGAAGAAAAAATGCTTATAATAAAATGGATTTGGGGGAATTCAATATGGCTGATCATTCAGCGGAAAAATGCTGCGCGATTATCGCGGCCGCCGGCCGGTCCACCCGAATGGGCGGCGATAGTTCCAAACAGTTTCTTCCGCTTCTGGGCGTGCCCGCCATCGTCAGAACCCTATGGGCGTTTGACCGCGCTTCTGAAGTGGGACGGGTCATTGTCGTTTGCCGCGGAGAGGACCTTGAACAGATGAAAGGCTGCATCGAGCGGTATCGGGTTCAAAAGGTGACCGCGGTTCTGCGGGGCGGCGGCACACGGCAGGAATCCGTTTCCATCGGTGTTCGGGCGGTTCCTGCGGCCGTAGGTTGTGTTGCCGTACACGACGGCGCCAGGCCGCTGATAACGCCGGATGAAATTAACGCATGCGTCGGTGACGCATTCCGGTGCGGCGCTTCCGCACTGGGTACGCCGCTGAAAGACACCGTAAAAAAAATTGATTTGTCGCAATGCGTTCTTTCCACGCCCGCAAGAGAGTGCCTTTGGGCGGTTCAGACGCCGCAGGTGTTTCATCTGGATCTTTATCGGCAGGCGCTTGCAAAAGCTCAGGCGGACGGGAAAGACTATACCGATGACTGTCAGCTGGTGGAGCAAATCGGGATCAGGGTCCATCTTTGCAGGGGCAGCTACGAAAATATCAAGCTGACGACCGAAGAGGACCTTGCGGTTGCGGAAGCAATCCTGAAAAAAAGGGAGGCGGGAATTTGAGAATCGGTCAGGGGTATGACGTCCATAGGATGGTTCAGGGGCGCCGACTGATCCTGGGCGGTGTGGAAATCCCCTGTGAAAAGGGGCTTTTCGGCCATTCCGACGCGGACGTTCTGATCCACGCCGTAATGGACGCGCTGCTCGGCGCGGCGGCGCTCGGGGATATCGGCGCGCTTTTTCCGGACAGCGACCCCGCGTTTCAAAACGCGGACAGCATCCTGCTGCTTCAAAAGGTCTGCGGATTACTGAAAGAAAAAAGATATCACATTGTGAATCTCGATTCCACCGTGATTGCGCAGGCGCCCAGACTGAGCCCCTTCGTTCCGCGGATGAGAGAACGGATCGCCGCCGCCTGTGAAATTTCGGTTGACCGCGTCAGCGTCAAGGCCACCACGGAAGAACGCCTCGGGTTTACCGGGGCGGGAAAGGGAATCGCGGCGCAGGCCGTATGCCTGATTGATTCCGCTGTTCCGAATGAAATGAGATAAAGTCAAATAATCAAACGGCTTTCCACAGCATATTCTGTTAGTAAATAACAGAGGGGTGATTGTTGTGGGCAAGCCGTTAATCATAGTTGGTTCCATCACAAATGCCATCAAAAGCCGCAACATCCTGGCGTGGATGGGGATTCGTTCCTATGTGGAAAGAACGCCCCGCAGCGGACCGAACGGCGGCTGCGGGTACAGCATATACGTTCCGGAGCGCACCGATGAGGCGGAGGATATTCTGATCCGCTACGGGATCAGGGTCGGCGGACGCGCGGAAAGAGGGGACGCATCTTGATCTATCTGGATAACGCGGCCACGACCTATCCAAAGCCGAATTCAGTCCGCAGCGCGACGGCGCTTGCTCTTCGGAAATATGGCGCGAATCCGGGCAGGGCGGGGCACGATATGTCGATTGCCGCCGCCGAAGAAATTTACCGCTGCCGTACGGCGGCGGCGGATTTTTTTCGCGCCCCCGGTCCGGAATGCGTTGCCTTTACGCTGAACTGTACGCACGCGTTAAATTATGTTCTGAAGGGGCTTTTGAAACCCGGCGACCACGCGGTTACCTCCTGCCTGGAACACAACGCGGTATCCCGACCGCTTCACGCCCTGTCAGAAACCGGGGTGGAGGTGTCCGCGGCGCAGGTCTACCCGGGGGATAACGACGCGACGGTGGACTCTTTTCGCCGGGCAATCCGGTCCAATACCCGGCTGATTGTCTGTACGCACGCTTCGAACGTATGGGGAATACGGCTTCCGGTGGAGCGCATCGCGGCGCTTGGCCACGAATACAGAATTCCCATCGCGGTGGATTGTGCTCAGTCCGCCGGCGTGCTTCCCGTCGACATGGCGGACAGCGGGATCGACTACCTTTGTATCGCCGGCCACAAGGGGCTTTACGGCCCGATGGGCACGGGCCTTTTGATCACGGCGAACGGTAGCGGGCTGTCGACGCTGATCGAAGGAGGAACGGGCACGAATTCCGCCCGGGAGGAACAGCCTGACGGCATGCCGGAACGGATGGAGAGCGGCACCCAGAATATGCCGGGCATTGCCGGTTTGCGGGCGGGGATCGAATTTGTCAAAGCACGCGGAGCCGACCGCATTTTTCAGCATGAGATGACTTTGACCCGCCTTTTATACGAGCGTTTGGCGGGGATGAAAAATATCCGCTTGTATACGGATGAACCGACTCCCCGTTATTTTGCCCCCGTGCTGTCGTTCAACGTCGGCGACCTGCCCAGCGAAATCGTTGGGAGAAAGCTGAACGAACACGGAATCGCCGTCCGAACGGGACTTCACTGCGCCCCCGCCGCCCATCGGTTTTTCGGTACTCTGGAGCAGGGCGCGGTCCGCGTATGCCCCTCCGTTTTCACCTTTAGGCAGGAAATTGACCGTCTGGTGCAGGTTTTGGCGACAATCCGTTAAAAATGCGGAAGAAAAGGATTGATTCTAAAATCATATATGATAAAATGAAGACAGGGCCGGAGAATATGGCGCCGGCCCTGTGATTGTTTTGCGCTGAAGGAAAATAGCCGTCGGCGTTTTTCAATAAGTTACGGAAGCGGAGCGCTCCGGCGCTTTGGTTCTTTCAGGAAAGGGTAAATTGTATGGAATTTATCATCGGCCTATGGAATGTTTTTCTTCAGCTGATCCATAATTTCCGGGTTGCCGACGCGCTGGATATTGTCCTTGTAACGTTTATCATCTATAACGCGATCAAACTTGTGCGCGAAACAAGAGCGGGGCAGCTGGTGCGCGGAATCATTGTTCTGATGGTCGTGTGGCTCCTTTCCTATTGGCTCAATCTTTATATGATGCAGAGCATCATCAGTTACCTGTTCCAGTTTGCGTTTATTGCGCTGCTGATTATTTTTCAGCCGGAAATCAGACGGGCCCTGGAGCAAATCGGCCGCAGCGGAATCGGGGCCGGGAAGACCTGGAATTTTGGTTTTGCTTTTGTCTCCGGCGATGCGGAAGCAAAGCTCCAGAAAAGCCGGAAGGCCGTCAACGCCGTCGTTGATGCGGCAGTCCAGATGTCCAGGCAAAAGACGGGCGCTCTGATTGTATTTGAAATCAAAACAAAACTGGGAGATATTATCGACACCGGAACCGTCGTTGAGGCGATTCCCTCCGCCCAGATTATCTGCAATATCTTTTTCAACAAAGCTCCGCTGCATGACGGCGCCATGATTGTCCGCGACGGAATGGTATATGCGGCCGGGTGTATTCTGCCGCTGACCAAAAGCGACAAAGTCAGCGTTGAACTCGGAACGCGTCACCGCGCCGCGATCGGAATGAGCGAAAATTCAGATGCGGTGATCGTTGTTGTCTCGGAGGAAACCGGCCAGATTTCCGTTGTGACAAACGGAACCATTACGCGGAATTATACCAGGGAAACGCTGAACAGCGAGCTTGAGAATCTGGTGCTGTCGGAAACCGCTGAGCCTGATGAGAAAAAGCAGAGCTGGATTTCTTCCTTTCGGAGGACCAAAAAGCAATGAAGATAAAAAAACTCTCACTGAATCATTTGTTTTACAATAATAAATTCGTGCTGTTTTTCTCCCTTGTGATTTCCGTCTTCCTGTGGCTGTTCATTTCATCGGCGGATACGGAGGATCATCCGCGCGCGATTACCAGCGTGCCGATAGAAGTTACGCTGTCCGACGCCGCGCAGGCGGACGGCCTCAAGGTGTTCAGCCCCGTGAATAAAACGGCAACGGTATATATTAAGGGAAATAGCCTGGTGGTCAACCAGGTCAGTGCCGACGACCTCAAGGTGGTCGCCCTTTCGGCTTCCTCCATTACTTCGCCCAATACCTATACGCTCCCTCTGACCGCGCAGAAAACGGAAAAACGGAATCTGACGGATTTCAGCGTTTCGTACGTATCACCGGAACAGGCCATTGTCATTGTGGACCGCTATAAGGAAAAAACGTTCAACATACAAAGCGCGATCAAATATCCGACGGATTACAAGTCGGATCCGGCGTATTTTGTGGGGCAGGAGACGCTCAACAACGATACGGTTACGGTCTCCGGGCCTGAAAAGCAGGTGCAGGAAGTGAACCGGGTTGCCTTTGAATATCAGGTGACGGACACGCTGAGGGAAACAAAGAACTTTACGGCGGATCTTGTGATGTACGACGCAAACGACAACAAGATCACGGACAGCAGTCTGACGCTTAATCCAAAGCAGGTCGAGGTGACCATTCCGGTTCTGCCGAGGGAGGTCCTGCCGCTGGACGCCGTATTCACCAACAAGCCGGCCGGCCTGCTGCTTGGCAGCGGAAAAATAGCAATCGAACCGAAGACGATCGAAGTCGCGGGGCCTGCGGATGTGCTGACAAATCTGTCTGAAGTCAGTCTGGCGCCGATCGATTTTTCAAAGGTAAGTCCAAGCACCAATTCTTTTGACGTGGATGTCAGCCTGCCCGCCACATGCAAAAACCTGAGTAATATTCCGACCGCAAAAGTTACGCTGGACCTGAGCGGCCTTTCCACAAGGAGCATTACCGTGACAAATTTCAACGTGGAAAACCTGAGCTCCGGCAAGTCGGCGGAGGTCAACACAAAAACGCTGAATGTCACGGTTGTCGGGCCGGAGGATGAAATCTCGAAACTGACGGGAAATAATGTTGTTGCAAAAATCAATATGTCCGGGAACGAGAACTTTACCGGTCATACGGAAATGCCCGTGACCTTCAGCATCAGCAGTGCCCCAAGCTCCTGGGTGTACGGAAGTTATATGGTGAACCTCAGCGTCAGCAGCAGTTAAATCAAAACTGAAATGAGGAGAAATCTTGAAAGATCAGTTGTATATTCTCTGGACGAACGCCGATCCGATTACTTCGCAGAAAATGGTTCTCATGTATGCGACCAACAGCATGCTGAATTCCTGGTGGAAGAGCGTAACGGTCATTTTGTGGGGCGCGCCGGCCGGTCTTGCGGCGGAAAATGCCTCCGTACAGGAAAGAATCAAGATCGCGCGGCAGGCGGGCGTCCGGTTTTCCGCCTGCAAGGCCTGCGCGGATCAGCTGAATGTAACGGATCAGCTTTTGAATTTGGGAATTGAGGTTGAGTATTGGGGAGAACGGTTAACTGAAATTTTGAAAGAGGATCAAAAAATTATCACCATCTGACGGCAAAAAGCTTTGGCATGGGAAGAAACATGCCGGAGCTTTTTGTGTTCTCAGGGAATGATCGGAAAAAGGCGCGCATATTTTGTACAGGAACCGAAAAAGGGGGGGATCGGGATGAAAAAGCTTGGCAGCCTGTTTCTGATTTTAATTTTGTGTCTGCCGGCCGCCGGATGCCGAGCCGGGTTCCAGCAGCAGAATTCGTCCGGTCAGTCTGTCGAAACCCGGGAGACAGCCGTCAGGAATCTTGTCACGGAGTTCGGTAAACAGCTGCAGAATGTTTCTCTGACGGCATCAAAGGAAAAGGTTGCCGAGGACATGCAAAAGTATTACGGGGATTACGTTACCCCGTCGCTGCTGGAGGAATGGCAGACCGACCCTTCATCCGCTCCGGGCCGGACCGTCTCAAGCCCGTGGCCGGACAGAATCGCCATTCTCTCCGTTCAGCGCCTGGCTGACGACGCTTACGACGTCACGGGAGAAATCATAGAAGCGACCTCCGCGGATGAATCCGGAGGCCAGCCGGCGGGCAAAAAGGGAATCCGGCTTTCCGTGAGAAACATCGGAGGGCTCTGGCTGATTGACGACGTCACGGTGGATCAGCAGACGCTTTTAGCCGCCGTTGTTTATGAGAACACACAATACGGCTTTACCGTGAGTCTTCCGTCCAGCTGGAAAGGTTATACCGTTCGAACCGAGGATTGGCAGGGGTATTCGCTGGTTCCGGGTCAGGAGGGAAAAATTACGGAAACCGGCCCCGAAATATTTGTCCGACATCCGAAGTGGACCAAGGAAACGCCGCGGCAGGATATTCCGATTTTGATTTTTACCCTTGATCAGTGGAACGCGATCCAGAAGGATCAGTTCCATATCGGTGCGGCGCCCATCGGCCCGAGCGAGCTTGCCCGTAATTCAAAATACGTGTTTGCTCTGCCTGCGCGGTATAATTTTGCATTTTTGCCCGGCTATGAAGAGGTCGATACCCTGATCCGCGGAGGTGCGGTGAAGGCAACTGAAAAGTTTGGCGGCAGCTGAGACTATGGACGCAATGGCGCGAAAAGGGCCGGGCATTCAACGCCCGGTCCTCTCTCATGACGGTTGAGGTTCGCAGTCCGGATCGCTTAACATTCGGGCGGTCAGGGCTTTGATTCGGATTCCCTGCTGCAGAAACATTTTTTCATGCTCTGTTTGGATATTATCCGCCGGCGGATCGGCATAAAGGTCTTTCGTCTGCGTCAGAATTTCAAATCCGCAGGATTCAAGATATTCCTTGGTGTCTTCGTAAAGCTCGTCGTCATCGGTTTTGAAATGCAGTTCGCCGCCGGGAACAAGAAGCTGCCGATAATGGACCAGCTGCCGCGGGTGGGTCAGACGCCGCTTCTTATGCTTCTTGCGCGGCCAGGGATTGCAGAAATGAATATAAATCCTGCTGACCTGATCCTGCGGCCCCATCGCGTTCTGGATCTGTTCGATATTCAGCGCCGTCAGGATCACATTATCCACGGGCCGGCCGGCTTCCCGAAACGCCTGTTCGATGTTTCTGCGCGCGGGCCCCAAAACGGCGTCCTTTAAATCGATTCCGAGATAGTTGATCTGCGGATTCCGGGGGGCGGCGCCGGCCAGAAACAGACCCTTGCCGCAGCCCAGCTCCAGATAAACCGGCTGCCGTCGGGCAAAAAGGCTGTGCCACCGACCCAGATACTGCTCCGGCTTTCGGTAAAAATAAGGGCAGGCATTCAGCTCCGGTGCCGCCCAGTGCTTTGTTCTCATTCTCATGGCGGTTATGCACCTTCCCGTTTTTTACATACGTCCACCCATTGCTTGCTTTTGGACAGATGAAAGAGCTCGTCACAGGAAAGCATCACGCAGGAACTTTCGCTGCCTCCCGCCGGGTATACCGAATCAAAGCGCTTTAAAGAAACATCACAGTAAACCCGGGCGTCCGGCGGGTTGTCGAACGGGCAGACGCCGCCGATCCGGTACCCGGTCAGGGGTTCCACATCTTCCGCATTCAGCATTTTCGCTTTGAAACCGAACTGTGCCTTGAATTTTGCGTTATCTATTTTGGTGTCTCCGGCAGTTACAATTAAGATGCAGCCTGCCTCGCAATATAGAGAAATGGTTTTTGCAATTCTCCCCGGTTCCACCCCAAGCGCATTTGCCGCAAGCTCCACCGTGGCACTGGAAACCTGGAACTCCTGCAGGCGGTCCTGCATGGAAAAACGGGACAAATATTGTTTTACCCTGTCAACCGACATGATTTTCATCCTCCTGTTCTGATCGAGTCAATTATAGCATAAAAAAGAAAAAGTTTGGCAGTCGTTTTATTTCATTTTATAAGAAAAATCCCCCAAATTCCATATGATAAGATGAATTTCGAACTAAATTAACAATAAATGTATAAAAACATGAATAAACCTCGCACACTTTGCTTGTTTTACTGGACTTTCGGTGAAAAGGTGTTATAATTTAACATAGATTTGCTTTTTTAGGGGGAAGCTGATGCTCAATCAAAAAAGAATCATTTTGGCGCTGGCCATTTTGCTTTGCGCGGCAGTTTCCGTCACCGGATATTTTTGGGTAAAAACCAGAAAACCCGCTTCCTACGAAAGTGCCGACTTTGCGATGGGCACGTACATTCAGCAGACCGTATATGGAAAAAACGGCGAAGCTGCGGCAAAATCAGCGCTGAGTAAAATAACAGAGCTGGAAAACCGGATTTCATGGCGGATTGACAGTTCCGATGTTGCACGTCTGAACGCCGCCGCCGGGACCGATTGGATCACCATAGATCCGGAGACCGCTTCCATCCTTGCAGCAAGTCTGGACGTGGCGCAGAAATCGGACGGAGCGTACGACCCGACGATTTTACCGGTATCGTCACTCTGGGATTTCGGCGGAGAAAACCAACATGTTCCGCCAAAGTCGGATCTGCAGAAGTATATCAAATATGTTGATTACCAAAACCTTCGGGTGGATCAAAAAAATTCCAAGGCGTCGCTGAAGCTGCACTATATGGCGATTGACCTGGGCGGAATTGGAAAAGGCGCCGCGTGCGACGACGCGGTTGCCGCTTACCGCAGCGCCGGCGCCGATTACGGAATCATCGCTGTGGGCGGAAGCATCGGGGTATACGGCACTAAGCCGGACGGGTCCGCCTGGCATATCGCAATCCGCGACCCCGCGACAAAGGATGAAAACGCCGATTCCATGGGGCAGATCGACCTGACCTCCGGATTCATCTCCACATCCGGAACCTATGAGAAGACTTTTACCCAAAACGGCGTTACTTATCATCATCTGCTGAATCCGAAAACGGGATATCCGGAGAACAACGGGCTGGTTTCCGTTACGGTGAAAGCGAATAACGGCGCCGTCAGCGACGCGCTTTCGACCGCCTGCTTCGTTCTCGGCCGTGAAAAGGGAGAAAAGCTTCTTTCCGAGTATCACGCGGACGGCGTGTTTATCGATTCCAGCAACAGGGTGTATGTTACCGCCGGGCTGAAAAGCGGTTTTCAGATTACGGGCGGCAAGTACGTCCTCGCGGGCTGATTTTCTGATTCAAGATTCACTTCGGCTCCGGTTCGGGAGAAAAACTCAAGAATCAGCTGCCGTGACTGAATATGTTTTTTCATTATTTCATTAGTGTAGTTTAGTATGTATTGGAGGATTTAAACATGGAATTGACTTTTCCAACAAAGCCATTCAAAACGCATGGCGGTGCGGCAGTTCCTCACAGGAAAAATACCGCACAGATGGAATCTGTCATGCTGCCGCCTCCTGAGCAGGTAGTCTTGCCCATGCAGCAGCACGTAGGTCCGCCCTGCGCTCCAACGGTAAAGGTTGGGGATGCCGTTTTGATTGGACAAAAAATCGCCGACAGTTCCGCGTTTGTCAGCGCGCCGATTCATGCGACTGTTTCCGGTACGGTCAGCGCCATAAAAAAGGTGACGCTGTCCGGGGGTCAGTTCATGGATGCGGTTGTAATTGATTCGGACGGTAAAATGGAGGTTTCGCCCGACGTGAAGCCTCCCGTCATCAACAGCCTTGCAGAGTTTCTCAGCGCGGTGCATGAATCCGGGCTGGTTGGTCTGGGCGGCGCGGGCTTCCCTGCGCATGTCAAGCTGAAGGTGCCGGACGATAAAAACGTGGACACGCTGATTATCAACGTCGCGGAGTGCGAGCCTTACATTACCTCCGACAACCGGTGCGCCGTGGAAGACACCGACGACATTTTTGCCGGAGTCCGCGCCGTCAAGCACTGGCTGGGACTGCATCGCGTGATTCTCGCGGTGGAAGGAAACAAACCGGATGTCATTGCAAAATTCAACTCCTTCCTTGGCGACAGCAAGGAAGAGTCCGACCGGGAAATCAAGGTTCTCGAGCTGCGCTCCAGTTACCCGCAGGGCGCTGAAAAGGTGCTTATCCAGTCCTGTACGGGCCGCCGGGTTCCCATGGGCAAGCTGCCGGCCGATGCGGGCTGCATTGTCATGAACGTCACCTCCTGCGCTCATTTGGGTGAATTTCTGAGAACGGGGATGCCGCTTGTCAGCAAACGTCTGACGATCGACGGTTCCGCCGTCAACGACCCGAAAAATGTGATTGTTCCGATCGGAACAAACATTAAAACGATTATTGATTTCTGCGGCGGTTACAAGGCGACGCCGAAAAAGATCCTGATGGGCGGCCCGATGATGGGCGTTTCCATCGCGAGCGACAATCTGCCCGTCATCAAGCAAAACAATGCGGTCATCTGTCTGGATGAAAAGGAAGCACATAAGCTGGAGCCCTCCGCCTGCATTCGCTGCGGACGCTGTGTTTCCGGCTGCCCGATGCACCTGATGCCGACGCTTCTGGAACAGAACGCGATTGCCAAGCGTGTGGAGCAGCTGAAAGAACTGGACGTTATGGACTGCATGGAGTGCGGCTGCTGCTCGTTCAACTGCCCGGCGGGCCGTCCTCTGGTTCAGGCGATCCGCCTTGGCAAGTCACTGGTTAGAGCGGAGGGGAAGAAATAATGGAAGAGAAATTAGTCGTATCATCCTCGCCTCACATCAGAAGCGGGGCAACCACTCGGAAAATCATGCTGGATGTGATTCTGGCGCTTGTACCGGCCGCCATCGCGGCGGTCATCGTGTTCGGGCCCCGTACCCTGCTGATCATCGGCGTTACCATCGCTTCCTGCGTACTCAGCGAATACATATGCCGCAGAGTGATGAAACGGGAGAACACCATTGGCGATTTAAGCGCGGTTGTAACCGGCCTTCTTCTCGCTTTTAACCTGCCCGTTTCCATTAATCCCCTCATGGCCGCTTTCGGCGGAATGGTCGCGATTGTCGTAATTAAGCAGATGTTCGGCGGCATCGGGCAGAATTTTGTCAACCCGGCGCTGACGGCCCGTATCATCATGCTGAACTCCTTCCCGACGCAGATGACAACCTGGGTTCAGCCTCATTCCTATCTTGGCGATGCGGTGACCACCGCTTCGCCGCTCGGCCTCTTAAAAGAGGGCGGATCTCTGGACCAGATGCCCAGTCTGATGAGCATGTTCGTCGGCAACACCGCGGGCTGCATCGGTGAAACCTGCGCGCTGGCATTGATCCTCGGCGGAATTTACCTTGTGGTCCGCAAGGTCATTTCCCCGGTGATTCCGCTGTGCTACATCGGTACCGCGGCGGTTCTTTCCGCGGTGATGGGCCGGAACGTGATGATCGACCTGCTTTCCGGCGGCCTGATGCTCGGCGCAATTTTCATGGCGACCGACTATGCAACCTCCCCGATCACGGTCAAGGGACAGGTCATATTTGCGATCGGATGCGGCGTGATCACGATGCTGATCCGCAATTTCGGCAGCCTTCCGGAAGGTGTTTCCTACTCCATTGTTCTGATGAATATTATTGTGCCGCTGATTGACTCCGCAACGCGTCCTGTGGCATTCGGAAAGGAGCCTGTAAAAGATGAAGTTCAGCGCTAAAGAGGTTCTGAAACCGACTTTGGTCCTTGTGCTGATCTGCCTTGTCATGACAGCTTTTCTGGCGGGCACGAATCTGCTGACAAAGGACGCCATTGTTGCGCAGAAGGCAAAAGTGGCGGAAGAGTCCCGCATGGTTGCTTTGCCCACGGCCGACTCTTTTGACAAGTCCACGAAAAGCGATATCTGCTATGTCGGCAAAAAGGGAAGCGATATCGCAGGGTTTGTCTTTACCACCGAAGCCGGCAGCTACGGCGGAAAGATTCAGGTCATGACCGGTATCGACAAAGACGGAAAGGTGACGGGCGTCATTCTTCTGAGCACAAACGACACGCCCGGTCTCGGACTGAATGCGAAGAAAGAATCCTTCCGTAAACAGTATCAACAAAAAGCTCCGGACAACGGATTTGAAGTTGTCAAGGGAGACGGCGCAAAGGAAGGGCAAGGGCAGATCAACGCCATGACAGGTGCTACGATTTCGAGTAAAGCCGTCACAACCGCCGTCAATGAAGCGATCAAGGAATATCAGAAAGTTAAGGGTGGTGAGTGAGATGGCTAAAAACAGTCTGGCACGTGAGTTTACAAAAGGTATTATCAAGGAAAACCCCGTTCTGCGGCTTGTATTGGGCTGCTGCGCGACCTTGGCCGTTACAACCGCCGCAAGCAACGCAATCGGGATGGGGCTTGCCACAACCTTTGTTCTGGTTTGTTCCAATGCGGTTATTTCCCTGCTGCGCAATGTGATTCCGGATAAGGTCCGCATTCCAAGCTACATTGTTGTCATCGCGGGTTTCGTGACGATTGTGCAGATGCTGGTGGAGGCTTTTTCGCCTGCGCTGAGCGATGCTCTCGGCATTTATCTTCCGCTGATTGTCGTTAACTGCATTATTTTCGGCCGTGCGGAAATGTTCGCAAGCAAAAATAAAGTTCTGCCGTCCATTTTCGACGGACTCGGCATGGGAATCGGTTTTACCGCAACCCTTCTTGCGATGGGAATTATCCGCGAGTTATTTGGCAGCGGCTCCGTCTTCGGCGTATCCATCCTCTCCGGCTTCATGCCGCCGATCATCGTTTTCCTGCTCCCTCCGGGGGGATTCTTTGTCTTCGGTATCCTGATCGCGATCGCGAACAGGCTTTCCGGTGAAGGCAAAAAAGTGGAAGAGATCGGCTGCGGCGGTTTTACCGGCTGCGCGGGATGCGCGCTCTCGTCAAATTGCTCCCTTATCGACAGTAAAGACAAGGAGGCCGAAACGAAATGATTAAATCGCTTTTCGCCATCATTCTGACGGCTATTCTGACAGAAAATTACATCCTGGATAAATTCCTTGGTATCTGCCCGTTTTTGGGCGTTTCCAAAAACCGCAGCAGCGCGACCGGCATGAGCATTGCAGTTACCGTCGTTATGGTGATTGCAACCGCGGTAACATGGCCGATTTATTACGGAATTCTGGTTCCGAAGGATCTTGCTTATCTGGAAACGATCGTTTTCATTCTGGTGATTGCGGTGCTGGTCCAGTTGATTGAAATCATCCTGAGAAAATACATTCCGTCCTTGTACAATGCGCTGGGTGTTTACCTGCCGCTGATTACGACGAATTGTGCGGTGCTTGGCGTAACCATGCTGGTGCTCGACAAACATACGGCGGATCCGTCCGCATACGGTTACCTGCAGGCACTGGTCAATGCGTTCGGCGCCGGTATCGGTTTCCTTGTTGCTCTGGTGATGTTCTCCGGCGTACGTGAAAGAATGGAACTGAACGATGTGCCGAAATTTATGAAGGGTCTGCCGATTACTCTGGTTGCCGCGTCTCTGGTATCCCTGTCGTTTCTCGGGTTCTCAGGCCTTGTCAACGGCATGCTGGGTTAAGGAGATGATATAAAATGAACGATATTTTGATTCCAATCTTGATTTTGGTTGTAATCGGTCTTCTGTCCGGCTTAATCCTGGCGGTTGCGTCCATCGTGATGGCCGTTCCGAAGGATCAGAAGACGGAGGACATCCGCGCGATGCTTCCGGGCGCAAACTGCGGCGCCTGCGGCTATTCCGGCTGCGACGGCTATGCGAAAGCCCTGGCGACAGGGGAGGCCCAGCCCGGGCTTTGCACGGTTGGCGGCAGTGATGTTTCCAATTCCATTGCGGCTTATCTTGGAGTTGCGGCGACTTCTGTGGAGCCGCACATGTCGGTTGTCCGCTGCCTTGGCAGCCATGACAATACGACGGACCGCGTTGAGTACGAAGGTATCACGAGCTGTGCTGCGGCCGTTGCGGTCGCGGGTGGGCCGACCAGCTGTACCTTTGGCTGCATCGGCTTGGGGGACTGCGTAAACGCCTGTAACTATAACGCGCTCAGCGTACGCAACGGTGTGGCAATGGTGGAACCGAAGAACTGCGTTGCCTGCGGACTGTGCCTGAAAGCATGCCCGCGGAATCTGCTGACGCTAACTCCGGTTAAAAAGCAGGCCATTGTTTTGTGCAGCAACTGTGACAAAGGCAACCTTGTCAATAAAGTCTGCAAGGTTGGCTGCATTGGCTGCATGCGCTGTGAAAAAACATGCAAATACGACGCGATCCACGTAAAGAATTTCCTGGCGACCGTTGATCCCGAGAAATGCGTGGGATGCGGCGAATGCGTCGATATTTGCCCAAGGCACATTATCGGTCTTTACAACGCTTAAGACTGTTTTTACAGAACCGGAATATCCATTGCGGATATTCCGGTTTTTTCTGATAACAGCCTTGATTTCTTGATGAATTTATTATATAATATGCAAAGTTGTCATTGAAGAAAAGTGAATAGCCTGCGTGTTGGAATTGGCAGACGAGACAGACTCAAAATCTGTTGTCCCTATTCTTTCCGGAAGTAGATTGATACGCTACGAACCCGCATGGTTCCTGATTTTCTAAAAAGTGAATAAACCATCTTGCTTTCAACATCCCTTACTTTCATCCCTTAATTATCTGAGGGCTGGAATTTAAAGAGATTTGAAAATAGATTTGCCGGTGTGATGGAATTGGCAGACGTGCGGCACTCAAAATGCCGTGTCCTTTGGACGTGTCGGTTCGAATCCGACCACCGGCACCATACTGAGTGTTCTTATAGCATTTGAAAATGTTGTAAGAGCACTCGCTTTTTTATATGTTTATCCTGCCATCTGCGCTTGGGAGTAGCTTACGGCTACTCCTTTTCTTGTTTGTATCAAAACGTCCGGTTCCGGCAGAGATGAAACATCCGGTATTTAAATGGAGCCGATACAATTATAATGAATGGTCAGCTTTTGGACGTATATGCCGTTCACCTTTTCGGCCTGATGGACTTCAATGTGATCGATCAGCTCATTCAGCAGCGTAAGCTTTCTGGCCTGGTACAAAAACCATGAGTTTTGCCAACGTAATTCTTCAGAAAGCTCTCCGAACTTGCTGGTCTGGAGAGCTTTCCTATGTTTCCTTAAAGGCTATCTGACCGCAAATTCAAGTCTCGATAATCATGGCCAATTCTTTATAGACGCTAGATTTGGTCATCATTCTAAAACGTCACAAATTAACATTTGACGCTCCATGATGCATATTACCCTGATTTTGTTTGACTTTGAAATCAAAACCCAGTATAATATAAACAAAATTTACTTAAATATTAATTAATTTAGCTTATAGATTAGAGTAACAGAGAGAGCTCGCTGATTCCGACCTAAACTGACCGGCTTAGGCGTCCACTCTGTGCACGGCGGTCAAGAGCTAACCCATTGGGGGAAACATATGGAGTTCAATGCTTTTTTGTCACCGGGGGAACGCCTGATTCGATCGGATGATCCAGCTTTTCAGTATACAGGAAGAATTGATTTCGACGATCCTGCAGCGCCCGTTTTCGTCTATCCCTATTCGTCTGTGAAAATGCGGTTTTCCGGCCCTTCTTTGAAGGTGCTTCTGAACAACCGGCACGCTTATTGGAATAACTATCTCGGTTTCGTCATCGACGGAGAGCAGAAGAAAATACAGATTTCGGAGGGAACCGGTGTGCAGTGCCTTACGTTGGCGGAGAATCTGGAGAATCGAGAACACGAGCTGTTTTTTTTCAAGCGTCAGGATTCTTGTCACGAGATCCTGCTCTACGGCTTTGTTGTGGAAAAAAATGCGAAGGTTTTCCCTCCGGAGAAAAGAACCGGCAGGAAGATGGAGGTTTTCGGAGATTCGGTCTCAGCGGGAGAGGTTTCGGAGGCTGTGGAGTATGTGGGAAAGCCGGACCCAGAGCACAATGGGGAATACTCGAATTCCTATTATTCCTACGATGCCATCGCATCACGAAAGCTGGGCGCGGAGCTTCACAACATCTCTCAAGGGGGGATTGCGCTGCTGAGCGGAACGGGTTGGTTCCGCCTGCCTGACACCCTTGGCATTGAGGAAACCTGGGACAAAATCGAGTACAACCCGGATATCGGCCCCTCGAAGCCCTGGGATTTTTCCCGCTATACCCCACAGGTCGTGCTGGTGGCAATTGGGCAGAACGACAACCACCCGGACGACTATATGAAAGAGGACGAGTCCTCGGATCGATCGGAAAAGTGGCGCATGCATTACGAGATGTTCGTTCGGAACATCCGCAGAACCTACCCCTCCGCACTCATAGTTCTGGCGACAACGATTCTGGAACACGACGAAGGTTGGGATCGATCCATCGAACGGGTCAAAAAGCGCCTGAACGACCCGAAGGTTGTACATTTCCTGTATTCGAATAATGGACGCGGCACGCCGGGGCACATCCGCATCCCCGAGGCAGAGCGAATGGCCGAAGAACTTTGCACCTTCCTCGAGTCCTTCGGAGAACGGATCTGGCAGAGATAAGGAGAGAATGGTATGACTCAATCGGAATATCGGATGTTTGCAGAACAAAGCATCGTGAACCGCGGCAATAGAAGCAGAATTCAGGGTTGCATGAGAAGGGCGCTGGCGGGATGCCCAATCACCATTGGCTTCCTCGGCGGCTCAATTACACAGGGGAGCCTTTCCTCCTCTTCGGAGACTTGCTATGCCTACCTAGTGTTTGAATGGTGGAAGAAGAAGTTCCCGGCATCCAGGATGACCTATGTCAACGCCGGGGTCGGCGGGACGACCTCTCAGTTCGGCGTCGCCCGCGTCAAACAGGACCTTCTCGCGAAGAATCCAGACTTTTCCATCGTCGAATTCAGTGTGAATGACGATCCCACTGACTTTTTTGAGGAGACCTACGAGGGGCTTCTCCGCACCATTCTGAAGAGTTCAGGGACGTCCGTTCTAATTTTACATAACGTTCGCTATGACACTGGTGTGAGCGCGGAAAAGCGCCATCTGAAGGTCGGACGGGCGTACGGCCTTCCCTGCGTCAGTATGGAGCCAAGTCTATATCGTGCCGTACGGGAAGGCTTTACAACTGTCCCGGAGATTTCTCCTGACGGCCTGCATCCGAACGATCTCGGACACCGGCTGATCGCAGACAGCGTGATTTACTGCTTAGAGGAAATCTATGAGCATCTTTCGGAGCCGGAGCCGGAGCCGGAGCCGCAGGCCCTGCCGCGGCCTCTTACGAGAAATCGCTATGAGCAGTCGATTCGTCTGCAGAGTTATAACAGTGAGCCGAAAGGAAGCGGCTTTGTCAAAGACCTGAGTCCGCAGAAGGCGGTTTCGAAATTTTTTAAAAACGGGTGGACCTCCGCACAGCAAGGCGCTTCCCTAACCTTTTCCTTCGAAGGCACCGGTATCGCGGTGCAGTATCGGAAGAGTGTGGCTCATCCCGCGCCTGTGGCGCTGGCGGTGGTGGATGGCGACGAGGAGCACGCCGTCAGACTTGACGCCAATTTTGAGGAAGCCTGGGGCGACTGCCTTTTCCTTTCAACGGTGGCGAAGAATTTGCTGGATGGGGAACACCACTTGGAGGTTCGTCTAATTGAGGTGCCGGAACACCCCGCAGCGGAATTCTATCTGGTTTCCGTGATTGTCTCGAAAGGATAATAAAATTCGTTAGTCCGACTGCAGAGTTGGTTAAGAGAGAAAAGGAGAAGGCATGAAACATTATCGGCATTTTAAAGCTGCCATATACTGCCGGGCAGGCGACCTGGCTGCGGTGGCGGAGCAGAGGGATTTTCCGGAGCGCTTCGACTGGCTGACCCGTCACGTTTCGATCGGCAAGGTCTATCTTGAGACCTATCGGAGCGGGTTCCTCCTTCCCATGGGGGAGATGAAGCGATGGATCACATTTTTTCAGGAGCGCGGCATTGAGACAGCGGGTGGCATAACGACTGACGCTGAGAATAAAGGCGACGGAGGATTCCATCCACTTTGCTACACCAGCAGGGCGACGAAAGAACTGCTGATTCGGGTTGTGCAGGAAACTGCGTCCTGGTTCGACGAGATCATTCTGGATGACTTTTATTTCACCAACTGCAAATGCCCGGACTGCATCAAAGCGAAGAGAGACCGCTCGTGGTCGGAGTTCCGCACCGCCCTGATGCTGGATTTCTCAAAAAACGTCCTGATTCCGGCGGCAAAGAAGGTTAACCCGAACGTCAAAATGGTCATCAAATTCCCGAACTGGTATGATCATTTCGCGGACTGCGGTTACGACCTCGTGGGGGAGCCGCAGGTTTTCGACGGGGTCTACACTGGGACAGAGACTCGTTCGCCTGCGTGGACGCAGCAGCACCTGCCGAAATACCTGAGTTATTTCCATCTGCGTCGCATGGAACGGCTTGTGCCCGGCCGCAATGGCGGCGGGTGGTTCGACCCGTACGAATCCACGGGCAATCTGACGGAATATGCCGATCAAGGCTATCTGACGCTTTATGCCGGTGCGAAAGAAGTGACTCTTTTCTGCCTCGGAACCTTGCTGGAAGCTTCGTATTCTCTCAGTGCCTCCGTTGCGGGACAGGTGTTTGAGGAGACGGATGCCCTACTCGACGGGCTGGGTGAGCCGATAGGTGCAGCCTGCTACTTTTCCGCGGGTAGCAGGGGAGAGGACTACTTGCCCGATTTCATCGGGATGCTTGGCATTCCGCTCGAACCGGAGGTCGAATATCCCGAAGCGGCGAAAACGGTGTTCCTCACCGCAGGGGCGGCAGCCGATTCCAGCGTGCTTGCCAAAGTGCAGAAGAGTCTGATGGAC
The DNA here is from genome assembly GCF_009746625.1 of Caproicibacter fermentans. Lineage (GTDB taxonomy): Bacteria > Bacillota > Clostridia > Oscillospirales > Acutalibacteraceae > Caproicibacter > Caproicibacter fermentans. The sequence goes on from NZ_VWXL01000089.1 coordinate 41,323, forward strand.
GGAGCGGATGTAATCGTGACCTCTGGCTTCCTGCAAGCCTCCGGTGCCAAGTTCCAGCAGGAGCTAGCAAACGTGTTCCTCACAGGGAAAAAGGTTTTGGTCCGGCGGTATTGTCTCTCGACAGACGGAGGGCTTTCCTTCGGCCTTTCCGCGGAAGGGGCGCAGACCGTCCTGATCCCGCAGTTGGAGTTTCAGACCAACGATATGTGGTCGCTTGCGAATGGCATGGACGGCGACAGCAACTTTCCCATTCTGCTGAAAACCTCCTATGGAAGGGGGAATCTCTACTTTCTGGCGGTTCCCGATAACATGGAGGGACTTTATCATTTTCCCACCCGAGTTTTGAATGCTGTCCGTGCTGTGTTTTGCAAGAATTTGCCCGCTCGATTGGAAGGGCCTGCAAAGGTGGCTCTGTTCTTGTACGGGAACAACCGACTGATCGTTCGGTCATTTGCACTTTGCTCCGAGGAGGTCACCGTAGTTTTAAAGGGTGGCACGGTGTTAGAAGAAATCACGACTGGGAAACTTTTGCATTCTTCCCTGGAGAACGGTGAAAACGCGGTGCATTTTCAGGCGTTGCCTGGAGTCAGCCGGCATTTCCGGATTATAATGGATAGAGAGTAAGAAATTTTGATAATTTCCCTACGGGTAAACTTAACGATTGACTTTTAACAGCCGATTTTTTATACTTAATTAAGGTTATTAAGAAGGTTGTTAGCTAATTGATAAATTGCTTGATTGGATGATGAGTTATGCCCAAAACAATTCGTATGGCTGATATTGCCGCCCGCATGGGCGTGAGCACTGTTACGGTTTCCAAAGCCCTTTCGGGCAAGGATGGCGTCAGTGACGAAATCCGCGAAAAAATCAAACTCCTTGCGGATGAAATGGGGTACCACTACGGGACTTCGACCAAAAAGGGGCCAAAGGACACCGGTAATATCGGCATCCTGATTCCCTATGGGTTTGTAGAAAAGACCAAATCTTTTTATTGGGATATGTATGAGCACGTCGTAAACCGCCTCTCCACAAACGGATACTTCGGCATTTTGGAGATGGTCCGTCGGGAGGATGAATTGCAGGTTGCAAAACCTCGCGTGCTGCAGGATGGGAAGATTGATGGCATCATTCTGATTGGGCAGGCTGAGCCGCCCTATCTGAAGATGCTGCAGAATTCCGAACTCCCGGTGATGTTCCTCGACTTTTACGACGCGGCGAGCGGCCAGAACTGCGTGATCTCCGACGGTTACTACGGGATGTACACTGTGACAAACTATCTGATCTCCATGGGACACAGGGAGATTCACTTCATCGGCTCCATTCACTCAACCAGCAGCATCAGCGACCGCTACTTTGGCTATTGCCGTGCCATGATGGAGCATAGCATCCCGGTGACGGAGGAGATGGTGGTTCCGGACCGCGGCGAGGATGGCGTGATGTCCATCCATTTGCCAGAAAAATTGCCGACAGCTTATGTTTGCAACTGCGACATGGTCGCCGGGAACGTCATCAATCAGCTTAAGAAGCGTGGAATCTGTGTGCCGGAGGACATCTCGGTCGTTGGATTCGATGACTTTATGTTTCCCGGGCTTGTCCAGCAGGATGTCACAACCTATGCCGTTGACATGGAAGGTATGGCACGATCTTGTGTGGAGAGCCTTTTGCGAAAAGTACGCAATTCCAATTACATTCCGAATTTAAAGATCGTAAGTGGTCGCTTGGTCATTCGCAGCAGCGTGCGACGCATTTGACACGTGAAAAAAGGGGGTGTTGCAAAATGAAAATTTTGCAACACCCCCGTTCATGTTGAAAAGTGATCTAAATACGAAGCTTTTGTTGAAAACTTTGCGAGACAAATCGTCGAAATAGGAATAGCAATGCTAAGCTCCGCCGTAAAGCGAAGCTGAAAAATCAATCATTTTCTGTTTTT
>NZ_VWXL01000009.1 GCF_009746625.1 Caproicibacter fermentans
TTGGTGTCATTGGCAGTCAGGAGGATGCAGAAACGCTCAAACAAGACTTGACAATTTTCTTAAAGGAAAAATTAGGGCTAACCTTATCAGCAGAGAAAACAAAAATCACTAACACGGCGCAGTGCGCGAGATTCCTTGGCTACGACATATTTGTGTCGCGCAGTCAGGACATTAAGCGTTTGAAAAACGGAAAACGGCAGCGCGTATACTCCGGCGTTGTTCAGCTCCGTATGCCGCATGAGAAGTGGACAGCAAAACTGCTGGAATATGGTGCAATTCGTATCAGTAAGGACACATCGGGTAAAGAACGGTGGAAAGCCATGCCAAGAGGTAAGCTCATGAACAAAACGGATATTGACATACTTAGCAGATACAACGCGGAAATCCGGGGCTACTACAATTACTACTCAATAGCCGGAAATGTTTCCACCCTGAATCATTTCTCCAGCCTGATGAAATACAGCATGCTTAAAACTTTTGGCTCAAAATACCGCTGCCAAGTCAGTAAAATCAGGCAGAGGTACATCAAGGACGGCGAATTCACCGTTCAGTATGAGACAAAATCCGGTCCGAAAGAAGCAATTTACTATCACGGCGGCTTCAGGAAGAAAGCGGAGCCGTCACTCGGACAGGTGGACATGCTGGAAATCTACAAGAAGTATGACAAGCCTAACAGTCTCGCCGTTCGGCTTCGCGCGAAAAAGTGCGAACTGTGCGGCATAGAGTGCAGCGGCCTGGAAATACATCAGGTAAAAAGGCTGAAAGACCTGACAGGGCAAAGCGAGTGGGAAATGGAAATGCTCAGGCGTCGCCGCAAAACGCTGGCAGTCTGTCCGTCATGCCATCATGAGATTCACAATTCGATGAAATCGTAAAACGATAACAAATAGAGAGCCGTGTGCATCGAGAGGTGCACGCACGGTTCGGGAGGGAGTCGGTACTGCCGGCTTACCTCATAC
>NZ_VWXL01000090.1 GCF_009746625.1 Caproicibacter fermentans
AAGTGCGCCCTAGTATAATTACACTAAGGGAATGGAACGGTACGAGAGGACAACCACTCCCCGCGCAACAGGCTCCCATAGACGCAGCCGGTCATAGCGTTTAAGCTGATACCAAACAGGAATATGAACGTGTGCGCCCTTGGGAAGTGGCATTTAGCCGCCAATACCTGTTGTGCAGTCGGTTCATCCTTTCAGCTTGTGTTGCATGATTTGGCTGGTTGGGAGCCTTTTGGCTATGCCCGCATTACGCGCTAGGATATGTCACGGCTGATTTGGAAGGAAACCTGTTAATTTTACGCGAGGGGAGTAAAAAATGGGGAATCATAATCAGCCTTTTCTTTCTGTTGGCATTGATGTCGGCGCGGATTTCAGCCTGATGGCGATTGCACTGCCGACGCAGGAAATCATAGGCCGCCCATACAAGGTTCTGCATAGCAGTCTAAATTCCATACAAGGGGCGGTTGACCGAATCCGCGATATGGAAGTACAGCATGGCCTAAGCGCAAGAATTTTTATGGAATCAACGGGAATCTATCATTATCCGCTCTATTATCGCCTAAAGGATGAGGGGCTTTCCGTGTTCATCCTCAATCCGATTATCACCCATGCGAACAGCAATATCGACGTGCGCGGAGTTCACAACGATAAGTTTGACGCGCAAAAAATCGCGCTGCTAGGATTGAAGCCGAAGCTGAAAACGTCCGTTGTCCCGGATGATGACGTAGCCGCTGTTAAGGCCCTTGTACGCGAATACCACGCGATGAAAAAAGAGTGCTCGCAATACATTTGCCGCCTGACCGCGCAGCTCCGGCAGACATTCCCGCAATATTTACCGCTTTTTTCAAAGGTGAACGGCAAGGCGTCCCTTGAAATACTGTGCCGCTATCCGACGCCGGAAACGATACTTGCCGCCGACACGGAAGAATTGACATCTATTATTCAGAAAACCGCTGGGAAAGGCAGGGCGATGGCGGAGCAAAAATGCGCATTGCTCAAACAGGCTGCATCGGAAGCTGCGTCATTCGGCCATTCAAATGCCGGAAATATCTATCTCATTCTTCATTTTGTCGAGATGATCCGGCTCATCGATGCGCAGACGGGTAAACTGCTTTCGCAGATCCGTGAGAGTGTGGAAATCAGGCATGATTCGCCGCTTGCGCGTCATGTGAACTTATTGCAGTCCATTCCGGGCGTTGGCTTTTTGAGCGCCGTTACGCTCGTTTGTGAAATCGGCGATTTCAGCGTTTTTCGCCGCCCGAAGCAGTTGTACGCTTACTTCGGACTTGACCCGCGGGTTAGGCAATCCGGCAATTTCAAGGGAACGGAATTAAAAATATCCAAGCGTGGTTCATCATTCGCGCGGCGCTGCATTTACATACTGGCGCTGCAATCTGTTAGTCTGCGGAAGAACGGAGAACCCAAAAATCCTGTGTTGCGCGAATACTATCTTGAAAAATGTAAATCTAAAGCGAAGATGACGGCTCTTGGCGCGATTATGCATAAGGTTTGTAATATCATTTTTGCTGTGTTGCGCGACGAAAAACCGTTCGTAATGATAACACCCGATGAACATCGGACAGAGTACCACAACGCCGTACAATCTGTAGCGTAGCCACTCCACTATGTTTTTAAGGCTTCATGATGAAGCCTTGTTTTCTATACCCTTTTTTAGATGCCAAACTGAGAAATTTTCTCCCGAAAAGGCTTGACATGTAATTAGCTGGACT
>NZ_VWXL01000091.1 GCF_009746625.1 Caproicibacter fermentans
GTGGTGCAGGTCATTTTCGATCCCCTTTCTGCAAGTCATAGCACTGTGTACGCTCCGGACGCATCAGGTGTCAAAGATAATAAGACCGAAGAATCAAGAACACAAAGCGGACGAACGCCATTGTCGCCGTGGTAGGCGCTGCCGAAATCGCCCAGCGTACCATCGGAGACGACGACCCGGACGTAGTACGAGTAGGAAGGATATGGCGTACGAAGCCAATAGTACCACGCCGCGCCCGCCGTGCCTCCGGTATACGCCGCACAATCCGCCGTCTCATATGCGATTCTGGAATTATTGTCTGAAAATGCTTGAAGTTGGGAGCCTTCCGTATAATCCGTTGATAGTCCGACTTCCGTTCCGCTCGGCAACCACACCCGCGCGTTTGTCGTTTCTGTCCCGCTTCCGTCTGTTGAAGATTTCCCTACCGTGATTGTTTTGGTTTTGAGGTAGTTCTTTTCTTTTACCGAGAATCCGTTCAGGAAGCCCGCCGCTGATTTGTACGGGTTTGCCGAAACAACGCTTGTGCTGTCCGGGGCCTGATCTACCGAGTGCTGCGCGACGTACCATGAACCGGCCCCCGCCTCGGAGTTAAGCCACTGGTGAATGTTTGAGAGGACATACCTATTATTTCCGTAGCTTACCCGGCTTGAATCGCCGTTGGCCGGTTCTTTTGCGTCGTATGCGTACCGCGCTATGATTCCGTCCGTAATCAGGGTAACGTTGTTCCCCGAAATGTTCGCGATTTTCATGACAATCGGGTTCCCGAAGATGGAGCCGAATTTTAGTCTCGTGCCGACCGGAAAGGCCCCGAGCTGGTAGCCGTGCAGCGGCGTCATGGTCGCGACGCAATATTCCGTTTGGTATTCGTGCTTCGAATTATAAGCGAACGCCCTATAAAAATACTGCGTGCC
>NZ_VWXL01000092.1 GCF_009746625.1 Caproicibacter fermentans
GCAAAAGTGGAAATAAATTCAGGAGTATAGCGTTGAAATTCGACGTAATCATTCAGTTTGGAACGCCTCTTGAATCCCTTTTCTCTGAATTCCTCTTCCTGCGCCATTTGTTCAGAGGTTCCCTAATCCCTTGAGTTTAAAGTAGTCACGGATTTCCGTATCGCTGGCTGTTTTCAGAAACTCATCGGGAGCTTCCATAAGAATGCTGAATGCCGTTTCTAAATATTGTAGGTCAGAATCCTTTATGGAAGTTGTTTTGCTGGATGCGATATCTGCATCCACATTACTTGTAGTGGCTGCAAATGCATCAATGCTCGCCGTAGACATAATGACCAATGCTAGGAACAAACTTACAAGTTTCTTCATTTTTAGACCTCCTTCACATATTAAAAGCGGCTGGGAAGATATCACTTTAATAAGTAGGGTTACCTATATAATAAGAAAAAGTAAAAGTGCGGAGATGCAAACAACGACAGAGGCTATAAAAATGACAATATCAATCTTTGCTCGGGTAGTTTTCATTTTCTTATAGCTTTCTAATGCTTCAACGCAAGCGGATAGTGACACAATATCATAGGGATTTTCCTTTCTTAGGCAGGAAACTATTATAAAAATTACGATAAGTATCGATGTGATGCCGTAACTTAAAGGCGACGTTTCTTTTCCTGATTTTGGATTCCTTTGGTGCATAATCCTTCTCCTTTTATAGATCTTGCAATAAGGCATTTTAAGATTAATATATTATATCAACCGTTGATATAATAGCACAAATGGTTGTTACTGTCAACAAAAAATATTAACTATTGACTTATTTTATTAATCTTTGCTATAATAACACTATCAAATTACGAGGAGAAGCTCAAATGAAAAGCAGAAATTACGTAAAACTTACTAACAGAGAGCTTGAAATAATGAAAGTATTGTGGAAATCAAACAATTCATTGACTGCTACTGAAATATCGGAGCTTACAGAGGACAGCAACTTCAGTATTTTTAGTGTACAAAACACAATTAAATCATTGCTCTCCAAGAAAGTCATTGAAGTATCATCTTATACAAAGGTTTATAAAACAAACGCACGTGAATACAAACCTTTGTTAAGCGCTAATGATTTTGCGACAATGCAGTTTACACATTATTTTGATCCGAGCAAGGAAACTGCAATTCCTCATCTAGTAGCAACCCTGC
>NZ_VWXL01000093.1 GCF_009746625.1 Caproicibacter fermentans
TGCCGAAACTTGCAAAGCGTCGTCTCATCCGGAACATTCTCCGTCATGAAATCGATGCCGGTAAACTTACGCATGGCATAGCTGTCATAGATTGCGTCCTCGGTGGCCGGGTCGGAAAGGTTGAACCTACATCCGCAGCATCCGTTCTATGCCCATGGGTGGACGTCCCCGTTTGCCGTGGGGATAATATGGCTCAATGATACCGACCCACTCATCCCACGGGATAATCTCGTCCATGATTTCCAGAAACTCTTCCCACCGCGTTTTCTTCTTTCTGCAGCTATATTCAATATCCGTAAAAGTTTGTTGCTTTTTCATTTTTCCGCACCGCCTGTGTCTTGATAGTTCTATTTTACCAGAGTTCTCCTCTCTTCGGTAGAGGGGCGGATTAAATCAGAGGTTCCCTAATAATGGGCCTCCTTTCTTGCGTTTTGTGCGCGTTCACAGTATGATATTTATGAAAAGATTCCGTCTGGTGTAATCTGAACCGTCTCACTCCTCCTTCCGCCTTTTGTCTGATCTTCGCAAAAAACTACTGGTAAAACTGGCCGTCAGGGATAAAAACGGGCTGCCCCTGACGACGACAGAGCGAGTATTCCTGAATGGACACAAAAAATCCGCCCTTGACGGCAACAAGGACGGCTGATAGGATAGTAATATAATTGTTATTGATTGAGATTACAATTTGGAGGCGTGTGATGAAAAACCTGTTCCAAAATGCAAGCTCCCATTGGGTGCGGTACAGTGAATATGAGCTTAAGCAGGGTGAGAACGGCAAACTGTATGTCACGCCGATAGCGAAAGCCGCGCCGCAGGTATACGATCCGTTAAAGAACGCCGAGACGATGGTGCTCGACGCGCTAAACGTGGGGCTGCTGTGCATGAACCGTGCCGGGGAAGAAAAGATACGGCAGGGAGTCATGGATTTTGCCTCCCGTTATGGACTGTTGGGACTGATAACCGCGCTGCCGGCAACGCCATGCTTCATGGATTATGAAGCCGTATATTTGCCTAAAAACCATTTCATCAAGGATGAGTCCATGAAAGTTGATGCGTATACCGCGCTGTTTTTCCCTTTTGGGAAACCAGACTTTGTGAAGGATGGGAAAGTATCGGCATGGAACGTGACCGACCGCACCATGATCGCGCTGGCGATGACGATGAGCGATAAGCCGATGGCGGTAAACATGGGATTTCAGCGGGAATATGCCGAACGTTACGACTGGCTGATACAGCAATTCAAGGATTGGGCGTTTACCCTTTGTTCCAGCTTTCTTTACTATGAAGAATATGACAAGATCGACGAAACCGCCCGCGAACTTTACCGGCAGGGCATGGCGGCCTTTGACGGTATCGCGCCGACGTATCATATTGCGCTGCTGGACAAACCAACCATCATATGGGATTTTCATTCACTGCTGCTTGGCATCCAGATGATGTTCAGCTTCATGTTAACGGACGAGGCAAAACCTCTGCGTGTCTGCAAGCATTGCGGTAGGGCGTTCATGGCGAGTCGCCCCAGCGCTGTTTTTTGCAGTCCACAGTGTAAAAACCGGTACAACGTATACAAAAATCGGGAAAAGGATAAATAAAAGCCTCATGTCAATGTTTGCTTTTACACTTATAATATCAGCACAAAGGAATGAACGACATGCCAATACGAGCAACTTGATACGACGGCACGGCAGAAGGTCGGCGTTCCTAGAACCGCCGACCTTCTGGTCGAAAGTATTTCTAAGGAACCTCTGAACAAATGGCGCAGGAAGAGGAATTCAGCGAAAAGGGATTCAAGAGGCGTTCCAAACTGAATGATTACGTCGAATTTCAACGCTATACTCCTGAATTTATTTCCACTTTTGCGGAAT
>NZ_VWXL01000094.1 GCF_009746625.1 Caproicibacter fermentans
CCCCATAGCTTTTCGCAGTTAGCCGCGTCCTTCTTCGGCTCCCAGTGCCAAGGCATTCCCCTTGCGCTCTTTGTAGCTTGACCATGTGATTCTTTGGTTCTTCAAAATTGTAGTTTTTCTATCAGATGAATCTTCTTAGAATAACAACTTTTTCTCACTTTATCTGCTTCTCGCTTTATTCAGTTTTCAAGGTACAACCTGAGGTTGACGCACGTCGCGGGTCAGCTTTCAGTTCAAAGAACCTTGCCTGTCGCGGCCTTTCCCAGCCATCAGATTACACACAATACTCTTTTCCATTTGCATGGACCAGAACATCATATGAACACACAGTGTCTTTCGTCGCGCCTTTGCCCGCCGGTTTCCCAAACTTGCCGTCGCGGATTTAAGATACCATATGTATTTGTGGACTCTTTCTGTTACGCGGGCACTTTGCCAGCTGTTTCCAACCCGCCCTGTGCGCGGCGAAACGGACTTCGTCCGTGGTGGGCTTAATACTCGAGTCACACTCTGCCTAAACGGCTTACGTGGTCCTCGTAATGTATTAATCCCAAGCGCACTATCGTGCGCTGGTGGGCTTAAGTGGACTCGAACCACCGACCTCACGCTTATCAGGCGTGCGCTCTAACCGGCTGAGCTATAAGCCCATATTGTTCCGGCTTTGAGGCTATCCGGTCTTTCTGCCACTATAGCCAGTATTTTGCAGACTTCCTCTGCGGTTCTCTCCGCGACCGCGAGCCTTTTCATTTCTGAAACGCCCCGGCGCGTCGTGACCGCGGAC
>NZ_VWXL01000095.1 GCF_009746625.1 Caproicibacter fermentans
TCATGTTCTTTTAGAATCCTGATGATCTGTTCCTCGCTGAACCGTTTCTTCATGTTAATCACTCCATCTGCATTTTATCATATTGTGACTAACTTTTCTATTGGCTCAGTTTTCGGGGCTCAGGTCACCCGTCGAACGAAATATTTTCATAAAGAATGGTAGAACATTTACGGCAAGCCAGGGCAGTATTATTGAATAAAAATAACCGACAGCCATCACTCAGTTGCTGTCGGTTATTTTGTGAATCAAAAAGTTCACTACGCTAATCTATTTATATATTCCATAGACCTTATTGACATTCTGAATGTAAATAATTCCCTTCCCGGGATCGTCTATTTTCAACTGTGTGCGTATAGACGACACAATGGCATCTGTCATATCTGTTTCCGATAAGATAAGAACGATTTCCTTTTCAGGTTCGATATCCATAGAGAACAGCTTGCTGGTTTCATGAATACCGGAACCCCTGCCCCCCATAATGGTTCCTCCTTTTGAACCTGCTTTGGTTGCAGCATCAATAACATCTTCGGCTTTACCCCTTTCCACAATGGTTGTTATCATATGATACATGGTGTTCTCCACTCCTTTTTCATAATCTGAGCTTTCACATGGAAAACTTTTCGCCCCCAAAATCTTAAAAACTGAAGTTGTAAAAGCAATGCCATGATTTGGCTTGTTGAAATCAAACTCTTTATTAAGTCCTTCAAGAGAATGGCACGCTGTTGCCGTATCCGTCAACATAAAGCAAATTTCTTTTCTAATATCAGAGAGTCCAATAAAATTTAGGATTCGACTGCTAACAGTTCCTTTTCCTATAGTCACCGTACCGCCTTTTATCCCATATTGTTTTGCTCGTTTTAGCACCTTACTCCCAAATCCAAAATCAACGATAACACATATCAATTCTATTTCAGTTAACTTAGATTCGTTATTCATAGGATTTACACCTCCCTATACTCCTTTTTTGTCTTAACTTTATAAAACAAACCCAACAATTGCAAGGCGATTAAAGGGGTCATTGCAACCATTGAGATAATTCCAAACCCATCGACTAAAACACTGGCCCCCTCTGTAGCTTCGGCAGCCCCTTGTGCATATGCCAATATAAAAGTAGCTGTCATCGGACCGGAGGCTACTCCGCCTGAGTCAAAAGCAATTCCTACAAAGAGCTTGGGAACGAAATACATCAATGCAATAGAAATAACATATCCCGGAAGCAGATACTGCCATAATTGTAATTCTGGAATCAGTATCCTGACAATAGATAATGCCACTGCGACACCGACCCCGATAGTAAGCGTAATCATAACAGCTTTTCTGCTCACATAGCCGCTTGTGACATTTTCAATCTGATGCGTTAGTACATAGACTGCCGGTTCTGCAAGTATAGTAACAACACCGAGTATAAAACCTATTATAATGACATAAGCCTTGTTATCTAATGAGGCTATATTATAACCAATCGTACTTCCTACGTCCATGAAGCCGGCATTAACCCCGACTAAAAACATAACAAGTCCTAAAAACGTAAACAAAATGCCAAATAGGATTTTACGAACAGCTCTATTAGATAATTTGAATGAAGCCTTTTGAAATATTATAAATATTAATATAATGGGAAACAATGCCAAGCTTACTTCTACAGCCACATTTGAAAATTCGTGAAGAAATGAATAAAGTATTGAGGTTGTCATCGTCTCTTGAGAAAGATTACCTGTTACATTATCTGCCTTTGATAAGATACTCATAACCATTATCGAAATTATAGCACCTGTTGAAGCGATTGACACCAATCCAAAGCTATCTTTTTCAGATGATTTACTATCCTTTTTCAATTTTGAAACGCCTATAGCAAGCGATAAAATAAACGGTACAGTTAAAGCGCCGGTTGTCGCTCCCGAAGCGTCAAAGGATATTGCTAAAAATTCCGGAGTAGTAAATATCGAAAGGGCCAAAATAATACCATAAAAAATGGTTAATAATTTATATAACGGGAAGTTGTAAACGATTTTCATAAGTCCTACTGAAAGCATTATAGAAATACCGGCTGATACAATACCAACAATACTCCACTTTGAAATCAATCCTGATGTGACGGAACTAACCTGTTCCGCCAAAATATGAAGGTCGGGTTCTGCAACGGATATAAAAAAACCAAGAATAATTCCGAAAATAATGACGATCCATATTTTATTGGTTTTTGCGATCGTTGACCCAAGGAGATTTCCAATCGGAGTAATTCCAATGTCTACTCCAATTAGAAAAACTGTTAAGCCAAAAATAATAAGTACCGCACCAATGAGAAACCTTATAAGTAATGCTGTATCAATTGGAGATATAGTAAAATGCAAGATCAATACTATCACAGTAATCGGCAGAACCGAATACAGTACTTCTTTTAGTTTCGAAATAATCACATTCAAATATTCCACTTCCTTTCTTCCTGCTTATGATAATATTTAATTTACTATGAATTTGTGAGCCACCTCACAAATTCCTGCAAGCTGATCTCCCCGGCATTACATTTTGCCTTCTGCTCCCTTGCCTTTTCACTCCAAGCGTAGAATTCCTCCTGCTCAATCTTCCCAGCCCTAATCCAGCCAAAGCGCTTCTTGTATTCCCGGCGATAGACCTTGAAAACATCATCATCCTTGCGCTTTTCTGTCCAAGCCTTGATCGACCCTACACCCCTGCAAGTGCGCCCCTTATCGTCAATGGGACGGCTGCAGTATTCCGCATCCGAACGCCCGGAGAGGGCAAAATACTTCCCGCAATTTTTGCAGATGCGCACAGACTGTTCCCGCTTCACGAACTCCCGCACGAAGTAGTCAATCATATCGTAGATGTTTTTCGGATACAGCACCTCGGTAAAGGTTTTGCGGTCAATGACCTCGAAGCTCATGGGCTGTGGCTGAAACTGAAAGGTGTTTAACTGATCATCTCCACGGTAGTTATAGTAGCGCACCATCTTTTTCTGCACCGGCTCCTTGGGGCTGGTGTCCAAGTCCAGCACATGAGAAAAGAGCGTTTTAATCTGCTCCTGCATGGTGTGGAGATTGGATGAAATATGGGTCAGCTCCTTGCGGGGCAGCAGGCCGGCAATGCTCTCATAGTTCTGCCGTTTGGCCTGTTCCAGCCTGTCCCGCCATTCCAGACGAAGCAGCTCAAAATAAATGTGCTGGGGGACTATCGTGTCCAGTGCTGCCAAAACCTCATCCGCATATCGCTGTTCCTTAGAGGAATACAGTTCCATAATAGCCTTGCCCATACCGTCAAACAAATCGCCATATGCCCAAACATCCAAATAGAGCAGCTCCATCAGACTTGTCCCGAAGGGCAGGTCTTTTTTCTTTTTCTGTTCATTTCCATATTCAAAATACTCTTTGCCATCTGCGACCCAAACCTTGTAAGTGTAACGCATCCTTTGTCACCCCATCCAGCCGACTTAATATTAAAGTTATTATACATTAGTCTTGACAAGATTGCAAGGCTTTGCTAATATATGATAATAGACTAATAATTATATATTTTAATATTTAGTCTATAAAAGGAGGTGATGCCTATGTCTGCCGAATAGCAAAAACCGCCACTCCACGGCAATGGAATGACGGCTCGTGAAACCGAAGCGGTTTCAAAAATTAGTTGCTCTCATTGTAACCCAAGGGGAGCGGAAAAGCAAGGGAGCATTTGCGGGGTTGGGGTACGCTCACTACCCTTCAGGGTAGGCCAGCATATTGTTTGTATTGACAGCGGGATTTCGCCCGCCGCCAATACAAACAGCTGGTCGGGGGCGCTGCCCCCAAGCCCCCGGGACGAAAGGAGCGTGATTACTTGAAAAAAGATAAGATGTTCGCCATGCGAATGAGTACAGCGGATTATGACCGCATTCAAAATAAGGCACAGCTGTCGGGAATGACCATGACGGATTTCCTCACCCTATCAGCACTTGGCAAGGAAATCATTGTGGTGAATGGCTTGGATGCTGTTACCGTACAGCTGAAAGCCATCGGGAAAAATTTGAACCAGCTGACAGTGCTTTGCAATATGGGCAGGATTACCTGCCCCGACCTCACCGAAACAAAACGGAGCTTCGGGGTGGTGTTCGATTCCATCTGCGGATTAATGGACAAAGGGGCGTGAGCCTATGGCAATCATCACCGCCATTAAAGAAAAAACGCAGAGCCGCACCGCCATGAAAAAAGTCATGGATTATGTGGCGCAGGATTATAAAACCCTTTTCCAGAACCAAAACGGCGAACAATGCAGGTTGCTGTCCGGGCAGAACTGCTGCGGAGAAACCGCCTTTCAGGAATTCATGGCAACAAAAAAGCAATACAGAAAAGAAAGTAAGGTGTTCTTTTACCAGTATGTACAGAGCTTCAAGCCGGACTGCGGCGCTACGCCGCAGGAAATTCACCAGATGGGAATTGAGCTGGCCAAACGATTTGAGGGCTACGAAGTCCAGATTGCCACTCACATCGACCGCGATCACTGGCACAATCACCTGATTGTGAATTCCGTCAGCTGTGAAACAGGGTTGAAACTCCAATTTAATGAAAAGGATTTGGAGCAACTGCGTACCCTATCCGATGAAATCTGTTTGGCGCATGGCTTGGAGATTTTGAAGCCCTACCAAAAACCCGCCATGAAGCCCATGGGCGCAGGGGAATACCGCTCGGCTGTGCGGGGTGGCAGCTTCAAATTCCAGCTGATGAACGCCATTGACACGGCACTCTCCAAAAGCCGCACGAAGGCCGAATTTACCACCTGTATGGAGGAAATGGGCTACGGGGTGAAGTGGATACCCCAGCACAAATACATCACCTACACAGCCCCCACAGGCCTGCGGTGCAGGGACAACAAGCTCCACGATGAAAAATATCTGAAAGAAAGGATGGAACAGCACTTTGCCCAACTTGAACGAACTCAAGGCTTTGAACAAGCCGCAGGAGATACCACAGAAGCTGACCACACCCTATCTGCCGCAGGTCAGCGCCATTCCAACCGAGGAATGGGATGCCATGCTGAACAGCCAGACAGTGCTGCTGGAGCGGATGGCGGCGCTGGGGCAGTATATTTCGACCCTGCCGACCACACCGCAAATAGAGAAAGCCATCCGGGATTATTGTCAGGGGATATACGACAATCAGGGAGACATGCTGTGCCGGGTGATAGGCGACCAGCACAGGAGGATTTCACAGACAGTGAACGACAAAATAGACAAGTCACAGGACAGCCTGAAATGGCAGCTGCAGGAGGGTTTTCAGAAACAGACGGAGCTGCTCCGGCACCGGGATATGATGCCGTGGAAGCTCAAAGCCAAGTGGACAGCCGTGGGGCTGCTCTCCTCGACAGTGCTTTATACCTTGCTCAGTCTGTTGAAAATCTTGTAAATCCTTATGACCCGGATGCTGAGCGCCGGAAATACGAACAGGAGCGTATGCGCCGAACATCCGGCAGAAAAAAACGGCAGAAGGACGGTTACAGCTATCAGCACGAGCAGGACATGGAACAGAGCATGTAGGAGGTGCATTCTATTGAAATTTACGTTTCGTGATTTTTGGCGCAGATTCTGGACGCTGGTTCGGGATAAAAGCGCAAGCCTTGATATAGAAAAGCTATCCGAAGATTGGAAAACGGCAAGCTGCAGCGAAAAGCCCGCCGCTTACCGGGAGGTGAGCATCGGCAAGGTGCTGTACCGGCTCACCAGCCTTTTTGAGGGCAGCAAGGATATTGACAAAACCATGGAACGGCTGGCGATCCGGAACGCCATGAGCCAGCCCGAACCGCAGAAAAAGGCATAATTCGCCTGTGTGGTCTGGACTGTCGGCAGTATATACGGTATACTGGCTTTGATAATACTGCCGACAGTTTGGGCTTGCGGAAAGTGAGGAAACATGTTAAAAGTCCAAAAAGACTACAAGGTCGGCATCTACGTCCGTTTGAGCAAGGATGACGAACGGGCGGGAGAATCCGTCAGTATTGAAAACCAGAAATTGATGCTCACTCGATACTGTGAGGAACAGGGCTGGAACGATTATTCTGTGTATTGTGACGATGGGGTCAGCGGCACCACCTTTGACCGCCCCGGCGTATCCAAGCTCATCGAGGATGCAAAAGAGGGGCTTATTAACCTGAT
Source organism: Caproicibacter fermentans (assembly GCF_009746625.1). Lineage (GTDB taxonomy): Bacteria > Bacillota > Clostridia > Oscillospirales > Acutalibacteraceae > Caproicibacter > Caproicibacter fermentans. Next base: position 6,140 of record NZ_VWXL01000095.1, read on the forward strand.
TCTGGTCAAGGATTTGAGCCGTTTCGGAAGAAACTACATTCAGGTGGGGCAGTTTACGGATTATCTGTTTCCCATGATCGGCTGCCGCTTTATTGCCATGAATGACGGTGTGGACACCCTCCACAGCGACAATGACATTATGCCGTTCCGGAATCTGTTCAACGAGTTCCAAAGCAAGGACACCAGCAAGAAAATCAAGGCGGTAAAGCAGGCTCATGCCAAAATGGGAAATTACCTTGGTTGGCTTGTACCTTATGGCTATAAGGTGCATCCCGATGACAAGCACAAATTCATCATTGACGAATATGCCGCCGGGGTGGTGCGGAAGATATTTTCCAATCGGCGCAAGGGCTGGGGCTACCGAAAAATTGCCGCAAAGCTGAATGAAGAGCATATCTTGCCGCCCCTCGATTATTACTATCAGCAAAAGGGCAAGGAGGATACGGGTATTCGCCGCAACCACCTCTGGAACGACATGACAGTCAAGAAAATCCTCCGCAACGAGGTCTACCTTGGTCATATGATACAGAATAAGCGGGGTACCCTGTCCTACAAAAACAAAAAGCAGATTGACAAGCCGAAAGAGGACTGGATCAAGGTGGAAAATACCCATGAGCCAATCATCAACATGGATGCTTGGAACGCCTGTCAGGAGATTGCCGCAAGAAACTACAAGCCCCGTCCAACCAAGGATAATGAAATCAGCTTGTTCGGCGGTTTGTTGAAATGTATGGATTGCGGCTTTGCCATGAGGTACACGCAGGAAACCCATAATTACTCCAAGAAAGGCTTTGTCAAATATGTTTCCTACCTGTGCGGTAATTACACACGAAGTGGCGCGGGTGCCTGTTCAGCTCACAGTATCTACTTGAATCCATTGGCGGAGCTGGTGCTGGACGATATTCGCCACCGGGCAAAACGGGTACTTGAGGACGAAGATAGGGTGCGGCAGGAACTGATGGACAGCAAGGCCAAGCAGGGCGCACAGCAGATGAAGGCGGACAAATCCACCCTCAAAGCCACAGAAAAGCGCCTTGTGGAGCTGGAGAAGCTCACACAGGCGCTCTATGAGGACAAGGTGCTGGGGACAGTTCCCGAAGCGGTGTTCAAGAGTCTCATCGTAAAGTACGAAGCGGAGCGGACAGAAAAGCAGTCACTGGTGCAGGAGCTAAAAAAGCGCCTTGCCGACACCGCACAGGATGAGCGTGATATTGAGCAGTACCTCCAGAGCATCAAGAAGTATGTTGCCATCGAACAGCTTGACCGAGAAATGCTGTTGGAGCTCATCAAGTACATCGAAATCGGAGAACGCAAGGTGGTGGATGGGCAGAAATGCCGGGATATCGTCATCCATTACAATCTGGTCGATAAAGCAGGGTAAGCCCCATACCCTGCTTTATGCAAACACCACTAAAGGCGGGGACGCAAAGCCGCAGGGTCTAATGTGCTTTTTAAAGTGCAATGACAGTCTGGCTGCAAAGAAGATATAGGTCCGCCCCTTTTTTCAGGAGCGGACCTTTGCTATGTTCGTAGTCTTTTATTAAACTGTCAATAAGGCTTTTGTTCTGTCTCTGGTGAGAGAGGTATCCTTATGACATCGTTTATCTGTATCCTCCTCAAGAGGTCCCATTAACACAACGTCCACCGCATTTCCACATCCTTAAAAAATCAATGGAAAAAGACCGCATTTTGCTTTCATAGGCAAAGTGCGGTCTTTTTTCGTTTTATATTTCATGCGAGAATACAGCCTGCTTTTTGCGGGCTGTATTTTTTATTATCGCATAAAATCGGGACGAGTTCCCCTCACTGCCGCTCCCCGCCTTTTCAATCTGTTTTTGACTTTTCAAAACAGATTGGAGGAAATGACTTTGAAAAATTATCAGGGCAGCGACTATGCTCTCAACAAATTCAGCGATGGAATTGTTTACCGCTTTGCGGATCGGACCGTGAAAATTTCTTTGGAAGATTATCTCGCGGAGAACCCCGAAAAAACAGAACAAAATTTTGGGGAGTTGAAAGCCCTGTCGGACTCCATCTATCGGGAACAAGACCGTTTGGAGAACGCTCAGACCAATAAAAACATATCGATTCACGGTCTGGAAGAAACGGACAAGCTCTCAACCGCTTCTCTTGAAGACGAATACACCAGACAGCATGAAGAAGAAATCATGGAATACATCATTGAAAAATATCTTACGGAAAAGCAAGCACGCCGTATCCGGTTATGCATTTATCATGGACTGAGCAGCCGCAAAATTGCAAAACTGGAAGGACTTCATTACCGGACAATTCAGGACAGTCTGGTGCTGGCAAAAAAGAAAATCGAGAAATATTTGAAAAACTTTTGAATTTATACCGTGCAGAACCCCCTCAAAAAAGACGTTAGGTGAAAGGACTTTTTATAAATCCCTTCACCGGGACCTTGAAAAGTGAATACGCATTCATCAAACACGTTGCCTTTGCCGTCCGTGAGGAACGGACAAGCCACATCAGCGGCTGCGCCATGATCCGCAAAACAGCTTCTATCCGTTTTGCGGGGAGCGGCAACTCCCGGCTGTAACTATCGGGCGGCTCCCGATAAGGCCAAGACCGGCAAAGGTGATTATGATACTCCTGTCCAGCCACAGACATCGCAATGGGGGCAGCTCGGAGAGAATCTCGGAGGGGTATAGAGCCCGTGTGCCGGTAAGCCACCGGCAGTTTGATGATTTCCCGCATCGGGGGTGCCGGGGACAAATACGATGCAGAAAACAGATTGTAAAGTGAGCGCTGGGAGGACAGCAGGACATGCTTCCGAAAGCAGCGATGCTTTTCCTTGATACGGAATCGGCCTGCCGCCTTTCCCCAGCGCCTTACATACCCGTTTTGAAAGAATGGGAAATCTTTATTCGACAGGAGATGTGAGTATGGCAGCAAACATTTATATTTTATCAGCCTGCGATGCGTGGGCAGAACATAGCAGTATGCGTATTTTAGGTGTCACAACCGATGAAAACATGCTTTACGCTATGCTTGCCGCGAAGATCAAAGCCGGAGATATGGAGTACGACGGCAGCGGTGAGAATGCATGGAGTAAATTCCAAAACGATTTCAAAAATGGGGATATCAATTTCAACAAGCTCAAATACGGTTTTGTGCAGACTTATGAGGATATGCAAATCACCGAGCCGATTTCTCTTGCCCAGTTTCCCGAAGCCGGTGAAGTCTACGAGGAAATCACGGGAGCCAAGGTCAGGGCTGACATGGAGAGGCTGGGCCTTGATCACCGCAGCTTAGTCTATTCCGTTGTGGAAGTTCATACCGACTCCGGCGATACTTCTTTTTATATGCCGGGAATCTGTGACCGCGACAGTCTGGAAGAAAACGATGACTATCTTGATCTTATGGATGGCGCCGACGATACCGAAGTCGATGTCAGCGTATCTTCCTATTCTCTTGGAACCGGTGAAAGCGAGTATCCCGATGAGGAAGAAATTGCAATCATCGAACAGTATACCGACGAACTGGACGAAGAGTATGGCATTGACCCGATTCAGAGCGATTCTTTCAGCTTTGAATATGAGGCGGAACAGGAGTGTTGACCAATGACACAGGCAGACAGATACGCCAAGCTGGCCGCACTGACAGGAAGAGCAGATAACCTTGACTCTTCCTATCACGCGGCCTTTTATCTGCTCTCCTATGACCAGGATGTATATGAGACTGCCAGCCGATATGTCACGCATGACGGCATCAGTTTTACCGGTCTGAAACGAGCGTCCCGCAGCTTTGACGAGCGTACCCGTGAGGTAATTGACATTGCCCACAACCTGTTTTCATGGGACAGCAAATGCAGTGTGACTCCATTTGATATTTCCCGGCTGGGCTATCCTTATCTGGAACTGGCCTGCAACGCTATTTCTATTGCCGCCGATGAGGTGCAGCCCGTCATGCAGCGGGAACCTTCCGGTCAAATGAAAATTGTGCTGGACGATACCCATTATCAGCAGACACAACGTACTTACAGGGAGCTTGAGCAGTTCCAAGATACTCTTGTGAAGGAGATGGAGCAGGATGAAGCCGATGAATTTGAACGGTAGGAATCTAGAAATTACGGAACGGAGCATTGTGCGTGGAGACCTCTATTACGCGGATTTAAGTCCGGTTGTTGGCTCAGAGCAGGGTGGTATTCGCCCCGTCCTTATCGTTCAGAACAATACCGGCAACAAATTCAGCCCTACGCTGATTGTTGCTGCCATTACGAGCAAAGCGGACAGCAAGGCCAATTTGCCGACCCATATTCTCCTTCACGCGGTACACGGTCTGGAACGGGATTCCCTTGTCCTTTTGGAGCAGGTCAGAACGATTGACCGAAGGCGGATTCGGGAATACATCGGTACTATGGATGAAGAAAACATGGAAAGAATCAATCAGGCCCTGACAATCAGTTTCGGTCTGTGAAGGAGTACATCATGGATGAAAAGCTATCAAGAAATGGTACTTATTCTTTGATGTTCCGCGGGTATCCCGATGTGGTCAACGTGAAGCAGCTCTGTGAAATGCTCGGAGGGATCAGCACCAAAACCGCCTGCCGTCTTTTGCAGGAAAATAAAATTGAACATTTCAAAATCGGGCGAATCTATAAAATTCCAAAAATCCATGTGCTGAAGTACTTGAAGGTCGAGGGATATTTTACGGAAAAAGATGATTTTAGCGTGGTAAAGCGTTGAATTATAATTGGGTATCTGCTATAATGAAGCTGTCAATGGCAGGTGCTTCTGGTTGCGAAAAAGGAGGTATTCAGTTTAATGGTTACAGGGCATCTGCGCGATAAGAACGGCATCTATCAGATCATTTTGAATTACAAGGACGCCAAGGGAAAATACCGGACAAAATCCGTCAGTACGGGACTTCCGGTCAGAGGTAACAAAAAACGGGCGGAAGATATGCTGCAGGCGGAGCGCAAAAAATTCGAACAAGAGCCCGCAAACGATAACAAAAACGTGCTGTTTTCAGACTATTTGTTGAGTTGGCTTGACATGATGAAGAACAGCATCGAAATTACAACTTATGGTTCGTATTTCTACATCGTTAAAAACCACATTGTTCCGTATTTCAAGGAGAAAAAACTTCTGCTCCGGGACATAAAGCCGAAACATATTCAGGATTTCTATCAGTACGAACTGAACGACAAAGGAGTTTCCGCGAATACGGTTATCCACTATCATGCCAACATTCGAAAAGCTTTGCAGTATGCGTTTGTGACGGGGATGATTCCATCCAATCCGGCTGATCGCGTGCAGCGCCCTAAGAAACAGCCATTCGAAGGAAGCATCTACAACGAAGAAGAGTTGGAAAAGCTGTTTCAGGTTGTAAAAGGGACACCGATTGAACTGGCGGTTCTTCTGGGTGCGTTCTACGGACTGCGAAGAAGCGAGATTGTTGGGCTGAAATGGGATTCCGTTGATTTTATCCAGAAAACCTTTTCAATTCGGCATACCGTTACAGAAGTCAGCATCGACGGTAAATTTCTGACAGTTGCACGCGACCGTACCAAAACAAAATCCAGTTGCAGGACATTGCCGCTTGTGGCTCCTTTTGAAAAGGTACTGAAAGAACTAAAGCAGAAACAGGAAACGAACCGGGAATTATGCGGCAGCTCCTACTGTAAAAAATATCTTGAGTACATTTATGTAAACGAAATTGGCGAACGGATTAAACCGGCATATCTTACCGATCATTTTCCCCGAGTTTTGGAGAAAAACCATATGCGCAGGATTCGTTTTCATGATCTTCGCCACAGCTGTGCGAGTCTTCTTTATGCTCATGGGGTAAGCCTCAAGGAAATTCAAGAGTGGTTGGGACACAGCAACATCAGCACAACCGCCAATATCTACACGCACCTGAGTTTCGATTCAAAGGTTTCCTCCGCCAACGCAATCCTGAATGTTTTTCCAGGTGGATCCCTTACACATCCCTTACAGAAAAAGGCGGTAAATTCCACAAATTGCGTAAATTCAGCGAAACGCAAAAAAACAAAAAAAGTCTCCAAACCCGCATGAATACTGGGTTTGGAGAGATTCTACACTGGTGCCGCTGACCAGACTTGAACTGGTACGGTATTGCTACCGAGGGATTTTAAGTCCCTTGTGTCTGCCAATTTCACCACAGCGGCAAATCTTTAATTTTAAAATTCCTGAATTTCGCGACTTCGGAAAATTAAGGGATACAAGTAAGGGATGCAAAAGAAACAACGGATTTAGTTCTTAAAAAAATTTAATAGCCACGCGGGTTTGCAGGTTTCAAGCGACAATGGGCTGAACGGATTTTAAGTCCTTTGTGTTTGCCAATTTCACCATGGCGGCAAATTTAATTTTAACTTCCCTGAATTTCATCACTTCGGAAAATTAAGGGATGCAAGTAGGGGATGCGAAGCGAAAAGCTGTTTTGAACCTTAAAAAACTAAATAGCCATGCGGGTTTGCAGATTTCAAGCGACAATGGACTGAACAAATTTTAAGTCCTCTGTGTCCGTCGTTTCCACCACAGCGGCTCAGTTTTTAGCAGGAGTTATTATACCATAGCTCGGCGGCAAAAGCAAATCAAATCTTATATTTATGATTCGATTTCAATATCTTTGACACGGAAGTATTCTTTTGTCTCCGCGACACGGTAAACCTCCGACTGATGCTGCCGGAGCAGTTTTGTCAAGGCGTAAACGTCCACCCAGATCTCATTGTTGCATTCCTTCTGACTTTCGTCGAAAACCAGCTGAAGCCCGAAATGCAGATGGCTGACTTTGATATTATTCACATTTTCCTTGGAACTATATCCCGTACGGCCGACATACCCGATCACATCGCCCGCCTTGACGGTCTGGCCGACGCCAAGACCGGCAGCATACGGGCGGTTTTGTCGAAGATGCGCATAGTAATAGTACCGTTTGGTGTCAAAGGAGCGAATCCCGATTCTCCAGCCGCCGTACTGATTCCATCCAAGCGCTTCCACGATCCCGGATTCTACCGCGATGACCGGTGTTCCGGTCGCCGCCATCATATCGTGACCCAGGTGGGGCCGTGAGTATCCATAGGTGCGCCGCACCCCGAAATCATCACATTCCGAGTAAGGAAATGTCTTCGCAATCGGCGAATAACCGATCAGACCGTATTTTTCCTCACCGTTTTCCCGGTATTTTCCGAGAAGTCCGCCCAGCACCGCCGTATAGGCTTCCAAATAGTAATGATAGTATTTCATATCCTTGGTGATTTCATCAATGCCGGCAGTCTGCAGCTTTTCAACGAAAGCATCCATGTCGGAGCTTTTATAGCGGGTGAAATTCCCGCCGTATTTTGCCCCCAGATAGGCTAGAATCTGAATCCAGCTGAGGCTCCCGCCTTGTTCATGGGATTTAATATCCAGATTCATCGCCTTTTTCAAGGCAAGATACGAAACGTTGAATTCGACATATTTAATGTAATCCGCTTCTTTTTTTTCTTGAATCTGTGTAGGAACCGACTGATGGACATAGCCGGCGGAAGCGGTCAGAAGGACAACCGCCAGAAAAAGGAGTAAAACTGTTTTCAGGGCCTTTCCCGTATGGTAAAACAACATTTCATCCCCCGCTGTTCTACCCAATCATATGTGAATCGCCCTGAAAATATGGCTCAAATTACCGCTGCAACGGTTTGAACCATAATCTTTATGTCACCCCAAACGCTGACTTTGCGAATATATTCCAAATTCAGTTCAGTTTTCGGCGGCAGGATTTGTTCAATATAGATCCGGTCCGGATCGCCGGAAGCAACCAGAAGCCTGTCTTCGTCCTTAAAGGCAATGCTGGAAGGAGCCGTAATCCCGGGACGAACCAGAAGCGTCGCCATCCCTTCGGGGCTGTAGGCGTCCACATAACGCCGGACTTCCGGCCTGGGGCCGACCAGGCTCATGGTTCCGTTTAGAACATTGATCAGTTGCGAAAATTCATCCAGCCTGCATTTGCGGATCAGCTTGCCGATTCGTGTAATGCGCGCGTCTTCACCGGTGGTAACGGCGGGGCCGATTTTGTCCGCGTTTTGTACCATGGTGCGAAATTTATAAATTCTGAAGTCCCGATTGTAGCGGCCGACCCGGACTTGGCGGTAAAAAACAGGGCCGGGCGAGTCAAGCTTGACCGCGATTGCCAAAAGGAGCAAAACAGGCGAAAATATCAAAAGGATGAAAAGAGACGCCAGGATGTCTCCGGTGCGCTTTAAAAACAGCGTAAAGCGTTTCCTTTGCAGCTGATTCCAATATTCCTGGGTAAACTCATTTTTCATGTTTGGCGGAAGAGCTTTCAATGTCATGTCTTTTCACCATTTTCAATTTACTAAGTTTATTGTACCATTATATCACAGCTTTTACGCGAATGATTTTATTTTTTGAATTCGTATCAATCGTATTTACATTGCTCTAAAAGAAATGCTATACTGATAAATATCACGGGGAAAAAGGAAGGATATCTCTTATGCATTATCTTGGGATTGACCTTGGGGGAACAAATATTGCAGCCGGTGTGGTTGATGAAGATTACCGGATTGCGGCAAGGGCAAAAAGAAAGACATCCGTACCCTGCACGCCGCAGGAAATCACCGAACAGCTTGCTTTAACCGCTTTGGAAGCGCTGAAAAACGCGCGGCTGACCTTAAATGATATTCCTTATGTGGGAATCGGAACGCCGGGCACGGTCAATCGGGAAAGCGGAGTGGTTGAATACTCCAATAACCTTTTCTTTGAAAATCTTGAACTCAAAAAGCTTCTGTCCGAACGGCTGAATCGGGATGTGATTCTGGAAAACGACGCCAACGCGGCGGCGTTCGGCGAGTACAGGGCGGGCGCCCTGAAAGGGGCCAATAACGCGCTTGCAATCACGCTCGGCACCGGGGTCGGCAGCGGCATTATCATTGACGGAAAAATCTACGCGGGCAGCAATTTCGCGGGCGGCGAAATCGGACATACCGTGATCGTGGCGAACGGAAGGCCCTGCACCTGCGGACGCAAGGGCTGCTGGGAATCTTATGCTTCCGCCACCGGCCTGATCGCCATGACGAGGGAGGCCATGCGAAAGGATCGGGAATCCCTGCTGTGGAAGCTGGCCGGCACTTTGGAAAATGTGGACGGCAGGACCGCGTTCGAGGGCATGAGGGCCGGTGACCCGACCGGAAAAGAAGTTGTGGATGAATACATATTTTATCTTGCGTGCGGCCTTGCAAACTGCATTAATATCTTCCAGCCGGATATTCTTTGCATCGGCGGAGGAATCAGCAACGAAGGGGAGTCGCTGATGGTTCCCCTTCGCAAAGCGGTCGCCGACGAAAACTACGCGCGAAACGCTCAGCATCAAACCCTCATCTGCCGGGCGCAGCTCGGCAACGACGCGGGAATTCTCGGCGCCGCTTTGCTGGGCGTATAAAAACAGATTCAATGAATCGCGGGAGGAGTACAGTGATGGAAAAGCTGGAAATTGGCAGACTTTCCAACGGACGTCCCGTTGAAAAGGTAAGCTTGAAAAGCAAAAACGGGATGACGGGCGAGTTTTTAAATTATGGGTGCCGCATCGTCCGTCTGACGGTCCCGAACCGTGACGGGGTTTTTGAAAACGTGGTTCTGGGGCACGATTCGCTGGCGGAGTATGAGGCTCCCGGCGATGTGCAGGGCGCCGTCATCGGCCGCTTTGCCAACCGGATCGCGGGCGGGGAGTTCACCGTCGGCGGGAAGTCTTATCATCTTGCCAAAAACGAGGGGAACAACACGCTTCACAGTTCGTCGGCCGGGTTCCAGAACCGCCTGTGGCAGGTAAAGGAGACCACGGACGGCGGCGAGCCGTCTGTAACCTTCTCGCTCCTGAGCCCGGACGGCGACGGAGGATTCCCGGGCAATTTGCGCGCGGAAGTCACCTACACTCTGACAGAGGATCGTTCGCTTCGGATTGACTACCGTGCCGAAACGGACGCTGAGACGCCGCTGAATTTGACAAACCATTCCTATTTTAACATCACGGGGAATGCTGCAAAGGATGTTCTCGGCATGGAGCTGCGGGTGTTTTCGGACGCAATGACGGAAGCGGACGGCGGTCTGATTCCAACGGGAAGGCTTCTTCCGGTCGAAGGGACGCCGTTTGACTTTCGCTCCGCCGTTCCGATCGGTTCTCAGATCGGCGAGCCCGATCCGTTTCTTGTCCTGTGCGGGGGATACGATGTGAATTATGCTCTGAACGGCCCGGAGGGAATTAAAAAAGCCGCGGAGCTTTTTGACCCTCAAAGCGGAAGAGTCATGCTGGTCATGACCGATCTTCCCGGCATTCAGGTATATACGGCGAACAGCTTTGCCCCGGGTACGGTTGGATTCGGAGGAATTAAATATCAGCCGCACCATGCAGTCTGTCTGGAAACACAGTATTTTCCGGATTCGCCTCATCGGCCGGATTTTCCTTACCGGAACCTGGTACCGGGCCAACGTTTCCATTCCGCCACAATTTTTCGCTTTGAATGCAGATAAATATTGAAAAGTCGAAATCCAGCAAAAGGCCGGAACAACAGTACCCAAAGGGTACTGGCTGCTCCGGCTTTTTGCAATGACTTTTTCAGGGTTTGCGAGTCGGTGCTTTACTGATTTTCTTGAAGGAGCATCCTTTGGAAAAGAAATCCGACTACATTTAACCAGCGTGGATGAGATGGTTCTAAAGCTCCTGTGCCGGAGGAATTCAGGGAGTGGTGGGGGATTAAGCGATTGCGCTCTGGAGGAAGAAATACCCCTGCTGTAAAAAATAATAATTTTTATTATTTTTTTGTAAAGGCCTTGCAAATTGGAAGAGGTTATGATAAGATAAATTCAGGAATTAAGAATGATTATTATTTAATTGGAGGTTGATTCAAATGCCGGCATTTGCAAATCCGTTTTCAGGCAATGTTGAACGAAAAATGAGCCAGGAGGAACTGATTCAGGCAATCCGTTTGGATATTGCCGGAGAATTGGAAGCAATCTACCTTTACGATGCACATGTTCAGGCGACGGACAACGAAACGGCCAAGACCGTAATCGCGGATATCAGGGATGAGGAAAAAGCCCATGTCGGAGAACTGATGACGCTTTTGAGAACACTCGATCCGAAGGAAGCGGAGCTGTTTGCCTCCGGGGAATCGGAGGTCAGGGAACTGCTGGAGGACCTTGGAATTTCCGGGGGGGAGACCCGGCACGCGGCGGATCAATCAACCGTTGGAAACCTGTTGGAATAAAAAATCACGAAAGGAGGAATGAGGATGAGTTACCTGTCAAGAGAGAGCTCCGCACTATCTGCGGAGCTGTGGCGAAAAATCGATACGGCGGTGTTGGAGTCCGCCAGAAAGACATTAACCGGTCGGCGTTTTCTTCCTGTCTTTGGACCGCTCGGCGTTGGTGTGGAAAGCATTTCGATCGACAGTGCGGGACAAGTCGGCGAAGTTGCCAATAACGGCTTTATTACGACGAAAGCCAGAAAATACATGGAAATCCCCGCCCTTTATCAGGACTTTACCCTGGCGGCGAGAGACCTCGAAAACAGCGCGCGCCTCGGTTATCAGGCCGATCTGACCGGAGCGGTGCATGCCGCGCAGGCATGCGCCCGGATGGAGGACAAATTCATTTATTTCGGGAACGGCGATTTGGGCTATGAAGGCTTACTGACCGCTTCCGGAATTCAGAAGAGAAAAAGGTCCGAGTGGAAGACCGGCGAGAACGCTTTTACGGACATCGCCGCAGGAATCGAGAGCATGGCGGCAAAAGAGATTTACGGCACCTATGCCTTGTCTCTCAGCCCCGACCTCTATCTCGATCTTCAGCGGATACAGCCGGGAACCGGCCTGCTGGAAATCGACCGAATCAAAAAGATGCTGGACGGAAAGGTGTACCAGTCGGCTGCTCTGGGCAGCGGCAAGGCGGTTCTGGTTTGCTCTGAGCCGGCTAATATGGATCTTGTCATAGGGCAGGACCTTGCGGTCGCTTATCTGGAGCAGAAGGAACTGAATCACTGCTTCCGTGTTCTTGAGACCGTTTTGCCCCGTATCAAAAATAAAAACGCTGTTGTGGCGTTTGAATAAAATTTAAATTAATTTGAAGGAGAGATCATTATGTCAAATGCAGATTTTTATCGTTGCGAAAGATGCGGAAATATTGTTGTTAAGGTGAAAGACGGCGGCGGAACGCTCGTGTGCTGCGGTCAGGATATGACGAAGCTGGTGGCGAACAGTACGGATGCCGCTCAGGAAAAGCATGTGCCGGTTGTGACAAGGGAAAACGGCAGAATCAGGGTTGCCGTGGGATCCACGCTGCATCCGATGTTGCCGGAGCATCACATTGAGTGGATTGCGCTGGTTTCAGGCGAAAGGGTGGAGATTAAATACCTGCAGCCTGGTATGCAGCCGGTTGCCGATTTTGAAGACGCGGAAAGCGGAACGGTTTATGAGTACTGCAACCTGCATGGTCTTTGGAAAGCGGAGTTTTAAAAGGAATTCTAAAACGGCGAATGATTAAAGCAAAAACTTCGAATAATACCGGTACCATTATTATTTCAGGAGGTTATGACAGGATGGCAGTACAGAATGCAATGACTGCGGACTATCTTCGCTCCGCCTATGGCGGAGAAAGCATGGCGCACATGCGCTACCTGATTTGGGGCGATATGGCCGAAAAAGAAGGTTTCCCCAAAATCGCAAAGTTGTTTATGGCGATCGCCTATGCGGAACGGGTTCATGCAGGCAACCATTTTAAGGTGCTCGGCGGTTCGACATCCGATTCCACTGTCGCGGCCGGCGGGGTTTTCGGGACCGGCAGAACGGCGGAGAATCTTCAGGGAGCAATTAACGGCGAACTTCATGAAGTGGAACAGATGTATCCGGTATATCTGAATGCTGCGGAGTTTCAAAACGAACCCGAAGCAAAACGCTCTTTTCATTTTGCACTGGAAGCGGAGAAAGTCCACGCAAAGCTCTTCCAAGACGCCCAGAACGCGGCAAAAGAAGGAAGAGACATGGAATTGAAGGCTGTTTACGTTTGCCCTGTCTGCGGCCACACGGTTCTGGACGGAGCGCCGGACCGGTGCCCGATTTGCGGGGCGAAAAAGGAAATGTACAGGCAATTCTAAAAAACGGCAGAACTGGACTGTTGCAAAATGGGCTCATCCCAAAATTGAGCAAAAAATGCGTCTTAATCAGGCTTTGATAGCCGTTTTAAGGCGCATTTTCTTACTTTTCCGGTTGTTTATTTGTGTATTTTGCTGTCGCAAATTGCTGATGGAACAGCCTCCTTTCCATAATTTTATATTATGTTAACAGAAGCGTAAGTTTTTGTTTCAACCGGTTTTTTTCAACATGTTTGCCCCGATTGTTGAAAGACTGGGGTTTTGCTGCCGCTGTAAGATGGAAATTGTTGAAAACAAGGTGGAAAGTGTTGAATAATCAACATCGAAATTCTACAATATTAAAATAAAAAACAGGTTTATGTAAAGTGCAAGTAACCGATCAGAGGCAATCCTGATTCTATATTTTCTTATATGTAATTATTTAACCTTGAAAATAATGTAAAATACAATGGCGATTATTAGCAAAGGCCGGAAAGGAGGCACCAGGATGGAGAAAGCGGAACAGAGCAGAAAAAAGTGGATTATTTTCACCGTTGTCACTTTGATTTTTACCATTGCGATCCTGACCGGTGCTTTTTTGATGGTTCATCATATTCGGGAGAATTACGCAAGATATTCGCCGGACCAGATTACTCAGAGAATCATGAAAGAATTGGAGCCGGAAGACCTGGTCAAAGTAGAACCCGGACAAATCTCAAAGCATTATGACATACCGGACGGCGTTGTTGAGGCAAGTTCGCTGTATATGAGCAAATCTAGTGAAAGCGCATCGGAACTTGCATGCTTTCTTCTGACTGATACGTCAAAATACGATCAGCTGCAGCAGGCCATTCATGCGCACATCAGTGCAAAGGCCTCGGGATTTAAGAGTCTGAATCCAACCCAGTACAACGCCTTGAAGAATGTTTTAATTTCCCAGAAAGGACGATATGTTCTGGTTTCTGTGGGGAGCGTAACAACGGCGGAGGAAAAACTGTTTTTAGATTTACTAAGTCAAAAAAACACTTGAAAATCCTGATACAATATGATAAAATATTTTGCATGCGGGAGTAGTTCAGTGGTAGAGCGTCAGCTTCCCAAGCTGAATGTCGCGGGTTCGAATCCCGTTTCCCGCTCCAAGACAATTGCCCAATCATAGTTGCATGGCCCATAAAGCCAGTATTTATGCGGGCTGCGGGAGTTTTGAATGAGAAATTCAAGACTCCCGTTTTTCATAGATGCACACCTTCTTTTCTGCGGATTTGAGGGTTCAATCATATATAACTTAAAATACTCAGAATTGTGGTATACTGTTTGTAGAGGTGGTTGTATTCAGATAAGCCGGTTCTGCATAGCATCATTTTTTAGACGACTAAAATAGCTGACTGTCACTTTATAAGTGGTTGTCAGCCATTGTCCTGTATTGATAATACTGCCAGGGGCATACCAGATGCGACAAATGCAGCGGGAAGCTTGTGCCAACGTCACAGACATGACTGAAGCCTCTGTACCGGCAAATAAATAAAGAGCCTTTTGAACAACCGGGCCATTCATGCGGATTGAGACCGTGATGCAGGTGCTGAAAGAAGACGGTAAGCCGGCCGCTTCGAAATCGCGGATGTGGGTTTACGCCAGCAATGACCGCGGCGGCCGCCGATCCGATACTTTGAATATCAGCCGGACCGCAGTGGGAAGCACGCGGCCGCTTTCCTGAAAGACTTTACCGGCTTTCTGGTGACGGACGGCTACGCCGGGTATCACATAGTTGACAATCAAAAACAAACTCAAGTTTTCCATATCAATCATGTTCGTTTGGGACATACAACTTATTAAACTATCTTAAACCTTTCCGGTTTAATGTCGGAAAATATTACCGCAAAAGTTATCATACCCGAACATCTCTTGACATTACCTGGGGCATGAGAGGACAGTGTGATTTGCGTATGAACAACGCCGCCTTTTTTCGTATAGTCGTATATCATCCGTCCCACTCGTCTATAAGCTTTTCGCCGATGCGGTAGGCGGTTGCTGCGACGTCTGCTTTTGCCCAGCACAAAAGAAAGGGCGGCTCTGAAATTCAAAGCCGCCGTTTCTTTGAAAAGAGGAATATATCTGCCGGACGACGCTTTTTTGCAGCCGTCCGGCAGAAAATACAAAGGTCTGTTTCACTATTTACATCAATAGCGCCTTATAGTTCATTAATCGTATCGGTAACTGCCATATTCTGAATTCGTTTTGCCGGAGCATAGACAGCAGCGATAGCGGCGGCAATAACAAACAGAAGAATGATCACGAGAGGAACAGCGGGAATACTCCACACAGCGTAGCTATAATGAGCAGTAATAAGGTAGTCATATAACAGCTTACTGACCAGCAGACCAACGGTACAGCCGACGGCACAACCGGATACAGCATAGGTAAACGCCTCTGCGGCTATCATTTTCGTAACCTGACGTTCATCCATGCCGACCGCACGCATGGCTCCGTACTGTTTGATCTTTGCGGACACGCTCATGGAAATGCTGTTCATAATATTTAATACCGTGACCAAAGTAATAATGGCTAAAAACGCATATACAAACAGTACGAACGCAATGTAGGTATTGGCCGTGCGCTGGTCGCGCAGATCGGAAAGCGTACCGTTTTCGTTTACTACGCCGCGGATGGCGGCCACATTTTTGTTCGTAGCGTCTTTTGACGTTTGGATCAGCACGAGCGAATAATCGGAAATGCCGGTCAGCCGGGTAAACGTTTCGTCGGAAGTAATGAGCGTTATTTTTTCGTCCAAACTGCCGTCGCTGCTAAAGGGGTTGTATTTCAGCGTCCCCGCGATGGTCAGCTTCTGACCGTTTGCTTTTAGAACGTCTCCCGCTTCCAAAGAATCGTTTTTGCCGCAAACAGCAAGCACATACTTGCTGTTCCCGTACACTTTCCCAATATCGCTGCCTTCTTTCAGTAGTTTGTCTTTCGTAAGGCAGTCCAAGTCAAAGTTACTATAGGAAACCAGGTCAATCCTTTCAGACCGGGAATTGTCTTTTCCGACTTCCGCCGGAACATCAGACAGGTTACGGCGGGCAAAAACACGTTTCACGCCATCCATACCCTCAAGCTTATTCAGCAGCGCACTGTCAACGGAATTTGAAGCATCGCTGCCGGAAATTTTGATGTCGGCGGTATTCGACGACTGCGGCATAATGCAGCCTACAAACTCTATCACAACCGTAAAGCTCAAAAAGAGGATAATGCTGAGCGCGAAAGAACCTGTCATAAGAATCAGGTTTTTCTTATTCGACACGGCATGGTGAATACCAAGGGCGGTTTCAATTTTGAAAAAGCGGGTATGCAACGCATGGTTTGCGTGGTTTGCAGCTTCAGAGTTGCCCGATACCGCTGTTACAGGGGATACTTTGGCGGCCCGTTTTGCAGGAGAACCGGCGGCAATGAGAACCGTAATAATACCTACAAGGATTCCGCTGACAATTCCGATCAGGCTGATTCCAAATAACGGTATGTTGGAAAACTCTTCCCCGACAAGATATCGCAGCACGCCACACAGCGCCCATGTGATTCCGATTCCAAGTAAAACGCCGATCGGAATAGCCGTTTCACACCAGTTCAGCGCTTCTAATCTTACAAAACGAATTATTTGCTGCCTGCTCATTCCAATACAGCGCATCATGCCGAAGAATTTTGTCCTCTGAGCGACATTGCTGTTAATGCTGCTTGAAATCATCAGCACTCCTGCAATCAGGATCAGCACAAACAGAGCCGCAGCAAGAAGAAAATAATTCTGTACCGCAGCGCTGCCGATCATATTTTCAAGCGCCTGACTGCCGTGCTTTGCCAGCAATCTTGCGGTCTCCATTCGGACGCTCATGTCCGCCATGGAAAAAACTGCCGTTACCAAAAACACCGCAAAGATGATGCAAAGAAGCGTCATGCGGTTCTGCCGTCTGTGTACCTTTGCGGAAATCGGAATCAGGCTAAGATAGCTTTTCATTCGCGGCACCTTCCGAAATCAGTTAATACACCGTCGGAGACCTGCAGGATCCGGTCTGCGGTCTGTGCGATGCTTCGGTTATGGGTAATCATAACGATGGTTTGTTCATACGTCTTTGCGGCTTCTTTCAGCAAAGCAATTACTTCGCTGCTGTTCTGCGTGTCCAGATTACCTGTCGGCTCGTCCGCAAGGATCAGGGACGGCCGCGTAATCAATGCGCGCCCTATCGCCACACGCTGCTGTTGTCCGCCTGATAACTGACTGGGTAAATGGCTGCGGCGCTCTTTCAAATTGAGCACAGTAAGCAATTCTTCCAGATACTTTTTATTGGGCCTCTGATAGTCGAGCAGTACCGGAAACATAATATTCTGCTCAACATTCAGTTCTGGAATCAGATTAAAGCTCTGAAAAACAAACCCGATGTTTCTGCGGCGGAAGATTGTCAGGCTGCTGCCTTTCATAGCAAAAATATCTTTGCCGTCGATAAATACTTTTCCGGAAGTGGGATTATCAAGCGCGCCCACCATATTCAACAGTGTACTTTTACCGGAACCGGATTCTCCGACGACTGCAACAAATTCACCTTTTGGAACGGAAAAGCTGACATTTTTTAATGCGTGTACGGCTGCTTCCCCGTTGCCGTAGATTTTGGAAACTGATTGAACTTCCAATAAATTCACAGGTTACCTACCTCTTTCTGCCTTGATATGGAAAGAGTATCACATCAAGCCTACTGTCAGATGACGCACATCCTACAATTTTGTAGGGATTAAAAAATTGATTGTAAAAGCAGTGCCGATACCTAATTCGCTGTCAACCTCGATCGTTCCGTTGTGCGCTTCAATCACGGCTTTTGCAAGCGGCAAACCGAGCCCTACACCCTGCGCGTCTTTCAAAAAACGGCTGCGATAGAACCTTTTGAAAATATGGTGCAAATCCTCCGGGTGAATACCGCTTCCATCGTCTTTAATGATGACTTGTATCACAGACGCAAATTGTTTCCACTCAATATCAATTTCATTTCCTTTCTGGGTATGGTCAAAAGCGTTTTTTACAATATTGCCGATTGCTTCAATCAGCCAATTACGGTCGCACATTAGAGAAATATCTTCATCACCGGATAAAACCATTTTCTTTTCTTCTTGCATAGCACGAAATGCAAAGTGCCTCTCAATCCCGCCCATCATTTCGGATACGTTTTCTTCAGCCTTTTCTATCACGATTGTTCCGGCATCGAGTTTTGCGATTTTCAAAAGGTTTTGGACGAGTGTTTCTATCCTTTCCAGTTCTTGTTCCGAAAGACCTGTAAATTTCTGAATCGTTTGTGAATTCCCAGCTTCACCCTGTAAAATGCCATTATACACATTAAGCGCCGCGAGCGGCGTTTTAAGCTGATGCGAAATATCCGCTATCGTATTCTTCAAGAATTCCTTTGCTCTCAGTTCGTTTTCAGCGTGGGCATTCAAAATGGAAACCAAAGAATTTACTTCCTGGAACAGTCTGTATAACTCGCCTTCCTCATCACACTGGATACGGGCGTCTGGATCTCCGGCGATATAATCGGTAATTTGTTCTGCGGCGGTTTCAATAATCACGTGCTGTTCTTTGAAATACGCATAGCAGAAAATCAAGATTGCCACGGCCATGCATAAAGAGGATAGATAAATAGAGACCGCTGTATTTTGAGCTGTTACGTTCATAAAGACTGCTGCAACAACCGCGAACACAAGTATGCACATTAGGATCCTGGAAAAGAGCGCCTTGATTCTTTTGTTTGCCAGTATTTTCATCGTACACCTCAATCCGCCGAATTCCATTTATAGCCCATCCGCCGGACGGTAATTATCCTTCTGGGGCTGCCCGGATCATCTTCAATTTTTTCGCGTAATCTTCGAATGTATACAGAAAGCGTATTGCTGTCCACGTAATTTTCGCTGCAATCCCATAACCTGCTTAAAATCTGTTCCGGTGAAAGTACTATATCCGGATTTTCCATAAAAAGACGCAACAGCTTATATTCGCCTGCCGTTAATTCAAGCGGTTCACCTTTTTTATAGACTTCTCCTTTTAGAAGTTGAATTCTGATACTGTTAGAACACAGTTCGGAATCTTCCTGAATAAAATTATTGCTTCTGCGGAGCAGCGCGTTTACCCTTGACATAAATACTGCCAGTTTAAAGGGCTTTGTAATGTAATCATCGCCGCCAATATCAAGTCCCATGATAATGTCGGTTTCTTCGTCCGCCGAAGTTAAAAATATAATGGGTACCTTTGAAGTCTGCCGGATTTTTTGACAAATATCAAAGCCGGAACCATCGGGCAGAGAAACATCTAAAATCACCAAATCATATTCACCATCCGCCCATATTACACTTGCCTCATAGCTTGTGCGGGCAATCTCTATGTCGTATCCCTGCTTTTTTACTGCGAAGGACAGACCTTGCATTAAGCTTAAATCATCTTCAACCAATAGAATACGCTTCATTTGCTTTCATTCCCCCTTGGTTTGTTGAGTTTATATCGCTTATCAACGGTTTATCTTTTTCGGATTGACCGGATTGCCGCAATCTTTCTAGCTCCCGGAATGAGACCGGCAGTGCAGAAATCGTTTATCCTTCTGGGAGTAACAGCCCGCTTTTCGCTTGCTTCTTTCAAGGTCGTATAATCCATATGGCTTTACATTACCGCCACATTACGCTCTTTCGAACAATACAAGGATAATCATGTGAATTGTAAAGCAATGGTTTTGAATTCAAAACAGTGTTTTAACCTGTATCTAAATTGAGCAAATGAACAGTTAAACAATCCATGTGTCAGGAGTTGAACGTGCACATGGATTTTTTGTCTTGTATCAATTATAAAATCCGCACGAAAACTTAAATTTACAATTCAGCATTACTCCGTACCAGGCAGTTGGAGGGCGACCATTAACAGATTGGCAACTTCTTCAGGAGATTTCCGCATTCCTTCGCTTGCCCATTGCCAGAGGACATTTAAGAGGCCCCCGGCACTGTATGAAAGAGCATATTTCATTGCCTCTGAATTTTTGGCCAGAGGATAATTGCCTTTACGCATCAGATACACTTCCCGAAATATTTGGTTGTACTCCTGCAATAACAGCGACATTAAATTATTACGGTAAAGCAAAAGAGCCAGTTCCCGATGTTCATTCCAAAGCTCCAGATACCAACGAATTGTATGAGAATAGCTGTGATCTTCATCAGTGGCAAGCTTTAGAATTCCCGTGCGCCAGATCGTCTGCAGATGAAAACAGATCACTTCTTCTTTCGAGGAGAAAGAACGGTAAAAAGTTCGGCGGGACAAATCGGCTTTCTCCGCAATTTCTGAAATACTGATTTCCCGAAATGGTTTTCTTTTCATTAACTCTAAAAGCGCATTCGCCAACCACTTCCTGGATCGTAAAGCGATTGGATTTTGTGTATCTTTCATGTGGCCTCCTTCAAGTGTCTCAAAAACGGCCAGATGTAGCACTTGTTCCTGAAATCTTGAATTACTGTTGTAGATTCATTATAATAAAAATAATGAAATGTCACAAGTGAGACATCTGCAATTGTGAGGCGATATTATGAAAAATGTGATCTACTATTTTACAGGGACGGGAAACAGCCTTCGCGCGGCACAGGTTATTGCAGAACGCCTAGGCGATACAGAAATCATCTCCATGCGATGCGACCCAAAGGATGTCCCGTCGGAAAATGCTGAGAGGATTGGTTTTGTTTTTCCAGTACATCACTGGACAATGCCGGCGTACGCGATTCATTTTGCAGAGCAGGTAAAGTTAAATCCGCATGCATACATTTTTGCGGTCTCTACGCCAGGGCTGATCAATGGAGGCTGTCAGGATAGACTGGCGGAACTGCTGCAAGAAAAACACTGCACACTTTCCTACGGAGAGAAAGTTTACAGTGTTGCCAATTATGTGGCTATGTATCCGCCGTTTCCTGATCCTGACAAGCGCGTTCCAAAAACCGAAAAACAGCTTTTATACATTGCCCAAGAAGTTGCTGAAAAGAAGCTTCGCAATTATCCGCACGCCAATGCAATAACGAGATGGCTCGCACCACGGAAGATGCAGAAGTTTATTGAGCATTGCCCGTCAAACGATAAATACTTTTCTGTCTGGGATGACTGCATTTCCTGCGGATTGTGCGCGAAGGTCTGTCCCTGCCATAATATCAGTTTTAAAAATGGCAAACCAACTTTTCTTCACCAGTGCAGCCAATGCATGGCCTGTATTTCATTCTGCCCAAAACAGGCAATCAATTTCCCAAAATTCACACGGAAACGAAAAAAGTATCATAATCCACATGTCACAGCAGCAGATGTCGCTTCAGACAGAAAACAATACCCGCCACAAAACTAATTTGAACGCATCGGAATGCCTATTATTCCTATACCTACAAGGGTAAAAACATCAGATTATTCAGGCTATCGTGAGGACGAAACCGCAGTCGGTTAGCAGAAGGCTATGGGAAAAGCGTTTTGGTTTTCCGGTTAAAGAATCACAACTACGAGTTTTTTAGGCGGAAATGAAAAAAGTACTACCCAAACATTCAAATTGCGGTTAAAATAGAAACAGCAAAGCCGGCCGGCCCTCAGCGCAGACTTTTTTAAAGCTTTGCAGTTCAGCAGGCCTGCGGCGGTGAGGACCAGTTCCCATTAAATCGAAAGCAGCGTTCCGATTTCAAGCCCTTGGAGAGGGGCTCAAAATACTACTACTTTATAACGGTGAGGACATATTTATGGCTTGTACAACGATTCTGGTTGGAAAAAAAGCATCCTATGACGGTTCTACCATGATCGCACGGAACGATGATTCCGGTTCCGGTCATTTTACCGCTAAAAAATTCGTAACGATCCATCCCGGAGACCAATCGGCAGCCTACAAATCAGTGCTTTCCCATGTGGTAATCGAACTGCCCCAAAATCCCATGCGGTTTACGGCGGTACCGAATGCCGCAGAAGGCGATGGCATTTGGGCAGCCAGCGGCGTGAATGAGGCAAATGTAGGCATGACAGCCACGGAAACCATTACTTCCAATCCGAGAGTGCTTGGAGCGGATCCGCTGGTCAAGTATCATCCGGCGCAGGACGGGCAGCCTGAAACAGCCGGCGGCATCGGCGAGGAGGATATCGTTTCTATTGTACTTCCTTACATTCACAGTGCCCGAGAAGGGGTTAAGAGGCTGGGCGGCCTGCTGGAGAAGCACGGTACCTACGAGATGAATGGTATTGCCTTTCAGGATGCCAATGAAATCTGGTGGATGGAGACCATCGGCGGCCATCACTGGATCGCCAGAAAGGTGCCGGATGATGTTTATGTCGTGATGCCGAATCAGCTGGGACTTGACCGGCTTGATTTGGAAGATGCAGTTACCGAAGAGAAAGACTATATGTGTTCGTCAGATATGAAGGAGTTCATTGAAAAGAACCATTTGGATTTATCGCTGAACAGAGACCTTAATCCGAGAGACGCTTTTGGAAGTCACAATGACGCGGATCATGTTTACAACACGCCGCGCGCCTGGTATATGCTGCGGTATTTTAACCCGCACACCAAAGTATGGGACGGTCCGGATGCGAATTTCACGCCGCGTTCCGATGATCTGCCCTGGTGCATGGTGCCGGAGAAGAAGATCACGCCGGAGGATGTAAAATATGCACTGTCCTCTCATTATCAGGGAACGCCGTACGACCCCTATGAAAGATATGGCGATCCAGCGATGAAAGGCGTCTTCCGCCCGATCGGTATTAACAGGAATGACTTTATGGCGTTGATCCAGATTCGCCCGGACGTCCCGGAGGAGTTCCGCTCGGTAGAATGGATCGCTTTTGCGTCCAACACCTTCAATGTACTGGCACCTTTTTACGCCAATGTGTCCGCAACACCGGACTATCTTGCCAATACGACAAAGGAAGTTTCAACCGACAATTTCTATTGGTCCAGCCGCATGATCGCCGCTATGGCGGACGCTTCTTATGGGAAATCCGTGTTTCATATTGAACGATATCAGCTTGCCGTGCAATCCAAAGGGCATGAGCTGATCAACCAATATGATGAAAAGCTCCGGCGGGAAGCAGATCTTGCCAAGCGAACCGCCCTTCGGGAACAGGCCAATCAAAAAGTCGCGGACATGTTGAAAAAAGAAACCGCTGATACACTGGACAAAGTCCTCTTTGAGTTGAGCAGCCAGATGAAGAACGCCTTTTCCAGATCGGACGCTTGATCGGAACACGGGGCTCAGCCTGATTTCACTCTTATAGCGAAAAGCGGAGTAAAAATGACCTTAAAGAAAATATATTCAGACAAAGCTGACGAATATCTCTAATCAGTCTTCGCATTGGTACGATAAAAGCACAAACATTCGCCGGATACTGGTCAAGGCTGTGCTTGTTTCAAAGCCTTTCTTGGCCTTGATTAAGATGTTGTTTATACGTCTATGGATATAAATCCTGTAAATGGTGAGATAAATTAGTATGATTAAGCATTGGGCATCGCAACTGGATTTGAAAACCGGTTTTATCTATGATTTAGCACGTTAATTGTTTAAGCCACTCGCTAACAAGGTGACTGAATACCTCCGGCTGTTCAATTTGCAGATTATGCCCCGCGTTGTTTAAAATAGCCAATGACGCTTTTGGATAATTTTCAATGATTTTAAATAAATCACGATAACCAACACAGGAATCCTGCCGCCCGGCAATCATAAGAGTAGTCCTTTGGAATTTGGCATAGAACGGGTCGTCAACCTCAAAAGAAAATGAATATTTTTTCCGAAGTCTTTTAAGAAAGGGCTCATTTGCAATGCTTAATCCCACTGCAATTTCATTTTGGTATCTGTGAAAAGTGTACTCGTTTTGTATTACACCCATTTCACAAAATTCCTTTGCTTCATCCGGTGAAAGACTGGAAAGAAATTTTTCATCACGATAGGCAACCGTATCTTCTGGACAGTCTCTTTGAGTGTTTTCTGCAATGACAACGGGACAAATCAAAAGGAGTCCATCTACCTGATTCTTCATCTTGTGAATGATTCCCCGGGCAAGATAGCCGCCATAAGACTGGCCCGCAAGCAAAAAATTTTGGTTTGGGATTATGCGTTTGATGCTGGTTATAACTGCTTTCAGCATATCATCTGTACTGATGATCCAAGAGGGAGAATTAGATTTTCCCATGCCGGGCAAATCCAAATAAATGCGTTTATATCCTTCATGCTCCCGAAATATGGGTTCCATACATCCTGTCATCAGCCTATGGTCCGGTGAAAAACCATGAAGCATAACAATAGGTTTTCCATTGCCAATCACTTCATAATAGATATTTGCATTGCCAATATTACAAAACAATCGAATCACCTTAAAATTTTTTTAAATTATATCATTTTTTATCACGGTCAGCAACACAAGAAGGAACCTGCAAAAAGTGTTTGCAATTCTGCTACACCTATGTTTTTACTCTGCAGCTCAATTAGCAAAAGACGCAAGGCAGAAGCCCGGAAAACGGCATGAATGCCAGCTTTCCGGGCTTCTTACTGTACGTTTTCCTTTGTTATTCGCCGATATAATCCTTGCCGAGAGCGTCAGCGGCCAGAACAGCGGCATAAAGCTGTTCCGGAGTAACATCACCCAGCATGTTGTGAATGGATTCCCCCGAAGCGCATGCCTTTTCCGCGGCAATCATTACTCTGGAGGGGTCGGTCACGCCAACCTCCTTCAGCGTAACCGGCAGACCGACGGAAACACAGAAGTCCATCACCTCTTCGATTTCTTCCATGGGAGCGTCTTCCAAAACGAGCTGCACAACCGTTCCGAACGCGACCAGTTCCCCGTGCATTGTTTTTTCGCATTCTTCCAGTGCGGTAAAACCATTGTAGACGGAGTGAGAAGTTGCAAGGCCGCCGTTATCTGCACCTACACCGCTTAAATAGGTGTTGGCTTCAATAATAGCCTCAACTGCCGGAGTGAGGATACCGAGTTCAGCGGATTTTTTCGCCTTGAAACCGTCCTCAAGGAGGGTGTTGTAGCAGAGCTTACAAAGTGCCATGGCGGATTTTGTGATGCCGCCGTTTTCTAAACTGGGAGAATTCGTTTTCTGACACATTCTAGCTTCGAAATAAGTTCCCAATGCATCGCCCATGCCAGAGACGAGAAAACGAACCGGCGCTTTTACAATAATAGAAGAGTCAACAATGACCGCATCCGGATTTTTGGGATAGAAGATATACTTTGCAAAGGACCCATCGTCGTTGTAAATTACGGAAAGGCCGGTGCACGGGGCATCCGTAGCACATACGGTCGGAATAATTACAACCGGAAGTCCTTCGTAATAAGCTGTGGCTTTCGCTGTGTCAATTGCGCTGCCGCCGCCAATCGCGCAGATTACACCAACCTTGTTTTCTTTTGCAATCTTTTGCATTTTAGCGATCTCGCCGACTGAACTGATGCCGCCAAAAATCTCAAATTTTATGGATGCATTTTTGCCTGCGAAGCTCTTTTCAATTTTGGGCCGTGCTGCCTTATAGCCGCTTTTGCTGCATATAAAAAGGATGGATGTGCCCAAATCTTTCACATGATCATACAGTTCGAGTAAAGCATCGGGGCCCTGAACATATTTTGACGGTGCTCTCATTAAAGCCAGCATTTATTATCGCTCCTTCATGTTAATATTTTAACAATATAAGTATAATGAATTTTTAATAGTTTTTTCGCTTCAGTCGAAAATTATTAAAATAAATTTGATCATCCCTCGCAGAACCCATATTTTCAGTAAGAGTGCGATTCCAGTCAAAACCATGTTTTTCCTTGAGTCGTGAGCCATTTTTTTAAGGACGTCTCTGGTTATCAGAAAAGTCATGACAGACGGTTTTCATACGGTAAAAATTTCAGATGAAATTGGGACCAAGCAGGCAGCCGCGCAACTCGGTGCGGCCTACTACACGCTGCCGGAATGGCTCCAGAAGCGCAAGGTTTACGGTGATCACGCTTCGGGCTGCTTTGGCTAAAAGCATCGTGTTCCGGTACATTATGACTTGTTGCAATCGTATTTAAATCCATACCGGCAGTCTGGCTTGTTCATACTCTGCACGATTCTTGACTTTACCGCTCCAAGTAAAAAGCCCGAAAAGCAGCATGTATGCCAGCTTTTCGGGTCTGTTTTTTGCATATTGGTCCAAATGGGGAGTATCCTAGGGGCAAGGGAGGAAAAGTGGCAAACCGAATTTTTATGGCATCATTCCAAATTAAGAATTTCAGCAATCTGCATCATAGTATTGACCCGGTAATCCGCAAGAGAGGAGCTCGCTGCGTCGCCGATTGCGATTGCCGTCATGTTTCCCGCTTTCGCCGCCTCAATTCCTGCAACCGCATCTTCCACGACAACACAGTTCTCTGGTTTTGTTTCGAGTTTTCGGGCAGCGACAAGAAATACCTCGGGGTCCGGTTTGGAATGCTGAATTTCAGTTCCGTCCGCAATCGCGTCAAAAACGGTTTCAAGACCGATTTTTTGAAGAATCTTCCTGGTGTTTTTGCTGCTGCTTCCGATCGCGATTTTTACACCGGCTTTTTTCAGGCGGTTGATCAGTTCCACCACTCCGGGTAAAATATCCGAATGCTTCAGATTATCGAGCAGCTTTACATAGATGTCGTTTTTGTACTGCATCAATTCTTGTTTTTGCTGTTCGCTGTAAGACTTTTCCGACTTTCGCAGGATGATTTCCAGAGATTCGGCGCGGGAAACGCCGCGGAGCAGATTGTTGATCTGCCGGTCAAAGGGAATTCCATTCCGGTCCGCCATGGACTTCCAAGCCTGAAAATGCAGGTCGTCGGTGGATACAATCACGCCGTCCAGATCGAAAATAACGGATTTCAAGATTTCTGCGTCCTTTCTGCCATTCCCTGTTTCAGCCATTTCAGACTAAGAGGGAGCCAGTAGGGGATGCTTAGCCCTTTGATTTCCGCCTCACTTTTCGTGTTTTCATCACAAAGAGACATTCCATGCGGCCCTTTTTCAAACAGATGCAGTTCACAGGGGACACGAACCGAATGGAGCGCGGTGGCAAGCCCTAACAGATCCGTGGGAGGGATCAGGCTGTCTTCATAGGTGCCCCAGACGAATGTGCGAGGCACTTTTTTATGGATTTTAGGAATCAGGTTCAGGGATGCGGCTTCCTCCTGCGTTATATTTTCGTGCCCAATCATGATTTCCTGGATACTTGGGCCGCGAAAATCCGGAATCAGGCCCTGCTCCATCATTTCCAGTACGAATTCAGGAGTTTCCCTGTTTTGGGGAATCAGGGTTATGGCGGGATAACCTAATATAATATGATTCGGGCGGATTTGATCTTCCGTCAGACCCATCTCGTCGGTGAGGAGAGGCTGATTGAAATAGATGCCCAGAGAGAGCGCCAGATTCCCGCCGGCGGAAAACCCGATTACCGCGATATTGTTACTGTCGAGCAGCCAATCCTCCGCGTTTTGGCGGATAATATTCATCGCCCCGGCAAGCTCTTTCAGGGCAGTGGGGAACGGGTGATCAATTTTGACGGAGTATTCGAGTACGAAAGTGTGGTATCCCTTTGCCGCAAATGCCAAGGCAACGGGCTCGCCTTCGTTTTTCGAAATCATAGTATACCCGCCCCCCGGGCACACCACAACAGCCGGGCGACGGATGCCTTTTTTGGCAAATTCCCCGTCATCCAGAATGTTCGCGGTCAGTTTGGCGTCGCTGCTGTCGGACACCGGAAAAACAAAATTTTTCATTTAATATCTCCTTTAAAGCTTTGTGTCCCATTTCCCGCAGAAGGGGTCCACAGGACTTTTCCCGACAAACTCGGAACGCCCCAAAAGCTTATCTACCAGTAGCTCCAGGGTATAGTCGTTCACGCCGTATGTATTGATGTATGTCGGTACACGCGGCACGTCCAGCAGATGATACGGGTTTTCTACCGAAATAAAAACGGTTGGAATGGACTTAAAGTAGATTGGTACGTTCAGGCCCATGGGATTCTGCCATTCAATCCGCACAACGGTTTGATTTGATTTGGTGGCAAGGCTGCAAAGGTAAAGGATCAGATCGTAATCCTCACGCATTTTTGAATAGGATGACTGGTGCCCTTCATAAACGCCGTCAGCGTGGAAGAGGGTTACCGTAAATCCCTCTTTTTCAAGCAGCCCGCGTAATTGGCCTGTCAGGCCCGACTCTCTGGAGTAGCCGATTGCGTTTGCTTCGCCCTCAATGTCATACAGAAGAACGCGTTTCTGCTTTTCGGGAGAAAGAGGAAGCAGCCCCGGCTGTTCCTTCACAAGCGTGATGGAGCGGTCGGCGATCTCACGCGCCGCTTGACGGTGCTCGTTGCAGCCTAGCACACGTTCCGCAGCCTTAGCGTCCGGAATGTTGTCCTTTTTATGAAGACCCAGCGAGGCTTTCAGCGCAAGAATCCTGCGGACGGCTTCCTCCAGCCTTTCCCGGCTTAGAAGCCCGTCTTGAAAGCCCTTTCGCATAAAACCGACGTCTTCCTCCAGATTCTTGGTGAAGAGAAACATGTCGCATCCGTTTTCAATCGCTTTTGGAACCGCCTGATCGCGCGGCATAGCCATGGCGAACCCGGCCATCGTGGTCGCGTCGGTCAAAATCAGTCCGTTAAAACCCATGCTCCCGCGCAGAAGTCCCTTGAGAAGTTCTGGCGAAAGCGAAGCGGGAAGAATATCGGCGTCCGAGAGCGAGGGGTTCAGCTTTTTAGAGTATTGCGGCTGCGCAATGTGACCTACCATCACAGCCTTGGCCCCGTGGTCGACCAAATAGCGGTAATTCCTGCCGTAGGTCGCTTCCCATTCCTCCGGGGAGAGGGAATTGATGGAGGTGACAAGGTGCTGGTCCCGTTCATCGGTTCCGTCACCGGGAAAATGCTTGATGGAAACGCAGACATCCTGCTCCTGGCAGCCCTTCAGATACGCTTCTCCACAGCGGAGCACCATGTCGGGGTCACTGCCGAAGGTGCGCGTGTTGGTGATTGGGTTGCGGAAATTGTAATCAATGTCGATCACAGGGGCAAAGGCGAAATTAGCGCCGACGCTTTTGCCTTCCTCCGCGCAGATTTTTCCAAGCTGATAAGCATAATCGGGGTCGCCTGTCGCGGCTACCGCCATATTGGAGGCGATTCGAGTCCCCTCCTGTACAATGCCTTTCCCGCCGTTTTCCAGGTTTGCTGCAATCAGCATGGGAATGCGGCTGTTTCGCTGCAGAGTTGTTATTGCGGCAATCACGCTGTCCTTATCCATGGGACGGCACATCAATCCGCCCACGCCGAGATCTTTGGAAAGATGGGTCAGAAACTCCTCGTCCTGACGGTATCCTACCATGAAGAACAACTGCCCGATTTTTTCATCGTCCGTCATTGCCTTTAATGTGCTTTCAACCCAATTCACATCGTCATCTGTTAGGAAAAAAGGATTCTGTTTTAAGTTTTCAATATTCATTGCCGTACTCCTTTGCTATGCTGAAACAATGCCGGAACGGTGGAACATCCGCTGAGAAAACGCATGCAGCTTTTCCTGATTGGTGGTGTACCCCATAAAGATCACAATAAAGGCGCCGAGGATAATTGTTTGGACGGAGCCGTCGATTCCAAGAACGACCATCCCGTAAGTCAGCGCGTTCATTCCGATTGCCCCGGAGAAAATCCCCAGCGGCAGATTTGAGAAGCGGGCCAGATAAAGCCCCACAAGAACGGGCCCCATGGAGGAGAACATAATAGAGGTGGAGCCCAGATTTGAGGCAGGGCTAACCGAAACGGTGGAAGCGTTCAGCACGGCCGCCACCCCAAGGGTTGCGCCCACCAGCAAATAGGTCTGGATGATATTTTTCTTTTCATTGACGCCGTTATTTACCGCGAGCTGTGCATTGATGCCGAGGGAACGGGTATCGTAGCCGAATTTTGTGTCGGTAAGGAGAAAATAGTAGACGCCGAGGACAATAGCCAGAATGAGATAGCAGTACGGCGCCTTCGCAAATATAGTGAGCTTGGTATCCATAAACATATTGGCGCCGGAACCATCAAAAACCAGACCGCTGAGCGCTTCATAGATCATCACCACACCGAGCGAAACAATGATGGTAGGAACGCGGAGGAACAGGTACAGAACTCCCTCCAGCATAGCCAGCAGAGTGCCGATGGCTACGGTTAAAAGCAGCATCAGAACCGCATTCAGACCAAGCATGGAGGCAAGGTTGCTGCCCAGAATGCCGGACAGAATGACGATGGTTCCGGCGGCGAAGTCCCACCGCGCTCCAGAAAGCGGAAGCGCGATCGCAAAAGCAATGATGGTAGACACAACACTGCCCCGAATGATAATATCAAATGCGTTGCCGCTCCAATACCCGGTTTTTTGTGCGCCAAGCGAAACCAGCAAAATGACCGCATACATCAGAAAGGGAAAAGAGAATGTTTTCATCAGACGCAGCAGTTGTTTCATAATCTTGTATTTCATGATCTCAATCAGACCTTTCCGGTTTCCCTGAAAAGAGAGCCGCACAGCTCAACCGTTGTGAACCGCGCGGCTTTGCTTTTCTGCGTTATAGCGCTTTTCTTGCCGCCTTGATTTCCGCAAGAGAGCGGTTGGTCAATATATTCAGGTCTTTCCATGTTGCGTTTGAATTGAAAGTTTTCATCACTTTTTTCAGCTCGTCCGCCGTAACGCTTCCTTTGGACTTGTCGGCCGGAATGACGTAGTTCTGGAAATCGGTGACTTCCTGTTCATTGGTGACAATCGGGTAGCTGACCGTGCCGTTCAGGCTCCAATCACTGTAGCTTTTTCCGTTGACGCGGTCATATAGCTGAGCGAACATATTGGCCACGATCTGGCTGTAATTGTTTGTCCCGGCCGCAACGACGCTGCCGCCTTTGATCGCAGCCATTGTAGAATCGTTGTAGCCCAGCGAAAGGATTTTGGTGCTTGGCTTTGTGCTGTCCTTGATGGCGGGGTAAATCATATCCATTCCGGAACCGAGCCCAAGAATCGAGTCGACGTTGCTGTGCTTCGTGAAAACGTTGGTCACAGCCGCTTTGGCAAGGTCAGGGGTGTACATGAAAGTTTCCATATCGTAGACTTCCGCGCTGGGGTCCAGCTGCGACATCTTTTTCTTGAAGCCGTCGGCGATTTTGGTTCCGTCCACAAAGGTGAAAGCCGGGAAGGAAATGACCCCGATGTGCTTCAGGCCCTTTTGATTGGCAATTTCAGCATAGGTTTCTCCAAATTTTTCAGGGTCGCCGTTGAACTGCTTCAGTCCGCCCACAAAGTACTTGCTGTTTCCCTTATAGGAGCTTTGAATATCGCCGAGCGCGACTCCGTAATAGACGCCCCTTTCTTCGCACATCTTGATGCTGTTGTCAAGTGCGGTGTCATAGCCGCTGATCACGGCGTCTACGCCCTTATTCAACAGATTTTCCAGGCCGCTGATGTGCTGGTCTTCGCTTTGGCCCACGGTTGCATACTCAAACTTTACGTTAAAGTTCTGCTCCAGATAGGAGGCGTAGGATTTAATTTCTTTTCCCTGTATGTCTGTATAATTGTAAAGAATTACGCCGATTTTAACTGGTTTTTGAGTGGACGCCGAGCTGTCTGCAGACCCGTTGTTACTGGAGCATCCGGTCATGGAAAACGTCAGAGTAAAAATTGTTATCGCTGCCAGAAGGTAAGCAGTCAGTTTTTTCATTTTCATTTTTATTTCCTTTCCTTACTGGTTTTATTTTATCTGCAGGCGGTGTTTTCCGCCGTGAAAAATAAATTAACGAGGCAGAACCTTTTTAGACTTTGGCTGACGGATGGTGAGGAATACGACAATCAGGAAAATGATGCCCTTAATCAAAGAGACCACCTGCGTGTCTACCCCTGCCATAACCAACCCGTTGTTCAGTAACACATACGTAAAACTGCCGATGATTGCACTGCTGATGCGGGATTTTGCCCCGCCGTTCAAAGCCATTCCGCCAAGAATCAGGGCGACAATCGCGTCCATCTCCAGGCCGGAACCGGTTTTTTCGCTGACGCTTCCGGTTCTGGACAGAGAGAAAACGGCGGCAATCCCCACCATGATGCCGGCCAGGACATAAGCTTCCACCTTAACCTTTTTGACACGGACCCCGCTCTGCATGGCAGAAAGCGGATTATCACCAATGGCACGGTTCTGCTTGCCCAGCTTGGTCAGATTGAAAAGAACCGTCATCACGATGCAAAGAACCGCCATTGTGCCAATCAGGAACGGTGTGTTGGAGCGGAACAGTTCCAGGCCGGCCGTATTGTGCACCTCAATTTTATCAGTGCTCATGGAATTGACGTATGTGACAATTCCGCGGGCGACGAACATCACGGAGAGAGAGGAGATTGTGGACATCAGACCAAACTGATTGGTCACTATGATGTTTAACAGATAACACGTGACGGAAACAGCGATTGACACCAAAATTGCCGGCAAAACCTGGCCTGCCGTCAGGTTCATCACATACGTGGCGCACAGGGAACTCAGTGCGACCACTGCGCCGACGGAGATGTCCATTCCCCCATGGGAATAGATAAATGCCATTCCCAAGGTAATGGTGAGGATCACGACCAGCTGACGGATCAGCGTTTCCAAATTTCGGGCACTGAACAGATCGCCGTCCGTAAGATACAGAAAGACCGCGATGACGAAAATCAGCCCGAAATATTGGATAATATATTGTTTGTAATTCTGAATCCAGTGCAGGATACGGGAACCGAAACCGCTTTTTAATGTATTTTTCTCTTCCACGATCGCACCGCCTAAATCATATATTCAATAATCGAGGATTCCACCAGCTCCGGACTTCGTTGAAACTCCATGGAAACGCATCCATCCTTCATAATAAGGACACGGTCGCTCATTCCAATCAGTTCCGGCAGCTCCTCGCTGATGATCAGGATAGCGCAGCCCTGCTTTTTCAGCTGATAAATCAACTGGTACATGGTGGTTTTAACTCCTACGTCGACGCCGCGTGTCGGGCTGTCCAAAATCAGGATCCTGGACTGATTTCCGATCCACTTTCCGAAGGATACCTTTTGCTTATTCCCCCCCGAAAGCTCGCCGACTGTCTGGTTGACGCCGCTGCACTTGATGTGCAGGCTGCCCACCTGCTTTTGAGAGAATTCTTTTTCGGCGCGCGGAAGGATAAAAAATCCTGTTTTCAGTTTGTCCAGTGCGGAAATCACCAAATTGTCCTTGATGGAAGCGTTCAGCAAGAGAGTTTCCTGATCTCTGTCCTTGGAAACGTAGCCGATGCCGTTTTCCATGGCGGTTTGAATATTTTTTACTCGGACCGGAATTTCCTTCCCGCCGGCTGATTTTGTATCTTGCAAAACCGTGACTTCGCCGCGCAGTGGAGGAAGCATCCCATACAACAGTTTTCCCAATTCATGCATCCCGCTTCCCGAAAGCCCCCCAACGCCCAGAATTTCGCCTTCATGCAGATCAAAGGTGACATCCTTCAGCGGTCCTGCGTCCACATGGCTGACCTGCATCATTCGCTTTTCGCCGTGGCTGGCATCAAAATCGCTGCGGTAAAAGTTATCCTGAATGGAACGCCCAACCATGGTCTGCTTAATCAGGCGCTCGTCAAATTCTTCTTTCCGGAAGGCGGAAATGAGTTTGCCATCACGCAGAACCGTTAAGCGGTCGCAGATTTCCATCAGTTCCGGCAGGTCGTGTGAAATGAAAAGAACCGCCTTGTTCTGTTCCTTTAAATCCCGCATGATTTTGTGAATCAAGGATCTTCCTTCATAGGAAAGGGCCGTTGTGGTTTCGTCCACGATCAGCAGAGTGGGATCGAAATACAGTGCGCGGGCGATTTCAACAAGCTTCCGCGTTTCAAAGCTCAGGGTTTCAATCGGTGCGGTAACATCGAAAGAAAGACCGACTTTTTCCAATGACTTCTCCGCTTCGCGCTGCATTTTTTTCCGGTTGATGGAACCGTGCTGCAGGAACATTGCTTCATCGCCGAGAAACAGATTGTCCGCGACGGAGAGCCCGCTGATGGTGCCTGTTTCCTGGACGATCATGCAAATTCGGTTGTCCCGGGCATCCAACGGACTGCGCGGACGATACGGCTTGCCCCGCAGCAGGATTTCGCCTTTGGTGGCCGTGTGAATTCCGCTGATGATGGAGGAAATGGTTGACTTGCCCGAGCCGTTTTCTCCAATCAGTCCTTGAATCTGGCCGCAGTAAACCTTTAGGCTCACCCCATCCAATGCTTTGATGCCGTCAAAGGCCTTTTCTAAATTTTTCGTTTCCAAAAACAAATCTTTTTCCATGACAAACACCTCTTTAACAGCTTGCAGAGTAAAAGGGAGAACTTACCTAGGTAGTGTTTCCTGACGGAGTTGCAACATTGTATTGGTATAATATGCAAATATTTTCATATAGTATGAATTGCTCTGCAGAACTTGCTGTCGTCTTGCCCTTGGCTTTCTTTCGGTACATATGAAATTATATACGGATTTTTTCCTGAATACAACCGGCAATTTTCTCGATAATTCACACACTAATTTAAAAGAAATGAATATGAAAATTTTCATGTTCATTTTGTACAAGTATTATGCACTTTCTATGGGGTATGGCTATATCAATAATTATAATGCTTTCTTGTAGCTTTTTCCCATTGAAAAAGAGATGGAAAAAGCTATAATGAAATGAGTGAGAAAAACTTATGAAAATGAATTACAAATTTTCACATATTATTTTTTGGAGATTAAAATAAAATGAAAAAAGTAAACATGAATGACGTTGCAAAGCAAGCAGAAGTTTCACTGACAACCGTTTCTCGTGTGATTAACAATTCCGGTTATGTCGCCGAAGAAAAAAGGAAACGTGTCGAAAATGCGATTCGTGAAACCGGCTACCTTTTGCCGATTCAGCCGGAGAAGCCGGCACACATGGAAAATCTGATCGGGTTGATTCTTCGCAAGATTTCCGTCAACATTTTTTATGATCAGCTTAGCTCCGCCCTCCTGCAAGAGGCAGATAAGGTGGGTTACAGCATGGTGGCAATGTACAGCAACGGCGACCTTTGCAACGACAATCTGCGCGGCTATGTGGAAAAGCTTTTGAAATATAAGGTCAGCGGTATCGTCATCTGTGGTTTCGGAGACGAATATCTCTCCGAAAGCCTGAGGGAATTGCTGCAGGAATGCGGGATTCCAATTGTTTTTGTGGAACGCACAGCAGGCTGCTACGGTTTTAACCGCGTTTTGGTGGACAACTCCCTTGGAACCTATTACGCAACAAGATATCTGATCCAAAAGAAGCACGGCCGGCTGCTTTATATTGGTTTTGATAAGAAAGGCAGCGTTGAAAAGTCGCGGACCAAAGGGTTCCTGCATGCGGTGCAGGAGGCGGGCTATGCCGACTCGCAGTATTCAATTTACTCCTGCCCGGACAGCTCGGTCGCCTCGGGATATGCCGCAATGAAGTGGGCGCTTGAGAAGCAGGCCGATATCACGGGTGTGGTAGCTTATTTCGACGGTTATGCGGCCGGGGCGATGCAGTATCTTTACGAAATTGGGCGTAAGGTCCCGAATGACATCGAGATCATCGGTCACGACGATACTTATGCGCCGAATCTGGCTCCGCCGATCAGCAGCGTTCGCATGCCGTTTGAAGAAATGGGTTCTGCCGCGGTAAATATGATTCTTGAAAATCAGGGAAACACCATGGATTTTTTTGCAAAAACCGTCTCCCTGGAACCGAAACTCATTCTACGCGGCGGAAATGCACAGGCGGTATTTCTATAAGCGCTGCAGTTTGAAATAGTGGTAGTAAAGCATATAAACCCCAAAAGAAATAGTCATGCCCGATTAATTTCACGTTTTGAGTAACAAGTTATCCGAAGCAGAGCAAAGAAAGCAAACCTAAAGCAAAGCTTAGGTGCGCAGATTTGGATAACTGTTATTGAACGAAACACGGCCGGTTGCAGAAGACTATGGGGAAAGCGTCCTGAGTTTTCGTATGCCCCGCAGCCGCGCTGAGTACTGTTTCAATCAAAAGCTAGAGCCGGGCATCTTTACAATGCCGGCTCTAGATGGATCTGAATTAAATTTACTTTTGAACTTGCTTATGGATTTACAAGTGCTGTGTTTTTATTCAAAGTTTCCGTAAAGCCAGGACTCACTGCTGCCGGTCAGCCGGTAATTGAGCCGGGCCGTGTCCTGATCGAGATAAGAACCGTTCTGATATTTTTCCAGTACGACCGTAATGTGTCCCCATGCATCGTTGGACGGAGAGCCGATTTCAGACCGTGGAATTACCATTTCGATTCCGCCGGTTGCGGTGTCCCACTGCGGTGCAATGACGGAAGAGATAGTTTTGTTCAGTGACCAGTTACCGCCGGATACGGTGTATTTGTTGTAAGCAGAATCCGTGTTGCTCCGGGTAAAGAGGAACGCCATATTTCTTTCCAATGAGGAATCATGAATGGTTTTGGTCGATGTACTTGCGCTGTTGCTGAAATCCTCCGTATAAACGCTGACTTTAAAATTATTCTGTGAGGAGCCGGGGAGAGTCCCTGCTTCGTTGTTGATGCGAAGGTAGAGGTTATTCGCATCGTTGCTGATGTAAACCTTTTTAATATCCGTTTGGCTGTCCGAAACAGCGGTATCGCCGGGAGCATCCGCATAATAGGGGACGTATTGATACTGGCTCCAGTCTCCGCTTGCGCCGCTGGTTACGCTGATGGATTTGTAGCAGCCGGAATTGTTTTCAGAGGCGTAAACCCGCATATCGTAGTTGTTCGCATAGGCCAGACTTGCCAGAACAAACGAGGCGGCCGTAACCGGCTCGCTGGCCGTGCTGACACAGGGGGCCTCCGTCACGTTGCTTGCGGACTCTCCGGTTACCATCCATCCGGTGGCGGTTCTGTGCTTGAACCATTCCAGCATGTTATATGCTTTGTCCGGATTCCCGGAATAGATTTGGTAAACCGCGTCCCACATCGTCATCTGGGGCCACGACGGAGAAGCTTCCAGCGCCTCGTTGCCGCCCGGGCTCCACTGAGAGGTGTAATAGAAGGTGTCGCCGGAATATCTGGGCAGCCCGTATACGTCGTGAGCGAGGTCGGTTTCCAGCTTGGAAATGTGACGCGACGCCCTTGAGGAGTTCACGTCAATCGCGCCCAGCGCGAACAGAATATTGGTGGACGAGTCTTCCAGGGTGTTGTTGGAGAGGTCGGAGTTTACGCATCTGTTATAGTATCCTTTGGAAACATTCCAAAGGCCCTGACTGCTGTCATCGCGGTTGATCGCCGTCAGGATGGAACTGCCCGCGCCGTTGTAGCTGTCCGTTAAGGCGGCGTTGCCCATAGCTGCAGAAATCAGCGCCGCGCTTTTCAGACCCATGGCATAGGCTGCCTGTGTATAGGTGTAGTATTCGGAAGTGTCGCCCTCTTCCCAGATACTCTTGTCCGCAGGCCCAAATCCGGTGCTCTGGTTGATATTGTTCATAATATAATTCGCTGACTTTTGCACTGTGGAATAAAGAGCGGAGAGGAACGACTGGTCTCCTGTCAATTTATAATGCTGATAAACGCCGATTAGAAACATGCCGATGGAATCGTTTTCAGGTTCTACGAAATTCTGATTGGTGTTGTCCCATAATCCATAGCATGTGTGGAAGGTGCCATCCGAATTCTGGCGTGCCGCAAGCCACTTCCAGTAGGTTTCGGCCTCGTCGGTAAATCCGGCGGCGTCTAGTGCCATTGCCGTCACGGCGGAATCTCTGGCCCAGATTTTATAGCCGTAATTAACAGGATTTGTCGTTGCCGGCATGGCTCCGTCACCGGTAGAGCTTCCGGGGCGGATCGAATTTTTAATCATAACCAGATTCCTTTTGTAGAGAGCAGTCAGGTCGGAGTCTGAGAGGGAAGGAACGGTTTTTCCGCTGAACCAGTTCTGGTAATCGCTTGCCGTTTCTTCAAACCAATCGCTGCCGCTCCGGGAGTTCGCGGTATTGCACAAAGCCTGAATCTCATTCAGGGAGGCGCCGAGCCCCAAGTAGAAATATACGTATTGCGTGCCGCCGGCGGGAATTGTCACCGTTTGCTCAAATGCGGCGGAAACGTCCTGCGCAGAGACACTGGAGTTATTTTTGAGCGTGCCGCTGCCGTCAAAGGTATACCAGGGGGAGCAGGTTTGGCTGGAGGTGCTGCTGTCGGTATCGTTTGCCGCCTGATAGTAGCTTGGGGCCGCAAACGCTCCCAAAGCCAGATAGGGCTGGGAAGAGGCGCTCCTATTTACAATGATAGCTTTCCTGGAAGAATCGTAGCTTGCTGAAATTGTGTTGGAAGTGCTGTTGTTGGGGTGGAGCATATCAAGAACGCTGTAGGTTGCGCTGGAGGATCCGCTGTTTTTCAGCGCATAGCGCGTTACGATCAGGTTCTGATTCGGAATGGTCGCATAGTCTCTTGAAATCTCGATGGAAGGCTGGCTGCCGTCGTATTTCAGATAATTGGTATGTAAAATACCGTCCTCGTCAAAATAGCCTTCCGAGTCGAAATTATGGGTCTGGTCATATTTGACATTGTTGATTTCATCCCGGAAAAAGCCTGCGTAATCCTGAATCTGATTTTGGGACCAGTTGCCCGAATATCTCAGTTCGGAAAGGCGGGGGCCTTTTCCGCTGGAGGTGTCGGTGTCGTACAGCTTGCTGGCCTGCCAGATCGACATCATATTGTTCCAGTTCGAGGTGTACAGACTGCGCACGGAAACATGCTTAGGGGTCACAACAAGATTGTCAAGATTGATGTATCCGTCCGAGCTGTTTTCCACCGCAACTTTTACCGTGTGTGTACCGGAGGAAAGCGCGGTTCCAACATCCGTGGTGTTCCATATGTCCCAGCTTCCGGTGTCGGCGAAGTACGCGTTGCTGATAAAATTGCCGTCCACGTAGATTTCACGGACGTTGGTTGCTCCGGTATAATTCGTATAACGGAATCGAAGAGTAGTGTCTTCAGCGGTTGAAATGTTTATGGTAAATTGGACGGAATCGCCGGTATCGCCGAACCCGTCGACAAAGCCGGAGCCGGTATAACCGTTATGGTTCGTATTGGTGGTCACGTTGTTTAGCGATGCGGTTTCGGCTTCGTACTGGTTTTCCGTGTAAATTTTTGCTTCTGCGGCCGATTTCGGCAGCCATCCGAATCCGGCGAGCAGGCTGAACGCGAGCATGGCTGCGGTTACGGACTTTAACCTTCTCTTGTTTGCCAGTTTCATTTTCTTTTCCTCCTTGTTTTTTGATTTATCATGAATTCGCCGGTTGGATTTCAGGAGCTGATTTCAATATGATCCAGGTTAATGTATCCCTCGTATCCGCTTGAAACCAGCAGCACCAATCGGTGCATTCCCGCCCTCATAGAAACCTGTTTTTCAGATTCCTGCCAGGTGTTCCAGTCTGCGGTTACCGGAAAATCCACTTCTCCTTCGGAAGCATTGTCCATAATCAGAAGGCGTTTGCATTCCGCCGCGGTTGCGTTTGAATATCTGAACTTTAAGTTGTAGTACCCGGTGGTCGGGACATCAAGATCAAATGTTACGGAAGAATACATGGTTCCATACGAATCCACAAATCCGGTTCCCGTGTATCCGGGGTGGTCTGTGTTGGTTGACACGCCGGAAAGGATGGAGCTCTCCGCTTCAATGATGGACGGGCAGGACTCCGAACCCCATTTCAGGTAGATCATATCCCAGTATTCCAGGGATGGAACCGTAAACGTAACGTATTTTCCGTTTGAATCTGTTGAGACCGTATAGTTGAGGGCCGTGGATATCCCTTCGTCCGTATCCGGAGAAGCAACACTGACGCCGGCAACGGATTTGTAGGTCGGAATGTAATATTTTACGGTCAAATTTGTCTTTTCGTCAGGCGCCGCGGCTGCATTCCTCCAGTTTGTATCGGTTTCGGCAGTCATGTTGATGAGATGCAGAATCCCGTAATCGTCGCCTTTGTTTTTCGGGATAAACCAGATCTTGCCTGCTTCGCCGCTTCCGGACACGGCTTCGCCGCTGATACTGATGTTCTGAAGTCCGCCGTCCGACGGGATAATATCCGGGTCATACAGCAGATTCTCGTATGCCGTGATGAAATTGTACTGATTTTTCATCGCCGTTCTCAGGTTGTCCCTCATGGACTTATACGCTTTGGGGTAATAGGGATGCCCCAGCATGACGGCGTCGCTGTAGCCGGAGGAACCATTGGCCATGGAGAGACCGGAACCCATTTCAATATGCATGGCGCCGGAAGCGGCCAGCACCGCGTCCGTCAGGCGGACGGAATTTGAATCGAAGGTTCCCAGCGTGATGCTGTCAAGACGGATATCTCCACCCGCATTGTCGCTGTCCTGCTGAATCCGGATCGTGTGCGTTCCCTGCGTCAGGTACAGCGTCTTTGGCGTTGTGAACGACGATTCGGCGGAATACTGATACCAGCTTGGGTCGGCGGGGATCAGCCCGGTTCTTGTGCTGTCAAAGTTTGCAACCATTGTTTTGGTTCCATCGACATAAATGCTTTTTTGGGCTCTGGTATCGGTTCCGTTGGAGGCAAGGAACACAAGAGAATAGGTCCCTGTTTCAGGAGCCTGAACGGTATAGGAGGAGTAATCGCCTGTTTCGTCGAATCCGGTGACATAGGTTACGTTGTTTTCCGTCCCGGAATGGACGCCGCTGAGAGTGCCGCTCTCGGCCTGATAAGTAGTCCCGAGATTATCGTACTGGTTCATATACGCGGCGCAGACCATCGTCTTGCCGCCGTCGTTTTTTCTTTGCCAGTCGATGTAGTTCTTCAGATCGTTATAATTGCTGCAGTTTTCCCAGATTTCGCTGAACGGGAAATCTGTATTCGCGTTTTTGATAATATCGTTGGAAGAAAAATCATCGTTGGGAGACGCGGCTCCATTGACCGCGTTCATGGTGATATAATTTTTACTGCTGTTGTTTGCCGTTAAATTTTGCTTGATTTCATTCACATAGGAAGAAAAGGAATTTGCCAAATCGACGGAGTTTCCCGAGTAGTCGTAGTAATTGACATTGCCCCAGAAATCACCCATCTGATCGAGTTGAATCCCATCGAACCCAAATGTGTTAACGGCCCCCGTGTACTGACTGGACATGAAATTTCTCCAGGACTCATTAAAGGGATTGAATACAAAAAGAATCGGGAACGGCTTTCCCTCCAAAGGAAATATAAATTGGTCGATACGATTCAGAGAAGATGGATTGTTGGTTTCGTAGCTGATATTATGATTGAGATTTTTGTACAGTCCCCATTCCTTGCTGACACCGTAATTTTCATATCCTTCCCGTGCCATATAAACCATTTGATAGGCCATTGCCTTTTGATTCAGATTATGTCCGGCGTTAATCCTCTGCAAAATGCTGGCTTTTGAAATGGTGTTCCCGAACATGTCCTCCCAGGTGACCGCCGTGTCCGATGGAATATCCTTTTCATGGCGCCACATCCAGTCGTAATACTGAACAAGGTTGATATGGTAATCCCTTGCCAGTTCCTGCATCAGGGAAGTGCTTTCCGTTTCGGATTCTCCTACCGGAAAATCGACGCTGTACCCATAACGTGGATATCGGGAAACATCGGAAGAAACGTCGATTGCCGTTACTTTGGTGCTTCCATTCCCCAGCGACACCCGTACCAGATATCCGGTGTAGTCGGCAGAATCGCATTGCCATGAGAGATTGTGTCCGACTGTTCCGCCGGCTGCTACGGTTACATTTTCACTGCTTTCCCAGACCTGTTGGTTCAGATGGTAGATCTTTGTAGTGACGGTCTGTTCGATACCGCTTCCGGTGCTGTTTTTGATTTTTGCAGTGAGAATGGCGGTGTCTCCCGGCTGATAACAGGCTTTATCCGTGTAAAGATCAATGATTTCACCGTAAGCCGATGGGGTTGAGCTGAGGGTAGTCTGTTGCTGAGATACGGAGGCTGCCGACTCAGCCGCGTAGACGGTGCCGCCGTTTGAAACGATTACGGCACAGGCCAGAGTCAATGACAAGCAAGCTAGAAACCTTTTCAATCAAATCCTCCTCCTTTTTTACACTCCTCTTTTCTGATAAAAAAGCACGCGTAACACTTCCTTCCATAATTTACATTTATTTCCATATTCATTATAACGCAAATATATTTTGGT
This sequence comes from Caproicibacter fermentans, assembly GCF_009746625.1. Lineage (GTDB taxonomy): Bacteria > Bacillota > Clostridia > Oscillospirales > Acutalibacteraceae > Caproicibacter > Caproicibacter fermentans. The sequence goes on from NZ_VWXL01000095.1 coordinate 48,458, forward strand.
TTAAATTCCTATTTTTTTAGATTTCAGTTCAATTTTTTTATATAAAAATTAAAATTTTGCAATTTATTCTTGTGATCAGTAAAGGATAAAGCTGGATGAAGAAAAGAAATGTCCGCTTCCTATAAATTGCACCATTTAACGCGAATCGGCTCTGCTTTGATCTCCCTTTCTAAACTTCATGATTGTATTTATTTCCGCTGAGAGATATAATGTGGAAGAAAAAAATTCTGATTATTTATAGCATGGGATAGGTTCTTCCAACAGAAAGACTGCGTTGAATCGGATTGTCATGGCCGTAATAGATTTACAGGCTCCATACCGTGTATTTCATATTTTGGGGCAATAAAATGAACAAAAGGCCTTGGATAAGCAGACATTCGTTGAGGTAATGCTGAATATGGCCGGAAGCTGTCTACATGAGGATACGGCATATCGGTTCCGCCAGCCGGTGCTGCTGCTTTGCGGTGTCGATGACAAATTGGGAAACATTAGGAAGGCTGCGGAGCCTTGGGCAAAAGAAGACAGAAATTGTTATTTGCATATGATTGAACATGCAAATCATAACTCCAATCAGGACAACCCTACTCAAGTTAACCGGTTGATCGCGGGTTTTTTGGATCTGAATCAAACTTTTTTTCGCGAGCAGGAAGAGTTGTGAAGGAGATTTGAGATCAGTCGATTGCACTGTTTCTTTCGCTCCGAAAACATGAGAAAGCCACCGCACCGGAAAAGGGGAACAGAATGAATGTATTAGTATTGGGCGGCACAAGATACTTTGGTGTACATATGGTTGAAGCCCTTCTTCAAAAAGGGCATCAGATCACGATTGCCACCAGGGGGTTGAAAAAAGACAATTTCGGCAACAGGGTTCGGCGGGTTGTTGTTGAGCGCACATCACCCCGAAGCATGGCGGAAGCATTCTGCGGCAGATTTTTTGACGTAGTGTGCGACAGCCTTGCTTACTGCTCCAACGATGTGAAATATGCGTTGGATTCCATAAGCTGCAAACGCTATGTGATGACATCCTCGGCGTCTGTGTACGATCTGCATGTCGATACAAAGGAAGGCGACTTTAATCCTCTTGTAAAACCGTTGAAATGGTGTAACAGAGCGGATTACCCGTATGATGAAGTCAGACGACTCGCAGAGTGCGCCGCGTTTCAGGCATACCCCTCGCAAAACACAATAGCCGTCAGATTCCCATTTGTGATAGGACCCGACGACTATACCAATCGACTGTATTTTTATGTCGAGCATATTGTAAAGGGGATACCCATGTTGATTGACGATATCGATGCGCAGATGGGATTTGTCAGTTCAAACGAAGCGGGCCGTTTTTTGGCTTTCTTAGCAGAGCAGGAGTACACAGGCGTCATGAACGGAAGCAACAGCGGAACAATATCATTACAGGAGATCATTCAGCATGTGGAAGAAAAGACAGGCAAACAAGCAATTCTATCAAATCATGGGGATAATGCTCCCTATAACGGCGGAGTGGATTATAGTTTAAATACCAAACTTGCGTCAGATTTAGGTTTTTGTTTTTCTCCAATCAGACCATTTATCTATGATCTGATTGACAGGTACCTAGAACTCGCCGGAAAGTAAAATACGATTTCCCAAGAAGTTTAATGAATAGACTTTAGGGAAATCCAGTGATTTGCACGCTTTTTAAAAACCGCAAATTGCTTGTGCGAAAAAAACTCAGTACACATCGGAAGCGAGGCGCAGCTCAATGGAATTCAATGAAAAATTGCAGCAATTACGAAAACAGAAAAATTTGACACAAGAGGAACTTGCCGACTCGCTCTATGTATCCCGCACGGCGGTTTCCAAATGGGAATCCGGGCGTGGATATCCCAACATCGATTCCCTCAAAGCGATTTCAAAACTCTTTTCCGTATCCGTTGACGAGCTGCTTTCCGGCGAAGAATTGATAACGCTGGCGGAAACGGAAAGCAAAGAAAATGCAAAAAGCTTTTCCGATATGGTTTTCGGAATACTCGACTGCACAATGGCCCTGCTGCTTTTTCTGCCGTTCTTTGGGCAGCAAGGAGACGGTATGATATACACCGTTTCGCTCATTGCTCTCACGGATGAACCAAACTATATTCTCGTTCCGTATTTTGTGCTTGTGTCGCTGACGGTTGTGTTTGGAATTGCGATCCTTGCTTTTCAAAGCTTTCATAATCGTATATGGGTAAAAAGCAAACTGACGGTTTCGCTCATGCTCAGTATTCTGAGCGTGCTTATCTTTGTCAGCACCCGCCAACCTTATGCAAGTGTATTTGTGTTTTGCTTGCTTATAATCAAAGGCGTTTTGCTCGTAAAACAGCGGTGACACGAATCGTGTCACGACTGTGACGCCGCGATACTTACAATTTTCTGAACCTTCATGATAGGCTGATATCGGACTTGAAGTCTGGATAACACCAATTAGGAATGGAGATCAGAAAATGAAAAAAAGCAATCGAATCAATTTTGCAGTAACAGGAGCCTTGTTTTCCCTTTTCGTGATACTCACAATCATGCTCATGTATGTGGATGTGAAGCCTGTAGGGCCGAAGGGTTCTTATGTAGGGTTGGCAACTCTGAACAAATGGATGTCTGAACGGCTGGGAGTCAATATGCTCCTGTACCACATTACCGACTGGCTTGGCGTTGTGCCTGTTTTGTTTGCCTTGGGCTTTGCGATCCTGGGGCTGACTCAGCTTATTAATAGAAAGAGTCTGAAGCGTGTGGATTACAGCATTCTCGTACTGGGAGCGTTTTATCTGCTTGTGATCGGGGCTTATTTGTTTTTTGAGTTCAATATCGTAAATTACAGACCGGTTCTTATTCAGAACGTTTTAGAAGCGTCGTATCCTTCTTCCACCACACTGCTTGTCCTATGCGTTATGTCCACGGCGATCATGCAGTTCAACCGTCTGATAAAGGGCAGATCGGCAAGAATTGCCATTAACGCGGTTTGTGCCGTCTTTGTTGTCATCGCTGTAGTCGGGCGGCTGCTGTCAGGAGTTCACTGGCTTACCGATATTCTTGGCGGTGCGCTGCTGAGTTCCGCGCTTGTTATGCTGTATGATTCGGTTAATACATTTATTGAAATTAAAAAAAAACCGCTGAGGCAGGCCCGGCCCCATAAAGAGCGTGCGCGGTCCGGAAAAGCAAGGATTGCGCATAACGACAGACAATTTCATGGAGTGAAGGCACCGTCTGTGGAAAAAGTGCAATTTGTGTGAGGGACAATTCGGAATATTGGTACCGTCATTTAAATGCCGACCACTTGGCTACAGCATTTCCAATTTAGATTGCAAATATGGACATATCCTTCCTCCGCCGAAGGAGGGGGAGGGATATAAGTAAATTCTACAATTCAACTGGAATTGCTGTAATATGATTTGCCTGTCATGCACCGTAATTCTTAAGGCTTTATGTTTGGAATAATAAGTTCTGGAGGATGAAAATGATTTACAGAAAGATGGAAGAAGCTGATATTCAAAAAGTTATTCCGCTGTACATAGAATACTACAATTATAAGGATAACAGCTGCTGGACGAAGGAAACCACCTATAAACGCATTCATCAGGTTTGGAGCAGAGAGGATTCTCATTGCTTGGCTCTTGAAAATAATGAAGTCATAATCGGCTTTGCGATGGGTTATTTTGAGCAGTATGACGATCTGGTCGCTTACGATTTGATTGAGATTGTGATTGCACTTGCCTATCAAAATAAGGGATTTGGCACTGCTTTGATGTTGGAGCTTGAGCGGCAGGTAAAAAGCATGGGCGCGTCGATGATTCAGCTGCAGGCCGTAAACGATGAGAAACATAACCGGTTTTACGGCAGGTTACAGTATAAAGACGTCGGCAATCTGATTTTAAAAGCAAAATGGCTGTCAGGAGCGGATTAAAAATATGGGCGTCTCCGGTTGTTGGAAAGGTCATGACGGACGATTTTCAAGTTTTTTAGTTTATTTTAAAATGCCTCTTGCAATCTTTTTTAAATGGACTTACTCTTTATTTCAAGGATATCCTTCATCAATGAAAGGAGAAAACTGATTGCATGAAGCAGGAAAAAATTGAAGAGCTTGAAAAGGTGATTTGCGCCGAGTATGGCAATATCGCGGGCATTCTTGTGCAAAAAAGCGGAATGAAATTATACGAAAATTACTGGAACGGATACACGGCCGGTCATGCTGTCCACGTGGCATCGGTGACCAAAAGTGTTGTTTCCGCGTTGATTGGCATCGCTATCGAGCAGGGTTATATTGAAAACGAGGATCGGAAGGTGTTGGACTTTTTCCCGGATTACACGGTGAAAGCGGGCGAAAGAACAATACAGAACATTACTATCAGAAATTTACTTACCATGACGGCCCCGTATCGATATCAGACGGAGCCCTACGAAAAGTTCTTTACAAGCCGGAACCCGATTCGGGACGCCCTCGATTTGTTAGGCGGAGACGGTGCCATCGGAGAATTCAATTATTCCGCCATCGGCGGAACTCATATTTTGTCGGGAATCCTTGTAAAGGCGACAGGGCGGTCCGTGCTTGATTTTGCTGTTGAAAATTTATTCGCGCCACTGGAAATGAAAGTGCCGCGCAATGTGGTGCTGCGTAATAAGGAAGAACATATCGCTGTGATGAACGATAAAAACACCAGCGGCTGGGCCGTTGACGCGCAGGGAATCAACACGGCGGGCTGGGGCCTTTTCCTGACGGCTGAGGATATGGCGAAAATAGGCCGGTTGTACCTGAACGGCGGAGTATGGGACGGCAAACAAATTGTTTCGGCTGGGTGGATTGCTGAGAGCACACGGGAACATAGCCGATGCGCCGAATGGGGAAATCTGGCCTACGGCTATCTTTGGTGGATCCTTGACGGCGACAGCTATGCGGCTCTGGGTGACGGAGGCAATGTAATCTATGTGAATACAAAGAAAAAAATGGTGATTTCCATTGCTTCGCTTCTTATACCGGATGCTAAGGATCGAATCGAACTGATTCAAAAATATATCGAACCGATTTTTCAGGATTAAAAAACGGTAATCCGTTTCCGGATTGCCAAAACCGACGGGCCGCGAAACAATTTCGTTGTCTCGCGGCCCTGCTATTTGGTTTTGATTGGATTTCATCGGACCGATGCCGGCGGACGGAAGATGAATCAGTCCGTCCGTTTCACAATTTGCAAATGTGCAACGGCTGAACCGCTGCCCTGACCTGTCACGGGATGTTTTGGCGAATGAATATTGAACATAAAACCATTTGAACTGCAGATTGTTTCAACGTCATGGCTTTCTTCCACGACCGCGTGTCTGACCCTGCCGACAATCATCGCGTTAATGCCTTTTCCCGAAAGGTCGGACGCGGTTTCAAGCGTGCATTCGTAGCACAAGAAGGCCTCTCGGATTCGGGGCGGTTTTATTGTCGTTGCCGGCTCGGCGGTAAAGCCCCCAACAGCCAATTCGTCCGTATCGTCATCATTCTGCTCGATGGTTTTCAAGCAGCGGTCGTAATAATCCGGATTGAGGAAATTGATGCAGAATTCCTTGTCGCGGAGAATATTACGGTAAGTATGCGTACTTTGCATCAGGCCGGACATGACGGCAAAAAAGCCGCCGCCGTCGCCGGAAAATGTGCTCCACGCGTGCAGGCAGGCGTTTGGCTTTCCGTTTTCTTTTCGTGTCGTAATCAAAAACAGGGCGGAGGGGACGCCGCACGCAAACTCAAGATGGGAAAACACGTCATACTGACCTTGCCATTCTTCCGCAAAGGTTGCGGGCCGATTTTCGTCAACTTCAAATCTCATTCTTTTGACTGCTCCTTCCATTTGACATAAAAAAGTTTGAGCGGTCTGAAAGGGGACCTACAGCAATTCCAGTTGAATTGTAGAATTTTCTTATGTCCCTCCCCCGCCGAAGGCGGGGGAGGGACATGTCCGTATTTGCAATCTAAATTGGAAATGCTGTAAGGAGCGCCCTGATGGACACTCCGGTTCCCGGCTTCGGTCTTTTTACTGGATCTTAGCTGACCGCTTCTTACTGATACAGAATACCACATCAATCCTGACAACTGTATGTCAGCTTCACTCGTACTGCTTTAAAATTATTTTCGCTTCTTTCCGAACAGCGTCGGCAAGGCTTTTGGGGGATAGAACTTTCGCGCCTTTCCCCAGCCCTAAAATGGTTTTTACCATTTCGTGTTCATTCACATAATCCCATTTGGCAAGAATGCGATGATCAATAATTTCGTAGGAATCCGGGCCGTATTCATCCACCGCCACGTATTCGAGACTGCGGTCCAGCAGAAGGGTCGCGTATCGTTTTGTTTCAGGATCGGACAGAAACGCATCAAGGTTCAAACTTTCTTCGGGAACGTCCCGAAACTGAAAGGAATCGTCGGTCATTTCCAGATGTAGCAGACGGCTGAGCTTAAACAGCCTGAAATCATCGCGCAGACGGCAATAGCCGAACACATACCACGCGGACCATTTGAACGTAATCAAATACGGTTCCAATTCCCGCTTGGTTCTGCCGGTTTTACTGTAATATTCAAACCGCACCGCTTTTCTCGTCAGGATTGCGTCTCGAAGCAGAGCAATCTTGGGCGCGAGATCATTTTTATAAAAAGAGGCCAGATCGATGATGATTTCATCCTTGAGTGAAATAAAACGATCGGGTTCAGGGGAAAGCTTCGCGATCAGGGAACGGATGGACGGGTTTGACATCACGCTTGAAAGACTTTTCAGTCCAAGTAAAATACTCTGCATTTCCTCCCGTGTGAGCGCGCTTTTATCCAGCGTGAAGCCTTTCTCAATTCCGATTCCGCCGTCTCCTCCCGGGTAGGTGATAATTGGGATTCCGGCTTTCCCGATATCCTCAATATCCCTGTAAATGGTACGCAGCGACACTTCGAACCGTTCGGCAAGATCTTTTGCTTTCACTTTATTCTTTTGTGTAAGGATCGTCAGGATTCCGAGTAAACGGTCGACCTTCATGACACCACTTCCATTTCTACCGGTATCATAGCAAAGCTGTCATGAGAATGTCAACTTAATTGCCTCCCCGCAGATCCGTTTTTCGGTTCAAAAGGCATGATGCGAAATCCAATTCTCTATTCTAAAAGAAAGAGATGTATGGTATAATTTTCTAAAACACCGGTCCGTTTTTCCTTTCCATGCTTGAATATTTTACGGTTCGGAGATCGAAAAGCAGGGTAGGGTTTTGGATGCGGAGCAAGGAGTAACAGCGTGAAAACAGATCGGCTTCTGGAGATTATTATTTATCTTCTGAATCACGAGAAGGTCACGGCGAAACAGCTGGCAAACAAATTCGACGTTTCTGTCCGAACAATCCAGAGAGACGTTGACAGTATTTCTTTAACCGGAGTTCCGATTTTGGCCGCGACGGGCCTTCATGCAGGGAGGACTCAATCGCGGAGCTTGAGGAGTATTTCCCCGGGGAAAGAAAAGAACGGCTGAATGACGGAAATTATTTGCTGCATCTGCATGTACCGCCGCAGGAAAAACTGTGGCAGGCTCTGCTTCTCAGTATGGGACGCAAAGTCAGAATTTTAAGCCCGGAATCTTATCGGGACAGGCTGGTTCGTACCGCGGCCGGATTTTTATCAAACCATGACATGCTTATGTCATAAATGTTGTGCTATGATGAGGAAAACCTGAAGGAGTGATTTTTATGAATTCATTTGGCACGGCGCTGATCGCCTCTCAAAAAAGCGCGGTGATTCCGGAAGAACAAAACCTGTTCGGACAGTTTGTCGGCGATTGGGATTTTGACTGGTATGACAGGATCGGAGCGCATGCGGGAAGGCATGTCAAGGGGGAATGGATTTTTGCGTGGGTGCTGGAGGGCACCGCCGTTCAGGATTTGTTTATCTGCCCCTCGAGAGAGGAACGGCTGGTCAACAGCCAGCCTGATAACGAGTATGGCACGACAATCCGAATCTACAATCCCAAAACCTGCGCATGGGATATTTTCTATGGCTGCACTGGGGAAGCCACCCGGCTGGAGGCTCGGAAAGAAGACGATAAAATCGTACTGACGGAAATCGGCGACAAGAAAATGAAGTGGATTTTTTCAGAGATTACAAAAGATTCTTTTCGCTGGCAATGCGATGATACGGAAGACGGCTTGACCTGGAAGACTTACCGGGAGCTTTTTGCGGTGAGGAAAAAAAGATAAGAACCATTTCTTAACGGTTCATATCCAATCAAATAGAAAAGAGAAAGCTCGGCATCAAGTGGGAAACTTGAAGCCGAGCCTTTTCTATTCACAGTTGAAACGGCTGCCGATCATTTTCGGAAAATCCAGGCTTTGCCAACCTGCGACAGGTACGGAAGCGTCATCCTTTTACAGCCCCGGCGGTCAGGCCTTTCATCAGGCTTTTCTGAAAGATCAGAAAAGCGACGATCACAGGAATCACGGCAATCACGGCCGTCGCGGCCATCAGATTCCAATGCGCGCCGGCAAACTGCTGGAAATAAACCGACAGCGCCTGGGGAATGTTATGCTTTTTCGTATCCTGCAGGAAGAATACCGCTTGGGCGTAGTTGTTCCAGATGCCGAATCCGTTCAAAATTATAACGGCGGCGACGGATGGCTTGAGCAGAGGGAACGTGATTTTCCAGAAAACCCGGAACCAGGAGCATCCGTCGATAATCGCGGCCTCTTCAATTTCCCTTGGCAACGACTTTACAAATCCCGTAAAGATGAAGACGGAGGAGGGAAGAGCGATTGTGGCGCAGACCAAGCTCATTCCCCAAAGCGTGTTGATTGCGTTCAGACGGATCATCAGAGCGTAGAGAGGGACGGTGTTAATGATTCCCGGAATCATCATGCAGCTCATGAAAAGCCAGAACACAAACTTGTTGAATTTATAGTCGAACCGGGCGATAGTGAAGGCGGCCATTGCTCCGAAAATGAGAATGATCGCCAGCGATTCCACAGTGATGACAGCGGAATTGACAATCGCCGTTCCAATGTGGGATTTCTGCCAGGCATCAATAAAGTTCTGAAAATAAAAATCCGGTACGAACAGATTTCCCTGATAAAAGATCCGCTGAGGCTTGTTGAGAGACAGAATCAGAAGAATATAAAACGGAATCAGACAAACGGCGCAGATCAGAATAATTGCCAGATGTTTCATGAAATTGACTGCAGAATTCAAACCGTTCACTCCTTTTCCCGCGTCAGCCGCATCGAAATCATGACGGGAATCAAAATGATAAAGAACATGATGATCGCCACGGCGGTGGAATACCCGGTTTTGCTTCCGTAGCACATACGCATGATATAAATGCTGAGGGTTTCGGTGGCGTACCCCGGGCCGCCGTCGGTCAGAGCCATGACGATATCGAAGACGGCAAGGGAACCGATAATGTTTGTAACGACGTTGATCCGAATAGACGGCAGCAGCATCGGCATGGTGACATAGCGAAAGCTGTCCCAGAAACCGGCTCCGTCGATTTTCGCGGATTCGTACAGCTCATCGGGAATGCTCTGCAGTCCCGCCAGGTAGATTACCATGGTCATACCGGCGTACTGCCATACGTTTACAAGAACAAGCACAACCATACACGCGGTGTAATCCCCAAGCCAGTTCCCGAGAAGCGAGGATTTTCCGATCAGATCCAACGCGTGAAAAACAAATCCACGGTCCGGCTGCAGCAGCATGTACCAGATGTACCCCATAATCAGAGGGCTGATAATGGCGGGCAGATAGATCATCACGCGGGCAATGCCTTTTCCCTTGAATTTTCCATTCATTAAAAGCGCGTACCCAAGACCTACCAGATTTAGCAGCGGCGCGCTTCCCAACGCAAAGATCAGCGTGTTTTTAATATCCGCAATGGCCCTGCTGTCTTTAAAAAAATCAAAGAAATTCCGCAGGCCGATAAAATTAGCTCTGCTGATGCCGTCCCAGTCCGTCAGGCTCATCCAGATTCCCTGCGAAAGCGGATAAAGAAAAAACACCGCGAACAAAAGAAAAGCGGGAACGGCCATAAAAGTGTGCAATCCAATTTTTTTTGTTTTCATCATACCGGCAGATAACCCCTTTTAAAAAACGGGGGGGTATCTTTTAAGACACCCCCCGCGCAAAATGTCTTCGCTTATTTCATGCCGTCGTTCCAAGCTTTTTCGTACGCTGTGGCAAAGGTTTCCGGCGTGTATTTTCCGCCGAGCAGGTCCTGCACCATACGGCCCGCGTCGTCACCGGAGAATCCGGCCGGCTTTTCATTGGTGAAATCGATGTTGGCGGCGGATTTCAGGGCGGTGGTGACCTCATTTGCCAGAAGCGCCGGCGCCCAGTCGGCCTGAACATCCGTGAAGGCGGAGGGAGCTCCCGCGGCTTCGCTGTATTTTTTCTGGTTTTCCGGTTTAAACAGATAATTTAAAAATTCGATGGCCTCCGCTTTGTGCTTGGTCGTGGCGGAGATGGAATAACCGGAATCCTCCGCGCTTAAAATGACCGATTTGGATTTCGGCATATAGGATGGATAAGGAGCAAAGCCGATTTTGCTCACGATATTGGGATCGGCGTCCGTCAGGCTGGAGAGGACCCACATCCCGTTGCTGAACATGGCGGCTTTTCCGGTGACGAAATCCTGCACGCAGTTGTCGCTGGTCGCGGTCAGCACGTCGGAGTTGATCAGGCCTTTGTCCTTTAGGTCCAGCAGGTCTTTTGCGAACACGGCCATGGGGCCGTCGGCGGCGCCGAAGTTCAGCTTTTCCTTGTCGTTGTCGAGCATCGCTTTTCTCGCGCCGACCGTTCCGAGCGTCTGCTTTATGTACCCGTGCGGAATGAATTCAATCAGGTGGCCCAGATGCCACGCTTCTTTTCCGAAGATAAACCACGGGGTCACGCCGGGTTTCTTTTGCTTGATGGTTTCCAGATTCTTTTCGAATTCTTCCCAGGTGGTTGCCTGCTTTAAACCCAGCTCGCTGAAAATATCTTTGTTGTAAAAGAATCCGGCCATTGTCATGTTGGTGCAGACACGGTACTGCTTTCCGGTTTTCACATCGGTGCAGTCGGCCTTCATCGCGGCGGAAAGCCGGCTCCACCAGTCCGTCTGGTCGGACAGGTCAAGGTATTTGCCCTCATCGACGTAACCCTGCTCGTAGGTCGTCATGATGTCGGGTACCTCGCCGGAAGCAAACTTGATCTTGATGATGTTACTGGCGTCCTTCTGGTATTCCTGCTCCACCGTGATCTTGTCCTGGGACGAATTGAAATCATTGATGATTTCATTCATGACATCGATGGTTTCGATTTTGCCCGTGAATAGTTTCAGGGTTACTTTTCCCCCGGAATCCGACTGCGAGCCTGCTTCGGAAGACGCGGCTCCCTGAGGCTGGGACGACGCGGAGGGGCTGACCGACGTAGCGCATCCGGAAAATGTTCCGCCAAGAAGCGCCGCACTCAGCAGTACGGCTAAAAGTTTTTTCAATGAAAATTCCTCCTTTAAAATTCAACTGCCTCCTTTTTAAGAGTAACATGTTTGCAAAGAAAAGAAAATTCCCGCTTTATTAGATAATAGTTTGAGTTTTTTGGATTGATTATTGGTTTAATTGCTTAACGCCCGGATTGTTGGTATAATGTTAATAAGGGGGAGGCGGCGTTGATGAAAAGACGATTTTTTCACCCCTATCGCAGTTGGAGCATCCGGCGAAAGCTGCTGGTGATCATATCTCTGCTGATCGTCCTGTCCGTGACGCTGGTATCCGTATTAAGCTATAACCGTTATACGAATTACTTTACGGAGCAGACCAAAGAACAGACCCAGCAGATCATCGATCAGATCAGCATGAATGTGGATACCTACCTGAAAGAGCTTTTTCGGCTCAGCCTGACGCCCTATTACAATAACAGTGTCATGGAGGAACTGGAAAGTCAACCCCAAAACGATATGGAGAAGCTGGAAAAGCAGCGAAAAATCGAAAATTATCTGGGCTCCGTCATGATCTTGCCCCGCGACGATATTTTGCGCGTTTATATTCTGACGAACAGCGATGTTTACTCCAATGTAAAAACGCCCTATAACATGGCGGATTACCTTGATTACACGAAATCCTCGTGGTATCGGCAGGCCATTTCCACCCAGGAACAGATTTTTCTTCCCGTCCATTCGGAAAAGGTCTTCGGAAACGACAAAACGCAGATTTTTTCCTTTGTTCAGAGCCTTCGAAGCAAAGAGGATAATTCCAGGGTTCTCGGCGTGATCAAGGTTGACGCGAATTACGCGGGAATTAAAACCATTTGCGATAAAGTTCAGTTGGAGGACGGCAGCGCGCTTTTTATTATCGACCAGGATAAAAACATTATCTACCAGAACAGCAGATTTACGGTCGGAAAGCTGGATGACCCAATTTATCAGGCTGCTCTGGAGACGGACGGAAGCACGATTTCTTTAATTGACGGGACAAAATATGTCATCAACACTTCCACCCTGAGTACGACAAGCTGGAAGATCGCAAAAATCAGTTCTTACAACCAGTTAAACCGGTATTTTTTGGAAACCAGGAACGCCGCGATTATCGCTGCGCTGGTCTGCGCGGCCGCTGCCGTTTTTGTACTGGTCCTGTTTGCAAACAGCTTTTTAAATCCTATTTTTACGATCGTCAGGCGGATGCGGGAGGTGCAGGACGGCGACCTGTCGGTGCAGGTTCCGGTGAAAAACCATGATGAAATCGGGTATCTGACCGAATCTTTCAACACGATGGTAAACAGGCTCCGGCAAACGGTGCGCAAAAACACCCGGCTCGTCAAGGAGGTCTATCAGTCGCGCTATCTGCAGAAGGAGGCGCAGTACAACGTGCTGTGCAGTCAGATTAAGCCGCATTTTTTGTATAACACGCTCAATACGATCAGCTTATTGATCAAGTGCGGGGAGCAGGACGAGGCAATCCGCAGCATAGAGGATTTTTCGTTTTTTCTCCGGGGAGTCATGAACACAGACAAGGACATTCCGCTGTCTGCGGAGCTAAAGCTGGTGGATGCTTATCTGAGTCTGCAAAAGACCCGGTATGAAGACCGCTTTTTGTACCGGATTGAGATTCCGGAGCAGTTTATGAAGTATGAAATTCCTGCTTTGACGCTGCAGCCGATTGTGGAAAACGCCATTATTCACGGCTGTGAGCTGAAACGGGGAAATTCCGTCATTCAAATCGGCTGTAAAGAGGAGAAAAACAGCTTCGTGATTTTCATTGAGGATAACGGGAGAGGAATGGAACAGCCGCAGGTGGAAGAGATGAACCGCATGTTTCGGGTTCCTCCTTCTCAAGTTTCTGACCGGGGAGAGGACGTTCTGAACGAAAGCATTGGGCTGATGAATGTGAATTCCAGACTGCAGCTGAAATTCGGGGCGGAATATGGGATCAGCGTTGCATCAAAGACCAATGAGGGAACTTGTGTATCTTTGCGTATGCCGATCAACGGCAGGAAAGGAGAGCGGACCGATGTATTCCTTAATGATTGTTGACGACGAACCGTTGATGGTGAAGTATTTTAAAAACAGTATTGAAAGGATTGCTCCGGAGTGGCAGGTTTCCGGCATTGCGCTGGATGGCCTGCAGGCAGTTGAATTGCTGCAGCGGCAGAGCTTTGAGCTTGTGGTCACGGACATTCGGATGCCGGAAATGGATGGCCTGGAGCTGGCAAAATTTATCAGCGAAATCTATCCTCAGACCAGAGTCGTGATTATTTCCGGTTTTGATGATTTTGATTATGCGCAGAGGGCCATTCGCTGCGGCGTTTCGGACTATCTTTTAAAACCGATCAGCGATCAGAGCATCGCCGATACGCTGAAGAAAATTTCCGAGCAGATCCGCTCGGCTCAGTCAAAACTCTTTTCGGAGGATTTCCTTTTCAAAGAGGAGAGGCTGACGGATCCGGAGCTTCGGTCCCGGTTTTTGAGTTCAGTGATTCATCAGGAAAGCCCCAACATGAAATCGATTTATTCCGTCATGGCAGGCAAAAAGATGGAGCTGCTTCAGCAGGCTTATTCTTGTGTGGGGATAATCGGAGTCGATTCGGCTGCTTTAATGACCGAGGGAAAAAGCTACCAGGAAACGGAGTCGTATCAAATGCGCTTGAATCAGACCTGCATGGAAAACTGCAAAGACGACCCCAACTCCGCGGTATGCTACTGCGACGGAGACAACACGGCCGTTTTAATCTGTTCCCGGGAAAAAGAAGAGATGCTCGAAAAGGCTCGGCGGTTTTACAAAGAGGTGCGTTCCCAAATGGAACGCGACTATTCTGTTCCGACACTAAACGCGATTGGTACGGTGGAACATGATATTCTGTGCCTGCGGAATTCCTATGAAGCCGCGTCGCAGAATTTCATCCTGGCTTTTTTGCAGCAGCCGGGGCTCTCTTCGGGGGAGGACGGACGGAATCCCGCCGACGGCTTTGCGGGGCTCGCGTCTTCGGTTTATTCCGACTATATATCTGGCAATGATTCCGGGATTTACGCCGGTCTCAAGGATTTTTTTCAAGGTTTGCCGGACGATGCCGACCCTCTGGTTTCCGCGCGTTTTGGCCTTTCCCTTCTGCAGCAGATCTGTAAGAAGGGCAAAGTCAAAAGAAATCGTTTGGAAAGAGGTTTTCAGCAGCTTGCGCTGTCATGGCAGAAAACGCGCGGCAAGGCGGCGGGAGATGGAATGGCGGACGCGGTTTATCAGGCGATCCTTGCGCTGAATCAGGATGAAAAGCTTCAGCTTGCCGATGACGGCAATCATTTGGCGGAACGGGCCAAAGAATATATTGCCGCCCATTACAGCGAACCGATCAGCCTTACGCTGATCGCTGAAAAATTAGGGGTTTCGTCCAGCTATTTAAGCGATCTGTTTCACAGGGAAGTGGGGGAGCCTTACTCCAAATTTGTTACCCGGGTCAGAATGGAACAGGCAATTATGAGAATGAAGGCGGACCCAAACAAGAAAATCTATACATTAGCCGCGGAGGTTGGGTTTATCAATTCCAAGCATTTTAATTCGGTCTTTAAGAAATTCTACCATGTTACTCCTACGGAATACTTTAAAACCCTGTGACACCTTTACAAAATAATTGCAAAAAATGCGCCTTGAGCGGGCGTTAAAACCCGCTTTCAGGCGCATTTTCATGTTGTTGGACCCTGCTGCTTCGCGTAGTTTGCTGTCACAAATTCATTTTAAAGCACTTTGTTTCGAGCGTTTCGGTTCAGCTTAACAGATAGACGCGGCTTTCGAAAGGAGGAAGATCCATCGTTTTCGAGAGAATTTGGTTTTCGCATGCCGGATCATTTGAAATGAGCAGAGATCCGGATGGGCCGACGGAATCCGGAAGCCTGACCTGCGCGGCTTCTTTGCTGAAATTCAGAACAATAAGCAGAGTCTTTTCATGATACTCTCTCTCAAAACAGATGACCTGTTCGTGGTTTTCCAGCAATGGGCGGTAGGAACCGTAAATCAGCGCCGGGAATTTCCGGCGCAGCCGGATCATTTTCTGGTAATAATGAAAAACGGAGTCCGGGTCGGAAAGGTTTTGGCTGACATTGATCCGGCGATAGTTTGGATTGACCGGGATCCACGGCTCGGCCTGGGAAAAGCCCGCGTTGGGAGTATCGTCCCACTGCATGGGGGTTCGCGCGTTGTCGCGGCTTTTAGCGCGGATGTACCGCATGACCCGAGCCTCTTCGCCCGGATACCGGTCGTTCAGCTCACGGTAGGCGTTCAGCGTTTCAATATCGCGGAACTGCGCGATGTTCTGAAAGGGGACGTTGGTCATTCCGATTTCCTCCCCCTGATAGATAAAAGGCGTTCCCTGCAGGGTCAGCAAAAGGGTCGCAAGCAGCTTTGCGGATTTTTCCCGGAATTCTCCGTCGCTGCCGAACCGTGAAACGGAGCGCGGCTGGTCGTGGTTGCCAAAGTACAGACTGTTCCACGCTTTTCCGTCCAGCTCCGTTTGCCAGCGGGTGATGATTTCTTTCAGGTCGCGCAGCGCAACCGGCCGGTCGTTCCATTTTCCGTTTTCGTTGCCGCCGAGGTCCACATGCTCAAACTGAAAAACCATATTCAGCTCATGCCGGTCAAAACCGGCATATTTTTGCGCGTCCGCCGTTGTGATTCCGCCGGTTTCTCCAACCGTCATCACATCGTATTTGCTCAGAACCTCCCGGTACATTTCCTGCAAAAACTCATGGACGCGCGGCCCGTTGGTGGTGTGTTTCCATCCGTCTCCGTACTTTTGTCCGGGCGGAACCTCTCCGTCGGGAAAACGCTGATCTTTGGAAATGGCGTTGATCACGTCCATCCGGAACCCGTCGACGCCCTTCTCCAGCCACCAGGTCATCATATCGTAGACATTTTTTCTCACCTCAGGATTTTCCCAGTTTAAATCCGGCTGCTTTTCGGCAAACAGATGCATGTAATATTGTTTTGCGGATTCGTCGAATTTCCATACGGAGCCGCCGAAGACAGCGCCCCAGTTGTTGGGCTCCCTGCCGTCTTTTCCGTCTTTCCAGATATAATAGCCGCGGTACTGATTCGCGGGTGACTGCCTGCTCTTTTGGAACCATTCATGCTCGTCGGAGGTGTGGTTTACCACAAGGTCCATCACGATTTTCAGGCCCTTTTGATGGGCCTGTGCGAGCAGCTCCTCAAAATCCCGCATGGTACCGAATTCCTTCATGATTTTGCGGTAGTCCCGAATATCATAGCCGTTGTCCGCGTTCGGCGAATCGTAGATCGGGCAGAGCCAGATCACGTTTGCGCCTAAATCCCGGATGTAGTCGAGCTTTTGGATGATTCCCCGCAAGTCGCCGACGCCGTCCCCGCTGCTGTCCAGAAAGCTTCGCGGATAGACTTGATAAACGACGGCTTCTTTCCACCATTTCTTTTCCACTGACTTAACCTCGCTGTCGTCATAATTTTTTGCCTATGATCCCTGCATTGACGTTAGGGTAATTTTACCTTGATCGCAATGACGTCCCAGATTTTCAATTCCGGAACTGAAAATTGAACCGCGCGGCACCCGTTCTCGCGTATACTGCGGGTGAAATTCAGCGCTTGACTCTCTCCGTGATTCAAATCGGGCGACATCAGGCGCACCTCCTCCACGTCCTCCGCGACCAGCGCGTCAACGTGGATTCCTTTCACAAAATCGGGCGATTTTTCCTGGGCACGGTTCCAATCCATGTGGTCGATCCCGGTAAAATTGACCAGGTGGATCACCCGGTAAGCCGCCGTGTGTTTGATTTGGGTCCAAACGCAGCCGGCCTTTGGAGTCGTTGAAAATTCGGCCCCGGCAAACAGATAATCTTCGTTGATTCCGCCGGTATGCGTTCTGGTGTCGTC
This sequence comes from Caproicibacter fermentans, assembly GCF_009746625.1. Lineage (GTDB taxonomy): Bacteria > Bacillota > Clostridia > Oscillospirales > Acutalibacteraceae > Caproicibacter > Caproicibacter fermentans. Next base: position 65,813 of record NZ_VWXL01000095.1, read on the forward strand.
GACAAGAGAAAGGTCGAAAAGGAGCTCTTCGTATGCGGTGATAAAATCGTAATAGTCAAGCATTCGCGAGACAAATTCCCCGCTTTGCAACCGGCAGTAATCAGAATAATATGCCTGTGTCAGCAAACCGTTTTCTTCCCCGAGCAGAAGATGGAAGCCTCCGCTTGAAAAGATTGTCGCCATCGCAAGAAAGGCGGTCCACATGATGTTTTGAGGATCGTCACAGCCCGCGAAGGGAAGCAGATATGCGGCCAGAATCACCTGTTTGTCCGGCGCCGCCTTCTTTGCGTCGGCGATTAATCGGGTTAAGTCGAAATAGGTGTCGTTGGGGGACCAGACTTCGATATAAACACAGTCCTGATCCGTATCCGCAACGGCGTCGGCCGGCCAGTTGTTAACCGCGTTAAAAATGGCCCCGCAGCCCGGCAGGGCCGCCTTTGTGTCGTTGATCAGCGCGGGAAAATCTTCCCGCAGCTTTCGGAGCCTCCATTTTCCGTTCTTTTTGGCGTACGCCTCCTTGGGAAAGCCGTACTGATCCATATGAATGCCGTCAAAGCCGAATTCAACCGCTTTTTTATATTCGCCGAGAATATGGTCGTGCCATTCGCTGCCCCTGCTGATATCCATAAAATAGATGCGGTCGATAAATTTCATCGGCTCGCCGTGCCCGTCATAAAGAGAGCATTCCGGGTGCTCCTGACGGTACTTTTCGGCTCCGTAAACGGCGCCGTAAGCGAAGGCTTTCATGCCGTGGCGGTGTGCAAGCCCGATTTTATTTTTGACCGCGTCCATGGAAGAGGCTTTCCCCATAATATCCGTAAAATCGCTTTTCGGAGGGAAAAAATCGTCATGCCGGTACATCCAGTCGTAAAACTGGATGACATTCAGATGATAACGGTTCATCTGGAGAATGTCCCTGTCGTCCGTGAGATTTTCTTTCTCAAAATCGGATAAAAAGCCGTATCTCGGAGCGTACCTCCAGTTTACCGCCCTGTCGCACGCGGTGGTTTGCCGCGAGACAACCGTCTCACCCCGTTTTTGGATGGCCTGCACCCAATATCCCTCCATGCTTCCCCGGCTGTTTGGAGGAGCGTATTGAAACAACAGGGTTTTCTGAACGGCTTTCTCTTCTTCAAAGCAAAGCCGGCCCAAATGAAACAGCCGGATTTTCACTGTGTCGTCGGAAGAAAATCCCTCCTCGACATGGACTTCGAAAGCGAGGGGTTCGTTCATGGAAAACTGAGCTTTTAGTGGTGTGATGTCTCGAATCATATGGTTTGCCTCCCGTCTTGGTTTCACCTCAGCCCTTCACGGCGCCTTCGCCGCCCGCGGACTGAACAAGATTTTTTTGTACGATAATAAACATAATCAGCTCCGGAATAAACAGGAGGACGGAAGCTGCCATCACCGTTCCCCATTCGGTTGCGTGTTCCCCGCGCAGCAGCTGCAGGGCCACGGGCAGGGTCCATTTGTCGCTGTCTTTTATAAAGGTCAGAACGGTGAAAAAATCACTCCATATTCCTGAAAACACCATAATGCCGAGGGTTCCGAGAGAGGGTTTGGAAAGCGGGAGAATAATGTGCCAAAAAACGCACCAGCGTCCGCCGCCGTCTATGATCACCGATTCTTCAAGCTCATGGGGGATGTTTTCAAAGAAGCCCCGCAAAAAGAAGGTGTTGCCGGCAATGCCTCCGCCGACCATCAGCAGAAGAATCCCCGTGTAGGTGTTGACCAGATGCATTCCGCTGATGACGGAATACTGGGCAATCAGGTTTAACACTCCCGGAACCATCATGGTAAACAAATAAAGGTTGAAAATTAATTTTTTAAACGGGAAATCGAACCTTGCAAATCCGTATGCGGACATGGAAGAGATGAGAAGAACGCACGCTGTTACAACCGTTGCCAAAAACACGCTGTTAACAAAGTACCGTAAAAAATTGTCCTCTTCTATGACCTTAACGTAGTTCGAAAAATTGACGGAATCCGGCAGTATTTTCGGCGGGTAGGGCAGCTCGTACATCGCCTGACTGAAGGATGTGCTGATCATTGATAAAAACGGAATGAGCGAGATGATGACAAAAAGCCATAGAAATAGGTATTTTGCACTTTGACCAAGTCTGTGTTTCATCCAAGCCACCTAGTTCCTTTCATATTTAAAGAACTTATCTCTAAATATCGTCAGCAGCAGAATCGAAAGCCCTGTGATGACGCTGATCGCGCAGGCATAGCCGAAGTTCATGTATTTGAAGGCCTGATTGTACATGTAGTTCTGCAAGACATCGGTAGTTCCGATGGGGCCGCCGCTAGTCAGCATATAGACGGCAAAGAACACGTTGAAGGAACCGATAATCAGATTGATCAGAACGAAATACGTTGTGGGCCGGATTAAGGGAATGGTGATTTTTAAAAATTTCTGCGTTTTGGTCGCGCCGTCTATTTCGGCGGCTTCATAAATATCCTTTGAAATTCCCTGCAGGCCCGCCAGATAAATAATCATCACCCACCCGATGCTTTTCCAGATACCGAAAATCCAGATGACCGCGTTCGCGGTCCAGGTGCTTGAGAACCAGGCGATCGGCTGCTGTAAAATATTCAGCTTCATTAAGTAGTAGTTGACAAGGCCCGCTTTTCCGTCGGAAAACAGATAGAGAAAGATGATACTGACGACGATCCAGTCGATGAGAACCGGAAGGTACAGAATCGCGCGGAAAAACGTATTGAACTTTTTAACGCCGTTGATCAGAACAGCCAGGATGAGTCCGATCAGCATCCCGGGTGGAATGGTGAATACGCCGTACAGGATTACGTTGCGAAAGGCAATCCAGAACTTATCTTTTTCATCGCCGACAAAGGCCTTGGCGTAATTTTGGATTCCCACAAAGACGCTGTTCGACGGCTGCATGATGTTATATTCCGTTAAGCTCATCCAGACGTTTTTAATCTGCGGATAGATGACAAAAATGCAGACGAAAACAAATCCGATGAGGATAAACGGAGCAACCGCGATCAGCTGGCGCGCGCCTTTGCGGAAAGACGTTTTTTCAATCGAGTTTTTATCCATAGACACACCTCCTGATAAGACAACCGAGTAATTGCTTGAGCCGGACGATTATGCCTGCGTCTGCACGACAAGCATATCCCAGTATTGCAGGGAAGGAATGTTTACACTTAGTTTTCCATTTTTTACGGAAAAGTCAAGAGGAAACATGCTTCCGCCCTTGATATCCGGCGACGCCAGGAAAACGCTTTTGACTTTGCCGGAAAAATCGTCCAACTTCAAAGTAAAGGCGCCGAGCGCTTTGGGGTTTTCACAGCTTGCCGTATCGTCGCGCCATTGCTCGTCGGACCTCGACAATAGATTGATCAGATGAATGGTTTCGCACGCTCCGTTTTTGGAACCGAAAACCCAAACGCTGCCCGTGTCGGCCGAATCACTGACGGGATAACCGTCAATCTCCGCGGTGAGATCCGACCAGCTTTTCTGGCCATGCAGAATATTTTCATAGGCGGTCAGAAAATCGTAGTAGCTTCTTAAATCATTTTTCAGGTGGTCCGATAAAATCATTTTTTGATTCGGGAAATACTCGCTTGAAAGCATCCCGGTATCTCCCAGTTCAAGGTGGGACCCGCCCGCGGCGAAAATAACGGCGTCTGTCAGTTTGACCGCGTTTTCGTTGAACTCCCGGCCGGACGCTTTGTAATTCATATAAGCGGCGATTACAGACGATTTCTTTCCCCCGGAAAGCCGTGTGTTATCATCCACTGCGTCTTTCAGGCGGCTGTAGGTCGGGTAGGTGTCGGGCCAGACTTCGGTGTACAGAAAGTCCGTGTCCGCTTTGGCGGCTTCGCCTGCTCCGTACCCGTTTACCGCGTTCATTACGATCCTTTTTTTCAGAGCCTTTTTTGCCTGGTTTAAAAAACCGGTGTACTGTTCGTCCAGTGAAATCCTGTTTCCATCGTAATCATACCGAATTCCCCGGTTGCCCAGCGTATCGACATGGAAGACGTCGAAATTGTAAACTTCAAAAGCATCTTTCTCCCGTGAAAGGAGGTCGTTTTGCCAACCCGGGCTGCCGGGATTCATCAGATTCAAATTGCTGGCCCAGCTGGCCGGAAGCTCGTGCGTGTCCTGCAAATCATGCTCGGGGTCCTTATAGAGCCCCCATTCTTTTTGAATGCCGCGCTTTTCGTAATCGTTGTACGCCGCGAACATCAGATTGTAGTTGCAGGCCATCATGTTTCGGCTGTGGCAGGCCTGAATATAGTTCTTCACGGTTGATGCGAAAGTGTCGCGGTTGGCGATATCTTTCCATTCTTCCGCCGGATTTTGTAGGGTGCCGGCAAGCGGCTGGTCGTGGGAGTTCTGCCAATCATAAAATTGCAGCCCGTTAATGTGATATTTGCACAGCCAATCCACCGTGTCCTGAGTCTGTTCCTTCGTCATTTCACCGTAATTGCACAGGTAACCGTAACGGGGGAATTTTTCCCATGTGGACGATACGTCGACCGCGGTGTTTTTCTGGTCTTCTATTTGATTGCCCGATACGGCCAGAACCTCTACCAGATAGCCCGTGTAATCCTCCGACGGCGGAAGCCATGCGGCTGAAACGGACTTTTCCTCGCCCTTTTTCAGCCCGACTTTAATCTCCTGTGTTTTTACCGTCTGATCCAGATGTTTAAAATTCAGATGGAGCGTTCCTTCGAAGTCGCTGCCCGTCTGATTGTTTAAAGAAAGGGTGAAGTGGACGGTTTCCTTCGGACGGTACGCCGATTTGTCCGTGAACACATCATGGATCAGTTTGCTCTGGGCCGCGTAAGAATCCGTCGGCTGAATCTTGACCTGATTGCTTTGGGAACAGCCGAAGACGAGAGTGAATAATAGGAAGCCCGACAAGAGAATCCAGATCATTCTGCTGCTTTTTTTCATAAGAACCTTCCCCGTCAAAAAATATAGTAAAATCCAGCCTGCCGCCCCGCCGCTGCGGAGCGGCAGGCTGATTTGATTCAGGATGGCGCGGCTTGTTCGGCCGTAATGGAAAAAGCTTTATGAATTCTTCGCGAACAGGTCGTCGAGCTGCTTTGCCAGCGCGTCCAGATTTTCTTTTACGGTGCCTTTGTGGCGGAATGCCTTTTCAAAAGCAAGGCTGATGTCGTTATCCATTTCCTCAATCGACGGATTCGGAATCCTTGCCCAGGAGGTTTCAAGCTGCTGCATATAAATTTTGAAAATCGGGTTGGAGGTCAGCTCGGAGTCCTGAGCCACTTTTTTGTTGACGGGATACTGGTTTACCTCAAGCGCCATGGTCTTCTGGGCATAATCGGAGAACATGAATTTCATGAACAGCCAGGCTGCTTCCTGATTTTTGCAGTTCTGGAACATGACCATGTCTTCGCCCCCGACCACCGAAATGCTTTGGGAAGTGTCGGCGGGCATTTGCGCATAGGTATCGTTGTCGGTTGTCTTTTTATCCTGCAGGGTATAGAACCACGGCCCGTCGTTCACCATCATGTAGCCGTCGTTTGCTTTCAGGCCGTCCCATGTTCCGGGCTGACCGTTGAGCATGCACTTGCCGATCAGGCCCTTGTCGTTCCATGAAACCAGCTTTGTCAGCGCCGCGATACTCTCATCGCTGTTGACATATCCGGTTGCCTTTGTGTAGCCGTCGTCACAATATTTTCCGCCGAGCGACAGAAAATACGGTGCCATGCTCCACATACCGGTTCCGGATATACCGATCAGCCCGTTTGGATGCCGGCCTTTGATTTTTTCAGCCGCTTCGGCTAATTCATCCATCGTTTTCGGCGCCGCGCTCAAGCCCGCGTCCTGTAGATCGGCATTATTATAGATTGCGATCGTCGTATTGGTATCGAGAGGAATACCGTAATATTTCTCTTTCCATTTACACGTGTTCAAAGTAGCCTCATAGCTGTTGGACTTGATGTCGCTGAATCCGTCCATGCCGTCGACCGCAACGAGAGCATTTAAATTTGCAAACTGCGGAACCCAGGTAATATCCATCCGCATAACGTCCGGCGCGGAACCGCTCGCCGCCGCCTGTAAAACCTGCTGCTTAAAGTTATCGGTCGGCATGGTGACCGATTTGATTTTGATATTCGGATACTCCTGATTGAATGCCGGGATAATTTTTTCGTTCAGCACCTTCGCTTCTGAATTTGCGCTGTAGGTATGCCAGAACGTCACCGTAGCCTTTATGTCTTTTGTTGATGTCGCCGACGCCGTACCGCCCGACGCCCCCGGAGCCGCGGAAGCAGCGCCGGAAGAACCGGACGAGCATCCTGCCATCGACGCTGCCATGACGGACAGCGAAAGGAATAGTGCCGCCAAACGACTTGCTTTGTTTTTCATAACAGCAACCCCCTGAAAATAATAGAATAAAACTTTGAAAAGTGCCTGACAAAGGAATAAAGGTAATCGTTTACGTAACCGGACCAAAAAAGAATCAGACCTTTTTGACCGAATCGCGTTCAACGATTTCATAGGGAAGGATTTGATTCTCCGCTTTTTTTCCCTGCTCCATTTCGTTTTGCAGCATATGAAAGGCCTGCTCCCCCATGGGGTAGAGAGGCTGTGAAACCGTGGTGAGGGGCGGAACCGCCATTTCTGCGGTTCTGGTGTTATCGTAGCCGATCACAGAGAAAGCATCGGGCACTTTTAACCCGGCTTCATACGCAGCGGAAATTGCGCCGACGGCGACCTCGTCGCAGCAGGCCACAACACCGGTGAAGCTTTCGCCGCTGTTCAGCAGATCCTTTGCGGCCTGCAGTCCTGTTTCATAGCTGAAGCGGGTATACTGGACCAGCTTCGGGCTGTAGGGAATCCGGTTGTCTTCCAGTGCTTTTCGGTAGCCCTTCAGTCGCAGCACGCCTGCGACAACGTCATCCTGAGAGCCCGCAAGCATCGCGATGTTCTTATGACCTTTGCTAATCAAATATGTAGTTGCGGCGTAAGAGGCCTTGAAATCGTCCACCCTGATATAGGGAATGGAATAGCGGGAGGACAGAGTGGAAACCAGCACGCAGGGAATTTCACATTCTGCCATCAGCGTGTCGATCTTCTCATCCGGAGGGAGGCTGCAGCCAATGATACCGTCCACCTGGCGCTCCGCCAGCATTTTAATATATTCCTGCGTTCTGTTCCCGGAAATCCCCACATGGCAGACCATGACGCTGTAACCGCAATTTTGCGCCGCGTCCTCGATTCCGTTTAGAATTTTGACGTAAAATGTGGTTTCCACCTGAGGAATCAGAACGGCGATAATATTTGTCTTTTTCAGTTTCAGATTTCTGGCCACAGCGTTAAACTGGTAACCCAGCTCGGCGATTGCGTTGCGTACCCGTACTTCCGTTTCGGCGGAGAAGCCCGTAAGACCGTTCAATACACGGGAAACGGTAGCGACCGAAACATTTGCTTTTTCAGCAACGTCTTTTATAGTAGGATTATTTAACATTTTACCTATAATCTCCATTACGTAATCGTTTACCGACTATTAAAATATCACTAATACTTTCGAATGTCAAGAAGAAATTTTAGGAGGAATTGAAAGAGAAGTCCGCCGGAAGGCTTGCGGCTTTTTTACCGGCGCCTGATTGATTTTTCCGTTTACCTGCTATTTTGAATTAATGACGATGAAAAATTGCAGAATGTATTGACATCAGGACCAAACAATTATATAATAGTAATCACTTTATAAATATAAAAATAATAATGTTTTTACTATCTTATTAAAAAGAAAGCAACGGTGCTTTCCCAAAAGCGAGGGGAGACCGCTGCTTTTTTTAATAATTCAGAAAAGGAAGGAAATTACAGATGAGATTGGCACATATCTCCTGGGTGAAAGCAGAAGAGTACTTCCGCAATAACGATATGATCGTCATAGCGGTCGGCAGCAACGAATGTCATGGAAAACATATTGCGCTTGGTACGGATACGCTGATCCCCGATAAAATTCTGGATTTGATCGAAGAAAAGTCGGATGTTATGATCGCGCCGACTTTGCCCTACGGCGCGTGCGACGATCTTTCCATGTTCCCCGGCACCATAACTCTCGGCACCGACGTGCTGTACAGCGTTCTGAAAAAAATCGCGGATGGCTTTTTCAGGTTCGGGGTTCGCCGGTTTGTATTTTTGAACGGCCACGGCGGGAATATTCAGGTGCTGGACCGCATCTGCTCCGAGCTGCATCAAAGGGGCGCGCTCGCGGCGGAGCTGAACTGGTGGCTGATGGCGTGGGAATTGAATCCTGCATGGAAAGGCGGACACGGCGGCGCGGAAGAAACGGCGGCCGTCATGGCGGTGAACGAGTCTTTTGTGGACAAGAGCATGATCGGCCCGATGGAGCTGAAAAACGATATCGGCGAAAATATGATCACCACCGGATTCCGCTCCGTACAGTATAAGGGCGTAACGGTCCAGTTCCCGCGTTATGTGAAAGAATACGCCGGCAACGGATGGATCGGCCCGGACCATCCGGAAAAGGCGACTCCCGAATGGGGCCGCGAAATGCTGCAGGCTACTGCGGACTATATTGTTGATTTTATGGGAGAAATGAAGAAGCTGAAACTGCCTCAGCCGATCGATTGAAAAAGGTTTTGATCAGATAACATAAATATAGAAACTGGAGAATGAATGCATGCAGCCAAAGGAGCAAAATTTTTTAAAACTTGCTGAAGATTTATCCAATGCAAAAGGAGCTTCCGGATTCGAGGACGAGGTCCTCGCGGTAGCCAGAAAATACGCCCGGGATATTGCCGAAATTCAGGAGGACAGTGTCAGAAACTTATACCTCAGGCATGCAGGAAGCACGGGGAATAAGCCGGTTGTAATGCTGGACGCTCATACGGATGAAGTATCGTTTATGGTCCAGGCGATCAAACCGAACGGAACGCTGCGTTTTATTCCGCTGGGCGGCTGGCCCGTGAATTCCATTGCGGCCCACAGGGTTTTAGTCCGAAACGCCGAGGGAAACTACATACCGGGCATTACCGTCAGTAAACCGCCCCATTTTATGACGGAAGCGGAAAAGAAAATGGAAAACGATATTTCCAATATGGCGATCGATATCGGGGCCATGTCGAAAGAAGACGCGGAACAGAGATTTCACATCCGCATGGGCGAGCCGGTTGTCCCCGACGTAACTTTTGAATACAATGAGGAAACAAACCTGATGTTCGGCAAGGCGTTTGACTGCCGGCTGGGCGTCGCTTCCGTGATCGGAACGATGAAGACTCTGGTCGGGGAGAATCTGGACGTCGATGTAGTCGGCGCTCTTGCCTCCCAGGAGGAAGTGGGGACACGCGGTGCAAAGGTAACGTCCCGCACGGTTAAGCCGGATATTGCGATTGTATTTGAGGGTTGCCCCGCGGACGACACGTTTACGGAAGATTACATGATTCAGACTGCGGTAAACAAAGGCCCCATGCTCCGTTTCATCGACCGCGCGATGATTACGAATCCGAGGTTCCAGCGTTTCGCGCTCGATCTGGCGGAACAGCTCGGTATTCCGGTGCAGACCGCGGTGCGTACCGGCGGCTCGACCAACGGGTCGCAGATCCATTTGTCCAACAGGGGAGTCCCCGTGATTGTAGTCGGCGTTCCGGTTCGCTACGCGCATACGCATTATGGCATTTCGTCCTTGTCGGACTGCATGAACGCGATTCGGCTGGCAACCGAAATTATCAAAAGACTCAATCAGGATCTCATAAAAAGTTTTTAGTATTAGAGGTGGCGTATTATGAAAAAGAAGATCACAGGGAAAATCGCGCTGATTCTTGCGGCCTGCAGCATTGTCGGCTTATCCGGCTGCTCGGGGCAATCCGCTTCGTCCGGCGCGGCGGCGGGCAGTTCGTCCGCGGCAACGGAGTATGAGGACACCGTCAACATCGGCCTCGCCGGCGACCCGGCGTATCTTGACCCGGACCAGTCGTCCATCGGCCCCACGGAAGCAACCGTGATGCAGCAGATTTACCAGGGGCTGGTTACGACCAGCGCGGACAGCACATCGATTGAACCGGATCTGGCGACAGACTGGAAAATCAGCGACGACGGCCTGACTTACACCTTCAACCTGAAGCCGGGCACCAAATTTTCGGACGGAACGCCCGTAAAGCCGGAGGACTGGGTCTGGTCGCTGACCAGAGCGCGCGACTGCGACACCTCCGAATACCGTTTTATCGCGGAAGAAATTAAAGATGTGAAGGCGGATGAAAAGACCGTTACCATTACCCTGAAGTACCAGTGGGCTCCTTTCCTGGCGGACCTGTGCAACTTCAACATGGTGGTGGGCTGCAAAGCCTATTACGACAAAGTCGGCGGGACTGAGTACGCGCAGAAACCCCTGGGCACCGGCCCGTATATGCTGAAGGAATGGGTCAAGGGCAGTTCGCTGACTCTGGTCAAAAATCCAAACTACGCTGAGTTCGGCTACCCCAAAACATCAACCCTAAAATTCACGGTGATTCCGGACGACAACACCCGGCTCATGCAGCTTCAGTCCGGACAGCTCGACGTTGTGGGAGACGTACCGTATTCTCAGGTCGACACCATTCAGAAGGATCAGAATCTGAAGGTACAGACTTTCAAATCCACGCAGATCCGCTACTTGATTCTGAACACGACAAAAAAACCGCTCGATAATCTGAAAGTGAGACAGGCAATCCTTTATGCGACCAACAAACAGGAAATCGCCAACCTGGTTGCGACAAAGTACGGCCAGCCGGTTGCCTCCGTCCTTTCCGAGTCCCAGGGCAAGTGGTTTAATTCCGACCTGAAGGTGATAAATTACGACCCCGAAAAAGCAAAAGAGCTGCTGAAAGAGGCCGGGTTCCCGAACGGCGTGACACTGACCATCAGCGTCAGCTCCGGGTCACAGGTTTACCAGCAGATTGCGACTCTGCTCAAATCCGAATGGGAAAAAGCCGGCATTACCGTCAATATTGAGCTGCTGGAAAAGGCGGCGCTGAGCAATAAGTTCCAAAGTCTTCAGCATCAGGCCACGGTATTGCAGTGGGTGGACGACATTATGGACCCGTCCGAGGTTTCCGGCTGGATTGCGGATTATGACCAGAGTCATGCGTGGTACACGGGGCTGAAGGATCAGGCGCTGGACGACCTGAACGCGCAGGCCAGCAAAGAGATGGACGAAACCAAGCGGGTTACAATGTACAAAGAGATTCAGCAGAAGATTTCCGACAACTCAAATGTAATTCCGCTGTTCCGGAACGATTTTGTTTACGCAACATCCAATAAGATTCAGAATCTTGAAGTAAGTCCGTTCAGCGTCATGAGGCTCAAAGACATCCAGAAAACGAAATAGTTCAGTGCTGTGAAGCCAATTTGGAAGGCGAAAAGCGAAATAAGTTTGTGAAAAGAATTTGTGAAGGACCGGGAAGCGCCTAAGACTTCCCGGTCCTTTATAAAAAGGTGCCATACATATGAATCGATTAAATTATATCATCAAGCGCATTCTGCAGATTATTCCCGTTCTGCTTGTGGTCTCCATTCTCATCTTTCTCATGCTGCGCTTTATTCCTGGCGACCCGGCCCGTCTGGTGCTGGGCGAGAAGGCAACAAACGCGGAAGTGGCGGCCATGCACGAAAAGCTTGGTTTGAACAAATCGCTGCTGGAGCAGTACTGGATTTATCTCAAGGGAATTCTCACATTGAATCTTGGGGATTCGCTGAAATATCAACGGCCGGTGATCGACCTGCTGAGGGAGCGTACCGGCGTGACACTGTTGCTGACGCTGGTATCCACGCTTTTTTCACTCATTGTCAGTTTTCCGCTCGGCTATTTTGCGGGGATGCACAAAGACAGGCTGGGCGACCACGTGATACGTACGACCGCGCTTGCGGCGATCGCGATGCCGTCGTTTTGGGTCGGGCTTTTGCTGATGATTGTTTTCGGACTTTGGTTCCGCGTGCTGCCCGTCGGCGGCTGGGGCGCCACGCTGCCCGATCAGCTGAAATGCTTGATTCTGCCGGGAATCACACAGTCATTAATGACTTCCGCCCTTCTGATTCGAAATATCCGCAACTCCGTGGTTGAAATCAATCTTCTGGACTATGTGGATTTTGCCCGAAGCAAGGGGATTCCGGAAGGCGAAGTGAAGAACAATCACATTCTGCGCAACGCCATGATTTCGACTGTGACCCTGCTGTCCATGCGGATGGCTTATATGCTTGGCGGCAGCGTCATTATCGAGACTGTCTTTTCCCTGCCCGGAATCGGCGCGCTCACGACGGAAGCGATTTTCTCGCGCGACTACTCGCTGGTTCAGACATTGGTTTTCCTTTTTGCTCTTCTTGTACTGATCATCAATCTGCTGACCGACATCCTGTATTCATTTCTTGACCCGCGGGTGGAATTTTAAAAGGAGGACCGCAAGATGTTTAAATCCAAGATCAAAGAACGGCGTCTCACAAAGCGGCCCGCCTGGCTGAGAAATCTGTCCTTCCTCACCGGAGCGGTCATCGTGCTGTTCGCGGTGGTCGTCGCTCTTTTTCCTCAGCTTTTTACTTCCCACGACCCTCTTGAGGTGAACGCCCTTGCCGTTTTGCAGGGTCCTTCCGGCGCGCATCTGTTTGGCACCGACAATTACGGACGCGATGTTTTTTCGCGGGTTGTATGGGGAACGCGGATCGACCTGCTGCTCGGCGTGCTCGGCACGGTCATTCCCTTTGTCGTCGGCTGCATTCTCGGCCTTCTTTCCGGCTATTTCAGCGGGGTTCTGGACAATATCCTGATGCGCGTCATCGATATTCTGATGGCGTTTCCGTTTATCGTGCTTGTCATCGCGATTATGACCGTGCTCGGTCAGGGAATGATCAATGTTTACATCGCTCTCTGGGTCGTCGGCTGGATTTCTTATGCAAAGCTGGTTCGCGGCGATGTTCTCGTGCTGAAAAATGCGGAATACATTCAGGCGGTTAAAATCGCGGGTTTCAAAAACAGCAGAATCCTCCTGCGCCACCTGCTGCCGAACGTGATTAACGCGGCGGTTGTTTTCGCAACTTCCGACATCGTGCTGAACATGCTGACCGGCGCGAGCCTGAGTTTTATCGGCCTTGGCATTCAGCCCCCGACTCCGGAATGGGGCGCCATCATGAACGAGGGCCGCGGGTATATCAATATCGCCTGGTGGATTACTCTTTTCCCGGGACTTGTCATGGCGGTCACCGGAATCGGATTCAGCCTCTTAGGGGACGGCCTGGCCGATTTCCTGCGGACAAAAGGAAGGTGACGGCGATGGAGAATTTACTGGAAGTCAGAGATTTAAAGACTTATTTTTATACGCAGGACGGCGTGGTAAAGTCGGTTGACGGGGTCAGCTTTTCCGTGCGCAGGGGCGAGACGTTCGGGCTTGTGGGGGAATCCGGCTGCGGAAAAAGCCAGACCTGCCGGTCCGTGCTGCGGCTGATTAAAAAACCCGGCAAGATTGTCGGCGGCCAGGTTTTGTACCGCGGGCGGGATCTTGTCAAAATGAAAGCGCGTGAACTGCGGAAAATCAGGGGAAAAGAGATCAGCATCATTTTTCAGGAGCCGATGACTTCTTTAAACCCGGTCCTGAAAATCCGGAAGCAGATTTACGAGTCCTTCGAGGGGCTGAACCTTTCCAAGCAGGAAAAGAACGACCGCGCCGTGGAATTGCTGAAACTGGTCGGAATTCCGATGCCGGAGACGCGCCTGGACGAGTACATTCATCAGTTCAGCGGCGGAATGCGCCAGCGGGCGATGATTGCCATTGCACTCGGTTCCAACCCGAAGCTGCTGATTGCTGACGAGCCGACCACGGCGCTCGACGTTACCATTCAGGACCAGATTATGAAGCTGCTGAACCGGTTAAAACAGGAGCTGGATATGAGCGTGATTCTGGTTACGCATGATCTGGGCGTTGTCGCGCAGATGTGCGACCGTGTGGCCGTCATGTATGCCGGTATGGTGATGGAGATGACCGATACGGTCACACTGTTTGCAAAGCCGCGTCACCCCTACACCTACGCGCTGATGTCGTCGCTCCCGGACCAGAGCAAACGGGGAAGCCGCTTGGAACCGATTCTCGGTTCTCCCCCTGATCTGGGGAATCTTCCGCAGGGCTGCCCTTTTGCCCCGCGCTGCAAATTTTGCCGTGACATCTGTAAAAAGGAATTGCCCCCGCTGGTGGAGGTCGAGCCGGGTCACATGAGCCGCTGCCACCTGAAAAAGGACGAAACAAATTTCAGCGGGATTATTTCCGTCCCGGACGCAAGGGGGAGAAAATACTGAAATGACACGGAAATTGAATGATCAAACGGCCCAAAAGGTGCTTGAAACCCGGAACCTGAGCAAATGGTTTGCCCGGAAATACGGAATCGCGGACCGCATTTCCGGGAAACCGCAAAAGTATGTAAAGGCGGTCAGCGACGTTTCCATCCAGATTTACCGCGGCGAAAATCTGGGCCTTGTGGGAGAGTCCGGCTGCGGAAAAAGTACCCTGGCAAGAACGATCCTTCGTCTGTACGAGCCGACGAAGGGGAAGATTCTGCTCAATGGAACCGACATTACCGGTCTGCGGGGGGAAGAATTGAGAAAAATTCGTCCGGCCATGCAGATGGTCTTTCAGGACCCCTATTCTTCCCTGAATCCCAGAATGACGGTCTCTGAAATATTGTCCGAAATGCTTTCCGTTCACCATGTTGTTACGAAACAGCAGATTCCGGAACGGGTGAAAGAGCTGCTTGACATGTGCGGGCTTGGCTCGGAGGCCGCGAATCGTTTTCCGGGAGAATTTTCAGGCGGCCAGCGGCAGAGAGTCGGAATCGCGCGGGCGCTGTCTCTGAATCCGGAATTTATGATTGCGGATGAACCGGTTTCCGCGCTGGACGTTTCCATTCAGGCGCAGATCATCAACCTTCTGGGCGAACTTCAGCGCTCGCTGAACCTGACGATTCTGTTTATTTCCCACGACCTTCATGTGGTTCGCTATATTACCCACAGAATCGTCGTGATGTATTTGGGGTCGGTTGTGGAGCAGGGCGGGACGGAACAGATTTTTCAACAGCCCCTTCATCCTTACACGGATGTTCTGATCAAGGCGACGCCCGGATTAAATCCGTTAATGAAAACAAGGGAATACGCGATTACCGGCGAGCCGCCGAGTCCGGTCGATATTCCGTCGGGGTGTGTTTTTCACCCCAGATGCACACGCTGCAAACAGAAGTGCAAAACGGAGGTTCCTGCGCTCAGGGAGGTTTTGCCGGGGCGTTTTGTCGCCTGCCATTATCCCTTGACGGAAGAGCAATCCTGTGCGGAGAAAGGAGCGTCGTCAGATGCGAAAAAGTAATGACGCGGCGGATGTCAAAAAACTGTCTGAAAAACTTCTGAGGAGCGGCAAAAGCCCGCGGATTTCGGAAGAGCTTTGGAACGAGGCGTATGAGTACGCCGAAGGTTATAAGGCATTTATGAACGCCGTGAAGACAGAGCGGGAGGCGGTCGTTTATGCTGTCGATTTGGCCAGGAAAGCCGGATTTTCCGCTTTTCAACCCGATAAAAAATATGCGCCCGGTGACCGTGTGTATCTGAATAACCGCGGAAAAGCGCTGCTTATGGCAGTCATCGGCCGGGACGGCTGCCAAAACGGCGTGCGCATTACGGCGGCTCATATCGATTCGCCCCGCCTTGACCTGAAACCCCATCCGTTGTTTGAAAAAGATGGGCTGTCTTTTTTTAAGACGCACTATTACGGCGGGATTAAAAAGTACCAGTGGACGGCGATTCCGCTTTCTATGCACGGCCGTATTGTCCGCAAAGACGGGACGGCCGTTGATATCAAGGTCGGGGAAGAGGACGGAGAGCCCCGCTTCTGCGTCACGGACCTGTTGCCTCATCTTGCCGATGAACAGATGACGAAAACCATGGAGAAGGGGATCGAAGGGGAGAAACTGAATCTGATCAACGGCAGCCGTCCTGTTTTCCCGGAAGAGCCCTCTCTGGAGGGAAACCGGGTTCGGCTGAACGTGATGAAACTCCTGAACGAAAGGTATGGGATCACGGAAGAGGACTTTGTTTCCGCGGACCTTGAGTTTGTCCCCGCGTTCCCTGCGGTGGATATCGGCTTTGACCGCAGCATGGTCGGCGCGTACGCGCAGGATGACCGCGTCTGCGCTTATCCGGTGCTGATGGCAACTTTAAATACCAAAACTCCGAAAAAGACGGTCGTTGCGGTCTTGGCGGACCGGGAAGAAATCGGAAGCGTGGGGAATACGGGGCTGAATTCTCATTTTCTGACGGACTTTATCGAGGATTTGGCACAGGCAGAGGGACTTTCCGCACGCCGTGTCCTGGCTGGATCCCAATGCCTTTCCGCCGATGTGGCAGCGGCTTACGATCCGAATTTTTCGGAGGTATTCGAGCCGAGTAATTCCTGTTATCTGAACGGCGGGGTCGGAATCGAGAAATATACCGGCGGAAGAGGAAAGAGTAAAACAAGCGAGGCCTCCGCCGAATATGTCGCCCAACTGCGAGGCATGTTTGAACAAAACCATGTGCTGTGGCAGATGGGGGAAAACGGGAAAGTCGACGCGGGCGGCAGCGGAACTGTTGCAAAATTTATCGCGGCGCTCAACGTAGACGTCATCGATCTCGGCGTGCCGGTTCTTTCCATGCATGCTCCGTTCGAGGTAGTCTCTAAACTTGACCTCCTGATGACCGACCGTGCGGTGCGGGCATTTTACCAGGAATAGAGCGTTTTTGAATCTGAAATCAAAAAGCCGTAAATCGATATTTTATCGGTTTGCGGCTTTTTGTTGTAATACGAAAACTCCCGGCTGCGCGGGAGTTCAAAGCTGTCGAGATACGCGAGTCTGCTAGAACTCCGATTGGCTCCATGATGCCGGCAAAGTCGCTGGAGTTGCGGCATACCATCCACCTTATCCGGGAACTGGACGAAGAGATTAAAGAAATTGAAGCGGAGATTCAGCAGATCATGGATGATCTGCACTCTCCCATTACGACGATTCCCGGAAAACATATCAAGGAGAGCAACCGAAATGATTTACAGATTATCATGATCTTTATTTTTTGCCCATTTGGATAGATAATGCGGGCAGTCCATCACGGCAGCCCGGTAACTCTGTTTACAGCCTTTAACGCATTTTCGGCACAAGGCAAGTCCCAAACTGTGCACGTCCTAAGAGTTCTGACACGTTTTCGGTTTCAGGGCAGTGAGCTGCTGGTAAACCGGCTTGTTATCTGCATACTTCTGCCACATGGAGAGACGCTTTTCCAAGTCATCGATCTGGCGGGCGATGGCGGCAATTTCACCGCGCAATCCGCAATATTTTCGATCGGATTCTTTTCTTGGACCCGATTGGTCAGGGCGGAAAGCCGTACCCCGGTGGGGGCATAAAATGCTGTTTTAGTACATTGAATTTTGACTCGTGAGATGATAAACTGGAATAAATTAGCCCCTGCGGTCTGCCGCCGTTTCCTGAAATCGGGCGGGAGCGCCGCTTTCGTTCTCCGGTCCGTCGGTCCGGAGTTCGCGTCCGGTTGCGGAGAGGCAAAAGGGATTCCGGAAAACGTCCGGAGGAGAGGAGAAGGAAGATGAAGGAGATCGCCGTCATCGCGCCAATACAGGACCTGTACGACAAAGCCGTCGGGCTGGTTGTTGAGCGGGGGTACGACAACGTCGACGTCGTCCCGGGCAGCATGAGCGAGGGCGTGAAGGCAGCCCATCTTGCGATTGAGGGGGGGGCGAAGTATCTTGTGTCCCGGGGTGGGACCTACCGGATGCTCAAGGCCGAATTCCCCAGGGTCCCCATCGTGGAGATCAAGGTGAGTGCGTTCGACATCCTCAAAAGCTTTGAAAAGGTCAAGGATTCCGGCGGGACAATCGGGGTGGTGGGCTACAGTAACGTCGTCTACGGGATGGATGTCCTGCACAGGATTTTGAACTGCAATTTCATCGAGGTCCAGCTGAAACGGGAATCCGACATCTATCAGGTCATTCAGGAACACAAGAACCGCGGGATCGAAACGTACATCGGCGACGCCAACATCATCCCGATCGTCCGTAAATTGAACTGCAACGGCATCCTGATCACCTCTCAGAAGGACTCCATCCTGTCCGCCGTTCAGGAGGCGCGGAGAATCTGCATGGCGACCCGGGAGGAAAAGGAGCGCGTGCAGGAGATCACCACCATCACCGATTTCGTGCACGACGCCATCGTCGCCGTCAACGAGGAGGAGCGCATCACAGTCTATAACAAAAAGGCCGAGAGCATCTTCGGCATCCCTCGGGAGACCGCCCTTGGCAAGAAGGTAAAGGAGATCATCCCCAACACAAGGCTGCCGGAGGTCCTGCACACCGGCGAGGCCCAGCTTGGGGAGCTGCAGAATATTGGCAAGATCAAGCTGGCCACCAACCGGGTTCCGGTCGTTGTGGAAGGGAACGTGATCGGCGTTGTTGCGACGTTCCAAGCAGTTTCCGAAGTGCAGAGCATGGAGCAAAAGATCCGCCGGACCCTGTACGAGAAGGGCTTTATCGCAAGATATCATTTTTCGGACATCATCCACTCAAGCGAAAAGATTCAGGACTGCATCGAAACGGCGGAAAAATACGCCAAGTACGACACGCCGGTCCACCTGTTCGGCGAATCCGGCGTGGGCAAGGAGCTCTTCTGCCAGAGCATGCACAACAGCAGCCCGCGCCGCGGCGGGCCGTTCGTCGCAGTGAACTGTGCGGCGATCCCTCCGGCGCTGATCGAAAGCGAATTCTTCGGGTATGAGGAGGGTTCCTTCACCGGGGCGAGGCGCAACGGCAAGCCGGGTGTTTTCGAGCTCGCGCACGGTGGAACACTCTTTCTCGACGAGATCAGCGAAATCCCCATCGAGCTCCAGGGGCGCCTGCTCCGCGTGATCCAGGAAAAGCAGGTCATGCGGGTCGGCGGGAACAAGATCATCCCGGTTGACGTCAAGATCATCACCGCCTCCAACAAAAACATCTATCAGGAGATGCAGAAGGGCAGATTCCGCAAGGACCTGTTCTTCCGCATCAACGTCCTGACGCTGGATATCCCTCCGCTCTCCGAACGGAGGGAGGACATTCTGGTCCTCGCAAACTATTTTATCAAAAAATATTCCACTAAATATCAGAAACCGGAGCTGAAAATGACGCAGAAAGTTCAGGACTATCTGGAAAACCGCACCTACGAGGGGAACATCAGGGAACTGGAGGGCTTGATGGAGCGCTGCGTCATCGTCTCTTCCTTCGACGGGCTGTTCCGCGAAAGGCTGCCTTCCAGCGCGAACCTGTCGGGCGGGGAGGACCCGTTCGACAAATTCTGCGGGAGGAAAATGGATCTGCGGGCGCTGGAGGAGGCCTATATCCGGAGCGTTCTGGAAGAAACCGGAGGGGACATCAAAAAGACCTGCCAGATTCTGAAGATCAGCCGCTCCACCCTCTGGCGGAAATGCCGGGATATGGAGCAATACGTTTCATCTTGAACAAACTTGTTTCAAAATGAAAGAGAACTTGTACGGATTCACCCATAAAAATTCTTTTTAGCAAATATACTGGGCGAAAAATAGCCGATCAGGGCGTTTTTTCACCTGGCATGTTTTTTGCTGTTACCTACTCTATGTAGGCTCGTCTGCACCGAGCCAAAAAATTTGAGGAGGTTTTGCACTTGAAAATTTTGAAAACAGTCCAGAAGGTGCCCGGCGGTCTCATGATCGTCCCGATGCTGCTGGGGGTGCTGGTCAACACATTTGTACCGGGATTCCTGACCATCGGCAGCTTTACCACTGATCTGTGGAAAAACGGGGCGATGCCGATCCTCGCGGTGTTCCTCTTCTGCAACGGCGCGCAAATCGACTTGAAGCAGGCCGGGCAGCCGCTGGCCAAAGGAATGATCCTGACCGTGGTCAAAGTTGGCCTCGGCGCGGTGATCGGCGTGTTGGTCAACAGGCTGTGCGGTCCCGCCGGCGTCATCGGAATCGTTCCGCTCGCGGTCGTTTCCTCGCTGGCCAATTCGAACGGCGGCCTTTATGCGGCCCTTGCGGGCGAGTTCGGCGACGCGGGAGACGTAGGCGCGGTTTCTATCCTTTCCCTGAACGACGGCCCGTTCTTCACGATGGTCGCTTTCGGGCTGACCGGTCTGGCACAGATCCCGATCATGGTGCTGGTCGGCGCGGTTCTGCCGATCGTCGTCGGCCTCATCCTGGGCAACCTGGACCC
This sequence comes from Caproicibacter fermentans, assembly GCF_009746625.1. Lineage (GTDB taxonomy): Bacteria > Bacillota > Clostridia > Oscillospirales > Acutalibacteraceae > Caproicibacter > Caproicibacter fermentans. The sequence continues at coordinate 86,051 of NZ_VWXL01000095.1, forward strand.
GGAGCTCCGTAAATGGTTGGCGCCGGCTACGACGGTCACGATCCCGTTCTTCGCCTTCCCACTCGGCGCCGCCCTGAACCTGGGACAGCTTGTCCAGGCGGGGCTGCCCGGCATCGTCCTCGGTGTCGCCTGCACCGCGATCACGGGCTTCGGAGGCTATCTGGCGATGAAGCTGATCAAGTCGAAGCATCCGCAGGTCGGGGCCGCCATCGGGACCTCCGCCGGGAATTCTGTCGCGACGCCCGCGGCACTGGCGGCGACGGATGCGACCCTGAAAACGGCGGCCGCCATGGCTACCGTACAGGTCGCAGCAGCAGTCATCGTGACCGCGATCCTCTGTCCGCTGCTGGTGAGCTGGCTGGATAAGGTCGAAAAGAGAAAGCAATCGCCGGATTCGTTCCCAAAATCTGCTGCAAACGAGGGATCGGTGTGAAACGCTGCTTCATCCTGGCGGATGATTTCACGGGTGCCAACGATACCGGTGTCCAGTTCCGGAGCCGCGGGATCCCCACGGTCGTGCTGTTCGACGGCTCCCGAATTCCGGAGGAAGGCACCGTCATCGTCGATACGGAGTCGAGGGCCCTTTCCGCATCGGAAGCCGGCGCGGCGGTGCAGCGGTCCCTTGCGGGGATCGGCCCATCCGTGTTCGGGCTTTTCATGAAAAAGGTGGATTCCACGCTCCGGGGGAACATCGCCGCGGAGGTCCGAGCTGCCGACTGCCGGATGCATTTCGACCAGATCCTGTTTGCGCCTGCCCTTCCCGATCTGGGCCGCACAACAAAGGACGGGATTCACCGCCTCGACGGTATCCCGATTCTGGAGACGGAGCTAGCCCGGGACCCAAAGACCCCCGTGCGCGAAGACAACATCGCCCGCCTTCTGCAGGCGGAGTTCGACGAGCCCGTCGTTCGGATACCGCTCGATCAGGTTTCCGAAGACCGGATCCGGCTCGAAGGAGGGCGCATCTTCGCCTTTGACGCGGTCACAAACGCGGACCTTGGAAACATCGTCCGCGCGGGGCTTGCGGAAAAGGGCCGGGTTCTGTGGGTCGGAGCGGCGGCGATGGCGGAACAGCTGATCGGGGCCCAGAGCAAGGTGCCGCCGGCCGTCGCCGTCGTGGGCAGCGTCAGCTCCGTGACGCGCCGTCAGGTTAGGTATGCGGAACAGGAGGGGACGGTCCTTGTCAGGATTCCGATCTACGGCCTGCTGGACGGCACGGCCGATCCGATGGAATACGCCGTGCGCGCGGCCGCGCTCCTGAGGGAAAACAGGGACGCCGTCGTTCTGCCGACTTCCTCCTGCGATGCGGAGGAAATGGCCCGCACCGACCGGGCGGGTGCGGAGCGGGGCATGACCCCGAAGGAGATGTGCGATTACATCCGGGAGGTCCTCAGTCAAATATCGCGCCGGATTCTGGAGGCCGCGCCGGTTAGCGGCGCATTCCTGACGGGAGGGGACACCGCCATCGGCTTTATTCGGGCGGCGGAGGCCTCCGGCTCCTCCATCCTTATGGAGATCGCGGCCGGGATCCCGATGATGCGCCTCATCGGCGGGCCTTACGCGGGGCTGAAAATCATTACGAAAGCGGGCGCGTTCGGCGGCGATGACGCCATCGTAACCGCGATGAAAAAACTGAAGGAGGTGATTCCGCTGTGAATCGGTTTGGAATCACGTTGGGCGACCCATGCGGGATCGGCCCGGAGATCACGCTGAAAGCCCTGCGCGCGCACCCGGAGTACCTGGACCGCTGCGTCGTCTTCGGCAGCGCGGAGCTTCTGTGCCACTACGGCCGGCTGCTCGGGTGCGGCTTCCCGATCCGCACCGTGGAGCGCCCTTTCGACTGCGGAGATGGCTGTCTGAACGTCGTCGACCCGAACCCCGTTTCCCTTGAGGAGATCCCGGTCGGCAGGGTCAGCCCCGTCGGCGGCAGATGCGCGTTCCTCGCGGTCAGGGCCGCGATCGACGCTGCGCTGAAAAAGGAGATCTCGCTGATCGTAACGGCGCCACTGAACAAGGAGGCGCTCCATCTTGCGGGGTACCCGTACGCCGGGCACACGGAGATCTTCGGGGAATTCGCCCACGGGGACAGCTACGCCATGCTGCTTTGGAGCGAGAAACTCAAGGTGATCCACGTGAGCACCCATGTTTCCCTCCGCAAGGCGTGCGACGCCTGCCGGAAGGAGAGGGAGACGGAGGTGATTCGCCTTGCGGACCGCACGCTGAAAAAGGCCGGCTATGAAAAGCCGCGCATAGCGGTCGCGGGACTTAACCCCCACGCGGGGGAGAACGGGATCTTCGGGGACGAGGAGATTGTGGAGATCGCGCCCGCGGTTGAGCTCTGCCGGGCGGATGGCGTCGACGTCGTGGGGCCCCTGCCGCCGGATACGGTTTTCCTGCGCGCCCTGAACTGCGAATACGACGTCGTCGTTGCCCAGTACCACGACCAGGGGCATATTCCGCTCAAGCTGCTTGATTTCGACGGCGGCGTCAACATCACGGTCGGTCTGGACGTGCTGCGCACCTCTGTGGACCACGGAACGGCGTTCGATATCGCCGGCAAGCTGGTCGCAAGAGAGGACAGCATGCTCAAAGCGATCGAAATCGGCGAAAAACTGCATCACTGAAAGGAAGGCAACAAGCATGAACGCAGTCATTCATATCAACGAGAAAGACAATCTGGTCACCTGCCTGCGGCCGATCGCCAAAGGAGAGACCATTGAATTTGAGGGTAAGCACTACACGGCGAGCGCCGACATCCCCAAATTTCATAAGATGGCGGTAGCCGAAATTAAAAAGGGCGAGCACTGCTACAAGTACGGCGAAGTGATCGGGGCTGCCACGACGGACCTGCATCCGGGGGATTATGTCCATGTGCACAATCTGGAAAGCACCCGCGGGCGCGGCGACAAACATACGAAGGAATAAGGAGAATCAAATCATGACGAAACTGATGGGTTATAAGAGGGAAAACGGGACGTACGGCGTTCGGAACCATCTGCTCATCCTGCCAACGTCCGTCTGTGCCGCCGATACGGCGGAAAAGATCGCCGCACAGATCCCCGGGGCAATCAGTGTGCCGAACCAGCACGGCTGCTGCCAGATCGGTTCCGACCTGTCGCTAACACAGGAGACGCTGGTCGGATTCGGGAAGAACCCGAACGTCGGTGCGGTTGTGGTCGTCGGGCTCGGCTGCGACGGTGTTCAAGCCCGCTCCGTCGCGGACGAGATCCGCGAGACCGGCAAGCCGGTGGAATCCGTCGTCATTCAAGAAGTCGGCGGCACACTGAAGGCGATCGCGGTCGGAGCGGAATTCGCGGCCAAGATGGCGCGCGATCTTTCACTGCAGACCCGCGTGGAATTCGATATAAGCAAGATCGTCCTGGCACTGGAATGCGGCGGTTCGGACCCCACCAGCGGCCTTGCCTCCAACCCGACGATCGGCTACGCCTCCAACAAGCTGGTCGGCGAAGGCGGCAGCAGCATCCTCAGCGAGACGACCGAGGTAATCGGAGCGGAGCACCTGCTTGCGGCGCGCTTTGAAGACGCCGCTCAGCGTGAAAAATTCCTGCGGATGGTCAAAAATGTGGAAGACCGCGCGATCATGATGGGAGAGGACCTCCGCAGCGGGCAGCCCACCCCTGGAAACAAGGAAGGCGGACTTTCCACCATCGAGGAAAAATCTCTGGGGTGCATGTACAAGGCGGGAACCCGCCCGTTCGTGGGCGCTCTGAATTATGCGGAGCCCGTGTCGGCCGCGAAGAAGGGCCTTTACTTTATGGATACGCCCGGCCAAGACATCGACTCCATTACCGGCATGGTCGCCGGTGGAGCGCAGATCGTGGTGTTTTCGACCGGGCGCGGAACGCCGACGGGCAGCCCGATCGCGCCCGTGATCAAAATCACGGGAAACACCGACACGTTCAAAAAGATGCCGGACAACATCGACATCAACGCCGGAACAATCATTTCGGGCGAAGCCAAGCTGAACGAAGTCGGCGAGGAGCTTTTCCGCGAGATTGTCGAGGTCTGCAACGGCAGGCAGACGAAGGCGGAAAGCCTGGGGCACCGCGAATTCGGCATCTATAAGCTCACCGGCACATTTTAAAACCAGCCGGGAACTTTGGGCGCGAAAGCTGCCCGGAAAGCGGACAAAAATCAGACGAACGGTCCTCCCGAAGATCGACGGAAAACGACCGGAGAATGCATTATACCAAAAGGAGCAGGCAGAGCCTGCTCCCCAGTCTGAAGACAAAGTATCGAAATCAGGTACTTTGTCTTTTTTTAGTGCTTGAGAAATGGTAAAATATAAACAGGTGATAAAAATGTTGAACGAAAAAAGTAATGACGGTCGGAAACAAGTCGGCTTTTACCGCATGGAGGATCTGGTACCGAAAGAGCATGTGAGGGAAATAGATAAAGCGATTGATTTCAGCTTCATATATGATTTGGTAAAGGACAAGTACAGCGAAGACACAGGCCGTCCCAGCTTTGATCCGGTGGTGCTGTTCAAGATTGTATTCATCCAATATCTGTTTGGGATTCGGAGCATGAGACAGACCATTAAAGAAATCGAAGTTAACGCGGCGTATCGGTGGTTTCTGGGATATGACTGGAACGACCCGATCCCGCATTTCACAACCTTCGGAAAGAACTATTCCCGACGATTCGAGGGAACTGATATTTTCGAGCAGATATTTACCCATATTTTGCTGGAAGCTGTAAAGCTGAAATATGTAGACCCGAAAGCGGTATTCATTGATTCAACGCATATTAAGGCCAGCGCCAACCGGAACAAGAAAATGAAGATGCAGGTTCAGATGGAGGCACAGCACTACCACAAAGAGTTGATGGAAGAAATCAAACAAAGATCGGGAAGCACATGGGAAAAAGAAGTGGAAATCAAAAGACTCGAGGTTCAAACCAAAATCCGGCTTTTCATTCATTTTGTTCTCAGCCAGAAATCAACTGTTAAAGTGCCGCTTGGGCTTAAATCCCGAACGGCCTTTTGCCTACAATCTGAGGAGCAGACAGATCCTGCTCCTTTTGTTTCGTTGGACTGCTTTGGAAAGCTATTCTGATTTATTTTCTTCTAAAAAATTCACGACATTATATGCTTTTGTGACCAGATCATCGTATTTTCCCCCCATTTCTATTACGATGCAGGAGGCGATCAAATTAATCAGCGCGACCGGCAAAGACAAAGAGTTGTAGAAGAGCTTGGTCGAGGTGTTGCAGAAGAAATTCAGGCTTCTTTTTGTGATGATGGGCGATGTGGGGCTGTCGGTAATCGTAATAAGATCGGCGCCGCTTTGCTCGGCGTATTTTGTGATGCTTTGAATCAAGGGGTAATATTTTGGAAAAGCGATTGCGATTAACAGATCGCCGCGCTTCATACGGACAAGATTTGCCTGCACGTTGTCCATGTCTTCCGGATGAATATAAGAGCACCCGATGCTCAGGTGCGAGAGATGCAGATAAAAATAATCCGCAAGTATTTTGGAAACGCCGTGAAAGCAGATAAAAATATTCCGTGCTTTCAGAATCCGATCCGCGGCCGCAAAAATATCCTTATCGCTGATCGCATGATAGAAGCCGAGACTCTTCTCACAGTCATTGTCACGGATTTGATGGAACAGGCCTTCCTTTTCGTTTTCCTTGCAAACTGGCATGTCCAAAACAAAAAAATTGGAGCTGGAAGAATTTTTGACCAGCTTTTGGGTGTGCACGCGAAAGGCATTTTTCAGCGCAATATAATTTTGAAACCCGAGCTTTTTGCACATGCGAAGGATGGTCAATTCCGATACCGAGAGGTGTTCGCTTAAGTTTTTGAGCGAGATATAGCAAATATCTTCCGGATGGGAAAGCATATAATCGGCAATTTCCTTTTGCTTGGAAGTCAAATCGGAGTAGTATTTTTCAATATTCTGATATAAGTCCATGGTACACCCACTCTAATATGTCGTTTTATGGCAATATTATAGCACAATGCAAAATAAAATAGCAATTCCGTATTTCATGCAAACAGATCATTCCGGCTCGTTTGTGTTCTGGCGGATGCTGTTTTCACTTTACAGGGGTTTTCTGAAAGCGGGTTCCCCGACTCTGAATAAAAATTGTTATTCTGGCATTTTTTGGCCTAATTTGCGTTACACGGTTGAAAGAAGACCGAAAGAAAATTATAATTAGATAACAATACTTGTCATCGGAGGCAGAACTGATGAGATATGTCCCGACACTTTGCCTGCGCGAAGGCATGGTGCTTGCGAAAAGTTTATATGCTTACGATGGCGGTCTTTTGCTGCAGAAGGGACAGCCGCTGAAGCAATCATACATTTTGCACATTGCCCAAAACGGCTTTCAGGGCGTTTATATTGTCGATCAGCTTTCGGAAGAGATCGAAATCAAAGCCGTGATCGACGATGAACTGAGAAATTCGGCCGCGAAGGCGGTCAGGGATATTTATGTTCAAAGCATGAATACCGGGATCAGCCGGGCCATGGCGGAAGATGTGAAAGCGATTGTTCACAGCATTGTGGAAGAGATTATTGAAAACAGGAACATCATCGTTAACATGATCGATTTAAAATCATACGACGATTATACCTACTATCATTCCGTCAATGTCGGGGTGCTTTCCATTGTGATGGGGACAGCGCTCAACATGAATTCCACAAGTCTTTTCAAACTCGGTTTGGGGGCGTTGCTGCATGACATCGGCAAGGTGTTCATCGACAAGGATATCATTGATAAACGGTCTTCGCTGACTCCGGACGAGTACGAGGAGGTCAAAAAGCATCCCGCTTTGGGGTACGAGTATCTTGTCAACACCAATCTGGATTTGCCCGTATCCGGCTTGATCGGGATTTTGCAGCATCACGAGCGAAACGACGGGAGCGGTTATCCGTCGGGTCTTGCCGGGGAAGAGATCAATCAATTCAGCCGTATTATTTCGATTGCTGACGTCTTTGACGCCATGACCTCGGACCGCCCTTACAGACCGGCCATGATGCCGTCGGAAGTGATGGAATTTTTAATGGGCGGCGCGGGCACGCTGTTCGATCCGGAGCTTGTTTCCCTGTTCACCAGGAAAGTCGCGGCGTATCCTCTCGGCACCTGTCTTCTGCTGAGCGACGGCCGGACCGCGATTGTTGTTCAGAATTTTGAGGACTGCTGCCTGCGGCCCAAGGTCAGGGTTGTGGACGAAAACGCTTCTGTTCCGGTTTATCTGGATTTGAAAAACGACAGAAGCCTTGCGAATATAACAATTACGGATATCGTCAGAATGTAGTGCGAACGCGTTTAAATATGCCGCAGGCAAAGCTCCCGCCGTATTTCGGCTCAGGCGGGAGCTTTTTGGACTGGAATAGAACAGAACCACCGCGCCCTGGTCGTTGGGCTTCAAAAGATATATCAGCTGTTCCAACTGACCGATGTGTCCTTTTTCTTCTTCGGCGATGCCGGAAAGAACTTTTTTTACCCTTTCGTCCGTGGTCGCTTCATATCCGATAATTGCCTCGTACTCGTTGATCATATCTTCCCTCAGGGATTGGATCACCTCTTCCGCGTTCATGGTTTTCGGAACGTTTGCTGTAAACGGGTTGCTGATTCATGCCATGTTAATTCTCATTTGGGTATTTGATCGGGTTATTGTTTTTGAGACAGAACCACACGAATCGCTTCGCCGATTTCTTCATAGCTGGTACAGCGGCAGATGTTGCTTTGCAGCCATTCGTCGATGACGTAGTCCGGCGGGTTCGGATGCTTCTGTGCCAGCGCATGGCAGGCCATTAAGAATCCGGACGTACAGTATCCGCACTGAAATGCGAATTTTTCGATGAACGCCTTTTGGACCGGCGCGTTTTTCAGCCCCTCCACCGTCGTGATTTTTTTTCCGACGGCCTCTGCCGTCAGCATCAAACAGGATTTGATCGGCCATCCGTCCACAATGACCGTGCAGGCCCCGCAGTCGCCGTTCTCGCAGCCGGGTTTTGCTCCGGTCAGGGCAAGCTGATTGCGCAGCGTGTCGAGAAGGATATCGGAGGGACGTGCGACGACTTCACGGTCTTCTCCGTTCACATTCAGGTGAAGGATGCTTTTTTCTTTGATGCGGAACATGTTACACCCCCTTTAACGTCTGAAGTACTTTGATCAGCGTGTTGTTTAAGACGAATTTGCGAAATTCGGCAGAGCCGTCCAGATTGTTCAGAAGATGCGGAGCTGCCAGAGCGGAAATCTGCTCGGCCCGTTCGGGAAAGCTCAGGCTTTTGTCATTCATCAGGTTTTCCCACTGCAGATCGCGGAACGGGTAGGGCAGCAGACCGCTGAACGCCATCCGGATTTTATCGTCCGCTTTCAGGCAGGCAACCGTCAGCAAAGGATAGTCGACCTTTTCATTCTTTGTCTTTTTTACGTGAATATAGGGCGCGGACAGCCAGCGCTTTTCAATCGAGGCCCTCACAATAAATTCTCCGCGGGGAAGCTGAAGACGTTCGCGGAAGATCTGTGTGATTTTATAATCCCGCAGGCCGCCCTGCGTCGCCACGGTGACAACGGCGTCGGCCAGCAGAAGTGGGAGAACGGTTTCTCGGTAAATGATTGTGGAAGCAAGGTTTCCGCCGAATGTGATCTTGCACTGCATGGTATGGTCCGCAACGCGCCCTGCCGTATGGTCCAGCAGGGGGAAGCGCTTCGCCTCCACAAGATCGGAGAGGGTCAGCGCGGAGCCGATGAGAAGACGGTCCTTGTCGTATTCGAACACACGGCATTCCGGAATCGCTTTCAGGTCGACGACGGCCCCGGTTTTTACGTTTCCCATGCGCGCCATGCTGATGATTTCTGTTCCGCCGCCGAAAAACATCGGGTTTTTCTGTTCTGCATCCAGCTGTCTGAAAACCGTCAGGGCCTCGCCGACGGTGCCGGGTCGGTCGTATTCAAAGTCGAAAGGGATCATGCCCTGCCTCCCGTCTTGATTCTCCAGATGGTTTCCGGTACCAGAGGCAGTTCGTCCAATTCAACGCCGGAGGCAACGGAGAGCGCGTTGGCAAGCGCCGCCGGGATTCCGATGATTCCGTGTTCGGCCAGTCCGCGTGCGCCGTAGGGAGAATTTTCAAGAGGCGTCTCCACAAAATCAACCAGATACTGCGGCGTCTCGCCGAAATGCATCACCTTGTAGGTGCGCAGACTGGTATCCAGTACCTCGCCCTTGCCGCTGTAGGAGAAATTTTCGCGCGTTCCAAGGCCCAGGCCCATGCACATGCCGCCTTTTACCAGAGCCTCGCACATCTTCGGATTCAGGACCTTTCCGGCGTCGATTACGGTTGCAGCTTTGATGAGACGGTAGGTGTATTCCTCGGTGTCGTATTCCACTTCCACGCCCTGGGCGCCCACGGTCCACCAGGGTCCGGCTTTCCCTTTCCCCGTTTCCTTGTCCAGCAGGTTCAGGTCCCCCATGATGAAGCTCCCCCGGCCGATGATCTGTCCCTCCACCGCGTTGCCGTTCTGGTACTGGTATCCATGGACCAGGTCCTTGAAGTGAATGAAATTGGACGGTTCATGGCGGACGTAGACCCGTTCGCCTCCCACTTCCAGATCTTCCGGAGGGCATCGAAGCACGACTGCGGCAAGGCTGACCAGCTGGCGGCAGACGTCCTCCGCGGCGCGCATGGCGGCTCGCCCCTGCATAAAGGTCGTCATGCTCGCAACGGTTTTCCAGTGCGTCGGGCTGCACTTTGTGTTGACGTCCATATTGACATGAACGCGGCTGATGTCCATTTTCAGCTTTTCGGATAAAAGCTGCGCGACCGTGGTCTTCATGCTCGGCCCGCATTCCACGCACCCGCAGTTCACGTTCAGACTGCCGTCGTTGTTAAATGTCAGGATAATACCGGAGACAGCGTCCGGGGACGAATCGGAGGTTTTCCAGAAGCAGCTGATTCCCTTGGCTCGGATTTTATGGTTGCCCAGCTCAATCCTTTCGCCTTCCTCCCAGTTGATCAGCGGCTTGAGCTTTTCGATGCACGGGCCCAGGCTGCCCAGGCTGCTGGCGGTTAGCGGAACCTGCGTGGGGGTCAGGTTTCCCGGGGCAAGTCCGTTCTTCTTTCGCAGTTCCAGCGGGTCCATTTGCAGCTTTTTTGCCAGCTTGTCAAGAGTTCGCTCCACGCAGAAGGTGTAAGAGGCGTGTCCGAAGCCGCGAAATGAGGTGGCGTAAGGGTGATTGGTGTAAACGCAGACCGCGTCGCAGGAGACGTTTTCAATGTTGTACGGCCCCGTGCAGTCGACCGCCATTGCCTTGCTGAGCCTCGGCCCCATGTCGGCGTAAGCGCCGGCGTCCACCAGATAGGTCATCTGCGCTGCTTTAATCATTCCGTCTTTGGTCGCGCCCAGCTTCAGCGTCGCGTCCAGACCCAGCTTGCAGGGGGAGGACGTAATGTCCTGTTCTCTTGAGTTTCGAATGCCGACCTCGCGGCCGCACACCGCTTTCGAGGCCATGTAGGCTAGAAGTTCCAGTTGGGTTGCCGCTTTTCCTCCGAACCCGCCGCCTACAAACGGGACCTCTACAACAACTTTTCCCTGCTCCAGGTTAAAAACGGAGCTGAGCTCCTTCTTAATTCCGAACGGCGCCTGGGAAGCGGATTTGACAAAAACGGTTCCGTCGGGTGAGATTCTTGCGCGGGCGGCCCGGGTTTCCATGGCGATATGGTCCGACTGGGGAAGGCTGTAATGCGCTTCGACGATCGAATCACAATTTGAGAAGGCTTGATTGACGTCTCCTTTTCGGATCTTTTTGATGTCGCAGATATTGGTTCCCGGCTGCGGATAAAGATCTTTGGAGATATGTTTATAGGTTTCCTGATGCTCATGAACTAAAGGGGCTCCGCTTGCAAGAGCCTGCGACAGGGAATTGATGACCGGCAGCGGTTCATATTCCACCTTTACGAAGGTGACGGCATTTGCGGCGTCGAATTCCGAATCGGCAACCACAAGAGCGACCGGCTCGCCGTAATAACGGACTTTCCCGTTTGCCAAAGGCGGTCGGTCCGCCACCAGCCCTCCGCTTAAAACCGGATAATCCTCTCCGGTGATCACGGCTTTCACGCCTTTTTGCAGCAGCGCTTGCGAGTAATCTATTTTTTTAATTTTTGCGTGAGCGAAGGTGCTGGTAACCATCCGGGCGGTCAGAACCCCCGCAGGATTCTCATCGGCGGTATATTTTGCGTTACCGGTGACTTTATCCCATGCTTCTTTTCGAATGACGGTTGTTCCGATTCCGGCTTTAGGCATGACAATCCCTCTTTTCTTCGTGTCTTTTGTATTATCCGTTTTCATTTGTTAAAAATACGGAGTGAAGGGAGAGATTCTATGGAAAAGGCGTTGAAAGAGCCTGATATCTATATGATCGTGATTGGAATCATCATGGGGGCTTCCGCCCGCATTGCCACGCTGAAGGTGGATTACAGGCAGATTCCAACTTACCCGTGCGCTTATTTCAACAGTATCGTCATGGGATTTATTGCTTCCAGCCTGGGGGCGATCGCCATTCCGGCGATCCTGTCCGGCGACTTTGTTTCCATTACTTTTCTGACGGTCGCCGTTCAGCAGTTCCGTGAAACCCGCAAGGCGGAGGGCGAAAGCCTGAGCCGATTGGAGCATACCGAATACACGAAGCGCGGGGACGCTTATATCGATGGAATATCAAAAACGTTCGAGTCCAGAAACTATATCGCCATGGTTACCGCTTTGCTTTCGGTGTTGGCAATGAAACTCAGCGATTCCAAAGCCCCGGCGGTTTTGATCCCCTGCGGGGTCATTACGGGAGCAGTTGTCCTTATTCTGCTCTATCGGTTTACAAAGGGCAAAACCATCGGGGATATCTGCAATATCCGCGACGGGGAGATCGAGATCAAAGGCTCGGAGCTTTTCGTCGACGGAATTTTTGTGACCAATACGCTCGGCGCCGACAAAAGCAGAGAGCTTTTTGCCAAAGACGGCCTTGCCGTCGTAATCGAACCCAAAAGGCCGGCCAGCCGGCTGACCCTGGAAAATTACGGGCAGAGGCAGGCAATTCTTTTTGAAGCGGTCAAGGCGCTTGGAGTCAGAAGATACAAATATACCAGAAGGAATTTTTCAAGCGATACCGGCATGATCATCATCGCGTTTGTACCCATGATCCACGACAAGAATTTACTGCACTATGCGGTCGCACATACTCCCGTTCTTGAGAACAGCAGAAAAATCGGCCGAATCGTCAAAGGGGGTTAACCGTGAAACAGCAAATTGAAATACTGGCCTATATCACTGCCGACGAAAACAGGGTTCTCGGCGGCGATCCCCTGACGCTCCTGGTAAAGGATCCGGAGAAGCAGAAAGAACTTGTCAGGGATCTGGGCCTTGCGCTGCGCGCGAACGTGGTGCAGCTTAAGAACGGAGATTATATCCTGATTACGAATTGACAAAGGCACGTTCCGGACGCATTGCCCGGGACGTGCCCTTTGTAGATGCTTTAGTGTACCATACCCTGACCCTGCTGATTTGTCTGGTTCGGGACGTTGAATTTCGGGGGCTTGGGGTTCTGCAAGTTCTTGGTGTCGAAATATTTTCCGGGGGTCGACAGGTCGAAATATTTTTTGGAGTCCGAAGTTACGCCCCAATCGGCCAGCGAACCGGTTTCCTCCAATTTGTTGAAAGCCTCGCGGAACAGGGTGTTGTGCGCCTCTTCCCGGTTCAGCAGAAAATCGATGGCTTCCCTTACGCCGGTATCCGTGATCTGACGGTACAGATATTCGTAGACGACCTTTGCTCTTTGCTCAGAAGCAATGTCGGACAAAATGTCCGCGGCAAGGTCCCCGGTTTCGTTAATCCACGCGGCGTTGAACGGGTAGCCGGAAGCGTTTGTCAGCATTGGAGTAAGGCCGGTTAAGGTCGAAGCTTCCACCGATCCAACGGTTGTGTTCTGCGCGTCCAGATTATGGCCGTTGAGCAGATTGACCAGAGTGCCGACCATTTCCATATGCCCCAGCTCTTCCGAACCGATATCCAAGAAAAGATCCTTGATGGCGGGGTCTTTGATGCGAAAACTCTGAGAAATATACTGCAGTGCAGCCTTCAGTTCACCCTGCGGGCCGCCAAGCTGCTCTTGCATCATGTTGGCGTAATTCGGGTTGGGTCCGTCAACGCGGACCTCCTTCAGCAGTTGCTTTTCGTGTTTAAACATTATTATTTCCTCCTGCGGCGCCTGAAATCAAACGCCACAGTTAGTATGGCAGAAAAAACGGCGGATAAACATATCCGCCGTTCCAGACCGTCGAGGAAGCCGCGCAAAATCGTTTTTAAAAATTATCCGGTCGTTCGCCCGAATCCACAGATTCCCGCGCATACGGAAGCCGCCGGTCAATGCTGGTGATGCTCCCCGCAGGTGCTTTCAAATTCGTGCTCATGGCAAACGCTGCCGGCGGATTCCAGCTCTCCCTTCAGGTATTTTTCCACCGCTTCTGCCGCTTCTCCCGCGGCGCCGGAAATCACTTCGATATTTTTTTCGTTAAAAATATCGATTGCTCCGCCTCCAATGCCGCCCGTAATAATGGTGGAGACTCCCAGATCGCTGAGGTAATTGGGCAGGAATCCCGGCTTGTGGCCCGGGTTCTGGCTGAATTTACGTTCGGTGATCTTGCCGCCTTCCACGGTAAACAGTGTAAATCCCTCGCAGTGCCCAAAATGGGCGGAAACATTTTTGCCGTCGCATGCAACCGCAATTTTCATCATAATCATACTCCTTTTTCAATATTTTCATCCATTAACATGGGATAAACTTGTTCCCAAATTTGCCGAATCGCTTTCCCTGCCTCGCTGCCGGCATTGTCAACCACGGTTTTTCCGGAATTGACGGCTTCTGCGACGGCCGGATCAAATGGGATTTTCCCCACCAGAGGGATTTGCTCCCGCAGGCAAAACGATTCGATTTTTTGTGAAATTTCAGTGCAGACATCGTATTTGTTGATGCACGCGGCCGCTTTGGCGCCGAACCGCCGCGCGGTTTCAAGAACCCTTTTCATATCGTGAAAGCCGGACAGGGAGGGCTCCGCAACAATCAGAACCAGATCGGTTCCGGTAATGGACGCAACCACGGGGCAGCCGATGCCCGGGGAGCCGTCCAGAATGGCCAGCGGCTCTTTGGACGCGGCTCCGTAAAGATTTGCGCGCACTTCCGAAACCAGGCGCCCCGATGCACCGCTTCCGATTTGAAGCTGTGCCGTTGAAAACAGTCCGGCCTCCGTGTGGAACAGCATGGTTTTTCCGGACGTCCGGTCTTCCAGCCGGATCGCGGGCCGTCCGTCGCCGTCGCGGGCGGGGCAGACCGCCTCGCACACGCCGCAGCCCTCGCATTCATAGGGGTTGACGGAACCGTTTGTAATGGCGCCGAACCGGCAGGAATCCTCGCACCGGCCGCAGCCGGTGCAGGCTTTCGTGTTCAGCACGGCTTTTTTCAACCCAAAATACGGTTTTTCCTCCGGCTGTTCCTTTCCTGCAAAAATCTGATGCAGATTCGGGGCTTCCACGTCGCAGTCCGCGTAGACCTTGCTGCCGCACAGCCGAATCAGGGAAGATGCGACCGTCGTTTTACCGGTTCCGCCTTTCCCGCTCAGTACAACAAGCTGCTTCATGCTTCCTTTTCCTCCGATCCTTTTAGTGTTTCCAAAAGATTCAGAAAGATCGGGCGGAAGGTTTCTCGGCCGGCGGCAAGATTTCCCTGTGCCGACGCCCGGGCAAGTTCCGCGTCATAGGGAATGCGCGCGAAAATGGGAATCTGAAACTCACGCGCCGCCGCTTCCATCATTTTTGTGGAATCCGTAGCTTTATTTACGACGATCGCGCAGGGCTTATGAAATGTCCGCGCAAGCTGTAAGACGAGTTTCAGGTTTTCAAGGCCGAACAGCGTCGGCTCCGTTACCAGAAGACAGAAATCGGCGCCCTTGATACTCTCCATTACGGAGCAGGAGCTGCCGGGCGGGCAGTCGATGACGGTGACCGGAGCTGCGGGAATTTCACGAATCATCTGCCGGATAATAGGTACGCCGGTCGCTTCGCCGCTGTTGAGGGTTCCGGAAAGAAAGGAGACTCCGCCGGCTCTTCCGTGTTCAATCACACCGACCGCGCGTTTTCGTTCCCGAATTGCCTCTTTGGGGCAGAGCAGAGAACATCCGCCGCAGGAATGGCAGAGCTCCGGAAAAACGCGGGGCTTTCCCTTGAGAAAGGCAAGCGCGTTGAAACGGCAGAATCTGACGCAGCTCCGGCAGCCGTCGCAAGCGCTTTCGTCGATTTCCGGCACGGCGACTTCAACGGATTCCTCTTTTTCGATTTCAGGCTTTAGAAACAAAAAGCCGTTGGGTTCTTCCACGTCGCAATCGACGTAAGCGGCGTCTTTTGCCGCCGCGGCGAGGTTGACGGAAAGAAATGTTTTTCCGGTTCCGCCCTTGCCGCTTAACACCGCAATCCGCATTTCTCCGCCCTCAACCATGACCGTGGTATCCGGCATGAATTTCACTTAACTCTGCCAAGGTTCCGTTTTTCCATGCGTCCGCCATATCGGCGACCGTCCCGGGAACCGCTTTCCAAAGCCGGATTCCGGCGGCGTTTAAAACCTCCGCGGCGTTTTCCCCGCAGTGAAACGTCACCACCGCTCCGGCGCCGCTGTCAACGATCGCCTGGGCCGCTTTGATGCCGGCGCCGCCCTGGGCCGCCGCGGCTTCGTTGTCAATCACCTTGAAGTCTCCGGTTTCCGTATCCGCAACTATAAAACAGGGGGTTCTGCCGAACGAACGGTTAACGGGGCTGTCCATTTGTTTCCCTTCCGATGGAACCGCAATTTTCATTTGTGCTCTCCTTTCACGCTACCATGATTCGTCTCCGTCGGTTCCGACGCAAACATTTCATCCAGTATTTGGGCCGCTATGCCGACCAGCTCGGAACAGGGCCGCTTCATATAGTATTGTTCTGTTCGGGCTTCCGGCGTTGGACTGTCGTGCTTCACGCTCAGCCCCAGCAGATCCCGGCAGATAATTGATCCGTTTTTCTCTTCAAAACGCTTTGCCAGGGCCTGTATTCGTTCATAGTGCTTCGCTTTTGCGGCCGGGTCCGACGGATCCGTGTAGCCTTCTTTTAATCCGGCGGCCAGAAACATTCCAGTAACGGCGCCGCAGACCTCTCGAAGGCGTCCCATGCCGCCCCCGAAAGAAGAGGAGAGCTTTAATGCGCTGGGAAGGTCCAGCCCGAGTTCTTCGCAGTAAGCGGCAAAAACGGACTGCGAACAGTTGTAGCCCTGATGAAACAGCTCGACCGCGCGTTCCCGATGATCCATAGTCTCACCTCTGATCTTTTATTATGGTCATATGACCATTATCGTATTCATTATAGTCTTGTAAAAAACAGTTGTCAATTAATTTCCTGAAATAATGGAAGAATGTTATTGGATCAAAGCCGGAACCTGTTGCAAATTGACTGCGGACAAACTATAATAAGGCTCTGGGCTGCCGGGGCCTTGAGAGCATTCTCCCGGGAAAATCATTTTACCGTATGAATAAAAATATCAATTAAAGTAGGAGAAGAAAATGGATCTTATCAGAGCGATTCTGTTCGGTATTATCGAGGGCTTGACCGAATGGCTGCCGATCAGCAGCACCGGGCATATGATTCTGGCCGAAGAGTGGATTAAAATGGATTTGTCCGCTAAATTCATGGAAATGTTCCTTGTCGTCATTCAGTTCGGAGCAATTCTGGCTGTCATTGTTTTATATTTTCATAAGCTGAATCCCTTTTCCGGGCGGAAATCGACCGTTCAGAAAAGGGAAACCGTCTCTCTGTGGATGAAAGTTCTGTGCGCCTGTGTTCCGGCCGGCATCATCGGTGTATTATTTGACGACCCGATCAACGCGCTCTTCTACAATTATAAAACCGTAGCCATTACATTGATTTTGTACGGAGTGTTTTTTATTCTGGTGGAAAACCGGAACCGCGGAAGGATCCCTTCCATCCGGAACTTTTCGTCCCTGAGCTACCGCACTGCTTTTATCATCGGCATTTTTCAGGTTCTGGCGCTGATACCCGGCACGTCCCGGTCCGGCGCGACAATCCTGGGCGCCATCTTAATCGGAACTTCACGGGAAATCGCTGCGGAGTTTACGTTCTTTCTGGCGATCCCCATTATGTTCGGGGCAAGTTTGCTGAAGATGGTAAAATTTGGATTCGCCTATACCCCGATGGAGGCCTGGGTATTGCTTCTTGGCATGGCTACGGCTTTTCTGGTATCCGTTTTTGCAATCCGCTTCCTGGTGGGATACATTAAAAAGCACGATTTTAAACCGTTCGGCTACTACCGAATCATTTTGGGAATCGTTGTTCTGCTGTACTTCGGGCTTGTACATTAAACGGTTGGATTTTCCGGCGCATAAAACGGTCCCCGAACAGATTGTCCGGGGACCGTTTTGGGCTGCATTCTGATGATTCCCTTCCCGTTGCAGTCTGGCCGACTCTTTCGCAAGGCGCTCCGGAGTAATGACATTTTCCTGGAAATCGAAGTCTTTAAGCCAGCCCAAGCAATCGGACCGAGTTCGCAACCAGAAAACAGACGGCAATCCCTGTGACAGTAGGAATTGCGAAAGAAAGCAAAGTCCATTTCATGCTTTGAGTTTCTTTATGGATGGTGAGGCACGTCGTTCCGCAGGGCCAGTGCATCAGGGAAAAGAGCATGACGCAGACGGCCGTCAGCCAGGTCCAACCGTGGCTGACAAATAATGTATGCAGCTGAGCCAGACTTTCGTAGTCCGTCAGGGCCCCTGTGGCCATATAGCTCATAATGATGATGGGCACGACGATTTCATTTGCAGGGAAGCCGAGAATAAACGCCATCAGAATATATCCGTCCATCCCGATCAGACGGCCGAATGGGTCAAGAAAGTCTGCGCAATGAGCCAGAAGGCTGATGCCGCCGACATGAATGTTGGCCAGAAGCCAAATGACAAGGCCGGCTGGAGCCGCCACAACGACTGCGCGTTGCAATACAAACAGTGTCCGGTCGAAAATGGAACGCACGATCACACGGCCAATCTGCGGACGACGGTAAGGAGGAAGCTCCAGATTAAAGGAGGACGGCATCCCTTTTAGAATCGTTTTGGAAAGAATTTTGGAGATTATCATGGTCATGAAGACTCCAAAAACAATAACGGCGGTTAAAGTCAGAGCGGAAACGGCGGACTGGAACGGACCGGACACCGCCGCCGCAAAAAACATGGTGATAACGGCGATCAGTGTGGGAAACCTGCCGTTGCACGGAACGAAGTTGTTGGTCAGAATGGCAATCAGCCGTTCGCGCGGGGAGTCGATGATCCGGCAGCCGATGACGCCGCACGCGTTACAACCAAATCCCATGCACATGGTTAACGCCTGTTTGCCGTGCGCGTGCGCTTTTCTGAAAAAGTCATCCAGATTGAAGGCGACGCGCGGAAGATAGCCGAGATCCTCCAACAGAGTGAATAGAGGAAAGAAAATGGCCATCGGCGGCAGCATGACGGATACCACCCATGCCAGCGTGCGGTATATTCCGTCTATCAGGATACCCCGGATCCAGGCCGGAGCCGAAATCAGGATGAAAAATTCCGTCAGCCGGTCTTCCACCCAAAAAAGTCCGGCCGCGATCAGCTCGGACGGGTAGTTTGCCCCCGTAATCGTCAGCCAGAAGATCAGCAGAAGCAAAAGCAGCATGATGGGGATACCGGTTGCCCGGGAGGTTAAAATCCGGTCGATCTTCCGGTCGCGCTCCGCGTATTTTTCCTTATCGCACACGATTACGCCGCGGCAGATGTCCTCGCAGTTTTGTATGATCCTGGTCACGACCCGGTCGCGGAACAGATCCCCGGTGATCGAGTTTTCGGCCAGAAGGGAACGGGCGCGCTCCAGACTTTCCACGATATCTTGAAAAGAGAGAAGATCATAGCCAAGATATTTTTTGAGCGACTTTAACAGGCTTTCATCTCCGTCCAAAAGCTTGAGGGAAACCCAGCGGCTGTTCAGCTTTCCGCTGAGCACGTGATCGACGGCGGGCCGGAGAAGTTCAATAGCTTTCTCAACCGCTTCGTCATAGGTGATTGGAAAAGGGGTCGCTTTTTGGTCCGATCGGGTCAGCCGCATGACGGTTTCCATCAAATCGTTCAGCCCTTTCCCGCTTCGGGCGCTTGTTCCCACTACGGGGATTCCGAGCTTCTGCGAAAGCAGCTTCAAATCAATGCGGATTTTTTTCTTTCTTGCTTCATCCAGAAGATTAACGCATAGAATCACATGTCCGGAAATCTCCATTGTCTGAAGAACCAGATTTAGATTCCGCTCCAGACAGGTTGCGTCCGCTACAACCACGGTTGCGTCCGGATTGCCAAAGCAGATGAAATCGCGGGCAATTTCCTCCTCTTCGGAGTTGGCCATCAGGGAATAGGTTCCCGGAATATCCACCAAAATGAAATTTCTGCCCTGATACCGGTAGGTTCCCTGTGCGTTCGCTACTGTTTTGCCGGGCCAGTTTCCCGTATGTTGGTTCATTCCTGTCAGATTGTTAAAAACCGTGCTTTTCCCAACGTTTGGATTTCCCGCGAGTGCAACGACCTGATCCAGCTCGGTTTCCTTTTCTATTCGCAGCAAGCCGTCGCAGCAGTTTAACACTCCCGCTCCGGTAGACGCTCCGGATAAGCCCATAGGATTTCCCTCCTGCTTCAATATATGGATTTTAACCTGAAAACAGGGCAAATCCGAGGGAGCCGGCAAGAAAGGAAATCCGATCCCCAATCTGCCTGATTCCGGCGGATTTACCCTGTCTGTCAGGCGTTCACCATGATTTTAGCGGAAACGTCCGACCTTAATGCGATTACGGCGCCGCGAATCAAATACGCGACCGGATTCCCCGAAGGGCTTTGATAGAGCGATTCTATCTGTGTGCCGTCAATGACGCCAAGGTCCAGCATCCGGCGCCTTGTGGTGCCGTCTGAAAGAAGCGAAGTCACGCTGGCCTTTGCTCCGACCGGCAGCTGGTTCAACGGAATCTCTTTTTGGTTCATTGTGGATGTACCTCCCATATATTTTCATAGATAGCGGTCGTTGAAATTGTTTCACTAGGCTAATCTATGGTTCTTCAGCCGAAAGTGTTACGGTTTTCAATTATCCGGCGTAAAAAAAACGGCCTGTCAGTACCATTCGGTAATGACAGACCTGTTTTGGCTTGTGCCGGACGGGCAGAAAACGGTTATGCGAAATCACGGACATCCTGGCATCAAGCTATTCCGAAGGCCCCATATCCTGGTCAATCAGGTAGTTCATATAGGCGTTCAAGCTCATTCCAAGAGAATCCGCGTGAGCTTTGATTTCCGCCTTACGGCCTTTTTTTACGCGGAATATGATATCGTCCAATTTTTTCAGATATTTTTTCGTCGCTTTTTCCCGGGCCCTGCTTATCATGTCAAAACACCTCAAACATATATCGACTTTATAAATAAATACTTGATAGTAAAAATGTATTTTATGGGTATTTTATAAGTCAATAAAAGCAGCCTCCCGCAACGGCATCAGCCGCCGGGAAGGCTGCAACATTTTTTTGGCTAACGATTCACGCAAACATGTCGAATACGAGTTTGGAGAAGAGAAGAATCAAGACCAGTACCATGACCGGACGAATGAATTTGGCCCCCTTTTTAATCGCAAGCCCGGAGCCGATCCAGTGCCCTGCAATGGAACAGGCGGCCGCCGGAACCGCCAGATTGTATTGAATGGTGCCGGCCGCAATGAATGTGGCGAGCGCCGCCAGATTGGAGGCCAGGTTGACAACCTTGGTATTGCCGCACGCGGTTTTCATGTCGAAGCCTAGAATTGTCGTAAAGGCAAGAATCAGAAACGTACCTGTTCCCGGCCCGAAAAAACCGTCGTATGCGCCGATGACCAGACCGATCACAGCGGAAAGCAGAATGGCGCGGCGGCGCGGGATTTGGTCAAACGTACTGCTGTCCGATTTTTTTCGGCCGCGCCAAAAAATAAACACGGCCGCCGCGGGCAGCAGAATCAGCATGGCGATACGAAGCGCGCGGTCGTCGAGAAACAGGGTCAACCTGGCTCCGAGAAAGGATCCGCCCAAAGCGGCCGCCGCGGCGACGGCCGCGGTTCTGAAATGGAAATTTCCGCTGCGAAGGAATCTGCCCGTGGAAAAAAGGGTTCCCGTGCAGGACGAAAATTTGTTGGAACCAAGGCAAAAATGGGCCGGAATCCCCGTAAGGTAATAGGCGGGAAGCGAGATGAGCCCGCCGCCCCCGGCGATGGAGTCGACAAGGCTTGCCAAAAAAACGAGCGGGCAAACAATAGCAATCTGCTGTAAAAATGTCATGGAATCCCCCTGTGGTGAATTGTTCCTGAACGATCAATCCTACACATTGTGACAAATTTTCAGGCGTTTTGCAAGTACTGCGGGCAAAAAACCGGTTTAATCGAGACAAGGAAATTTCATGCCCCGAAAGTATTTGAAAATTCTGTACGGGGTTCTTATAGGATTCAAATGGAGGCAAAGGACCAAAAGAAAGCCGAATTTTAAAAATCATTAATTATTTAAGACAGCTTAAATTTTTTATGATGAGGTGAAAAATTTGCGGAAAATAGCAGGTTCCCGAGATTCTCATTTCACTTAACAAAAATAATGTTAAGTGAAAATATAATACAAATTGCACAATAAAATGCAATAAATGAGTAAATTTATTGACATATATTAATAATTGTGTTACTATGATCGCGTACACAGAAGTGGAAGGCTAACTTTCAACAGAACTCCTTTTCCTGGTTGGGTGAAAATTACATGGAACCGACAGGACTATTTTTTGCCTGCTTTTCCTCAATTGAAATTTTTCCCTGTTACTGGAACTGTAAAACAGAAAACCGGTACCAATGGGGGGTTATTCTTGTGAAAGCCGAAAAAAACCGGAAATGTTCAACGACATTCCGGTGGTTTCGTTTGCAAGCTAGTAAGTTTTAACCTCGCATGGAACTAATATCCGGTTGTCTTCATCCGCTTTCCCGTAGTCCAGAGCAAGCATTTTTTGCAGTGTTCCAATGGCGGTATCGGCAATTTTTCGGTTGGGAATAAAAATAGTTTTTGTGTCGGGAAGCAATATGTTGGAATCATCAAAATTCGACACGACGACAAGATCGTGCCGATTGATATATAGTTCCGTTTCAAGCCCGAGGATATCTCCCAATACAATTCCTTTTCCCTGGCGATGCGTTTGGAGAAACAAGTTCAAATCCGAATCTGAAGAATTGATAAAAACGTCGTTGGGAGGAAATTCTCCGATGATTTGATCCCTTAAATCCTCATTGCAGATGTCTTCCATCACGAGAAACGGTGAATTTGTATTTAGCATGGTTTTTGCCTTTCGGATCGCGTTCTTATAATCCGGATAGATTTTACAGAATAAGCTGTCATTCGTGTCGCAGTTTAAAAAAATTGCGGGTACGTAGTAGTGTTTTGTAATTTTATCAGCGATTTTGCTGTCTATATCAATAAAGAATGCCCCGTTGAAATGACTGCTTGAAATCGTATCAACGTCTTTTACAGGATCTTCCGTTTCAAGTACGATCGTTTCAAAGCCGAGCGTTTTCATTCGAGCGCTCATTTTTGATGCAAGATCATAATAAGTCATTCTTTTTCCAAGGGTATCGTGACCTTTGCAGCTGATCATGATCCCTACCAGATTGCTTTTCTGTTTTTTGACGGCATTTCGGGGCTTGTAATGTAAACGGGTTACGGCTTCCACAATCTTCAAACAGGTGTCATGCCCGATTTTTTCATTTTCAGAGTGATTCAGGACATATGAAACAGTGGCCACCGAAACATTGCATTCTTTGGCAATGTCCCGCATGGATACTTTATGCTTTGACACATAAAACGCCCCTTTGAGTTTCTTTTCAGTTCAATTTTATCATGGCTTGGCAATTTACGCAAGAATGACGCCGCAAGTATAAATTTTATAATCAAGTTTCATAAAAACTTGGGTTCAGACGATCTTGACAGTTTTTATTTGCTGTTTCAATCATTCGGAATAGGGGAGGCAAATGCAATGACGAAAAAATTCAGTTCTACCATTTTATCCTGTCTTTTCTGGGGGAGCGGACAGTTTTTTATCGGCAGGCAAAAGGCAAAGGGAATCCTGCTTTTTGCCGCCCAGGTTTTGCTTTTCGGAATAGAGTCGGTCTCCGGCTATTGGTTTAATTTCTTCGCCGGACAGATTCCGGATTTTCAAGTGCGATTATACGGCGGCTATTTTTCACGGGGAATTTGGGGCCTGTTTACTTTAGGCGCCGTACCCGGCGAGGACCATTCGACCTATTTAATGGTCAATGGAATTATGGCCCTGATGATTCTGATGATTTTTTTAGGTGTTTATATCTGGAATATCGTTGATGCTTATCGCACGGGAAAAGCGGTTGAAGACACACACGCTTACATAAGCTCACGCGCATTCGGCAAGAAATTATATCAGAAAATGTTCCCTTATTTTGTGCTGGCACCGATTCTTTTTCTTGTTTTGTATGTCGTAGTCATGCCGATCATTTTTTCGGTTCTTACGGCTTTTACGAATTACAATGCGGATCATCTTCCTCCCGCCCATTTGGTAAAATGGGTCGGCCTGGATAATTTTTTAAGATTGATCAGCATACCGATCTGGTCTCAAACGTTCCTTATCGTTTTGGCCTGGACCGTAATATGGGCTTTTCTTGCGACCTTTTCCACTTATTTTATGGGCCTTTTTCAGGCACTGCTGATCAACAGCGATTGTGTGAAGCACAAATCGTTTTTTCGCTCCATTTACATATTGCCGTGGGCGATTCCGGGAATGATTTCGCTTTTAATGTTCCGGAATTTATTTAACGGACAATTCGGTCCCTTAAACCAGATGTTATTAGACTGCGGACTGATTCACAGCAGAATCCCGTTTCTGTCCGATGCTTTTACCGCGAAAGTTACGATCATCGTGGTGAATTTGTGGATTGGTTTTCCGATGTTTATGGTTATGCTGCTCGGGGTATTGGCAAATCAGGATCCGGCCCTATATGAGGCTGCTCAAATTGACGGGGCGAGCAAGCTTCAGATTTTTCGACGGATTAAATTGCCTTTGCTGATGAAAGCGACCGCGCCTTTGGTATTAATGAATTTGGTCGGCAATTTCAATGGATTTGGGTTTATCTATTTCCTAACCAACGGCGGACCCAATAATTCCTCGCTGCAATTCGCGGGCGACACTGATATTTTGATTTCATGGATTTATAAACTGACCCTGAATCAGAACATGTATAATCTGGCTGCTGTTTTAAATATTCTGATTTTCATATTAGTTGGTGTGGTTTCTTACTGGAATTTAAAGGGTACGACCGCTATTAAGGAGATGTAAACAAATGAAGAAAAAAATAAACTCCTTTTTCGTGCATTTAGAGTTGATTATGGTAGCGCTTTTTGTTTTGATTCCGATTCTATGGATTGTTTTGTCGTCCTTTAATCCCGGGGACAGCCTGGCTTCCTCTTCGCTTATCCCGAAAAAACTTACGCTTTATAATTACGCAAGGCTTTTTAAAGAAACCAATTATCCGGTTTGGTTTAAGAATTCCTTCCTGATTTCTACCATGAACGCGGCAGTCTCCGTCGTCCTTATTATGATAACCGCGTGGATTGTTTCACGGTTTCATTTTAAAGGCAGAAGATCGGGTTTAATTGGATTGCTGCTTCTTTCCATGTTCCCTAACTTTTTATCCATGACAGCGCTTTACACGCTGTATTTGACGCTGGGCCTTTTAAACCATCCGCTCGCACTGGTCATTATTTATTCCGCCGGCGCAATACCGTATAATGTATGGCTTGTGAAGGGCTATTTGGACGGCATTTCGAAAGAAATCGATGAGGCGGCCTATATTGACGGATGTTCCTATTTTTCCACTTTCTTAAAAATTATTTTGCCAATGTCGAAACCGATTATTACCTATTGCGCGGTGTCCCAGTTTATGCTGCCGTGGATGGACTTCATTATGCCCAGCCTGCTTTTGTCAACGGATAATGACAACACGACAGTGGCGATCGGCCTTTACAATATGATCTCCGGCAAGGAAAACGATAAATTCACCATGTTCGCGGCGGGGGCTATTCTGATCGCGGTCCCGATCACAATTTTATTTATCTTGTTTCAAAAATACCTGGTTCAGGGCGTTGCCGCCGGTGCGAACAAGGGCTGAATGGTGAATTCCGCCTTTATCGCGGCGATAAGCTCAATCCCGGTTGTTGTTAACAGATACACGTTTTAACGATGTCCCTGATCACAAATAATTTGTGCCTTGCGCACAATGAAAGGATGAGCAAGTATGAAGTTGAAAAAAATTTTAGCAGTTACCTTATGCCTGTCGGTGGCATTCCCTTTGGCAGCCTGCAAATCCAACGTGCCGGCCGATACGTCCAGATCGGAGGCGTCCGGCGGCACAGCCTCCGAAAGCGGGGAGGCGCCTGCGCCGGAAAAGGGCGCGACATTAACATTTCGCACCGGCGGCGTAGACAGCGATTTGGCGTGGGGCAAAGCGGTTGCCGAAAAGTTTAAGGAAAAGTACGGGGTTTCGGTAACCGTACAAAAAGGAACCGAGGATAATCTGAAAAAAGCGAAGCTGGAAGCTGTGGCAAAGTCGGGAGCGGACGTGTTTATGCTTGCGCATGACCTGTCCTATCAGGCGATTGTACAGGGGATACTCTTGCCTTTCGACAACAGCATAGTCCAGGGGATGAAAGATGCTGTCAGCCCCGTGGCGCTGAAAACAGTGACGAAGGACGGCAAAGTTTACGGCGCGCCGGTTTCTGTTGAAACGTCGGTACTGTTTTACAATAAGAAACTGGTGAAAACCCCCGCGACAACCTTTGAAGAGATTTTTCAGAAAGCGAAGACCTATAATGATGCAAAGCAGAATAAATTCTGGTTCCTGTTTAACGCGAATGAGGGATCACCTCTTTATCCGTTGCTCAGCACCTACGGTTATAATTTGTTCGGAGCCGACGGCACTGATGAAAATAAACCTAACTTCGATACTCCGGAATTTTTGAAAGGACTGCAGGTGATTCAAAAATTCCATGAATTGATGCCGATGAAAGCGGTAGACTCCAGCAACACGGATTTTCTCAATAAGCAATTCACCAGCGGCAAAGCGGGTTATATCATGAGCGGTCCCTGGGATGTAAAAACCTATGAAAAAGCGAACGTCGATTTCGGAGTAATTCCGATTCCAACCTATGACGGAAAACAGCCGAAGGTATTTTCCTACATTCAAAACGCGCATGTGGCGTCTTACACCAAATATCCCAAAGCCGCGCAGCTTTTTGCGCAATTCCTTGTTTCCAATGAAAGCGCGGAACTGCTTTATTCCAAAGCGGCCAAAATCACGGCCAGAAAAGATGTTTCCAAGGTCAGCGGGCTTTCAACGGATCCCATCTCCGGCGCTATTCTGGAGGCGTTCCAAAAATCCGCTCCCATGCCAAGCGTCAAGCGAATTTCTTATTTCTGGACGGTCATCGGCGAAATCGGCCCGGAAGTATTCGATGAGAAACTGTCGCCTGAAGACGCACAGAAAAAGGCCGTGTCGGAATGGAACAGCCTTATACAGACGGAATCGTAAGGCTCATTACAGCATTTCCAATTTTAGATTGAAAATATGGACATGTCCCTCCCCCGTCTTCGGCGGGGGGAGGGACATGTCAGGAGGTAAAACTTGAACTTACAAGCACTTTATCATAACCCAAAAAGCAACTATGCTTTTGCTTATAACGATCATGAATTACATATCCGCCTGCGCACGGCAAAGGACGACTGCAAATCCGCAGTGTTAGTAATTGCAAAAAAACACGCAT
>NZ_VWXL01000096.1 GCF_009746625.1 Caproicibacter fermentans
AATTACCCATTTGAGCCGGGTTCCCGGAACGGGAGCTTTTAGAAAGGCTTGAGCCGTGTGAGGGGAAACTCTCACGCACGGTTCTTAGGGGAGGGAACGGCAGTGATGCCGGTCTCTTACCCGACCAGACCGTGGAGAACAAGCAGAAATTCATCAGCCAGATTATGACCAGCAAAAGCCCGGTGCGCTCCTGCGACGATGTGGATGAAACGGCGCTGTCCTTTGCCGAGATCAAGGCCCTGTGCGCCGGTGATCCCCGCATCAAAGAGCGCATGGATTTGGATGTGGACGTTTCCCGGCTAAGGCTGATGAAGGCCGACCACCAAAGCAAGCAGTTCCGGCTGGAGGACAATCTGCTGAAATACTTCCCGGAACAGATCGAGCAGAACAAAGGCTTCATCCAGGGCCTGGAAGCGGACATGGCGACCCTCGCCGCCCATCCCCACCCGGAGGACGGTTTCGCGGGAATGGAAATCCGGGGCGATACGCTGGTTGACAAGGAAAACGCCGGTGCCGCCCTTCTGGATGCCTGCAAAGAGGTGAAAAGTTCTGACCCTGTGCAGGTTGGCAGTTACCGGGGTTTTGCCATGTTTGTCAGCTTCAACGCTTTCGAGAAGCAGTATGAACTGACGCTGCGTGGGGAAATGAGCCACAAGGTTGCCCTGGGGACGGACCCGCGCGGCAACCTGATTCGGATTGACAATGCCCTGGCACAGATGCCCCAGCGCCTGACCAGTGTGCAGTCCCAGCTGGATAACCTGTATCAGCAACAGGAAGCCGCCAGAGCGGAGGTTGGAAAGCCTTTCCCCTATGAACAGGAGCTGCGTGAAAAATCCGCCCGCCTGGTGGAGCTGGACACGGAGTTAAACATGGATGGCCGGGGCCGGTCACAGCCCCAGCAAGCCACCGCGAAAAGTGCGAGGTCCTCCGTGTTGAGCAAGCTGAAGGTGCCGCCGGTCCACGGCGCACCGGACAAAACCCACAAAAAAGAAATGGAGGTACGATGATTATGACCAACGAAGAATTAAATACGGCGCTTTATCAGAAAATGTTTGCCGAACAGGATACCTACCGGGCATGGCTGCTGGCCCAGCCACCGGAGGAAATCCTGAAACACACTTATGAGTACACCGTCCGAGAAGACATTCTGTTGTCACTGGAATATCATGACCTGACGGATGCCCAGGCTACCGCGCTTTTGAAATCGCCCACTCCGCTGGCAGATGTGTTCAAGGAATTTGACCACAGGGAAACCGATCACATGGATCAGATTTTCTATGCGATGGAGGAACGGGCAGACGATGTGCTGGAGGCGGAGGAAAAACAACGGCGCGTCCTGCGGGAGACACCGGTTTATCGTTATCCCGCGAGCTATGCCCGTGAGCATGATGAGCTGGAACAATACCGGGCCTCTCACAAAGCAAATATGGCTTGCAAGGAAGCCATTGAAGCAGCAATTTCTGCCCATTACAGCGATAACCGTTTGGGCAAGCAGGCTGCACTTGAGGTAATTGAAGCCTTTGGCATGGAGCGCACCATGTATGTCCTGGCCAATACTGTCCGGCATAAGGATTGGGATGGGCGTATCTCCCAGGACAATAAGAGGTGGGCCATGACGATTCCGGTTTATGAGGACAAGAATCAATGGGGCGATGACCGCAACACGGATTTTGTGGTGGACAAATCCCACCCCGGCCTGACGGATCTCTTTGTAGACCAGGTGCGCCGGGAAAAACTTCTGCGGACGCCGCTGACCGATGAAGAAATCCAAAGGGAGGCCCAACGGCTGCTTACGGTGCTTCAAGCGCCAAAGGAACCCAACAGCCCCAACGGCACACACTTCATGGCACAGATTTCGCCGGACTTTCTGGCACGGGCTTCCACCAAGGATACGGACCGGCTCATGGCAACACTGCCGTTTCGCTCCATCACTTTCTCCGGCCTCAATGACCGCAAGGGACACTTTGTGCTGATTACCAAAGGCGAGGATCGGAGCCAGCCGCTCAGAAAGCTCCGCCGTTCTGTGCGGAAGGACCTCCAGAAAACCTCCGCTAAATCAGCCACTGCGACCTCCAAAAAGCATAAGCAGGAACGGGAGGCTCGGTGATGGCGCACCGGAAACGAACGGTTCAGCTCCACTTCATGGTGACGGAACACGAGCGGGAATTGATTCGTCAGAAGATGGAACAGCTCGGCACCAACAACCTGGGCGTCTATCTCCGTAAGATGGCGGTGGACGGCTATATTGTCAAGCTGGATTTGCCGGAGCTGAGGGAATTGCTTTCCCTTTTGCGGCGTACCAGCAACAACATCAACCAGGTAACCCGCCGTGTGCATCAGACCGGGAATGTTTACGACACGGATTTGGAGGATATTCTCCAAAAACAGGAGGAGCTTTGGGCCGGGGTGAATGAGATATTGGCCCGGCTGAATGAGGTTTCGTGAATGGGGACTGTTCCCCTGGTTGCGGAGGGAGAACGGCCAGAAACAGGCTGCGCTCCCTCCGCTTTTCTTTTATGTCCGCATCCTTGCGTTTCTATGGGATGTCTGGGTACAATAAGAACAGCAAAAGTTACATGGCAAGGAGCTGAACAATCATGCTGACAAACGAGAAGGTATTGGAAATTTTTAAGGACTATATAGATGCAGATGAAGCCCTGGATATTCTCTCCACAAGACGGGGATATGCGGTGATGCTTTGGGACTTTGCCCATCGGGACTGGTCGGATGTGGTGTGCTGCCAAACCCCGGAGGCTCTGTTTGATAAGCTTCTGGATTCCTACGCTTTGTATCAGGAGTTTCTGATGATCCGGGACAAGAGCGACAGCGAGGGTGAAATCAGCGAAGCGGAACGGGCGCAGATTCAGGAAATGCGCCTGCCATATCTGGAGAAACGAAAGGAGGCAGAAACTAAATGAGATTACTTCTGAAGGTGCTGGCAGCGCCAATCGTTGTGCTGCTGACGGTATTTGTTTGGCTGTGCGCCCTGCTCTTAAATCTCTCTGCGTTTGTGTTCGGCCTTGCCGGAACCATGGTGGGCCTTTTAGGGCTGGCGGTGCTGGTTACTTACTCGGTTCAGAACGGTATCATTCTGCTGGTGATTGCGTTTCTGGTCAGTCCATTCGGACTTCCCATGCTGGCCGTCCGCCTGCTGGGTTTCTTGCAGGACGCCAATTACACACTGCGGGATTTTATAAAAGCATAACAACATTGGGCCAGCTCGAAAGGGCTGGCCTTTCTCATGCCATCAGGGAGGAGGTTTTTACTGTGGCAACCACACGCCTGATACCCACGCATATAATCAAGAATCAATCTATTGCTTACACGGTCCATGCGCGGATTGACTATGCCATCAATCCGAACAAGACCCTGGGCGGAGAGCTGGTAACAGCCTTTGGATGCGATCCGACCACCGCCGCCAATGAAATGCTGCTGACCAAGCGGGCCTATGCAGACTTTACCGGAAAAGAAATTTCGCAGTCGGATGTGCTGCTGTATCAGATCCGGCAGTCCTTCAAGCCCGGCGAAGTGACGCCGGAGCAGGCCCATCAGATCGGATACGAGCTGGCGATGAGCTGGACAAAAGGCAAACATCAATTCGTTGTGGCAACGCACATCGACCACGCGCATATCCATACGCATATCATCTTCAATTCCACCCGGATGGACGGGCAGTACAAGTACCGGAACTTCCTCGGCTCCAGCTTTGCCCTACGCCGGGCCAGTGACCGTCTATGTCTGGAAAACGGCCTCTCTGTCATTGAAAATCCGAAGTCCGGCAATACGCATTACGGCAAGTGGCTGGGAGACCAAAAGAAACTGTCTTTTCAGGATAAGCTCCGGCTGGCGATTGACGCGGCTCTTGCCGAAAAGCCGAAGGACTATGATGCGTTCCTGAAGCTGATGCGGGAGGCCGGTTATGAGTATAAGCCCGGAAAGCAGCCTGCTTTTCGAGGCCCGGGCCAGAAGAAATTTACCCGGCTCCGTTCTCTGAAGGATGGTTATTCAAAGGGGGATATTCTCTCGATCATTGTTGGGGAAAAGGAGCTTTCCCCGGCCCGGAAGAACGCAAAGAAAATCCAGACCCAGCGGATCAATCTACTGGTGGACATCCAGGCCAAACTGGCCGAGGGCAAAGGTGCTGGATATGCGCGGTGGGCGCAGAGCTTCAACCTGAAGCAGATGGCGCAAACGCTGAATTTCCTGACTGAGCGAAAGCTGCTGGACTATGGAACGCTATGTAAAAAAACAGATGAAGTCACCGCCCGATACCATGAGCTGTCCGATCAGATCAAGGCTGTGGAGACGCGCATGGCAGAGATCACCGAACTCCGTAAGCACATCATCAACTATGCCAAAACCCGTGAGGTATATGTGGCCTATCGGAAAGCCGGATACTCCAAAAAGTTTCTGGCCGAACATGAGGCAGATATTTTACTCCACAAGGCTGCAAAAAAGGCTTTTGACGATATGGGGATCAAAAAGTTGCCCACCGTCAAAAGTCTCCAGGACGAGTATGCTTCACTTCTGTCGGAAAAGAAAAAGCTCTATCCTGAATACTCCGGCACCCGGCAGGAAATGCGTGATTTGCAGATGGCAAAGGCCAATGTTGCCCGTCTGCTTGGG
The DNA here is from genome assembly GCF_009746625.1 of Caproicibacter fermentans. Lineage (GTDB taxonomy): Bacteria > Bacillota > Clostridia > Oscillospirales > Acutalibacteraceae > Caproicibacter > Caproicibacter fermentans. The sequence goes on from NZ_VWXL01000096.1 coordinate 4,627, forward strand.
TATGATGAAAAGGAGCCGGAGAAAGAAAAAGAGGCTCAGCGCAAAGAACAACGCTGAGCTTCTTTCCTATGGTTGCCCAGAGAAAAGCCCCTGGGTCTTTTCACCGGCAACCTATCGGGCCTCTGCCCGGAAAAGCGTTCCAACGGAACGCGCAGCCAGCTCTGCTAAGGAGTTGTTTGGGGGATTGGGGACCTCCCCAACAAGCAATTTTGCAGAGCAAAAATGCAGAGTGTGTACCACTCTGCATTGCTTGCCAGTTTTGTTGGATTGAGGCATTAAAAGATGAATGAACATTACTCATTGACAAGTTGTGCACATTGTGCTATTCTTAATACAGTCCTATGAAAGCAAGGGAAGTCATTATGAGAACGGTAAAAGAGCCAGATGTCCGGAAACAGGAGATACTCGATGGTGCAATCCGAGTGTTTGCCAGAAAAGGCTATGACAAGACCACTATTGCGGATATTGCAAAAGAACTGAATATTTCTCAGGGATTGTGTTATCGTTATTATCAATCGAAAGAAGAAATCTATGATGCTGCGTTAGAGAAGTATGCCGATCTGATTGCGCAGGAAAACCTGCGTAAAACAAGCTTTGATATGCCGATCAGGGAACTGATCGACAGCATCACAAGCCATATGGAATTTATGACGGATGCCGAAAAGGAAGATCAGGGACTTTACAAGCTATTTCATTCGGGGAACAGTCAGAGGATGCACGACGAGCTTTTTCTTAAGGTTACAAAGAAGATTATCCCTTATGTGCAGGAGCATTTGCGAAAGGCAAAGGAAAACGGAGAAATCACAATAGAGGATACGGACAGTGCAGCTATTATAGGGATATATGGCTGGGTAGGCATGTGCTTAACAAAAGGCCTGACGGACGAGGAACGCATGGAAAAGGTACGTTTGGCCTGGTATAAGTTACTGGAGCTGTGAAAGAGAAAAAAATATGTGGAGCAAATGCGCTCCATATATTTTTTCAATATTTAATGAATGAAATTTATTCAGCAAAGGAGAAAAACATGAAGCAGAAAATTGATTTTGTAAATGGTGATACTGGGAAAGCATTACTAAAAATGGTCATGCCGCTTTTGATGGCAATGATCCTTATGCTGGCCTACAATTTGGTTGACAGTATCTGGGTTGGCAATCTGCTGGGCGAGAGCGGATATGCTGCCCTTACGACTGCTGGATCAGTGAGCATATTGCTGTATGCGCTCACAACAGGTATTGGTAATGGCACATCCGTTGTTGTCAGCCAGCTTGTGGGGGCTGGTGATAAGAAGAAAACTGACGAGGTAATCGGGACATCAATTGTAATGTCAGTCGTATTTGCGGTATCGGTGATCGTTGTTCTGGAATGCTTGCTAAACCAGTTACTGATGGTATTTCAGACTCCAGATGATATATACAAGGATGCCAGAAGTTACCTCGCTATTTCCCTGATTGGCTATGTGGCAATATTTCTTTACATGCAGTTGACATCTATCTATCGCAGTTTTGGCGATCCTGTATTCCAGATGAAAGGAATGCTGATGGGAACCGTCATCAATCTTGTAGCTGATCCACTGTTCATCAAGGCGTTCGGAATCTCAGGCGCAGCAATCGCCACGGTCCTTTCTCAGGTATTGTGCCTGCTGTTTGCTGTTATCTATGGAAAGAAAAAAGCCTACTTCGGACTGAGTCTGAATGGTTTCTGCCTGGAGCGTGTATCTCGGATTTTGAAAACAGTAATTCCGACAAGCACACAGAGTTGTATTCCGGCAATCAGCTCTATGGTTATGGTTATTCTTGTAAATCGATTTGATGTTACAACGATAGCTGCGTATGGAGTTGTGAAAAATATCGAGAATATCCTTTTCTATCCGGCGATGGCGATGAATATGGCGTTAATTACGATTGTTGGGCAGCTTTATGGCGCAAAGCGTAATGACAGAATCAAAGATTATATGCGGACTGCCCTAATATATGGTGCTGTGATGGAAGCAGCTTTGACTGTTCTCGTTCTCATTTTTGGGGCACAGATTTCAATGGCCTTTGTAAAGGAACCTGCCGTCGCTGCGATCGTGAGCCATGGCTTGAAAATCATCGGCATCGGATATTTGTGCTACATGGTAACAAGTATTTTCACAGCTAAAATGGCGGGCATGGGCAAAGTGAATCTATCTATGGCACTCATGTTTATTTATTACATCGTCATTCGAGTGCCACTTGCAACGGTGTTTATTCGTGGGTCTCTTGGACTCGACGGTATGTGGATTGCAATTCTGATTAGCCATTTAGCAGCTGCCTTCATGGCATTTATGGTGGATAGAAAAGCAAAAATGAAAGCGTGAAAATATGTTGCCAATTATCTTAAATTTGTGCCTTGGAGTTTTCAAATACATATGCGGGAGTATTAGCGGTTTGGCATCGATTTCTGCTGATGCGGCGAATAATCTTTCAGACGCAGTAACATCGCTGATGACGGCTTTGGGCGTGAAAGTTGCCTCCACGCTGGGAGGTACGCGACACGAAAATGGTCATGGACGAATCGAATGGGTTGTAGGAATTGTTGTTTCATGCTCCATTATTCTGGTTGGTTGGGAATCTCTCCGCGATTCCATTTATGCGATCAAAAATCCTTCTGAGACGAAGTTTCATCTCTTTATTCTTTTGGTAATGCTGGTTTCTATCGGCATAAAGTTATTTCTGTTTCTCTTTGACACAAAAAAGAGTAAAGAAAATAATTCATCCGCATATAAAGCGGCTGCCGCAGATTGTATCAGCGATGCAGTTTCCACATCGGTTGTTACTGTTTCATTTTTGATTGATTCCCTGCTGCATCTGCATATTGATGGTTGGTGTGGCTTGATTGTCTCCCTATTCATCATTAGTAATCTTCTCATAAAGCAGGGTATGGGGATTACCCTGCCTTATCGACCAGATTGTAGTGAATTACCACGTCACGGTACTTTTGCCCGTCCTTCTCGCCGCGCTCCCCGATTTCGATGTAATTGATTAATTCCAGAAGCATTTCGCGGTCAAGCTGCTCCACCGCCACATATTTTCGGATGTTCGCAAGGTACTGCTCAATGTCGCGCTCGTCCTGTGCGGTATCGGCGAGCTTCTGTTTCAGAGATTGCACCAGCGACTGTTTTTCCATGCGCTCCGCTTCGTACTTCGTCAGCAGATTTTTGAATACCGCTTCGGGAACCGTGCCGAGTACCTTGTCCTCATACAGCGCCTGCGTAAGCCGTTCCAGCTCCGCAAGGCGCTTTTCCGTGGCTTTCAGCGTGATTCTGTCGGCTTTGGTCTGCCGGTCGTTCTGCTTTGCCTTCTGTTCCAAAAGCTCCCGGCGCACCCTGTCCTCGTCTTCCAGAACCCGCTTTGCCCTGTGGCGGATATCGTCCAGCACCAGTTCAGAAAGCGGTCTTAGGTAGATAATGTGCGCGGAACAGGCACTTTTGCCGCTTCGGGCGTAGCTGCCGCACATGTAGGAAATATATTTAACGTGACCCTTCTTCGGATAAGTATGGTTTTCCTCGGTGTACCGCATCTTGAACCCGCATTCCATGCAACGCAACAGCCCGCCGAACAGGCTCGGTTCGCTGGTTCCTTTGACACTGCGCATTTTGCACTGCCGTTGATCCAACTCTACACAGGCGTTCCACGTATCCATATCGATGATCGGCTCATGCGTATGCTCAACCTTGATCCATTCATCCTTCGGCTTGTCAATCTGCTTTTTGTTCTTGTAGGACATTGTGCCGCGCTTGTTCTGGACCATGTGGCCGATGTAGACCTCATTGCGAAGCATTTTTTTTACGGTGACTTCATTCCAGCAGTGGTTGCGGCGGCCTTTGTCTTCCACACCTTTGGTCAGGTAATAGTAATCCCTCGGCGGCAGGATATGTTCCGCGTTGAGAAGCCCCGCGATTTTCCGGAACCCCAGCCCCTGCCGGCGATAGCGGAACAGTTTCCGGACGTTTTCGGCAACGGCTTCGTCGATGATGAATTTGTGCTTGTCGTCGGGGCTGGCCCTGTAACCGTAGGGCACATAACAGCCGAGATAATTTCCCAATTTGGCGTGCGCCTGTTTGACCGCCTTGATCTTTTTGCTGGTGTCTTTGCTCTGGAACTCGTTAAATAAGTTGCGAAACGGCATAATGTCATTGTCGCTGTTGATGGTGTCCACGCCATCGTTCAGCGCAATGAAGCGGCAGCCGATCATTGGAAACAGATAATCCGTAAACTGACCTACCTGAATGTAATTCCGTCCGAAACGGCTTAAATCCTTGACCAGTATCAGATTAATCTTGCCGTCCTTCGCGTCCTCAATGAGCCGGGACACGCCGGGGCGGTCGAACGTCGTGCCGCTCACACCATCGTCGCAGTAGGTGAAATAGTCGTTCCAGCCCTGTTCCTCGCAGTATTTGGTGAGCATCAGCTTCTGGTTTTCGATGCTGACCGATTCTCCCGCCCGTTCATCGTCCTTGCTCAAACGGACGTAAATGCCGACCTTATAATTTTGTTGGACCGTTAACATTTTTCCTCACTTTCCGCAAGCCCAAACTGTCGGCAGTATTATCAGACTCAGTATATCGCAGGAACCGCCGACAGTCCAGACGCATACGGCCGATTTTATTCTTTTTTCGGAGGATTTACAGCGTTCTGGACGGCCAGCCGTTCCATCGCCTTGTCAATGTCCTTGCTGCCCTCGAAAACACTGGTGAGCCGGTACAGTACCTTGCCGATGGTCACTTCCCGGTAAGAAGATGGTTTCTTCGTATGAGTTGGTGGCGGGGACGGCGGCATGTTCCATCCGCCGCGGCGGTCGGTCAGGGTAAATTTCAAACGCTCGACAAGCCAATTCCAATCAAACTTTTGATGATTAAACTTCACAAAACTCCCCCTTTACATGCTCAGTCCCTGTTCCTCGTCTTCGGAAAGAACCTGTTTTTTCTTCCGTTTATGCCTTTTCTTATGAATGGGTTTCGGCTTTTCCCGTTCCTGCTGCGGGTCATACGGATTCACCAGATCTTCAACAGCTTTAGCAAGAGCAAGAACATCGCCGAGATCAATGCCCCGATTCCTGCCCATTTCGCCTTGATTTTGAGCGGGGACATATCCCGGTGCATCAGCTTCGCTTCCCATTGATTCAGCATATTCTGTATCGTCCGGGCCGTCGTATTCCTCGTCTTCTCCATCCCCGTATTCACCGATTCCGTAATCGCCCGGCTCTCCTGCCGGACCGTATCCTTCAAATTCTCGGTCTGCTGATAGTAAACGTTCTGGTAATAGTGCTCCATCATTTTGGTCACGTCGTCCACACTCGGCAGAACCGCGACGTAGGCCGACAGATCCTGAAGCCGCTGAATGGTCGTCTGCTGACCATTCAGCATGAGGTTCCACTGCTCGGTCGGGATTGCGCTGACCTGCGGCAGATACGGCACCGTGACCGTCTGTTCCGGCGGCTCGGGCAAGGCACTCTCCGGCTGGTTGAGCTGCTTGAGTTTCTCGAAGTCCGGCATTGAAATATTCCTCCATTTCCGCTTTGAGATATCTTTGTTCATGGAGCCGGCTGTCCCGGCACCGCTGGCCCTCGGGGGTCGTGTAGGTGATGTATTTGTAATGCGGCTCCCATTTCACCTTGTAGCCCATCCGTTCCATACAGGCGATAAAACCGGCTTTGGTGCGGCTTTGCTTCATGGCCTGATCGATGGCTGACATCAACCTGAATTTAAAGCTGCCGCCCCGCGCCGCCGCCCGATATTCGCCCGCGAGCATCGGCCTATGTTCCGGCTTCCGATACGGTTTCAATACTTCCAGCCCGTGCGCCTGACAGATTTGGTCGGAGAGGGTTCGGAGTTGTTCCAGATTCTTTTCGTTGAACTGCAATTTCAGACCGGTTTCACAGCTTACCGAATTCACCACCAGATGGTTGTGCCAGTGGTCGCGGTCGATGTGCGTGGCGATCTGAACCTCGTAGCCGTCAAAATATTTCGCAAGCTCCACACCCATCTGGTGGATTTTCTGCGGCGTAATCGGCGTTCCCGGCTTGAAGGACTGCACGTACTGATAGAAATATACACCCTTTTCTTTCCGGTATCGGCGCTTGGTCGCCATGAATTCCTGAAAGGCGGTCGTTCCGCAGCAGTTCTGCCCTGACACCAGCTTGATCCGGTTCCCCTGTCGACCCTCGTAAACGGTTTTTTTGTCCTGCGACACATACCGCATGACCTTGGACATGGCCGTTCTGCTCTGCGTTTTCTCTTTGACCGCATAGATTATCGCCATCGGTCAGCCCCGGTCCATCAGGCCGTACAGGGAATCGAACACCGCGCCGAAGCCCTGCTGCACTTCGTTCAAGTCGGGACACCGGATTTTCCCCATGTTGCACAGGGTCGTGATTTGGTTCAGATTCCGCCCGATGGCTTTCAGTTCGGCGGTGGTTTTGTCCAGTCCGTCCACCACGACGATGGATTTTCCTAACGCCGACGAGGTGAGGAACCCTGTCATGCTCATGCCCGCCTGTTCCGCCTTACGGCGGATGCGTTCGTAATCCGGCAGACTCATCCGCATGGCAAACATTTTTTCCTTGCGCATTCGCTGTCCTTTCTCCCCCTTGGGAGTTGGGGGAAACGTCCTTCGGGGGTCCGGGGGTTGCCCCCGGCCAGCATGTTTGGATTGCGGGGCAGCGCCCCGTCAATACAAACAATATGCTGGCCTATCCCTTCGGGGTAGTATCGCGCGGCTTCCAGCTTCTGCAGTACCCTTTCGCTTTCCACACGGGAAGGGCTTGCGTTTCCCCGGCTCCGCTGCTATACTGGTGATAAAGTGAATTTCTTTTTTCCCGGACCGCAAAGCCATTGCCGTGGTTTTGCGGCCTTTTTCTGCACATATCCCGACTGCCGTTCCTGCGCCTGACCTCTGCACCGCAGTAGCCACCGCGTATTACCCAGCCTTGCAGGTATCGGCCCTTTTGGACCGGCTCGCTCGCCCTCACGGGGGTCTTGACGGAACTGTTTGTAAGGCTTTCGTATCTCTTGCCGGATATGCTATTCAATTTTCAGCGGGCCTCCTTTTTGTTATTAATAGACTATCATAATAAATATATACTGTAGTCTACATTAACATCTTAATCCCGTCTTGCTTTCTTGTCAATACCTATGTATAATATATTTACAATAAGTCCATAATCTATATTGAGGTGACAGGAATGGCGTATAGCTTTAAGGTTTACATATCCGGAGAAAAGGAATATTTCGAGTATGGGAATGAACTCAAAACAATAAAAAAGGGCTTCGCGTTTTCGCAAAGCCTGATGGATTTGTTATATCTGGATATTACGTCATACAGCAATCTGTTTGAGAAAATGGGCGCTGATCTCCGTCAACTGTATTCGGAGAAAGACACACGGCTTGCCGATGAAATCCGTAAGGGGCTGGACACGATTGCAAAGAAGCACATTTATTTTGAGCTTGTTCGTCTTGATTGGCTCGACCGTCTGGAACAGGCGGAAGAGAAGAAATTTGAAAACGCGATTGATCTGCTACCCTATAAAAAGTTGACGCATATCCCGTCCGAGATTATTACGATACAGGACCAAGTTAAACATCTGTTGGAAAACATTTTGGACGTTCTGTCACCCAAAGAGCCGGTTCAGAAGAAAATGGCGGAGTATTATGAGGGGAAAAGCACGAACGGTCTTGAGATCTTTCCGTTTCAGCCGCTGGCCCTGCGCTTTGAACGGCTTGACCGGAAAACCTTTACTGAGGTGCTGTACCCGAAAGGCATTTACGAAATCATCGACTATTTTATTCGGGAATGCCTCACGAGGGAGCTGCCGTTCCGCGTCTGCAAAAATTGCGGAAAATACTTTCCCTTGACCGGGCACATCAACACCGAATACTGCGACAGGCCGTTCGACAGCGCCGGACGCACTTGTAAGGAAATCGGTGCGCTGCGGGTTTGGGAGAAAAAGAAAAAGGAAAATCCGGCATTCAAGGCGTACAGCAAAGCTTACAAGAAGCGGTTCGCGTGGATCAAGTATGGGAAAATCACACAGGAAGCCTTTTATGAATGGTCGGAGCAGGCGAGGAAAATGCGGGAGCAGTGCGCCAATGGGAAGATATCGTTGGAGGAATTTAAGGAGTGGCTGGAATAAGGCCGACTAACCACAAAAGCAGGTTTATCGGTTGGTTTTCATTATAACGTGCCACCAACGTAAGCAATTCTGCAAATTGCCTTTTCAGCGTTTTTCCTTTATAATAAATAGCATAGTCGAAAAATGACAACTTACAAGAGAGTTTGTCGTGGGAGGCACAACATGCTGATCTTTTTCCTGTCTATGCTTGAGACAGACGAGGACAAAAACAAATTCACCCTGTTATATGAGAAATATCGCAAGCTTATGTTTTATATTGCCAACCAGATTTTGAAGGACGATTATCTGTCGGAAGACGCAGTGGAACAGACATTTGTAAAAATAATCGAGAATTTAGACAATATTTCGGATGTGGATTGTCACAAAACCAAGAGCTATATTGTTATTATGGTTAGAAACTGCGCAATCAACCTTTATCGGCAACGAAAAAATCATCCGATGGTTTCACTGGACGAAAGCATAGAACTGGCGGATGATTGGCGTTTTGAAATAGATGAAGCAGATGCGCTGACGAAATCAATCGCGCGTCTGCCAATAATTTATAAAAATATTCTTACATTAAAATATGGCTTTGTAAAGTAAACATGAAAGATTAAGAAGGGAAATCAGCCAATTGCTTCAAGCGACGAGGAAAAGCTTGCGTTTGCTTCTGGCAGAAAGGTTTAGGCCCGCAACTTGTGCCGGGGTCAGAC
>NZ_VWXL01000097.1 GCF_009746625.1 Caproicibacter fermentans
TATATTCGATATCCGTAAAAGTTTGTTGCTTTTTCATTTCTCTGCACCGCCTGTGAATTGATAGTTCTATTTTACCAGAGTTCTCCTCTCTTCGGTAGAGGGGCGGATTAAATCAGAGGTTCCCTAAATATATTTTTATGCCTGTTTAAATTCAAATATGGCCTGTTTTTAACAGGCCATATTGCTCTTTGAAATTGCTCTTTGAAGTGGAGATTTTTATGAATAAGTCAATTAAGGCTATTATGCTTGCTATTATCATAGTTTTAGTAATTCTTATTGTAGTTCCCTTAACGATCAAACTCAATCTTTTACCTTCGGGTAGCAAAGATAATATGTGGAATAAGAGTTTAGATAAAACATCATCAAGTGTCTCTGTTGGTTCTGAGAAAACTCATGAAGATAATACACTCTATCATGTCGGCGATGAAGTAGAAACTGATGGTGCCGTACATAGCTTTAAATATAGAATTAATAAAGTGACTGAGTCAAAATCCAGAAATATTATAAATTTTCCGGTTACTGAAATATGGAATGAAGTAACTGCCGACAGCGAAGGAAATATTACGAACAAATTTTCTTACATTTTATTACAGATTGATATAACAAACATGTTTAATCAAGAACAAGAATTATACTTAAATACAAATAGTTTAGATTTTAGGGATAAAAATGGAACCGCAGGAACTGAAATGTATAGCACAGAACCAGTTGCTATGAATCATAATATTGAAAACTCGAAAAAAAAAGATGCAATGCAGTTTGTTTTTAAGCCAAAGGAACATGTAGCGTTTGAATTAGTTTATATTGCAGAAGATAAATACCTAGATAGCTCATATACAATGGTGTTTAGCATAACAAATGAGTCTGCATCCATGGTTTATGATCCTAAGACTAAAAAATATTTAAATAGTGATGAAGCTAAATTTATTCAAATTCGGCAGGAGGACATAGAAAAAAAGTGAAAAATTTGCTTAAAATTGATTTATATCGTTCTATTTTTAATTGTCAATTTTTATTTGCCTGTCTTTTAGGGTCACTCATTGCAATTTCTAATTTTGTTCAACAAGTTTTCCCTGCTTTTCTTAGAAACAATAGACTTGCGGCATCAAATTTTAGTCAAAATTTGCCACCGGCCAATGTCTTTCAAGTATGGTTAGGAGCAAATCCAGTGGGAATGGAACAATTTTTATATTATCTTTTGCTTCCAATTATTGCAGTGTTACCTTATGCAGATTCATACTTTATAGACAAAAAGACAGGGTATTTAAAAAATTTCCTAATCAGAGTAACAAGAAAAGATTATTTCATTTCTCGTTATATTGCTGCCTTTATAAGCGGCGGTCTTGCATTCTCAATCCCATTACTTATAAACTTTTTGGTAACGAATCTTCTTTTGCCATCAATGGCTCCAGATCCATATTATTCAAGTATTGGTGAAACAAGTATGTGGAATACCCTCTATTATTCAGAACCAATATTTTATACTTTACTATTCATTATTATGGCCTTCCTTTTTAGCGGGGCATTTTCAACTATTTCACTGTTAATCAGTGATTTTGTAGAGCACCGCTTTATTGTTGTGATTTTTCCATTTTTATTATATATAGCTTTCTTTTCAATTATGACTTATATTAGTACAAACTCGCAAATGTTGGCTTGGATTCCTGAGTACTTTTTAACCCCATCATTTCCATATGCGAATTTCAAGATTGTTTTATTGGAATTTATGATTTTATTGCTCGGTACTTTCTTAGGAGTCGTTTGGAAAGGAATAAAGCGCGATGCTTTGGATTAAGGATTTTTTTAGAAAACTCAATTTAAACATAAATCTTCTTATGATCATAGTAAGCTTAGATATCTTATTAATTTTATTGGATATTGGAAACCTTTCTAATCTTGTCCTTAAAAATAACAGTTGTATATCTTTGGCAGATTGTCTCATTGCCTCCTCAAACAATTTTATATTTGCACTATGTTACATTCCTTTGCAGCTTTTCTTTATTCAAAATTTGATGAAATATGAGCTTGATACAAATTTTGTTTTACGAAATTCAAATAAGCACAATTTATGGAATAAGATGTGTATAAAAATACTGCTAGTTTCTATCCTTTTTATTTTACTACTATCGCTTTTCACTTGTTTCATAGGGAGTTTCTATTCAGTTAGTTGTATCAATTGGATTTCTAAGACCAGCTATTATTACAGCGTAATTCTGCGCATAAATTATAGTACGCAATTTCATCAGGTCTTAATTCGATTTTTTTTAATAAATATCTTAAGAGCATTATGTACAGGGATAGTATTTGAATTGATCGTATGGATGTCCAATAAAAGCATTATCGCTTGGTTGGTTGTACTAACTTTTAATTGCTTTTCTGTCTTCTTTCCGAACTGGTCTTTTCTATATGGAGAAACCATGTCTCTTCAATATACTTCTTGGCTTGGAGATTATAACTATATAAATTTATTACCTATTATCCTATTTCTTTTGAGTGTTTATTTACTCGGTTATATTATGAGTAGTCGAAAGGAATTTATAGATGAAAAGAAATAAATATTCATTTTTTTATCTTTTAAAATACGATTTTTTAGTTGGAGTTATGTTATCTTGGAAAAAATATTTTGTAACAGCTTGCATTTTTATTATATCAGCACTATTTTTTAATCAAGCAATATCTGTTCATTTTTTAAATATAAAAGTTGGTTTTCTTGACTATATCATAGAAATATTCAAAGGTGTTCCGATATATATTCCTAGCTCTTACAAGACGTTTTCTATTCCAGGTATATGGATTTTATTATTTTTATATTTCTTTTATATGTTTAATTGCTATCCATTATCGGATATACACTCTTATGGACAACAAGTTTTATTACGTTCACAAAAGCGGATTTATTGGTGGTTAAGTAAGTGCCTGTGGCTAGCTATTGGTATTTTTATTTTTTATGTAATTGGTTACTTCATCTTGCTTTTGTTTACACTAGGTACAGGTCACACCTTTTTTGAAATGAATCACGAAGTGAATGCAGCCGTAACAAAAATTAATACTAGCAATGCTCGGACACAAGATATTTTTTATGTAGGGATTCTACTTCCTTTTATTGTGTCAATGGCTATTGCTTTCATCCAGTTAATTATTTCATTTATAACAGATAGTTTAATTTTTGGATATATTGCAATAATTATTTTATTGGTCGCTTCAGCTTACAAATGTCATCCACTTTTGCTCGGTAATTATTTAATGCTTAACCGAAATAATCTTTTCATTTCAGATGGAGTTTCGGCAAATACAGGCATTATTATTAGCATTATATGCATTGCATTATCCATCGCTATTGGAGCTAAAAAAATACAACACTATGATGTTATGGCTTCAAAAAAATGATAGAAGGGAGTCTCGATATGTATATTAAAATTAAAAACTATACAAAACTTATTGAGCACAAACAGATTTTACATGATATTAACCTTTCTCTGGAGTCAGGACATATATATGGACTTAAAGGGAAAAATGGCTCCGGGAAAACAATGCTTATGCGTGCCATTTGCGGATTGATTCTACCAACTAGTGGTGAAATTAATATCAACGGAGATATCTTGGGTACGCAAATTTCATTTCCTAAAAGTATTGGTGCATTGATAGAATCACCTGGATTTATTGATGCATATTCAGGATTTAAAAATTTAAAGCTTTTAGCTGAAATTAAAAATATTATTTCAGCGCAAGATATTGCTGATACTATGTTATCTTTAAGATTAGATCCTTATGACAAAAAGAAATTCAAAAAATATTCTCTAGGAATGAAGCAAAAGCTAGGAATCGCTGCTGCAATTATGGAAAAACCAGACATTATTATACTTGATGAACCAATCAATGCATTGGATGAAGAAAGTGTTCAAATAGTAAAAGAGCTTTTAATAAGTTTAAAAAATGATGGAAAACTAATTTTAATTTCTTGCCACGATAAGGATGAACTAGAATTTTTATCCGACCAAATTTATGAAATTGAATCAGGCGAAATTAAAAATTTCTATAAGGTAGATGCTATATGAAAATAAAAAGGAAATTTCTTTTTCTTTGCGTAGCACTGATGATTGCTTGTTTATATAGAATCCAATTCAATAATATCAATCACAAATACCCCCCTGCACAACTTATTTCTTATGCTAAAGATCAAACAGTCTCTTATGATGGGTTTAGCTTGAAAGTTTTAAGTACAGAATTTTTTAATGAAAACGATCTAAAGAAAAACAATAAGGAATTATATGAAAATATTTATATAGAAAACGAAGAAATAAAAGCAATTGTTGTTGACATACAAATTACCAACAATAATAAACAAAATGCTGAAATTGATATCTCTGATGCCTGGTTACAATCTAATTACTGGGTTAATGGAATCGTAATGAATGCGTTCGTTGCAATAAATCCAGCGGGAACTTCTTTACATCCAAAATTAAAGTCAGGAGAAACTGTGAGACTAAAATTGCCGTATACAATGATTCCTGCTCATTTTAAAGAAATGGATTGGAATCATGTTCAAAACAGGAAGTATGATTTGATTTTAACTTTTTATCCAATCAAGAGAGCGTTAGCGCTAAATTAGTGTAGAACCAAGCTTTAGGCTAAGATTTCACAACATGCTATAATTGGATAAAAAATTATTATCTGAATTCGCTATATCCAAATTAGTAATATCATACTAAAACGTTCGATTTGCATATTATATGCTTTACTGAATTTTTCAACAAACTAAAACGGCCGACAGGCAAGGGCGCAACGCAGCAGGGTCTAACGTGTTTTTTTAAGCGCCATGACAGAATGTGCAATAGCCATGAATACAGCACGATTTCGGGGATGAGTAAATAAAGCGTCTGTACTTCTGTACTTAGGAGTTTTATTCATCCAGAAAATGCAAGGATTATGTCTATGCGATATAATCCTTGCATTAAGTGCTTTACAGATGGCTATTTCAACTTTTTTCTCATTGTTTTTGGAGGACAATTACATGAAAATTAAGGCAAAAACCACACCGAAAAAAAGTATTATCCGAATAGTTGTGTTAGTGCTTGCCGTTTTAATTGCCTTTCCTTTTTTGTATCCGGTAGTCGCCCCATATAAAAGCGTTGAACAGATGAAAGATTATCACGGCATCACTACCGGTACAATTGTTTCCGTTACCGTATCAAACATGGGGATAACCGGCACGAAAACGACCGATTCGGAAATTCTTGAGCAATGGAACCAAGGAAGCAAAATATAAGCCAAAATGTATTTTTATTTATGGGACCAAGCCCAATTGGGTTAAAATCGTGATGTCAACCGGAGAAAAATATTTTTTCGAACGGTGGCCATATTTTGAAAACGGGCATTACCTTTACCAGTTCGATGATTCCGAATCCGCAAAAAAGCTGTTTGATCTCGTACTACATGACCCAAAGGGAATCGACGATTCATGGAAATAGAAAATTAACGATTGATATTACAGGTGAATTTTATGCAGCGTAGTAAAAAGGTAGTCGGGATCGCAATACTCTCATTGATTTTAATGGGCTTATTTTTCATCATATATTACTTTCATCAGCCACAAATATCTATTACAATTTATAATCATACAAATTGCGACATAAGCAACCTAAAAATAGCTTATCACCATAATGAAAAAGACCTAGAAATTCCGACAATACAAAAAGAATCTAAGTATCGAGTGGGAATTACCCCAAATGAAAAATTTATTGAAAATTCCATGTGGATTTATTATTTTGATAAAGAGGGTAATAAGCACGAGAAAACAGTTATTGGATATTTTGAGAAAGGATACCACGTTAACGCCAATGTCATTATAGAATCGATTAATAATGATGAAATTATCACTTTTAAAAGTCAATAGAAGGATAATCATCATTTGGGTAATGACCACTCAAAATTCAATCCTGTAATAATGCTAATCAGGCTTTTTTCCGCTCAATAATAGAATCTTTAGTGACTATTATCAATTTTATACTGATGTTAATGGAAACTGTTGCAGAGTTACAGCTTTGCAACAGCTTTCATATGTAGAGGAAGTGGTTAACTTGAAAATTAATAGGCTCATAGCAATAATATGCACAATCATAATATGTAGCTTTTCTTTTATTTCCTGTAGTACAAAAATTCAGGACGTAAAAGGAAAAGCAGAAGCAAATACATTTATTTCAATCGATAATATAGATTTTTGTCAACGCCGGAACTTTTTTGACCCAAAACGCCGGTCGGAAATGACCCATATCGCCGGTTACATGAGCGCCAGTCACAGTACCGCCGGAATGTCCACCGGCGGTACTGTCTGAACGCCAGCTTTGA
>NZ_VWXL01000098.1 GCF_009746625.1 Caproicibacter fermentans
ATGTTCTTTTAGAATCCTGATGATCTGTTCCTCGCTGAACCGTTTCTTCATGTTAATCACTCCATCTGCATTTTATCATATTGTGACTAACTTTTCTATTGGCTCAGTTTTCGGGGCTCAGGTCACTTCTTCCGATATGTCAGACCGTAAAGATTTATAATGATAGAGTAAGTTTAAATTTTTGGTTCGTAAAGTTACGTACCTTTTTCTGGACAGAAGTTCATGAAATAGGAGCGGCCTATGCAAGAGGTGGGTATGGTACATACATGAAATATGTTTATATCTCTAAAAGACCTGTTACAGATAAAGAACGGTTCGATATTCTTCATGTGAAAGACCGTAAAAATTTCATTACCATGGAGAATCGCGGCAACATGATTGAAGACATTAAGAAATATTCAAAACTGCCGTTTCGTGATTTGCCGACCAAAGAAGATTTTAATAACATGTAGCGTGCGGGAGAAACCGGACTATTTCCGGTTCCTCCCATAAACGTCTTATTTGTAGAGCAGGTATTAACCCTGAAATCGGCAGATTCATTAGCAAAGATGATTCCGGCTACCACGGCAAGTAACCCAATCGACTCAAACCTTTATGCCTATGGATTTGGCTGTTGCATTCCCTGCAATTGGTGCAGTTACTACTACAATAGCTGCATATGCCAGTGCATTTGTTTCTCAGATTATATATATTGGAATGTCAAAAGGATATGATGTAAAGTATTTCACAAGGCCAGAAGTGGCTGGGAGTATTATTTTTTGTACAATATTAGGTGGGACTTTTAGTATGTTGGGTGCCCGATGGAGTGATTCTCTTGGCTATGGCAAGCCTCCAGAAGAATTAATTAATCCTCTAAAAAGATTGATATATATTTGTAATATAAGCATACAAGATGTCAGAAACTCCATAGTAGGCAATATTTTCATTAATGGCATATTTGGAAACAAACAATTAGTAATCAATCAAGTTTTTGACTATTTGGAGAAAAATGGGTGATGAAATGGTAAAATATACAAGAAGCATAGAAGTTATGATACTAGTGGGTATTATCATTTTATTTCCTTTGGGGGTGGGTCTTTGGCTCGTTATAAATGGTAGATGGAATTTGACTGATTCTCTAATCCTTTTCAGTATTTTGGTGGGCCCGACATTACTTCTCCTTCCGATATGTCAGACCGTAAAGATTTATAATGATAGAGTATGTTTAAATTTTTGGTTCATAAAGTTACGTACCTTTTTCTGGACAGAAGTTCATGAAATAGGAGCGGCCTATGCAAGAGGTGGGTATGGTACATACATGAAATATGTTTATATCTCTAAAAGGTATGTTACAGATAAAGAACGGTTCGATATTCTTCATGTGAAAGACCGTAAAAATTTCATTACCATGGAGAATCGCGGCAACATGATTGAAGACATTAAGAAATATTCAAAACTGCCGTTTCGTGATTTGCCGACCAAAGAAGATTTTAATAACATGTAGCGTGCGGGAGAAACCAGACTCGTTCCGGTTTCTCCTATCAACTTTTTAAATTATGAGTGAATTTGCATAGCAGGTATTATAGTCCAGAAATCGGCAGATTCATTAGCAAAGATGATTCCGGTTACCACGACGCAAGTAATCCAATCGATTTACGCCTATGTGAATAATAATCCCGTTATAAATGCGGACCCGAATGGCCATTTTATCAATACAATCCTCGGCGGACTGTTTGGCGCGGGATACGGTTGGCTTTCAGCAAAATTGACTGGCAGTGATCCCAAATGGGGTGCTATATGTGGTGCGATTAGTGGTGCTATAGCTGGATTTGGAGCTGATATAGCTACAATACTTCCTGCTGTTGGTTGGTTTGTTGCTCCAGTAACCGGAGCAGGTGGTGCCCTATTATCTCAACTTATATATATAACCGAGACAGTCCAAAATGTAGATGCGAAATATTTCACAAGGCCTAATGTAATCAAAGAGCTTATTTTCACTGCAGTATTGGGCGGTATTTTTAACGTCTGTGGAGTAGGATGGAGCAAATCGCTTGGATATGGGACTTCTTCGTCAGAGTCATCTTTTTTAAAACAATTAGTCCAATTATGTAATATCAACATACAAGATGTTAGAAATTCTATTGTGGGAAGTGTTGCGATCAACCATATCATGGGAAACCGGCAATTAGCTATCAATGCAGTTTATGACTATTTGGAAAAGAACGGGTGATAAAATGATTAAATATAGAAGAAGCATAGAAGCAGAAGTACTCATCTGGATGCTATATATTTTTCTTCTAGCAGGTATATTTTTTGTTGCACATACATGGAAGTTTAGTGAATTCCTAATACTATTTTGCATATTAGAATTGCCCGTAATTATTATTGTACCATTTGCACACCAAGCAATAAAAATTGATGACCGCAGGATAAATTTATGTTGGTGGGTTATTACATTTCGGACTTTTTTATGGTCAGAAGTTCAAGAAACTGGTATTGCTTATGTAAGGGCAGGATATGGTACTTATAAAAAATATATTTATGTGTCTAAAAGACCTGTTACTAATCAAGAAAGATTCAATATTCATGGTGTGAAAGACCATAAGAATTTCATTACCATGGAGAATCGCGGCCATATTATTGAAGACATTAAGAAATATTCAAAACTACCATTCCGCGATTTGCCGACCACAGAAGATTTTAATAACATGTAGCACGCGGGAGGAACCGGACTTGTTCCGGTTTCTCCCATAATGTCTTAACTTTGAAATCGGCAGATTCATCAGTAAAGATGATTCCGGCTACCACGACGCAAGCGACCCAATCGATTCAAACCTTTACGCCTATGTGAATAATAATCCCGTTATAAATACGGACCCGAATGGGCACGTTGTTTTTACAGCTATAGGCACGGGCTTTGGAGCTTTGTTCGGGTGGCTTTCAGCGGAGGTCACTGGCGGGGATCCTAAGGCAGGTCTCGTCAGCGGTTTATTTGGTGGAATGCTAACAGGAATGGGCGCTGACTTTGCAGCATGGACGGGTGGCTCTGGTATACTTGTTACTGCCATATTAGGAGCGGCCAGTTCAGTAGTTTCCCAAATTATATATATAGAAATGACAGTAAAGAATGTAGATGCTAAATACTTTTTGAAGCCGGATGTGGCCGGAGAACTCCTTTTTGATGCGGCAGTGGGTGCAACTTTCAATGTGTGCGGAAGTGCTTGGGCAGAATCGTTAAAATACGGACGAACCCCCTCTGTACAAGCTAAATTCTTGCAAAAAGTGCTTTCTTTTTGTCACACAGATTTAAATGAGATAGAAGATAGCATTGTTGTAAATCGTGTACTCGGGCTTAGGCAAACATTAATCGATGCAGTTTATGAATATCTCAAAAAAACAGGTGATAAATTGATAAAATATAAAAGATGTTTAGGAACAGAAATATTGGCTTGGATAGCATTCTTTACTTTTTTGGTAGTCAGTGTTTATATTGGACGTAATTGGAATATATTTGAATTTATTGTATTGTTTTGTATTCTTGAATTGCCTATGATATATATTTTTCCTTTAGGTTGTCAGACGGTAAAGTTTGATGAAAAAAAGGTAAGTACAGGTTGGTGGTTTATCAAATTTCGGACCTTTTTATGGTCGGAAGTCTGTGATGTTATCGCCGGAGTATAATTGACCGAGATCGCCGGCGGAATTGACCCACTCAAGAATAACGGCTACCATGGCATAAAGAAACGCCATGGAGGTAGGCCGGATGTTAAGGAGTGGAATGATACACA
>NZ_VWXL01000099.1 GCF_009746625.1 Caproicibacter fermentans
CATGTTCTTTTAGAATCCTGATGATCTGTTCCTCGCTGAACCGTTTCTTCATGTTAATCACTCCATCTGCATTTTATCATATTGTGACTAACTTTTCTATTGGCTCAGTTTTCGGGGCTCAGGTCACTACTTTATACAGTGCTTAACGTCGAAAATCGAAATTGTGAGGGTAGTGTTCGCGAGATAACAAATGAATACATACAGTCCTTTGAAGATAAAAGATTAGACATAAGCCTTATTAATACATATAGTAATTTGACTCCAAAGACTGCTTACGAAATTGCGATTGATGCCCACTCCCTCGTATTGCTTGCAGAAACAGGGGGCAAATGCCAAAAGTGCGGAAGAGTTTTAGGTATAAAAAAAGAAGGCAACGACATTAACTACGCTAAGGTCGTTCGCCTTTCAGAAACTGATGAAGTGGTTCTATGTGTTGATTGTGAACGTGAAATGCAAAGTGCCTCCGAAGAAGAGAAATTGGCTTTACTCTCGGACAAGCGTGACTTGGAAAATCTTATGATGGCAAGAGATGCTACTTCACGATATGTAATAGAGAAGCAAATTGAACAAGTACTTCGGGAAGTCGATTTAATGGATGTAACCGATGATACACAGTTAAAAATCGAACCTGTTAAGGTAGAAAATAAAATTACCGAAAAACGGTTGAAAGACCGGGTGCTCGGAGATGTTCGGCAGTTATATGAAGGGGTCAACGATTCATTATATAGGCTTGCAGGAGAAAACAGTTTAAACGTTGATAAATTTGCTAGAAATGTTAGGCGGATGTATGAAGATGCAAGTGAATCACATATATCGCAAAGCGAAATTTACTATCTGCTTGTTGAAACATTGTTTGAAAAGACAGGCCGCAAATATAGAGGTGCGTGTGAGATTATAATCTCCTACTTCGTACAAAGGTGTGAGGTGTTCGATGAGATTACCAAATAAAGTAATTCCTTATACTAATAGCGTTATTGCTCTGTTCCCAGATATCTTAGAGGTATTGGCACAACAGGACATGTCCCCTAAAGAATTGTTTGAAATAACAACTTTTCGTAAAAAGGACATGGCTGATTTCCTGAGTGCTTTAAATTGCTTGTTTGCATTAGGTAAAATTGAATTAATTGAGGAAGGGAGGGTGCTTCGCTATGTTAAAGGAAATTCAGTGTGATAAATTTGCACCGGATCATCGAGTTATCCGGTTTAATTCAGGCCTAAATACAGTTTTAGGTAGCGCAGGCGGTAGCAACGCAATCGGAAAATCAACATTTCTATGGATTATAGATTATGTATTCGGCGGTGAAAGCTATTACTCCCTAACTGATGATATAAAAAAGGAAATAGGTTCGCATATCATCTATTTCACTTTCGAGTTTGATGAACAGCCATACTATTTCTATAGAAGTACGGATGATCCTAAAAATGTATATCGAAGCGATGAAGAGGGCCGATTCATTACAAAATTATCGCTAGAAGATTTTCGGAAATTTCTGTTTCAGGAATATAAAATTGAGCTTCCTGCCCTTACATTTTCAGAAATAACCGAGCGTTTTTTCCGTATCTATGGTCGTGAAAATACACTTGAAAAGTATCCGTTGCTGGTAAAACCACGTGAGCAGGATGAAAAAGCTGTAGATTTTCTATTAAAGCTATTTGGGCATTACAGAATTCTTGCTTCTATAAAAAGTATGGAGGAAGAACTCGGAATTAAATCATCACAACTTAAGTCACGTCAGCGCCAGAAAGTGGATATAGAGAAAATTGAAAGTAACCAAAAAACAATAGAGTCGTTGAGGAATAGACTTCAAAAGCTAATGAAAAATAGTGAAGAAGCTCAATTAGCATTGTTCGGATTTGACACTCAAACGTTTGAACGAATTTCAGCAATCCAAAAAGAGTTGAATATCTTTGTTCGCAAGCGTAATCGCCTCCAATCACAGCTAAATGCTATAAAGAACAATATTGCTGATAACAAAGTCGACACCGCAAGTGAATTTGATTCCTTGGTACATTTTTTCCCAAACACTAATTTAAAGGCTTTTGAAGAGATTGAATATTTTCATAAAAAAATCAGAGAAATTCTAAGTGAAGAAATGGATGAGGAAATCGAGCGATTACAACCACTAATCGGTGAATATGACAAAGAGATTACGCGCCTTAATCGAAAAATTGAAGAATCTGGTCTTGCAAAAGAGATGTCTGAGAGGGTACTATCCCAGTGTGTTAATGTGTCTAAAAGCATCGATAAACTTGAAGAAGAAACAGCTGAGTTAATTCATCAAAAGGAACTTCAAGAAACACGAGCTGAATCGGAACAAATACTTGAACAACTGTTGTTGCAACAAACAGAAAAGTTGGAGGAAATACAAGATGACATAAATCTGCGCATGGAAATAATAAATGGCGTAGTAACTGAGAGAGAGGAGACCGCTCCTCTTTTGTATATTACTCCCCAAAAGGGAATCATCTTTGAAACACCTAGCAATACAAGTGAGGGAACAGCATACAAAAGCCTTGTTGTGTACGATTTAAGCATACTTGAATTACGGCCTATCCCTGCACTTATCCATGATTCAAATATTTTAAAGCGTATCGAGGATGTTCATCTGGAACGCATATTGGAGCGTTATCAGGCTAGTAGACGTCAGGTTTTTATTGCATTTGATAAAGCTGACTCTACAACTACAAAGGCTCATAAAATTTTAGAATCGACAGCAATCTTACGCTTATCGGACGGAAATGAATTATTTGGTCGTTCGTGGAGTAAATACGAATCGAATGATTATTAACATAGGAGGATCAAAAGAAATGGCTGCAATTGATGATTTATTGCGCCAAATTCCGGACACTTCCTTGCGTAGCCGCTTGGAAGAGGAATTTGCCCGCATTTCAAAAAATAAAAAATTTGGACTTGTATTTGAGGAACATATCCCTGAATGCACTCCACTTTATGAGGTTTCTATCAAACGTGGCTCTACTGTTGCACAAAAAACAGGCCATATTAATAATGTATATACGGTGCTGAAATTAGATGGAGATACTGCCCTTTGTCGTAACAAAGCAACTGGTAATACTGAGAACATACCAATCACGGAGCTAGTTTCAGTTGCTCAATTTGGCGAGCCAATTTTCCCCACCCTCCAGCCTATTGATTCAGTTAAAAATGCACCTGATAGTAACTTATGGCATACAATCATTGAAGCAGACAATTATCATGCCCTTCAGTTACTGGAATATCTCTACCCTAAGAAGGTTGATTGTATTTATATTGACCCCCCATACAACACCGGTGCGCGGGATTGGAAATACAATAATAACTATGTTGATTCTAGTGACAACTGGCGACACAGTAAGTGGCTCTCAATGATGCAAAAGCGATTAAAGATTGCAAAAAGAATACTTGCTGATGATGGTGTTTTGATTACTACAATAGATGATAATGAATATGCGCATCTATGGGTTCTTCTTCATGAGATTTTTCCAAACCTAACTCATACTTGCGTAACCATTCAGCATAATCCCGGTGGAACTCAGGGTAAAAAATTCTCTGTAACTCACGAATATGCAATATTTTCATATTCAGCTGATAGTATTATTTACCGTAAACAGCATACTGGTGGCGATGTCTATAATCTAAGACGTTGGGGAAGTACCTCAGGTCGTTATGAAGGCGCAACATGTTTCTATCCCGTAATTTTAGACTCGAATTATAACATTATCGGTTTCGGTGATTTACTTGATAAGGAATTACATCCATCAGCATAAGTAGAACACAATGACGATGGTACCATTTATGTCTGGCCTATTGATAAAAATGGCATAGAAAAGAAATGGAGATATGGACGAGATACTGTAGAAACTGTTAGGGATCGAATGTATGTTGAAAGGCGAGGAGACCGAATAGAAGTAATTCTTCGTAGGGAAAGTGAACCACCTAAAACTGTCTGGACAGATCCGTTATGTAATGCAGAAGCCCACGGTACTGATATGATCAAGGCCATACTTGGTGGTGGCTTCTCATATCCCAAATCACTCTATGCAGTCCGCGAAGCGCTAACATTCGCAGTTTCGGGTAAGAAAGACGCATTGATTGTTGACTTCTTTGCAGGAAGTGGTACCACATTACACGCAGTAAATTTACTTAATGCTGAGGACAACGGAAACCGCCGCTGCATTTTAGTAACTAATAACGAAGTCTCAGATGATGAATCAAAAACCTTGAAAAAAAATGGCTATAAGCCCGGTGATATTGAATGGGAAAAACATGGAATATGTCGTGCTATAACTTGGCCTAGAACAAAGTATAGTATCCTTGGAAGACGTGATGATAGCTCTGTCTTAACGGGTGAGTACTTTACTACTCAGACTGTATCTGATGAAGTAGACCGTTCATTCTATCAGTTAAGTTTTGTCGATAACCCTACAGAATTAACAGCAGCTGCAAAAAAGCAAATTGTTTCTTTACTTCGAAATAAGGAAGGAAAGTCACAATTGCCGCAATCATTAGTAACCAAAGACTGTAAATTCATTGTTTCAAATAAACATACAGCATCAATTCTTTTTGATGTAAATGCAGTTGATGAGTGGTTATCTGCCATTGAAGAACAGGATCAAATATCAGACTTTTATATAGCCTCAAAATCGACTGCCATATTCAAGTCAATTAAGACACGTGTTTCAGAATTGCTAGGCCCCATTATTGTAACATCACAAGTTAAACGTCCAATGAGCGATGGTTTTCCTGCAAATGCTGAATACTTCAAGCTAGAATTCTTGGATAAAAATCTTGTTTCATTGGGCCAACAGTTCCACGAAATACTACCATTACTTTGGCTCAAATCTGGAGCTATTGGAAAGCGACCAGAAGTAAATTACAATGAAGAACCAGAGATGTTAATTCTTCCGCAAAATGGCTTTGCTATTTTAGTCGATGAAACACGGTTCGCAGAATTTGCCGAAAAGCTTTCTGAAGAGAACGGTATCCAAATGGTCTATTTTGTAACTAACTCCGAGGAAGCATTCCGGGAAATGGCTGCCGGAGTAAAAGTAAATAACACATATCAATTATATCGAGATTATATCGATAACTTTGTGTTAGGAAGCAGGAGGGATTCATAAATGAGAGATATATTATTTCCTTTTCAGGAAACAGCCCTTGGTGAACTGCATTCTGCAATTAAGGATGCTCATGCAGTATGGCGTGAAAATAAGCCTCAGATAATCTCGTTTTCCGCACCAACTGGTTCGGGAAAAACTATTATTATGACGACTCTTTTTGAAGAAATACTCTATGGTAATGAGGACAACATTGGAGATCCAGATTCAGTATTTGTTTGGCTTTCCGATTCACCAGAACTTAACGAGCAAACACGCTTAAAAATTGAAAGCAAATCAGATAAAATCCCTGTTAGGGACTTGGTAACTATTGATTCAAACTTTAGTGCTGAGTATTTCGAAGGTGGTCACGTTTATTTTCTAAATACACAAAAACTCGGTTCTGATAAGCTACTGACTTCATCATCTGATAAGCGGCAGTATTCCATATGGGAAACCCTTACTAATACTGCTAAACGGATTCCTAAAAAGTTTTATGTGGTGATAGATGAAGCACATAGGGGAACTTATACATCTGTGCAAGCAGAAAATAAGGCGCAATCTATCATGCAAAAATTCATTAAGGGTAGTGAAGATGACGGTCTTTGCGTCATGCCTTTAATTATAGGTGTGACTGCAACTCCTCAGAGATTTGATAACTTAATTGCCGGAACGACTTCAACGGTTCAAAAAGTCATCGTCCCTCCTGAGCAGGTTCGTGAGTCAGGTCTTTTGAAAGATAGAATTATTATTCACTATCCAGATATTCAATTTAATGCTGATATGACCATGTTTAAAGGGGCAATTGATAATTGGCGCAAAAAATGCACTCATTGGAAGACTTACTGTGAGCGCGAAGATGAAAAAATGATAAACCCTATTCTTGTTATTCAAGTTGATGATGGGAATGATCGTATAGCAACCCAAACCGATTTGGGGGCTTGCCTCGATTTACTAGAAGAATCGCTGGGACGCAAATTACAGCCTGGAGAAGCAGTACATACTTTTAATGACCATGGCACACTTAAAGTACGTGATGTTGAAATTCAGCAAATTGAAGCATCCCGAATTCAAGAAGAAGAAAATGTGCTGATTGTGTTTTTCAAAATGAATCTTTCCACAGGTTGGGACTGCCCGCGAGCTGAAACGATGATGTCATTCCGCAGTGCCCAAGACTATACTTATATTGCTCAGTTGCTAGGACGTATGATACGTACACCTTTGGCAAGACGGATTTCTTCTGATGCTGAGCTTAATAGTGTCAGCCTATTTCTTCCATACTTTGATGAAGAAACAGTGAAGAATGTAGTTAATGCCCTGCGTGACAGTGAGGCTGCTATGCCTACCGAAACAGGCACTAGTAAAGAGCTTGTTACACTTGGACGAAACCTTGCCTATTCCGATGTATTTGAGGCAATGGATAACCTCATAACTTATCGGATAGATTCATCTCGAAAGCAGGCACCACTTAAATTATTAATACAGCTTTCACGTGCACTGACGATGGATGGTATTGACTTAGGGGCGCAGAAAACTGTTAAAAATGCTGTTTTATCAAAAATGGATGGTGAGATTTCACGGATAAAAGAAAGTGGAGACTTTGACACTCGAGGGGCTTCAATTACTGGTTTTGCTCTCGGTACACTGATATTTGAATACGGAGACAATGCCTACTCCTTTGATGAAGAAACACAGACAATGACCATGTCCGATTTTGATATTTCCCGACATTTTGAGCAAGCTGGAAGGTTGTTGGGAGAGGGTTTACACAAGGAATATTGGATTCGTCATAGTACCCGAGACCATATTGATGTAAAAAAAGAAATCATCATTCTTACACATGATACTGATGCAATGGAAAGGATTAATGACTATGCTGAAGAAGAATTCATAACACTGTACGAAAACAACAAGCGATCCATTGCTAGACTTAGCGAGGCACGAAAGAATGTCTATGAAAGATTAACTAATGCTTCTGTACAACCGATATCTGTACCATGGATATTACCAGATTCTATTGATTTTTCTAAACCAGATAATAGCAGTAAATTTGAGCAGCATCTTTATTGTTTAGAGGACGGCACATTTGAAACATCACTGAATCCATGGGAAAGCGGAGTTATTACAGAAGAGCTTAACAATGGTGCTGTATGCTGGTTACGTAATCTTGACCGCAAAAAGTGGTCACTAGAAATCCCTTACGAAGTCAGCGGTGTCACCACTCCTATGTTCCCGGATTTAGTTATTGTTAGATCTGATGCACAAGGTTATGTTTTTGATATTTTAGAACCACACGATCCTAGCCGAAAAGACAATTATCCTAAGGCAGTGGGTTTAGCAAAATTCGCAGAGAAGCATTGGGATGTATTTGGCAGGATTCAGCTCATTCGACTTAAAAAAGGTGTAGATGGTCGTGAACATTTCTATCGACTAGATATGGGAAAAACAACGATTAGGAATAAAGTTCGTGGCATAACATCAAACGAGGAACTGGATAGAATTTTCGATACAGATGCTGTACGAGAAGATTAAATAATACATCTATACTGTCTCCTCAACCCCAATAAAAAATCTAAGGAACCTCTGAACAAATGGCGCAGGAAGAGGAATTCAGAGAAAAGGGATTCAAGAGGCGTTCCAAACTGAATGATTACGTCGAATTTCAACGCTATACTCCTGAATTTATTTCCACTTTTG